>NZ_CP080627.1:2514971-3772457 GCF_025917315.1 Halomonas qaidamensis | reverse complement strand
TCATCTCACCATCGGTTGAAAACGGCCGACCATTGTAGCGCCCAACGGAGCGGTTATCCACACGCACTCAAGCCTCTTTTTGCCCTGTGGACAACTACTCATGAGATATAGGGAAAAGCTGGTAATCGATCAAGCACAAACCTGTTTTGATGTATTTTATAACCTGTTGAGCACACCTAATTAACAGTTTATTTAAGGCTTATCCGAAGGTTATGCACAGATTTTTTATGATTTTAAGCTCTTGATAAAAATAAGCTAAAATAGCTTATCCACAATTAGTATCCCCACTATTAATAACAGTAGGTTTTAAATAACTTCCTTAGTAATAATAGATTCATAGTAAGAAGCAATGCTAAACGTATACAAACAACCGCCATTGCCTTTTTCATGCTTTTTATGCAAGGAAAAATTGCACCTGACGCGGGAAGTCTCTACAATTTCCGGTCTTGAATTAAAACTCCCCGGCTAGTTCCTCACTGGACCGGGTGTTTTGGAATTCACTTTCCGTCCTAAACCACGTGGGAATAACGAGTTATGAAACGCACTTTTCAACCCAGCGTTCTCAAGCGCAAGCGCGCGCATGGCTTCCGTGCTCGTATGGCAACCAAAAATGGCCGTGCTGTTATTGCACGCCGTCGCGCCAAAGGCCGCAAGCGTCTGAGCGCCTGATCTCGAATTGCGTGTGCCGCATCAAGGCTTTCCCCGGTGCTTACGTTTGCTAAACGCTGGGGATTTTAGTCACGTGTTTGAACAAGCAGACCTGAAGGTTCATGGCAAAGGTATGATGGCGTTAGCGCGTTTGAGTACCCGGGGTCACCCCCGCGTTGGACTGGTGGTCAGCAAAAAAAATGTGAAGCTCGCTGTTGATCGCAACCGCTTTAAGCGACTTGTTAGAGAGTCTGTTCGTCTCCGCCAAGATCACTTGCCCTCTGTGGATATTGTGATATTGGCAAAACGCGGCGTTCAAGATATCGACAACGAAACGCTTACACGCCAGTTAAATGGCATGTGGAAACGGCTTCAGAGAGACGCACAGGCGGTGTCTGTATCTTCCCCGCCTAATGGCGTAACACGTGACGCTTGACGACACACCTCGCCGCTCGACCTCGGCCTGCCGCCTGGCAGGCTTTCGTGTGTCATGGGTCGAGTAAATGAGGTCGAGTAGATGACACTGCGCCATTAGCATGTTCACCACCCATCGGGCAGAACCCTCATGGACGTAAAACGACTTTTATTACTGATTCCACTGGCAGTACTTGCCTATCTATTGGTTGTACAGTGGAATCAGGATTATGGGCAAACAAGCGTCGATTCGACGCCTGAGATTACCCAAAGCAGCAACGGCTCACCTATCAATAGTAATGATAGCGATGATTTATCGGTGCCAAGCTCGTCAGCTCCTCAGAATGCCATTAGTGAAGGTATGCCTGGGGAAATGGAAAGCAACGCATCAAGCCGAGACTTTATTGCTGTTACAACCGATGTTCTCGACGTGCGTATTGACCCGCACGGTGGCGATATCGTGTACGCCGCCCTACCGCAGCATAAGTTAACGCTGGACTCAGATCGTAACTACGTATTGCTTTCTGATAACTCATCACGCAGCTACGTCGCCCGTTCAGGTCTTCAACTGGACGGTCAGGCTAGCCGCATTGCCTTCACGCCCGAGCGTACCGAGTACCGCTTAGGTAACAATGAAGAGCAGCTAAGTGTTGATTTAACAGCGGAAGTTAACGGCGTCGAAGTTATTAAGCGCCTGACGTTTGAACGCGGCAACTACGCGGTCAACGTTAGCTACTATTTAGCTAATAACACCGAATCACCGGTTAGCGCACGCTTTATAGGTCAACTTGCCCGCGATAACAGCCCCGATCCCTCTAGTGGCGTTGCCATGGGCATGAATTCCTATCTTGGGGCTGCTTACTCTACTCCAGACGCACGGTATGAAAAGATCGACTTTGATGCTATTCAGAGCCGTAACTTTGAAAACCGTGAAGCTCAAGGTGGTTGGATTGCCATTATCCAACACTACTTTGTGTCTGCCTGGGCGCCTGCTCAGGATCAGCAAAACCTTTACTATGTCACTACCGATTCACGTGATCGTAATGTCGTAGCATTTGCTGGCCCCACGAGCAGTGTGGCCGCTAATGGCGAGGCAACGCTAAGCGCAACGCTGTACATGGGGCCCAAAGTTCAAGATTACCTTGAGCAAGTCGCTCCCAACTTACGCTTAACCGTCGATTATGGTTGGCTGTGGTTTATCGCCAACCCGCTGTTCTGGTTGCTGGACAAGATCCACGACATCGTTGGCAACTGGGGTTGGTCGATTGTCTTACTGACCGTACTAGTGAAATTGGTGCTGTTCCCGCTATCTGCTAAAGCCTACAAGTCAATGGCGCGCATGCGTAAGCTTGGTCCGGAAATGCAGCGTCTCAAAGAGATGTATGGCGATGATCGCCAGAAAATGTCTCAAGAGATGATGAAGTTCTACCAGAAGGAAAAGATTAATCCTTTGGGTGGCTGTTTACCGATCCTTGTCCAGATGCCAGTGTTCATTGCCCTTTATTGGATGCTGCTTGAATCTGTTGAACTGCGCCATGCACCGTTCATATTCTGGATTCAAGATTTGTCAGTGAAAGATCCGTACTTTATCTTGCCAATTCTGATGGGGATCTCGATGTTCGTTCAGCAGATGCTGAACCCAACACCGCCCGATCCCATGCAGGCGAAGATTATGAAGATGTTGCCGATTATCTTCACCTTCTTCTTCTTGTGGTTCCCAGCAGGTCTAGTTATCTACTGGGTCGTCAACAACATCATCTCGGTGGCGCAGCAGTACCTCATTACGCGTAATATTGAGAATGATCCGAACGTCGGCAAAGGGTTGCGAACCAAGTAACACGCACCCTTCTCCTACTCCCAGACCCCCGCCTTAGCGGGGGTCTGGCGTTTTAGGATGAACAACGCGACAATCTTCGCCATACACCAACGAGAAGCGCCATGGCCGACCGACTTTACACCCAAGACACCATTACCGCTCTAGCAACGCCTCCTGGCCGCGGCGGTGTTGGCATTATTCGCGTGTCAGGTCCTGCCTGCCACGATATTGCCACCGCCATACTTGGCCACTGCCCTTCCCCTCGTTACGCTCACTATGGCCCGTTTCACGCCGCTGAGAGCATTATTGATGAAGGCATAGCCCTACTGTTCAACGGGCCTCACTCATTTACCGGCGAGGACGTGCTTGAACTGCAAGGACATGGCGGGCCAATCATTATGGATATGCTGCTTGAACGCTGCCTACAGCTTGGTGCACGTCTAGCACGCCCGGGTGAATTTTCAGAACGAGCCTTTCTAAACGACAAGTTGGATCTGGCCCAGGCCGAAGCCATTGCCGATCTGATAGATGCCACTTCCCGTTCCGCTGCCGAAAATGCGGTACGCTCGTTGCAGGGCGAGTTTTCCCAGCGCATCTCGGCATTAGTGGAACGCCTCATTGAGCTGCGGGTTTACGTCGAAGCGGCGATTGATTTCCCAGAGGAGGAAATCGACTTTTTAGCCGATGGCCACGTCGCCAACCGTTTAGATAGCGTTCAGCAAGCGCTGACAGCGGTACGCAAAGCCGCAGGCCAAGGGGCACTATTACGCGAAGGAATGAGTGTGGTGATTGCTGGACGACCTAATGCCGGTAAGTCTAGCTTGCTCAATGCACTGACCGAACAAGATACTGCCATTGTGACGGATATTGCTGGCACCACGCGTGACGTGCTGAGGGAATATATTCATATTGATGGCATGCCACTGCATATTATCGACACCGCAGGGTTACGCGATACTCCCGATGCCGTAGAGAAAATAGGCGTTGCCCGCGCTTGGGAAGAGATAGAAAAAGCCGACCGCGTGCTGCTATTGGTAGATGCCTCCACGACTGATGCGACCGATCCTATGACTATTTGGCCGGAATTTGTCGCCAGACTCCCCGATCAAACGCGTCTAACGCTAGTGCGAAATAAAATTGATACAAGTGCCGAACAAGCTGGCATTGATTTATCCACAACCACACCAACGATAAGGCTATCCGCGAAAACGGGTGTGGGTGTGGATAACTTAAAATCTCATTTAAAAGACATCATGGGATTTTCTGCGACTACTGAAGGACGATTCTCAGCCCGTCGTCGTCATTTAGACGCCTTAGACCGCGCTATGATTGCGCTGGAAACTGGACGCGCCCAGCTAGATGGCTACGGTGCAGGGGAATTGCTAGCCGAAGACTTGCGCGATGCTCAGCAGGCGTTAGGCGAAATTACCGGTGAATTTAGCGCTGACGACCTGCTCGGCGAAATCTTTGGCAGTTTTTGTATCGGGAAATAATCATCTGCTTCGGTCAATAACAGGCAGTGACTAACAAGCTATTCGCCTACCAGCCACTCTGATCGATAGTCACTGTCAGTGCCTAGCAGCGGCGTAAGGTGGCCCATTGCCGCCGCTAGACGCTCATCTAATCCCCAGGGCGGGTTAATCACCAGCATTCCACTACCGTACATGCCATGGCTCTGCTCGTTGGGCGTATAACGTTGAAGCTCACTGCGCCAAATTTTACGGATGCCACTTTCCCTCAAGCCATTTAGCAGCGAGTGGTGGTTGCCTGCTGGTAGCAATGGGTACCACACCAGTAACACCGCATGTCGCACTTTTGCCAAGCTATAAGCCACCGCATCAACCACCTCTAGATATTCCGCTTTACGTTCGTAGCTAGGGTCAATCAACACGCATAAACGCGGTGTTGCAACAGGCACTAGCCCACTCAAGCCTGCCAGGCCATCTCCATAGGTTCGTTGCGCCTGAGGAGACAGCGACTGTGCGCTTAAGTGCTCATGCTCACCTGGGTGAAGCTCAAATAGCGTCAGGCGATCTTGCTCACGCAGCGGCTGAGAAAGCCACCACGGTGAACCAGGATAATGGGTTAGCTCGGAAGCATTGGACTGGGCAGTGCCCAACGTGGTTAGCCAACTGTTTAGTAAAGGGTCCGTTAGCTGTCCACGTGCTTGCCATAGAGGCCAAATGCCCTCGCGGTACTCTTGAAGCCGCTGAGTCTCTTTGGTGTTAAGGGGATAAAGACCCCGTCCCGCATGAGTATCTACATATGTAATGGCAGTTTTTTTACGTAATAAATACTCAGCCACTGCGTAAAGCGTCAAATGTTTCTGCACATCGGCAAAGTTACCGGCATGGTAAGCGTGTTGGTAAGACAGCATAGTCGCTCGCTAACAGAGAATCGAAAAAAGCCCGCTATGTGAGCATAGCGGGCGTTTATCGGCAATGCCGAGGTTACAAATCGTTAGCGTTGGCCTTGTCCATCTCCCGTCGGAGTCAAGGTGATTTCAACGCGGCGGTTTTGTGCACGCCCCTGTTCAGAGTCATTACTAGCCACCGGCTGATTCGCACCGTATCCCCTGGTGTTTAATCGGGCAGATGAAACGCCATTTTGGCTAAGATAATTACCAACAGACTGGGCACGACGCTCAGATAGACGTTGGTTATAACTTGCATCACCTGTGCTATCGGTGTGGCCAGCAATGTTGACGCGAGTATCCTGATACTGGGTCAGTACATTCGCTACTTGGTTAAGTGAGTTACGTGCTTCGCTGGTAAGGTCGGCTGAGTCGAAACCAAAGGTAACGCCACTAGGCATATTAAGCACAATATCGTCACCACGACGGTCGATCTCAATGCGTGAGCCCTGGAGATTTTCACGCAGCTGTTGTTCCTGACGATCCATGTAAACGCCCACACCGGCACCCGCTGCCGCACCCACCGCCGCACCAATTAAGGCACGATCGCGACGGCTAGTACTGCCATCACCAGACAGCGCACCAGCAGCAGCGCCAATGGCAGCACCAATGCCAGATCCCATCGCCGTGCTAGAGCGCTGCGTCTGACCGCCATAAGGGTCTGAGGTAGCACAGCCAGCTAACAAAATGGCTGCCGCTAGCGGGGTCAGTAGTCGAGAAATACGCATCACTCACTCCTTGATAGTCTTCAGGGTAATTACTTTATATATCGCTGATCACTCATCGCTTATTAATGTCAGCAATTCATTCAAGAATAATAGACCTTGAGGCGATGCACGCAGCTTTTCGGGCATTTCCATTAAAAGTCCTTTTTCATAGGCGCTGTGTAACCGTGCAAGTAACACGGCTGGGGGCTGCCCTGTGTAAGCCGTCCAGACATCCATGGAGACGCCATCGATTAAACGTAGCGCATTCATCGAAAATTCAAGGGGCAGTTCCTGCGTTGCTATAGGCTGCTTGCCAGCCACAAAGCCACGCGGATCATTTGAACGACGTAAATAAGCCTCTGGCTGACGTGTTTTCCAGCGCCTTTCGATATGCCGCTGCCCCTGACTGTCAACCGTCGTCAGCTTTCCATGAGCCCCCGCCCCAATACCCAAGTAATCGCCAAACTGCCAATAATTAATATTGTGCCGACTTTGTTGCTCTACTCGCGCGTAGGCGGAAATTTCATAGCGTCGTAAGCCAGCTTGCTCAAGGCGTTGATGCCCAGCTTCTTGAATGTCCCAGAGTGCCTCTTCTTCTGGTAACACAGGCGGCTGAGAGAAAAATGCCGTATTAGGTTCAAGCGTTAACTGATACCAGGAAAGGTGCTCTGGTCCCAGATCCAATGCTTGATTAATATCCTCCATCGCTTGAGCCGGGGTTTGCTTGGGTAACCCATGCATCAAATCAATATTGAGATTATCAAACCCAGCTTCACGGGCCTGGCGAACAGCATTCACAGCTTCTTGGCCACTATGAATACGCCCCAACGCGCTAAGCTGTTCAGGGCGAAAACTCTGAACTCCTAAAGACAGACGATTAATGCCAGCTTCTCGATAACCAATAAACCGCTGCTGCTCGGTCGTGCCAGGATTGGCTTCTAGGGTAATTTCTATAGTAGAAGAGAAAGGCAGCCGAAGGCGTATCTCTTTGAATAATTGATCATAAAAAGCTGGTGATAAGAGACTTGGTGTACCCCCACCAATAAATATGGTTTGAATCTCTCTTTCATCCGCTAACGATAAATCACCATCTAGATCATTGAGCAGAGCGTTGAGATAAGCGGCTTCAGGCAGCTCCTCAGTGCTTGGCTCATGGGAGTTAAAATCACAGTAAGGGCACTTACGCACACACCATGGTGTATGTATGTAAAGAGATAAGGGTGGCAATAGCTCAGCCATGTGCCACCTTCAACAGTTCTACCAAGCCTTGTAATGCCCGTCCGCGATGACTAAGCCGGTTTTTAGTTTCACTGGGCAACTCGGCAACACTCATTCCTTGATCCGGTAGCCAAAAAAGGGGGTCATAACCAAAACCACCGTTACCGCGAGGATGTGCCAGAATTTCACCTTCCCAACTGCGTTGCACAATAACAGGCACAGGATCTTCTGGATGGCGTAAATAGACTAATACACACCAATAACGCCCGCTACGTTGACCTTCAGCATAGGGGCTAAGCGACGTTAATAACTTTTCATTATTTTGCTCATCACTTTTAGGTTCTCCAGCATAGCGTGCTGAGTAGATACCTGGCGCACCATTGAGTGCGTCTACTTCAAGGCCAGAGTCATCTGCTAATGCAGGCAATCCACTCACATTACTTGCTTCACGAGCTTTCAGTAATGCGTTTTCTACAAATGTAAGCCCCGTTTCATCAACCTCTTGCACACCAAATTCAGATTGTGGGCGAACATCTAACCCCAAGGGAGTAAGCAACTGATTGAATTCATTTAACTTCCCAACATTATTGCTGGCTAAAACCAGCGTCTTAATAGATGACATCCGTATGTCTCCAAATAAAAAAGCATCAGTTTACGCAGGAAAAGTGGAGGGTATAAATTCCAGAAAATGTTACCAAAGGTAATCGAGCGAATGAATCTCAAAATACTAATTTAGTAAATAAAATATTTATTAATCAATTAATTGCATGTTTATATAAAAAATGAATAACGATATTCAAATTTATTTTACTAGTTTTATAGTAACATAACTTTACGAAATGTATCTCATAGGCAACAATCAAAGGCAGACTTATTCACGCTTTCTTTCCATGAGGACTAACCAATGCCGCAGGAAAAAACCACAGGTCTGGTGTATATCATTACTGAAAATAGTCCACAATTGCAGCTATTTGTAGACTATTTACAAACGCAGACGGGCTGCAAAATTAATACCTACACGCCTGATGCCGTATTACCACCAACAATCGCTGGCAAGTTACTTATTCTTATAGACAGCGACCACATTGATGCCGATATATTACCAAACTGGCAGGAAAAGCTTCCTGACGCACTGGCAAAAGCACCGCTAGCGGCCTTCAATATTCGCGATATGGATCACGCGTTAGAATCACTTTCTTGCGCTCAACTAAAAGGGATTTTTTACCGTAACGAAAGCTTAGAGGTATTTTGCAAAGGCATTCACGCCTTATTAGATAATGAACTGTGGATGTCTCGTGAACTGATGGCAAGGTTAATACTTTTCTACCGTAAGTACCAAAGTAATGCTTTCAGACCTGCATGTGGCTTAACGAACCGAGAAATGGAAATTATCTCTTTATTAAGCGCCGGCTCATCTAATCAACAAATTGCCGAAAAACTGTTTTTAAGCGAACACACCGTCAAATCTCATCTATATAACATTTTCCGTAAAATTAATGTACACAACCGCATTCAAGCACTTAATTGGATTCATCAAAACCTTGGTCCCATTCTACCTAACATAGAAACCGCACGTAGTTTACAACGCCATCGGTAGCTTTCAAAAGGACCCTATCGCCATGTATCTACTTTATCAATTACCTCGCTCTGTATTACTTACGTTTGTCGTCTATTTCGCGCTGCTAACAAGCGTCTTAGCTAACGAGCCTAGTTCTTTACCCGCCAGCGAACAAGAAGAAGTAGATGCAATTAATCAGCTATCAAGCCCCGATGGCCCAGAAATCCAATCCCGACAAAGCGGCAGTAGTGAACTCACTGGCGTCATGGTGGACCGTACGGTAACCATGGCTGGCAAGACCTTCTATCGTGCTTTCAGCCAACGAGCCATGGATAGCCTACTAATAGGCAACGCCACCATTACCATTCAGGAGCGCCCCGATGCACGTTGGGGTAGTCAGGTTGCCATTATGGAAGGCAACCGCATGTACTTTAGGACACAGCTCTCTCCCAGGATTAGCGAAGCTGACCGCATAGCCGGAGAAGCTGTACAAGTTGTGGAAGAGGCACTTCTCCAGCAGCAGCTGGCATCTGCCCTTATATCAGATAAAGACCTGGGAAAAGAGGAGTTATTCTAATGAACATTCGCGTAAAAATTCGCTGCGCTACGTTAATAGCAGTAATGGGCATAGGAACAAATGCATACTCGGGAGAATTAATTTACCAACCGATTAATCCCTCTTTTGGTGGTGATCCATTTGCCGGTAGTTATTTATTAGGTAAAGCTCAAGCACAAGATACTAATAAAGACCCAAATACTCGCAGCGTGCAATCACTATCTTCCACAGATCGACTGCTACAAAGTTTAGAAAGCCGCTTGATATCACAGCTTATCTCTGATGTTAGCCGCGGTGAAGTTAGCGAAGGTAGTTTCGATAGTGATGAGTTTGGCGTTGTGGTGAGCGATAACAGTGGCCAACTAGTGGTTAGAGTAGTTGATAAGGTAACGGGTGATGTCACTGAAATAAGCGTTGGTGGTTTATTTAATCCTTAACAAAAAAGCAGAATAACTAGCCAACAACTGAGAATAAAGCTTAACGCTAACTGCTTCATCAGGGGATCACTATGAAAATCATTGCCTCACTTATCATTGTCAGCTTGCTGAGCGGCTGCGCAGGGGTGGTAGCCACATCAGAAAATTTAGAAGGTGCTGAAGCAACCTTAACACCACGAGGCTCAACCTATCAGGATCTTGTTGCGCTACCGCCGCCAGCGGGTAAGATTTTTGTTTCCGTATATGACTTCCGCGACCAAACAGGTCAATACCGGCCAGCCCCTGCAAGTACCTTCTCTACAGCGGTGACCCAAGGGGCAGCGGCAATGCTTACCGGCGCCCTCTCAGACTCTGGCTGGTTTATTCCCCTAGAACGGGTTGGGTTACAGAACTTATTAACCGAACGTCGTATTATTCGCGCAGAATTCGAGCGGTTTGGTCAGCCTGATACGTTACCATCGTTAAGGGCAGCCTCGGTAATGCTTGAAGGGGGCATTATTGCCTACGAATCCAACATACGAACCGGAGGCGCCGGTGCGGAATATTTCGGCATAGGTGCATCAGGCCAGTACCAAGTGGATCAGGTGACGGTTAATTTACGTGCCGTCGAAATATCAACCGGCGAAATATTGGCCAACGTCACGACCACCAAAACGATCTACTCCAAAGAGCTAAGAGCTGGGGTTTATCGCTTTATCGACTTTAGCCGATTATTAGAAGCCGAGGCAGGTATTACTACCAATGAGCCTGTGCAGCTAGCGGTTATGTCGGCGATTGAGTCTGCGGTCATCCATCTTATTGCTAGAGGTATAGAAAACCGGCTATGGAATCTAGCGCCAGGGGCCAGCCTACAAGAATCTATCTTAGACGAATACCTTAACGCCCCCATACCCATGCTGTAGGCATGGCATAATTAAATCAAGGGAACACCACATAAAATATAAACGTTTTAATGGCCACTCATAGAGTGGCCATTTTTTTAATTTTCGTCGTTTACCCATGTAATTTTATCGTAATGATTTATCTAATCAATGGGGTGTGAATTTATTAGCTAGTAATTTAATAGAAAAACCAAAAATTTAGTCGCAGCAACAATAAAACTTCTTATGGCGACTTTCTTCAAATAGTCCAAACTAAATATACGAAACATAAAGATACAAAAAGTTTCAAAAGGGGTAAGAAATGAAACCTTCAAGCCTGACTAAGAGCAATGCAAATCATAAAAGCTGCATAGCTTTGCTTTTAACGATTGGCTTGCTGGGAATGAATATGATTGCTCAAGCAGATAACTCAAGAGTTGCTCAGTATGTAAGTGAGATAGACACCTCATTTTTACAAGGCAATATTAGTGTGATTGAGCAACAGGGTAACAGTAATAAAGCCAGTGTTACTCAATCACGTTCAGCTAGTTATCAATTCGCTAATTTTTCTCATATTCATCAGCGTGGTAATAACAATCATGCTGAGATAGTACAAAGTAATGGCAATAATATCGGCGTTATATGGCAAGTCGGTAATAATCATTCTGCCAATATTAGTCAGCAAGGCAATACGTTTTCACTAAGAGCAGATATATATCAAACGGGTTTTAGCGGCGATATTACGATTTCACAATCGGGCAGTGGCTTACGCGGCATTAGTGTCCAGCAACAAAATAATTCGGGCAGTGCACGTCCAGTCACTATCGATACCTATTGAGCCGCCATCTGCAGCTCAATAGACAACCAAAAGCAAGATGGTCGAAAAAAAGGGGAAACAAAATGAAGACTCAAATGACTGCTCTAGCCGCTGCTGTAACCATCACAATGAGCGGTATGGCTTTTGCACAGCAACTACCTCTTGATAACAGTGTTTCTTGGGGGGTTGATAACCCTAATACCAACATTGACAATGATGCTTGGGATAATGTTCAACCTGCGGTGCCCAGTGGCAGCAATATTCTTAATGCTTTAAACCTTCTTGGTCCAACCTCTGATACTAGCCAAAATGTATCTGATATTGATCAGACAGGATCAGGTAGCAATGCTAACGAAGCAAGTGTTCAGCAAGGCGGTGGGGTTGGTAACCAGTCAGACGTTATTCAAGTAAAAGCTTCCGGTTCAGGCGGCCCTAATGAAGCATATGTTGATCAATTCGGTACAAATAACGTTTCATATGTTTCCCAAGATTTAGATTCTGGCCTTGCAGAAGTATTCCAAAACGGTACAAATAACCAAGGCAGAGTTGAACAAGGTGGAAACCAAAATAATAGTGCCTTTATTGACCAAACTGGTATCAATAATCGCTCAGTAATTCAGCACGGCTCTTCAGATAACGTTGCATCATCCGTTCAAGCAGGCTTTTCACAAGATAGTGTTATTCGCCAAACCGGGGATGCTAACAACGCCTCTGCTACACAGTTAGGTGGAAATGGTGAAAGTGCTATCGCGCAAAACAGAGGGCTAAACCAAGCAACATATCTTGATCTAGGTTTCAATAACACATCCTATATGCGCCAACGTCGTATTGGCCCAGATGGCAATACTGCTGACGTATTTCAAGGAGGTTTCGATAACTTCTCTGAATTAGGTCAAGATGGCAGTGGCAACGATGCAGTTGTAACACAAGTTGGTGCTTTCAGTGATTCAGACATCCAGCAAGAGGGTAATGACAACTCTGCTACGTTATTACAGGTTAGTGGAGGTTCAAACTCTTATATAAGCCAATTTGGCGATGATAACATCGCAAATGTCACTCAGACAGGACTGTTTGGTTCAAATGAATCGTATATTCTTCAGTCAAACAATGACCATGAAGCAACTGTTACACAAGCACGTGGTTTTGGTCTTTTTGGAGGTGCTAACATCTCGACAGTAACCCAAGTAGGCACAGTAGGAAGTTCTGCAAGTGTGACCCAAAGCGGTACTGGTAACTGGGCTTCTACCATCCAGTACTAATCCTTGGTTAGCCAATGCTCTCAAACCGCCCCGGAAGGGGCGGTTTTTTATGTTTCTATATTAATATTAACGTACCACAACCGTTAGCGTACCGCCTTTGCCTTGGGTCGAAGAGCGTGAGCGGTTACTGCCTTTCACGATATCTACTTCTAAACGCTCGTCATCGCTAAGTAGCTTTACCGTACCTTCTAGCGTAGTGCCTTCGAAAGTGAATTCAGCGGGTACGGTGCCTCGGGTTTCAGGGTGCTCGATGGTTTCATCGTTGTGGGTGATACGCCACTGGGCTGAAAATTCTGCGCCGGGTGTGCCGCCCATGGTGATGTGGATCTGGGTCATATCCTGCTCCTGTGCGGCCATTCCTGTTAATGGTAGGCCAAGGGTGAGAATGGCGGTTAACAATACGCCGTTAAAACGTGAAGAGTGCCAAGCCGACTGCCGTTTCATGGGTTGTTTACCTCACTAACCACAAGAGCCGCTCAATTAGAGCGGCTCTTGAAGTGTAGCAGGCAGTAGGCGTGCTTGTTACCTAGCGTTACATAACAGCAAAGGCTTTTTCGGCTGCGTCTAAGGTGAGCTGAATATCTTCTGGGGTGTGAGCACTCGACATAAAGCCCGCTTCATAGGCAGAAGGTGCAAGATAAACACCGTGGTCTAACATGGCACCAAAGAAGCGACGGAAAGCATCAGGATTACAGGCGGTCGCCTGAGCAAAGTTATCCACACGGGATTGCGAGGTGAAGAAAATTCCAAACATTCCGCCGGCAGACTGGGTCATCATCGGTACGCGCGCTGCATTAGCTCGCTCTTGCAAGCCAGTACACAGGGTTTGCACCCGTTGGGTCAGGGCATCGTGGAAGCCCGGTACCTGCAGTTTGGTTAGCAGGGCAACGCCAGCCGCCATGGCCAAGGGATTACCAGACAGCGTACCTGCTTGGTAAACCGGCCCCAACGGCGAGATATTCTGCATAATCTCTCGTTTACCGCCGAACGCCCCAACCGGCATGCCGCCACCGACAATTTTACCTAAGCAGGTAAGGTCGGGCGTAACGCCGTAATGTGCCTGTGCTCCACCTAACGCAACACGGAAGCCGGTCATCACCTCATCAAAAATTAAAATGCTGCCAGATTCATTGCACACCCGGCGCAATGTTTCTAAGAAACCAGGCTGGGGTGGAATACAGTTCATATTACCCGCGACCGGCTCCACGATAATGCAGGCAATCTGCTCACCAATCTCAGCGAAGCAGGCTTCTACCCCGTCAGGGTCGTTATAGGAAAGTGTAATGGTGTGCTCAGCAAGTGAAGCAGGCACGCCTGGTGAGCTAGGCTCCCCATGGGTGAGCGCCCCCGAACCCGCTTTAACAAGCAGTGAGTCCGAATGGCCATGGTAGTTACCTTCAAACTTAACAATCTTGTCGCGCCCTGTTGTTCCACGCGCCAAGCGAATCGCCGACATTGTCGCTTCGGTGCCCGAGCTGGTCATGCGTACCATTTCCATGGAAGGAATCATGCTGCAGATCAGGTCGGCCATGGTGGTTTCAACCGCTGTCGGCGTACCAAAGGAGAGGCCGTTATCTAACCGTGCACGCACGGCGGCCAATACATCTTGATCAGCGTGGCCGGTGATCATCGGCCCCCAGGAGCCGATATAGTCAACGTAGCGGTTGCCTTCCACATCGAACAAATAGGCACCCTGGGCACGCTCCATGAAAACTGGCGGACGATGGAGGCCTTTAAAAGCACGCACCGGGGAATTAACGCCACCCGGAATATGACGACTGGCGAGGTCAAACAGTTCTGCAGATGTGGTCATGGCATCCTCAATAGTAATGGCTTACTGCCCATGAGATCAAAAGCGTACGGGGCGTGGCAAGCGTTTCGGTAAACACTGGCCGCTAGGCGGCTGATAACCGTGAGACAAACTCTCCCAAGTAAAGTGCTGGGCTTGCTCACAAGCGGTTGGTAAGCGCTCACCAACAGCCAAGCGGGCTGCAAGCGCTGAGGCTAAGGTACAGCCAGACCCGTGAAAAACATCGGGCAAACGTGGCCACTGCCATTGGCGCGTAGTGTCAGGGGAGTGCAGCGTATGCACCACCTGTTGCGTATTACCTGGCAGCGGGTCGTCGGTGGCCGTGACTAATACACCTTGGCAACCCTGCGCCAGCAGCTCAACGGCTCGGGCCGTATCATCAAAAGGATCGGTTATATCAGGCGTCAGCGCCGCAAGTTCAAACCGGTTGGGCGTTACTATATCCACAAGTGGTAACAAACGATCACGATAAAGCTGCTGTAAGGCGGGTGTGGATAACATAGTACCGCCCCCCGCTTTTAATACCGGATCTGCAACCACCGGAATACCAGGAAAACGGCGGATAATTTGTTCCGCTGCACGCAGCGTCGCTTCATCTGCCAACAGCCCCAGCTTAATAGCCGCAATGTGCATATCGCTTAATGCTTCCGCCATTTGCCTCATGGCTGCTGGATCTGCAGGCAAAATGCGTATTACGTTATGACAATTTTGAACGGTTAGTGCAGTTGGAATTGTCACCGCCCAACCACCGCAGGCGGCGATTGCTTCACTATCGGCGACCAGTCCAGCACCGCCGGTGGGGTCGTGACCGGCTAACACTAAAACAACGGGAGGAAGAGGTTGGCGCATCAAAAGGGCTTCACCACCGCCAGGATAATAATCGCGATTAACGCAATCACGGGTGCTTCGTTAAACCAGCGGAAAAACACATGGCTTTTGGTGCAGCGGGCGTGATCAAACTGCTTCAAATATATTAAGCATACGTGGTGATAAGCAATCAAAAGAGCAACAAGCAGCAGCTTAGCGTGCATCCAGCCTTGGCTAAACCAAGCCGGTACAAGATAAAGCATCCAACCGCCAAAGATCAGCACAACGATCATCGACGGCGTCATAATCCCACGGTACAGCTTACGTTCCATGGTTTTAAAGTAAGTGATCGCTTGTTCATCACCTTTGTCTCGCGCCATAGCGTGATAAACATACAGCCGTGGTAAATAAAACAGCGCAGCAAACCAAGTAACAACCGCCATTAGATGAATGGCTTTTACCCATAAATACATGGTCTCTCCTTAGGCATTTGGCTTATTGCTGAGCATCAGCATCACGGGGATCAGCACCGCGTGGGTCAGCGTAGTGATAATAACGCTCGATAGCGTCTCGAGTAATGATACCTGAAATTCGCTGCTGCTTTGGCCGATAACCGTGCACCACATAAAGCGCGCCTAACGCATTGTTCTGAAGCTTTAGAAACGCTTCAGATAGCGTTGCCTGTAGCCCGATAGGTGCCATCTCAAGTCGCTGCCCAGGAATTTCTAGTAAATCGATGAGTTCATCGTCTGAAGGGGCTTCGTCCTGCAGCGCTTCATCATGCTCTAGCAGCCAACGCGCAAGCTCAGCGGCTTTTAGCGCCAGCACCGGTTTTTCTGCATTAGAACGCTCAATCACTAGCCACACAGGATTGGTTTCCAACAGACGCCGAGCCTGATCGGGCGTTATCATTCGCTCGGTACGAACTAGATGGCGCTCCATGACCGCTGGCACCGATACCCGCGAAAGTGCCTGCATTAAAGGCTGTTGTAATGGGTGCAGCCCATAACGCACCGAGCTGATAAAAAAGCCTTCACAACCGGTAAGTTGCCTTGATGTTAAACAGGCCACCACAACGGCTAGCATACCTGGCAGCATAATATGAGGTGAGTGAGTTAGTTCAAGCAATGCCATTAATGCGGCAAGGGGCGCTTGCAATACAGCGCCCATCATTGCTGCCATACCTAGCATGGCATAAATGCTCGGGTCTGCCGCTTTATCTGGCCATACCCAGCCGCCTAGCATTCCCCCTAACGTACCAGTGGCAGCACCGATCACTAACACAGGCCCAATAATGCCGATCGGCACACCACCTGCTACGGTAAGAGCGGTAATCAGTAATTTAGCAATTACCAGTGCGAGCAACACACTGATCGTCAGCTGGTTATTCAACATGGCCGCTACACTGTCGTAACCGATACCTTGTACGTCAGGAAACCACCACGCTACAGCGCCTGTCGATACGCCTACGACCGCTAACCTTAGCCACAGGGGCCATTGCTGCAAGTACTGATTGCGGGAGATATGAATAAACAAACCTGCTAATAGGCCAATCGCTAAACCAATTACCACCACCCAAGGCACATTCATCAAAGAGCCTAGAGCAACCTCAGGAATGCGAAACGCTGGTTCGTTGCCATAGACCAATTGAGCCACTAATGCCCCCATGGTAGAGGCGAGAATGACCGGCATAAAGCTCATCAGGGTGTACTCCATCATCACTACTTCCATAGCGAAGATAACCCCTGCAATGGGTGTGTTAAACGACGCTGATATACCCGCTGCTGTACCGCAAGCGACCAACACCCGCAAACTGTTATTGGGTAAACGAAGCTTAAGCCCCAATCCACTGGATGCAGCCGCGCCCAAATGAATAGCAGGCCCTTCACGACCGGCAGAAAGACCACCCAGCACAGAAACAACACCCACCCACCATTGGTTTAACCAGTTGCGCAAAGGAAAGCGCCCCTGGTGATAAGTGAGGCGTTCGATCACATGGCCAACCCCTAATTTTCGTGCCGCGGCTTTTTGGCGATAGAGGAACGTGCCAATGATAGTCACCGCGATGACCGGCAGCAGTGCGCGTATCCAAGGTGAAAGCCCTTCGAACGCTTCGGGATTGCCTTCCGGCATGTAAAGCGCAGCACCCGCTTCTAGCAGCAAACGAAAAGCTACCATCACCGCGCCCGTGATCACCCCAGACACTAACCCCAGCACACAAAGCTGGGGCAACGCATCCACATTGGCCAGCTGGCGGCGAAAACTCTCCAACGTAAAATCTGATCGCGAAAAACGTGCCACAACGTTCATCCTTGCACTGATTATTCGTTTTTTTGAGCGGTGTTTTGCTTTACCACTGAACGGATCACCCTAAACGAGCTTCTTCTGCGCAGTGCTCTTAAGCATCTGCTCTCTTGTGTATCATAGCCAGATACCGTTCGACAGCCTGTTGCCATCTCTTTAGGCTGTTAATTATTGTTATGTCTTAACACGCAACGCGCGCAAGGAGTCGTTTGTGATCAAGGTTGGCATTGTGGGTGGAACCGGCTATACCGGCGTTGAGCTGTTACGGTTACTCGCCCAGCATCCCCAAGTAAGTGTTGAAGCGATTACCTCTCGCTCAGAAGCAGGCGTAAAGGTATGTGATATGTACCCTAACTTGCGCGGCCACTATGATGCACTCACGTTTAGTGAGCCAGACGCCAAGGCATTGGGTGCAATGGACGCCGTGTTCTTTGCGACCCCCCATGGTGTGGCCCACGCACTAGCAGGCGAACTGCTCGACAATGGTACTCGCGTAATCGACTTATCTGCTGATTTTAGGCTGCGCGACGCCGACGAGTGGAGCCGTTGGTACGACCAACCCCACGGCGCGCCGGAACTGCTGAAAGAAGCCGTGTATGGCCTGCCAGAAATGCACCGGGAACAGATCAAAAATGCCCGTTTAATTGCTGTGCCTGGCTGCTACCCAACAGCGGTTCAACTGGGCTATCTACCGCTTTTAGAAGCTGGTTTGATCGACCCAGGCCAGTTAATTGCTGACTGTAAATCAGGCGTTACCGGCGCAGGCCGTGGTGCCAAGGTGGCCTCGCTGCTAGCCGAAGCCAGCGAATCGATGAAAGCTTACGGCGCGTCAGGCCATCGCCACTTGCCTGAAATTCGCCAAGGATTAGGTGATATGCAGCCTAACGCTGTCGGTCTAACCTTTGTACCCCACTTAACGCCAATGATTCGTGGTATTCATGCCACGCTGTATAGCACGCTGACGAAAGAGCCCGGCGATTTACAGGCGCTTTTTGAACAGCGCTATGCTAACGAGCCGTTTGTTGACGTCATGCCTGCAGGCAGCCACCCGGAAACCCGTAGTGTCAAAGGCAACAATACCTGCCGTATCGCTGTTCACCGTCCTGACAATGGCAATACCGTGGTCGTACTTTCAGTCATTGATAACTTAGTTAAGGGAGCATCAGGGCAAGCGATTCAAAACTTGAATCTCATGTTTGGCTTTGAAGAAAATATGGGCCTCAACGCCCCAGCGTTGATGCCTTGAGCCACACAAAACACTAGCATGTAGAAGACAGTTCAAAGAGGAGGGCATTTGCCAGAGCCACCTCGGTGAGCTGTCCTTTACTTGATACTCCAACACAATAGTTGACCATTTTGCTGGGAATTACCCATAATCACACTCCAATGCCGATTTTTCGTTCTTAAAGCTCGCGGGAGGTACCCATGAGCGGTGCAGAAGCTTTTGTTCCAACGCCTTTATTACTGTCCGATAGTGCCCGGAAACGGATCCAAGCATTAATAGCAGAAGAGGCAAACCCTGCGCTGAAATTACGCGTTTATGTCACCGGTGGTGGCTGCTCAGGATTCCAGTATGGGTTTGATTTTGCTGAAAACGTGGCCGAAGACGACACGTTAATTGAATTTGGCGAGGCGATTCTTGTGGTCGATCCTCTCTCCTACCAATATTTGGTGGGTTCTACCATCGACTATGAAGAAGGGTTAGCAGGTGCCCGTTTTCGTGTCCAAAACCCTAACGCCACAACCACCTGCGGCTGCGGGGCTTCCTTTATGGTCTAACCAACGTTGGTAACAACCCCCACCCCGTGACTTGACGCCTTGGTGGTTTCTCGCCAAGGTTAAAAGGTCAATAACGGTTACAGATGCAATTTATAAGAAAAAATCTTCTTTAAATCGCGTTGCTAACCAAATAAAACACGGGGAAACGAATGAACTACCTACTGAAAAAATCTGTCATTGCTACCGCCCTTGCGCTTGGCTTAGGTACTACCACTGTCGCGTTTGCACAAACACCCTCTGTCAATGTGGCGACCGACCCAAGCTTTGTGCCGTTCGAAATGATGGATCCAGAAACCGGCGAAATGATTGGTTTCGATATGGATATCATCAACGCCGTCGCCGAGCGTGCTGGCTTTGACGTTAACCTTACCACCATGGAATTCTCTGGCATCATTCCTGCCGTCCAAACCGGCAGTCAAGAAATCGCTATTGCTGGCACCACCATTACGGAAGAGCGTGCGCAAGTGGTCGACTTCTCCGACCCCTACTATGACTCAGGTCTGCAAATTATCGTGCGTGCCGACAACGAAGATGTCTCTTCGATTGAGGACCTAGCGGGTCTCACCGTTGCCACCAAAATTGGCTCTACTAGCTACGACTTCCTTCAACAAGAACTTGGCGAAGATGCTGATATTACTCCCTATCCAGGCACCGCCGATATGTACATGGCGCTCTTAGGGCGTAACGTTGATGCGGTACTGTACGACGCCCCTAACGTTGCCTACTTCTCACAAACTCGTGGCGAAGGCCGCACCAAGGTGGTTGGCCCGCTATATGAAGGTCAGCAGTACGGTATCGTGTTCCATAAAGGTAGCGAGTGGGTAGAGCCAACCAACGAAGCGCTTGCTGCCATGCGTGAAGATGGTACCTACGATGAAATCTACACAAAATGGTTTGGTGAAGCCCCCAGCGCTGAATAACATCGCTGGTCGCTATTACTACCGCCAATGAGTAATTTCATTTCAGGGCCGGGTGGCTAACCTCCCGGCCCTGTGCCGTTGTTTATTTTTCTGGAGATAACGCGTGGACGTTAACTTTCAGTTTGATTGGTCGGCCGCGTTTGGGTCGATCCCTTACCTATTACCAGGTATTCCTTGGACACTGCTGATATCGTTTGGCGGCCTAGCCATTGGCTTCTTTATTGGCATTTTCTTTGGCTTATTGCGTATTAGCCCAGTACGTTGGCTGCGTTGGCCAGCTATTTTTTATGTCGAAGTTTTTCGCGGCACGCCTATTTTAGTGCAGGTTTTGTTTATTTTTTACGGTCTACCCCAGCTTCTGGGCAGTCCAATCAACGCCTTAGTCGCCGGCATTGCCGCTATCGCCATAAATTCAGGAGCCTATATCTCTGAAATTGTGCGAGGTGGCGTGCAGTCTATTGAACGTGGCCAGCGAGAAGCATCGCTCTCATTAGGCCTATCTCGAACCCAAGCTTTTCGCTATGTGATTTGGCCCCAAGCTCTGCGCCGCATGATTCCGCCACTAGGTAATCAGGGCATTATCAGTATCAAAGATACCTCGCTATTTTCCGTTATCGGGGTCGGTGAGTTAGTCCGCCAAGGACAAATTTATATTGCGACTACCTTTACCGCACTAGAGGTCTATTTCATGGTGGCATTGCTGTATCTTGCCATCACTTGGACCCTCTCTTTGATTCTGCGCCAAGTTGAGCGCAGAGGCCTCGCAGGACAATAAGGAACGTGCAATGACCTCTACCCAATCACCCATTGTGCGTATGCAGCAGCTCAATAAGCATTTTGGCAGCCTGCACGTACTCAATAATATTGACCTTGAAATTGTCCCTGGTGAAGTCGTCGTTATCATCGGTGCCAGCGGCTCTGGTAAATCAACGCTCATCCGCTGTATCAATGGTTTAGAGGAGTTTCAATCTGGTTCGCTTGATGTTGATGGCAACCAATTACTACCCAATGGTAAAAGCAGTAAAGCGCTGCAAACCATCCGTACTGAAGTCGGCATGGTGTTTCAGCAGTTCAATCTTTTTCCCCACTTGAGCGTGCGCGACAACGTTACCCTCGCGCCTATGAAAGTTAGGGGATGGAGCCGCCAAGATGCTGAAGAGAGCGCTGAACGTCTGCTAGAACGTGTGGGCATTGCCGACCAAGCAGATAAATACCCAAGTCAGCTCTCTGGCGGGCAGCAGCAGCGTGTCGCGCTGGCGCGTGCATTGGCCATGGAACCCCGCCTTATGCTGTTTGACGAGCCTACCTCAGCACTTGACCCTGAAATGATTGGTGAAGTATTGGATGCCATGCGCGAGCTTGCCAAAGAAGGCATGACCATGGTGATTGTGACCCATGAAATGGGGTTTGCCCGTGAAGTAGCAGACCGCGTTATCTTTATCCATAAAGGTGAAATTGCTGAACAGGGATCACCTGAACAGCTGTTCGATGCTCCTCAACATGAGCGCACACAATCCTTCCTGGCTCGTGTGTTGAAGCATTAAATAGCAGAGTTAAACTGATTTTTTAGCCAATTTTTACTTCGTTAAATGGCCTGTCGCAACGACAGGCCATTTTTTTTGCCTGTGGATACTATTTTTTACATGCTGCGCCACATCACGCTGCATCACCTACCATGAGCGGTTATAGCCACTTTTCACGATACTGACTCCACTTGTTCACAGGTGCGGTAACAAACTCGGTATGAGTCGGTGGATAACCCGTTGTTTGCCATGCTTGTGCATAAGTCACGCTTTCATCCACAGGAGTAGCACCGCTTCTACTCAGGTACTTCGCCGTTTAATCATGTAAAAACTAACAGTTTAACTACATGAAAAATATTGATTTATTATGGTTATCAACAGATTTTGTCCACACTAGTAGTTACAACATCAATAGAACTTCTCTTATATATTTTTATATTGTTATTAATAATAGACAAAGACCTAATTTGGAATGTGGAAAAACCTGACGGTTACCCACAGGAGGTTTATACTGGCCGGCTTACTCAAACAGTGAACACACACTGACCAACATCATCCGTGCCAAACGGCACAAGACGAGGTGCCTCTTGAACTATCCCGACCGCTTTGACGTGATTGTCATCGGCGGTGGCCATGCGGGAACCGAAGCCGCATTGGCCTCTGCTCGTATGGGTTGTCAAACCCTGTTGCTAACCCACAATTTCGAAACGCTCGGCCAGATGTCGTGCAACCCGGCAATTGGTGGGATTGGCAAAAGCCACTTAGTAAAAGAAATTGATGCACTTGGTGGTGCAATGGGGCTAGCCACGGACTTAGGCGGCATCCAATTTCGTGTGCTCAACGCACGCAAAGGTCCGGCGGTTCGTGCCACGCGTGCTCAAGCTGACCGCATACGCTACAAAGCGGCTATTCGTGGCATGTTGGAAAATCAGCCGAATTTAACGATTTTTCAGCAAGCTGCTGGCGATCTGATTGTGGATAACGACACCGTGCGTGGTGTCGTTACGGAAACTGGTATTCGTTTCCACGCAGAGTCTGTCGTGTTATCAACAGGCACGTTTTTAGGTGGTGTTATCCACATTGGGTTAGATCAAAGCCGCGGTGGCCGCGCTGGTGATCCCCCTTCCAATGCCTTAGCTGAACGCCTACGTGCACTGCCATTTCGCGTTGACCGGTTAAAAACCGGCACGCCCCCGCGTATTGATGCCAAAACCGTTGACTTCACATCGTTGGAAGAACAGCCAGGTGATACCCCAACGCCAGTTATGTCATACCTCGGTTCACGGGAGATGCACCCTCATCAGGTGAGTTGCCACATAGCACACACCAATGAGCGAACCCATGAAATCATCATGGCGAATTTAGATCGTTCGCCTATGTATTCTGGTGTCATCGAAGGCGTTGGCCCGCGCTACTGCCCATCGATTGAAGACAAAGTTCACCGCTTTGCGGATAAGTCGAGCCACCAAGTGTTTATCGAACCTGAAGGGCTCGATACTCATGAGCTGTACCCCAACGGAATTTCGACGTCACTGCCTTTTGACGTTCAGCTACAGGTAGTTCGCTCGATTAAAGGGCTTGAGAATGCGCACATCACTCGCCCTGGCTACGCGATTGAGTACGACTTTTTTGATCCGCGGGATTTAAAACATTCGCTAGAAACTAAATTTATCCACAACCTGTTTTTTGCCGGACAAATAAATGGGACCACCGGCTATGAAGAAGCCGGTGCCCAGGGGCTTCTCGCCGGTTTGAATGCCGCTCGTCGCGCAAAGCAGCTAGAAGCTTGGTACCCCCGCCGTGATGAAGCTTATCTCGGCGTATTGGTGGATGATCTGATTACCATGGGTACCAAAGAACCCTATCGGATGTTTACCTCGCGTGCGGAATATCGTCTCCTGCTACGCGAAGACAATGCTGACTTGCGTTTGACTGAAAAAGGTCGTGAGCTGGGTTTGGTGGATGACAAACGCTGGTCGGCGTTTAGCCAAAAACGCGATGCCATTGAGCGTGAAACTGCACGTTTAGCAACCGTTTGGGTACAGCCCAATACACCTGCTGCCGCGAAGATTGCCGAGAAAACCGGCAGGCCACTTCCACGAGAATATTGCTTAAGCGATTTGTTAAAGCGTCCCGAGCTGACTTACGCTGATATCACATCACTGCCCGGCATGGAAAACCATGACGTTAATGACGATGCCGTCGCCGAGCAGGTACAAATTCAAGCGAAATACCAAGGCTATATTGATCGCCAGCAGGACGAGATCGATAAGCTCAAACGCCATGAAGCAACCCCGCTGCCTGCTGAGCTGGATTATCAACGGGTTGAGGGACTATCCAATGAGATCCGTCAAAAACTTAGCGAAACGCGGCCTGAAACGTTAGCTCAAGCAGCTAGAATCTCAGGGGTGACCCCTGCAGCAGTGTCTATTTTGCTGATACATCTAAAAAAACGTCGGCTTGTAAGCAGTACCGAGGTTGTTAACGGATGACTCAATTAACGCCGTTAATCAACAGCTTACCAAATACTGTTGCACCTCGTTTAGATGAAGGGATGGCAGCACTTGGAATTGCTATCAGCGCTGTTCAACGCGAACAGCTACTAGGACTGTTAGCACTGTTGCACAAGTGGAACCGGGCTTATAACCTCACGGCAGTGCGCAATGTTGAAGACATGGTGTCTCGCCATGTACTGGATAGCGCAGCAATTGCACCGTATATCCATGGCACAACGTTGTTAGATGTCGGAGCCGGGCCAGGCTTGCCTGGACTTGTGCTGGCTATTTTAAAGCCTGACCTCCAGGTAACGTTGCTTGATAGTAATGGTAAAAAAGTACGTTTTCAGCGCCAAGCCGTCATGGAGCTATCGCTGAACAACGTAACGCCAACCCAAGCACGTGTTGAACAGTTTAGTGAGCAGGTCTTTGATCAGGTGATTTCCCGAGCGTTTGCCAGCTTGGTAGACTTTGTCACACTGACCCAAGGGTTACCGGCAACTAACGGTCAATGGCTTGCCATGAAAGGCCCTGGCGCTGATGATGAGCTGCGTGAGTTGCCCGCCTATGTTGAGCTTCAGGCACGTCACCTTCTGCGCGTACCCTTTGAGACGGCCGAGCGGCAGCTGTTGATTCTGACCCCAAAAGGAGTTGAGTAGTGAGCCAGATCATTGCCCTGACCAACCAAAAAGGCGGTGTGGGCAAGTCCACTTCAGCCGTTAACCTTGCCGCTAGTTTAGCGGCATTGGATCGTCGGATCCTGCTGGTAGATTTAGACCCGCAAGGGCATGCCAGCATGGGTAGTGGTATCGACAAGTACGCTCTTGATAAAAGTGTACTTGATGTATTGCTGGGAGAAACAACCGCAAGCGATGCGATTGTTCGTGGACTTCCAGTGAAATATGACGTCCTACCAAGCAATGGCGACTTAACGGCTGCAGAGGTAGAACTGCTTGATAGTGAACAGCGACAAAGCCGTTTGTCGTTAGCGCTACAGAGCGTCGCAGATGACTATGATGTTGTCCTCATTGACTGCCCACCATCACTGAATATGCTTACCGTCAACGCGCTAACGGCCGCTAATGGTGTGCTGATTCCATTGCAGTGCGAATTTTATGCATTGGAAGGTTTATCAGCATTGCTGGATACCGTTGAGCAGATCAAACAAAGCATTAATCCTGACTTAGCCGTTTCTGGCATTCTGCGGACTATGTACGATAAGCGCACCAGTTTGACGCGTGAAGTCGACAAACAGCTGAGAGACTTTTTTGGCGATGCCCTATTAAAAACAACCATTCCGCGCAATGTGAAGGTTGCTGAAGCACCAAGCCATGGCTTGCCCGTTACCCAGTACGCACGTTTTTCGCGGGGTAGTCAGGCTTATCGTGTGCTTGCAAAAGAGATGATCCGGCGGCTATCGCTGTAACGTAAAAAGTACGAGGGGAAGCGAATGACGCGTAAACGCGCGCTAGGACGTGGCCTGGATGCCCTGATTGGTGCGGGCGCCCGTCGTCGTGACAGTTTAGATCTTACTGGTGGTGTAACGCTTGATGGTGCAGACACATCACTGATGCCCGCGCCAACAACGGAAGCGGCGGCTGAACGGCTAGAACGTTTACCTCTTGGCCAGCTTACTCGCGGTAAATATCAGCCACGCCGAGATATTCAGCCAGAAGCCCTAGAAGAGCTTGCCGACTCCATCCGTGCGCAAGGGGTAATGCAGCCTATTGTGGTTCGCCCAGTAGGTGAAAACCGCTATGAAATTATCGCAGGTGAACGGCGCTGGCGCGCTGCACAGTTGGCTGAATTAGACGTTATACCAGCGGTTATTCGCGATGTTAGCGATGAAGTAGCTTTAGCCCTCGCGCTGATTGAGAACATTCAGCGCGAAAATTTAAACGCAATCGAAGAAGCGCTTGCTCTAAAACGCTTAGGGGAAGAGTTTGAGCTTACCCAGCAGCAAATTGCCGATGCAGTTGGTAAATCACGCACCCAGGTCGCTAATTTACTGCGCTTGTTAGCGTTAGATCCTGAAGTACAAACGTTGCTTGAACGCGGTGATTTAGATATGGGGCATGCGCGAGCCCTGCTTTCGCTTAACACTACCCAGCAACGTCAAATTGCCCATGAAGTGGTCAACAACGATTTGACCGTCCGTGACACCGAAGCGCTGGTTAAAAAAGTCCAATCTAACAACACGCCTGCCCAAGTTTCACCACGTACCACTAAAACACCGGATGTTTCACGGCTTGAAACACATCTGGGGGAATTGCTAGGTGCGCCCGTCTCTATAGACCATGGGCAAAAAGGAAAAGGTAAAGTAACGATTCGCTACACCAGCCTTGAAGAGCTAGACGGAATTTTGGCACACATTAAATAGCAGGCTTACGAAGTTACCGCATATTTTTAGCCCTTTGGTCGCAAGTAAGTGCTGAAAGGCGCGAAATCCGTGCAACATCGGTTGAAGGTGTGATAGCGCTTCCCTATAATCGCGCAAGATTTGTGCAGGTCGCTCGTAATGATGATAAGTGACAGGTTGTAAAACTTTTCAACCTAACGTGCTGGGGAATTATGCGACGTTTGGAAACCCAGCGACAAAAAACATATTTTGTTCGACTGATACTCGCGCAACTTATCGTTACGTTCTTGGGCATGTTATTCGCCCTTTTGATAGCACCTCCGGCTGATGTGCTGTCGGTGTTAAAAGGAGCGCTGGTAGCATTACTACCACACGCTTTTTTTATCTATCGAATGGGTGTATTTCGTGTAAAGCGTCGCACATCTGGCGCGATGGATTTATTTCGCGCCGAAGCAGGCAAGTTTGGTTTGACGGTGGCACTTTTTTCACTGGTGTTTGTTGTAGCGCCCCCCTCAAACCCCGCTTTCTTTTTTAGTGCTTATGTCGCGATTGTTCTGACGCATTGGCTAGCGCCTTGGCTAATGCCCAGGAAATCGCACAACTTATTGAGGTGACATGTCTATGGCCGCAGGAAACGAAGTCTCGTCGACTTACTATATCCAGCACCACTTGCAGAACCTAACCTTTGGTAATCACCCGGAGAACGGTTGGTCGCTGGCACATTCCGCCGAAGAAGCGCGTGAAATGGGCTTTTGGGCTATCCATCTAGATACCATGGGTTGGTCCATTGCCATGGGCTTGCTGTTCATTTGGCTCTTCCGCAAAGCTGGCAAGTTAGCCACGACGGGTGTGCCCGGCGGCTTGCAAAATGCTGTAGAGATGGTGGTTGAGTTCATTGAAAACCTGACTCGCGCTACTTTCCATGGACGCAACCCTATTATTGCGCCTCTAGCGTTGACGCTGTTCGTGTGGATTCTGCTCATGAACACGTTGAAGATTATCCCCGTTGATTACTTCCCTGTGCTGTTCAATAAGCTCGGCGTTGAGTACATGAAAATCGTACCGACGACTGATCCTAATGCCACCTTAGGTATGGCGTTAGGTGTGTTCTGCTTAATTATTTATTACAGCATCAAAGTAAAAGGAGCGGGTGGCTTTGCGAAAGAGCTTTCACTGACACCATTTAATCACTGGGCACTTATTCCCTTCAATTTGGTGCTTGAAGTGATTGGTTTGCTTGTGAAGCCGCTAGGTCTTGGCCTGCGTCTGTTCGGCAACATGTTTGCCGGTGAGGTTATTTTTATCCTGATCGCCCTACTGCCGTTCTGGGCTATCTGGCTGTTGGACGTGCCATGGGCCATCTTCCACATTCTTGTGGTAACGCTGCAGGCCTTTATTTTCACCACGCTTTCGGTTGTATACCTGAGCGCGGCGCACGAACACCACTAAACCAAGCAGCAACGTTTTCATTAACCCTCAACCCTTAACCAAAACTTAAACTCAGGAGCAACATCATGGAAATGGTTTATCTCTCAGCTGCCATCATCATCGGTCTGGGCGCACTGGCTACTGGCATTGGCTTTGCCCTGTTGGGCGGCAAGTTGCTTGAATCTACTGCGCGTCAACCTGAACTGGGCGACCAGCTGCAAACCAAAACCTTCATCATGGCCGGTCTGCTTGACGCCGTTCCGATGATCGGTGTTGGTATCGCGATGTACCTGATCTTCGTTGTCGCCGGTTAATGACAGCTTAGCCGAGCGGTCTACCCGCTCGGTTTTGTTTCACTCCGGTCGCCACGAACTTGTCAGAGGTACATCCCTGTGAATATCAACATGACGCTTATCGGGCAGACGATCGCCTTCGCGATCTTTGTCTGGTTTTGCATAAAGTATGTGTGGCCTCCGATCAGCAACGCTCTTCACGAGCGTCAGAAAAAAATTGCTGATGGCTTAGACGCAGCCAGCCGTGCTACTCGCGACCTTGAGCTAGCTCAAGAGCGTGCAGAACAAACGCTGCGTGAAAGCAAGGAGCAGGCTTCTCAAATTCTCGAGCAAGCCAACAAGCGCTCAGCTCAGATGATCGAAGAAGCACGTGAACAGGCCCGCGCTGAAGGCGAACGCCTAATGGCAAGTGCACGTTCAGAAATCGAGCAAGAAGTGAATCGTGCAAAAGACGAGCTTCGTGCCCAGGTTTCTCACCTCGCCATCATTGGTGCTGAGCGTGTACTAGAAGCTTCGGTCGACGAGAAAGCACATCGCAAGTTACTTGATGAGCTTGCTGCTGAACTGTAAGGAGGTGACCCATGGCGGAATTACTTACCGTCGCTCGTCCTTACGCTAAGGCGGCGTTTGAATACGCGCGTGATCATGAGGCGTTTGATAGCTGGTCCCAGGCGCTTGGTTTTTTAAGTGCTGCGGTTGCCAACAGCGACGTTCGTCGTCTGCTGGGTAGTCCAAAACTTGAGAACGACAAAAAGGTAGCTCTGCTTTCCGATATGTTATCGGAAAAGCAAGAAGGCCTGTCGCGGTTTTTGGATACCCTAGCTGACCAAGGGCGCTTGTTGGCACTGCCTTTCATTGCTGAACAGTTTGAGTACTTGCGTGCCGAACATGAACAGCGTGTTGAAGTGACAGTAACGTCAGCGTACAAGCTGACTGCCGCACAGCAGACCAAGCTAGCGAACGCACTCAAGAAACGTCTGAATCGCGAAATCTCCATTACTACTCAGGTGGACAAGACGCTTATTGGTGGTGTCATCCTACGTGCCGGCGATACCGTCATTGACGGGTCGGTACGTGGTCGATTGAACCGCCTTTCCGAAGCGCTGACCGCTTGAGTCTGAGGGACATGGCATGCAGCAACTGAATCCTTCCGAGATCAGCGACATCATCAAGCAGCGAATTGAGAAGCTTGACGTCGCATCCGAAGCCCGTAATCAGGGCACCATCGTCAGCGTTTCCGACGGTATCGTGAAAATTCACGGCCTCGAAGACGCGATGTTCGGTGAAATGATCGAATTCCCTAACAGCATCTTTGGCATGGTACTGAACCTGGAGCGTGACTCCGTTGGTGCCGTTGTCTTGGGTGACTATTTGCAACTTCAAGAAGGTATGACTGCCCAGTGTACCGGGCGTATCCTTGAAGTGCCGGTAGGCCCAGAGCTGGTAGGTCGCGTAGTCGATGCGCTGGGTAATGCTATCGACGGCAAAGGCGATATCAACGCCAAAATGACCGACGCGGTAGAAAAAGTAGCGCCTGGCGTTATTACCCGTCAGTCCGTTGACGAGCCGATCCAAACTGGTTTGAAGTCTATCGACGCCATGGTGCCAATTGGTCGCGGTCAGCGTGAGCTGATCATCGGCGACCGTCAGATTGGTAAATCTGCCATTGCTATCGATGCGATTATCAACCAGAAAGGCAAAGGCGTTACCTGTGTCTACGTGGCAATTGGTCAGAAGCAGTCGACTATTGCTAACGTGGTACGCAAACTAGAAGAGCATGGCGCGATGGAACACACCATCGTTGTCGCTGCTGGCGCTGCCGATCCGGCACCGATGCAGTTCTTGGCTGCTTATTCTGGCTGCACCATGGGTGAGTACTTCCGTGACCGTGGTGAAGACGCACTGATCGTTTATGACGATCTTTCCAAACAGGCTGTGGCATACCGTCAGGTATCTCTGCTGTTGCGTCGTCCGCCGGGTCGTGAAGCCTATCCTGGTGACGTTTTCTATCTCCACTCGCGTCTGCTTGAGCGCGCTGCGCGCGTTAATGCTGACTACGTTGAGAAGTTTACTGACGGCGAAGTGAAAGGCAAAACCGGTTCTTTGACCGCACTGCCGATTATCGAAACCCAAGGCGGTGACGTTTCTGCGTTCGTTCCGACTAACGTAATCTCGATCACTGATGGTCAGATCTTCTTGGAAACCAACCTGTTTAACTCCGGTATTCGTCCGGCAATTAACGCAGGTCTATCGGTTTCTCGTGTTGGTGGTGCAGCGCAGACCAAGATTATCAAAAAGCTGGGTGGCGGTGTTCGTTTGGCCTTGGCTCAGTACCGTGAGCTGGCGGCATTCTCACAGTTTGCTTCTGACCTTGATGAAGCGACCCGTAAGCAGCTTGAGCATGGCCAACGCGTTACCGAACTGATGAAGCAAAAGCAGTATTCGCCGATGTCAGTGGCGGAAATGGCGCTGTCTCTGTACGCCGCTAACGAAGGTCACCTGGATGATGTGAGCGTCGATAAAGTGTTGGACTTCGAACGTGCTTTGCACGACTACATGAAGTCTGAGCACAACGACCTGCTCGATAAGATCAACCAGACCGGCGACTACAACGGCGAGATTCAGGACGGCTTGAAGTCAGGTCTCGAGAAGTTCAAGGCGACTCAGAGCTGGTAATGTCCGGCCCGCCTGCGGGCGGGCTTGCATGCTTTCTGAGAGCCACGAACGAAGGGTAGATCGCTATGGCAGCTGCAAAAGAGATACGCACCCAGATCGGGAGCATTAAAAATACGCAGAAGATTACCAGCGCCATGGAAATGGTGGCTGCATCTAAGATGCGTAAAGCACAAGATCTGATGAAGGCTGGCCAGCCGTATGCCAAGCAGATTCGTAATGTGGTAGGCCATATTGCTGACGCAAACCCCGAATATAAGCACGACTACATGGTCGAGCGTAATGAGGTGAAGCGCGTTGGTTACATTGTGGTATCTACTGACCGCGGTCTGTGTGGCGGCTTAAACGTCAACCTGTTTAAGGCAGTGGTGAAAGATGCCGTTGTCTGGAAACAGCAAGACGCCGAGCTAGACTTCTGTGCCCTCGGCTCTAAAGCCGGCGCCTTTTTCCGCAACTATGGAGGCAACCTAGTTGCTGCCAAGAGCGGATTGGGAGAATCGCCGTCTGTCGAAGGACTGATCGGTAGTGTCAAGGTCATGTTAGAAGCGTACGACGAAGGACGCCTTGACCGTTTGTTTGTGGTGTATAACGAATTTGTTAACACCATGACGCAACGGCCAGTCGTACGTCAGCTTCTTCCGTTGTCGTCCGATATGGGCGCAGACGCGAAGCATGACGAAGAAAACGCCCGTCCCGGAAGCTGGGACTACCTGTATGAACCGGATGCCAAGGCGTTGCTAGACAGCCTGTTGGTTCGTTTCATCGAATCACAGGTGTATCAGGCGGTAGTCGAAAACGGTGCGTGCGAACAGGCCGCCCGAATGATCGCTATGAAGAGTGCCACTGATAACGCGGGCAACCTGATCGACGATCTGGAGATGGTATACAACAAGGCCCGTCAGGCCGCCATCACCCAGGAAATTTCCGAGATCGTCGGCGGCGCTTCTGCCGTATAACGCCTAGGGAGCTAGCTATCGCAAAGATAGCTCCCGGCAGACAGGTTTCATTTGCAGGTTTTTGAGAGGAACCAAGATGAGCGGACGTATCGTACAAATCATCGGCGCGGTGATTGACGTAGAGTTTCCGCGGGACTCTGTGCCCAAGGTCTACGACGCGCTGAAGGTCTCTAATGCTGAGACCATCCTCGAAGTCCAGCAGCAGCTGGGCGACGGCGTGGTGCGCACCATTGCCATGGGCTCTACTGAGGGCTTGAAACGTGGCTTGGACGTGACCAACACAGGTACCGCGATTTCCGTACCCGTCGGTAAGGAAACGCTAGGTCGCATCATGAACGTGCTCGGTGAGCCGATTGATGAAGCTGGCCCGATTGGCGAGCAAGAGCGCATGCCAATCCACCGTAAAGCACCAAGCTACGCTGACCAAGCAGCTTCCAATGAGCTGTTGGAAACCGGCATCAAGGTTATCGACCTCGTTTGCCCGTTCGCTAAGGGCGGTAAAGTTGGTCTATTCGGCGGTGCGGGTGTTGGTAAAACCGTTAACATGATGGAGCTTATCCGCAACATCGCCACCGAACACAGCGGCTACTCTGTATTCGCCGGTGTCGGTGAGCGTACGCGTGAGGGTAACGACTTCTATCACGAAATGACTGAATCCAACGTTATCGACAAGGTATCGCTGGTTTACGGTCAGATGAACGAGCCCCCCGGTAACCGTCTACGTGTAGCACTGACTGGTCTGACCATCGCTGAGAAATTCCGTGATGAAGGCCGTGACGTACTGTTGTTCGTCGATAACATTTACCGCTACACCCTGGCTGGTACCGAAGTGTCTGCCCTGCTGGGTCGTATGCCGTCTGCGGTAGGTTATCAGCCGACGCTGGCTGAAGAGATGGGCGTTCTGCAGGAACGTATCACCTCGACTAAAACCGGCTCTATCACGTCTGTGCAGGCCGTTTACGTCCCTGCCGATGACTTGACTGACCCGTCGCCGGCGACCACCTTCTCGCACCTTGACGCCACCGTCGTACTTGCGCGTTCGATTGCTGAGCTAGGTATTTATCCGGCTATCGACCCGCTGGATTCTACGTCGCGTCAGCTAGATCCGTTGGTAGTGGGTGAAGAGCACTACAACGTAGCTCGTGGCGTACAGAACGTTCTGCAGCGTTACAAGGAGCTGAAGGATATCATCGCGATTTTGGGTATGGACGAGCTGTCTGATGAAGATAAGCTGGCCGTATCTCGTGCGCGTAAAATCCAGCGTTTCCTGTCGCAGCCATTCTTCGTTGCTGAGGTATTCACTGGTTCGCCCGGTAAGTATGTTTCTTTGAAAGATACGATTCGTGGCTTCCAGGGCATCCTCGCGGGTGAGTATGACGAGTTGCCGGAACAGGCCTTCTACATGGTCGGCTCCATCGACGAAGCTGTCGAAAAAGCCAACCAGATGAAGAAGTAATCCCGTCCACTAGGGGGATTCGCTATGGCGAATAGCTTCACTTGCAATATCGTCAGCGCTGAAGCATCTATCTTCTCAGGCAGTGTTGAGCAGGTAGTCGCTTCCGGGATTATGGGTGACCTCGGCATTTTGCCGGGTCACGCCCCGCTGCTGACCGAGCTTCAGCCGGGCCCAATCCGCGTGATCCACGATGATGGCAAGGAAGAGAACTTCTTTGTCTCGGGTGGCTTCATGGAAGTCCAGCCGGATGTTGTGACGATCCTGGCAGACGCTGCGGCGCGTGCTAGCGACCTCGATGAGGCCGCTGCAGAAGAAGCACGTCAGCAAGCGCTGAAAGCTTTTAACGAGAAGTCAGCAGAGCTGGATTATACGCGTGCTGCCGCTGAACTTGCCGAAGCCGTTGCACAGCTACGAACGATTCAACAGCTGCGTAAGAAGGCGGGTAAAGGCTAGTAAAACACGCACTCGCGTGAATAAAACGCTCCTGGAGCCCGTTAGGGTTTAAGGAGCGTTTTTTTTGTCTGGTACCATAGGAAAACGCACTCAGCGTAGATCCACAGAGTAGGGATGCTCGGCTGTAACACCCCATCTGCACACTATGCGTCTGCACAAAGGGAGATAGCGATGTCATTGAATGATGAAGCCTTACAGGAATTAAAATCCGAGCTGCTTGACGAGCTAAATAAAGAAAAAGCAGATAAAACGCTGTTGGCAGCACGTTTATCCGAAATCCGTTCGGCAGATATTGGTGAGGTGCTAGAAGAACTCATCGAAGACGATGAAGAACTTCCGGCAGCGCTTGCCATACTTGATACTCTTTCTACTGAGCGTGCCGCTAATGTTCTGGGCTACTTACCAAGAGAGAGTCAGCTTGAGGTAGTTGGGAAACTGTCGGATACCCAAGTGCTAAAGCTTCTCGAAGAAATGGGCTCCGATGAACGGGCGGATTTATTTAATCTGCTTGGTGAAGACCGACGCGAAGCGCTGTTGCGGCGTATGGCGCACCAGGAACGGGAAGACCTAAAGCGCCTTGCAAGCTACGAAGAAGGTACCGCAGGCGCCATCATGACCTCTGACTATGTCGCTATAGCCAGTGGCATGACGGTGTCGCAAGCCATGATGCGGGTACGCCAAACCGCTCCAGATGCGGAAACGGTGTATCAGCTCTATGTACTTGATAGCGACGGCCAGTTAATAGGAACGATGTCTTTACGCCAGCTGATGGTGGCTCGCCCAGGGGCGTTGGTTGATGACATCATGATCAAAGATGTTATCAGCACCCCGGTAGATGAAGAGCAAGAAGAGGTGGCGCGGATTGTGGCTCGCTATGACCTGCTGGCACTGCCTGTTTTGGATGCGGATGGACGCATGGTCGGTATTGTTACCCACGATGATGCGATGGATGTTGCCGAGTCTGAAGCAACTGAAGATATCCACAAGGGGATGTCTATCGGCCAGTTAGAGGATGGTGTTAGCCGCGTTCCGCTGTGGAGTCTTTACCGTAAGCGAGTGTTTTGGCTGGTACTACTAGTATTCGCTAACTTATTTTCTGGCGCGGGGATCGCCTATTTTGAGGATACGATTGCCGCCCAAGTGGCGCTGGTATTTTTTCTACCGCTGCTGATTGGCAGTGGCGGTAATGCAGGCGCTCAGGCAGCCACGCTGATGGTACGCGGTATGGCAACTGGCGATGTGGGGGTGAAAGACTGGAGCAAAATGCTCGGCCGTGAGCTGTTGGTGGCTGGCTCTTTGGGTATCACCATGGCAATTGCGGTAACGCCAATAGGGATTTTTCGTGGCGGCGAAGCAGTCGCCATTATCGTGGCGTTAAGCATGGTGACCATCGTTTTGTTTGGCAGCATGATTGGTATGTGCCTACCGTTTGTATTAGAGCGCTTTAAGGTCGACCCTGCCACTGCGTCAGCGCCATTGGTAACCACGCTAATTGATGCCACCGGGGTATTAATTTACTTCAGTATTGCGACGGTCGTATTGGCAAGCGTGTAACGCAGGTTAACGCATCGCACTGCTGGCCGCGCGGGTAATAAACAGTACTTCCACATGACCCAGCCACTCAATATCGCTGGCTAGCGCTTTTAACTGGCTGGCAAGACACTGAGGTGGCTGGTGTACTGAATCGCCTATAATCAGCGATACCGATACCTTATCGTCTAGATAGTGGAGTTGAAGCTCGTTTAACGTGCGCCAAACAGGATGCATATACCAACGCTCGTTCAGCGCGGCTTCTACTTCGGGCCGCAGAGGTAGGCCGGGAAGTCGGCTAGGATCGCCTTCTCCGGCGTCGTCTTCAGGGTCTACGTGAAAAATAACATCGGTGAGCAGTGGGAATTCATGGCGTAGGCGACGGCTCACTTCGTTGCCGATTTCATGGGCTTCTGACACGGTAATTTTTGGTCCGACCACCACATGCAAGTCCACCATTACCCAGCCTGCGGACTGACGGGTGCGTAGATCATGCACGCTATCAACACCTGGCACGCTACAGGCAACATCGTGCATTTGCTGTTGAACGCTTTCAGGGAGTGCGGTATCCACGAGTTCTCTCGCGGACTCCCACAGTAAATCCCAGCCTACTTTACCCACCAGTAAGCCAACGATAATGGCCGCGACGGCGTCTAGCCAGCCAAAACCAAGCTGCGCGCCAATTAACGCGACCAGCACTACCGCAGTGGAAAGTGCATCGCTACGTGAATGCCAGGCGTTCGCCTCTAACAGCTTGGATTTAACGCGTTTAGCAACGCGCATGGTATAGCGAAAAATCCACTCTTTACTGAACAGAGCGATAATTGTGATAACAATAGCGACTGCACCTGGAGCATTGACTTCCGTACCATTAAATAATCGATCCAGGCTAGACCAAGCAATACCGCCAGCCACAAAAATCAATACACTACCCAATAGCAGTGTTGTAAGAGTTTCGATACGGCCGTGCCCGTAATGATGGTCGTCATCTGGTTCTTGACGACCGTAGTGAATAGCGGCCAACACAAAACCATCAGTCACAAGGTCTGAAAGTGAATGGATACCATCGGCAATGAGCGCCGCGGAGCCTACCCAAAAGCCAACCACGACTTTAACAACACTCAACAAGCCATCTAGCCAGGCGCCTATATAAGTGACACGTTTGGCCTCTCGGCTATCTAGCTCATGCTTGGGAACCACTGGTGATTCTACGGTCTGAGTCATGGGTGACCTTACAGGATCGCGCATTACTAATGAGTACCTATTGTAGCGTACCGCGACCTTGGCTCTATACCTTCTTGTGAATTTGCTCGTATGCTGAATGCGGACAATGAATTAAGGGATGTGTATCCTTAGCGCCATTGCAAGCGCATGAGTGTCATCAAACACATGAATGCCATCAAGAATAGTTAAACACAGGATAACCCATGGATTGGTTCCAGGTAGTTGTGTTAGCGGTAGTTCAGGGGCTTACAGAATTTTTACCCATATCGAGTTCGGCTCATCTTATATTGGTACCGGTGCTGACTACCTGGGAAGACCAGGGCCTTGCCTTTGATGTGGCATTGCATCTTGGTAGTTTAAGCGCGGTGGTTATCTATTTCCGACACGAAATAGGCAGAATGATCGTTAGTAGCTTGACCGCACTTCGCGGCCAAGAGGTTAACGACGATGCTGTATTGGCGTTTTGGGTCGTGATTGCCACGCTGCCCGTATGTATTGTCGGCTTTTTGCTTCATGACCTGATCTCGGGTTACATGCGCTCTACGTTGATTATTGGTGCCAGTTTGATTGTTTTTGGCCTGTTACTTGGTTATGCAGACTGGAAAAAACGCGGCACTCGTAGCGAATACCAGATGACGTTAAAGGATGTGCTCATTATTGGAGGTGCCCAAGTGTTGGCGCTTATTCCAGGCACATCCCGTTCAGGTATCACCATAACAGCGGCGTTAATGGTGGGTATGAGCCGAGAAGGTGCGGCACGGTTTTCGTTTTTACTGTCAATCCCCGTTATTGTTCTGGCAGGGGGGCTTGAGGCAATTAGCTTATTGAAAGATCCCCAGCTCATCGATATACCGGCAATGTTAGTAGGCACCTTACTCTCAGGTATTAGCGCCTATGTGTGTATTCACTATTTCCTAGTAGTGATCAAAAAACTGGGCATGCAGCCATTTGTCATTTATCGGGTGTTGTTTGGGGCTTGGTTGCTATGGTTTTTCCATTTTTAGCTGGTGGTTCATTGCTAGTTTTTCATAGCTAGGTCTTTTCATCTTGACCCCGTGCCTTATCTCCAAGGGAAAACAAAATGAAGGTTACTTCTCGTTTATTAAAATACTCAGGGCTCCTACTCATTGCTGCTGGCGTATTAGCGGGGTGTTCAGAAAATGATCGACCACTGGATTCCCCGGTTCGCTTTGAAGGCGGTATTTTCGGAACGTTTTATCAAGTCACCATTGCGGACCCGTTAACCCAAGGCGAGGCGAATGCTTTAGAAGAAGGTTTTCTAGCGGAACTTAATGACGTTGATCAGGCAATGTCTACTTACCGTGATGATGCAGAGCTTATAGTTTTTAATGATGCTCCTTTGAATGAATGGCAGCCGCTTTCCAACGCGTTAATTGAAGTGCTTGCGATCAGTCGTTCCGTATCCGAAGCAAGCAACGGTGCGTTTGATATTACGGTCGGTGATGTCGTCAACTTGTGGAGTTTTGGCCCCGAAGCACGCCCTGAAGAGGTGCCTTCAGACGCTGAGCTAAACGAGCGTATGGCTACGATTGGCTATGAGGCAGTTGATGTTGATACTCAACTTATGCAGGCGCGCCGCACGCGCGATGTGTTTGCTGATCTATCGGGAGTGGCTAAAGGGCATGGTACTGATCGCGTTGGGGCATACCTTGATCAGCAGGGAATTGAAAACTATTTAGTCAATATTGGTGGTGAATTAATTGCTCGCGGCTATCGGGATTTAGAAGAGCAAAGCCCATGGCGTGTCGGAATTGAGGTGCCACATAGCGGTTTGCCTGAGGCGCAACACGTTCTTCCTCTTGAAGATCTGTCGGTCGCAACGTCTGGGGATTATCGTAATTATTTTGAAGTAGATGGCGAGCGCTTTTCCCATACTATTGACCCTCGCACCGGTCGGCCGGTTAAGCACCAGCTTGCCTCTGTTTCTGTTTTTCACCCTTCCAATGCCTGGGCAGACGCGTGGTCTACAGCAATCTCGGTAGCGGGTAGCGAAGAAGGGATGCAGATGGCCGTTGAGAACAATCTAAGTGTGTTGATGCTAGTGAAAGACAGTGATCATTGGCAAAGCCTAGCCAGTCCCGCCTTTATGGACTACTTCGATAAAGCACTTATTGATGAGCTAGGTATTGACGCTTGGGAAGCACCAGCTGTCAATCGCTAAACCGTTACAGGTGAATATTATGCAAGAGCTTGATGTTGTTATCCTTGCCGCTGGCAAAGGCACCCGCATGCGTTCGCAAACGCCAAAAGTGCTGCACACCTTGGCGGGTAAACCGATGGTACAACACGTACTGGACACAGCCAGCGGACTCAACCCTACGCGTACCCATGTTGTGATTGGCCACGGTGCAGATCAACTGCGTGAAGCACTAGCGGAGAGTGACGTATCCTTTGCGATTCAAGCAGAGCAAAAAGGCACCGGCCATGCGGTGGCTCAAGCGCAGTCTCAGTTAGGTAACGGAAAGGTGTTGGTTCTGTATGGCGATGTGCCGATGATTCGTCGCGAATCTTTGGCTGCGCTTCTTAACCACGTGGATGAGCAGCACATGGGGCTGCTGACCGTCACGTTAGATGACCCCTCTGGCTATGGACGTATTGTTCGTAATGATGAGGGCGAAGCGGTCGCTATCATTGAGCAAAAAGATGCTAACGCTGAACAGCTTTCCATTAACGAATGCAACACCGGCATTATGGCGATGACCAGTGCCCAGCTGAAACGGTGGCTGCCCCAGTTGTCGGCAGAAAATGCTCAAGGCGAGTACTACTTAACCGATGTCATTGCCATGGCTGCAGATGAAGGTGTGAAGGTGTGCACTGCCCAGCCAGCCAGCGCAGTAGAAGTTGAAGGCGTGAATAATCGTTCACAAATGGCCCGGTTAGAGCGCGCTTATCAGCAGCAGCTAGCGGATAAGTTAATGGAGCAGGGGGTAGCATTGGCGGACCCAGCAAGAATCGATATTCGCGGTAAGCTTACCTGTGGCCACGATGTGTTTATCGATGTGGGCTGTGTATTTGAAGGTGATGTTGAGCTGGGTGAAGGGGTAAAGATTGGCCCTTACTGCGTGATTAAAAACAGCACGATTGGGGCTGAAAGTGTCATCGATAGTCATAGCGTGATTGATAACACGGTGGCCGCAGGGTTGAATCAAGTTGGCCCCTTTGCACGACTACGCCCTGGCACACGCCTAGCAGTCAAAGCCAAGGTAGGAAACTTTGTTGAAACCAAAAACGCTGATGTTGGAGAAGGTAGTAAAATTAATCACTTAAGTTATGTGGGTGATGCGCGTTTAGGGCGTGATGTGAATGTCGGGGCGGGCACTATTACGTGTAATTATGATGGCGTAAATAAGCATATTACCCAGATTGGTGATAATGCGTTTATTGGTTCTAACAGCGCCTTAGTAGCGCCGGTGACGGTGGGTAAAGGTGCCACGATTGGGGCAGGCTCAACAATCGCTAAAGACGTTGCTGAGCACGCCTTGGCAGTTACTCGCAGCAGACAACTTGAAAAACTGGATTGGCCGCGCCCTGTCAAAAAAGTTAAATAAAGCGGTCTATTCGCGGAATCGTTAGGTTTCAATAACGCATTAAGACGCCCAAGGAGAAATGGCTATGTGTGGCATCGTTGCTGCGGTTGCACAGCGTAATGTGCAAGGAATTTTGCTGGAAGGCCTCAAGCGCTTGGAGTATCGCGGCTATGACTCTTCTGGTATGACGGTGCTGAACAGTGGTGTGTTAACGCGTCACCGCGCCTTGGGCAAGGTAGCCGCTCTTGATGAACGGTTAGCCACCGCAGCGCTACCCGGCACCTGTGGTATTGCCCATACCCGCTGGGCTACTCACGGTAAACCGTCTGAAGAAAACGCCCACCCGCATCACAGTAGTGACCAAGTAGCGGTGGTGCACAACGGCATTATCGAAAACTACGAGCAGATCAAAGACACCCTACAGACCAGCGGTTACCGCTTTACCTCCGAAACTGATACCGAAGTCATCGCCCACTTACTGTCTGAAAAATTAGCAACCGGTCTGACATTATTTGAAGCAACCCAGCAAATCGTCAACGGCTTAGGCGGTGCCTACGCGCTTGGTGTGATGAGCGCTGCAGAACCAGGGGTGGTGGTAGGTGCTCGTCAGGGCAGTCCGCTGGTGGTGGGGGTAGGGATCGATGAAGCTTTTCTCGCCTCGGACCCGTTAGCGCTTTTACAAGTGACCGACCGCTTTATTTACCTGGAAGAAGGCGATTTAGTAGAGCTTCGTGAGCAAGGCTCAATCCGTATCGTTGACCATCAGGGGAATCCCGTTGAGCGGCCAATTCAAACGTTTGAACATGGCGACGGCGCCGCCAGCAAAGGCGACTACCGGCACTATATGCTCAAAGAAATCTTCGAGCAGCCTGACGTCATTAGTGCCGCCCTTGAAGGGCGTTTAAGTGGCAGCAGTGTATTGATTGAAAGCTTTGGCCCTGATGCCCAAACACTGTTTCAGGCTACCCGCCAGATTCATATTATTGCTTGTGGTACCAGCTACCATGCTGGCTTAGTGGCGCGCTACTGGCTAGAGCGCTATGCCGGTGTGCCAGTACAGGTAGAGGTGGCCTCTGAGTACCGCTATCGACACCCTGTTGTGCCTGAAGGCACGCTGTTTGTCACGCTGTCGCAATCCGGTGAAACAGCGGACACGCTGGCAGCGCTGCGTTTTGCAAAAACGCTTAGTTATGTTGGGTCGCTGGCTATTTGCAACGTACCCGGCAGTTCCCTGGTACGGGAATCGGATATGTCGCTGATGACACGGGCAGGCCCAGAAATCGGCGTTGCGTCTACCAAAGCATTTACCACACAACTGGTTGCGTTAATGCTGCTAACGCTGTCGGTAAACAAAGCTAAAGGCCAGCCAGAGCAGCAAGATATTGTCGAAGCGCTACGCGGACTCCCTGCACTGTGTCAGCAGGTATTAGCGCTAGATAGCCAAGTTGAAACCCTTTCCCAAGCGTTTGCGGAAAAACATCACGCGCTCTTTTTAGGCCGTGGTGCTCACTATCCTATTGCGCTAGAAGGCGCGCTAAAGCTTAAGGAAATTTCCTACATTCATGCAGAGGCTTACCCCGCTGGAGAGTTAAAGCACGGGCCGCTGGCGCTGGTAGACAGCGAAATGCCGGTGATTTCAGTTGCCCCTAACGACGACCTGCTCGAAAAGCTAAAGTCGAACCTACAAGAAGTCCGTGCCCGCGGTGGCCAGCTGTTTGTGTTTGCCGATGAGCGTGTAGGGATCAGCGAGCAAGATGGCGTTCGCGTGCTAACGCTCCCGCATGTACACGAAGCACTGGCGCCGCTGTTATACACGCTGCCCTTGCAGCTTCTGAGCTACCACGTGGCGGTTCTAAAAGGCACCGATGTGGATCAACCACGTAACTTAGCCAAGAGCGTAACGGTCGAGTAGACCTCCATAAAATAAATGTTTCTGGCACTGTAAAACGGCTTTACAAGATGCGGCAAATGGCCGCATCTTTAGCGTGATCGCTGCGTTGCAGCACTTAATTAGTGTGCTTATCATCGTGGCGGTCTCTTCCAACCCTGCCAGGATCACTTTACTATGAAACCACCTAACGTCCTTGCAATGCGGCAGTCTACTTGCCGGTTTGCTTGGTTGTTGATTGCGTTGTGTTTGTTTGCTTTTCCCACCCTCTCTTATGCCGCTTCTGGCCCGTTAAATCTTACTGCTTCGTTTGCCGGTATTGCCTCTGTTGTCATCTTTGTTCTTGCCTACGCCTTGGTAATGAGCGAAGAGCTAATTCACATGCGTAAATCCAAGCCTGTACTAGTGGCCGCCGGGCTTATCTGGGCGTTGGTGGCGTGGGTCTATGTACAGGCGGGCATGCCGCAAGAAGCGGAAGCAGCGTTTAAAGAAACGCTGCTTGAATACACTGAGTTGTTGCTGTTCTTGCTGGTAGCGATGACCTACATCAACGCTATGGAAGAACGCCGTATCTTTGATGCCCTGCGGGCTTGGCTAGTACGTAAAGGCTTTAGTTATCGCAGTCTGTTTTGGATTACGGGATGTCTTGCCTTTGGTATTTCTGCCATTGCCAACAACATGACCACGGCGATGCTGATGTGCGCGGTGGTGCTGAAAGTGGCTGAAGGCGATAAAAAGTTCATTAGTCTGTGCTGTGTCAACGTGGTGGTAGCATCAAACGCAGGCGGTGCGTTCAGCCCGTTTGGTGATATCACCACGTTGATGGTGTGGCAGGCAGGCCAGGTGCCGTTTGGCGGCTTCTTTGCGCTCTTGGTGCCTGCTATTGTCAATTTTATCGTGCCGTCGGTGATCATGAACTTCTTCATTGTTAACCGCCAACCTGCAGCGCTCACCGAAAACGTCTGGTTAAAGCGTGGTTCGCGTCGCATCATCGCGCTATTTTTGGTGACTGTCGCTATTTCCGTATTGTGCCATTCGGTTCTTTATCTGCCGCCTGCGATGGGCATGATGTTTGGTCTTGGCCTACTGCAGTTCTTTGGCTACTACCTGCGCCGCAGTCTGCCACGCTCCCTGGAGCGCAAGCGTGAACGTTATTCCCGCCGTGGTGACTGGAATAAGCTTGAGCAACTGGGTAGCGTTGTTCCTTTTGATATCTTCAGCCGTATTGCCCGCTCAGAATGGGACACGCTGCTCTTCTTCTACGGAGTTGTGATGTGTGTCGGTGGCCTGGGTTTTATGGGCTATTTAAGTCTATTGTCAGAAACCTTGTATGGCAGTTGGAATCCTGTGTGGGCCAATGTTGTTTTGGGGCTTATCTCGGCGGTAGTCGATAACATTCCGGTGATGTTTGCGGTGCTTTCCATGGCGCCCGATATGTCGCAAGGTAACTGGCTGCTGATCACATTGACTGCTGGTGTTGGTGGTAGCCTGCTGTCAATGGGCTCTGCGGCGGGGGTTGCGTTAATGGGCCAAGCCCGAGGTATTTATACTTTTGCGGGCCACCTGCGCTGGGCACCGGCTATTTTGCTGGGGTATGCTGCCAGTATTGCTGCGCATTTGTTGATAAACGCAGCGCTGTTTTAAATTAGCAGCTAATTTAGCTAGAAAAAACGCCCCTTATCATTGATAAGAGGCGTTTTTTTAATACTGTTAGTAGGTTTTCTAGCTTTACTTAATGACTATAAATTTGATGTCGAGACTATAAATCGTGCCCGGTAATGACTTTGCAAATATCGGCAAAGCTACTGGCAGTTGGCACTGCTGAAGAGGTGACTTTCATCGTGGTTTTATTGCCCATGGCGTGCTGTATATCGGTGGCAGAAATAATACCGCGTACGCTTAATGGTTGATTTTGTTTATGCTCAGTAATCAATAAGTGCTGCTCTGTGAAGCGCTCCATAGAAAGCACAAGGTCTTCAATCGTTAATGAGTTAAGTTGCTCAAATGGCATCGCACTAAGCTGTTGCCAGGGCGTCATAATCATGTCGGCTGTAATTTCCGTACGATCAAGATTTCTCTGCTGCATCGCCAAGTTAATGCGCCGTGTTCCGATGACTTCTTTGGCAGTCAGTACGCCAATGCAGTGGTTAGCTTTGTCGAGAACAAACAACAGGCGAACACCGCCATGGCGCATTTGTAAATGAGCATCGTCGATAGGCGTATCCGCGGTTACTGCCTGGGGTCTGACCTGAGTAAAATCCGTCAGCACCGATAACGCAGGACTTTCAGGTGTTATCTGCTTTGTTGTTGGCGTAATAAGCAGTGGTGTTTCACCAAACTGGATAAGTGGTTTGGGGGTATGGACTAGCATATTCATCAGGGAATCTCCGTCGTATGAATAGACAGGTCGTTAACCGCTTGCCTGTCTTGTACTTTCACACTTGCACGGAATTCTTATGGGAACCTTAACAGGCCCCTTTATGGCCGATTATTTTTTGGTTGGCGTTGAGATAGGGCGTTCCTGGTAAACGTTGCGCGCACACGAAGCCCACCGCTAGGGGCCTCATCAAGCAGTAAGACGCCCTGATGGCGTTTGACCAAGCGCTCGACAATGGATAAACCTAAACCCGCGCCAGCACCAGGCCCAGCACGTTGAAATCGCTCCATCAGCTGGTTGCGTTGTGCTGCAGGGATACCGGGCCCTTGATCATCAACAATGACAATAACACTTTTCGCTAATGCTTTAAGCGTGATCGTAATAGCGCTTTGAGCAGGCGAGTGTTGAATGGCGTTACCCACCAGATTTTGCACCAGCGCCTCAATAGCTCCTGGTTCCGCTTCTATTTCCCATTTAGCCGAGTCGTCTGCCTCTAATAACAACGGTTGTTGTCGCTCGGCGGCCAGTGGCGCAAGCTTTGCCAACGTTTCGCGAGCTTCGTGTAATACATTACAGCGGTGATACTCTGACAGCGGTTCTTCTTCGTGGTCTAAGCGCGCCAGGGTTAAGAGTTGAGAGACTAGCCGCGTTGAACGTTTCACTCCACTGCGTAAATGATGCAGCGCTTCTTTTCTGTCATCGGCATTGTCAGCGGTCAGTGCATTTTGCGCGTGCAAATCAAGTACCGCCAAGGGGGTGCGTAGTTCGTGGGCAGCGTCGGCAATGAAACGCTTTTCGCGAATACGCAGCTGTCGCAGCTGTTCCAACAGCCGGTTTAGGGCGCTAGAAATGGTTTCCAGTTCCTGGGGAAGTGGATGAAGCGTCAGTGGCTTTAGGTGGTGGGGATCGCGGGCACGGATTTGCTCTGCCATCCGTGATAGGGGGGCAAGCCCCCAGCCAATTGACCACCACAGTAATAGTGTCAATAAGGGCAAACCAATAAGTTCAGGTAATAAGGTACGCAGTGCTACTGCGCTGATCAATTCACCACGAACGTCCTCTCGTTCGCCCACCACTACGCGTTTGTTAGTGCCTGTTATTTCCAGAACAAAAACGCGCCAGTCATGTTGATTCACTGTAAGCGTTGAATAACCAGATGGTTGCTGGGTAAGCTGTATTTCGGGGGCGCTGGCGGAACGCAGCAGTAGGCGATCGCCATCCCAAAGCTGAAACGCCTGCTTGCTCTCATAGCGATGATCTGCAAAACGATGATTGGATTGCTCGGCACTAAGCAGCGCACTCTCCACACTTTCTAGTAAAAGCGTACGGTCGCTATCGGGCAGTGGTGCCTGTAGTAATCCTTCTAGCAAACGGGCACTTTGTGCCAAGCTAGCATCGTGAAGTTCTTCGATTTCATGGGCGGCATAGCGATAGCTAATAAAGCCAATCACTAGCATGCTCGCGCCAAACACAAGCAGCGCAAGCCCCAGGGTGCGTTGACGAATAGAACTCATGCGCTTGCCTTGTACACGTTAACCATTACGATTTATCCATGACATAGCCGATCCCTCTCACGGTGCGGATAACCTCAGGAAACAGCTTTCGTCGTAAGTGGTGGATATGAACTTCGATAGCGTTACTCTCGACTTCTTCCTCCCAGCCGTACACTAAACGCGTTAAGGTATCGCGGGTAAAGACACGACCTGGGTGGCTCATAAACTCCTGTAGTAATGTCAGCTCACGACGCGAAAGCGTGATCACTTTATGTTGATAACTGACCTGTAAGGTCTGAGGGTCCAGGCTAATTCCCCGGCAGTTGAGTAAGCCGCTGCTTTGCCCTTGACTGCGGCGCAATAAAGCACGCAGGCGCGCTTTTAATTCTGCTACCTCGAAGGGTTTGGTGAGGTAATCGTCGGCTCCTGCATCCAACCCTTCGATACGGTTATCCACCGCATCGCGGGCGGTCAGAACTAAAATAGGCAGTTGGCTGCCATGTCGCCGAATAGCGCGCAGCACTTCCATTCCATCGATCGTTGGTAAACCAAGGTCCAGGATGACCGCATCAAAGGGTTCATTTTTAAGCGCATGAAGCGCGTTATCGCCATCGGCTAAATGATCTACCGTATAGTGCTCAGGTTTTAGCGCCATACGAATCCCTGACGCTAAACTGGGGTCGTCCTCAACCAGTAAAATGCGCATATCGATGGATGACTCCTTTCATTCATGGCGGGCTACTTTCATTCATGGCGGGCTACTCAGGAACGTAACATGACACGTCATTCTCCTTTCGGCCATCGCTCCTTAACTACCACAGTAATGCAGTGCCCACGTGAACAACGGCGTGAAGCATTGCTGCAGTTAGCTGCCGTGCATGATCCTGCGCAACAACCTGCATTGCAGCATGCCTTATCAACCGTAAAAGCGGGTCCTGACACTGTATGGCAAGGCCTTTGGATAGCCACTCAAGCGGGTCATATCGAAGCCGCCGCCTGGGTACAGCCATTGGCTAATCAAATGGCGCAGCTTTGGCTACCCAGGCAGCATAATTCGTCAGTTGATGCGTTGTTGAAAGCCTTGCAGGGCTGGGTAAACGAGCAGCCGATTGCGCTATGCCATGTGGCGTTATCCGACGATGCGGCCAGCTGGGAAACAAGGTTAGTGACCCACGGTATGCGGGCGCTTGCCACTCTGGAGCATCTTGTGTGGCAGTGCCAAACCGTTCAATCACCCGCTAATCTACTGATACTAAGCCCCTTTGCTGAATTGACTCCCGCTCAACAGCGGGCGTTAGTAGAGAAAGTAAGCGAAGGCTCGTTAGACTGCCCAGAGCTTCGCGAAGTGCTCACCATTGACGCGTTACTAGCGGGATTTTATGACCAAGCGCCGAATGCCCCAGATAACTGGTATCAGCTTAAACATCAGGGGGAAACTATCGGTGTATTATTACTTGCTTCCAACCCTGTTACACAGCGCTGGTCATTGCAGTTGATGGGGCTGCTACCTGATTGGCGTGGCGGGGGAATGGGCAAGGAAATTATTCAACAAGCGCAGGCGTTGGCTAGCAAGGCGGAAGCCCGCGACATTACGCTCACTGTCGATACACAGAATGTTCCAGCAAAGCGTGTATATGCTCAGGCAGGCTTTACGCGTTATGCTCAGCAGCGTTTGCTGGCTTGGTGCTAAATAGCTGAACATTGATACGGTTTTTAAACCGCTGAATTAAGCATAAAGCTAAGTTTAGGTTGAATTGCCGCGCTTAGTAGCATTTTCTTACGCTTGGCGTTCTCGGTATACTAATGCGATATGCACGTCTTGGCGTTCCGGTTGCCGCAGGTTGATGATGTCGCTGCCGCGCGCAGGGGTTAAGCACAAAACGTTTTATGACAAAACTCAAGAGGTGGTGAGAGTGAAATCTAAGCTGATCATGAGCGGGCTGGCGGCCCTAGGCGTCATGGCAGGCACATCCGGTGCTTATGCTCAAGACGCAGCACGTGACGCAATCGCTGAGCGCTTAGCGCCGGTAGGTCAACTCTGCTTGCAAGGCCAAGACTGTGGCACCGCAGCAGCGCCAGCCGCCGCTAGCAGCGGTGGTGGTGACGAAGTTGATGGCGAAGGTATCTACAACAACGTCTGTATGGCGTGCCACGAAACGGGCGCAGCGGGAGCCCCTATTCGCGGTGATGAAGCTGCGTGGGCTGAGCGTACCGAACAAGGTTTCGCGACACTGCTAGAGCACTCGATTAACGGTATTGGTGCAATGCCTGCTCGTGGCGGCAACCCCAACCTGTCAGACGAAGAGATGGAAGCGGCGACAGCGTATATGGTGGAGCCTGTCATGGACGTTCCCGAGCTAGGTGGCGGTGACGAAGAAGCGGCTGCAGAGGCGACGGAAGAGAGCGCTAGCGATGATATGGCCGCAGCAGAGGAAACCAGTGCCGATGAAGGCACCGCAGACGCTGCAGCTAGCGAAGAGGAAGCTTCTAGTGGTGGCAGCGGTTTAGATGGCGAAGCGCTTTATGCCAGTGCTGGTTGTGTGGCTTGCCACGCGGCAGGTGTTGCTGGTGCCCCTTTGATTGGCGATGCTGATGCGTGGGCGCCGCGCCTTGAGCAGGGTGTCGATGCGTTATACGAAAGCGTGTTTAACGGCAAAGGCGTGATGCCGCCACGTGGTGGTAGCAGTGCCTCTGACGAAGAGATCATGGCCGTTGTCGATTACATGGTGTCAGAAGTGCAATAAGCTGTTGTTGTAATAATGTTGTGTAATCTATCCACAGGTGGGTTTTGAAAACCCCCTGTGGATATTTTTTTGTGTTCTTATGACTTGCTGCTAACCCAACAAGGAACGCAGCCCGGCAATCGCGTCTTTCCCGCGTGCCTGCTTTTTCTCGGGGTCTTCTTTATCGGCGCGGCCCTCCCACTCCAAATCATCAGCGGGCAGTTCGTCTAAAAAGCGGCTGGGCTGACAGTCCATTAGTTCACCATACGCTTTACGCTGGCGGGCTAATGTCAGTGTCAGGGTACGCCTTGCTCGTGTAATCCCAACGTAAGCCAAGCGGCGCTCCTCTTCCACGGTGCCCATTTCAATAGCATTGCGGTGGGGTAGCAGATCTTCCTCTAAGCCCATCAAATACACATGGGGAAACTCCAGTCCTTTCGAGGCGTGCATGGTGAGTAGTTGCACACGGTCTGAGTCGTCTTCTTCAGCCTGTTGCTCAAGAATATCCCGAAGCACTAGGCGGGAAATGGCGGCTTCTACGCCGTCTGTTTCCGTTGCGGTGGAGTCATCGGCATCTTCTGGGTCGCGGTTTAGTGACTTCTCTAGCTGATCAATCAAAATCCATACGTTGGCCATACGCCGTTCAGCAACGGTTGGGGCGCTGGCATTTTGGTACAGCCAGGCCTCGTAATCCATATCGCGCAGCATGTCGCGAATGGCGGCGATGGCATCGTCTTGATCCATGCGTTTACGCACGCCATCAATAAAGTGCGTAAAGCGGGAAAGCCGCTCTACGGCCCGAGTCGGCAGCGTTTGCTCTAACCCTAGCTCGTGGCAGGCAGCAAACAGCGAAATTGAACGCTCTGTTGCGTAGTTGGCTAGCTTTTCCAACGTGCCAGGGCCTATTTCCCGGCGGGGCACGTTCACAATACGTAAAAAGGCGTTATCGTCAGCAGGGTTAATTAACAGCCGCAGATAGGCCATGGTGTCCTTGATCTCGTTGCGCGAGAAAAACGACGTACCGCCGGAAAGCTTGTAGGGAATTTGGTAGTGCTGCAGCTTGAGCTCTAATAAACGTGCCTGGAAGTTACCCCGATAGAGCACCGCAAAATCTCGCCATTCTGCTTTTTCTTTGATACGCCGAGTCAGCATTTCGCTGGCTACCCGCTCGGACTCCGCCTCTTCATGCCGGTTGACGATGACCCGAATCGGCGCGCCATCGCCCATATCCGACCACAAGGTTTTATCGTAAACGTGAGGGTTGTTAGCAATTAACGTGTTGGCCGCACGCAAAATGGTGCCGGTTGAGCGGTAGTTCTGCTCCAGCTTGATAACGTTCAGACGCGGGAAGTCTTCGCCAAGGGTCACCAAATTTTCAGGCCGGGCCCCGCGCCATGCGTAGATCGACTGGTCGTCGTCGCCAACCACGGTAAAGGTCGCCCGTTCGGCCATCAGCAGTTTCACCAGTAGGTACTGAGAAACGTTAGTGTCCTGATACTCATCCACCAACATATAGTGAATTTTGTTCCGCCAGCGGGCCAGTGCGTCTGGGTCACGTTGTAGCAGCACCACCGGCAGTAGGATCAGGTCGTCAAAATCCACCGCGTTATAGGCTTTTAAGTGGCGCACGTAAGCTTCATAAACCCGTGCGGCAAAGTGCTCGTCATCATCCGCGGCAAAAGAAAGCGCGTCACTGGGCAGCACTAAATCGTTCTTCCACGTGGAGATTTTGCTCTGCACTGCGTTGATCTGCTCGGCGTCTACCTGAGCGTCTTTGTTCATTAGATCGCGCAGCAGTGCTTTGGCATCTTCTGGGTCAAACAATGAAAAGCCTGGTTTGTAGCCTAGTGTTTTCAACTCACCGCGAATAATAGTCAGGCCTAAATTGTGGAACGTCGACACCGTTAGCCCGTGGCCCTCTTTACCCTTCAGCATTTGCCCAACGCGCTCTTTCATCTCCCTGGCGGCTTTATTGGTGAAGGTAACCGCCGCTATTTTGCGCGCGCTCATGCCGCACTCTTGCACCAGATAGGCGATTTTGGTGGTAATAACGCTGGTTTTACCAGACCCCGCGCCCGCCAAGACCAAACAGGGGCCATCGATATAGCGCACCGCTTCCTGCTGGCGCGGGTTTAGCCCTTTAATACGGCTAAGAATGCTCTTTGGCGGTTGGGGCGTCATGGTGAAGGGTGACCTCTACAAGTGTTTCTAGGCAAATTCCATTACAATCAGCGGCGCTGGGCGAACGCACAATGAGTTAATAATAGGCAGGTGGTAATGTTTGAAGTAGCGCTATTTGAACCGCGTATGGCACCCAATACGGGTAATATTATGCGCCTGGTGGCTAACAATGGCTGCCGATTACATTTAATTGAACCGCTGGGCTTTGATCTCGAAGAGAAAAAGCTGCGCCGCGCCGGACTAGATTACCGTGACCTAGCCAATGTTACCCGCCATGCTAATTTTACGGCGTTTCAAGCGGCAATGCAGGGGCGCACGATATGGGCGATTACCACCAAAGGCACCCGAGCCCACAGCGACGCGGCTTTCGCGCCGGGCGATGTACTGCTATTCGGTTCGGAAACTGCAGGGCTGTCGCCCCAGGTCCATGCTGCGCTACCCGCAGAACAGAAGCTGCGCATCCCCATGCAGCCCAATAACCGCAGCTTGAACCTTTCTAACGCCGTTGCCATCGTCAGCTATGAGGCGTGGCGCCAGCAAGATTACGCTGGCGCATTAAGCGGTGAGTAGCGACTAACCCGCGATGCCGTAGCGGTCGCGATAAGCGCGTACCGCTTCGGCGTAAGCCAGCATTTCGCCGCCAGCATGCTCTTCAAGGTAAGTAAGCACTTGCTCTAAGGTGACAATACTGACAACCGGCATGCCGTACTGAGCCTGGACTTCCTGGATAGCGCTTTGTTCGCCCTGGCCGCGCTCTTGACGATCAAGCGCAATAATCACGCCACCTGCGCGGGCACCGCTTTGCTCAATTAGGCTCATCACTTCACGGATAGCCGTACCGGCTGTAATCACGTCGTCAATGATCAAAATATCGCCGGCCAGTGGTGCACCGACAATATTGCCGCCTTCGCCGTGGGTTTTGGCCTCTTTACGGTTAAACGCGTAGGGCATATCGCGATCGTGGTGGTCGGCTAGGGCCGCGGCAGTGACCGCCGCCAGGGGAATGCCTTTATAGGCTGGGCCGAACAGCACATCCGCTTGCAGGCCACTATCGACAATGGCTTGAGCGTAAAAACGGCCCAGCTTAGCCAGGGCACGACCGGTTTGAAACAGGCCCGCGTTAAAGAAGTAAGGGCTTACTCGCCCCGACTTAAGCGTGAACTCGCCAAACTTGAGCACGCCCTGCTCAATAGCGAAGGCAATGAAATCGCGCTGATAGGGTTGTAGAGTGGTAGCCACGATGGTCTTCTCTTGTCGATAGGAATGTAAGTAATAGAAATCTAAGTAAACGCAGTAATAAATCAGAGTTAAACAGCAAGATTGGGTTTGTCTATTTACCCAAACGTCTAAACGTCGGGTATCATACAGCAGCGACGCAAAAGGGACGATTTATGAAAATTGCCAGCATCAATGTCAATGGTATACGTGATGCCGTCGACCGTGGCTTCCTGGACTGGCTGGCTCAGCAGGATGCCGACGTGATCTGCGTGCAGAACATCAAGGCAAAAAGTTTTGAACTGGACGACCATATTCTCTATCCGGAAGGCTACGAAGGCTACTTCCTGGATGCAGAAGAAGATGGTTTCTCCGGCGTGGCACTCTACTGCCGCAAAATTCCCAAGGCGATTATGTATGGTCTTGGGTTCCCTCAGTGTGATCACGAAGGGCGCTTTCTGCAGGCGGATTATGACCGCTTCAGCATTGCCACCTTCTTGATGCCTGATGGAAGTGATCAAAAAGCCAAACAGGCGTTTATGGAGCAGTACCAAGAGTATCTAACGAAGATGTCGCGCAAACGTCGCGAATACATCATCTGTGGTACTTGGCACGTTGCCCATAAAACCATCGATTTGGCCAACTGGTCGGACAATCAGCTAACCTCTGGTTTCCGCCCGGAAGAGCGTGCCTGGATGGATCAGGTGCTTGGCCCAACCGGCTTTATCGACACCTTCCGCGAAATTAATCGCGATGCGGGTGAATATACCTGGTGGCCAAAGCTCGACCAAGACGTGCCCCGTGAGCGCCAAGAAGGCTGGCGGATCGACTACCAGCTGGTTGGCCCCAACTTCCGTCGCCATGTGGTCGACGCGTGGATTGATTACGATGCGACCTTCTCCGAGTTCGCACCGCTGATCGTTGAGTATGACTTAGCGCTGTAAGCGCTCACTTTCCCGCGTCGCATTACCCGTCTCAGCAACAGGCCAGCTTATAAGCTGGCCTGTTTGCGTAGGCGCGTTGAGTGCTTGCTAACTAACGGTTTAGCCGCGAATACCCAGTGCTTCGCGCTGTTTTTCGCGCAGCTCGGAGCCAGCTTTCTCAGCGAGATCAAGCATCGCGTTCAGCTCGGTACGGTTAAACGCCCCCGCCTCTGCGGTACCCTGGACTTCAATTAGCTCGCCGTTTTCAGTCATCACCACGTTCAGATCGGTGTCAGCTTTACTATCTTCCGGATAATCCAAGTCCAGTACCGGTACGCCTTTATAAATACCCACCGAAATCGCGCTAACCAGCTGCTTAAAGGGATCACCTTTGATCTTCTTCTCACGCTGCAGATAACGAATGGCATCTACCAGCGCCACACAGCCGCCGGTAATCGCAGCGGTGCGAGTGCCACCATCGGCCTGAATCACATCGCAATCCACGGTAATGGTGAACTCGCCCAACTTCTTCAAGTTAACCGCTGCGCGCAGGCTACGGCCAATCAAGCGCTGAATTTCCAGCGTACGGCCACCCTGTTTACCACGCGTCGCTTCACGGCCACTGCGGGTGTGAGTGGCACGGGGCAGCATGCCGTACTCAGCGGTGATCCAACCCTGATTTTTGCCACGCAGCCAGCGCGGTACGCCCGCTTCCACACTCGCATTACACAGCACTTTGGTATCACCAAACTCCACCAGTACCGACCCTTCTGCATGGCGGGTGTAATCGCGGGTTATGCGAATTTCACGGAGCTGGTCGGCTTCACGACCGCTAGGGCGAACAACATCAGGACGCATAACACCTCACATCAATTTATCAGTGGAAAAGCCCACCATTGTACACGTCAGCGACGCCGTTGATGGGCCTATTCAAGGCAGACGTATCTACCAGCACAAGATCGGGTAGACTGACCTAAATGCGCGATGAACAGGAATCTTTAATGGCTAACCCACGCCACGTACACAGCATGACCGCCTTTGCCCGCACCGAGCAGGCCGCCCCGTTTGGCACCCTGCAGGTGGAAATCCGCTCGGTGAACCAGCGCTATCTGGAGCCGCACTTTCGCCTACCCGACGCCCTGCGCGAGCTAGAGCCGGTGCTGCGCGATGCCCTACGCACACGCCTAGCGCGAGGCAAAGTCGAATGTAGCCTGCGTTTTGAAGCCGCGGAAACCAACCAAGCTCCTGCGGTAAATGTGCAACGGTTGAAAGAGATTGCCGATGCCCTGGCCGCTATTCAGCAACAGGTGCCCAGTGCCGTGCCGCCCACCACGCTGGCGATACTCAACCAGCCCGGCGTTATGGAAACCCAGCACCTTGATCAAGACGCCATTAAAGCCGCTGCCAAAACGCTGTTTGACCAAGCGCTAGACGAGTTGATCGACGCCCGCGCCCGGGAGGGCGAAAAACTCGCTGAGATGATCACCACCCGCCTAACGGCTGTAAGCGAGCAGGTAGCCACCGTGCGCAGCCTGCTGCCGCAAATTTTAGAGCGCCAGCGCGCCCAACTATTGGAACGCTTAGACGTCGCCAAAACCGAACTCGACCCGCAACGCCTGGAAGCCGAATTGGTACTGGTGGCACAAAAAGCCGATGTAGATGAAGAGTTGGATCGCCTAACGGCGCACGTACAAGAAGTCAGCCGCCAGTTAGCCCAAAAAGGCCCCAAAGGCCGCCGTCTGGATTTCCTAATGCAGGAACTCAACCGCGAAGCCAACACGCTATCGTCAAAATCGGTAGTCGCCGAAACCACCCGCTGCGCGGTGGAGCTAAAAGTATTGATTGAGCAGATGCGAGAGCAGATTCAGAATATTGAATAACCTTTAAAGCTGCTCGGCTGGCGTCATTATTTAGTAAGAGGGCTCTAATGTAAAAGCATGCCCAGTGGCTAAGAGTAGAGTGAGTTCTCCAGAGTGGCAGCGCTAACGATGGTTAGCAGTAAGACCGATGAGTCTTTTGGTTTAAACGTAAACGATATCTCCGTTCTAGTTCTATTAGAACAGTGATTGATGCGTATCAGCTTTGTTTAATGAGTATTACGGTACGATGCTCTTTAAAAGGCGATTAATACCGTGTTGCAAAAGAGGAAGAGGCTGTCATGGTAAAAACAAACACAACCAATAGCGACACGTCACCCCAGGCGAAGGCACCAGTACCATGGGTGGATGAATTTAGCGTGATGAAAAAGACCCATGGTGCACAGGAAGCCCAAGCTGCTGCTATTGCCGATATTTTGGGTCTCAAAGGCCCGCTGCCTGAGTCTCATGAAGAAACGCTAAAAGCCGTGGCAGACATTATTGATGGGGCGTCACTTGATGATGTAGCCGAACTGAAAAAAGCGCTGACGCATTGGAAGCAGTTTGATAAAGGCCGCGCAGTGTCTAAAGACGAAGCGTTGGTCGAAAATTGGAGAACAGCAGCTTATCCGTACAAAAATCGTCTATCTCGCAAATCTTATGAAAAACAAAAGTACTACCTGCAAGTAGAGTTATTGAAGCTGCAGTCGTGGATTAAGAAAACTGGTCAGCGTGTCGTGATTGTGTTTGAAGGGAGGGATGCAGCAGGTAAAGGGGGCACCATTAAGCGTTTTATGGAGCATTTAAACCCCCGAGGATCACGAGTGGTCGCGCTTGAAAAACCCACTGAAACTGAGCAAGGCCAATGGTATTTTCAGCGTTACATCACACATTTGCCAACTCACGGCGAACTGGTGCTGTTTGATCGTTCCTGGTACAACCGAGCAGGCGTAGAGCGAGTGATGGGGTTTTGTACTGAGAAGCAGTATCAAGACTTTTTACGTCAAGCACCTGAACTAGAACGCAATTTAGTAGGCAGTGGCCTCCACTTAATTAAGTTCTGGTTTTCGGTTAGTCGCGAAGAACAGCAGCGGCGCTTTAAAGAACGTGAGCTGCATCCGCTTAAACGTTGGAAGCTTAGCCCGATTGACTTGGCATCGTTGGAAAAGTGGGATGAGTATACTGAGGCCAAAGAAACCATGTTTTTCCATACGGATCATTCAGAATGTCCTTGGGTGGTGATTAAGTCGAACTGTAAAAAGCGGGCACGCCTAAATGCTATGCGCTATGTGTTGAACGCGTTCAACTACGAAGGTAAAGATATTAATAATATTGGGGCTACTGATCCGTTGGTGGTAGGCCGTGCAGAGTTTGCTAATGGTTAGCGATTAAGCCACCTAGCTCTGCCGCTAACAATAACGGTTAAACGTTGGCCGTATTAATTGAGACTGAAACGTAAGGCATCGCTGCCTGCTGGTCACCATCGACTGAGGATGCCTCACTATGCCTATTTTAAGAACTCTCTTTTGCACGCTTCTCGTCGGCATTCTCGGCATACCGCCTAGCAATGCTTACGCAAACGAAACCACCTGGCAGGCGCTGCAAGAGGGAGGGCTGGTGATTTTGATGCGTCACGCACTGGCCCCTGGCATTGGTGACCCGGCTGGGTTTGAGCTTTCTCAGTGCGACACCCAGCGTAACCTTTCAGCCCAGGGGCGCGCTCAGGCTGAGGCAATTGGTCGTTCATTTCGTGACCGGGATGTGCCTATTGCCTTGGTGTATTCGTCTCGTTGGTGTCGGGCACTGGAAACCGCTGAGCTAATGGCGTTGGGCCGCGTGGAATCAACCCCCTGGCTTGATTCGTTTTTTCGCCAGCGCAGTGAGCGAGATGATCGCACGCAGGCGGCGCGTGAGCACATTGCTGCTTGGCAGGGTCCAGGCAATTTGTTGTTGGTGACTCATCAGGTCAATATTACGGCGCTCACAGGCGGCGGAGTGAGCTCAGGCGAAATGATCGTTGTGCGCCCAACGGGCGATTCGTTTCAGGTGGTGGGCCGATTAAACGATAAGTAGTGATAACGCTTCTTTGATGGCTCATATTAGTTAATTAAAAAACGATGCTAAAGAAACACTTTTTAGCATTTCAATGTGTTTCATAATTTTTATTGCTGATATATTGTTTCTTATTGTTTATTTTAAATGCATTGGTAATATTTTGTTGCCTGGTTTTAAAGGCTGTTATATAAATCTCGCTTTTATTGTGGGTGATTAGTTAAATGAGTTTCTTCGCTAATTCGCTATAATAAATTTTAACAATGCGGTTAGTGTTAAAAGCTAATTTCTTACTTTTCACTAATTAAAAAGTGTCGTGCACTGAGTGCGCGCATTACTGCGTACATACTAATGGGTGACCTTATGGGTGCTTAATTAGGTGGCGTGGTATTCCCAATGGTACTTGGTCATTAGAGGAGTAGTGATATGAAAAAGTACGCAGCGGAGTTAATCGGTACGTTTTGGTTAGTATTGGGTGGTTGTGGCAGTGCGGTGTTAGCAGCGGCTTTTCCAGACGTAGGTATTGGCCTATTAGGGGTGTCGCTGGCATTTGGTTTGACGGTTGTTACGATGGCGTATGCGATTGGGCATATTTCAGGATGCCATTTAAATCCTGCGGTATCGGTAGGACTTTGGGTGGGAGGGCGCTTCCCTGCTAAAGAGTTGCCTTACTACATTGGTGCGCAAGTAATAGGTGCTATTGTTGCCGGTGGCGTGCTGTATCTCATTGCGAGTGGCCAAGCAGGGTTTGATGTGACTGCTGGGTTTGCCTCCAATGGGTATGGAGAGCATTCACCCGGCGGTTATAGCATGACGGCGGCGTTACTAACGGAAGTCGTAATGACCATGATGTTTATCTTCATCATTATGGGGGCAACCGACGGTCGCGCTCCGGCTGGGTTTGCGCCGTTGGCGATTGGCTTGGGCTTAACGCTTATTCACCTAATTAGCATTCCGGTTACCAATACCTCGGTGAATCCAGCGCGTAGTACGGGCGTTGCTCTGTATGTAGGAGACTGGGCGACAGCTCAGCTGTGGCTGTTCTGGGTAGCGCCAATGCTCGGCGCGGCGTTAGGGGCATTAGCGTATCGCTTTATTGCTCAGCCTGTGTCACTTATAGCCCCGCCATCTTCTTCTGATCACGACGATGATCTGACGGGTAAGATTGTTCCTTAAAGCGGTTCTCCACGATAGTAGTGCCATAAAAATAGCGAACCCACGCTACGCCAGGGGGCCCAATGTTCAACTAACTGGCGAGCCTGTTTAGGCGTGGGTTTGTCTTCCAGCTTTTTTAGACGGCCAAGCGCTACACGTAAAGCAAGGTCGTCGGCGGGAAATATATCCGTGCGTTGGAGCGAAAACATCAGGTAAATTTCGGCGCTCCAGCGTCCAAAACCACGCAGTTGAGTGATGGCGGCAATCGCCTCGTCATCGCTCAACATGGCCAGTCCGTCGGCACTGAACGTGCCTGCAAGTTCTGCCTCCGCCAGCCCTTTGGCATACTCAACTTTGCGCCAGGAAAGCCCTGCATCACGTAGCGCTTGGTCTTCAACGTCCATGACTGCTTTCGCGTGCAATTCAGGTAGCAATGAAGTCACACGGCCCATAATGGCGCGGGCTGCTCCCGTTGAAATCTGCTGGCTAACAATCGTGCTAAAAAACGTTGCGAAGCCTTGGTCGCGCTGGCGCGGTGCGGGTGCGCCAACGAGCGGGTAAGCTCGGGCAATATCGGGGTCGGCCTTAGCCAGTGCCTCCATGGCGAGCTCGATAGTTTCTAGTGTCATGAATAACCTGCCTGTCTATAAAGTTAAAACACACTAACAAAACTAGGTCATTAGTGTTTTAACCTACAGGAATTACCTTATTCGCCCGCTAACTTTTTTAGTGTCGCATATTTCTACTTTTGTCTAATCCTGCGATCATTTGTCGCTATACAAGACCGTTTTGTTAAGCAGGTGTGAGTGCGCCTGGGGAGAAAAGTATGCAGGCGTCGTCATCGGGATTGGCACGTAACCCGCGATTGGCAGAAGTTGTGTTGGCGTTAGGCGGGTTTGGAATTGGCACCAGCGAATTCGTCATTATGGGATTAATGAACCGTGTCGCGGAAGATCTCGCCGTCACGGTGCCCCAGGTGGGCTACGCCATCAGCAGTTATGCCCTTGGAGTGGTGGTAGGCGCGCCACTGATATCTGCCTTTGCAGCGCGTGTACCTAAGCGTGCATTGCTCATTGTGCTGATGTTGGTATTTGCGGTTGGTAATATCGCCAGTGCAATGGCTCCAGGGTTTTGGTCATTTGTTGGGCTGCGCTTTATCGCTGGGTTGCCCCATGGTGCTTACTTTGGTGTAGCCGCTTTAGTAGCGGCTGGCGCAGTGCCGGTTGATCAGCGGGCGCGGGCTATTTCACGGGTAATGATGGGCTTAACATTGGCGATTTTGATTGGCGCGCCGTTAGGCACATGGACAGGCAATCTATTTGGCTGGCAAATTGCCTTCGCAGCGGTAGGTGTTATTGCATTGCTGACGGCGCTGTTGATTCGCCTGTGGGTGCCTGTACAGCCATTCGATGCGTTAGCAAGCCCGTTACGCGAGTTGTCGGCATTGATAAAACAGCGGGTGCTGGTAACGGTGGCCATTGCCTGTATTGGCTGTGGCGGCATGTTCTCGATTTTTAGTTATGTGATGCCCACACTTACTCAGCAAGCGGGTATGAGTGAAGCGCTAGGGCCGATGGTGTTAGTGATTTTTGGCCTTGGCTCTATTGCTGGCAATTTAATTGGTGGCCGCGCAGCGGATAAAAACCTAATGCGCGCGATTCCCGCTACCTTGGTGTGGTGCGCAGTGATTCAGGGGTTGTTTTATTTCGCTGCCAATAATGTTTGGACAGGTCTGTTATTTGTGGGGTTGGTAGGCACTAGCATGGCGTTAGCACCTGCGCTGCAAACCCGTTTAATGGATGTAGCAGAAGATGCCCAAACGATGGCGGCTTCACTTAACCATGCTGCTTTTAATGGGGCAAATGCGTTAGGAGCGTGGTTAGCGGGTTTAGTGATTAGCGCAGGTTTCAGCTGGTCAAGCACGGGGTTAGTCGGTACCGGGTTAGCACTCTGTGGGCTAGTGATTTTTGCTTGGGGGAGCTGGCTTGAAAAGCGTACTTTTAGAGCGGCTAAGCATTACCAATAAGCGGTGAGTAAGCGTGGGCGGCTGCCGCTAAATTGACAAAAACTGTAACTTTTATCTAGGGTGACTAGGTGCAATCCATATGGAGGTGACCTATGCATACCCGATTAATCAAGATGCCGCGTTTGTTAACGTTGAGTGCTATTACCGCAGTAACCTTGGTCTTAGCAGGCTGTGGTTCCACTACGGGCGAGCGGACAGCCAGTGGCGCAGGGGTAGGCGCTGCTGTTGGGGCTGGTGCTGCCGCTGCTACGGGTGGCGACGTTACGCAAGGCGCGGCGGTTGGCGCAGGTGCAGGTGCTGCGACAGGGGCCGCGACGGACGAAGACGATATTAGCCTAGACTGATTGGCCTTAACCAACCCCGCGAGTTAGCGACATAGCCTGAAGCCGCGCATGCCTAAGTGAAAATGGTCAGCATGTGCGGCGTTGTAGTCTGGCCCTAGCACATTGCCAAAGGTGTCGCAGGCACCGTCCCTTGCTGCTCTTAAGAACTCCCCCGCTTCACCGTCATCATCCCAGTGATTAATTAGCGTAATGCGCTGGCCGTTTTCAAACTGAAATCCGACCACATCCAACGCTTCCGCGGTGGCGTGTTCACTGCGTCTGCCAGTTTCGCGGCCGTAAACATTACGGCAGGCAAAGCTGCCGACGTGATTAACCTGGGCCACTTGGCTGCCCATGATCTCCTGGGCGGCGGGTTGCAGCGCGTGGCGCTCGTACATTACCCAGGCCAGTGCCAGCGGGCAGGTGGCGACAAAGCTTTGGTTGAAGCGAACGGTGCTTGACTGCACACGTACGACATTTGTGAGTGGACAACTAGCGGTTGGGGAGTAATCGGCTAATGGTGTGTATCGAAGCTCGTTTGTTGGTGCGGTGTCTAGGGCCGCTAAGCAGGCTTTTGGGTCATCGTTTAGACGTTTGAGCTTTAGCTGGGTGATGGGCGTTATAGGATCATCAATATAGAGCGGCGCCCAGGGCGCCCAATGGCGGGGTATCTCAATCAGTCCTTTTTGGAGCGCTACCCCCAAGGCAATAAAGCATAAAATAACGAGGGTACTGCGCATGATGACCTCCTTGTGACTGCGCTGAAACGCTACAGTCCATAGCATAGGTGTGCGATACTGCGCGCATACTTTATGCACGCACAGTACTTGATGAGCAGTACTTGATAAACAAGACAACGCCTTACCGTTGCCCTGTTTATCTTCGCTAACGATTTTCCGCTGACTATCATTTCGCTATCTATCTTTTGCTAATTAGGGAAGCGCTTCATGTCCCAGGGTACGCTTTTTATTGTTTCTGCCCCGTCAGGTGCTGGTAAAACCAGCTTGGTTCGTGAGCTGATCGAGAGCCTGGATGGCATTCAGGTGTCGGTCTCTCATACCACACGAGCTAAGCGCGAGGGAGAAGTGGATGGTGTGAATTACCACTTTACTCACGTAGCCGACTTTGAAGCGATGATAGAGCGTGGTGAGTTTTTCGAGTATGCCAAGGTCTTTGATAATTATTACGGCACGTCACTGCGTGCGGCGCAAACCGTACTGGATGCAGGGCAAGATGTTATTTTAGAGATCGACTGGCAAGGAGCGCAGCAGGTACGCAAACAAATGCCCACAGCGGTATCGATTTTTATCTTGCCGCCCTCGCGTAGCGAGCTTGAACGCCGCCTTTCTAGCCGAGGTACCGATGAACACGCAGTGATCGCGCGGCGTATGCGTGATGCCGTTAGCGAAATGTCTCATTTTGATGAATATGATTACTTAGTGATCAACGATGATTTCACCACAGCACTTCAAGAGTTGCAGTCGCTGGTGATCAGTCGCCGCTTAACACGTCAGGCGATGCAGGCGCGTCATGCGCCACTGCTCGATGCGCTCTTGTCACAAGCGCCTAGCGTCGAGTAATCTAGCAGGTTCCATTACCACTTTTTTGCTGGGCCAGTGGCGTTTCCCCACAACGCTGGCCCAGCGTTGTCATTACAGGAAGACCCCCATGGCTCGCGTAACCGTTGAAGATTGTCTGGAAAATGTTGAGAACCGCTTCAAGCTGGTGATGATTTCCACCCAGCGCGCGCGTCAGCTTGCGCGTGGCTCCCGTGAAGCACAACTGCCCTGGGAAAACGACAAGCCTACTGTTATGGCGCTGCGCGAGATTGCTGCTGGCCTTGTAAATCACACTGTGCTGGATGAGCCAGTGGAAGCCCCGGTACGTGTTCGTCCCGCGATGACACCTACCACACATATCGACGACTAAGGTTTACTAGAGACTGGACTTAGAAGCGACTAGGGGCGCGGTAAATGTTCACCATTGATGACCTGGCCGATCGACTCGGCGGCTATTTACCTCCGGATGAGATTCAACAGGTCAAACGCGCCTTTTATTATGCCGAGCAAGCCCATGACGGCCAGCGCCGCCGCTCGGGCGAACCTTATGTTACCCATCCGCTAGCGGTCGCCAATATCTTGGCCAACATGCACATGGATCATCAAAGTTTGATGGCTGCCATGCTGCATGATGTCATTGAAGATACGGGTGTCTCCAAAAAGGCGTTATCTGCGCAATTTAGTAAGCCTGTTGCCGAACTAGTCGATGGTGTTTCCAAACTGACCCAGATCACCTTTGAAGACAAAGCTGTCGCTCAGGCGGAAAATTTCCAGAAGATGGTGTTGGCAATGTCGCGGGATATCCGCGTCATTATTGTAAAATTAGCCGACCGTCTACATAACATGCGCACGCTGGGTGCCTTACGGCCAGATAAAAAGCGCCGTATAGCTCGGGAAACGCTGGAAATTTATGCCCGTATTGCGGGGCGTTTAGGCATCAATACGATTCGTGTTGAGCTGGAAGATCTCTCTTTCCAGGCGATTCATCCTATGCGCGCTGAGCGCATTAAACGCGCGGTGGCTAGCGCCCGGGGTAATCGGCGTAGTGCGATGCGAGAAATTCAGTCATCGCTGCAGCAAAGTTTGGACGACGAAGGGCTGAAAGGTACTGTGATCGGTCGGCAGAAGCATCTGCTGTCGATTTATAAGAAGATGCGTGATCAGCGTAAGCCGTTTGCGGAAATCATGGATGTCTTTGGTTTTCGCATTATTACCGAAGATGTCGCTAGCTGCTATCGCATCCTGGGGGTAGTGCATAATCTCTATAAGCCTGTGCCAGGGCGCTTTAAAGATTACATTGCCATCCCAAAAGCCAATGGCTACCAAAGTCTTCACACCACGCTGTTTGGTCAGGGTGGAATGCCCATTGAAGTGCAAATTCGCACCCGAGAAATGGAGGCGATGGCTAATAATGGCATCGCTGCCCACTGGCTCTATAAAGCCGGGCAAACTACCCATCCTATTGCTGAAGGCAGCCATGCCCGCGCTCGGGCTTGGGTAAAAGGGCTGCTGGAAATGCAGCGCCATGCAGGGGACTCGCTAGAGTTTATCGAACACGTCAAAAACGACTTGTTTCCAGATGATATCTACGTGTTTACCCCCAAAGGCGACATTATGGAGCTTCCTCAGGGCGCAACGGTGATTGACTTCGCCTACAGCGTACACACTGATATTGGTAACAACTGTATTGCTTGCCGTATTGATCGCCACTTGGCACCGCTGTCTACGCGTCTTGAAAGTGGTCAAACGCTGGAAATTATCACCGCTCCTGGAGCGCGGCCTAACGTAGCGTGGCTTAATTTTGTTACCACGGCTAAAGCGCGTTCTGCGATACGCCATGCTTTAAAACACCAGCAGCAGGCTGAAGCGATTACGTTAGGGCGGCGTTTATTGAACAAAGCACTCGCCCCCTTTGAGACCAGCCTGGAAGAACTCGATGAAAGCGTATTTGCTAAAGCTCTTAAAGAACTTGATGCTGCCTCATTAGACGCGTTGCTTGAATCAGTTGGATTGGGAAACCGGATGGCTCATGTGGCAGCGCGTCGTTTAGTCGATGCTGCTCATGGTAGTAATTTTGACTATATCCTCAGCACGGATAGTGACAAAGCGGTAGTGATCAGTGGCAGTGAAGGTATGGTAATTACCTTTGCCCGATGCTGTCATCCCTTACCGGGTGACCCCGTGGTTGGCCATTTGTCAGTAGGTAAAGGGCTAGTCGTCCATCGCAGCGAGTGTAAAAATCTTGGTGAACGTAAGAACGACCCCGAGAAGCTATTTGCGCTTGAATGGTCGGACACGATAGATGAAGACTTTCCGGTCGCACTACGCATTGAAATTGAGAGCCGTCGTGGGCTGGTGGCCGAGCTGGCTGGCGTGGTGACCGATGCCGACGCAAATATCGAACGTATAGGTATTGAAGAGCGAGATGCTCGGCTTTCAATTGTTAATTTAACCTTATCCGTCAAAGGCCGCGTGCATCTTGCGCGCATTATTAAGCGTATTCGCAACCTTCCTAATGTTGGCAAAATAACCAGAATGAGCAATTAAACACCCGTGAGTAGGCTGCTGGCGTTGGGCTGGCAGCGACTGCTATGGCGGGCCATAAGAATTAATATTTAAAACTACCACTATATCTATAACATACATCTAAAAATACGTTAAACACGACAGGAGAGTGCTATCTCATGAGCAATAAAGCGGTTATTAACACTGAAAAAGCCCCCGCTGCAATCGGCCCTTATTCACAGGCGATTAAGGCTGGCAATACGGTGTATCTTTCGGGCCAGATCCCACTGAATCCAGAGACAATGGACATTATCTCTGACGACTTTGAGGCGCAAGCGCGTCAAGTATTTACTAACTTGCAGGCGGTTTGTGAAGAAGCAGCTGGCTCGCTTGGTGATATTGTTAAGCTCAACTTATACCTTGTTGATCTGGATAATTTTGCGATCGTTAATAAGGTAATGGAAGAGTTTTTCTCACCGCCTTTCCCTGCTCGCGCAGCCGTTGGCGTGAAAGCGCTGCCTAAAGGCAGCCAAGTGGAAGCAGAAGCGGTAATGGTAATCGGCGACTAAGTCATCGGGCTTAACGTTGCCATCCATACGAGCGAGCACTGTTTAATTACGTGCTCGCTCTTTTTTGAGGTGGGTATGAATGAGAATAGTGAGGCGCTAAATAAGGTTGAATAAGTTAGCGCCAAGTAAGTTAGAAAATTTACGTTAGTGAAAAGTAAGTTAGCGAAAAATAAGTTAGTGAAAGAGCAGTTAGGCTTTTTGTGGCGCCAAGAAACCACCTTCTTTTAACACCTGTGCGTAGCCTTCTTTGTAAGTCGGGTAGCGGAACTGGTAGCCCATTTCACGAATACGGCTGTTGTCGCAGCGCTTGCTGGTTCGGCGGCGCAGTGGTGATTGCATGGTATCGGTAGATTCGACATTTAGCTGCTTGGCTAGCCAGGCCATCACGTTATGCAGGGTGACGGGCTCGCAGTCACTGCCTAAATAAAGCTCTGCTAGCGGCATACCTTTTTCCTGACAGCGGATTAAGTGCGCCAAAATACCGGTGCAGTCATCACGGTGAATACGGTTAGAGTAGCTAACCGGCGTAACTGCGGCAATGCGACCTTCCGCAACTTGGTGAATGAGGCGGTCTCGTCCAGGGCCATAGATGCCGGAAAAACGCACCACTGTACCGGGTAACGGATGCGTAATGAGTGCCTGTTCAGCATCACACATCAATTTACCAGAAAAACTGGTTGATTCTGTTGGACTATCTTCGCTAACGACTTCGCCTTCCTGCTGTCCGTAGACACTGGTTGAGGAGACAAAGAAGATACGTCTTGGCGGTGTTTTGTGCTGTTCGAGTACGCCAAGCACACGCTTTAAACCGTCTGGGTAGGCGCTTTGGTATGCGCTTTCTTCGAAACGGTCAGCGCTAACGGTGTAAACAACATAATCAGCATGGGGCAATGCATTAGCATCAGCACTCTCAAGATCGTTGAGATCCAGTGCTAACGGCTCAATGCCGGTGTCCTTTAACGTTTCGACTTGGCGGCGCACGCCGATGACACGATGCCCTTCACTGAGTAGCTCGCGTCCTAACGTTATGCCAATATCCCCGCAGCCAATAATCAATACCGTTAGCTTCATCTTGCGCACTCCTGTTGATTAATATTCCCTATCAGATACAAAGTCCCTATGAGATGTGCCATCTTCAATAGGGTTTGTTTGTCCTTTTCCATCTCGCTATCACGATTACCTGTAACGAGCTGCAACGAGAGGATGCCTCTGGCACCGCTATGACTTTAACAGAACTACGCTATATCGTAACCCTTGCCCAAGAGCGTCACTTTGGTCGCGCTGCTGAACGCTGCCATGTTTCTCAGCCAACGCTCTCGGTGGCAGTGAAAAAGCTGGAGGACGAGCTCGATACGCCGCTGTTCGAGCGTTCGAAATCGACCGTGCAAGTCACCCCGCTGGGAGAAAAAATTGTGGCTCAAGCACAGCGCGTGCTGGAGCAGAGCCGGCTTATTTATGAAATGGCCAATGCCGGCAAAGATCAGCTGGCTAACCCGCTGCGTATTGGTGCTATTTATACGATAGGCCCTTATTTATTCCCGCATTTAGTGCCAGCGCTGGCGAACGCCGCACCGCAAATGCCGCTGTATATTGAGGAGGGCATGACCAGCACACTACGGGCGAAGCTGCGCAGTGGCGAGCTAGACGTCATCATCGTGGCACTGCCTTTTACAGAGACTGATGTGGTTACTAAACCGATTTACGATGAACACTTTGAAGTATTGATGCCCGCTAGTCACCGCTGGGTAAGCCGTGAGGCGATCTACAAAGAAGACTTATTGGAAGAGCGATTGTTGTTGCTAGGCGAAGGGCACTGTTTCCGTGACCAAATTCTAGAAGCGTGCCCAGCGATTACCCAAAAGCTCAACAGCCCGAACAATACGCTGATTGCCGAGGGCGGCTCGTTGGAAACGATTCGTCATATGGTCGCCTCGAAGCTGGGAATTACGGTGCTTCCTCAGTCGGCATTGGGGACCGACCAGTATGAAAATGCCATGCTGGTCAGCCGTCCCTTTGTTGAACCCGCTCCATCGCGCACCGTTGCTATTGCTTGGCGGGCAAGCTTCCCTCGGCCAAAAGCGATAGATGCGCTAGCCAAGGCGATCAGCCAATGCCAGCAACCCGACCATAAGGCCAGCATATCCTCATGAGTGAGCTTTCTGCACCGGTTTCGTCGCTAAAAGGCGTGGGTGAGGCGCTCGCGCTGAAATTAGCGCGAGTGGGAGTAGAGCGCGTTAGCGACCTCTTGTTTCACTTGCCGCTGCGCTATCAAGATCGCACACGGCTAACGCCTATTGGCTTATTGCGGGCGGGCAGTGAGGCGGTAGTAGAAGGGGAAGTTACTGCCTGCGATGTGGTGAAAGGGCGTCGGAGAAGTTTGTTAGTCAGGTTGCGTGATGGCAGTGGTATTTTAAGTCTGCGTTTTTTTCATTTTTCCCCTGCCCAGCAGCAGCAAATGCGTCCTGGTGTCACGGTGCGCGCGTTTGGAGAGGCGCGGGCAGGGGCAACCGGGCTGGAAATCTATCATCCGGAATATCGGCTAAGCGGCGGTAGCGAAACGCCGGTAGAGGAGTATTACACGCCGATTTATCCTACTACGGAAGGGCTGCATCAAACGCGCCTTCGCGCACTTACCCAGCAAGCACTTGCGCTACTGCAACGCTCGCCTGAGTCGCTGCCGGAGGTGATTCCCGATGACCTGCGCCAGCGGTTTAACCTGCCTGGGCTGCATGCCAGCCTGCAGCTGCTGCATCAGCCACCTCCAGATGTAGATTTAGAGCAGCTTGCCCATGGCTTTCACCCCGCCACACGTCGGTTGGCGCTGGAAGAGTTATTGGCCCACCAGCTTAGCCTACGTGAAGTGCGTCTGCGCATTCAAGCTGATGGTGCGCCATCGCTGCCGTCAGGCCGCAGTCTACAAGCCCGCTTTTTAGCCCAGCTGCCGTTTGCCCTAACGGGGGCGCAGCGCCGCGTGCTGGAAGAAATTACCCTAGACCTTTCACGCCCTGCCCCAATGCTGCGGTTAGTACAAGGAGACGTCGGTTCAGGGAAGACCGTGGTGGCGGCAATGGCAGCGCTTTCAGCCCTGGCGGGTAACTGCCAGGCAGCGATGATGGCACCAACGGAAATTCTTGCTGAACAGCACTACCGGGCGTTTAAAGCCTGGTTTGAACCTCTGGGCATCGAAGTAGCCTGGTTGGCAGGTAAACTAAAAGGTAAAGCGCGATTAGATGCCAAAGCCGCCATAGCCGATGGTCGCGCCCGCATGGTGGTGGGTACCCACGCGCTGTTCCAAAGCGACGTACACTTTCAGTGTTTGGGGCTGGCGATTATTGATGAGCAGCACCGTTTTGGCGTCCATCAGCGCCTAGCACTGCGTGAGAAAGGTGAAGCGGGCGGGCTAACACCACACCAACTGATCATGACCGCGACGCCGATTCCCCGTACGCTGGCTATGAGCGCTTATGCTGATTTAGACGTGTCGGTGATTGATGAGCTGCCGCCAGGGCGTACGCCGGTTAAAACGGTGGTGGTGTCTGACGAGCGGCGGCCTGAAGTGGTTGAGCGCATCCGTAATGCCTGTAGCGATGGCCGTCAAGCCTATTGGGTGTGTACGCTGATTGAAGAGTCTGAGGTGCTGCAGTGTCAGGCCGCCGAAGTCACCCGTGATGAACTAACCCAGGCGCTGCCTGAACTCGCTATTGGTCTGATTCACGGTCGTATGAAGGCCAGTGAAAAAGTTGAGGTGATGGAGGCCTTTAAAACGGGCGAGCTCGACCTGTTGGTAGCCACCACGGTGATTGAAGTGGGTGTGGACGTACCCAATGCCAGCCTGATGATTATCGAAAACCCGGAACGCCTGGGGCTTTCTCAACTGCACCAGCTGCGCGGCCGAGTAGGGCGCGGCAGCACGGAAAGCTTCTGCGTATTGCTTTATCATCCGCCGCTATCAAAAAGTTCTCGGGAGCGCCTGGGCGTCATGCGTGAAACCACCGACGGTTTCCGTATTGCCGAAAAAGACTTAGAAATTCGTGGCCCTGGGGAAGTGCTCGGCACACGTCAAACCGGCCTGGCCCAGATGAAAATTGCTGATCTTGAGCGTGATGCCGACCAGCTAGAGCGTGTCACCGCCCTTGCTCAGGCGCTTCAAGGCAATGCTGAAGTCACTGCTGTCTTAGTACGGCGCTGGCTCGGCGAAGCCGCCGGCCGCTATGGGCAAGTGTAGGGCGTGATGCAACGCTAAGCAGCGGTGCTCGCGTTAGAGTGATTCTCTACTGGGTCGTCAGTTAACCGGTTGGCGGCTTCACCAAGTGGGCCTAGCTGTGCTGCAATCAGGCGGAGCTGACTTTGTATGGGGCGGTAAAGCGCCACGGCTTTTTCATTTTCCTTTAGGCCTTGTTCATCCTGAGTTTTCTTATCTAATGCGTCAACGGCATTCTGCTCTAGCTGTGCCAGGAGGTCGTTGACGTGATCGGCCAGCGGAGTAACAGGCTGGCGCTTATCAAGCTGTTCTGCGAGTTGCCCCATCAGCTTGCTGATACGTTTAGCAAGTGGCATGAGGGCGGCATCATCTTCATCGTCTGCTAACTGGTGACGATGGGCACCGAGGGCAGATAAATGGCTCAGCAGCGTATTAGAGAGCACCAGAAAGCGTAGGCCGTTGTCTGCATCTTGTTTACGGTAGTGGCCTGGCTCGTGGAGCATATTGGTAAGCAGCGTTGACAGCGCGGCATCGGCATTATGGGCATTGCGGCGGGCTAACCGGTAAGCCAAATCGTCTTGTTTCCCATCCTCGTACTGATGCACTATTTCATCCAAATAGCGGCGATGGTTGACGAGCACATTGGCCGCTTCTCGATACAGTTTGCGGCCTTGCCAGTCGGGGAGAATAAAAAATACTGCCAGCCCTGCAATTAGTGAACCGATCAAGGTATCAAAAAGGCGCGGCCAAATCAGATTAAAGCCATCACCTACTTGGTTGAAGCTACATAACACTAGGAGGGTGATAGAGGCGGTGGCGATCACATAATGCTTTTCACGGTTGGCAAAAAATGAGACTCCCGCTGCCACTGCAATCATGCTTTGAATGCTGGCCTGGGGGAATAGGCTAATCGACGCCCAGCCGGCAATTAAGCCAAGCACGGTGCCCAGAATACGCTGGGAGAGAAAGCGCCGCGTGGTGGCAAAGTTAGGACGGCAGACAAATAGTGTGGTTAGCAAAATCCAAAACCCCTGTTCTGGGTCGAGCCACTGGAGCAGTCCATAACCCACTAATAGTGCAATCGATAGGCGTAATGCATGGCGAAATGTTGGAGAGTTCAGCGTCAAATTTAGCTGAATACGTTTCCATGCTTCTAGCACGCTAGACGGAGAGCGATCATAAAGAGAGCTATCACGGTGGCTATCATTGGTGTCTGGGTTATGGGCGCTGGCAATCTGCGCTTCCAGGGTAGTGAGATTGTCGGCAAGCGCATTGAGTGGATGCATCAGCGGACGCCATTCTGCTTTTCCCTGTTCGTTTAGGTTGGCGATAGAGGCACGTAGATCGGCGAGTGCCTGCTCGCTCTGTTCATGACCAAAGGGGCGGTTAAGTAGCAGCGACTTGGCTAGCTGTCGGCAGGCTCGTCCTTGCTGGTCTAAAAGTCGTTGGCAACGAAAGAGGACATCGTGGTGGAAAAAAGCTTCAGTGAGTGCGCTATAAGGGTAGTGAGTAGAACTTGCCCGTTCGTGAATATCCTGGGCGATAAAATAGACCTGTAGATAGCGGTTCAGTTTGCGGCTGCCGCGCTGGCCTTCTAAGCGGCGGAAAATCATCTCTTTTGCTTGGTTGAGGGCATCGACCACCTTGCCGTTTTGTCTAGCTAGTGCCACACGACGGGCTTCCAGGTCTACCCCACGAACAGGTTCAAACAGCGCCGACTTCAATATTAAAAATTCACCTAGCGCTTTATATACCCTGGCCATGCTTTGCTTAACCGGTTGACGCGAAAAAAAGGCGCACCATAAGATCGAAATAAATCCGTACCACGCTGCCCCGGCAAGCAACAGCCATTGTCGGGCAGCCACGTCTTCGTCAACGCCACCGTGCTGTTCAATGTTGATCATCGAATAGATCGATAGGATTAATGTGCCCGAGGCAATGGTGGCGTATCGTTGGCCAATGGCACCCAGCATAATCAAAGTGAAGGTAGAAACTGCTAGCCCTACTGCAAACAACCACGGCCATGGGAAAAGCCACTGAACGATAAACGAGGCTGAAGCAAAGCAAGCAAGGGTGACTAGTAGTGCTTGTAAGCGTCCCTGCCAGCTGTCATCGGTTTCAGAAAGAGCGCTCGCAATAATGCCCAAAAATAGCGGAATCACCAGCGCGATGTCACCCGCAAAACCACTAAATAGCAACGCCCCACTGAACGCGATAAACACGCGCAGGCTATAGGCGAACTTATCTAGGGTCCAAAGACGCCGCAAAGGCAAGGATATCGGCATAGAGGCTCTTAGCGTTCTCTTTTTTAGACTTTAGTTTAATAATTAGTATAGAGGGAATGGCCTGTGCTTGTCTTTACCTGCCGTTATCAATGACAGTGTTCTCCCTCACGTTTACTGACACTCCCCGCCCAGCCGGCTTTATAGGTGAGTGGGCGGACAAACTCGCCCCAACCCGCATCAATACAGCACCTTGGCGGTACACGCTTATATCACCGCCCGGTTGGGCAATGCTTTACACGCTGAGTGGTAAACAAAAAGAAAGGAAGAAAAAAGCCCGCCACTTTAAGGTGGCGGGCTGTTTATTACATATTTTTCAGTAGCTTCTGTAGCTTGTTCATATCAGCAGAGTCGCCCACTAGGCGAACTTCACCGGCTAGCATACCGTCGAGAAAGGCCTGTTGTGTAGGTTTCTTGAGTATTTTTAACGCGGTATCTTGATCGCGGAAACGTAGCTCAAGGTCTAGGTCAACGGGCAAGCCTTTGCCGGTAGTGATGCCTTTTGGTGACATTCGATAATACCGTGCAATGCTTAGGTCTTCCGTGGCAACACCCCAGTCCAGACCGCGCATTCGCTCAAGCTGTTCCCGAAAGCGCGGTTTGCGTCGCAGGGCTCTTTTAAGCAGTAAGCTCAGTAGCCACAGCGTCAGCTTGAGTTTCATTAGGAAACGGCGTCCTTAAGCGCTTTGCCTGGCTTAAACGCAACGTTTTTGCTGGCAGGAATCTGCAGTGGCGCGCCAGTTTGTGGATTTTTGCCAGTACGTGCAGCACGTTCGCGCACGGTAAACGTTCCAAAACCAATGAGAGCGACATCTTCACCTTTGGCCACGCTATTGGTGATTTCGTCCAAGATAACGTTGAGCACTTGACCTGCTTTGTCTTTGGATAGATCAGCGCTTTCAGCAATGGCGGCGGCGAGTTCAGGTTTGCGCATAAAGGTATCTCCCTATGTGAAAATCAAGCGTAAGTTCATCGATGTTATTAGCAGCATTGCTCAGCTGGTTAGCTTTTTCAGCTTAGCCGTAAATGCGGCGAGAATCAGCCTAGCAGCGCAGGGGCCGTTCTGGAAAGCTCCACTTTCCTTCTCACGCAGCCACCTGTCAACGCAAATCCAATCAAACGTCCGTCTTTATTTTCAGCAATGGCTGTCATTTCGTTTCCTTCTCCCTCAATTTGCCACCGTGCTGGCGTGGTTGCAGGTGGGTAGGCAACAACGGGTAGTAAGGGCGTTTTTACTATCACAGGCCATGCGCCAAAGCTGACGCTGGTTGGCTTTCCGGTAAGTGTCGATGTCAGCGCTTTTATGCACGCTTGCAAGGGCTGCACGTACATTGCATTTACGTCCTCAACGCAAGCCACATCGCCTAACGCAAATATGTGGGGTTGCGAGGTGCGTAATTGGCGGTCAACCATGATGCCGCTGCGGGACACCGCCAGCCCGGCAGTTTCTGCAAGCTCGCTGCGCGGCGTTAAGCCGGTGGCCAGTAACGCTATGTCGGCAACATAGTGGTCGCCATTATCAAGGTGCAGCGATAGGGCATTGTCGGGGTTAAGCGTCAGTGTTTGTAGGGTGCGCCCTAAAGCAAGCTGAATACCTGCTGCTTGAAAAGCGTTACCCAGTGCTTGGCCTAACGGTTCGGGCAGTAGACGTGGCAGTGGCGCGCGCTCTGGCGCAATAAGGGTGACTTGATGGCCGCCAGCATATAAGTCATTAGCGAATTCACAGCCCACCAAGCCAGCCCCCACAATTGCTACCCGTGCAGGCGCTGCCGCCAAGGCATCATAAAAGCGGCGATACTCGTCTAAATCGTTCACCGTAAAGCACCGTTTGGCGACGTTTTCCGGCACGCTAAAGGGTGTACGTGGCGCCGCGCCAGTCGCTAGTACAAGGTCATCGTAGTGAAGCTGATGACCGTTACTGAGTACTATGCGCTGGTTATCCACATGCAGGTGTACGACCTGGGTGTGGGTAATTAGCTCGGCATTAAGCTCTTCGGCAACGTCGCGGGCGCTGCGCTGTGCCAGCTGGTCGGGCGTTAAGCGCTTCGCAAAGCCGGTGGAGAGCAGCGGTTTACTGTAATCATCGCCGCTATCCGCGCTGATGAGGGTAATGGTGCGTGTATCGCCTTGCCGGCGCAAGGCTCGTGCAAGGCCAATCCCCGCCATGCCAGTGCCAATAATAATCAGCGCTGAATGTGAGTTGGACAGTAGTTGTGTATCGATTGCGGGCATGCAGTCACCAAAAGTCGGTGGAACAAAAGCCAGTATGGTCACCATGTTACACTAGCTCTATATGTATTGACCGCCTCGGAGACCCTGGTGAACGCCCCTACTTTTCGGCAAGCCTCTCTAGTCCCTCACCAACTCGTTACTCATCGACTATTTACTCATTGGCTACCCGTTGCGGCGGCTCGTCCTGGGATGAGCGCCCCGTGGTGGCAGTGGGTAGCCTCGAAGGATTCCTTGACAACACGGCTAACCGTCGCAGGCGACATCAAGGCGTTTCGGGTGCAACTGCTGCGCCAAACGGTTGGTTTTCCCCTGCGTGATGAAGCGCTGGCGCTTGGCATTGCCCCGCGACGCTATGCCTGGCTAAGGGAAGTGGCACTGTGTGTGGGAAATAAACCTTGGGTGGTTGCGCGCTCGGTAGCGCCACTTAGCCAGTTACAAGGCAAAGGCTTGGAAGGGCTGGGCGAGCGCTCGTTAGGCAGTTGGTTGTTTCGACAGCCCGATCTAGTGCGTGGACCGCTTTACGCTACCCGCCATCAGCCACGTTTTGTCGTCGAACAGTCTGCGCTATTGGCAGACAGTGTATGGGGGCGGCGCTCAGTGTTTCAGCACAGCGGACTGTCGCTATTGGTACAGGAATACTTTTTATCAAGCATGGCAGATGATCTTGACCTGCCTTCGCGCTAGGCTAGTGCCAGCGTATTCTTTTTGAGAGGTAAGCATGGATCGTTCTCTGTTGCGGCCAACGGGATGGGCCCGAGTGGCAGATTTTTTACATTTAATGCGCTTAGATCGCCCGATTGGCACCTGGCTACTGATGTGGCCAACGTTATGGGCGCTTTGGATAGCGGCTGACGGTGTGCCTGAGCGTAATGTGCTGCTAATTTTTATTGCTGGTGTGTATGTGATGCGTGCCGCGGGCTGCGTGGTCAATGATTACGCTGACCGTCACTTTGATGGCCATGTAAAGCGCACTAAGCATCGCCCATTAGCCACTGGGCGTATCAGTGAAACCGAAGCGCAGCTACTGTTTATCGCGCTGGTTGCCGCCGCTTTCGTTTTAGTGTTGCTGACCAACTGGTTTACGGTGCTGCTTTCAATCGGCGGTGTTGTTTTAGCGTTTATTTACCCCTTTATGAAGCGGTATACCCACTTCCCACAAGTGTTTTTAGGAGCGGCGTTTTCTTGGGCGATCCCCATGGCATTCGGTGCAGTATTGGGGTACGTTCCGTTTGAAGCGTGGCTGTTGTTTAGTGCGAACGTTTTATGGACAGTGGCTTACGATACCCAATACGCCATGGTCGACCGCGACGATGACCTTAAAATTGGCATTAAATCTACCGCGGTGCTGTTTGGTAGTGCTGACCGCTTTATCATTGGTGTGCTGCAAGCAGCGACATTGTTGCTACTTGCATGGGTGGGAATACGTGTTGGTTTGGGAGGGTTTTTCTGGCTTGGGTTAACGGGGATGGCCGCTACGTTTGCCCACCAACAGCGGCTAATTGCTGGCCGTGAGCGTGACCGCTGTTTCCAAGCATTTCTAAACAATCACTGGTCTGGCTTATTGATTTTTGCAGGAATAGTACTGAGTTGGTGGCCAATCACTGGCTAAATATCGTCTTTGTCATAGAATTGTCATCAAGTCATGGTGTTATCGTCATTGACATGTCACTGAACTGTTTTGTTGAACTGTTCTTTCGAACCAGTTTTCATTGAACACCGTGAGGCCCCTGGAATGACCGCCAAGACCGTTTTGATTGTCGATGATGAAGCGCCTATCCGCGAAATGATCGCCGTGGCGCTTGAAATGGCTGACTATCGCGTACTTGAAGCGGATAACGCCCAGGATGCCCACGCCATGATGGTTGACCATCAGCCAGATCTACTTTTGCTGGATTGGATGATGCCCGGTACCAGTGGTATTGAACTGGCAAGGCGTTTGAAGCGTGAAGAAGCGACAGCAGAAGTGCCTATAATCATGCTAACCGCCAAAGGCGAAGAGGATAATAAGATTCAGGGGCTTGAAGCTGGCGCTGATGACTATATCACCAAACCTTTTTCGCCCCGTGAGCTGGTAGCGCGCTTAAAAGCAGTGTTACGCCGTACTACGCCTCGTGGCGTCGAAGATCCTATCGAAATCAATGGCTTGCTTTTAGATCCTGTCAGCCATCGGGTGAGCGCTTATGGCAAAGCATTGGAAATGGGGCCGACAGAGTATCGTTTGCTGCAGTTCTTTATGACCCACCAAGAACGCGCTTACACACGTAGCCAGTTACTTGATCAAGTGTGGGGCGGTAACGTGTATGTTGAAGAGCGTACCGTAGACGTCCACATTCGTCGTTTACGCAAGGCCCTCGGGGAAGCCCACCAAAACCTTATTCAAACGGTGCGTGGCACTGGATACCGCTTCTCTGCCCGGGTGTAACCGTGCGTTTGTGGAGCCGAGAACTGTGGCGCTTTGTTTTGTGGGCAATGCTAGGCCTTTTCCTAGGGTGGCTGGTGGCAGTTCCAGGCATCGGTCTAGCGGCGGGCCTTACCGTTTGTCTTGGCTACCATTTACGTCAACTACGTGCGCTATTTAAATGGTTAACGCTTCATCCCCATGATGAACCCCCCGCAGCGAACGGGATATGGGGTGAGCTATTTGATCGCTTGTATCGCTATCAAAAAAGCCAACGGATTACCCAGAACCGCTTACGCGCGACGTTGGCACGTATTCAGGAATCATCTGAAGCAATGCGTGATAGCGTAGTTATGTTGGACCGGCATGGTGACCTAGAGTGGTGGAACAGCGCAGCGACAGAAATGCTGGGCCTACAAACGGCTCATGACCGTGGCCAGCACATTACCAACCTGCTTCGTGACCCAAGATTTATCAGCTATTTTAACGCGTGTAAGTACGGTGAGCCGCTAACCTTGACGTCGCCCATCGATGAACGGCGCATCCTTCAATATCAAATTACCCTTTATGGCGATGATGAACGCTTAGTAATGGCGCGAGATATTACTCGCCTCCATCGTTTAGAGCAGATGCGTCGTGACTTTGTGGCGAACGTTTCCCATGAGCTACGTACCCCGCTTACAGTGTTAACGGGGTATTTAGAAACCTACGGCGAGCTGAAAGATCAGTTGCCGCCGCGGTTAGGTCGCGGGATTGGCCAGATGGAAGAGCAGACTAAACGCATGCAAAATTTGGTCAATGATTTGCTGCTACTTTCGCGGTTAGAAATTGATCAAGGGGGAGAGGATCACCAACCGCTAGCGGTAGGACCGTTACTCGATAGTATCCGCCGCGATGCGCTTGCACTTTCTAATCAACAACACAGTGTTCATGTTGTGCTTGAGAGTGATGCGCGGCTCATTGGTAGCGAACAAGAGCTGCATAGTGCTGTTTCTAACCTTGCCTTTAACGCTGTGCGGTATACCCCAACAGGAAGTCAGATAACGCTTCGCTGGAAAACGCTACCAAATGGTGGCGCCTGCATTGACGTTGATGATGACGGTGAAGGGATAGACCCGGTTCATATTCCACGCCTAACAGAGCGCTTTTACCGTGTTGATAAAGGGCGTAGTACAGCGACGGGTGGCACGGGCCTTGGCCTTGCGATTGTGAAGCATGTACTACTAAGACATGATGCACTGCTACACATTGAATCCCATCCTGGCGAAGGAGCCCTCTTTCGCTGTGTTTTTCCCTCCTCCCGGATTGTTGAAAACGAGCATAGCCTGACATAGGGCTTGTAAATACAAATATTGTATAAGTGTGCCATGCTGTCATATAAGTATGGATACATAATGCTCATGTGCCATTTCTAACCAGTTTGCCTCCCTTATTTCGAAAGACTTATGTTGTGCTTGCGCCTCTGTTTTTTCCTTAAGTTTTTGTTTATTAAAAAATTATTGTTTTTTTTTGGCTTTTGGCATAACGAATGCAAGTATGTGAGTAAGAGAGAACACCACAGGAATTGGTAAGCCGAAAGGCAATCTTTCTTACCATTTAAGCAGTATTGAACAGCGATCGAGGAGATGGAATATGATGTCCAAGGAACTACTCAAGAAAGCTGGTATTTTAAGTGTAGCGTTCGGTCTAGTTGCTAGTCCTGCGGCATTCGCTCAAGAGCCAGCAGACCCAGCGAATAATATTTCTCCAGATGAACAGCCGGTTGGTAGCCAGTCTGATGACGCGTCAGGCACTACCGGAACTGCTGGATCTACAGGAACTGGTGAGTATGACAAACAAGATTTGACCCATGACGAAGGCGATAACGCTAGCGACATGGAACCTAACTCAATGGAACATGGCGAATCAGATGCTGGCTATGACAGCACGGAAGAATTGCCAGAAGAAAATAGTGGCATGTAAGACTTACCCGTCTAGTATTAACTTTAGTAACTGATATTTTCTAAAGTCAGTATAGCTCTTACTCTTATGGATGAGCCATTTAGCAACACGGATGTTTCATTGCACGGATGCTCTTAAATTCAAGGATTGAATTATTCGACGATTATCACGCTGGTTAGGGTTAATTCCAAGGTTGGAGTCCCTCAAATGGATAGGAAGCCAGCAGTGCACATCGCGATCAGTAAGAGTGCTCAAGACCCCACCTAGGTGGGGTCTAATTTTTTGCGTAGATTAATTTTTGTGTGTAGCTCACATTTTATTGGTAGTTGAAAGGGGGTTTATACCCTATTGCCTTGTTAATGCCTGAGTTATAGTGAGTGCTTAGAGCTAATATATTCAAATATAGTGCTTGGTGACTGACAAAAAGGTATCTCGTATTATTAGCCTGTCGGTTACTCCATGTAGTAGGTGGTCAAGGAGTTTTAGGTATGTTGTTGACATCATTCATTAAAAAAGCAGCTGTTGTAGGTTTGTTGTTTGGTCTAATCACTAGCCCAATGGCATTTGCGCAATCTTCTATAGAGCTGAATCAGGAACGCGCTGATAATCAAGAAATTATTCAGCCTGAATCGCGCAATACCTCGGGTCCTGCGAGCTATTCAGCTAAGGATTTAATCAACGATAACGAAAATACGCTGACCTACTCTCCTTCTAGCCGTAATAGCAAAGATGATGAAGAGTCTAAAGCTAAATCAGGTTATCGTGCTGAAGAGCTAAATCGTGAAGAGGGGAGCAGTACACGCTGGTAACCAGTGTGACGGCTAAATTTATGAGGTAAAGCACGCGTTTTTATTAATAAAGCCCCACTTCTATGGGGCTTTTATATGGTGGCACCGCTCAGGGCAATGGCACGCTGTGGTTATTAATGCTGATGATGGTGATCAGCATCTGTGCTTCCTTGCTGGGCATCTTGTACCCAAACCTCTATTTCAATGTCGTCTTGTTGAGCAAACTCTAACGTAATGGGAAAACGCTCACCCTCTACCAGTGGCTGGTGTAAGCCCATTAACATCAGGTGATAGCCGCCACCTGGGCGCATCGTCAGTGTTTCATCTTTAGCGATTTCAATGGCGCTGACATGGCGCATTGTCATCATATCGCCATCCATTTGCATGTCATGCAGCTCAACACTGTCACTCACAGGTGACTGCGCACCAACTAGTGTGACGGGTTCTGTACGAGCTGTAATATCCAGATAAGCGGCACCGTTTACTACGCCAGGAGGAGTTGGTGTGGCAAAAGGGTGAACAATCCTTAACTGGTCGGTTTGAACGTCGTGAGCCGATGCAAAAGAGACGCTGCTAGAGAGGAGAGCCGTCAGCCAGAGTGCGCGGGTCAGCATGGTCGTATTCCTTGTAGGAGCCTTGTTTCTTAACAAGGCTTATGCTTAATCTTGATAACACTAGGTAAGCCAAACAACCTTAAGGTAACAAATAGGTTGGGCTAGCGTTATAGCAGATAGGCCATTAGCGATGAGACGTAATGTCGCGCGTACCACGGTAATGGTCATCCCACATTAATACGGCACCTGCCACCGCGCCGGGAATCAAGAACAGGTTGGCAAGGGGGATCCAGGTCACTAGCATAATTAATCCGCCGTAGGTGAGACTGGGCCACCACTGTTGCGATAGTCGTGTGCGCATATCTCTAAAAGTTATCTTATTGTTATCCATGGGATAATCTAAATAAGTAATCGCCATGATCCAGGCAGAAAAGAGTATCCATAAAATAGGGGCTATCAGGTTTAGGCCGGGTATCCAGCTAATGACAAACAGTATCAGCATACGAGGCAGAATATAGCCGAGTTTGACTAGCTCGCGGCCTAAGGCGTCGACGGCGGTTTTGGCTAGCCCGCGGTCGTCCAGTGGTTCACGCCCTGTCGCTTGGCGTTCTACCTTGGCTGCTAAAAATCCATAGAAAGGTGCGGCAATTAAGTGGGTAACCAGGGTAAAGGTAAAAAAGATTACCAGCAGCAGACTGATAAAGAACAGAGGCCAGATGAGCCATGACAACCACTCTAACCAGCTTGGTACCATCATCATTGCGCTGTCTAGCCAGCCAGAAAAGCGGTTGACTACAAAACTCAGCATGCCAGCATAAACGAAGATATTGACCAGAATGGGTAGGAAAATATAGCGCCGCAAGCCCTTTGTGTACACCAGACGTGTACCACGACTTAGCGCTGTTATCGCATCCAACATGCCTGCTCCTTATAAAAACGCCCAGATAAATTATCTGGGCGTATTGCAGGAGGAATTGAGTGCTAGGTCAAGATTTTTTAAGCACTTGCGGGTCGATAGAATCGGGGTCGCTGTGGCGTATATCTAACCCTTTTACTAGGTAGACGACGTACTCAGCTAGGTTATTGGCATGATCACCCACGCGTTCCAAGGCGCGTAGCACCCACATGATGCTAAGTACGGAGCTAATCGAACGCGAGTCTTCCATCATAAAGGTCATTAGTGAGCGCATGGCGCTACCGTACTCGTCGTCAACGAACTCATCTTCGCGGACAACTTGCATCGCAAGTTCGGTATCAAAACGCGCGAAAGCGGTAAGCGCATCGCGTAACATTTTACGCACATGCTCGCTAATATGGCGCACTTCTACTAGACCGCGAATATTGCCGCTATTTTCGCTTAAAAGTAATGCATTTCGAGCAATTTTGCTGGCTTCGTCGCCGATGCGCTCAAGGTCAGATGTTGCGCGAATCACCGCTAGCACCAAGCGCAAATCGGAAGCCGCTGGCTGACGACGAGCCAGTACGCGGGTGCATTCATCGTCAATCTGCAGTTGCAGGTCGTTTACTTGGCGATCATTATCGCGCACTTTTTCAGCAAGACGGCTATCGCCTTCAAGTAGCGCAAAAACTGCATCTTGCACTTGTTTTTCCACCAGGCCGCCCATGGCCATCAGGTGGGTTTTTAGCTCTTCCAATTCTTGGTTGAATTGGCGAGAGATATGCTGGCTGTGGGTATCGCTCGTAATATCCATTGAGCACTCCTGACGTAATGTCTTTAGGGCCTAGGTAATGCGGCCGGTGATGTAGTTTTCGGTGCGTTGTAAACGCGGGTTGGTGAACACTTGATCCGTTGGCCCGTACTCAATGAGTTCACCGTGCTGCAAAAAAGCCGTGTAGTCAGAAACCCGCGCGGCTTGCTGCATATTGTGGGTAACCAGCACCAGTGTTAGCTGTGACTTTAGGTTACGGATTAGCTCTTCGATTTTTAAGGTTGAGATAGGGTCTAGCGCTGACGCTGGTTCGTCGAGTAGCAACACATCTGGCTGCACGGCCAGCGTACGAGCAATGACTAGGCGCTGTTGTTGGCCTCCGGATAGCTGCCACGCCGAGCGATGTAACCGATCTTTTACCTCATCCCATAGCGCTGCCGATGTTAGAGCCCATTCGATGATGTCGTCTCTTTTTCGCTTGGGTAAACGCTGTTGTAAACGTAGGCCAAAGGCAACGTTTTCATAAATCGACATAGGGAAAGGGTTTGGCGTCTGAAACACCATCCCAACGCGCCGCCGCAACTCGGTGACATTCATGTCTGGTGCATGAATATCTTGTCCTTCAAGCTGAATATGGCCGCTATGTGTTACCGATTCATTAAGGTCGTGTAGCCGATTGATTGCGCGCAACAGCGTTGATTTACCGCAGCCAGAGGGGCCAATAAAGGCCGTTACGCTGTGGCGCGGTAGGTCTAACGTTAGGTCGTTTAACGCCATTTTCCCCGCATAAGCGAGGTGAAAGTGGTGAATGCTCAAACAGCGTTGTTCAGCTGAAAAATGCGTCACGGGTGTTGGAGCCACCTTGTCGGACGATAAGGACGCTAACATTCGTTTCCTCGCTGACGCCTTAGATAATGACGCAGAAATATGGCAGTTAGGTTAAGCACTAGCACAATTAACACCAGTAGTAGCGCGGTAGCGAAAACCAAGGGAATGGCAGCCTGTACATCTTCACCGTGAAAGGCAGTATCAAATAAATGATAGCCGAGGTGCATAAATTTGCGCTCTAGATGAAGGTAGGGAAAGTCGCCATCTACAGGCATTTGAGGCGCTAACTTAGCAACGCCAACTAACATTAGTGGCGCTACTTCTCCAGCCGCTCTAGCAATCGCCAAAATTACCCCGGTTAGCATGGCGGGTGTTGCCATGGGCAGCACAACCCGCGTCAACATTTCAAAACGCGTAGCGCCCAGTGCAACCGCGCCTTCCCGTTGTGCATCGGGTATGCGAGCAAGCCCTTCTTCGGTAGCAACAATCACCACGGGTAATGTGAGCAAAGCCAGTGTTAGCGATGCCCACAATAGGCCACCGGTGCCAAAAGTGGGTGAAGGCAACTCATCACTAAAAAACCAGCTATCGATAGAGCCGCCTATTCCGTATACAAATACCCCAAGACCAAACACGCCATAAACAATCGAGGGCACGCCTGCAAGGTTTCGTACGCCAATGCGTACCAAACGTGTTAAGCGGTTTTGATGGGCAATTTCGTTAAGGTAAATAGCAGCGAGAACTCCAAATGGGGTAACGATCACTGACATCAAAATGACCATTAATACGGTGCCAAAAATGGCTGGCCACACACCTCCGCCTGTATTCGCAGCACGTGGGCCTTCACTTAGAAATTGCCAGATGCGCTGCCCCCAGGCGATGGTTTTTTCCCCCCAAGACATAGCGTTCGGCGATTGAAAGTGGCTAACATTCGCCAGCGGTTGACGAAGGGTTTGGCCGTCTGCGGTAGCTAGCACTAACGTTCCAGGGGGCCGTTGGTTGACGGGTAAGGCAAGCGCATCTTGGATGAAGGCCCAGGCTGCCTGGTCTGTTAGTCGTTGATCGCCACTCTCCATAGCGGTTAAACGGCCGATAAAATCGCCCCATGGGGTACGCGTTAAGCGGATAAGATCTGCTGGCTTGGTCTGCTGGCTAATGTCATCAATGGCAATCCAGTGCCAGTTGCTTCCCGTCACCTCTTGATTACCAGTGAAATAGAGCCGCTCAGTCCCTGCTCCTTTAGGCAGCGCCATTTCACGTACCGGCTGTCCAATCACAACCTCACCTGAATTTAGGGTGACTTCCTCAAGAGATGCTGGCCAAAAATGGCCTAGCCCGCGAACCGCCAATAGCGTTATTAATGATGCCAACATTAATAACGAAAGCGACACACAGGCAGCACAAAGCCACGGCCAGAGCCCGCTACCGTTTATGTTTGAAAAACTGCTTTTTGACAAGCCAACACGCTGCCAATGCATTAGCGTGTGCCTCCTAAGCGTTGATAGCGTCGGCGCAGGCGTTGCCTGACTATTTCAGCTAACGTGTTCACCACAAAAGTAAAAATGAATAAGGCCAGTGCTGCCATTATCAGCAAGTGGTAGGTCAACCCACCCGGTGATGCCTCGGGAAGTTCAATGGCGATAGAGGCTGATAGTGAACGTAGACCTTCAAACGGACTGGCGCTAAAGAGTGCGGTGTTGCCGCTGGCCATTAAGACAATCATGGTTTCGCCAACGGCGCGGCCAGCACCAATCATCACGGCTGAAAAAACGCCGGGCGCTGCAGTGGGTAGGGCAACTTTCCAAAGCGCTTGCCAGCGACTAGCCCCTAGTGCTTGGGCGCCTTCCATTAAAGTAGGGGGCACATCCGCGAGCGCATCTTCTGCAAGCGAATAAATGCTGGGTATCACCGCAAACCCCATGGCAATGCCTACAATTAATGCATTTCGCGTGGCGTAATCAAGACCGTAACGTTGATCCAACAAACGACGCAGATCGCCGCCAAGCCAATGCTGCTCGATAAGGGGAGCCATCCACATAGCCAGAACCGTCATGCCGGCCAGCCAGGGAAGAAGCCATAAACCAGCCCAGGAAAGCGGCAGCCGCTGGCGAAAGCGGGCAGCAATCCGGTGCCACAGGTACCCCGCAAAGACGGCGCTAAGTGGTAACCAAATGATGATTAGTAGGGTGCTGGCCAGGTGTCGCTCTACCCAAGGGGCGAGTAGTAAACCGGCAATAAAGCCAATGACAACACCAGGTACCGCTTCCATCAGTTCAAGCGTTGGCTTTAAACGGCTACGAAGACGTGCTGACATAAATAGCGCTGAGTACATCGCTGCACCCAGGGCAATGGGTGTTGCGAATAGCATGGCAGCCAGTGCGGCTTTTAACGTGCCCCAGGCCAGGGGCGAAAGTTTATTGAGAGAGACTGTGTCGCCAAAAGCGAGCAGCGGTAGCGTTTCCCATATTAGGAAAATGCCAATCGCTAAAATGGCCAATAAGACACCAATACCACCGGCGGTAATAAGCCCAGTGGCAAGTCTGTCTTGCATGTGGCGCAGCGGCTGACGCGAAAAGGGTAGCCGAGGAGGAGTCATGTCGACATCATAGAAAAGCGAAAGCCGTCACAAAAATAAGCATGCATGGTCGAGTCTCCTTACCCTATCGTTTGTTTGTGACAATTAAATGACAGCTCACAGGCGTTGGCGCTGAGCATCGCGTAGGCGTTTAGGGAGCGGCACAAAGCCTGCTGCTTTAACAATCTGCTGACCTGCGTCGGAAAAAATAAGCGATAGAAAGGCTTGTTCCACGGGCGGTAGTGATTCGCTGGGAGGCAGATTAACGTAAAGATAGAGGTCGCGTGACAATGGATAGTTTCCCTGTTGTATGGAGCGTTCGTCAGGCGCAATAGCGGTGCCGTGCTCATCTACTAGGCGAAGTGCACGTACCATGGAATTCAGATGGTTATAGCCTGCATAGCCTATGGCGTTGAAGGATTCACCGACAGCAGCGATGACCGCTGACGAGCCTAGGTGTTCGCTGATATCGCGCCTGAACTCGCCGTTGCAAAGAGCTTTTTCTTGGAAGAGTCCATAGGTTCCTGATGCTAGATTTCGACCATGCGGAGCTATTTGGCCATAGGGCCAGTCTGTTGCTGTTATCAGTGTGCTCCAACGCCGGATGGGCTGGGGAGCACCGCAAGCGAGGCTAGTTGAAAAAATGGCATCGACTTGTTGGAGTGTCAGGGTGTCCAGCGGGTTATGGCGATGCACCACCACGACTAATGCATCCTGGGCAACGCGAAGTTCAAGCGGTGGATAGCCGTAGCGGTCAATAAATTGCTGGCGTTCTGCTTCGCTCATTGGGCGCGACATAGGACCTAGTCGAGTTGTACCAGCCACCAGGGCAGTCGGTGCACTAGCTGAGCCGCCAGCTTGAAACTGCAGGTTAATATCTGGATAGCGAGCGTTTAAGGCTTCGCCCCAGCGCAGCACCAACCCTGCCATGGTGTCAGAACCGACAGCACCTAATGTGCCGCTCACCGAGGCTGGCTGGCTCCAGGCAAAGTTACTTGTCATTAGAAGCCAACCAATGACAATCAGCAGCAACCGATATTTCCTCGTTCGTCGTAAATTGTAACGCTTCAAACGACACCCCTCTTGTGATTAACTATTACCAGCCTATTGCGATGCAGCAACATCACAACAATAACCTTTTGAAGCGACTACCTTATGACACCGCTGGATACTGATTTAGACGATGTACCTGCTCCGCAGGGGCAGCTCACCTTAAAGTTACTGGCTTCTCGGCAAGATACCAATCTCTATGGTGATATTCCGGGTGGCTGGCTAGTTAATCAAATGGACCAAGCCGCCGAGCTGGCCGCAGGCAGAGAGGCAGGCGGCCGCACAGCAACCGTAGCAATTGAAGCGATGGATTTTTTAAGCCCAGTGCGTGTAGGTTCAATGGTAAGTGTTTACACCAGCGTGCGGGAAATAGGCCGTAGCTCGATTAAGATTAATGTTGAGGTGTGGGTGCGTCCTCCCCATGGTCGCTATTTGGAAGAGCGACAGAAAGTGACCGAAGCACGTTTTGTCATGGTGGCGTTAGACGATAATGGACGTATTCGTGCAGTACATGGCTGAAAACGTTGACAATCATTAGAAATGAAAAGGGCGCCTTGGCGCCCTTTTTTAGTGCTACTAACAGACCGTGGTGTCTCTAGGCACCGACATTATCGCGGTTTTTCAGGTAAGCGTATTCACCTACATCGCTGAACGGACGCACTACTTTCTGAAAGGCTGAGTAGGATTCATAAACACGGCGTGACTCTTCGTCATTGTCTACTTGGCGTTGAATGGCCTCTTTTGAAGATTCATACAGTGCCGCCATTACATCTTCCGGGAAGGTGCGTAGTTGAACGCCATGCTCATCGACCAGAGTTTCCAATGCCTGGGCATTACGATAGGCAAATTCGCTAATCATGGCGAGGTTAGAGGCCCGCGCGGCTTCACGAATAACATCTTGAAGGTCTTCAGGTAGCGCATTCCAGGCGTCTAGATTAACAGTGCCTTCTAGTACGGCTGTTGGTTCATTCCAAGCAGAGGTGTAGTAGTAATCCGCCACTTGGTGAAGACCAAATGCCATGTCATTGTAAGGCCCAACCCAGTCAGCGGCATCGAGAGCGCCGGTTTGCAACGAGGTAAAAATTTCTGAACCAGGCATGTTGACAGTACTAACGCCAATGCCGTTCATGGCTTCGCCAGCAAGGCCCGGAAGACGCAGTTTCAGGCCCTGCATGTCATCTAGGGAGTTGATCTCTTTTTTAAACCAGCCGCCCATTTGTGTGCCGGTGTTGCCGACAGCAAAAGGCTTTAGGTTATGGTTGGCGTAAATTTCATCCCACAGTTCCTGACCGCCACCGTGATACAGCCATGCGTTCATTTCAGTGGTGTTCATACCGAACGGTACCGCGGTGAAAAACTGTGAGGCTGCGACCTTGCCGCGCCAGTAGTAGGACGCGGAATGTCCCATCTCGGCAGTACCAGCAGCGACTGCATCAAACACTTCAAGTGCAGGAACAAGTTCACCAGCGCCGTGTACGCGTATGCGCATGCGGCCATTGGAGAGTTGCTCAACTCGACGTGCGAAGTCATTGGCACCTGTACCAAGCGCGGGGAAGTTTTTCGGCCAGGAGGTGACCATGTCCCAAGTGTAGGTTTCGTTGGCGCTAGCGGTGGAAACAAAAGGCGCAGCAGCGACACCGGCGGCACCGAGGCCGGCGGTTTTGAGAAATTGACGGCGTTGCATGGCGGGCATAACTCCGAAATTATCTGATGTTTTTTTATTAACGCGCAGTGAGCGCAGTGTCCACTAGCCAGTATGCGCTAAGCAGGTTTTAATGGGCAAGTGCTCGCCTACAGCTTTACGCTTACGTTAACACCGATCAAAGTGGGGCGAGTTTGGCAAACCCTAGTACGAGCCATTTCACCCCTTCCCCTTCAAAGCTGACTTGAACCCGAGCGCGGGCTCCTTCGCCTTCTGCATTAAGAATAATGCCTTCGCCAAACACTGGGTGCATTACCCGCTGGCCAACATGCAGAGCAGGCAGATCGCCGTCGCTTTCAACACGCTGCTGCGTAAAACTTGAGCGTGAAGCGGTAACGGGACGCGAAATATGACCACGTAGGCGGACTTCTTCCAATAGATGGGGGGGAAGTTCACGTAGAAAACGCGATGGCCTGGGAAACACTTCTTTGCCGTGCAGACGGCGGGTTTCGGCATGGGTCAGGTAGAGCTTCTGCATTGCGCGGGTAACGCCGACATAGCAAAGTCGCCTTTCCTCTTCGAGTCGCCCTGGCTCTTCGATCGACATTTTATGAGGAAACAGGCCCTCTTCAACGCCGGCAATAAACACCACGGGGAACTCCAAGCCTTTGGCAGAGTGCAGTGTCATCAATTGCACACTGTCCTCAAACTCATCGGCTTCATGGTCGCCTGCATTAAGCGCCGCTTCAGAAAGAAATGCTTCCAGCGCCGCCATTCCTTCCCCCGCTTCAGGGGTTTCGAAGGCATCGCCATGGGTAAAGGCGCGAGCAGCGGTCACCAGTTCTTCCAAGTTTTCCACGCGCGCTTGCCCTTTTTCGCCGCGCTCGCTCTTGTGATGCTCGATAAGGCCAGTATGAGCGGTGACATGGTCGATAATTTCATGCAGTGGCAAGCCAGATGCATCGTTGTCTAATTGCTCAATGAGGTTGGCAAATGTCTGCACGGCGTTGGCTGCACGGCCTTTTAGCGTGCCGTCTTGGATGGCATCGTGCAGCGCCTGCCACAGTGAAACGCTTTGCTCTCGGGCGCGATGGCGCACAATTTCAACCGTGCGGGTGCCAATCCCGCGGGTGGGCACGTTAATCACGCGCTCCAGAGAGGCATCGTCATCACGATTAAGCAGTAGCCGCAGGTAGGCGAGGGCATTTTTGATCTCTAAACGTTCATAGAAGCGATGTCCTCCGTAAATACGGTAGGGCATCCCTTGGCGGATCAGCGTCTCTTCCAGTAAACGCGACTGAGCATTAGAGCGGTAAAGAATGGCAATATCGCGGCGATTAAACCCTTCATCGACCTTTTCTTTGATGGTATCGACGATATAGCGGGCTTCTTCTAAGTCGTTAAACCCGGCGTAGATAGAAATAGGGTCGCCTTCGACACCGTCAGTCCACAGGTTTTTGCCTAGCCGCTCACTGTTATGACTAATCAGCGTGTTAGCGGCCTCCAGAATCGCGCTAGTGGAGCGGTAGTTCTGCTCTAGGCGTACAGTGTGCGTATCAGGAAACTCCTCCTCAAAGCGGCGAATATTTTCCACTTTAGCACCGCGCCAACCGTAAATTGACTGGTCATCGTCACCGACAGCGGTCATCGGTGTTTGCTGCCCGGTGAGAAGCTTTAACCACGCATATTGCAGCGTATTAGTGTCCTGAAACTCGTCTACCAATACATGACCAAAGCGTTCGCGGTAATGGTTGAGAAGTGGCGGGTTGTCGCGCAACAGCTCAAGACTGCGCAGTAGTAGTTCGCCGAAGTCCACTAGGCCGCCGCGTTCGCAGGTAAATTGATAGCGCTCATATAGCTCGACCATCTGGCCAAGATAACCATCGCCGTCCACGTTTACTTGATGTGGGCGGAGCCCTTCCTCTTTGCAGCCAGAAATGAAGCCCTGCACCTGACGGGGCGGGAAGCGCTCATCATCGATGGAGTAATCTTTGAGCATTCGCTTTACCAGCCGTAACTGGTCATCGGAGTCGATGATTTGAAAGTGCTGTGGTAGCCGAGCATCCTGCCAGTGAGTGCGCAGCAAGCGGTGAGCGATAGAGTGAAAGGTGCCGACCCATACATGGCGCATGGAGATGCTCAGCAGCGCTTCCAGACGAGTGCGCATTTCCCGCGCGGCTTTGTTGGTAAACGTAACCGCCAACAAGGCATACGGTGAAAGCCCTTCAGCCTGCATTAGCCAAGCAATGCGATGAACCAGCACGCGGGTTTTACCGGACCCGGCTCCCGCCAGTACCAGTAAGTTGCCTTGGGGCGCGCTTACCGCTTCGCGCTGGGCAGGGTTAAGCTGATCAAGTATCGCCGTGACGTCGTCCATATAAGCCGCTGCCGGTTCGAAAAATGGGCGGCCAGTTTAGCACAGCCAGCGAACTGGCTGTGCATACAGTCGATAGGCACTACGACTCTTCGGGGTAACGCAGCGTATTCAGGCTCTTCTTGACGGCTTTCAGTTGTTCAGCAAGCTTTGGGCCACGCGTTTTGGCAACGCCAACGGCAAGGACGTCAATCAGTACCAAATGGGCGATTCGTGAGCTAAGCGGTGTGTAGATTTCGGTATCTTCATGCACGTCGATGTACAGCGGCAGGCTCACTTCGCTGGCCAGCGGCGAGTCACTCGGGCACAGGCCAATAACGGTGGCTCCTGCCTCACGCGCTAAGCGAACGCTAGCGACCAGCGCTTTGGTTCGGCCTGTTTGTGAGATGGCGACCACCACATCACCCTCTTTGAGCGTGACCGCCGACATGTTCTGCATATGAGGGTCGGCATAAGCTGAGGTCGATATTTGCAGGCGGAAGAACTTGTGTTGGGCATCGAAAGCCACGGCACCGGACGCCCCAAAGCCATAGAACTCGACGCGGTTTGCCATGGCAAGCGCATTGACGGCCCGTCCAAGGGCATCATTATCAAGACGGTCGCGTACCGATAAAAGCGTGCCCACCGTGGAGTCAAAAATACTGTGGGAAAACTCAGCAACCGAATCGCTATCGTTCATCGAGAACTGGGCAAACTGACTGCCACTGGCCAGCATTTGGGCAAGCTGGAGCTTAAAGTCTTGGAACCCGTTGCAGCCAAGCGCGCGACAGAAGCGCACGACGGTGGGCTCGCTGACTTTAGCCTCTGTTGCGAGGTCGACAATCCGCATGTGGATGACCTCGTCTGGGTTGCGCAGTACAAACCGCGCAACCTTTTGTTCGGAGCGACGAAAATGCTCCATGCGGCGTCTCATTTCATCGAACAGGGCGCGGCTCACGTTCAGCTCCTTAAATTCTCTTTAGTGCTTATGCAGGCATACTGATAACAGTATGCCTGAGTGTTCTCTGCAGCGTACGTTGCAGAGGGCACGATGCAGAAACAGTATAAATGCGATTTACTCATGCGTTTAAACGTCGTTAAGACATTTCAGCAGGATTCGTCATCATTTTGTCAAGTAGGTTATAGTAAGAAGTGAAGTGCCGCACTGCATCATTTGAAAAACAGTCGTCACGGATGCAGGTGGACGTAGGCATATTCACCTGGAGGAACGTCGATTATGAGAAATATCGAACGAATTACCTCGGTAAAAAGCGAACTGCTCGACATCTTTATGAGTATAGAAGTCGATGAACATGTTCAACGTCGGCGTAGTGCAGCCCAGCGCAGCCTGCGGGCGCGTCGGGGAATTGAACTGCATCGGGAGTTTCAGAAGTTATCGCGGGATATCGCTCCCTTGCCAGATGATGAAGAACAGCAAGAGAGCGAATTGCATTAATTAAAAAGCGCACTTAGGGATAAGCGGGCGGTGCATCAGATCCGCCCCGTTCACGCTTAGGGCGGTATCCTGCGTTACGGTCGTCAGCGAAGGCTTAAAGTAGCCCGGTGACAAACACAACAATAACCCCCGCGGGCGCTACGAAGCGTGCGATGACATTCCATACGCTAACGCCAGTGGATGAAAGCCCAAGCTCGGCTTCTACGCTGTCGCGCTTCAAACACCACGCAACAAACACAATGGCCCCTAAGCCGGTTAGTGGTAGTAGGATCTTGCTAGTAAACGTATCGAGTAGATCGAAAATATTGAGGCCGAAGAACAGTACCTCTGACCATACGTTAAACGACAACAATGCGGCAACGCCAAGCAGCCATACGCCAATCCCGCTCGCTAATGTGGCGGTGACACGAGACATTGGCGTACGTTCTTCGAGCATTTCTACCGTTGGCTCCAGCAATGAAATCGCTGATGTTAAGGCCGCAAAGGTCAGCAGCAAGAAGAACATCAAGCCCAAAATTGTACCACCTGCCATATTACCGAACGCCAATGGCAACGTGACAAAAATCAAGCCTGGACCTTCTCCAGCACTAAGGCCATTCGCAAACACAATGGGGAAGATTGCTAGCCCCGCCAGCAGTGCAATCACCGTGTCAAGAATGATCACCGTGCGTGCCGTGCTAATAAGGTTAACGTCTTCGCCAAGGTAAGAGCCGTAAGCCATCATGATGCCCATACCCAGCGATAGGGTGAAGAAGGCTTGGCCCATGGCAGCAAGTACGACACCACCATTCAGCGCACTCCAGTCAGGGCGGAACATAAACGCTAGCGCTTCACCAAAATAGCCGCTGGCTACGCCATAGCCCACTAGTATCAACATTAATACCACCAGGGCAGGCATTAGCAGCCGTGCTGCGCTTTCCAGGCCTTTAGTAACGCCTCGCGCCACAATCCCGATGACAAGCACCATAAAGGCGGTATGCCAAAGAAGTAGGGTAACCGGACTAGCCAGCATGCCGCCAAAAAGACCGCTAATTGCGTCAGCATCTTGGCCGTTAAACGTACCAATGACTGAACCTAGGGTGTAGTTCAGTGACCAGCCCCCAATGACACTGTAAAAAGACAAAATCAAAAAGGCTGCCAACACGCCGCTCACGCCAACTAATGCCCATGCTTTTGATTTACCGTGATCAGCAGCTAGGTCAGCCATGGTATTAATTGGGTTTTTCTGGCCACGACGGCCAATCATCCACTCAGCGACCAAAATGGGCAGGCCTACTAACGCCACGCACGCAAGGTAGACAAGCACGAAAGCTGCACCACCGCTGTCGCCCACCATATAAGAAAAGCGCCAAATGTTGCCAAGGCCAACGGCCGAACCAGCGGCCGCCAGCACAAACCCCATGCGCGATGACCACTGTGCATGTGCAAGTTTTGCCATGAAATCACCTGTTTAGTTAATTGTAATAAGGCGTTATTAGCCTAATGTGCCGATTTTCGGAAAATAGAAAGGTTCCAGCGTTATTTTCCGAAAGTACGCGCAATTTATCCGATCATGGTGGGGGTTGCCAGTCAGTTAGCCTAAAAAGACTGATCAAAACAGTTGGCTCTGCTTCTCACCAGCGAATGACGAAAGGGCGGGCAAAGTAACGCGGTGTTGCACTTCATGGTACAAACAGCGTGCTAGTTCTGGTGACGCGTGGTTATCGGCAGTATGCACAAATAAGAAAGGGGTTTTCCCCTGACTTATCCACAGGGCAAGCCGATCAATCCACGGCGTGAAATAGTCTGTATTAATTGTTTTGTCAATATGCCCAATGAAGCGAATGACTGGATAATTTGCTGTGGAAAGCACGTGTAGCGGGAGTTTCGGCTTTTCTTGCTGAGCATGCGCTAAGCCAGGATGGCCATTAGCAGGGGTTGAAAACACCGGACGAACATCAAGCATCACGCGGTTAGCTGAATAAGTTATTAACAAGCGGTTAAGGGCTTTTTCAGCATCGCCTTTGAGGAAAAAAGCGGGGTGGCGTACCTCCACTGCACACGGTAAGTGGGTCGGCCATTGTGCAAGGAGTGTTTCTAGCTGGGGCAGCTCCGAAGGGCTGAAATCGCGCGGTAGCTGAATCATGGTGGGGCCAAGACGATCATGCAGTGGCGCGAGTGCCTCTATAAACGCCCAGGCATTTTCGGGTTGGGTTAAACGCTGGTCATGGGTGATCGTGGCAGGCAGTTTAAAGCAGAAACGAAAATGGGGTGGAGTTTGCCGCGCCCACGCGGCCACTGTTTCTGGCTTTGGTGCGCCGCTATAAAACGTTGTGTTGCCCTCAACGCTTGAAAAAACCGCCGCATAGTCACTCAGCAGATCCGTTTTAGCGTGGCGTGGGTACAGGCTGCCCAACCAGTCTTGATTGGCCCACATGGGGAGACCAAGGTATAGCGGTGGCGTCATGACGGGGTTTTTCATGGGCGTTTAAGCTTCTTTTTTATCTTCATTTTGATCGTTAGTGTAACTCTATTTGGCAACTACCTGACGGAACGAGGGTGGCATAGCGCGTCATGAAAGGCGTTTAAATGAAGGTAAACGCGAAAATTATGAAATTTTTCTGATGCTGGCAGCGCTACTATGCCAACTAGCTCCTCGACAGTCATGTTCGCCATGTCTAAATGTGTTGCCAATCAATAGGACTGCCCATGTGTTCCGATTACGTTAGCTCTGATGATATTCGTGACCAGTTTTCGAAAGCGATGTCAGCGATGTATCAACAGGAAGTACCCCAATACGGCACGCTGCTTTCGCTGGTTGAAGTGGTGAATGATGACGCGCTCAGTCAGGATCCTGCGCTAGCGGATGCGTTAGCGGCCACAGGGGAGCTTTCACGTATTAACGTTGAACGTCATGGGGCGATTCGTGTGGGGCTACCGGAAGAACTTTCGTTGTTGCGACGGATGTTTGCGGTTATGGGCATGGTGCCAGTAGGCTACTACGATTTAGCCGCTGCGGGGGTGCCGGTTCACTCTACGGCCTTTCGGCCCGTCGATGATGAAGCACTGAAGCGTAACCCATTTCGGGTATTTACATCGTTACTGCGCCTTGAATTAATTGAAAACGCGGCGCTGCGAGAGCAGGCACGGGAAATTTTGCAGCGCCGTGAGATCGTTACGCCCCAAGCAGTCGCGCTAATAGAGCGCTGTGAACAGCAGGGCGGTTTAAGCACGAATGATGCTGACGCCTTTGTAGAGGCCGCCCTTACGACGTTTCGCTGGCATCACGATGCAACGGTGGATGTCGAGACCTACCACCGATTGCACAAAGAACACCGCCTGATCGCTGATGTGGTGTGCTTTCATGGGCCGCATATCAATCATTTAACGCCACGGACTCTGGATATTGATGAGGTACAACGTCGCATGCCGGACGTTGGAATTAATCCAAAAGCGGTGATTGAAGGCCCACCGCGTCGGGTGTGTCCTATTTTGCTACGCCAAACCAGTTTTAAAGCGCTCGAAGAAACCATCACCTTTGCTGATAATGCCCAAGGCCACCACACTGCCCGCTTTGGTGAAATTGAACAGCGTGGCGTTGCCTTGACCCATAAAGGCCGCGAGCTTTACGACCATTTACTGGCAGAATCACGGTCATTACCCGTGGCACCGGACAACGCGACTCATCAAGCGCAGCTGGCGGAGGTGTTTCAGGCATTTCCCGATGACGCCACCACGCTGCGGCGGGAGGCATTAGCGTTCTTTCATTACTACGCAGTGCCAGGTAAGCAGGTGGCTTTGCCAGATAACGTGGATGCCGCTGGGGTTGAGGTGTTAATTGAGCAGGGCGCACTGGTCTGTCAGCCGATGATCTATGAAGATTTTTTGCCTGTGAGTGCTGCTGGTATCTTCCAATCAAACCTGGGCGAACATCAGCGTGATGAGTACTCAAGCCATGCGAATCAGGCTCAGTTTGAGCAACACCTGGGGGCTGCGGTAATTGATGAGATTGCGCTCTATGCTCAGCGCCAGCAGGCATCTCTTGAGCAGGCGCTGGCAGTGTTACGAGGAAGGTGATAGAACGGGGCTTTAGCGTTATTTTTGCCGATGAATGTTAGGCCCAATACACCGTTCAGGAGAATGTCATGCGTCAGGGAAAAGTCTTGGTGCTTCATGGACCGAATCTCAATTTGCTGGGGAGTCGCCAGCCAGAGATCTATGGCTACGACACCTTAGAAGACGTAAATAATCTTCTGCGTGAAAAAGCAGTGATGGCAGGTTGTGATATTACATGCCTGCAAAGCAACCACGAAGGCGAGCTGATCGATGCTATCCATGCCGCGCGTCTTGATAGTACCCAGGCGATTATTATTAATCCGGCGGCTTATACCCATACCTCTGTCGCGATTCTTGACGCGCTGAATGCGTTTGATGGCAAAGTAATTGAAGTCCATTTATCCAATGTACATAAACGTGAAGCGTTTCGGCATCACTCCTATGTCTCTTTACGGGCTGATGGTGTGATTGCAGGCTTAGGGGTTCAAGGGTATTGCGCAGCACTGGAGGCAGTGCTGTTATCGTTGGCTAAATAGCCAGGAATGCTGGCGTACAATGCTATGCATATGAATGGACAGGTATCAACGCGTAAATATACAAAAGGGTGCTCAATGAGCACCCTTTTTGATTGTTGCTGTTTAGATTGTTACGCGCTTTTCTTAACGGACGTTTGGGGTTCGCTTTGCTTGCTGTCATTAGCATCGCTTGGCTGTGGGAGCGAAGGCAGTGACTTAGCGAGCATATCGACGCTGTGGCGGTAATAGAGCTGACTTTTGTTGTGCTCGCCAAGACTTGCATAGAGGCGTGCAAGTTCTGCACAAACTTCACCACTAGGACGTTGGCGCTGGCTAGCTTCAAAGTACTCCAGCGCTTTCTCCCATTTGCCAGTCCGCAGCGACAGCCGACCACAGGCCAGCAGGAGTTCGGGGTCGTTAGGACGCTCTTGCAACCACTTTTCCGCTTTTGCTAATTGGCGGGCGGCATCAACGTTGATTAAGCCATAACGTTTAACCAAGCGCGCATCCCAGTGGTTATCCAACGAATGGTTGAGCAAGCGCTCGGCAATCGGCTCTTCGTTGGCTTGTAAAAGCGCTTCGGTGTAAAGCACGATGAGTTCGGTATTGCCCCGTAGATAGTCCGGCATATCGGCCCAGAGGCCTCGCACGCGCTCAATGTTAGTGGGGTTTTTAGCCTCAAAAACAATCAGCTCGCGGTACGCTTTAAACTCCAGTTGTTCACGCTCTTGCTGGGTGATCAGTTTTTGTGCAGCTAGACGCGGTATTAAACGGCGTAGGCCTTCCCAGTCGTTAACGCTTAGGTGGACTTGCTTAAGAAGCTTGAGCACTTGAGGGTGGTTGGGCAGTTTCTTATCCAGCCGGCTCAGAATGGCCAGTGCCTCTTCAGGCTGCTGACGGTCAATCATCAGTTGAGCCTGCATTAGGCCGATGGCCGTGTCGGCTCCGTCAGTGGTGAGCTGTGCTTGATTCAAATGCTCCTGGGATTTTTCATGATGGCCTTGGTAATGCGCTGCCAGTGCCGCAGAAAGATAATTCACAAGAGGTGTGCTGGAATCGTCAGCCGCGCGTACCAACGTTTTCTCAGCTTTTTTCCAGCGGCCTTCAGTTAAAGCAACCAAACCGCGCACGGTGCGTTTCATCGCGCGACGGTTGCGGGCTCGGCTGTTCCAAGTGCGAAAGCGTCCGACTGGGCGAATAATGCCGGAGAGCAAACGTAGCGCAAAATGCAAAACAATAAACGCGCCTAGCAGCAGCACCAAGCCAAACCAGAATGACGTTTGTAGCGAGGTGTCACCAACGCGTATTAGCCAATAACCAGGCACTGACATCATCAGGTGCCCAAACAGTGCGCCGACCGCGAGACCGGCAACAATTAAGAGAATTAATTTTCTCATGCATCACCTCCACCTTGGCGACGCGACTCAAAACGGTTCTCAATGAAGCTTGCTAGCGCCTGTTGAGAAGCGCTGATATCCGGTAGCTCAGGTTGTACCTGGGTTTGCTTCAATTCTTGCAGGCGAGCAATAACGCTTTGCGTCTCTTCGCGTTCGGTGTCGTAGTAGCCGTTGAGCAGTTCCAGCGCCTTATCAATACTTGCTTCGTACAGTTCTTGCTCTTCTTTGAGCAGCGCCAGCTGGGACTGTTCAAGGATCAAGCGTAGGCTTTGACGCAGGTAGGACTCTTGCTCTGGAGTAATCAATGTTTCTAATGCCTCGTCATGCTGACGGATCACTACAAGATCTTTTAACTCTTCACCAAAGCGGGCCAACTGACGTTGGAAGGTGCCCGTGGGTGGCTGCTCAATACCAGAGGTAACGGCACGCTCCTCAATTTCTTGCGATAGGCGTAGGCCAGCGATACGCTCTTGTTGAGCGTTCAGCGCAAGATAGATGCCAGTGCGGTCAACTTGCGGCACGGCGTCAAGAGCAGCCAGTTCATTAGCAATTTCACGGCGTACTGGTGTTAACGCTGGATTGTCGGCATCGACTAAGCGCGCATCAGCAGTGCGCAGCAATGCAGCAGCGCCTTCAACATCACCTTCCAGCTGCAAGCGCTGGTTAGCTAGACGCAGCAGATAAGCGGCTTCGGCGTGTAACCAGTCGCGCTCGTCGGTCTCCTGCTCTTGAGAAAGCTGCGCCAGCACGTTGTCTAGTGTGTTGTTGACCTCACCACGATAACTATCCAGCTCGCTACGTAGTTCGCTCATCGTGTTTTCTAGCGCCTGGCTGCGTTCAGCTTCACTGCTTTCAATACGCGATGTTAGATCGTTCACTTCCTGCTGTGAGGCATTGTTTTGCGTTTGCTGGGCGAGCTCGTCAATACGCTGCTGCTGGTTATCCAAGCGCTGCCATCCTTGCCAAGCGACAAAACCAATGGCCAGAGCCAGGATAATCACCAGCACAATGGCGATACCACTGCCTTTGTTACCACCACCACTGTTGTTGCTAGCGTTGTTGGCAGTAGGTGGGACGTGCGCAGCATTTCCAGACGCATGACTGCCACTGTTTGTTGGCTTAGCGCCTGCCGTTTTGGCGCCTGCTGACGGTTTATCGTCTGCTGCTGGCTTTGTATCGGCCGCTTGTTTGGTATCAGCACTTGATTGGGTCGAAGCTTCACCATGGCTGGCATTCGTTGACACTGTGCTGGCGTGGGGAGTGCTGTTGCCTCCCTTGTTACGGCGACGCGAGCGGCTGTTTTTAGCAGCGTAAGAAGATGCTGCCGCATTGCCTGGCGTTGACGTCTCATTGCTTGGCGAAGCTGACGCGGAAGTGTCGCTCGGTTTAGCGTCGCTTTGAGATGCCTCGGCAGACGTGTTCTGTACGCCTTCCTGATCGTTTGGTTGTTTGCTCATCTGTCGCTAGCCCTTATTAAGTTCCTTGATCGACATCGGCACCCTTTGGGTTGCAGAACCGACTTAACGCCGCTGCCAATGCAGCGGGCGTTGCTCCCGACGCCACCTTGAGGTCACGAAAACCCAGTTTACCGGCCAGTTTAGCTAAACGGTGACTGGAAACGATTAGCGGTTGGTTCAACGCTGCGTGTTCACACCATTTTGCCAGATGTTCAAGCAGTTCGCTGCTCGTCACGATTAACGCTCGATAATCGCCGGTTAATAGACGTTGTTGCATGGCTGGTAGGGGCGCTTGATATACGCGCCGGTACACAGCAACACGGGTAACGTTGGCCCCCCGCGCACTCAGCGTCTCGGCTAATAATGTGCGGCCACCTTCTCCAGCTACCAGAAGTACACGCTGATGCGTGAGCGTTTGGAGTGAGGCAAGAGACAGCAGTGCCTCACTCGTGTCTTCTCCATGGCTAGGCGAAGGCATATGAACACGTACGCCTAGCTGTTCAAATAATACATTTGCCGTAGCTCGGCCTACGCTGTAGTAGTCGATGCCCACAGGAAGCTGTGGCCAATAGCGATCAAACGCTTCGCTTAAACAGTAAGCGGCGAAAGGACTGACCACCACTATTTTGTGGTACTGATCAATGTTTAACCATGTGCTTCGCAGGGCGGGATCTTCAGGCAGTGTTTCCAAACGCATGACATCAAGGTGCTCCACAAGAGCACCTTGAGCATGCAGCGTGGCTGTTAACGCCTCTCCGCGGTCACCAGGGCGACAGATCAGTACCGGTAGACTCATACGTTGCGGCCATACACCTCGGCTAAAATATCGCCGGCCCCTTGATCCAGCAGCTCTTCGGCGATACGGATGCCCAAGGCTTCAGGTTCATGGATAGAGCCACTGCCCTCAGCGCGTAGTACCTCGGTGCCTTCAGGGTTGCCGACTAGGCCACGTAGCCAAATAGTGTCGTTTGTCTTATCAAGTATGGCATGTCCTGCGATAGGTACTTGGCAGCCGCCTTCCAGGCGGGTGTTCATTGCACGTTCGGCACGCACACGAGTCGCTGTATCGGGATCATCCAGTGGGGCTAATAAGCCAATTAACTCTGGGTCATGCAGACGGCACTCGATGCCTAGCGCCCCTTGACCACAGGCGGGAAGGCAGATTTCAGGTGGAAGTGCCTGAGCAATGCGCGCATCAAGTCCCAGGCGCTTTAAGCCAGAGGTGGCGAGAATAATGGCATCGAAGTCGCCCGCATCTAATTTTGCCAAACGGGTCTGTACGTTACCGCGTAGGTTGAGGATTTGCAGATCAGGGCGTGCTTCTCGCATCTGCAAACCACGGCGCAAACTAGCAGTACCGATTCGAGCTCCCTCAGGTAGCTCGTCAATGCTGTTATAATGATTGGATACAAATGCATCGGTTGGGTCGGCACCTTCCAAAATAACGGAAAGTCCTAGCCCTTCAGGAAAATGCATAGGCACATCTTTCATTGAATGTACGGCAATATCGGCACGTCCATCGAGCATGGCATCTTCCAGCTCTTTGACAAAAAGACCTTTACCGCCAATTTTTGAAAGCGGTGTATCGAGAATCTTATCGCCTTTTGTGGAAAGTGCGATGAGTTCGACTTCCAAGCCGCTGTGTGCCGCCATTAAACGGTCGCGGACGTGTTCGGCCTGCCACATGGCTAACTGACTTTTACGCGTAGCGATGCGCAATTTAGTAATGGATGACACGTTATTCTCCCTTTGCCGCTGACACTGCGCGACGAACTATGATAAGTCTCATCATAAAGCACCCAGCCACACAGTAAAAATAACCGGTCAAATTTATGACGGCACTGTTTGGCCATTCACCCGTTAGGTGGCGCCATGCCCTTTGTTAATCCTCAAGGCAAGCTAGACCAATTCTTCCTGTTGTCACAAGACTTATTCATCTGTATTGATTTCGCAGGTATCTTACTCAACATCAACCCGATGTTTGAAAACTTGCTGGGTTATTCCGCCAGCGAATGGGTTGGTAAGCCATGTAGCAAGCTAGTAGACCATCGAGATATCCCGGTTATTGAAGAGGCGTTGTCGCGTCTCCAGTCCCACAAGAAAGTAGCTCCGTTTGACGTTCGAGCACTGACGGCAGAAGGAAAAGTGGTGTGGTTAGAAGTGACCGCCGCAGCGGGTGATCGTGTTATCTACGTGATCGCCCGCGATATTTCCCGCCGAAAAGCCGTTGAGAAACAGCTCATTCGTAATCAACGGCTGTTTCAAATTGCTGGCGAAACGGCGCTGATAGGGGGTTGGTACGTGGATATGGCCGAAGGGTTGCCCATTTGGTCGAATGAAGTGTGCCGTCTACATGGCGTCCCCGATGGTTTTAAGCCGACCATTGAAGAAGCGATGACCTTTTACGCGCCTAGCTCTCGGCCACGTATCCGTGAAGTGTTTAGTGCCTGTTGCGAGAGCGGAACCAGCTTTGATGAGGAACTAGAAATCGTTACTCGGCAAGCGGTAAGGCTGTGGGTGAGAGTGATTGGCAAAGCCGTACGTGATGAGTTGGGGCAGATTATTCAGGTTCAGGGATCAACCCAAAACATTACTGAGCGCAAGGCGACTGAACGACAGCTCACACTGCTGGAGCGTAGCGTTGAAGCAAGCACAAACGGCGTAATTATCGTTGATGCCCAGCGTCAAGATTTACCGATGGTTTATGTGAACGCAGCCTTCGAGCGGATTACGGGCTACTCCCGCACTAAGGCGTTAGGGCAAAATTGCCGGTTTCTTCAGGGTGAAGAAACGGATCCAGCTACCTTGGCTAAGCTGCGCAAAGGCATTTATGCCCAGCAAGACGTACATGTCGTTATACGTAACTACCGATGTAATGGAGTGCCGTTTTGGAATGACCTATATGTGTCTCCTGTACGAGATGCCGCTGGCCTTGTGACGCACTTTGTAGGCGTACAAAATGACATTACCGCGCAGCGTGAATATCAAGCTCAGCTTCGCCATAACGCCAGTCATGATGCATTAACCGGCCTACCTAACCGATTAATGCTTGATCAGCGGCTGTCGCAAGGTTGCCTGTTAGCCAAGCGTTATCGCCGATACATTGCCGTGCTATTTGTCGACCTGGATGATTTCAAGCCGATCAACGATACGCTAGGGCACGATGTAGGCGATCACATTTTAATTGAGGTCGCCAAGCGCCTGGAAGAAGAGCTGCGTCCCTGGGATACCGTGGCGCGTTTTGGTGGTGATGAATTTATCGTTTTGCTACCTGATTTGGCTCACGAACAAGATGTGTTGCAGGTAGTGGAACGACTGCTTGCGCGTCTTTCTGCGCCCTACTGGTATCGTGACAGCGAGTTGCGTATTACGGCGAGTATGGGCATTGCCACTGATGATGGAACGATTAGCGAGCCGCGCCAGCTAATACAGCAGGCTGATTTAGCGATGTATAAAGCCAAACGGCAAGGGCGCAATACTTATCAGTGGTACACCGATGAGTTAAATCGAAAAGTGACTAAGCGGGTTAATTTACGACACGCGTTACAACAGGCCATCGAACAGTCGCAGTTTGAGCTGCATTATCAGCCGCAAATACAGGGTGCTACTGGCCGGGTGACGGGGGTAGAGGCACTGATTCGCTGGTATCACCCCGAGCGTGGTTATATTTCCCCCGCCCAGTTTATTAGTCTGGCAGAAGACACTGGGCAGATCATGCCGATTAGTGAGTGGGTGCTGGAGAGGGCATGCCGTGATGCGGTCGAGCTGAATGCGCGCACAACGATGCCCGTTACAATGGCGGTTAATATTTCGCCGATGCAGTTTCAGCGTGCTGGCTTTTTGCTATCTATTCAGCGTGTGCTTGAGCAGACAGGCCTAGCGCCTGATTTATTAGAGTTAGAGCTTACCGAAGGCGTGCTAATGGACAGTACTGAGCACGCCATACAAACATTGCAGGATCTGCGCGCATTAGGTGTGCATATTGCTCTGGATGATTTCGGAACCGGTTTTTCAAGCCTTAGCTACCTAAAACGTTTACCGATCAACAAGCTTAAAATCGATCGTTCCTTTATTCGTGATGTCGTTAACGACACTCGGGACGCTGCCATTGTTGATGGTGTGGTGACCATGGCTGTTAAGCTGGGCCTGGAAGTTTTAATTGAAGGTGTGGAGACAGCTGCACAATATGCGTATCTCAATGCCCGTTATTGCGCGCATTTTCAAGGCTTCTACTTTGCCCGCCCGATGCCCATGTTAGCGATCAGTAGCTACTTAAATGAATCTCACCACCCCCGCAATGATGCTGAGCCGCACCCCATGTGAAAAACGACTAAAAAACGGCATGCCGCTGAGTGCGGCGACTCTGGTACACTTTCTTATAACGATTCCTTTAGTTTTGTCAGCAGGATATGCCTCCGATGAGCCAAGCTACGAACCAGTCTTGGGGCGGTCGCTTTAGCGAGCCCACCGATGCCTTTGTTGCACGCTTCACTGCGTCTGTGACTTTCGATCAGCGCCTAGCGCGTCAGGATATTCAGGGCTCGATTGCCCACGCCACTATGCTAGCGCGAGTCGGTGTACTAACCGATGATGAGCGCGACACCATTATCAATGGGCTCACCGAGATTCAGGGCGAAATTGAGCGTGGCGAGTTTAACTGGTCAATCCCGCTTGAAGACGTGCACATGAATATTGAAGCACGGTTGACGGATAAAATTGGTATTACCGGTAAAAAGCTACACACAGGCCGTTCACGTAACGACCAGGTGGCGACGGATATTCGCCTGTTTATGCGCGATGAGATCGATGTGATCGAAGCGGAGTTGGTTCGCCTGCGCGAAGGCATGATTGAGCTTGCCGATCGTGAAGCCGATACCATCATGCCCGGTTTCACCCACTTACAAACGGCGCAGCCGGTGACCTTTGGCCACCACCTATTGGCATGGCAAGAGATGTTAACCCGTGACCACGAGCGCCTGTTGGACTGCCGCAAGCGCGTCAATGTCATGCCCTTGGGCGCAGCGGCGCTGGCCGGCACCACGTATCCCATTGACCGCCATGTCACCGCCGAATTGCTAGGCTTTGATCGCCCCGCAGAAAACTCGCTGGACGCCGTGTCCGACCGAGACTTTGCGATCGAATTCACCAGCTTCGCCAGCATTTTGTTAATGCACCTGTCGCGGATGAGTGAAGAGCTGGTGCTGTGGACCAGCGCCCAGTTTGACTTTATCGACCTGCCTGACCGCTTCTGTACTGGCTCTTCTATTATGCCGCAGAAGAAAAACCCGGATGTGCCCGAACTGGTGCGTGGCAAAACCGGTCGAGTCTATGGCCACCTAATGGCGCTGCTTACGCTAATGAAGTCTCAGCCCCTGGCCTACAACAAAGACAATCAGGAAGATAAAGAGCCGCTGTTTGACGCCGTTGATACCGTGCGCGACTGCTTAAAAGCCTTTGCCGACATGGTGCCTGCTATTGAACCGAAAAAAGACAGCATGTATGAAGCAGCGCGTCGCGGATTCTCTACCGCCACGGACCTTGCTGATTACTTGGTTCGCAAAGGCGTCGCCTTCCGCGATGCCCATGAAATTGTCGGTCAATCGGTGGCTTACGGCTTGAAGACTAAGAAAGATCTGTCTGAAATGACCCTTGAAGAGTTGCAGCAGTTCTCTGCCACGATTGGGCAGGATGTGTTTGAGGTGCTCACATTAGAGGGTTCTGTTGCCGCCCGTAACCATATCGGTGGCACCGCGCCTGACCAGGTTCGCGCCGCTGCCAGCCGTGCTAGCGAGGCGTTAGCTGCGCTGAAAGGTGATGCATGAAGCGTGTGACTACCATCTTTAGTACGGTGCTGCTGGTCACGCTGTTATTAGTGGGCTGCGGCCAGAAAGGGCCGCTTTATATGCCTGACGAAGACACTCAGGGTTCGGCTGCCGAGCAGGAGGGGTAATGGATCACTTTAACTATCGTGATGGCGTGCTTTATGCCGAAGATGTCCCGCTTACTCAGGTCGCTGCTGATCTTGGTACGCCCTGTTATGTCTACTCAAAAGCAACGTTAGAGCGCCATTTTCGAGCCTATACCGAAGCCCTGGGTGGCCATCCTCATCTGATTTGTTATGCAGTGAAAGCCAATTCCAACTTGGCGGTGCTGGGTTTGCTCGCACGGTTAGGGGCTGGGTTTGATATTGTTTCGATCGGCGAGCTTGAGCGCGTACTGAAAGCGGGCGGCAACCCATCAAAAGTGGTGTTTTCAGGCGTGGCCAAGCAGCCGCATGAAATGGCCCGCGCGCTTGAGGTTGGCATTAAATGCTTTAACGTTGAATCCCGTCCCGAGCTTGAGCGGCTAAATGCTGTCGCAGCAGAGCTTGGCAAGGTGGCGCCGGTATCACTGCGGGTAAACCCGGATGTGGACGCTGGCACCCACCCGTACATTTCTACTGGGCTGAAAGATAACAAGTTTGGTATTCCAGTGGATGAGGCGCTAGATGTTTACAGCCTCGCCGCCAGTTTGCCTAATTTGCGCGTCACCGGGCTAGACTGCCATATCGGTTCTCAACTTACCGAAACTGCACCATTTCTAGATGCGCTAGAGCGGCTCTTGATGTTAATGGAGCGGCTGCGTGAGCGTGGTATTGAAATTGATCACTTGGATCTGGGTGGTGGGCTAGGTGTTCCCTATCGTGATGAAAAGCCACCCCAACCGTTTGATTATGCAAGCCAGCTGCTGGCGCGCCTGTCTCGCTGGGAGGGTGGTGAAGCGCTTACGTTGCTTTTTGAGCCAGGTCGCTCTATTGCGGCTAACGCGGGCTTAATGTTGACCCGTGTAGAGTTTTTAAAGCCCGGTGAAACCAAAAATTTCGCGATTGTTGATGCCGCTATGAATGACCTGATCCGTCCCGCGTTGTATCAGGCATGGCAAGCTATTGTGCCGGTGGATACCCGCCAGCAGCGCGAACGTGCGGTCTATGATGTTGTTGGTCCTGTCTGTGAAACTGGTGATTTTCTCGGTAAAGAGCGCGATCTAGCAATTGCTGAGGGCGATTTACTGGCCGTTCGATCAGCAGGCGCTTACGGCTTTGTGATGGCGTCGAATTACAATAGCCGTCCGCGCCCTCCTGAAGTGATGGTCGATGGCAGCAGCTACCATGTGGTGCGCGCACGGGAAAGCCTGGAAAGCCTGTGGGCCGGCGAAACACTTCTGCCGGAAGGGGGGCGCTGATGCTGTTGCACTTCACCAAAATGCATGGTCTGGGTAATGATTTTATGGTGGTGGACCTAGTTACTCAGCGGGCTCGCCTGCGTGATGAACAGATTCGCCAGCTGGCAGATCGGCGCTTTGGTATTGGTTTTGACCAATTACTGGTGGTTGAGCCACCCCGAGATCCGGAAATGGATTTTCGCTACCGCATTTTTAATGCCGATGGCAGTGAAGTTGAAAATTGCGGCAATGGGGCACGCTGTTTTGCTCGTTTTGTCCGTGATCAGCGCCTGACCCATAAGCATGAAATTCATGTGGAAACTGCCGGTGGGCCCTTGGTACTTAATGTTCAGCACGACGGTATGGTGCGTGTTGACATGGGCCGACCGCGCTTTAACCCCGCCACACTGCCGTTTGAAGCACCGGGTGATCAGCCGCTACACGCTGTCGATGTCGATGGTGACACGCTGGAACTAGGGGTTGTCTCAATGGGCAATCCCCATGCCGTGTTACAGGTGGAAAGTGTTGATAGTGCGCCCGTTGAGCATCTTGGGCCGCTGCTTGAGTCCCACCCTCGCTTTCCTAAGCGGGTTAACGTGGGCTTTATGCAGGTGGTGTCACCCAGCGAAATTCGTTTGCGAGTATATGAGCGCGGCAGTGGTGAGACGCTTGCCTGCGGTACCGGTGCCTGTGCTGCGGTGGCTAGCGGTATTCGGCAGGGGCTGTTGAAAAGTCCGGTGAATGTTCATTTGCCAGGAGGGCAGCTCAGTATTGAGTGGCCAGACCCTGAATCATCGCTGGTAATGGTGGGCCCTGCCACACGTGTTTTTGACGGGCGTGTCACGCTCAACTAATTCGAGGAGTACGGCGATGTCTCAAGCTCTTGAGCCGCGCAAAACGCTCGACCCTGATCAAGTGGCGTTTTGGCTGGCTCGCCATCCCGATTTTTTTGTTGGCCGTGAAGGCTTGCTGCAGCAGCTCAAGGTGCCGCATCCCCACATCGATGGGGCGGTATCGCTGCTAGAGCGTCTGGTGATTGACTTACGTCAACGTGCTGAAACAGCAGAGGGGCGGCTTGAGCATCTTCTGGAAACCGCGCGGCATAATGAAGCACAGTACCGTCGTCTGCGTGAGACGCTGCTCAGCTTGGTTGAAGCTGAAGATCGCGATACGTTGGCCCAAGCGCTGGCCATCCAATTAAGCGAGCACTTTCAAACCCCCGCTATGGCGCTATGGTGCCCATCTTCATTAAGTGACGATGAACCCACACCGCCCCAACCACCGCGGCATGTGTTAGATCAGCATGCCAGCGCACGTCTCGCCGCGCTGCTTGATGGGCGCACCAGTCGTTGTGTCAAGCTCAGCGTTAGCGATTGGAAATGCCTGTTGCCGCATACCAAAACACCCCGGCGGGCGGGTTCCTGCGCCATTTCGCGGCTTTCCGCAGGCGAGCAGCTGGGCTATTTACTTCTCGCAAGCCCCGACCCGGACTGTTACCGCGCCAGTATGGATACGTTATTTACCGAGTACTTGAGCGATATCGTGGCACGGCTACTGCTTCGCCTAGATCATCATGGGTAGCCCAGGCTCCTTAACGACGCAGGTCGACGTGTATTTACGTAAACTTGCTGCCCATGCAAGCCCTGCCACGGTGGCGGCGTATCGTCAGGATTTAAACGCTCTGCTGCGTTTTTCTGAGCAACGCGGTGTAACCGATGCAGAGACGTTAGACACTGCATTTCTGCGCGCCTTTTTAGGGGCCGAGCGAAGCCGCGGTCTTGCGCCGAGAAGCTTGGCCCGCCGCCGCGCTGCGCTATCACGTTTTGCTGACTATCTTGTGCAGCAGCACGTACTTGCCGACAACCCTGTGGGATTACTGCGTACGCCAAAGCAGCCAAGCCATTTACCAAGGCCGCTTGATGTTGATGCGCTATCACGTTTTTTAGATACGCCACACGATGGCACGCCGCTGGCAATACGTGACCAAGCAATGCTTGAGTTGTTTTACTCTAGCGGCCTACGGTTAGCGGAACTTGCTGCGCTGGATGTGAGTCACTTAAATGCCCATCATGTGAGAGTGGTGGGTAAGGGCAGTAAGCCTCGGCAAGTGCCCGTTGGTAAGCGAGCAGATCAAGCGATTACGGCGTGGTTGCTGTGTCGCTCTGAAATGGCGGCAACGGGTGAAATGGCGCTATTTGTCGGCCAGCGTGGGCAGCGCTTAGGGCATCGTGGTATTCAAAAACGGTTGGCGCAACTTTCTATTGTGCGGGGTTTGCCCGAACACCTTCATCCCCATCGATTGCGGCACTCGTTCGCAAGTCATTTATTGGAGTCCAGCCAAGACCTGCGGGCGGTTCAGGAGTTGCTGGGGCATGCTAATTTATCGACGACTCAAGTCTACACCCGCCTCGATTGGCAGCATTTAGCCGAAAGTTATGATGCGGCTCACCCCCGCGCTAAACGCCGCCCTACACGGAGTTAACCATGGCTTCGCTACAAGCGATTACGTTTGATCTTGATGATACGCTGTGGGACAACCAAGGCGTGATGTTAAAAACGGAAGAGGGCCACTATCGTTGGCTAATTGAAGCGCTGGCGGTGTGGCGCAAAACTCGCCATGAAGCGCCATTAGCGCTGAGTTACCAGCAGGGGCTGGCCGATTACCTAGAGCGCCGCCAAGAGTGGGCCAAGCGAGTGCCAGAACGGCGCGGTGATTTTACCTGGCTGCGATTGCGGGCGTTAGAAGCACAGTTGGAAGCCCAAGGCTTAACACGCAGTAGTGCATTGCTGTGGGCTGCCGCTGCTATGAATGAGTTTCATCGCCTGCGGGTTCAAGTAACGCCGCACGCTGAAGCCGCTGGGCTGTTATCCGCGTTGAGCGAGCGATACCAACTAGCGGCTATTACCAATGGCAATATTCATCTTAAACGTCAGCCGTTAGCAGCGTACTTCCCAGTCGCTATTGCAGCCGGGGAGTTATTGGCACCAAAACCAGATCCTAAGCCGTTTCTCACTGCCCTGGAGCGTCTTAACGTAGCGCCCCATCGCGCGATGCATGTAGGTGACTCCTGGCAAGAAGACGTAGTGCCTGCCCAGCAGCTGGGCATGCATGCCGCATGGATTGCCGCGCAAGGCGATCAAGCCTTGCCCGCACGTATTCACCGCATTGCCCACGTGAAAGAGCTGCCCGAACTAATCGAGTGGTTAGAACGACGCCCCTAATATAGCGGTTGCGGCGGATTTTAAGTAGCCAGGCTTGGTTGGCAAGATAATGTATCGTTAGCAAGGTTCAGCTTGTTTGGGAAAACTTGGCTTGTTCGGCAAACCTTGGTTTACTCAGGGGTATGCAGCCACTGGTCAAGTTTTTGTGAAAGTGTATCCACACCATCGCGTTTGAGCGACGAGAAAAGCTGAACTGAGACTAGGTCTTCCCACTCTTTAAGGCGAGAGCGGACTTTTTGCAGCGTGGCACTAGCAGGACCTTTTTTTAATTTATCGGACTTGGTGAGCAGAATATGCACGGGCATTTCGCGCTTGTCGGCATAGTTGAGCATCATTTGATCAAATTCGGTTAGCGGATGGCGCACGTCCATTAGCAGTACAAGACCGCGTAGGCTGAAGCGACCGCGTAGATAATCAGACAGGTGCTGCTGCCACTCAAGCTTCACGGCTTCCGGTACTTTGGCGTAGCCGTAGCCGGGTAAGTCGACTAAGCGGCGTGACTCGTCGTTCATGATGCTGAAAAAGTTGATTAGCTGAGTACGGCCCGGTGTACGTGAGGTACGGGCTAAGGCATTTTGTTGGGTAAGTGCATTAATCGCACTTGATTTACCCGCATTGGAGCGCCCGGCAAACGCTACTTCTGCGCCAGTATCATCTGGGCACAGGGCAAGTGTTGGTGCACTGATCATAAAGCGGGCAGTGGGGTAGTTCAGCCGGGCGATTGGGTTATCATTAGCAGTAGACATGGTGTTAATCCTGAAAAACAGACGTATAAGACGGCCCGTTTCACCACGTTAACGTGAGTAAATGACGGTACCGCGACGAATTACCCCAAAAGCAGACCTGGACTTGCATTCCCGCCGCTAGGGTGATTCGTTATAATGCAAGCGGTTTATAACTGCGACCTGGGGCGCTAGTGTACCATCGCGCTCTAGCCAGCAGCGACCAACACGACATGTTGTTCGTTTTGGCGGAGCTGACCCTGGTAAAGTGCTGAACCTGGGCAGCGCCCAGGGTGCGTACCAGTCAATAATCAAACGGCATAGTGGAATAGCAATGAGAAAGTTACTGGCAAGCCTGGCAATTACCATGGGTGCCGTTGGCACCGTACATGCTCAAACCGACCACCAAGCGGACGCGGATGCGGCGGCTGGTCGTGAAATGGCTCAAACCTGCGCGGCCTGCCATGGTCAGCAGGGTATTAGTCCATCGGGCGCTTTTCCCAACCTAGCAGGACAGCAAATGTCCTACCTAGCTAAGCAGATCATGGATATTCGCGACGGTAACCGCGTTGTCGCGCAAATGGCGGGGCTGGTTGACGATTACTCTGATCAAGACGCTTGGGACGTTGCTGCTCATTTCGCAGGACAAGATGCGAACCTTGGTCAGACCAGCGACGAAGATGCTGAGCTTTTAGCCCGAGGTGAAGAGTTGTACCGGGCAGGTGATATGACCAAAGGTATTCCTGCGTGCAGCGCTTGTCATACCCCCACGGGGGCTGGCATCGGTAGTGCGGTATATCCGGCACTTTCAGGCCAGCACGCAGAGTACACGGTGTCTACGTTGCAAGACTTTGCTTCCGGTGAGCGTGCCAACAGCCCGAATAACATCATGGGCGATATCGCTTCCAAAATGAGCGATAACGACATGGAGGCTGTAGCGAATTATCTATTAGGCTTGAACTAGTCGCTGCTAATCAAGGTGCCCTATCTCACTGGTAATTAAAGAGATGGGGAACCTCTGTATATGCTTAGCGGTCATAGTCTCGCTTATTCTTGGAGAATTTTTGCTATGTTGAAAACGTTAATGGTCGCGGTAGCTGGTTTAGGCCTTTCTGCCTCAGTGAGTGCCCAGGAGCTGGTGGAAGGACAGCACTACACGCTGCTTGAGTCGCCGGTAGCAACCCAGGTAGATGAGGGACAGATTGAAGTGACCGAAGCGTTTTGGTTTGGCTGCCCGCATTGTTATCGGCTGCAAGAACCAGTAAGCGAGTGGTACGCAACCCTTGAAGATGACGTTAGCGTTGTTCATATGCCTGCAACGATGGGTGGTGATTGGAATACCCACGCGACAGCGTTTTATGCGGCGGAATCACTGGGCATTGAAGAGCAACTGCACGCTGATTTCTTTGAAGCGATTCATGAAGATGGTCGCTCGCTGACTGACCCAGATGAAATCGCTGAATTTTTCTCTAATTACGGTGTAAGTGAAAAAGAAGCCAAGCAAGCATTGACGGCATTCGACGTTCGCAGTGAGGTCAATAAAGCAAATGGCCGCATGCGTGAAATGCGCCTGATGGGCGTGCCTGCCTTAGTTATTGATGGCCGCTACCTTGTGTCTCCCAGCACCGCCGGTAGCTTGGAGAATATGCCGCAAATTGCGGATGCGCTCGTTGAGCGTGTGCGTAATGAGCGCACACAATAACCGTGTTAGAGCAGGGGCACGCAGGGGGGCAAATAGGCTTGCCTGCGTCATCTCTGGCTGAACGTGGTCACCTTCGTCTGCTGACGTTTAATTTACAGGTGGGTATTCAAACGTCAGCGTATCACCATTATCTTACCCGTAGCTGGCAGCATGTACTGCCCCACCCACAACGTCTTAAGCGCTTAGCGCAAATGGGAAATGTGTTAGCGCCATTTGATGTGGTTGGGTTACAAGAGGTCGATGGTGGCAGCTTCCGTTCTGGCCGTGTTAACCAAGTTGAATACCTTGCTTCCCAGGCGCGATTTCCCCACTACTTTCAACAATTAAATCGTAATTTGGGGCAGTTTGCCCAGCATAGTAATGGGCTATTGTCGCGCATTGTGCCTAGCCATATCGAAGAGCATCGCTTGCCTGGGATGTTGCCAGGTCGTGGTGCTATTCATGCGCGCTATGGAGAAGGGCCAGATGCACTGCATATCTTTGTAGCTCATTTGGCGCTGAGTCACCGCGGACGGGTTCGTCAGCTTAATTATCTGAGTAACATTATCGAGCCGTTGCGTCATGTGGTGGTGATGGGGGATCTTAATTGTACGCCTGAGCAGCTTCATGCCCATGAACGTTTTAGTACGTCGTTGCCGCTTCACCCGGTTAAGCCACTGCTTAGCTACCCCTCCTGGCAACCTCGTCGTGCTCTAGATCATATTCTGCTGTCTCAAACCCTCGAAGCCGCCGATGTGCGCGTATTGGATCATTTGTTTTCAGACCATCTGCCGATTGCTGTGGATTTACCGCTACCTGCAGCTTGCCTGGCGGCAATTCGTCAAAGCGTTTAACGTTAGTTTACTTGGTGGTGTACAGGCGCTGCATTGTCTGCGTATATGCGCTATTGTCTGCCCCCTGACTCCACTAGCCGTTTTACGCGAGACACTTCCATGTCGGACACAACACAACTACCTGCGTTTATCGCTGCGCTGGACCGCATTTCGGAGTGGTTTGGACGTAGCCTTGCGTGGCTGATCATCATTATGATGTTGATTCAGTTCGCGATTGTACTGCTTCGTTATGTTTTCAGCGTTAACAGCATTTTTATGCAAGAACTGGTGATGTATATGCATGCCAGTGTCTTTATGCTCGCTGCGGCCTATACCTTTCGCCACGATGGTCATGTACGGGTTGATATTTTTTATCGTGGAATGACGCCCCGCCGCCAGGCGGTGGTTAATATTGTGGGCATTATCACTTTGTTAATGCCCGTGATGATTTTTATCATCGCTTCCAGCTTTGGTTACGTTGCTAACTCTTGGCGTATTATGGAGACCTCCTCAGACTACGGTGGCATTCCAGCTGTCTTTGCACTGAAAACGTTAATACCGCTCTTTGCTGCGCTGATGATCCTGCAAGGTGTCATTGAAGTGGTGCGCAATGGCTACGTATTTACTGGCCGGATATCCCCGTCTATTGGTGATGACAACCATCTTGAGGAGCGCGTTTGATGCTGGAATTTATGCCAATTATTTTATTTGCCTCCATCTGCATTGTGTTGATGTTTGGCTTTCCGGTGGCGCTTTCGTTAGCAGGTACCGCGCTGCTATTTGCAGGCATGGGATTAGGTTTAGAAGCCATAGGTATCGACGCTAACTTTGATAGTGGTTATCTCGCTGCGTTGCCCAATCGGCTTTACGGCATTATGACCAACCAAACGCTGCTGGCAGTGCCACTGTTTGTTTTAATGGGCGTCTTGCTTGAAAAGTCTAAAGTAGCTGAAACACTACTTGATGCCATGGCGCTGCTGTTTGGTGCTATGCGTGGCGGCTTGGGTATTTCGGTGACGTTGGTAGGAATGCTGATGGCGGCCTCCACCGGTATTGTAGGTGCGACGGTGGTTACCATGGGGCTTATGTCGCTACCCACTATGTTAAAGCGTGGTTATAGCACCTCACTGGCAACCGGTACTATTTGTGCAACTGGCACGTTAGGCCAGATTATTCCGCCTTCTATTGCGCTAGTCCTTTTGGGTGATGTGCTGTCCTCGGCTTATCAGCAGGCGCAGCTCTCTATGGGCATTTTTAGTCCTAAAACAGTCTCTGTAGGCGACTTATTTATGGGTGCCCTGGTGCCAGGGCTGATCCTGGTGGTGATGTATATGATTTATGTTGCCCTGGTGGCGCTATTTCGGCCGCACATGGCACCAGCCGCTAATCGTGAAGAGCTGATGGCAGAGCTTGGGCATACCTCAGGCCTGGGAATGCTACTGTTGAAAGGCTTAGTACCTCCCGTAGTGCTTATTGTGGCGGTACTTGGCTCGATTTTAAGTGGTTTTGCAACGCCTACTGAAGCATCGGCCGTTGGCGCCTTTGGTGCTTTGGTGTTAGCCCTTGCTTATCGTCAGTTGGATTGGGCAACGCTGAAAGACGTGCTGCGTTCAACTACCCATGTGACGACCATGGTGTTCATGATTTTGATCGGTGCTGCCCTGTTTTCGTTGGTCTTCCGGGCTTATGGTGGCGAGCATATGGTCACTGAACTGTTTGAAGGTATGCCCGGTGGGGTAGTGGGCGCGACCATTATTGTCATGCTAGTCATCTTCCTACTTGGCTTTATTCTCGACTTTATCGAAATCACCTTTGTGGTGGTGCCTATCGTTGGGCCGATTCTTCTGGCCATGGGGCTTGACCCGATTTGGTTGGGCATCATGATCGCTATTAATCTGCAAACATCGTTCTTAACCCCGCCATTTGGTTTTGCGCTGTTCTATTTACGTGGCGTGGCACCACCCTCGGTGCCTACTTCGGCGATTTACCGTGGGGTAATCCCGTTTATCTTGATGCAGCTTGCCATGTTACTGATGCTAACGTTTTTCCCGCAGCTCGCCACATGGCTGCCAGGGCTACTCTGACATACGCTGTTTTGATGAGTGCCGAGTTGAAAAATATCGTTACTATCAACGGCACAGAGTGGCAATCTTAAGTAAAGCCGCAAAGCTATAAATAGTCACGGCTTGTAACAGACCGCCTGGCCAATAGTGCTAGGCGGTAATCTCTCTACCCATAACAGTAAAAATAGAAATAAGAGGGTTCGTATGAAAGCCAAAGCTCTACCTGTCGCTATTGCGATGACAACTGCGCTATCCGCTAGCTTGCTGGTGGTTTCAAGTTTTGATAATCAGGCCCAGGCGCAAGAAAACTTTCGCTGGAAAATGGTCACCTCTTGGCCGAAAAACTTCCCAGGTGTAGGGCAGGGGCCTGAGCGGCTCTCGCAGTTGGTGGAAGAGATGTCCGATGGTCGCCTGACCATTGAAGTCTTTGGCGCTGGTCAGTTGGTGCCGGGGTTTGAAGTATTTGATGCTGTATCCGATGGTACCGCTGAACTTGGCCACTCGGCTTCTTATTACTGGAAAGGCAAAGCGCCCGCTGCGCAGTTCTTTGCTGCCGTACCGTTTGGCATGAACGCACAGGAAATGAATGCTTGGCTGCATTTTGGCGGCGGTATGGAGCTTTGGAACGAGTTGTATGATGACTTCGGTGTCGATGTGCTGGTGGCCGGTGCTTCTGGTGTACAAATGGGCGGTTGGTACAACAAGGAAATCAACTCGGTTGATGACCTTGATGGTTTGAAAATGCGTATGCCAGGGCTTGGTGGTGAAGTAATGAGCCGTATGGGCGTAGCGATAGTTAACATGCCGGGCGGTGAAATTTTCACCTCGCTACAGTCTGGCGCCATTGATGCAACCGAATGGATTGGCCCATATAACGACTTAGCCTTTGGCCTGCACCAAGCCGCTGATTATTACTATTACCCAGGTTGGCACGAGCCGACCGTAATGTTTGAAGCTATTGTGAACGAAGAAGCGATGGCTGAACTACCGGCAGATTTACAGGCCATTCTTACCACGGCCGTGCGCGATGTTAATGCTAATGTGCTAGACGAATACACCGCGCGTAATAACGATGCGCTAGTGACGTTGGTCAACGAGCATGACGTTGAGTTGCGCCGTATCCCTGATGATGTTCTTGCTCAAGCCCGTGAGCACTCTGCCGATGTCGTGGCAGAGCTGGCGGAGTCTAGCGAGCTGGCAACGCGTATCTATGAGTCGTACCAAGCGTTTCAGAATAAGGTAGAAGACTACCATGCGATTTCTGAACAGGCGTATTACAACGCGCGTAATCCCGAGGGGGATGCGAGGCAGTAAAGGCCTAGCAGTAAAGGCCTAATAGTGACATAAATATGCTATTGGCATTTTACGCTTGTTGAACATGCAATGGCCGCCTAAGGGCGGCCATTGTTTTATTTAAGCAGCCCTGTCTAAAAAGTCCTTGCTTAAGCAGTTCTTGTTTAGCTGCGCATTTGGGTATGCTAGAGAACTACTGAACCGTTAAGTAAGGAACCCCATGTCTATCGACTCCCGCCTTCGCAATGTACTCACCATCGCGGGTTCTGACCCTTCTGGTGGCGCAGGTATTCAAGCAGACCTAAAGACGTTTTCCGCTTTAGGTACTTATGGCACCAGTGTGGTGACAGCACTGACGGTGCAAAACACGTGTGGCGTGGCAGCGGTGTACCCTGTGTCGGCTCAGGTCATTCGTGAGCAGTTAGCGCACCTGTTAAATGACGTCGAATTAGAGGCGGTTAAAATTGGCATGGTCGCTAGCCGTGAAGTTGCTGAGGTCATTGCTGATGTGTTGCGCCAAAACCGTCCCCGTTGGGTCGTCTTGGACCCGGTTATGGTGGCAAAAAGTGGTGATATTTTGGTTGGCGATGCTGGCATACGCGCAGTGCGCGACATACTGGTACCTTTAGCGGACGTCATTACGCCTAATTTGCCCGAAGCGGCGGTGCTCTTAAATACCGAACCGCCTACTTCACTAGACGATATGGAAGCGATGCTGCCAGCGCTGGTGGAGTTGGGAGCGCCTTACGTGGTGCTGAAAGGAGGTCATCTGCGTGGGGATACTTGTCCAGATTTACTGGCAACCCCAAATGGACACACATGGCTTCCTGCCTCGCGTATTGCCACTGACAACCTGCACGGCACAGGCTGCGCACTCTCCTCTGCAATTGCGGCGTGCTTGGCGAAACTGCCTGCTGATGCAGAGGCCAGCGCGCCTAAGCAGGCAATTGGTGAAGCAAAACAGTGGTTGCATGCTGCATTAGAAGCGAGCGCTCGCCTCAATGTCGGTCGTGGGCGAGGACCTGTACATCATTTTCACGCGTGGTGGTAAGAGAAATGATCTAGCGCAATAAGCATGTAGAGCAGCGGTGGAAAAGGTAAGAGACACCTTGCGGTATGTACAAACGAACACCATGCTGAACAGTGCCTGTATGGCTATCTAACGTGCCTACTGACGGTGCCGACTTGATCGGCCAAGGAGTTGTGCCATGTCTCGCACGCTGCTATTTGCTACGGATCTTTCTCAGGATAACCGAGCTGCTTTTGCCCGAGCTTTACGGCTAGCCTATGCCCAAGGAGCGCAGCTCGACATTCTTCATGTCCTTGACCCCTATCTGCCCCGTCGTGTTCTTCACGACGTTGAAAGCGCGGTGAATGAAGACATCAGCGCCACCCTGACCGATCTGCGCGAAGATTACGCGCTGGAAGCGCCTTCGTTACTCATTCAGACCGTTGTGGGTGCGCCGCATGTTGAAATCGTTCGAGAAGCTCACGAACGCAATGCCTCGTTAATTATTATGGGTATGCACCGTAAACGCGGGCAAAAAGACCTTCTTTTAGGCACTACCGTTATGCGTGTGTTGAGAAGTGCGCCCTGCCCAGTGGTGGTCGCCTCTTATCTACCAACCCAGCCCTGGCAACATATCCTGGTGCCAATCGATTTTTCGCTTACCGCTCGTCAAACACTCAGGGAGGCACTCATTCGCTTCCCTGAAGCGAAGCTGACACTCCTGCATGCCTGGAGCTTGCCTGGAGAGCGCGAGCTGGGCTCTCAGGCTAATTTTGCCCAGTGGCGAGATCATGAAGTAGAGCGCTTACGTAGGACGCTGGATAACGAAATTGAGAGTTTAATGCGCGATCTTGATGGCGTGCCTGATGTCGAGCTAGTGCTTGAGCCAGGGCAGCCCTGCGATGTGCTCCACGATTATATGAAGCGCCACTCACCCGATTTAGTGATTATTGGTAGCCGTGGCCAGCCCCAGCACACTAGCCAAGTGACCGAAATGCTGCTGGGCGAACCTCATTGTGATCTCATGTTGTGTCGCTCTTGGTAATTGTTGTACGGAACCTTTATTTTTATTTTGTGTATGTATAGCTAATATTCCGAGTGAAAGAGGTTTTCGCTATGCTATCTGTACACAAATATCCTTTAGCGCTAGGCGCGCTGTTAACAGTAGGTATTTGCCTATTGGCGCCTAATGTATTGGCCGATAGCGTCACCGAGCGAGGGGAGCGCTTTGAGCGCATCGTGGACAGTGATGGGCAACGTTATGCGTTAATAGGGAGTGGGGTGTTTCGCTACATGATTTGGACGGCGTATGCAGGGGCCTACTATCAGCTTGAAGGGGAAACTGAACCACAGCCGTTGAGTAATGTGCCTCGGCGTCTTGAGCTAGCTTATTTTCATGATATTGAGGCAGCCGACTTTGCTGAAGCGACTGAGAAAACGCTAAAAGCGTCGCTGACACTCTACGAGTTTAATCAGATCGAAGAGGACCTAGAGCGGCTGAACCAAGGCTATCGTGATGTCACACCTGGTGATCGCTATCTGCTTAGTTGGGATGGGGAGGCGCTGCAGCTCGCCCTTAATGGTGATGTGGTGTTTGAAGACGAGAGCGTAGAGTTCGCCAGTGCTCTGTTTGGTATTTGGTTGGGCGAGCGCCCACTAAGCGATGACTTTCGTAATGCACTGTTAGGCCAGCGTTAAGACGGTAAAAGGCTTTTGGCTGACGCCTAGGCAAGCGATTACACTATCTCTTCTTGGGATAATATCGTAAGGGGAAAGTGTGAAGGCACTGATTCAGCGGGTGAAAAATGCCAGTGTGACGGTCGAGGGTGAAACAGTGGGAGCCATTGACCATGGTTTGCTGGCATTAGTGGGTGTTGAAAAAGGCGATAGCGAGGCTGATGCTGAAAAACTATTGCATAAGCTGCTGCACTATCGTGTCTTCAGCGACCACGACGATAAGATGAATCTTAACGTACAGCAGGCAAACGGAGGCCTATTGCTAGTGTCTCAGTTCACCCTGGCCGCTGATACGCGCAAAGGACTGCGTCCCAGCTTCTCTAGTGCAGCTCCGCCTGAGGAAGGGCATCGGTTGTTTGATTACTTGGTGTCCAGCGCCCGCTCTGCTTGGCCCACTGTGGCTACCGGCCAGTTCGGTGCGAATATGCAAGTGGCGCTGGTTAACGATGGGCCGGTAACGTTCTTGCTTGAAAGCTAACTTTTTAGCGCTGGAGCGAGAGTGGCGCAACTTTGTAGTGGTGCGGTCTTAGGTGTCTTCGCTGGCCAACAGCTCCGCTTCCATGGTTTCTAACGCCTCCTCTGCTGCTAGCCACTGCTGTTCAGCGTTGTCCAGGCGGCTTTTGATTTTCGCCTGTTGGGCAAGTGCATCGGTAAGCTCTACTTTACGAGCACTGTCGGTATAAAGCATTGGGTCAGCCAGAATAGCTTCTACTTCTTCAAGCTCGCGCTGAGCTTTCTCCATGGTTTTTTCAGCTTGATCGCGCTCTTTTTTCAGCGGCCGTAGTTTCTCGCGCAGTTCCGCCGCTGCCTTACGGGCTGCTTTGCGGTCACCGCTGGGCTGTTGGCTTTGGCGGTCGCTTTTCTCACTGCGCGAATCCCGGCGGCTCTCTTCCAATCGTGCCTTCAACCATACCCGGTAGTCGTCGAGGTCGCCATCAAAGGGTTCTACCCGGTGGTCTGCCACCCGCCAGAACTCATCGACTGTGGCACGCAATAGGTGGCGATCGTGGGATACCAGAATGACGGTGCCTTCAAAGCTTGCCAGCGCCTCGGTCAACGCCTCGCGCATTTCCAGATCTAGATGGTTGGTTGGCTCATCGAGTAGCAGGAGGTTAGGTTTTTGCCAAGCAACCAGCGCGAGTGCCAAGCGCGCTTTTTCACCGCCTGAGTAGGTGCCAACTTCGCCAAAGGCGTCATCGCCCTTAAAGCCAAAGCCACCTAGGAAGTTGCGAATTTCCTGGTCGCTCGCGGTAGGAGAGAGCCGCTGCACATGGACAAACGGTGTCGTGGTCACGTCCAGGCTCTCCAGCTGGTGCTGGGCAAAGTAGCCAATGGCCAAATGCTCGCCAGGCACCCGCTTACCCTCTAGCAGCGCTAGCTCGCCGGTCAGTGACTTAATCAGCGTTGATTTACCCGCGCCGTTGGGGCCTAACAGGCCAATGCGGCTGCCGGGTAATAGCGTAATGTTGACTTTCTTTAATTGGGCGACATCCCCCGTATCGCCGCGATAGCCCAAGGTGGCTTGATCCAGCACTAGCAGCGGGTGTGAGGTCTTATCTGCTGCAGGTAGGGTGAAGTGAAAAGGTGAATCTGTATGAGCAACGGCGATATCGCCCATGCGTTCCAGCATCTTCACACGGCTTTGTGCCTGCTTTGCTTTTGTTGCCTGGGCGCGAAAGCGTGCAATAAAGCGCTCAATCTCTTCACGGCGAGCCTGCTGTTTGGCCGCTTCAGCCTGCTGCAAAGCAAGCTTTTCAGCTCGGGTGCGCTCAAAGCGGGAATAGTTGCCGCGGTAGAGCTCTAGCGTCTGGTGGTGCATGTGCACGATGTGATCACATACGGCATCTAGGAAGTCACGATCGTGCGAAATGAGCAGCAACGTGCCTGGATAGCGGGTTAGCCATTGTTCAAGCCAAAGCAGGGCGTCGAGATCAAGGTGGTTGGTCGGCTCATCAAGTAGCAATAAATCAGATGGCATAAATAGCGTGCGGGCTAGATTCACCCGCATACGCCAGCCACCGGAAAAGTCCGACAAGGGCCGCTGCAGATCCGCTTGCACAAAACCGAGCCCCACCAATAGCTGCGATGCTCGCGACTCTGCCGTGTAGCCATCCAGCGTTTCTATTAAGCCATGCAACTCGGCCTCGCGATGCGCATCGTCTGCTTTGCGTGCAGCCAGCAGATCAGTCTCAGCTTGACGCAGCGCGTGATCCCCATCAAGTACGTACTCCACAATGGGTCGATCCAGTGCTTCCACTTCCTGGGCCATGTGGGCTATCCGCTGGCCACCGCTCATCTCAACGTCGCCTTGGTCAGGGCCAAGCTCGCCTAGCAGAAGTTTGAATAAGCTCGACTTACCGGCGCCGTTTGCCCCGATAATGCCAGCTTTTACGCCGCTGTGGAGCGTAAGATCAGCGTTATCGAGTAGTGTTTGTGTGCCCCGTTGCAGGGCGACTTGGCGCAGTGCGATCATGCATTCTCCCGATAAAAGTGGGTAAATCAATGTTCGATTCTAACCGATTACAGCGCTTACAGCAGGCTTCGCTATGGGATTTTGCACTGGCATTTTATGCTCAGCCAGGGGTTGAGCAAGCATGCCTTGTGCTACAGGACAGGGCCGGGGTTGATGTGTGTGAGCTTCTAGTCCATGGCTGGCTCTACCAATACGGCCTTCAGATAATGCCAGATGCGTTGGCGGTGGAGCGCAAAGCGAGCAATCACTGGCAGCAGTCAGTGACGGCCGTTTTACGCCAGCTACGTCGTGAACTTAAGCCACAAGCAGTAAACAATGGGGCCGTTGCGCAGTTGCGAAAGACGCTTCAACAGGCTGAGTTGCAGGCTGAGCGTGAGAATCTTCAACGCTGGCAGCAATGGATATTGCAAGCGTCTACCCATAAACAGCGTTTAACAAACTGCGCTATAAGCCAGCATGATGTTGCACAATGGCTGCAAGATAGGCTGTTTTTTGATGCGCTTGCACTTGAGCAAGTGGTTGTGCAACCTGAACGCGAGAAGGTTAGGGAGGCACTTAATAGGCTTGCGACACAGCTTGACCGCTACGAGCGACCGCGCTAGCCTGAAATTAAGCTATTTTTGAATAACGCGTGTTTATAAGAGTGTCATGACTCTTTTTAACTGTTTTAAAAGCTATTTTTGAAGGCTGTTCTAAACGAATCAAAAAAGACATGCTTTTATGAATAATGCTGATAAAGACAGTTGTTTCAAGAGACCTGTGGCAACGAACGTGGCAAAGAGTAGAGTGTTTTAGAGCAGCACGCATTATACAAAAATTGAATACTGGCGCACTCGTACAGCGCGCTTACCACTGCTAGGGGAACTTCGCATGAAGGCAAGCAAGTTAATTTCGACTCGTTCAGTAACGACCAAGTTAATGACGACTGCGAGCATCGGTGCACTTTTATTTGGCCTCAGCGCTGCCGCTCAAGCAGACAACTGGCGTTATGCCCACGAAGAGTACGAAGGCGACGTTCAGGATGTGTTCGCTTACGCCTTCAAAGAATATATTGAAGAGAATTCTGATCACAGCGTTCAGGTTTATCGTTTTGGTGAGCTAGGTGAGTCTGACGACATCATGGAGCAGACACAAAACGGTATTCTTCAGTTCGTTAACCAGTCACCTGGGTTTACTGGTTCGCTTATTCCAGAAGCGCAAATTTTCTTCATTCCTTACTTATTACCTACCGATGAAGAAACTGTCCTCACTTTCTTTGATGAGAGTAAGGCTATTAACGAGATGTTCCCGGAGCTTTATGCCGAGCAAGGTCTTGAGCTGCTGAAGATGTACCCTGAAGGTGAAATGGTCGTCACTACCGATGAGCCGATTAGCTCGCCGGATGATATGAATAACAAAAAAATTCGTACCATGACGAACCCTTTGCTTTCAGAAACTTATGATGCCTTTGGTGCAACACCGACTCCGCTGCCGTGGGGCGAAGTATATGGTGGCCTGCAAACCGGTATTATCGATGGTCAAGAAAATCCGATCTTCTGGATCGAGTCTGGCGGTTTATATGAAGTGTCACCGCACCTTACCTTTACAGGCCATGGTTGGTTCACTACCGCTATGATGGCGAATCAGGACTTCTATGATGGCTTGTCTGATGAAGATAAGGAGCTAGTACGGGAAGCGTCTGATGCTGCCTATGATCACACAATCGAGCACATTAAAGGGCTAGCTGACGAAGCGTTAGCTAAAATTCAGGAAGCTTCCGACGAAGTGACTGTGACACGTTTGGATGAAGATCAAATTCAGGCTTTCCGTGACCGTGCTCCTCAGGTCGAAGAAGCCTTCTTAGAAATGACGGGTGATAAAGGCGCTGAGCTACTGGAACAGTTTAAAGCTGATCTCGAAGCCGTAACTAACGAGTGATTGACTGTTTAGTACACTCGCTTTAACGGAAAACCACCCAGGGGGCAGCCAGCGCTGCCCCTTTTTTATTCTTATACGCTTAACCGGAGCTGACGACCACCTAACAAAAAAAGCGCGCTACCTTACGTAAAAGACAGAAAAATTTACGTACATCCAGCGTTGAAGCGGAAAGAGTTATTAACCGTTACGCTACAAAATGAGTAAGGCCGGACACGCTCCGTTCGGTGGTCAGTGAAGGAAGAGGCGCTACGTTGTCCTAGATAGTTAGCTGCCACGCTGCATAAGAGGAGATCGGCGATGACCGAAGAAGAATCTGAAATGAATTACAGTTCTGGTTTGCCCGGCATACTAGGTGTGATCGACACCGTAATTAGCAAAATCGAGTCAGTCATACTGGCGATGGGGGTTTTGCTAATGGCGTTGAATACGGTCACCAATGTTATTGCCCGCTTTGTATTTGGTAATAGCATTATGTTTTCAGGTGAATTAAACCGTATTTTAATCATTATGATTACCTTTGCGGGTATCGGTTACGCTGCTCGCCACGGCCGTCACATTCGCATGTCGGCAATCTACGATGCGTTACCGGTTGGTGGACGAAAGGTATTGATGATAGTTATTTCGTTATTTACCTCTCTCGTTATGTTCTTTCTGCTTTATTACTCCGTGGTGTACATACTCGACCTGCAAAGCAAGGGTCGCGTATTGCCGTCTCTTGGGATTCCCATTTGGATTATTTATATCTGGGTACCTATGGGTTTTCTGATTACAGGCATTCAATACCTGTTGACGGCGATTAAAAACCTGACCTCTCGAGATGTATATCTCTCTACTGGGGTAGTCGACGGTTACAAAGATACCGAAACTGAAGTGTAAAGCAGGGCTTATACCCTAGGGGAACGCTATGACGACGATAATGGTAGTCACCATGATTGCCCTGCTGCTGCTGGGCTTTCCTATGATGATTCCGCTGATTACGGCAGCGGTAATCGGCTTTTATATGATGTTTAATGGCTTTGGCCAAATGGATACGCTGATTCAGCAGATGATGGCGGGTATCAGGCCAGCCTCGCTGATTGCAGTACCAATGTTTATTCTGGCGGCTGATATTATGACGCGCGGCCAATCGGCTAATCGGCTGATCGATATGGTGATGTCCTTTATAGGCCATATTAAAGGGGGGCTTGCGGTCAGTACAGCAACGTCTTGTACGCTGTTTGGTGCGGTTTCGGGGTCTACTCAGGCAACCGTAGTGGCAGTTGGGTCACCACTGCGGCCTAAAATGCTGAAAGCGGGCTACTCTGACCCCTTCACACTGGCTCTGATTATTAATGCTAGTGACATTGCCTTCCTGATTCCTCCTAGCATTGGCATGATTATCTACGGGGTTATTTCGGGCACCTCGATTGGCGAGCTGTTTATTGCAGGCATTGGGCCAGGGTTATTAATTCTGCTGATGTTCTCTATTTATTGCGTTATTTATGCTGTAGTAAAAGATGTACCTACTGAGCCGCGAGCTAGCTGGAAAGAGCGCGCAGTCGCCGTACAAAAAGCGCTTTGGCCGCTGGGTTTTCCTGTCATTATTGTGGGTGGTATCTACGGCGGTATTTTTAGCCCGACGGAAGCAGCGGCGGCATGCGTGCTCTATGCTGTGCTGCTTGAGTTTGTGGTGTTCCGTTCGCTGAAGATGAAAGATATTTATGCGATTGCTAAATCCACTGGCTTAATTACTGCGGTGGTCTTTATTTTGGTCGCTGTGGGTAATGGATTTTCCTGGATAATTTCATTCGCGCAGATTCCACAAATGATTCTGGAAGCGGTCGGCGTTAATGAGGCTGGGCCTACCGGCGTGCTGATTGCGATCTGTATCTCTTTCTTTGTTGCTTGCATGTTTGTTGACCCAATTGTGGTCATTCTGGTGCTTACGCCCATTTTTGCTCCTGCGATTGCAGCCACCGGCCTTGACCCTGTTCTGGTGGGTATATTGATCACGTTACAGGTAGCAATAGGTTCGGCAACACCGCCCTTTGGCTGCGATATATTTACCGCGATTGCGATTTTTAAGCGGCCTTACTGGGAAGTCATCAAAGGTACACCGCCCTTCATCTTTATGCTGATTTTAGCGGCAGCGCTGCTGATCATGTTCCCGCAAATTGCGCTGTTCCTGCGTGATGTTGCCTTCCGCTAAGCAGTCACAAGGAGATCGCGGATGTTTAATCGCATATTAATTCCCGTAGATGGTTCAAAAGGGGCGATTAAGGCACTGGAAAAAGCAGTTGGCCTGCATATGCTTACTGGTGCAGAGCTTTACCTGCTGTGCGTGTTCAAACATCACAGTTTATTAGAGGCATCGCTTTCTATGGTGCGGCCGAACAAACTGGACCTGCCTGATGATGCCCTTAAAGAGTACGCTACTGAAATAGCGGTACACGCTAAAGCCTACGCTATAGAAATGGGAGCAGATAGCGCACGAGTCAGAGCATTTGTGAAAGGTGGACGTCCCTCTCGCACTATTGTGCGTTTTGCCCGTAAGCGGGAGTGCGACTTAATTGTGATTGGCGCTCAGGGAACCAACGGCGAGAAAAATCTGCTGCTGGGTAGTGTATCCCAGCGTGTGGCAGGTGCGGCACACTGTCCCACGCTGGTCGTTTAAGCGACTAAACTACGGCATGTAATAGTGGTCTGAGTAACACCCGCCTTCTCAGGTAATGCAGCCTGAGGTGGCGGGTGTTAGTCTTTGAGGCACTCAAACATTTGGCGCGTTGCGCCGTTGGATAAGGTTCTTTTTCATGAAAGCATTGTTTTCTTCAACCGCCCTGGCAAGTTTGTTACTGGTCGCTCCCTTTGCAGCCGCAGCCCCGGAAACTGACGAACAGCGCCTTGCTTATAGCTTAGGCGTCACCCTTGGCGAGAGCATGCAGGCAGATATTGAAGACCTCGACCTTGATGCGTTTACTGACGGTATGCGTGATGTTTTTGATGGCAATGAATTAGCGTTAAGTGAGGAAGAGATGATGGAAGCGCTGGTCGCTTTCCAAGAGCGCTCTATGGAAGAGCGTGAGCAAGAAGCTGCAGAAATTGCTCAGCTTAATTTAGAGGAAGGCCAAGCTTATCTGGCTGAAAACGCTGAGCGTGAAGAAGTTGAAGTAACGGAATCTGGTTTGCAGTATGAAGTGCTTGAGTCTGGCGATGGCGCAACGCCTGGTGCTGAAGACACCGTTGAAGTGAACTATGAAGGTATGCTGCTGGATGGCACCGTTTTTGATAGCTCTTTCGAACGTGGTCAGCCGGTGAGTTTCCAAGTCAATCAAGTTATTGAAGGTTGGCAAGAAGCCCTACAGCTGATGAGCGTTGGCGATAGCTGGATGTTATATATTCCCGCCGAGTTGGCTTACGGTGAAGCTGGTCAAGGCCCTATTGGCCCGAATGAAATGCTGACGTTCCGCGTTGAACTGTTAGGCGTCGAGTAAATGATACGTTCCGCCGCTTCTACCTCTTGCCTGTTTAGCGCGCTCTTACTGTTAGCCAGCACGGCTGTTCATGCTGAAGCAGAAGACATGCCACAGGAGTTACCTGCACTGAGCGCAGCGAGTGACCATGCTAGCGTGGTCGGTGTCTCATCAGGTGGTTACATGGCTGCGCAGTTGGCGGTTGCTTGGCCGGAACGCTTTAGTGGCGTAGGCGTATTAGCGGCGGGTCCGTGGAGCTGCGCCCAAGGCGCACTTAGCTTAGCTCTTAACCAGTGCATGAACACTCGCCGTGGGCTGCCTTCCCTGGATGAACTAGATCGACGTCGCGAGCGATATGAGTCCCTCGAGCAGGTGGGTGAGCGTGATGCGCTAAGCCAGCTGCATGCCTATGTATGGCATGGTGATGAAGATGACACGGTCTCCCCAGAGTTGGGACGTTTGTTGGCAGAGCAATGGCAGCGCTGGCTGGCATCGCCAGAACAGCTGCGTTTCGTAAGCAGTGAAAACACGGGCCACGGTTGGCCCATAAAACTGCCAAAGCAGGCTGGTGCTAGCCCCCAGGCGCTTGGCGGTTGTCGACAGGGTGGGGGAAGCCATGTGCTTGCCTGTGATGAAGACGTTGCCGGAGACATGCTTTCATGGCTATATCCTGAGCGTGATGCTGCTGCTAGCGAGGGCGAAGTGATCGCCTTTGATCAGTCAGAGTTTGCTGTTAAAGGCTTGGCTGACGTGGGTTATCTGTTTATTCCTGAAACATGTGAGGCGGGCGGCTGCCCTGTCACTATAGCGCTGCATGGCTGTCAGATGAGCACGGACGCGATAGGCGATACGTTTATACGCCATAGCGGCTTAAATCGCTGGGCAGCAGACCATGGTCAAGTAGTGCTCTACCCGCAGGCTGAAAGCAGTATGGCCAACCCGCAGGGGTGCTGGGATTGGTGGGGCTTTGCCGAGAGCACTTGGCAGCTCAATCCGCTGCATGACACACGGAGTGGCACTCAGGCTAGCGCATTAATGGCAATGCTTGAGCAGCTACAAAGCGCGCCTTAAACTCAGGCGCGTTGTTGGTATGGCGTTTGTTATATTGCTTACTAGCGGGCTAGCTCATTCTCTAGCGCTGACACTAATCCGTGTGGCGCTGGAGAGTAGAGTACTCTCTGTAAAATATCGCCGTCTCTGTTAACCAAAAAAAGCGATGCGCTGTGGTCAATGGTGTAGGCCATGGCGGAATCGGGTGCTTCCACACGCCGCCAAATAACGCCATAGCGCGCCGCGACGTCGTTAAGCTGCTCTTGACTACCTACTAAGCCGATAAATTGCTCGCCAAAGAACTGCATATACTCTTCCATGCGTGGCAGCGTATCGCGTTCAGGATCTACCGTTACCATGATTGGCACGACGCGCTCACGCTGAGTATCGCTTAGTTGGGCTAGCGCTTGGCGCTTAACAGCCTGATTCATCGGGCAAACGTCAGGGCAGTAAGTGTAGCCAAAGGAAACAATCGCAATATCACCTTCCTCTAGCTGAGACAGTGAAAAATCCCCCTGAGTAGACGGCATTTCTATGGGCCCTCCCGACACATCTCCCTCGTCAGGCTGGAAGGCAAACTGGTAAAGGCCGATAGCGGAAACGGTTAGCAGGGCAAATATAAGTAGTAGCCCTAGCCATAGTGATTTACGGTTAATGGGTTTAGCTGCCATGCGCATTAGCTCCTAATCACGTCGAAGTCGAACCAACTGCCCAGCTTGCCTTCTGGCGTCTCCAGGATAACCCGCGCCCGCCACGGCATCACGTCTTGCGTACAAATACCGACCTGCCCTTGGCCATGAAAGTGTCCTGGCGCTGTGGCGGTTAACGCAAAGCGGTGTAAGCCCATATCCATATCGCGACCAATAAAGTCGACTGTTACATGGCTGGGGTTGAGGCCCTCAACTTCGACATCCAGGGGCAGGATATCCAGTGCGTCGATTCGGCCATCGGCATCAACGGTCAGGGTTAAGCGGCCTTTATCTCCTAGAATCGCTGAGCAGGTGCTGGTGTGTAGATTGCAGTTGGCGTTTGGTGTAAACCAGGTGATATCACCATCATCGCGTAGCCAATTGGCGAACACGTACCACGTACAGGCAGCCAGTGCGATGCCAGTAATGAGGATAAGCACTTTAAGCGCAGGAAACCCCGTAAAGTAGGCAGGTTTAGGCAAATTCTTCATGGCAAAATGGTCACTACGCAGGCCGTAAGGTGGAAGTTGGTTTCATGGTAACAGTAATCGGACGGATGTCGCTGTGCTGGGATGTCGCAGTTAATAAGGAATCATAATGGAGAGCATTACTGGCGCACTTGGGCCACTGTTTTTATTGATTTTACTCGGTGCCGCTATTGGCTACTGCCGTTGGCCAAGTGCTGGTTTTTGGCCGCAGATGGAACGTCTGATCTACTTTGTGCTGTTTCCTGCGATGCTGATAAGTACGCTGGCGACTGCCGATGTCAGCCAAGTGCCGGTTGCTCGCTTAGCACTGGTACTGCTCGGCACAATGGGGATTTTTGGCCTAGTACTATGGCGCTTCCGTGGCTATTTGGGACTAACGCCTGCGGCTTTCACCTCGGTGTTTCAAGGTGCTGTGCGTTTTAATACCTATGTAGGCGTCGCAGGGGCCGCGGCACTGCATGGCAGTACAGGAGCTACTGTCGCGGCTGTAGCGGTAGCGCTTATGGTACCGGTAGTGAACGTGATGTGTGTCGCAAGCTTTGTGGCAGCAGGTACGCTGGGTAGTGCAAGCCTTGGACAAAGTGCTCTTGCGTTGGCTAAAAACCCGCTGATTTTAGCCTGCCTGGCGGGAGTAGGGCTTAATCTTTCAGGGGTTGGCTTGCCTGGTTGGAGCCAGGATACGGTAGGGCTGCTGGGTGCTGCAGCGCTGCCGCTAGGGCTAATTGCCGTGGGTGTGGCGCTGCGCCCTGCGGCATTGTTGCGCCTTGACCGTGGCGTGATAGCGACGAATAGCATCAAGCTGCTGCTGATGCCTGCGTTAGTACTGCTATTGGCTAACTTGGTGGGCCTGGAGCCTATCAGCCGTGACGTGGCGCTACTTTTTGCAGCGCTGCCTACCGCCACATCAGCTTATATTCTTGCTCGCCAACTAGGTGGTGATGCAGAGCTGATGGCGGCCATTATTACCGGTCAAACACTGCTTGCAATGCTAACACTACCGTTATGGTTGCAGCTGGTGGGGTAGTGTAAAAACACGAGTTTAAAAATAAATAAAAAGTATTCGCATTTGGGTTGACGGGGTAAATGAGAATGATTATATTGTGATGGTCAGCGTTTGATGAGACGCTGGCAACCAAGACAGCTACTTGGCAAAAATTAGCGCCAGTTTTCTGTCATGGTTTCTCCCTCTCATTGCTAGTCACGGTCTTTTGCCGCTCCCTTTGGAGCGGCTTTCTTTTTTCTAGCAATACTTTTTCCTAGCAGTACCTTTTTCTAGCAGTACCTTTCTTGTTTTTAGTGGCTGCTTTCTTTGACCCCGATGTCTATCTTCTTTGACCTCGATGTCTATCTCCTGCTCTGTTTCAGTAGATAATAGCCAAATTGCCTATGCTGAACTTCCTTCAAGAGCCAGGACTACTGCTATGCGCGTTGCTGTTTTTAGTGCTAAACCTTATGACCAAACCTTCCTTACCCGTGCCAATGCTGCGAATTGTCATGAACTCAGCTTTTTTGATGCGCGCTTGGTCATCGATACGGCGCCGCTTGCGAAAGGGTTTGAGGGCGTCTGCGCCTTTGTAAATGACCACTTACATGCCGATGTGTTAGAGCAATTACACAACGGCGGTACACGCTTAGTGGCCCTGCGTTCAGCAGGGTTTAACCATGTTGACTTAGCCGCAGCCGAACGGTTGGGTATTACCGTGGTGCGGGTGCCCGCTTATTCTCCTCACGCGGTGGCTGAGCACGCGGTAGCGCTGGTGATGAGTCTTAATCGCATGACGTTTCGTGCCTACAACCGCGTGCGCGAGGGTAATTTCGCTCTGGATGGTCTGCTGGGGTTCGATTTGCACGGTAAAACCGTGGGCATCATTGGTACCGGACAGATTGGGTTGATCTTCGCTGATATCATGCATGGCTTTGGCTGCCGAGTAGTTGCCAACGATCCCTTTCCAAACCCAAATGCCAAGTCGTTTGTAGAGTATATGCCGTTGGCGTCGCTCTATGCCCAGGCGGATATTATCTCGCTGCACTGCCCGTTGACGCCTGAAACTGATCACCTGATTAATGCTGATGCCATCGCTCAGATGAAGCAAGGCGTGATGCTGATTAATACCGGGCGTGGGCGAGTGGTGGACACACAAGCGGTCATTGCGGGCTTAAAAAGCGGCCATATTGGTCGTCTGGGGTTAGATGTCTACGAAGAAGAAGAGCAACTGTTTTTCGAAGATCTCTCGGACAAGATGATTGATGACGATCAGTTTATGCGCCTAACAACCTTCCATAACGTGCTGATTACAGGGCATCAGGCATTTTTTACCGGTGAAGCGTTGACCAACATTGCCGAGACCACACTGGCAAATATTGATGCCTTTGAACGCGGTAGCGGTACGCTGCATCGCGTCGTTTACGATAAGTGAACATAAACGACGCTTAGCTTGCCGTTAATCGCTGCCTTTAATGGCTACTTTTAAACCTCACGGCGGTAGATTAAGTCCCATACGCCGTGGCCAAGCTTTTCGCCGCGGGCTTCAAATTTGGTGAGTGGGCGGAACTCAGGCCGTGGCACGTAGGGCGCTGTTTCTGAGCTAGCAGTATTGGCATAGCCGTGTGCAGCGTCCATCACCTCGGCCATCCACTCGGCGTAGGCTTCCCAGTCGGTTGCCATATGGAAAGTACCGCCGGGCTTTAAGCGCGTGCGAATCAGCTCAACAAACGCAGGCTGCACAATACGCCGCTTGTGGTGCTTCTTTTTTGGCCACGGGTCAGGGAAAAACAGCTGCAGGGTGGTCAATGAACCTTCCGGTAAGCACTGCTCAAGTACTGCTAGGGCATCTTCGCGATAAACGCGCAGGTTGGTTAGGCCGCGTTTATCTACCTCATCTAGCAGCTTGCCCACCCCTGGTGCGTGAACCTCAATGCCAATAAAGTCAGTATCCGGGTGGCGCTCGGCTTGCTCAATAAGTGAGTTGCCCATACCAAAGCCGATTTCGACCACCCGTGGTGCTTGGCGGCCAAACAGGGCGTCCAAGTCCTGGCGCCCATCGGCAATCGTCAGTCCTAAGCGTGGCCAAACGTCTTCCAAGCCACGGCTTTGCGCTGGCGTCATGCGTCCCGCGCGAATCACGTAGCTCTTAATTCCCCGCCGGTGTAATGGGGCATCAGCGTTTTCAGGGCCGGTGGTGGCGGTGTTAGCGCTGTTGGGCACGGTGTCGTTGGTATCGGTCATGGTATCTCTGTGTATCAGCCGTTAATCCGGCCTGCAAAAGGCGAAGAGGGGTCGGCGCTCTGGCGGCGTTGCATGCGGCCCGCTAAGAAGGCATCGCGGCCAGCTTCTACAGCCAGTTTCATCGCGCGGGCCATACGCAGCGGGTCACGGGCGTGAGCAATCGCCGTGTTGAGCAGCACACCGTCACAACCTAGCTCCATTGCCATGGCGGCGTCAGATGCGGTGCCAATGCCCGCATCGACCAGCACAGGCACACTGCTTTGCTCAACAATCAGGCGTACATTATGCGGGTTTTGAATGCCGTGCCCTGAGCCAATCAGCGAGCCCAGCGGCATGATGGCGCAGCAGCCCATGGCTTCTAATTCACGTGCCACAATGGGGTCGTCGCTGGTGTACACCATGACATCAAAGCCGTCAGCCAGTAGCGTCTCAGCGGCTTTTAATGTCTCGACCACATTAGGGTAGAGCGTGTGATCGTCGCCGAGTACTTCTAGTTTGACCAGGTTATGACCGTCGAGTAGTTCACGCGCTAAGCGGCAGGTGCGTACAGCGTCTTTGGCGTTGTAGCAGCCTGCGGTGTTTGGCAGCAGCGTGTAGCGCTGAGGGGAAACGACATCGAGTAGATTAGGCGCGTCAGCATCCTGGCCTAAGTTGGTGCGCCGCACGGCAAAGGTGACAATTTCCGCGCCACTTTGGGCAATGGCTGCGCCGGTCTCGGTAAAGTCTTTGTACTTGCCAGTACCCACCAGCAGGCGGGAGCTGAACTCGCGTCCAGCAACGGTAAATGGTGTATCAGTTAGTGGCGTCATAGCGGTTCCTTGTGAAAGCAAAAACGGGTGACGGGCTGCGCTAGCCGCCGCCGATGGCGTGAACGACTTCAATCTGGTCGCCATTGGCTAAATGCGTTTGGGCAAGCTGGCTTTTGGGTACGATTTGTTCGTTAATTTCCACCGCAATGCGGCGCCCAGTCAGGCCTAATTGCTCGATCAGATCGGCGGCGCTAAGGCCGGCTGCCAGCGTATGTGGTTCGCCATTGAGTGTCAGTTTTATCGACTCATGAGGAGTGGACATAACGGTAAGTATTCCCAGTCGGTGAAGCAAATTATTGTCTATTGTAGCGGTTTCGTACCGCTCAAGGTACGTGACCGTGTTAATCAGCTTAGTGGCGTATCGATCGCGTATTTTGGGTACTTGTAATGCGTATTCATAGCAAATACTTATAGTAAGTACTTATAGTCAATAGTTATAAAAGGTAGTTATAAACAGTAGCTATAAACAGTGGCTATAAACAGGAGTAATGCATGCAGCGAGCAGACAAGCCCTGGTGGTGTTTAGTGGCACTCTCAGGCGCATTAATGGTGATATTAGGGGCTTATGCGGCTCACGGCTTAGCATCGCGTACCAGTGCTGCTATGGTCGACATCGTTGAAACCGGCGTGCGTTACCAAGCGTGGCATACGTTGGCCATGCTTGCGGTGCTGGTTTGGCGCAGCCAGGGTCCTCAGCCAGGGCAACAAATAGTGCTGGGGCTATGGGCAGTGGGTATCACAGCATTTTCAGGCTCGCTTTACCTAATGGCCCTCGTAGGGCTTAGCGTTGGTATTGTAACGCCCATCGGTGGTTTGCTGCTGATGGCAGGCTGGTTAGGCTTAGCCGTCACCGCATTGCTCAGTCGTTAGCGCGGTGGTTGGCCCGTTGGGCTGTCTGGCAGCGCATAGCTCGCGGTAATATGCGCAACCGGCTTAGTGTCATCGCTGACAGAAAAAATCTGCACTTCGCCTACCGCTAAACGGCGGCCTAGCTTGATAAGTTTGGCGTGAGCAACAATATCGTGTTCGCCAGAGGCCGCGCGCAAGAAATGGCAATTTAAGTCGCTGGTGACTGCCATGGCTTCCGGGCCAATTTGCGCCAAAATGGCCACATACAGCGCTACATCAGCAAAGCCCATCATGGTCGGGCCAGACACGCGTGGGCCGGGGCGAAGGTGCTCATTGCCGATGGTGAGGCGCAGGGTGGCTGTCATCTCACCGACGCGTTCAATACGCCCCATTCGCTGGGGAAACACGTCATCAAGAAAGTGCTCAATTTGTTCGGCGGTCATGACTGTCATTGTTGTTTTCCTTATATAAAAAAGCCCCGGGGTATGCGCCCCGAGGCTGATGACACCGTTAAGCGAGTTTACTTCGCTTTATGCACCTGGCGCCATGCGTGGAGTAGCGGTTCGGTGTAGCCAGAAGGCTGTACGCGGCCCTTGAAGATCAGGTCAGAGGCTGCTTTAAAGGCAGTCGAGCCTTCGAAGTCGGCGCTCATGGCTGTGTAGGTGGGGTCGTCAGCGTTCTGCTTATCAACCACTTTAGCCATCCGCTTAAGCGTTTCTTCTACTCGTGGTGCATCGACAATGCCGTGGTGCAGCCAGTTGGCGATATGCTGGCTGGAAATGCGCAGGGTAGCGCGGTCTTCCATTAGGCCGACGTTATGAATGTCCGGTACTTTCGAGCAGCCTACGCCGTGTTCTACCCAGCGAACTACGTAACCAAGGATGCCCTGGCAGTTGTTATCCAGCTCTTGCTGAATCTCTTCATCCGACCAGTTGGCATTTTCGGCGACTGGCACGGTGAGCAGGTCATCTAAGAAGTCAGGCTCGCCCTGGGCTTCCAGCTCGCGCTGAACGTCCGTGACGTTGACTTGGTGGTAGTGAAGCGCATGCAGCGTCGCCGCCGTTGGTGAAGGTACCCATGCCGTGTTGGCACCCGCCTTGGGATGGCCAATCTTCTGCTCTAGCATATTGTGCATCAGATCCGGCATCGCCCACATGCCTTTACCAATTTGAGCACGGCCACGCAGGCCACAGGCTAAGCCTATCTGCACGTTGTTCTTCTCATAGGCGGTGATCCACGCAGCGCTCTTCATATCGCCTTTGCGAACCATCGGGCCTGCTTCCATGGCGGTATGCATTTCATCACCGGTGCGGTCAAGGAAGCCGGTGTTGATGAACACCACGCGAGACGCTGCTTCAGCAATACACGCCTTCAAGTTGACGGTGGTGCGACGCTCTTCATCCATGATGCCCATTTTCAGGGTGTCGCGGCTCATGCCCAGGATATCTTCAACGCGACCAAACAACTCGTTGGCAAACGCCACTTCTTTTGGCCCGTGCATTTTCGGCTTAACAATGTAAACAGAGCCGGTGCGAGAGTTGCGCGGCTGATCGGCGTCTTTCTTCAGGTCGTGTAGCGCCAGCAGCGAGGTCACTACCGCGTCTAAAATGCCTTCCGGCAGTTCGTTGCCGTTTTCGTCTAGAATGGCGGGTGTGGTCATTAGGTGACCCACGTTGCGCACGAACATCAGCGAACGACCCGGCAGTTTAACGGTGCTGCCATCAGTGGTTTGCCAAGTACGATCAGCGTGCAGCGTCCGCTTGAAGGTTTTGCCACCTTTGTCGATGTTCTCTTCCAGGTCGCCCTTCATCAGGCCAAGCCAGTTGCTATAAACACCGACTTTATCTTCAGAGTCGACGGCAGCAACGGAGTCTTCGCAATCCATAATGGCAGTCAGTGCTGCTTCCACTACCACGTCTTTCACGTGAGCGGGGTCGGTTTTACCGATTGGGTGGCTGTCGTCGATCTGGATTTCCAGGTGCAGGCCGTTGTTGGCTAGCAGAATGGCGTCTGGCGCCGATGCGTCGCCGTTAAAGCCGATCAGCTTGCCAGAATCTTTCAGGCCGGTTTCACGACCACCTTCCAGGCTAACCACCAAGTGGCCGTCACGAATAGTGTATTTCACCGCATCACGGTGAGAGCCTGTAGCCAGTGGGGCAGCACGATCAAGTACGCCACGGGCATAGGCGATAACTTTTTGACCACGTTTTGGGTTGAAGCTGGTGCCTTTTTCAGCGCCATCTTCTTCTGAAATCGCATCAGTGCCGTACAGGGCATCGTACAAGCTGCCCCAGCGAGCGTTAGCGGCGTTCAGTGCATAACGGGCATTGCTGACAGGTACCACCAGCTGTGGGCCTGCTTGGACAGCCACTTCGCGGTCTACGTTGGCAGTAGTGGTTTTAACGCTGTTCGGCGCATCCACTAGGTAACCGGCTTCTTTTAAGAAGCTGCGGTAAGCCGGCATATCGCTCACCGGGCCAGGGTTTTCACGGTGCCAAACATCCAGCTTCTCTTGAAGTGCGTCGCGCTCTTCAAGCAGTTGGCGGTTTTTCGGTGTCAGCTCATGGAACAGCGCGTCAACGCCGGCCCAGAAAGCGTTTTCGTCGACGCCAGTGCCCGGTAATGCCTGTTCATTGATGAAACGGTCCAGGTCTGCTGACACCTGTAAACGGTGACGCGTGATACGCTCGCTCATGGGGTTCTCCTGTGAAGGTGCCCGTGGGATATTATCGTGCCACGGTCAGGGTAAAGGTATATTTGTGGAAAATACTTCCACAACTGCGTGGGCATGTAAACAGCCTATACCCTAAAGCAGCAAAATGCTCGACCAAATGATGAGAGCGGCAATGGTCTCCGCTGTCATTTAGCCAATGGATAGGTGGCGTTCATGGAGAGACGTTGATGCATAATTTCCAACACCTGGAAGGCTTGTTTCGGCAAGCGGCAGGCGAATCATCGCTCTCTCGGCTTAGACCGGGTGACGCGCTAACAGACGCTGTGCACGACTATTTTCGCCACTACGGCTTAGAAACGCTCTTAAACGACACCAGCGAAGTGCACGCAGGTTTTATTGATACTGGACGATTTGCTCTTTGGTGCCAAGTCTGGAGCCCACCTGTTCCCACTGGCACCGCGTTTGTCATTCACGGCTACTTTGATCACTTAGGCCTTTATCGCCATTTGCTAGGTTGTCTGCTAGCCAAAGGTTGGCGGGTAGTATTGTGGGATCTTCCCGGTCATGGCCTTTCCAGCGGCCCACGGGCTGAAATTGAAGATTTTGACGACTATCAGCACTGTCTTGTGCATTTACAGTCGACCTTGCGAACCCTGGGAATGGCACCTATGCCGTGGTTAGGAGTGGGGCAGAGTACCGGGGCGGCGATATTAGCGACTGACGCGCTTACTCGCCGAGAGGCAGCAGGCTGGGCAGGTATTGTGCTGCTAGCACCCTTAGTGCGCCCTTGGCGTTGGAGCCAGGCAAGCTGGCTTCATCTAATTGCCAGCCCCTTTCTAAAAGAGCTGCCGCGTAAGTATCGGCCTAATTCAACGGATGAACAGTTCACCGCGTTTCTGCGTGATCAAGACCCACTGCAACCCGAGCGGTTGAGTGTTATGTGGATCACCGCAATGCGACGCTGGATGCCGCGTTTGCTAGCGTTGGAACCTAATCCGTTGCCCACACTGATTTTGCAGGGTGAGCAAGACCTAACCGTAGACTGGGAGTGGAACCTAGCGGTATTGGAAGAGAAATTTCCTAATGCCGAAATCCACCGCCATCCAGAAGCCCGACACCACTTAGTCAATGAAGCCGAGCCAATTCGACAAGTTTTGTTCGATGCTTTGGATAACTTTGTCGAGAATGTTCACTAGGCTCCCCTTAACAGCCTGTCTAGCTGCCGATAGCCGATAGCTTCGATAAAGTGCGGCTGGCTGGGCTTGGGTTCGCCTTGTAGGTCAGCCAGGGTGAGCGCGACCCGCAGCACGCGATGGTAAGCTCGGGCAGAGAGCTTAAGTTTTTCCAGTACCTCCGCTAACCACATGCGCTCTTCATCGCTTAGCGCGCAGGCGGCTTCTAGGGCTTTGCCACTTAGTTGGCTGTTGAGTGCGCCTCGCGCCATCTGCCGCTCACGGGCGGCCATCACCCGATCGCGCACCGCACTGGAAGGTTCACCCTGAGTTTGGGCAGTAAGCTGTTCGGGTGGTAGAGCGGGCACTTCTACTTGCAGGTCAATGCGGTCTAATAGCGGGCCAGAAAGCCGTGCCTGGTAGCGTTGAATCTGGCTGGCGCTGCACTGACAGCGCTGGCGTGGGTCACCCAAATGGCCGCATGGGCAGGGGTTCATGGCGGCAACAAGCTGAAACCGTGCTGGGTAACGACGCTCGTGACTGGCGCGAGATAAATGTATTTCACCCGTTTCCAGTGGCTGCCGTAAAACTTCTAATACGTTGCGGGAAAATTCCGGCAGCTCGTCTAAAAACAGCACGCCGTGGTGAGCAAGGGAGATTTCCCCAGGTTTGGGCTTTGAGCCTCTGTCATTTTCGGCAATTAATGCGACGCTCAAAGCGTAATATCAGTCTATTATGGTAATCTATATAGAATTGAATGCGACGAAAAATAGGCGAATAGCTGCGACAAACCATGAATTTTTCAATATTTGGTGCGACAGCCCATGACACTTCCAACATTTGTTCGTAAAATTGGCCCTACTCGCCGGAGTGTGTCTGGCTTCTATGCGTTTCGAGGGGAAGAATCTATCGCTTTCGAGTCGACGCTTGAGCGTGACTTTCTTGTGAAGGCGGACTTTGACCTGAACGTACTGGGAGTGATTTCTCAGCCATGTGAGATTCCGTTCCACCATCCAGTTACTGCAAGACGCTACACCTATACCCCCGATTATTTGGTTTATTACCGCCTCGGTAGTCGCCATTACGATGACTACCCGAAGCCATTGCTGGTTGAGGTCAAGCCACAGGCAAAGTGGCAAGAGCATTGGCGTGATTGGTCACCGAAATGGAAGGCTGCTCTGCGGCATGCCCAAAACGAAGGCTGGTCTTTTCGCATTCATGATGAAAGTCGCATCAGAGACAAGACTTTTGAAAACATCACTTTCCTAACGCGATACAAGCGAATGGTCTTTCCTCATGAAGAGAGCCATGAAGTGTTGAAAACTGTTAGAGAAATGGGAGCGGCGTCATTAGATTATTTGCTTGCCCGGCACTTTATGGGCATTTACCGCGCAGAAGGCATCTCTCATTTATGGCACCTGTTGGCCACGAGGCAGCTAGATTGCGATATAGCTCAACCATTTAGCCCCTTTTCGGAGGTATGGATACCAGATTATGAGTGACCATCGTTCCAATACCCCTAAACATGAATCTGTCGTCACGCTAACACGCCAACAAGTGCAAATCGTGGTTGGTGAGCATGTCCAAAAGGGAGACATAATCTATAGAATCACGCAGGTGCTCGATTTTGAAACTGTCATGGGCATTGCAGTTGAGTCTGGGCGTAGTAGTCCACTGCGAATAAAAGAGTTGATGCCCATTGATAGTGTACCTACCAGACCCGCACCTGATTTGTCTGATGTAGGTGATTCGGACTGGCGTGAGGCTGAGCATCGTTTCTCGATCATTAAGCCATTAATTGATCGGCATACTATTGGTCGTGACGCGGCTGAAGAACGTGCCCAAGAGACAGGGATCGATACGGCCACTTTATATAGATGGTTGAAACGATATCGGGCTACTGGATCTGTACTTGCGCTGATACCTCAGAAGCGAGGTTGGAAAAAAGGCAATTCGCGTATACCCGCTCATGCAGAGGCAGTCATTCAGGAGGTTATCAGAGAGGTTTATTTGACGTTACAGCGCCCTTCAGCCCAAAAGGCTGTTCAGGAAGTAATGCGACGTTGTCATGAACGGCGTATCGACCCTCCTAGCCCTGGCACTGTGCGAGCTCGCATTCGTTCCATACCTGAGCGTGATAGGTTGCGTGGACATGGCTTTAGAGAAAAAGCCATCAACAGGTTTCAGCCGGCCGCTGGAAAATTTCCGAATGCTGATTATCCATTAGCCGTCATGCAAATTGACCACACACCCGCCGATATTATTTTGGTCGATGATGTTTATCGCAAGCCCATTGGGCGACCATGGATAACGCTCGCTATGGACGTTTGTAGCCGAGTTGTCACTGGTTACTATCTTTCATTTGATCCTCCCTCTGAGACTTCGGTAGGCATGTGTGTGGCCCATTCCATGCTCCCCAAGGATGAATGGCTGCTGTTGCATAATGTTGAGACTGAATGGCCGGTATGGGGTACGCCAAACACGATTCATGTCGATAACGGTCCTGATTTCCGTTCAGAGACCTTTCGGCGTTCATGTTTAGCCTATGGGATTAACCTCGAATTTCGGCCCGTAAAACAACCTCGCTACGGTGGTCACATCGAGCGGGTGTTAGGTTCGCTTCTTAAGGAGATTCATAATCTTCCAGGCACTACCTTCTCTTCAATCAAGGACAAAGAGGGGTACGACTCGGAGAAGCACGCCTCTATGACTAAGAGCGAGTTTGAAGAGTGGCTTGTGGCGTTGATCTGTAAGGTTTATCACCAGCGCTTACATACCGGAATCGGTATGTCGCCTATGAAAAAATGGGAAATCGGTGTGTTTGGCAATGCGGACGTGCAGGGGGTTGGCTTAGCTCCGAGGCCAGCTGATAGGCTCTCTGTGTTGCTCGATTTTTTGCCAAGCTTTCAACGCACGATTCAGACCTTTGGTGTGACCATCGATGGCATCAACTATTACGATGAGGCGATAAGGTCTTGGATCAATTCAAAAGATCCAGACACCCCAAGCAAGAAACGAACCTTCGTGTTTAGGCGTGACCCACGCGACATTAGCTCAGTTTGGTTCAAAGACCCGGAACTGGGCCAATATTTCCGAATTCCTTTTGCGAATCTAGCGCTTCCATCGATGAGTGTATGGGAATATGCCCAGGCCAAGGCGCGTCTTCGCCAGGAAGGAAGGAACTCTGTTAACGAGACAGAAATCCTACGCGCTATTAGTGAGTTACGAACCCATGTTGAGGAGTCCCAGGCGCGGACTAAAAGAAGCCGGCGGCAAGCTCAACGGCGAAAAGAGCATGAGAAAAAAGTGACACCCGCTGCTCCTCTTTCGAATTCACCGGAAACTACTGCACCTCAAGAAGCACTATCCAATAGTGATGGGCTGTTAACAGGTGATATCGATGTGAACTGGGATATATCATGAGCACACACCTCCATCCTGACCTTCGCCATATTTTGGGGCTCTCAGCGAAAGAGCGAATTGATTTTATGGATCAGCCAAGATGGTTGGGCTATCCGTTGGCAAATCGGATTATTGAAGCCATGCGAGGTTTGATGGAGAAACCAAGTCGGCCTCGAATGCCGAATCTACTTATCGTTGGAGATTCTAATAACGGTAAGACAACCATCGTCCAGCGTTTTCACAAACAGTACGGAGAAGGTTACGTCAATGAAGACGCTGAGCCGGTGAAGCCCGTTATTGTGACTCAGGCCCCACCGAGTGCTGATGAGAAAAGCCTTTATATCGCGGTGTTGGAGAGCTTTTGGGCTCCCTACCGTCCCACAGATCCTGTTCCCAAGCTGCGCTACCAGGTAATCCATCAACTTCGAGCCTGCCATACTCGTTTACTGATCATCGATGAATTTCACTCGCTTTTAACCGGCGGGGCCGTTAAACAGCGTGAAACGATGAATGCCATCAAACTCCTGTGTAATGAGTTAATGATACCGATCGTTGGCGTTGGGACGCAGGATGCGGTTCGTGTACTTCATTCAGACCCGCAGCATGCAAGCCGCTTTGACGTCGTCGCTTTACCTAAGTGGGAGCTCAATCAAGAGTTTCAGAAGCTGCTTGCTGGATTTGAGAAAATCTTGCCGCTCAAAGAACCCTCCCATTTGCATGAACCACAACTTGCCACACAACTCCACGCGATATCCGGGGGTAACTTTGGAGACCTGCACCGGCTGCTTATCGAATGTGCTAACGCCGCTATTCTTTCCGGGACTGAGCGCATTGATGAGAAAGTCATTAAGAGCAAGTCCTGGGTGCGGCCAACGCGCGGTATTAGGGAAATTACGCTCTAATGCCTTGGGCGCTCAATGTGCCATTGCTGCCTGATGAGTCACTTTCTTCATGGTTAGTCAGGACGGCGTTGAGGCAGGGTTGTGATCCTTTGGCGCTTACGGGGGCTATCTGGCCAAAATGGCGCATTTGGACGCGGGACATCGATAGAGAAATTCCTGATGTGCGAATGAGTCCATTAGTAAACGCTTCAGGCATCCCATCCTCTGAGTTTCAGAAATCTGCATTACGCTATGATTGCGAAAGAATTGCTGGTTACTCTTTACCGGAAACCCGCACCTGGCCCTGGTTGCTAGCACTGGGCACAAGAAATCGGACACACCATGGTGGTCAGCAATTTTGTCCTTTGTGCTTTATGGAAGATTCAGCCCCCTATCTTCGCCGACAATGGCGATTTGCTTGGCATACAGGTTGTAGCGTGCATGGTGTACAACTGGTAGATGACTGCCCTGCATGCACAGCCCCTATCGAGCCCCATCGGCTGATAGCCGAGGATGTGCATATAGCTCAGTGTGGCCGGTGCAAATACGATTTGCGTAAGACCATATGCACAGCACTTTCGCTTGAAGAGTTAGCCTTTCAGAAGATGGCGGATAGTATTTTAAAGCAAGATATAGCCACGGTTGGTGAAAACTCTGTCGCCGTTGCAGAATGGTTTTCAATCGCTGTCTTTTTCCTCGGTGTGGTACGGCGCGCAAGTCGACGTCCTGAGTCAGCATTTGCTGATGCTCTAGGATCTTTAGGTATACCGATTACTGCTAGCATGATGCCCTTGTCAGGATTGGCGTTTGAGCTGCTGCCTGCTTCCGAGCGTAGAGAATTACTCGTTGCGGTTAAACATTTGCTGAGTATTGATCTAGAGGAAACTGTTGAAACTTTTATTAATGCCGATGTAAAGGCTACAGCGCTTCATGATCAACGAAAACCCCCACCGATAGCTCTTTTGCCGATGATAGCCCTCTTATCCGATAGCCCGAGCGTAACTCATTGCCATCGCACACCACCAAGCCATCATCCTAAAACGGAGCGTGCTGTCAGAGCATCATGGGCGCGATTAAAGCGCAGAATGAAAGCGGAGCCACCCTCATGAAGGAAAACCAAGCTATAGGTTGCGATGAGTGTGGTCGAGAAGTCCCCAAGCTGAAGCGACGGCACAAGGGGCACGGTTACTGTGCCACCTGTTACGCCCGCGTTTTCAAGCGACGACTGTGCTCACGGTGTGGTGAGTTAGCCCGGCTGCCGCATGATGACCCTGATGCAGTCTGCCGCAAGTGTGAAGTTGACAAACCGTGCACGCGATGTGGTAAAGCGAGCACAAGCTATAAGATAGGTAAGATCACTCCCTATGGTCCGGTCTGCAACGCCTGTGCCCCTCATTTCCGAGAACCAGAACCCTGCGAAAGTTGTGGGAAGTCCTCAAAACGTCTTACCAGAGTGAAGCGATTGGGCCATGATCATCGGCTGTGTCCAAGCTGTGCTACGGAGGATCACGGTACCTGCTCCGCATGTCGCCGTCATCGGTTTTTGGTCACTGCTCCAAATGGCGAAAAATTGTGTAAAGCCTGTCGTGATCAAGGTGAGATTACCTGTCCTTCATGTGGTAACCAGATGCCAGCGGGAAGAGGTGATGTCTGTGAACCTTGCTACTGGAGCAAAACGTGCCGGAAGCGAATAGCAATAGGCCAAGCTGCTTTCACCTCAAGAGAGCTAAGTATTGAGTTCGGAGAGTTTGGTGAATGGTTGATAAGTGCCACTGGGCCTCATAAAGCGGCGCTCAAAATTAATCGATTCCTGTCATTTTTCCTTAAAATCGATCAACAATGGCAGCGTATCCCAAGCTATCCACAATTGCTCAATTACTTTGATGCTGAGGGCTTACGCCGAGTGAGGCTTCCCATGCGATGGCTGCATGAGGAAAAAGGGATTGAACCTGATCACCAGGCAAAACGGATCAACTCGGAGAAAAGGCGTATCCATGAATGCCTCTCCTCCATACCCCCAGCATCTTTGTTAGGAGGGGCTCTGCAAGCCTACTGGCGGCAGTTAGAAGCCCGTATTGAGTCTGGAAGAACTTCGTATACGTCAGCGAGACTTGCAGTAAGAGCTGCTGCAACCCTGTTACTCAAAACTGACCAAGTCGGACAAAGACTTCCAGACCAAACTGATGTTGATCGTTATCTGAACACTGCTCCCGGCCAAGCTTCGACATTAACCGGTTTCACCAACTTCCTGAATCGTGATTACGGAACCACATTGAAGCCTGTAATCGACACAAGACGTGCAAAAAAACGACGGAAGGAGAAGCTAGCTCGGTCAATCATGCAAATGACCAAAAGTGTCGAAAAGGACGATGCTTGGATGTCTCAGTGGGTGGTGTTAGCTATGGAGTATTTTCATGACAGAAAAATTTCAATAAAAACAATTGGTCAGCGTAATATGGAAGCCTCAGTTGATGGTGTATGGATAACCCTAGATGGTGAGCGATACTGGCTGCCAACTGCATGAGCTGCTTTAAAACACCAGCGAGGACCCTGCAATGGAGCCCATGGCTTTTATATTCATGCACGCTCCACTTGAGAACCTCTCTAACCACCCGCCGAAGTCTTAATAAAGCAGCGTATGTATGCCCCACATTACCTCGTTCACAAGCATGTTATATCGTTGGCAACGTGCATCGAACAAGAATCAAGCGATGGAAGAGAGGTTGTGTCAGGCCAAGGTCACTTTAAATTTAATGGCAGTACCTTTGTTCGCCGCTTACACCTGCGCAGCTATCATTGCCAGAGTTATTGAAACTCGGCTAGAGAGCGGGAGTGAGCCAACCTCAATTATGGTAGGGTTCGTGCAATTTTCAGCACTGCACGCCTGAAGGGTGGCATGGCCACATGACTGAACTGGACTGCACTATGACGATGAAACGCACGGAACTACTTGAAAGGCTTGACCAGCTATCGGCCTCGGAGCTCAGGGCTTGGTTAGCTCAGGAGCTGACGCAAAAACGTTTGGGTTTAGCGTGGGAGCGAGATGCCATTGAGCACGACAAGGCCTTGAACGGAAATATTGTTCTTCCAGCAGTCTCCAGCGAGTTATCTCATTTTCCAGAGTGCGGCGAGACGGGGAATCTTATTATTGAGGGAGATAATTTTGACTCTCTACGCCTGCTGCGCAGCACGCATGCTGGGAAGGTTCGGGTGATATACATAGACCCTCCTTACAACACGGGAGCAAAAGACTGGGTATACAACGACGCATATGTCTCAAAAACCGATAGATGGAAGCACTCTAAATGGCTTGAGTTCCTATATCAAAGGTTATTGATAGCCAGAGAGCTTCTTGCACCTGATGGTGTGATGCTTATCTCTATCAACGATGAAAACCGATCAAGACTGGAGCTTCTATTGGATGAGGTAATGCCAGGGCGTCGATTGGGAACGATGGTCTGGCGAACCCGTCAGGGTTCCAATGCTAAGCAGGCGTGCTTCATGAGCGCGGATCATGAGCATATCTTAGTTTACGGTAATGCTGGTTTCGCCTTCCATGGCTTTGAGAAAAGCTACGCAATGTATTCGAATGATGACGAAGATCCTCGTGGTGCTTGGCGTACAAGTGACTTAACACTTGGGTTCTCATATAAAGAACGCCCGAATCTTTATTATCCATTGGAAGATCCAAGTACAGGAATTTTTTACCCTCCTAATCCAGATCGAGTATGGGTATATGCTACTGAAAAGAGGCTGAAACCAGGTCAAAAGGTGCAAGCTAAGACAATGGAGGAATTCATTGCTTTGAAACAAATATTGTTCCCGCGAGATGATCAGCGCGTTGTTGTTTGGGAGACGGTGAATGACCTGCTTAACGCGATTGATAGTGGTGACGTGCCTATGTCTGGTAAGACCCCTTTATTGCGACGTGGACTGCCTGGCTTAGATTGTTTTGTTGGAGTCCCTGTAGGCTTTGGTAGACCCCAGTTTAAGCGTTACAAAGCAGACTTGAAAAATAAGAGGCAGCCTCTTTCGAGCTGGATCGTCCCTAGGTTTGAAATAGATGAATACGATGCGCCAAGTAGCTTCGTGTCCACAACGAATAAGGAAGGCGCAAATGGCATTGCTGAAATTTTTGGCAGCCGAGTTTTCAACTATGCGAAACCGCTAACTCTTTTAAGGCACTTACTTGATCAGGCAACAGGCCCTGATGATATCGTACTTGATTTCTTTGCTGGGAGTGGCACCACTGGCCATGCAGTCATGGAACTGAACGAGAAGGATGGAGGTAATCGGAAATTCATTCTGTGCTCTAGCACTGAAGCTACTAAGCGTGAGCCAGACAAAAATATATGTCGGGACATTTGTGCAGAGCGCATTAGAAGAGTGTTAAAGGCTAGGCAGAGAGATGGTATTAATAATGCCAATGAAGGCTTTGCATATCTTAGCCTAGATCTTGTTGAAGAGGCTGATCTTGATTTCGAAGGAATGCCTGATCATGCCAGTGCTCTAGTTGCACTTCGCAAAACAGGTCTTTTGCGATCTCACTTAGAGGATGATGACATATTAGTGGCAGCAGAAGATGAAACAGCCGCCATTTTGATATGCCGTCGGGTAACAGAAAAAACCCTCTCACAGTTATCACAGTGGCCGGCTCAGAGATTGGTTATTTACTCACCTCGGCCAGACTCGGTGCGCAGTGCGTTAGCAGAACATCGAACAATCGATTCTTTCCCTCTAGATGATGCTTTTCGCCGAGCTCAAAGCGTACGTAAAGCTTTTGAGGAGGAGTTGATCGAATGACATTCCCCGCCCGCTCACTTTCTGAAGCCATTACAACGGCTCAAGGGCCACTGTTGGTTCCTGAGTCCTTTCAGTTCACGTTGATTGATAATATAACGGATGTAATTCAGAGCAGCGCTGAACCTCCGTGCTTACTGCGAGCTCCTACAGGCTCAGGTAAAACCTTCATTCTGTCACGGGTGCTAGGAAATGTTTCAACGCTGCATGACGTTTTATGGCTGTGGTTTGTTCCCTATGTCACGCTCTTACAGCAGACGCTAGATGCTCTTGCAACCAATGCTACTGAGCTGAGTGGTCAGTTGTTGAGTCATGGTTTGAACCAACAGCCTGCACCTGGCCAAGTGCTTTTATCGACAACGAGCGGTGTCTCTCGCGCTAGTTGGCGTAGAGCAGGCTATGACGTTGGAGGAGGTGAGAGCCTACGAACTCCTGCTGCGTTTATTGCACTCGCCCGCGCTAATGGGATGAGGATTGGTGTTGTCGTTGATGAGGCACATATAGCCTTGGATGAAGCGACCGAGTTTGGACAGTTCGTTAAGTGGCTGAAGCCACGCTACCTAGCCATGGCCACAGCTACCCCGAAAAGTCAGCGGATCAATCAGTTTTTGGCCAGTGCGGGGAAGTCGAGTTTTGAGTCATTCGGTGTCAGTCGATCAGATGTTGTTAAAGCTCGTTTGAACAAGGCATACATTGAAGCGGTGATGTACCAGCTTGGACAAGCAACTCACGATGTGACCGATTTGAAAGCTACAGTCATTAAACAGGCATGGCGTCGCAATCAGCATCTGCAGCGGCAGTTAGTGGATGCGGGAATAGCGATGGAGCCTTTGTTGCTTGTTCAAGTAGAAAACGGCGAAGGAGCTATCGAGTCCGCAGAAAAGATTCTAATGCATGAATGTGGCATTCCGCCCCATGCTATCGGAAAGCACTCAGCTGATGCGCCGGATCCAGTTATGATGTCAGCGATTGCCAATGACACCTCAAAGAAGGTACTGATCTTTAAACAGTCAGCTGGCACAGGTTTCGATGCACCCCGAGCAGCTGTCTTAGCGACAACCAAGTCTGTCAATGATCCTGATTATGCGATGCAGTATGTTGGGCGTGTTATGCGGGTGGCGAAGCCAATACGCCAAGCGTATGCCAATGTTGAAGATATCCCACCCGATTTCAATACAGCCTTTATTTACTTGGCAAATGCTGAAGCGCAGGCTGGCTATCAGGCCGCTGTCAACAATGCTATGGCGGTTAAAAGTCGGCTTGAGGGCGAAACTGAGAAAATGGTGTTGAGAAACACTCGATCCGGAGCGCAAGCGTTCACAAATCAGACAACAAAACAAAAGCCACTCTCGTATGCTTTAGGAGCCCCCACCTCTCATGGGCAGGGCGCAACTGGAAGTGTGACGGAACACGCCTCCCCCACGACACCTGAAAGCGGAATTCCGAGCAGTAGCAATAATTCTGGCCATACTCAGGGCCATTTATTCACAGACGAGGATCTAGACACCATCGTATATGGGGAAAAAGACGTAATAAGACCTTCGCCTCTTGATGCGCTGACTGAAGATGAGCTTGAAGAGCGACTACGCTCGTTCGGCATTCGCCTGTATCGTTGTCAGCGCACACTACCCAATGTGCCATTGTCACTGAGACGAGAGAACCGGCCTAATGCGTTAGACATGGCCAAGATCACAGAGCGGGCGGCGACCCAGGTTCCAATTTCACCGTCTTTGATGCGTGAAGCTCAGCTAGCAGCAAGAGATAGATTAAAAGAAATCGAGCGTCATGTTGAGATGACCCAGCAAAAGGTCTCTACCCAGTCTGTTCGCATTTCTTTGGATCGTAATGCCTTAGCTAAGCAGGCGAACGTTGTTATGTCTCGACTGCCAAACGTGGAGCAAGAAGACCGAAGGATCCTAGTTAGCATCATGGCGCGACAAGCTGAGCCTCATGTTCGGGATGCACTAGAGGATGCGGATCAGGATGTAGATGAGTCTGAAATTCAGCGGATGTGCCGCTATGCCGCTCATTGGATTATACGAGCCAGTGCGACAAAGCTTTCTGAGGCTTTTTGGGCAGCCTTAGCGGAGCACGCTGAGACTGCAGAAGCGGAGGCATTACCCGATGCTTTACTTTTTGCAGAGAGCATGCCGCTGCTGAGCTCTGAGAAGCATATCTATGGTGTCTTGCCACCGGATGCACAACAGCTTGGTGAACTAGACCAACATCTTGAATACGATGCTCAGCGATTGATGGACACGGCTACATGGAATCTCGAAACTGGCGTATTTCGCACTGGACGATTCGATTTCACCTATGCCCTCAACAGCGATGAGCTTCGCTTTGCAGAAGCATTAGACAGAGCTGAGTTCGTAACCTGGTGGTTTCGTAATCCTGAGAAGAAACGCTACGCTGTTCGTGTTATGCGAGGCGATCATAAAAATTATTTTTATCCTGATTTCGTCGTATGCCTCACACACATCCCAGGCGATCCTCCCCTTCAACGACTTGTCGAAACCAAGCATGATATTAAGGATGCCGTTCGAAAGGCCCGACATACTCCTCCTAGCTACGGAAAGGTAATGTTCCTGACTCAAGATGGTGGGCATTATCACATCATCAACTCTGACGGTAGTCTTGGTGAAGAAGTGGATTTTGGCGATCTGGCATCGATGCGTGAGAAGTTCAAGCAAACTATTGGATCTGTAATGTGAAAATTGCTTAATTGTTGTTCATTTTTAGTGTTTCACACTCAGCTTCTCATGCGGGCTGAGTGAGTAGCATTTGGTATTTTTTTGAGTCACGCTTAATCTGTGACAGCTGGAACTATGGCTAATATTTAATTCTTAATACGTTAAAAGCTGATGCAATGCGCCATGAGAATGGCTAGTCGGCGTCAGCACCCAAACCATAAGTGTTGGGCCTAACGCAGTGTTCCCAACATAGCCAGTACGGAGTGATTATCTCTCGCCAAAAAATAGAATAACTCGCTAAGCGTCGACTCGCCTTTGAGTCCAATCTTCGCCCTCAGGGGTTCAGCTTCAGGGGCAAAGAAATCGTTATACAAGTGGTCTATGAGCGACCAATTACGCCGCGCATGATCATTTGCCCCAGCGGTCGAAAAATATGCTTCGGCACGCGATCAAAGAGGTTGTTCGCTTCCTCAGACATAGGCCACCAAATCCACATAGACGCTGAGTTAACATTGATATTAAGTTAACATCAATGTTAATTGAGGGCTGGTAGAGAACCATGACAGTAGATGACCGCACTCGAATGCAATTCGAATTCATAGAAATGTTACTGGCATATGAAGGTTAGATAACCAACCAGAGGTTGCTGGAGAAGTTTGGTGTTTGCAGTGTGCAAGCTTCACGGATTCTAGCCTCGTATCGAGAAACGTGCCCACATAACACGCAACCTCTGCTGGGACAGGGGCGCGGGCGATATGCGCCGACAGCGCGCTTCAAGCCTGAAGTCGCTCAACTGAGCATCGAGGGTTATTTTCGGTCGGTTGGGACTCGACTTGACCACGTCGCAGTCGAGGACACCCAGAAAGACTTTACCAACGTTGACCCATCGTTATTTCGCATAATTCATTCAGCAATGAATCATCGTTCCGCTGTTAGGATCCTCTACCGCTCCATGAATCATCCGGAAGGGCTTGAGCGGGTAGTTCATCCACAGGCCTTCCTCTTCGCCGGGCGGCGGTGGCATATAAGGGCATTTGATGAAAGTACAGCTGAGCACCGTGACTTTAATTTAGCCTGTGTATGGCAAGCTGAATCAGCACCAAAGAATACAGACACGCCCATTGATGCCGTTTGGGAAGAAAGAGTTCACCTTGAGTTACGAACGCATCCTTCTCTAACGCCTGGGCAGCAGCTATTGATTCGTGACGAACTCTTTAAGGGGGCTATTAGCAGACGCGTAACGATTCGGCTTGCATTAGTCCGGTATGTTTTGAAAGATCTGGATGTCGCAGAAGACCCAAAAACTCAGCAGCCACCGGAGTATCAGCTCTATTTGCATCGAATTGAGCCAGCAGAATTTGTAGCTTAACAGATCAATAATTAAGCTAAATACGGATGGCCATTCGTTCCTAGTTCTCTACTCAGAAGGCTAGTCTCACCGATATCTATTAAATTGGAGTGCACGTTGCTTGATAGATAAATCGGCATGTTATGTCAAAAAGGATTGTTGGGTTACTTTTTGAGCATCGGTCTGTTGTTGGAAATTGTTGAATTTTCATTGAGTTATGTGAAAAAGTGGTATTAATGTCCCTTTTAAAAATGGTTTACTGATAACCAAAAATGAAGATATGTGAGTTCAGTGTTCAAACCAGCACAGTAAAAGTATAGGTAGGAGAGCTGATGGCAGCGTCAATATAAATGATAATTAATAGCTTTTAATGTCATTGATACTTGGTAATAAATACAGTATGCCTTTTCGGTCTTGAGTAGTAAGAGCTTTGTTCACGATAAGCACTTGTCGTACCGAGACATATTTGGAACATTGAAGCTTATATACAGTGCCTCTACTTGAGATTTATCAATGTTCAAAAAAAGTATCAAGTGGCATATAGATCAATAGATTCTAAGCTTTTCTTATGTTATAAAATTTTAAGATCAAAAATAGGGAATGATAACATTATGGGAAAGCCGCGGCAGACGTTATGGAAATTGGATGAACATTCTGAGGGGAAGCATTTAGTTTTAAAGTCTTACCTAGATGCTTGGTTTCCAATATTATCAAAATATAATAAAAGACTACTATTCATTGACGGTTTTTCAGGCCCAGGAGAATATTTAAATGGGCACAAAGGATCTCCACTCATTGCTCTTGAAGCAGCTTTATTACACACACATAAAGATGTTAGAAATCAAGAAATAATATTTTGTTTTGTTGAAGATGATGAAAGTCGATTACAACATCTTAAAGATTTAGTGGCTGAAAAGTATCCAGTGCTCCCCACTAAGTTTTCAATATATTATGCCAACAGTAAATTTGATGAGGCAATTGATGAACTTTTGACGCTAATAGAAGAGCAAAACTCTAGGCTAGCACCCTGCTTTGCAATGGTAGATCCTTTTGGCGTATCGGATACGCCAATGTCAATCTTGAACCGTTTGCTGAAAAATTCAAAGTCAGAGATTTATATTTCGGTGATGTATGAAAATATAAATCGTTTTCTTCGTTCAAAGGAGTTTGAGCCACACCTAGATAGGTTATTTGGCAGCGACGAATGGAGAAAAGCTCAAGAGCTTAATGATCGTAAGAAGAGAAAAGAGTATTTGTATGATTTATATAAAAAGAAGCTTAAAGAGTCAGGAGCTTCGAATGCTATTCACTTTGATTTAAATAAGGGAGACCGGCACGTATATAGTATATTTTTCGCTACTGGTTCCTGGATGGGGACGGACAAAATGAAACAGGCAATATGGAAAATTGCTCCGGAAGGTGATTTTGTTTACCGAGGTGGTGCTGGCAATGAACTTGACCTTTCTGTTCCAAATTTTCAACCCTTAATCCAAGCTATTAGCGATGAGTTTTCTGGCCAGTGGGTAACAACCAAAGTGATTGAATCATTTGTAGGGTCTGATAAGACTATTTTTCACTCATCTCAATACAAGAAAAATGCATTGAGGCCGCTTGAGGAGAGAGGCCAACTTGTTATACATCCAGACGATGTTAGTAAGCGTGCACGTCGTTTTACGTATAAAGATAATATAAGGTTTAAAATAAGCTAGGGTTTGAATTCTGAAATGGAACTCAGCTTTTAGAAATTCTCCTTTCTAATCTTTCCTATCGCTATAATACAGTTTGCGAGCAACTCAGCATCACGTTCGTCTCCAGTCCAAACTTCAGCAAGTGCATTCATTAAGACCTCCGATTGTCGGGGGTCTACCTCTGGCTGCATATCTAATAAATTCTCGATTTTTCTTATGCTTTCTGTTTTCCGCGTCCACTCTTGTCTCAAAACTCTGCTAATTAAAGACTGACTTACACCCAGGGCCTTTGCGATTCTAAACTGTGTCAACGAGTGCTCATCCATATAGTTTTTTAATGCCACAGCCAGCTTTACTCTATAGGTCATGATTATTCACTTATTTACATTTATATAAATATTTGACTATGATACAATAAATGTTGCTTTAACAGTACCTAGTCTTTTATACAAAGGACTGCGCTGAAGGAGGATTGGCTATGAGTAGCAAGAGTTCGATTGAGTGGACAGAGCATACGTGGAACCCTATGACGGGATGCACCAAGGTCTCACCGGGATGTAAACACTGCTATGCAGAAGAAATGGCGAAGCGCTTGCAGGCCATGGGGACGCCGGGTTATGAGAATGGCTTTGAGTTAAGTCTTTTGGAAGATCGTTTAGAACAGCCCTTCCGTAGAAAAAAGCCTACTAAATACTTTGTAAATTCTATGAGCGATCTCTTCCACGAGGCTGTTCCAGTCGAGTTTCTGGATCGCGTATTCGACGTAATTCGTCGTACGCCTCATCACACCTATCAAATACTTACCAAGCGTGCAGAGCGTATGAGTCGTTATTTCGAAACTATTGAAGCACCTACTAACGCCTGGATTGGCGTATCAGTAGAAGATAAAAAATACGGTGTACCTAGAATTCAGCACTTACGTGATGTTGCTGCCACCGTCCGCTTTCTATCCGTTGAGCCATTGCTAGAGGATGTAGGGCCACTTGATTTGACCGATATACATTGGGTTATAGTGGGTGGTGAGTCTGGTCGCTATGCTCGCCCACTGAAGGAAGAATGGGTTAATCAAGTTCGTCAACAATGTGAAGATCAAGGCGTCGCTTTTTTCTTTAAACAGTGGGGGACTTGGGGAGCTGACGGCAAAAAAAGAAATAAAAAGGCTAATGGTAGGGAGCTACAAGGAAAAGTTTGGGATGAAATGCCCAGAATTTCTGCATTACATTTATAATAACTATCTTTTAGTGTGTGACGTAGCGATAAGTGAAGGAACCGTATGCCATCAAAAAATGGATATGACTGGTCTGATTTTAATTTACCTCCAATTATTGATCAGCATAGTATTGCCAAGCATGAGGTTATTTGTGATTACCTTAAGCGATACATCAGGGTTTTTACAAAGAACCCTACCATCGAAAAATTTCGTATAAATTTGATAGATGGTTTTGCTGGTGGCGGTCGATATAGATTACCTGACACCTCAGATATAGTACCTGGATCACCGCTTCTCTTGCTTAGGACGATGAAAGAAGCAGAGGCAGAAGTTAACGCATCAGGTAGACGAAAATATTTTCAGATAGATGCGAATTATTATTTTGTAGAAATTGATGAAGCGGCCTTTAGGCATCTTGAATTTTCGCTCAATGAACATGGATATAGTTCGCGTGATAAAATAAAATCTCTTAAAACAGGTTTTCTTGATGCGCTGCCAGATATTATAGCTGATATTAAAAGGCGTCAAAGAAGCCCAAGAAATATTTTCATATTAGATCAATATGGTTATAAGGATGTACCTGCTAACACGATAAGAAGTATATTTAAAGAGTTTCCGAAAAGCACAGAAGTTATTTTGACTTTCTCGACTGATAGTCTGATTAATTATATGTCGAATGACCCTCGATATGTATCTTTGCTAGCTAAAATTAATCTCGAGGGGCTTTTAGAAAAGCCTGAATTACAAAGCAGAAAAGATGTGTCTAGAAGTAGGCTTCTAATTGAGCAGTTGCTTTATGAAGAAATTAAAGAACAGTGCGGCGCATCTTTTTTGACACCGTTTTTTATAGTTTCTCCAAAAAGTAATCGATCTTACTGGCTAATTCATTTGTCTTCACACCCGACTGCGCGAAATGAAATGCTGCTGACCCATTGGGGTAGTCAAAACACATTTGAGCACCATGGAGGAGATGGTCTTAATATGATGCTTGGGTATAATCCAACTTTGGAGGCTCTTGCTAATCAGGAAACTTTTGATTTTTACTTTGATGATGATGCGAATAAAAGAGTTATAGCGGCACTGCTGGAAGAAATACCTAAATATATCGGGAGACGCGAAGGTTTAAACGTCCAAGATCTGATATTTGATACCTGCAATAACTCACCTGCAACTCTCTCGCAATATAAAGAAGCTCTCTTTACACTACAAAGCTCTAAGATATTGAAAATATTAACGTCATCAAACCAGCAAAGAAGAGTGGCTGATACAATTAATTTTGAGGATCAAATAGTTATCTCCAAGCAGCTAATATTCTTGCTACCTTAAGATACTACTCATGTTGGTAGTCTGGTCTCGATACTGCTTTTAACAAGAAAGGGTTATAACGGCGTTGCACGTGGTATTGTTGTAACGGTATCACGTATCTCCTTATGGGTACTTCAGGACAATCCGTTATAATCGGTAAGTCAAAGCTGAATGCTTCCATGTCTGCCTTTCCTGCCGTTTTTGGTGGCCGGCGCAATATCCCTGAAAAAATGGCCAAGGCCTTCATGGAGCATAGAGATCAGCTCTTGCGTGCCGACTATATTCTTTAACGAGCGACCCTTCGAGCTGCCTAAATACTTTAATTAAAAGGCCTAGTACAGTCCGCGCAGCCCATGACTACTGAATAATAGACTCCTCCCCTCCTTGGCGTTGACCATCAAGATAGCTCCGAAGCGAGCGCAAAGCCGATAAGCCGCCGCGATTCATCAGTTCCATGGGAGAGAAACCATTAAAAGGGGCGTTATCAGTCTCAATCAAGTGATGAAGCCACCGTTGCCGGTCTTCTGCTTGAGGAAATAGCAATGTTAGCGACCGATAGATCCCTAGGATATTGGATGCACGTTCAAGCTGCTCAGCCTTTAAGCTTGTCTGTAAAGGAGTGGCTGCCCACTTACGATAACTATCAATATTAATTTCTAGAAGCGCTGCCATGTCTGTATCTGACAGCCCCCATTCATGAGCAATAGTTGGGAACGTGCGCATCACTGCGACACTCGTTTCCGCACTGTTATGCGCCGCAATACGATCAGGGCGGCGGTGCTGACGCCATTCTATCCAGTCGATCTCATAAGCTAATGGGCCATCCTCATTTTCAACCACTGGACAACCGGCACCAGTGAGATAGCGTACAAAACCGTCTTGGAGCCTTGGGGGTACCTCACGAACTCTGATATAGCGAGTGCCCGTCGGGGCAATGTGTGTCGTAACCTCTCCTGGCTTCACGGCAGTGTTAGGCTCCAGGAGATCGGCTTCCCAGTGCTCACTGTCCAACGGTTCAAACGGCTTATCGTAATGCTGAACAGATCCTTTTAAACGCTCAAGAGGACTTTTAGCATTGCCTTCGACAGTAGGTCTTTGCGGATCGTTTTTATGCGACATAGAGATTTCCTCATCTCAACAAACCTACCCACATTATCCTCACAATCGCTTGCGCGGTTTCTTGAGAATAGACGGTCTGGCATTACTCTTCGACAGCGGTATGTTAACGGTGCTGAGAAAGCATAAGCACATAATGTGATCCTAGGGATATCAACAGCAAAGAAATTACCTGCTTTCAAAGCACAATCTATAAAACATACATCGTGACGCTTCACGTGAGGCGGATGCGCTAGTGGACGAAGAGCAGCGCGTCGGCTAAGCCTTGTCAGCCACTTTGGCTATGGTGTCTTCGCCGAGGCGCTGTACCCCGCCACACGCCAATGAGTCGCGAATCCTTTGGTGTACGGCAGCGGCTACGGCGTGGCGATATGGGCAGCGAGCTATCCGGCTGGATTCCTGCGCTGCAAATCCTCCCACCGCCCCACCGTTAGCCAGCCAATCGCCGTCGGCTAATGATGGCCGTTCATCTGATCTGGGGGCCGGCACCGTATGGATCGACGAATGTCTGGCGAACCGACTGGACGTCCCTCCTTGGCATCGGCTGAACTAGCGACGCACCACTTGCAGGCTCGGAACGCGGTGGCCCAGATTCTCCTGCACCTGCTTTCTGCCCCAGTTGATGAAGTCGATCACCCCGAACCCGTAGGTCTCGGAGTAGGGCCCGGGTCGTAGTCCTTTGAGTTGATGCCGCGTGGGTTCTCCTCGGCTAGCCGCTACGTGTATCGCATTCTGCGACGCTGGAGCGAATACAATGTCGAAGTGTAGACGCTCTTTTTCGATGACTTGCCACATCGCATTGTGTCCAGGTTCTTCCATTGCCATGTCAACGAGCATGGCAAAAACCACAGGCTCAATCCTGGCCATGGATCACCTCCACATCTACTAGATACGTATTTCGCCCCACTCGTTTCAGATCTGCCCAGGCAGCGTCAGGCGTCGCCATTTTGAGCGGCCGCCCAATGTCACGCATGCGCGGCAGCAGCTCAATGATGGGCCTGCTGGTATGCGTGAACTCAATGGTTCCATAAGGAGTGCAGTGCGTTCCTTTGCGGCCTGTTGTCATAATGGTTAGGCGATCGACGGGGATTTGTGAGATGGCTCCATACTCTGACAGGGCCGATTCTAGTGAGACGTAGCTGTACTCCCCTCGGCGCATAGCCCGAGCGATTCGTTCCAGCCGGTAGGGGTCGGTGGGCCGCGAAAGGGAGTAGCAATAGATGCCCCGGGCTACGCCTTCGAGGATGCCATGCTTACGCAGTCGGTTGATCCCTTCCTGGAGGGTTTTAGGGTTGTCTTCATGAAAGATCTTTGCCAGGTCATTTCGCGTGAATACGCTTCGCCCAATTCTGTCCCAGCTGTCCAATCGCTGCAGAGCTGTCATCCGTTTCACAGGTGTACACCAAAACTATATATTTATAGTCTAGGCGTACAGAAGCGTGCGAGCAAAGACTGACCCAGCTTCCTAAGCTACCGACATCTAGCGATTGCTCCGATCCGATACCAAGAAAGCGTTTCACACCAACCTCTCAGGCCGGAAGTTTTGAGCCCAGTGCAGCAAAGATCACTAAAGCGAGCGTTCTATGAATCTGGATATGACGTAGGACACAGTGGCTCCCAGTAACATCAGAAACAAAACCTCCAGCAGAGATGTTGTCGTGAGGCAAGCAGCAATGGCGATTAGCCTGTGCAATTGGGGATGCGCCAAAATAGGGGGTAAGAAGGCTCTGCCCCATAAATATAATAATAGGGAAAAGAACTGGTTGTAGGAATGCGCCGCTGAGTGTTTTGCTAGGCGCCGCTTGTCTCACCGGCTTCGTAGCGATGATTTTTTGGCTTACCGAATGACTTTTGAGTGGTGGCAAGATAAGACTGCTGTTGATCCGGGTGTAGCCAGCTTAATGGGGTATCAGGTTGGCCCGTTCTTCATGCTGGTGTGGGCGGTTCTACTTTGACTTGGCTTCCATCTATTTGGTAGTAAACCTCGCTACAAAACATCCGATATGGATTGATCGAGGGAAAGTATCCTGGGTAACATCGACTCCAGTGAAAACATAGTCTGATGGGCTTATAGCGACTGCCCTATCACACAAGACAGAACTCACTTGCCGCGGGAAGCTTTTCTTCATAACTCCCGTCCCGTTAAGGGCAGAGACCTTTTTACCCTGTTTGATCGAATGAAGCGTGTCGATCGTAGTTGCCAATATTCCTTATCGTTCTACTCACTACCCATGCAAGATTCCTTGGACCTCATCAAGAGCGGCGTCAATAACGAGATCAGGGTCTGTGGCTATCAGATCATGAGGTCGTAGCCCGCCGAGATAGCTATTTGCCGACTGGAACCAAAAGGCCATTCCCCACCCGCTTTTATCATCTTTGAAGATGTCGATGATTTTCGACATGACGCGGTACGGTCGGTAGCCAGCTTCCTTCTCAAGTGCAAACGCAGGGTAGTATTCGGTGCCATGGTCGGTAATCGTAAAAATGTCACCTTGTTGTTTCCACTGCGCAGGCTGAGCACAGTCACTACATGAGCTGCCTGGCAACTGGAATATCTCATCGACAGTTAACCAATCGCCGCTTTCCATCACGGCTCGACGCGCTCTTGCTTCCATCTCTGTTTCGCGCAAACTATTTGGAGTAATCATATTTTAGGCACCGTTACCTTGAGTATTTATTCCAGGTCAGTTGCTTGATGACTTCGTGAATAAGCTAGCCATCGTGTAAGTGATCGTCGAGATAACTAGGCTAGACATGAAAGAGCTGCCGGTAGAGAACAGCTTCTAACACCCAATGCATTCAACCTACTAATGAGAAAGTATTGTTACCCACTCCCTCCTGTTTAGTTAATTCTTTTCGAATTACTGTCCAGTGGGTAGAAAAAGGTGAACAGGCAAGCAATAGGTATAACTGAATAGGGTATTTTTTCCTAGCCGACGGCATAGCGGTTGCACACATAGCGGTATCATAGATCCCGCCTGACGACTTCCATTCGATTACATTGACCATGGTGAAAACTGGTATGAGATCGCTGGTTTTGCGAAAAGCCATGGACAAAAGTCAATTTTGATGGAGTTACATGAGTATAGTGGTAAACGTAGTTCATCGACGCTCATAACCCGTTTAATAACTAATTAATGACAGGTGAATAGCCATGATGCGACACGAAAACATTCTCGCTGCCTTGGGCGGCAAGCTATTGAGTGCACCCGCGACGCACTCGACCAGCAATGGCAACCCTCACAGTTGAGTGTGTTCACTGCATAACGTAAACATATGCTTAACGCAGGAAGAGCGGTTTGCAATAGGGAAGGTAATTCGTGAAATGTTGAAAGATCGATTATCGGTGCTGGAAAACGAACCAGATTGCTCAGACCTCATACGCAATTATCCTTTCAAAGATAATTGAAGGTAATTCAATAATCTTAAGATTTTTGATGATTTAGTAGTTGGTCGGCTGGCCAGGATGAGAAAAGGCTGTGCAACATAGGCCGGTAATGCACTGAAAATGAAATAGGCACCTTTCGAGTAAATGCGTCAGGATATCGAGAGTGAGCCTGACCATTATTCAACTCCTCAAGCAGCATTACTTGCCGCTGCGAAGAAACTAAGACCAAGTTACGGCCGAAAAGCGAAGTTATGTGTAAACGCCTCTGTCTATCCTTGTAATAAGATCCAGTACCTGCTGAGGATCCTCCTGCATTACATCAATGGGACGCTTCCATCCCAGCCCAATTGCTTCATTTTGTAACCACTGGTCCGCTGCTGTTCGATCCCCACCAAACAGGTCGATAGCCGCCCTCCAGATGGCGATTGCAATTTCCTGCTTTGAGTCATCCGCACTAAGCATTTTTCATCACCACTAGTAAACTCTTGAAGAGTAGTAGGTAAGATTAGTCACAGAGGTATAGGTTGTTTTGTATCCATTTATTCTTCTTTGCTAGACAGCATAGGGTTAAAAATAGTCCCTGACGTAAGCATTTCTTCTATCTCGCCAGCCAAAAGCACTTCTTTACGGCTTGGGTAGTGGCGCAACAAGCGTTGGGCCTCTTGCCGCTTCTCAAGAGGAAGGGATTTATCCTTGATCAGTTCAATGAGAAAGGCCTCAATCTGAATAATTGCACGTGCCCGTTCGTAAGGTAACGTCATTAGACTCCTCTCATTGTTCTACCAAGCTCTAGACAAGCTTATAGGATTATTGCGATAGAGCAGCACCAATTATACAAAAATAGAATTTGTTTGGGACCTGACCGCGCTCGGCTACCTTACATCCGCATTAACTTGGCTGCAGGGCAGGTTAAATCAGACAAAAATTGCAAGGGCGAAGATGGTAATGCTGGAGTGATATCTATTACCTGAACGAAGGTATCGCTGTAGGTTGGTTCATAGCCGCCTTTTTTCTTCGAGCAGTCCAGTGTAGTACTCATCGGTTCCAGCGATCTACCACTTTAACGAGGTGCCGCCATAGTCAATCATGACCCCCCTTTCAGCCCAAAAAGAAAACCATGGAGCTCAAGGCAAGACCAACGACTTCGGAAAGGCTTCTTCTATGGGCCGACAAAATACTTAATATGGCCAAGGCACTGCATTGAAACGGCTACGCTGAGTAGCGGCCCACTTAGGCTCAATTTGAGCGGCAAACGCTAGCAGCCCACCCAGGTGGTGCCGTAATCCAGCCGTAGATGCGAACTCGCGGGCGGCCGCATGCTTCGTTGGCCCTACGTCGTTGCGGAGCAAATAATGGATGTGCTGTCGCAATAAGTCTTTGAATTGTCGTGTTAGTCGTGGAACGTTCTCTTCCGCACTTAACCCCAACACTAGCTTACGAGCTCCGGGGGGAACAACTGTAGTCTTCGCAGTATTCGGGTTTAGAGCTTGGCGATTGAGTTGATGATAAACAAGCCGGATCAACGTTCCGGCTTTCTCTCGTCCAAAATCAACATCACTAGTGGAAAATGTCATGTCATCAGCGTAGCGGGTGTAGCGGACCGAATGCTCGTCAGCGAGGGAAGATAGCCGATCGTCCAGCGCCCGGCAGACCAAGTTTGCTAACATGGGGCTAGTAGGGGCGCCTTGAGGCAGGTGACCCTGCCCAGGATATTGGTACAGCTTGATGATGAACTCAGGCAGCAAGTGACTGTCTTCCCACCGATCTTGGCTATTCAGCGGATTGGTCCCGACATATGTGCAGAGACGAGCCATCTCAAACGCGATGAGTGGCTCAAAGCCCAGTTGATGAAACACCTTATAAACCGAGATTTCATCTATGGACTCGAAGAAGTTGCGAATATCCAGCTTTACAAGCCATTTAGAAGGGCAGTGTGGTGCAACAGCGTTATACAGACTATCGCCGGTGGAGAAGGCAACACTACACGGATGGGCCGGGACGTGAGAAAGAATGTTTCGAGCAACCCAGCGTTGCACCTTCATGAGGGCGGGGGATGGGACACAGATAGTCCGATAGGAGGTTTGCCCGTTCGCGGATGGTCGCTTCCTGATCTGAAATTCGGTGTATGCACCAGTGTTTCTGCCCACTGTATGCCGAAGAAAGCCATAGTCGACGCCACTTAACATTGCAAGGTGCTTAAGCGTGAAAACCGGCTGAATTTCCCGGTGGCAAGACGTGATTCGCTTTCCCACTGTGATCATGTGCGCCACCATCTCGGGTGGCACAGCAGCGGTTTGGGCTTGTGTGCGAAAAATTTGAGGGTTCCAGCGCTCCATCTACCTTTGAGACCCGAAGGGTCAGTCACCTCCTGCAGTGAAGGCGAGACCTCGAGCCGCCCCGAAGGGTCGCTGCAGGAGGCGCCTGATTCTCATGCATAAGCTCTAACGCGAAGCAGCAGTAGTCTGCGCCCCGTCATGATGACGAAACCGTCACCCGAACCGGCGCCTTTCGACACCGGCATCACTAGAAAGTCACGTTGGAACCCTCAGCGTAGAAGGGTAATACTTTTTGACGTAGTTTTCATTAGCTGGTGCGACGCGCCGTTTACGTTTCGCTGCACGCAAATAAGCCTGTCCCAAATCAGTCAAGCGATAAACTTGATCCACCCAACCGTTTTCTTTGGCTTTTAGAAGCACGGGTTCCACCTCCAGCAAGGTTAAGCCGGTTCGCCGCGCGACGACCTCAGTGTTTCGAGGACGATGTGATAAGGCTGCTAGCACAAGATAGGTCTCAAGCGTACCGCTTGGTGCTCTGCTCCAGTCCTGACCATCAGAAAGGCGTCGATGTCTCATCTTCACAAGGAGCTGCTGAACCTCCTCTGGGTCGAGCTGCTCCTCAAAATTTGCTCGAGTGGACGAAGTCTGGCGACGTGCGAATAGTGGCGTCCAAGAGCTGCTGTAGTTGTATAATACGCGTGGAACGTTGTTAGGAGCACCATGAGAAAATGCGATCAGCGCGCCAGTGTCCTGGAAACCTAGTGGTCCAATTTTTCCCGAGGATGGGCCGTACTGCGTGCAAATCAGCTTGATCTCGTTGGCCTGTTCTTTATCGAAGGCAGTATCTATCGTCGGGCATTCCGCAACAGTCAAAACGAAGGGCGAAAGGCGGTGAGATTTAACCCGTTTCATGCCAGTAAACGTCCCGGCGTAGGCTACTATTCCAAATGAAAGACCATTCGTTATGCGCCCAGACCACCAGCTCTTGACGGTATGAACAGCCCAAAAAGCGTCCAAATATCTTTCGGCCCGTTCCCCGCTTCCGATTAGGTCGGTGACCAATACCAGAGTGTTGATAGGCTTTTTTTGTTTGCGAAGTTCATCGGGGCCAGGATGGTTCACGAACTTCTCTGGAAACTCGCGACATAGTTCGGACACCAACTGCGCTACGATTCCTTCAGAACCAACGTCTGCTGGCTTTCCAACGTCTGGTTGAATGGGATCTGGCCCTAGGCCAAAAGCTCGCCTTGGTGGTATGTTGGTTTGCTGAAACAAGGGCTCTGGGGGAGACTTTTTGGGTGGGATTTCACGTTCCACGTATAGACCAACGCGGCCTTGGGCATTTTTGGATACCTGTAATAGCCTTTTGCGAATTGACTCCGAAAACTTATCTCGGGATACCAGCCGCATGGCTTTCAGCATCTTGACCATGTTGCCCTGGGACATGGGATCGAACTGCGCGAGCCACGTTTGGGTCGTTTGAGATGCAATGAAACTTTTATTACCCGGCACCCATACCTCCTTGAATTTTGTCTTCATGCACAGGCTTGGTCAGCAGTTAAGCCTCGCAGTTGCTAAGTTCACCAAGATCACTTACTTGGTTTCCAGAAGTGGGAACTCTTCGTTTTAAATGTGTCAGTCAGCTTGCTCGCAGGAGCCGATATCCTTGAGGCATTGCTGTAGCTTAGGAGCAGTGATCTTGACCTGCTGCCCGACTTGTCATTGTAGATTAATGTACTCGTCTATAGCCCTTTGCTGGAATTTAACATTACCGCTTTACGGGATCGGCCTACAATATGCGCGATCAAGTCGTCTCAGCTAGTGCCAAACGATCAAGCACTAAACCTATAAACCGATGCCATAGCACCGTCAGTATCACGATAATTTCAACAAGCACATACCTGGCACAGGCTAAGTGATGGCATAAAAACGCTGCCCTTTTTAAGCGGGTTCTTAAGTATCGGGTGAAGCCGTTATAAGTACGAAAGAGGGCTATCAACCTCAAACAGTTCTTTTTTGTTCGCATCCTTCAGCAGCTCGTGATCTAAGCTCTGCTCCATGTATACCTGCTACAGGGGGAGGTTTCCTCTTCCAGTTTTTATTGAGGCGCTTCACGCCGGAGGCTGCATGCCACCATACTGGCTTTACAGATGTGTCTGTAAGCCGCATTGGAGATACTGTCCTCCCTACATACTCCATAAAATGGCTTGAAACCAATTTCTGATTGTTAAATATATAGCTACACTCATCAACTAAACGGGTTCATTGACCTGGACAAAGGCTTAGCTGAGTAGTGCTGGAGATAAGATGAAGATTATTGGAAAGGCAGAGATTGTTACAGTTACTGACGTAGTTTGCGATGTGTGCCTATGCTCCACTCATCTAGATGGCGGGTTCGAGTTTGCGACTCTTCAGGCTCGCTGGGGGTATGGATCCACACATGATGGTGAGCGATACGAACTGCATATGTGTGAAAGTTGTTTTTTTCGCACAGTGGCATACATGAAAGATGAGAGGCGCATACAGAATTTATTTAGTGATGTCGAAAATCCATATGCAAATACCACAGAGGAAACATTCGGCTTAGTTTCAAGAAATGACTATTTCGGAGACGACCAAGGTACTTAAGGTAGCTTGTAGCATTGTTCTGTTTGTCATCGTCGATAGGTTATTTGCGAAAGTGTTTTGACAACTTGAAGACCTCATATCCTCCTGCACAGATCGTAGCTATCATTATAAATAGTATAGGTGATATTCCTATAAAAAATTTCAATGTATCATTCACTGGTTTTGCCTAACTATTTAATTATAATAAAATATACCCAGTTGTCAGTCTTTTTCAAAAACCTGTATGCTTTCATTTTGAGTTTATAGAGTCCACATCTTTTTCTCCACATTAAAATCTTTATAGCGGCCTACCAAGCCAAGCTAGTAGCCTCTCGGTTCTCTTGAGCACATTAAGCCAGCATCATCGCCGCGGCCTAAATAATTAGAAGCGTTTAATTTGACCTAATAAATTAGCTTGCCAGTATATGTCGAGTGTCGAAGACTGTTAAAGCTGCAAAAAAATGTGGGACTGATCTCGTCGAGTCAGGCGTCAAACAGGGCGATACAAAAAGCATAGGAATGGGGTGAGCATCATGCGCGTATCTCGTATTAGGATTGAAAATTTTAGGGGTGTTAAGAGCGCTGAGGTGTTTCTCCCCAGTCATGGTGTGCTTATCGGCGACAATAACACTGGAAAAACAACTATTTTAGAAGCCCTTGATCTGGCTTTAGGGCCGGACCGGCTCAACCGTAAGCCTCCCGTTGATGAGCATGATTTCTTCAAGGGTGTGTATATTCCAGTGACTGTCTTAGAACCGGCTGAAGGAGCCCCTGGAGAAGAAGCAGAGCCTGCTGTAGCAGACGAGGAGCCGGCTGCAGAGAGCAACGAGCCGAAGATCAAGATTGAGGTAACTGTTGTTGATCTCACTGATGAGCAGAAAGCCGTGTTCGGTGATTATGTGGAGTTTTGGGACGCCAGAACGAATACGTTCTATGACGAACCGAATCCAGAAGGCACAGATGTCGACAGTGTCACCGAGGCTATACGTGTCACTTTCCATGGCTGGTATGACTCTGAGGAAGATGACTTCGAAGGGAAGACATACTTCACGCGCAGCCTTACAGAAAGTGAAAAGCCTGAGCCCTTCTCCAGAAAACACAAGCAGGTATGTGGTTTTCTGTATCTCCGTTCCATTCGCACAGGTTCAAGAGCACTGAGCTTGGAACGAGGAAGCTTGTTAGACATTATTCTGCGCCTCAAGGAGGTTAGGCCGCAGATGTGGGAGGATACGCTTGCCACGCTGTCCGAAAACAACGTTGCCAGCAACCCCAATCTTGGGATCTCACCCGTTTTGGAGAGTATCAATGCAGCCCTGAAGAAGTATGTGCCCAGAGAATGGGGCATAGAGCCTCATCTTAAGGTCTCCAATTTGACGCGTGAACATTTGCGCAAGGTTATTACCGCGTTTATTGCAACGGGCGATGGAACACATGCAGCACCCTTCTATCGACAAGGTACAGGCACAATTAATATGCTTGTCTTGGCGATGCTATCCCAGATAGCCGAGGATAGGCAGAACGTCATATTCGCCATGGAAGAGCCAGAAACAGCCATCCCACCATACGCACAGAAACGCATCGTGCACGAGGTTCGAAAGCTAGCATCACAAACCCTATTCACATCCCATTCGCCATACGTACTCGAAGAATTTTCACTCGACGAGACGGTCGTGCTCGCGCGCGATACTGAAGGCGTACTAATGCAGCGCTCCATTACTTTACCGGACAACGTCAAGTTGAAACGGTACAGGCAAGAGTTTCGAACTCGATTCTGTGAGGGATTGCTTGCCCGCCGCGTTCTTGTTGCAGAAGGGGCAACTGAGGCCTCATCGTTTCCTGTCGCTTGTCGTCGCCTTGAGGAGCTGAATCCAGACATATACTCATCACTTGAGGCTCTTGGGATTTGCGTTGTTGATGCTGGAAGTGAAACCAACATACCTGGCATGGCCCAGCTTTACCGGGAGCTTGGGAAGCACACATTTGCGATTTGTGACCGGCAGGACGACGGAAATAAGGAACTGATAGAAGCCCAGGTTGACCTGCTGCTAATGCATGGGGAAAAAGGCGTTGAAGATATGGTGTTGAAGGGCACAACCGAAGAAGCCCTTAAACGATTCACACGGCTAATCGACTGGCCACAGCATCTCGCTCAAAAGTATCCTGACCCGGAAGCGCAAGCTACCGCAGCTCTGAGCGATTACTTTACATGGTCGAAGGGGAACTGGGGTATCGCTGATTTTATCGCGCAGTGCAGCGAGGTAGAAATTCCCGAGTGGTTGAGAGAGGCGGCGCTCCAACTGAAGGCCGCATGCACACACTCGGAAATGGATGAAGCAGCCGCAGCTCAGGAAGCAGAAGCAGATGGAACTAACTAAAGGCCAACAGGATGTCCTGCAGGCGGATGGACATCTCCTTGTAACCGGTGGGCCTGGCTCGGGTAAGACCACGATATCTATCCTAAAGGCAGCACAGGTTGTCGAACAGACGCTTCAGCCTGGCCAGAAAGTTCTGTTTCTCAGCTTCGCCCGCGCTACAGTTTCCCGAGTGGTAGAGGCCATTGAGTATGAACAGAAAATTCCTTCTGAGCAGAAAAAACGCATCGATGTGCAGACCTACCACTCCTTTTTTTGGCGCATTCTAAAGACTCACGGCTATCTAATCGGCTTGCCGCGTCGATTGAGTATTCTCACGCCTCCTGGAGAAGCTATTGCTCTGTCCTCTGTCCGTTCAGGCTTACCGGCCAGAAGTCTGACAGACGAACAAAAGGAGGCAAAAAAGGCTGCCGAAAAGGCAGAGTTACTACGTTTGGCGAACCAAGAAGGGCGTGTGTGCTTTGATCTGTATGCCCCATATGTTGGCGACCTTCTCCATGGTAGCTCACGTATTCGAAGTCTTATCGCCGCCAAGTACCCAGTCATTATCCTTGATGAGTTTCAAGACACCAATGACTCGCAGTGGCGTATCGTTCAAACATTGGGAGAGTTCTGTCGTTTGATCGCTCTTGCTGATCCGGAACAGCGAATCTACGACTGGATTGGCGCCGACCCTGCGCGCCTTGATCACCTCAGAGGGGAGTTCAGGGTCTCAGACTTTGATCTGAGTACCGATAATCATCGTAGCGCAGGAACGGAAATCGCATTGTTCGGCAATGACCTACTGACAGGGAATTTTCGTCAGAGCACTTACAAGGGAATTGAGTTTGAATGTTTCAATCCCTTTGCTGACCCGGCGATGACTATGCTAGTGACTACAGTCTATGCGGCTCGGAAGAGGCTTGCTGAAGCAAAGATCAAAAACTGGTCAATAGCCATTCTGGTACCCACAAAGAAAATGACTCGCTTGGTTTCAGATGCGCTGCGTCAGCCACCGGCAGGCATGACAGCGGTAACGCATTTGGCCGTTATAGAAATGGAAGCCGCCGTTCTTGGGGCCGAAATTATCGCTTTGCTTATGCAGTCAGCGAGCTATGCACGCCATTTTGCTCAGTTCATTGGTCTTCTGTGCAATTACTATCAAGGAAAAGGAGGAAATGAGCCGACGAAGAAAGCCCTTCAAGAAGCTGCAAGTATCCGTAAAGCCTACGAAGAAGCACTAGCTCTTCAAGCCTCTGGAAAGGGAGCCCGTAAAAATAGCATTCTCGTCAACATAAAAGCCGTCTATGAGCAGGCCTGCGCACTTGAACTGACTGGCGATCCTGATAAAGATTGGCGGGCGGTTCGGCATACTCTCGAAGATGGCGCATGCAGTCGCCTTAAAGAGATCGCGAGTGAGGTTCGCAATGTGCGAATTTTGGAGCGTGGGATGCAGCTTCGGCAGGCATTATCTCAGGATTGGCGGGATAATGGTGGTTACCAAAACGCGCTCACAATTACCCAGCAGGCATTTGTGCAGGAGCACTTTGCCACTAATTCTAAGCCAGAGTCAGGTGTAATTGTGATGAACATGCACAAGGCCAAAGGAAAGCAGTTCGATGAAGTGATCATCTTTGAGGGGTGGCCGATCAAACGTAAAGGGCAGCCACCCTACAACGCTGACAGAATCGTACGCTTCAACTCAAAAGACAAAATCGATACTCAAACAAGACAGAATTTTCGAGTTAGTGTTACTCGTGGCAAACGTCAAACTACCATACTGACCCCAAAAACTGATCCATGCGTTCTTTTACTGGATAATGATGAGTAATCCATAGGTCAAATGTGTTTATAGTTCATCGTTTTCTTGAAAGCTTTACTACTTTGATCAAATAAATGGTGCATCACGATTATGCTGCCGTCGGTGTGCCCCGCTCTTCATGTTGAATCGTAGACTTGTTGCTTGTTGCTTGACGCCCCCCTCCCCCATGAGGGCCTACCGCTTCCTCGTTCGATTCTTCTCTGCTGATCCGCAATCATGCCGACCAGCCGACCAGCCGACCAGCTTGCCGGTAAGGAACATTGTCAATCGTTATCTGGTGCTATCGTCATATCAGCCATTGATCTTCAATTAAGAAACTTCACAATGGACACGACACAAACTGCGTTGGGGGCTCTGCCCAAGACCATTTGGCGCCCGACCAGCCTCAAGGCAGATCTTGACCGCTGTTCAGTGATCCACGCGAAGGCGTATGGTAATGCAGTCAATGCGCTTTTGTTGATTCAGCACATGTTCGAGGCATGCATGGTAGGGGACTGGGATTTCGAAAGAGGTTGAACTAGGAACAGTAACAAAATTTAAGCGAAATTATATAGCGCCCCATATCGGCTAGAATAGTTTTTACCGGCTGCTGGAACAGACGTTCAATGTGCGATATAGCAAGTAGCTCAAGAACTATGTCCTGAAAGAATTTCTCCCAAAGCTCGACTTGTCACGCCAGAGGCTTAACTGGAAAACAAGGATAATATGGGGTGATCGCCCTGATCCACTTAGAGTGGACCATGACACTTTGCACGACAGGCCTCTTCATCACTCAGCAAAAGAAAACTCTATTATGCCTAAACCTCTCAGCGCTTTGCTTACAGATTTCAGGCTGTACGGCCTGTTCGGCAATGACCAGAACCTCACCGTTAGCCAAATATGGATTTTAGAGATCGAACGGGAAGGTTCCAGCGAACTACGCTTCCTGTATGGCCGTTCGCTACCAGGCACCTACCAATCGGATAGTTGGAGTGGCACCGTCAGCAGCAAAACGCCTCTATATGATAATTGCACTGTCAAGACACACGCCTTAACGCTTTATACTTCTACCGAGCAACTGAAAACCTTCCTTGGGGACTTCATCAGCGGGGCTTCGCTTCAGGCTGCTAGCCAGCTTACCGGACTGACTATCAACGACAAATTGGCCAAGAAGGTAGGCGCAAGCACATTTGGGGAAAACCCTGTCGCCCGTCCCGTAATGCATTTGCCAACACGTGATTACTATCAATTTCAATCCAGCCGACTAAGTCCAACCAGCTATGCAAGCGTGGACAGCGGTGCCATATCTTCAGAGGGAAAACCAAAGGTGTTCACCGTCCCAGAGGGATGCGACAGGAAGATTGCCGAAGCGGCGTGTCAAGCATTAAACGCCGATACTGGCATGGATTTCTCCAAACTCGACGCCTGGCGAATCGGGGACTTCGAGTTCATTTGCTCGCCTGGGCTCAATGCTGCTGAGCGCAGCAAGTTCGATATTTCTTTGAAAGGGCAGCAGTCATCCTTGACGCTATTCGAACCACTGACCCAGGAACCTACCGATCTCCTGATAATTGTTAAAGCACTCAGCGACGGTAGCACGCAAGCCTCTTACATCGCCCGTTTGGGAAAGGATGATTCATACCCACTCCACCATGCATTTGAGATTAAAGAGTTCCAAGACCAAGTCTCTACAGCCTACACCTTGGAAATCTATGCACTTGCAGGTATCAAAGAAGAACCATTCCTCCAGCTTCAAACTGGCGGATACTTCTTGCGCAGCATGAATTTAGATCTGCAAATAGCTGATCCTATACGGACAAACGGCCAACTGGGTTGGTTGATGAAAAAGGTACCAAATCGAGAAAAGGCCAAGCTAGAAGCAGCAGAGCAGATCGGGCGCACCTTACATTCTTCACGATCGCGAATGGGCGGGCATACTGAGGATCAATGGATTCCTCTCAATCGGCTTACTGAAGACGGTGTCAAGCAGCTACGCCCCAAGAGATCTGAAGGGCGGTTTTTTCTCACTCTTAACGATAGCGGGGGTATGAGTCGCCTGCTGTTAATAGACTGGCTCAGGAGCATTTTTGAGCAACACCGCGATGCCCAAATTGCTTGGATAGACCCGTTTATGGAGGATGTTGGGATCGAGCTTCTCAATCGTCTGGGCACGGCAACTGCTAATTACCTGATTATTACTACCGAGAAAGAATCGAGCGATGACAGTAAAAGAGTCTCAGGCCAGCCCAACCGTATTGAGAAGCTTCTCTCAAAGTGTGCTGACTGGGGTGATGGCTACTTTGGAAATGTTCTCCTCAAAGTGCTTGCAGTGCCAGAAAACAGACTCCACGACCGCATGATACTTATTCGTTCAGCCAATGGTCGGTCACTAGCGGGCTATCATCTATCCAATTCGGTTCAGAGGGCTAGCGAAAACTTCCCTTTATTGGTGACCCCTATTCCTCTGGATGTTATGCCGCATGTATTCGAGTACGTTGACCAAATTATTCAGAGCACGCTCCACGGAGACGGGAAGATTTCACCCAGTGCAAAACTTATTTTCAATTCTGTCGAGAAGGATCGGAGTAAAGAAGTAAGCGAACTTGCGGAGCTGAGCCAACGCTGCTCGTTCGTTGATCCTCCACGTGCTGGTGACGTGCTGGCTTGGTGGTTAGATGACGCCCAGCTCGCTGGCTTGACAGGATCTGAACTGATGGAGCAGATGAATGCTAGCGGGTATAGCAAGGACGGAGAACTCGATCCAAAACGCTTCGACAGCCTTCCGATCAAGCTCTGGAATGAAGGACTGCAGCTTGCAGACTTCCACTCCGCTTGGGACGCACTGGGTTATGTACTCGCCAGTTCTCAAGCGGGCGATCTCTATACCAAGGAGAAGTCGCCTTTACCTGAGCCCTTCAAACAGGCACTGCTTGAGCACATTTGCTCTTCCAGGCGGGGCGCGCTGCAACCGCGTATCAAAAAGAGCCAGATTGACATTGAGTTCTATCTGACAAAGAAGCTTACCGCACTACTGCTGTCACATTCGGACCCGTTCCACGCATTTGGGTACTCGCCTGTTGATACTTCATGGAGCGATTATTACGCCATCAAACTCCTTTGGTCGCGAGCTCCGAAGCAGTTTGTCTTATGGTTGAGCACGATATGCTCTGAACCTATCAAGCAGCCACGCACCCACGCACTTGTAGTTGAAGCTCTCAAGCATATCTGCGAGCGGATATGCTTTGATAAGAACCCCGAGCAGATTGATGCGCTGTTGCAGAGCAATGTGAACGTTATAGTCTGGGTAGGGCTGCATGCTCTCGAAAATGCAATCAATAGAGGCAACTGGGGGATTGAGTTACTCTCCAAGATTGATCAGATCCAATCCGCTAGTGTTCGACGCACCATCCTGTGCTGGCTGATCAACGAAGCAAACTATCTTAATTCCGATGCCAAACCGCAACTTATTGCTCTATTGACCCAATCGCTTCAGGCGCCTCTCACTGACGAGGAACTCAAAGACGTTCTTCAGCCCGTTCGTGGCCGTCTTGGCAGGCTGCACCACTTAACCCCTTGGATTCTTGAGTCCATGCTTGTGCCCATGCTGGAACAAAGAGCAATCGACATTACTCAAGTTGCCAAGCAGTGGGTAACCGAGCTGACTACACAATGGCGGGAGGCACTCAAGAATGACAGCCTCTATTTCAAGCTAGAAGCGGACGGCGCATTCACCGATGAGCTGGCTGTGTTAACTAAATATCTGAGTCCCGCCGTTCGTGAGGAAATTTTCAGCGAGCTCCGGAAGATTTTTAATACGCTTGCTCGAACCATCAGGCAGCCTATGAGCGCTCAGATAAGTTGGAAAACATACAGCAATGCACATAAAGTAAACTTTTGGTTATATGCCCTCGCTCGCAGAATTGCAGCGCTCGCGGATGATGAGGCACCATCCTTGAATGGCCTTCTACTTGACAGCGAAGCGATTATCGAACGAATCAACTCACCAACTTGGGGTAGCATTTCAAGCGATGAACTCCTCACTTATATGAAGGGCGACCCCGACCAGATTGCGTCATATAGTCTTCACCACTCTATCCAAAGAGTGGTAGCGCAGGACTAACACCGGCTACAGTCTCTGAACCTGATTACGGTATTTTACAAAGCATAGCACTCCATCATTGCGCGGCGACGAGCATATCAGGTGATGCTATCTAACAAGACTTGGACTATCCCGTTTAAGCTTCGACGTCGCCCCCAGATTTAGCGTTTCTAGCCACTAGGCCACTACTAAAGGGGTTTATATACGCAGTGCGGGTGCTGACTGCAACTTATGGATTCGCCTCTAGTGGTAATCTTCGGTATTAGCCGGCCGTCTTCGCATGCAGGACATGGTGTAATCTCAACCAACCGACGGTGATCCAAGATAGCCCCCATCCCAAGGTCACTGAGCTCGAATACGAAGTCCGAGATCCGCCCTTCCTCTGCAACTAATACAGCCTGGCGTTTAGCACGAGTGATCGCCACATAGAGCAAACGGCGCTCTTCAGCGTGTTCATAAGCTTCATCAGGCGGCATTACAAAGCCTAAGAGTTCGTCTTCGGGGCGACGCATCGGAAATCCAAGTTCTGTGTTGTGCACGTTCAGCAGGAACACATAATCGGCCTCAAGCCCTTTGCTGGCATGTACCGTCAAAAACCGAATATCCAGTGCTCCGTGGTGGCGCCTCTTAATTGCCGACAAGTTGCCGGGGCGATCATGCTTATAACGTCCCAGCAGAAACACGCTCAAGCTGACATGCTGCTTACGAGCCTGTACAGCCAGCTTGTCGAGTTGGTCATCCAAGCTGGATTGTGCTGCACCATGGGCATATGCACGAAAATGCACACGAGGCCCGCTGGCTGAATTGGCGGAGAAGACCGACTTGTTCAACTGATCAGGGTTGCGCGTGACGAACGCGCTTGCGAGGTCGTTCAGTGATTGCGGAGATCGGAATGTCTTTGTCAGATAGAGCGTACGAGCCTTACCGAATCGTTGCTCGAATTGTGTCATGTTTCTGATATCTGCACCGGCAAACCGATAGATACTCTGGAAGTCATCGCCCACTGCAGCGAGCGTTACATTTTCTCCAGCCAACCCGCGGATGATGTTGGCGCGCGCAGGAGACGTGTCTTGGAATTCATCCACCATAATAGTGCGAAACGGCGACTGCCACTCACCATTCTCGAGGTGTTTAGCTGCCTGGTTGAGCATATCCTCGTAATCTACAGCGCCCTCATCGGCGAGGCGCTGATTCCAGCGCTCCAGAATAGGCTCGAACAGGTTCAAGAACTGCCGGTCTCGCACTGGAAAGGGTCGTTCGTCCAGACTAGTACGCAATGCATCCACGTTCAGCATTTGGCCCTTGTAGCGTATGATGAACATGCGTGCCAGCTTCGCAAACTCCGGCACCTCGACAGGGTCTGTTGGGTTGACTAAGTTATTCGCATTCGCTACAGGGTTTAATCCTCGGGCCGATAGCTCGGCCTTTAGCCGCTCTAGATCGTCACCTTGACGTAAGCCGTATGACGTTGTCTCGAATAATGCTGTTTGATGCTGGTGATGGAGTACGCGCTTCCATTCGACTCCATCCAGATAACCTTTGAATCTGGCCGGTGGCTGGCCACGAGCGTCGAGAGCGAAATGTTCGTGATACAGGTCGATCTCTGGGTAGTAGAAGTCAGGCCTATAATCCCGATGGTGCTCATCGGCCGTTGGATGCGGATAGGTCGCCTCATAGCGATAGTTGATTCCGTGCAGTGACAACCAATCTGCGATGATTCGCTCCTCCTGGCTGCGCACAACCTCGCCGCGTTGTGTGATGATGGCATCAGGGTCAGTGATCGTTAGCTGTGGTTTAGCTTCATCGCTGGCAGCCTTCTCGTACTCGCCAGCGCTGTGTCCCAGCACTATTGAGTAAAGGAACCACATTGCTCTGTAGCTGTTTGATTCAGCGATAAGTTGCGAGAGAATGTGGGCCACAACGCCAATGTCCTGCCCTTTATCGAGCTGGCTACCAACGGATGGTTTGCGACCTGTGGACTCCCCGATGATGCGCAACGCCAGAGAGTGGAAGGTGGTGCAAGTTATTGCGTCAGCGCCCTCAATAGCTGGAAGAAGCCGGGTTTTAACACGTTCATCGAGCTCCAAGGCCGCGTCCTTATTAAAGGCGAGCATGACAATTTCTTCTGGCCGGGCTTGTCCCGATAGTACGGCATACCCCGCCCTTGCAACCATTGTTTGAGTTTTACCAGACCCAGCAGCAGCTACCAACAGAAGGCGATCCTCGAAACACACCGCCGCAGCCGTCTGTTCCTCTGTCAGAGGGCTGGCAGCTACCGAGGCGAAGAAGTCGGAATAGCGCCGTGGCTCTTCAAGCAATAGCCTTTCGTTGTGAGCAATTACGTGTGCTGGCGTGACATCCGGAGTAGATTCTATGAGCGTGCTTACCCAGGCAGCCGATAGCCCACGTACAACTGGTTGTTCCAGTAGTATCTGACGAGGCCAGGGCCCGGCAAGCACACTTCCTAATGTGGGGCCGTCTTTGATGGGGAGGGCGTCGTTACGCTCTAGACAGATTGCGCTCCACTCACGGACTCCAAGCCAGCGATGTATTTCGAGGCGACGGGAGAGAGTTTGGCCCCAGTCAAGTAGGCAGTGCTCATATGGGTCTAGAGCGGCAGCCGTAGCAACCCGAAGACTGTCCAACAGTCGCTGGCCATCTCCACGGGCTAATCCTCGAAGGCCGATGGAGGACGGCTCGTTGTAAAACTGAAGCTTTACAACGTCGTGTATGGACTTGCCAGACAGATTGGCCTCATGAAGGTTAATGAGGGGGTATGTGAAGACCCTGTTGGAACGCTGGAGATGAATCGAACCACTCTTCAAAGTCAGCTTCCAGGGGCGTGTCAAACCTAGCATTACTAACCAGCGGGAGGGGCCGAACGTGTAAGTATTAACGGTGATTTTCGGATACTCCCATTACTCAGGCCTGTCCGATCATACGCATTGAATCGCGAACTCTTGACCTTAACTTTGTAACTACTGAAGGAACCCTAAACCTGCCAATCCAGGCGCGGTACTTCATTTCCTCCTCGCATTCTAGGGCACCACCATCGCTCGTCATACGCGTCGTTACACCACGGCGATTAGATTTGCCAATTTTGAAGCCTTCGATCATTGCATTGCTGTGGAATAGATCGATCATGTTACTTTTTGGCTTTATCGTACAGACACCGTCGCCCGCCATCGGCGATGCCGAAAGCATTTTTCCGATCCAGTAGTCGGCGATATCTTCAATATGCTCCGCATTGGCGAGAGTTCGGGCCTTCGTTATCCAATTCTCCAGCACTTTGCTCTCAATTATGCCGCCGTTACGTGCACCTGGGATATAATTCAACAATTGCCATCGGGGTATTTTGAGGACTTTGACGAGCTGCTGTGTGGAAGGTCGCTCCTGTCTTTAGCATCCACGATTACGGGACGCTGATGAAGGAACTCGGCATCAGCCTTAGGCAGCTCAGGATAGGATATCCAGGATGAACGAACAGGACGCAGAGTAATTACTTCCTTTGCCTGAGTAATCTTAAGTTTTCTAACCCCTTCATATACCATATCAGCGGGCAGGTAGACGATCTGGCTATTATCATCTTTGAAAATTGGAACAGTTCGCATGGGCTAAACCTCCTAAAAATGAATTGTCAGTTACTCGTCCAGGGTCGACATGCAGTCACTACGAGGTTTGTGAGCATAGAATCGGAGGTGAGAGCCCGGAGGGCTGACATTTCTTAAATTGTCTGCTTTACTAAAGAAAGCACGTGTGTATACTCAGCAAAATTTGGCTATGGTGTTATGTAGCTGCAACCTCCTACAAGAGGTGATGTTATGAATGTGACAGTACTGCCCAAAATGACGGAAAAGCAACACAAAGCAGTGGTTAACAAGGCAGTGAAAAATGTGGAAATAGTAAATTACCGAACAATACCTAGCGAAAAGAGGTCTCACAAGTTTTCTGATGAGGAGATTCAGAAAGCTGTAAATCGCTTCTCTAAGCTTATTCTGAATGCTTCTGAAAAATGCTCCTCCAAATAATAGTAAATAACAAGGTGTTAAGATGGAGCATAGTTCGCAAGGGAAGAGATGGGTTTTCGATGAGCTTGTAGAAGATAGAAGTGCTGACATTCAAGGCTTGGTGGCTTACGCATTGTATAAAGCAAATAAAGCCGATATTGCTAAAACAAAGCGTGAGCAAGGTTTATCGGAAGAAGAGATAGTTGCTGAGGTCAGTACATTTCACCAAAACGCTGTGAATAGCCGGTCTATGCTAGAGGGTTATCGTGAGAGAGCTGGGATCCTGTTGCAGGAATTGTCTGAGGCTATTGAAGAGGAGGTAAGGGAAGAATATGAACATCAAGTTGCCTCGGTTGAAAAAAAGCGCACTGAGGATCGAAGAAGACAAGCTGATGAGCTTAGCCGATTGAAAGGTCAGCAAAAGAAAGAGATAGACAAGGAGCGCAAAAAAGCTGTGACAGAGTTTGTTGCAAAGGTTAAACAAACTCCATGTGAAAAAGCTCTTCCGAGAGTTGTAAAGTGGCAATGGAATGGTTTCTCTGGTGTCTTTGCCGCTATAATTTTTGCCGTCATAGTAGGTGGAGTAATTTACCAAGGAATGCCTGAAGATAAAAAAGGGGCATTTATTTCTTCCGTTATTGCCGAGCTTGTGGGTGAAAATTCAAGTTACTAGGCATGCAATTGCCGCCCAAGTCTTTATCCCTATCATGCCCCACTCTAAAGCGCGTAGTTGACTACATAACTCCGTTACGTAAAAAATCCTCAACCGGGCTTGCTCCACCTTATTCCTCAACCTGTTCAATTGCTGGCCAGGCAGGTGAAAAGCAGCCTTTAATGTTGGCCCCAAGTAACCATCATCGTATGCAAATACATCGATGGCGCGCGCACTAGGCTTCAAGTTCATCAACATATCATCTACGCTGCGCGAGTCAGCGAATAATTGTTCCAGAGCGCTCTGCTCCACCAGTGTCATGACCACGTATCCACTGCGTAACTGCTCAGCCTCAAAGCCGTTTGGTGCCAGTACTAAGCTCGCCTCGTCTGAAAATGTGCCTTGGTGCAGCTCATTAACCAAATCCAGCCTAGCGGATAGAAAAAGGGCTGGTGAAAATCTGCCAACCTTGAGCAGAGGAACGCTAGAGAGGATTGATCAGCTCGTCACCTTGGCCCTCGGAAGGTTTGTTAACAGCTGTGCTAACCGACCAATGTTCGACGAGTCCCGCATCGATATGCCGCACCATGCTGTGGATTGTCTCTTTATGCGTCAGGTCAGGAGCAAGCCAGTGTTCAAGACTATCGTCGTCCAAAATCAACGGCATCCTGTCGTGCACATCGGCAGCACTGCCTCGGGCCTGCTCGGTCAGAATGGCACATCCTAGACCTCCATCATCCCGTTCTGCGTAAACAGCCGCGAAGTACAATGGCTCTCTGTCCCGTCGGCACAGGTAATGAGGCTGTTTGGGGGATGAGTTCTTGATCCACTCGTACCACCCGTCAGCGAGTACAAGGCACCGGTGCTTAGCAAATGCCGATTTGAAATAGTTATTCGTCGCCACGGTTTCTACACGGGCATTTATAGGCTGCGTGCCTTTTCCTTTAGCCCACGATGGACGAAATCCCCACCACATTTCCTCAAGCGTAGGAGCTGAATCTTCAGAAGCCTGCCGTATGCTCGCGACCCAGGTACCAGGTGCCACATTGTAGCGCGGGTGTATCTCACGCTCTGGCATAACTGCACCGACCTTGTTGGTCAGCTCACTTACGGGGGTGAATAAAGCAAATCGACCGCACATAGCTGCAGGATAGTCGAGAATTGGCCATGCGCGTCAGCATACGCACCAAAACGCGGTGCCTCCGCCCAGCAACCACCCAAGTATGCTGGTTTTACCAACACGTTCAGGCCAACGAATTAAGAAGAGTGCTTGCGATTAACCGGGTTCATCGCTTATTGTCTCTCCCAGGTGCTGTATATAAAGACAGCTATTTAAGGAGGCACTTATGTCAATGAAAACCTATCTACAGCTTGGCCCGCGTTCAGTCAGTAGCCCACACGTTCAGCCAGCTATCATCGGAGAACTTCATCTCCTACCTGATGATTTGACGGAGGGATTGGCGCGACTGTTGACGGGCATGTGTGCAGAAAAGGACGTGCCGCTCACACCTCTTGAAAATACTGAGGGGCATATACCTAGCACATGGCGTGTCCTGGAGAGCATGGCATGAGTATGCATTTCACCATCCTCGGGCGCGTAGACACCATGGCTCGACCGCTCCGGCTACCTTTAGCTGCCGGTGAAGTCCGAGCTGGTTTTCCCAGTCCCGCCGACGATTATATTGAGGTTGAATTAGATCTTATTGCCCATCTGATTAAGCACCCTAGCGCAACGTTCTTTTTACGCGCTAAAGGCACTTCCATGGAAGACGATGGCATTAAAGATAATGCGCTGTTAATTGTCGATCGGTCCCTCAACCCTCAGCCGGGACATATAGTGATCATGAGCGTTGACGGCGAGCTGACATGTAAGAAACTAAGCATTATGGGCAGTCGGCCGTATCTGGTGGCTTCTAACCCAGAGTTTAAGCCAATTCCCCTCTCTGGACATGATTGTCACAATTGGGGGGTGGTGACTCATAGCATCAGTTCGCTAGCACCCGGTTTCGCCATATGATTGGGTTAGTAGACTGCAATAATTTCTATGTATCCTGCGAGCGGGTTTTTAACCCGAGGCTCGAAGGCGAGGCTGTCGGCGTTATGTCGAATAACGACGGTTGCGTCGTCGCGCGTTCGCAAGAAATCAAAAGCTTAGGTGTGGCAATGGGAATGCCTGCCCATCAGATTGATCCCCATATACGCCGAAAATGCACTTTGCTCAGCTCAAATTATGCGCTTTACGGTGACATGAGTAGTCGCGTAACAGACGTTCTCTCACAGCATACGCCTCACGTTGATGTATATAGCATTGACGAGTCATTTCTATCGTTTGAGGGCTTTGAAGCGGACACGTTGGAAGAACGATGCCAAGTGATGCGACAGCAAGTAAGGCGGGATACAGGGATCCCAGTTAGCGTTGGCCTGAGCACTAGCAAAACATTGGCAAAAATTGCCAACCATCGCGCTAAAAAAGAAAGTATGTTCAATGGCGTGGCCATGATGGACCCTAATAGCAACGACACGCGTGCCTTCTTGGAACAGCTACCCGTTAATGAGATATGGGGGGTAGCAGGTCGCAGTGCAGCGCGGCTTCATACCCTAGGCATAGAGAATGCTTGGCAGCTGCGCACCGCCAGCCCTAAGCATTTACGGCGCCATTTCAGTGTGGTCATGGAACGTCTGGTTTATGAGTTGAGGGGCGAAAACTGCATATCGCTGGACGACATGAGCCAACCAAAAAAACAGATCATGGTGTCCCGCTCTTTTGGTCGACTCACGACGGACAAAACCGATCTGCGTGAAGCCCTGCGAGCCCACGCTTCACGCGCTGGTGAAAAGCTACGACGACAAAACGGCTTGGCGCAGGCGTTGATGGTGTTTGTTCACACCAATCGCTTTCGGCAAGATTTGCCGAGCTACAGTAAGCGTTTAGTAATTCCGCTACCTCACCCCACCGATGACAGCCGCGAGCTCATTAAATCTGCCATGGCAGGTCTAGAGAGAGTTTTTAAAAAAGACATCTGGTACCAAAAATGTGGGATTATGCTCATGGATCTGTGCGACCATGACAATGAACAACTAGGGTTGCTCGCGGAGCCGATCAGCGATGAGAAGCGTGCTCGTAATGAAAAATTGATGGCCACCCTCGACAAGCTTAATCGCGAGCACGGAAAAAATACCGTCCGTCTTGGTATGCCCCGCAAACAAAACGCTTGGGAATTACGTTGCGAGCACCGCACACCACGCTATACAACCAGATGGGAAGAGCTTGCAGTCGCTAAAACATAGAATCGATATGCCATCCCTGGCATACCTGCCTCTCTTTACTTCTAATACTCAACATCCCTGATGTAACGCATACGGCATGCTTAAAGCGGCGATCCTGGGCGTCACACCTATACCCTAGCGTGTATCAAACTATGTTTATGTAAGTAATCGACCACAGTATCTGTAAGCAATGGCTTACAACAATCCGCTATGCAGTGAATCCAAAAGTTGTAGGCGACATGTGTGTCGCTAACCTATTTGGCAGCAATAAAGGCCAGTGACTAGTTCAACACTTTCTCTTAGAAGGCAGAATTACCCCGTCGGATTCAGGATAAAGCAGGACGCTGGCAAGCTGTAAGCTTTATCGCTAAAACCACTGCTCTCAAACATAAGCGCTTTGCGAAGAGGGATATGGAAATCATAAGTGACTTGGGGCGGGTATTAGAATCCATCTTGGTTGATTTGCTCAAACACGCGGCGTTTGGCATGGGTGACATCGCTCTGTGCCAGAACGTGCCAGTCGTAAGTCTCGCTGCCAGGTATTATTTCCTGACCAACGGCGCAGCGGTCGCGCTCATAGCGGTATCGTGTTCCGCTCGGCGATTGCCATTCGATTACGTTATCCCCTGTGAATACGGGTTTAGATCGCTGATTTTGCGGAGAGCCATGGCTAAAAGGTTGTCTATATTAGGGTAAACACTATTATAGCTTTAAACATAGTTAATCAACGGTTATCACTACGTTAAACAAGTATGAACAAGAGGTGAGTGGCCATGATGCGACACGAGAACATCCTCGCAGGCTTGGGCGGCATGGGATTAGATGAGGCTATAAAGGACACCCGGGACGCACTCGACCAGCAATGGCAACCCTCACAGTTGAGTGTGTCCACTGCTAACGTCAACATATGCCTAACGCAGGAAGAGCGGTTTGCAATAGGGAAGGTAATTCGTGAAATGTTGAAAGATCGATTATCGGCGCTGGAAAACGAATCAGATTGCTCAGATCTCGTACGCAATTATCCTTTCAAAGATAATTGAAGATAATTAAATAAGCTTATGATATTTAAGGTATTTGGTGATTTAGTAGTTGGTCGGTTGTCCAGGGTTAGAAAAGGTGGTGCAACATAGGGCGGTAACACACTGAAAATGGAATAGGCATCTTTCGAGTTAAGGCATAAAGACATCAATAGCTATCCTGAAAATGATCCAACTCCTAAGCAGAATTACTGGAAGCGGCTAAAAACCATGATCAAGTCACCGCAGAATAGCGAGGTTATGTGTAAACGCCTCTGTCTATCCTCGTAATCAGATCCAGCACCTGCTGAGCGTCCTCCTGCATAACATCAATGGGACGCTTCCAACCTAGCCCAATGGCTTCACTGTGTAACCACTTGTCCGCTGCAGTTCGTTCCCCATCAAACAGCGCTATAGCCGCCCTCCAGATGGCGATTGTAATTTCCTGCTTTGAGTCATCAGCACTAAGCATATCTCATTACCATTAGTAAGTTCTTGAGGAGTCGAATGTTAGATGAGTCACGGCGGTATAGGTTTTGTATTCACTTATTCTTCTTTGCTAGACAGCATAGGATAAAAAACAGTCCCTGATGTACGTAAATGAGTATTCTGAGCCAATTTTTAACGCCGTATTGTCTAGCGCAGGCACTTTTCAGACAGAGCCTGGTTTTGCACGGTGTAAGAAAAGCCAAATTACCATTGCCTCACAGGGGGCTTTAGCGCCAAAAATTCGCGCTGAAGTTATTGAGCCCGCGACCATAGGTATCTAATGTCACATGGTAGGTTTTAGGGATGTCACTACCGACGCCTCCCTCTCTGAAAAAATTTCTTAGGGAGTGAAGGCTTAACAATTTAAGGTGTTCCCATTCACGCCGTAGTTTTTCTTGACGCTCCTGTGCCAGTTTCGAAGCACTGGGCTTTCGCTTAGGTAATGGAAAGCTGTAATCGGGGCTAAGATCAGGTGTGTAGAGGAACGTGATGGTGCCATATGTCCAATCATCCGCCGTATTTTTACGCCATTGGTACCCAAGTCGCACTTCCAGACGATCACTGTAATGAAAGGGTTGGAGGATACGGTCATCGACTTGAAACAGCAGGTTGTCTTTCTCTTCTTCTTCCATCCGTTGCTGCATCTGCTGAACCGCATGTGCTAGATCGTCAGCAGCCCGCCGCATTAAGTAATCTGTTTCATCACGTTTTTTAGAAGACTTGGCCCGACTGTGTGAATCAATTGAATTTTGAAAGTCTCTTAACTTGTTTGAAACATATAAGCCGCAACTTTCTAAATTAAATCGGTAGAGCTGACTTGGCTCTACGCTTCGGACACACTCTCTGATGGCTAGGTCTAGCTCGTCGGAATCGATGTTTTTTAAGGCTTCCTTTTCTACAGAAGAGATGTATAAGTCACCCATTATAATCGCCCTATCAGTTTGAATTTTTGATGAATTGTCTAGCGCTGTGTCAGTCTGAGCTGTCCTGAATGCTAGTCGCAAAGCGCCAAAAGCGATTAATGAGCAACTTTCGATTGCTCAGTCCGGTTGTCTTTGCCGCTATACTGGCTTTATTCATAACGTGCCTCATATAGCTAGTGCCCTGTTAGGTCAGCTCGCATTATACCGACCTTGCTAAAAGCATTCAGCACGGAAGCTTCGCCGGGAACGTTCTCATTTTTGGCTTTCGGGTGCTTGAATGTATCGGCGAAACCTGGGCAGTGACGAACGAGTTTTTGAACGACACCTTCAACGTGCCGCACGTTAGACAGCACTTGGCGCAACCAGTGTTCTAAGCTGCCTTGGTGATCCAGCGTGAATACTAAACCTTTGTAGGACGGAGGTTTTGCCCCTTCCTCTCTACCGTCCTTTCTGGGCTTCGGAGGGCGTCGCTGGAGTTCCATGAGATAAAGCGCTTGATCTAACACATGCACCTTGATAACGAGTACACCGCGAAGAACCTTCGTATGAGTATCCATATAGACCCAATTGACCACGGACGTTTCTACATCATCGTCTATTCCGAAGGGTTCGAGGCTAATTAATCGAGGATCAGGGGAAGTGCTGAAGCCGTCTTCAAAGGTAAACCAGCTAATGCTATGTATCGCCGTCGGATAGGCCGATTGTAGGTAAAGAAGCGCGTTCCACATATCACGTAGAAAGCCCTGCGACTCTAGTGTAATGGGGGCGTGAATAGACGCTTGTCCCACTCCCTTACCTGACCCATAGGGCTCTCCGGTGGAGAAAATCGTTTCGTCGCCAGGAATGGGGACGCCTCGTGTATCGGGCACGTTTTTCCGGGTATAGCGCTTATCCAAGACGGCACGAGGCTTACCCAAAATAACGAATTCGTCCTCAGTAAGGTCTAGCCAAGAAGAGCCATGGTCGGGCTCTTCATCATCCGTCAGGTCAATGACATCGGGGATGTCTTGAAGCTGATGATAGGGAAATTGAGTGGGAGCATCATCGCCATCGGCGGCTGATACTGTCGCTGACTTCTCTCTTTCGCGATGGATCGTGGCACCGTCGGGCTGCGTACAGCCTAATATCTGTAACCCTAGAAATGTGTCGCCACCATCAATCGGAACGCCAGAAACAGAGAGTTCCCCGCTTCCCTGAAACCAAGGAGTGGCCTCAAAAAGTATCCTGTCTTCGGGGAAACGGGCTTCAAGCTGCGAATAAATTTTTCTGGCAGCCTGCTCCGCATAGGGATCGTACAGCATATGCGCGAGGAAAATGGCATCGTGTTTATGAACACGATATGTAAATTTGACAGGCCACGTACCTGGGGAGGCAGGCGCATTAAGCGGTCGATAAAGACGTTTTTTGACTTCTTCCCAAGGGTAAGTGGCGAGCACTCGCTTGATTTCAGAAGATCGGCCGTAAACGCGAGTAAAAAATTCTGTGCAAGGGATGAGCAAGTGTTTGCCATCTGGAAGGTCAAATTCGATCAGGTACGATCTTTGCTCTCTGTCCAGTGGCAAATAGTATTCATCATGAAAGGAGGTATAGAGGCTGCGCCCTGCTTTGCGTAAGTCATCTAGAGAGACTATCCGCCAGCCGCCTGGAGAAAATGAAACGGGGAATGTTCTCTCATCAAACGCGATGCGAGAGTTGCTCACCCCCTTTTCCCAGACGGAACCGATCCTCATTAGTCCGACATGTGTTAAGACCGTTGTTCGATCAGTCACGTCCCCTAAATTGTTATTTTGATCAATAGGCCTGAAAAATACATAAATTTTAGGGACGCTTTCTGAGCGGGTATTTTTTTCGATAGGCCCATACCACCAAACGACCAAGCGCTCAGCTTCGTTTTTAAGGGTGCCATCCGGGAAGCTAAAGGTTCTGCATTGTTTGAGAGAAACGGTCACAAGCTCACGCTCTATGTAAACTCAACATAGGCATTGTCGCAGCAATTGTTGAAAATTCGCAATGGCTTAATGGTTTAGCACAAGGGATTAATCTTTTGATGCGTCCCGTTACAGCGTTATCTTTAGTGAGCAGCAAACGATTCCAGAAAGCGACCTAGTAGTAGGGCGGCTGATGGAGTGGATTGGTTAGTGGCAACGCTAAACTGTATCCATGGCAGCGGGCGAGATATAAAGGTCCCAGAAGAGAAGTCAGTCTCAAACTATGCCGGTTTTGGGTACATATTGGTAAAGGTGAAACAAAAAAAACGCCCACCACGTGGTGGGCTGGGTAAGGCCACGTTGCCCAAGGCAGTGTTTCCCATATCAAGGTTCTGGCATCAGTGCACCAAATTCATCATTAAAGCGCCGCAACACAGCTCTTATATCATCGGCAGCGTCTGAGCAATTGGTACTTCAGTAGCGAGCCATCACGCCAGCAGCACTAATATTTGCCTGTTGACCATCGACGCTCTTGGCCGTGTTGTAGAAAATCAGATATCGAAAGCGTAGGGGATCATTGCCGATTGCCCCAAGCGCTTCATTAGTATCTCGGGTCATCCAGCTCTTGCGCACACCGCTTAGACGGATCACCAGAAGGCGGTTTCTACATATTGCAGTACAGCCCAAAGACGAGTACAACCTTAGATGTAAACAGGATTTGATATTTAAAAGCGGTGTGGTAGGCTTCGAGTTAAGGCGGATAAATAGCACGCCATCCCAGCAATCGGTGCTGAAAAAGACTCTTAGCAATCGGTGCTGCAAAGGACACTTGCTCCAGCTAAAACTGTGTCGTTCCCACCCTGGGAGCGCTGTTTTCGTATGGAGAAAGAAATGTCTTTAACTAATGATAGTCTCGCTTACGGTTACGATGAGTTCTATACCAATTACAGCACCATTCCCCCTATTCAGTGTCTCCTTGAGCTCACATCATCTCAGTTGATACATCCTTCTTGCTTCGATGCTCACAATCCTCGACATGTGTGCTTCTCTGCATTGCATGGATTTGTGATCTATCCGTTCAATGAACGGCTTATTAAGGAGCGTGTAAACGATAATGCTCCTTATTCCAAAACCGTTGCTTCGCGAATTGAGGCGTTCAGAGCTTATGTCACGAAGTTCAATGCCGATCAACAGAGTAGACTCTTTGCTGGCAGTCGTCTTGTTCTCAAAATTGAGGATGAACCTTTCACGCTGGAGCAGTTCAAGTTATTTGGACTTGATGGGACTGAATTAGCAGAAGCTGCTTTAGCATTTGAGGCTGACCGCAAGTATTTTACGCTTGGAAAAGCGGGACGACTTAATCATTTTTCGCAGCATCATGGATTTTCCAATTTTCAGGAACTCAAATCGTTTCTCAATCTTTTAGATGTTGAGGCGCAGGGATTAGGATATCAATCATATGCCTCAATCTGTGCTTCCAGCCGGTATATGGGCGACATGGAAAAGAAGTATGAAAACCAAGTGTACATGTTGCCAGTTGTCAATGAGATGCGTCAGAAGTGGGATCTTTTGAAGCGAGAGTCGGTGTTCACGATTGAATGCTTTATAAAGTGTCGTGTTGCAGGGGACGAATCCTCCTACTTCTTAGATGTAAACGACGAAGGAGTCGAGCTCAACCTATACGAAGGCTGCGTTACAGGTCGGTATATTTTGTCCTCTAAATTTATGTCCGATAAAAATGATGATTTTCACCTTAATCGTGATTGGTTTGTGCCGCAGGAGGATGCGTCATGAGCCTAAATTACGATAACTCAATGATTATTTGTCGAGAATGCAGTGGTCAGGGCACTGATGTGGACATTGAGTGCCCAAACTGTTTTGGGACTGGCTACGACCCTGAAGAGGATAAACCTTTTGCACAGTGCCATACTTGTTATGGTGAGGGTGAGGTTTCCTTAGATATTTGCCATCATTGCTCAGGAACAGGCCAGCTCTTTGTTGAAGATGATTAACGTTTAAATCCCGACTTGAATGCCACGTCTTTGATGAGAGTGCCCGGTTTTTCAAACCGGGCACTCTTGTTCGAAATGATACGGCTTTAGGATTCCTTGCAGGCGCGGGCCTTGCACCTCCTTTTTTAGGGTCGAGAGGCTGCTACGTTTTCGAGTGACACGGGCACTTACTATCTGATGTTTTACTGTTCTCTTCTTGCCGTCGCGACTTCGACGTTACCGCAGCTTTGATAGTGCGATTACCAATTCAGTGCTAAAGGGTATTACTTGTTTAGATTATGTCGCAGCTATTATTAAATTGTCGCAACAATTACTGTAAATGACAGCCTCCTCCCACTAACGCGGCGGCGCTGGCGCTGTGGTGGGGTTGGCGAAATGGCCGCTGGCCCCAGTCTGCTTCCAGGGGCAGCCCGCATACCGAACGCACGGCAGCCACCTGCAACGCATCGTCTTCGGAAAGCGGTGGCAGAATGCCCGGTAAGCGACTAGCGAGCATGGTCTTACCGGTGCCCGGTGGCCCTGCTAACAGCAAATTATGGCCACCAGCGGCCGCTACTTCCAACGCGCGGCGCGCTTGGTGCTGGCCGCGCACGTCGGCTAAGTCGGCCATGGGAGCGGTGGATCTCACTGAGGCAGACAGTTGGTGGGGCGGGATTTTCTCTTGCCCTAGCAAATGAGCAACGACCTGCCAAAGGGTGTCGGCTGGTAGAACGGGCAAATCACCCGCTAGAGCAGCTTCATCAGCGCAAGCGCGGGGAATAATCAGTACTTTATTGGCGCGCCGTGTGGCAAGTGCAAAAGGCAGTACGCCAGGCACGGCGCGTAGTTTGCCATCCAGCGCCAGTTCACCAGCGCACTCCATGCCTTCTAGCGCATCCACTGGGATTTGGCCGGAGGCGGCCAGAATGCCGAGCGCTATCGGTAAATCAAAACGACCGCCCTCTTTGGGCAGATCGGCGGGTGCAAGGTTGAGGGTAATACGTTTGGTGTTGGGGAAATCAAACCCAGCATTGATGAGCGCGCTGCGCACCCGCTCGCGGCTCTCTTTGACGGCGGTTTCTGGCAGACCCACCAGTGTTAGCCCAGGCAACCCATTAGCTAAATGGACCTCAACATGCACGGCGGGTGCTTCCAGCCCCACGCCGGCGCGTGTGGCCACAATGGCTAGTGTCATGGCGCTCCCTCGCTAGTTTTAAATTCCTGACGTAACCCTACGTTAACTGGAACGTTTAAAAATAGCGTGCACCCTGAAAGACAACCTTAGTTAACAATTAAATCAGTTATTTGAGTTGTGTCACGTGTCACAAGGGCAGCGGACAGTTCCCGAGCAAAGCGCTGGGCAGAAGGGAGTGCTCCAAAGCTCCAGACCGGCGGTAGGTGCAATAGCTGGGCGTTCTTTACACTGGGTAAATGCTGCCATAAACCGCTGCTTTCGAGCTGTGACGCAACGCCTTCAGGAAGCGGTTCGATGATGGCAAGCGTTGCCTCTGGGTAGCGGGCTAGGGCTTCAATCCCGACTAACGAAAAGCCCCAGGCGTTGGTCGGCTGATCCCAGGCGTTAGGCAGTGCTAGTTGCTCTAGGACGGCGTTGTAGAGGCTGCTTTCCCCAAACACTCGGACATGGCGGGCATCCATAAACTGCACTAGGAGTAATGGTGCGCTCTCGGGAAGCTGGCCTCGCAATTCAGTCATTAGAGCCCGAGTGTTGTTGATCAGCCTTTCTGCCTGGGCGTCACGGTCGGTTAGTTCACCCAGCTGGCGCGTCAGTGTTTGCATCTCCTGCCACGTATCGGTCTCCGGCGAATAGAGCGAAAAGGTGCTGACAGGCGCAATTCGCTCTAGTCGGGGTCTTAATCCGGCAAACATAGGAGATATCAGTATCTGTTTCGGAGGCGCTTGTGCTAGTAGTTCCAGGTTAGGCTGGGAACGTAACCCCATGTCAGTGGCGCTACTGGGTATCCGAGGCTCGCTGACCCAGGTGTGGTAATCGCTGTGCTGGGCAACGCTGCTGACAGGGGCATCTATTGCCAGTAATGTTTCTGCAATGGTCCAGTCAACGGTTGCCCACTGAGCATGGCTAACAGCCGATAACAGTAAGCCCACAACAAGTACAGCGCTGTGTAGGGTATGTCGTAGGGGAAAAAGGCACATAGGATCCAAACCTGGCAGTAAGTGCGCTATTTAAACGAGTCTCTTTATCAATTGCAAATAGCAATACTTAAAAACGAGGCTAAGCTGGTGGCGGTCAAGAAAATCACGCGTGTTTGGCCGTTTGGAGCCTATTTGTCACTTAGGCGTGTCAACTAGAAAAAGCACAACCAAAAACGGCCACTAGCTGTATTAGCTAAGTGGCCGTTTTTGATAGTGTTCTTGGTCGGAATAGCAGGATTCGAACCTACGACCTCTGCCTCCCGAAGGCAGCGCTCTACCAAGCTGAGCTATATTCCGAAGGTTGTTGAAACAGTGCCGTTAAAAACGAGCCGAGCAGTGCTTAACAACGGAGCGAATCATACGCAGGCGAAGGGTTTTTTTCAAGTCCCTTTTTACGCGCTGCATTGCTTTGTAGTACTGACTTTATGCTTTGCGATCAACCGCTAACCGGGCGATATTCGCCATGCTATCGCGGTAGGGGCTGGGCGGTAGGGCATCCAGTTCGGCCAGGGCTTTATCGGCCATCTCAACGGCGCGTGCGCGGGTGTACTCCAGCGCGCCGGTGGCGTTGATGATCTCAAGCACTTCGTCGAGCTGTTCCAGCCCGCCTTTGCGAATCACTTGGCGGATTAACTTGGCTTGTTCAGGCGTGCCGCGTTCCATGGCATGTATCAGTGGTAGTGTCGGTTTGCCCTCTGCCAGGTCGTCGCCGACATTTTTGCCCATGGCCTCGGCATCGCCTTGGTAGTCCAGCAGGTCATCGATGAGCTGGAAGGCGAGGCCTAAATAGCGGCCGTAATACTGCAGGGCGCGCTCTTGCTCAGGGGTGGCATCGGCCAGCACGGCACCGCTGTGGGAGGCGGCTTCAAACAGCATCGCTGTTTTACCTTGAATGGTTTCAAAGTAATCCGCTTCAGAAATGCTCGGGTTACCGATATTGGTGAGCTGCAGTACTTCGCCTTCGGCAATCACGCAGGTTGCGCCGGACAGAATTGCCATAATGCGCATTGATCCTACGTCCACCATCATTTGGAATGAGCGCGAATAGAGGAAGTCACCCACCAGTACGGATGGTGCGTTACCCCAGGCATCGTTGGCGGTTTTTTTGCCACGCCGCATGTGCGACTCATCGACCACGTCGTCGTGCAGCAACGTCGAGGTGTGCATAAATTCGATCAGCGTGGCGAGGGTGATGTGTTTGTCGCCCTGATAGCCCAGTGATCGGGCCGCTAGCAGCACGAGCAAAGGACGCAGGCGCTTGCCGCCGCTTTCAATAATATATTGGCCGATGGTTTCTACCAGCGGCACCTTGGAATTCAACTGCGCAACAATGGTGCGGTTTACGGCGTCAAAGTCATCGGCCACCACGGCGTGCAGCGGTGAAGGCGTTGGGCTGGCAGGCGGGGTTTGAGAGACGTTGGCTGTCATGGGTTCCGTTCATCGCGGGGTGGGGTAGTTGGGGCCATGCTATGGGGCTGCCTGTGAGGCGTCAAGGTAGCGATAGGCGTTCGTGGCGCGGTGTATGATTGACAATGCCCTATAGTCTTGTGGTAAGCAGTGATAGTCGCTATAATTCGCGACCCACTCATCATGCTCCCTGTCAGATGGCTGCCAAAAGGGGCGCCACTCGCAGCAGGTCGATAAGAGCGGAAGGCGATGAGCGTTGGTTACGCGGGGCGTAACCGGCATTAACGACAAGTCCGGAGAGCGACATGTACGCAGTTATTAAAAGCGGTGGCAAACAGTACCGCGTTCAAGAAGGTCAAACCCTCAAGCTCGAAAAAATCGAAGTCGCTACCGGCGAAACGATTGAGTTTGATGAAGTGCTGCTGGTTGCAGACGGCGATGACGTCAACGTTGGCGCGCCTTTAGTAAGCGGCGCTAAAGTGTCTGCTGAAATCGTTTCCCACGGCCGTGGCGATAAAGTAACGATCATCAAGTTCCGTCGCCGGAAGCACCATATGAAGCGTCAGGGCCACCGTCAGTGGTTCACTGAAGTCAAAATTACTGGAATTTCTGCGTAAGCAGCTGATTTCCTTTAGGAGGATTTTGCAATGGCACATAAAAAGGCAGCCGGCTCCACGCGTAACGGTCGCGATTCCGAGTCCAAACGCTTAGGTGTGAAACTCTTTGGTGGCCAAGCGGCAACTGCGGGTAACATCATCGTTCGTCAGCGTGGCACACGTTTTCATGCTGGCACTGGCGTTGGCTTAGGCCGTGATCACACGCTGTTCGCTTTGAACGACGGCTTCGTGAAGTTCGAGACCAAAGGTCCGAACAACCGTAAATTCGTTAGCATCGTTTCTGCCTAAGCAACACTTGTTGCGCAGGACGAAGATGACGAAATAAAAGCCCCGCCATGGCGGGGCTTTTTTGTCTTTTCGATCCCTTTTGCCCGTTACTAACGGGTGAGATATTGCAGTTAGGGCGGCGGAAGCGGCCGGGAGAATCCAATGCAGTTCGTCGATGAAGCCTCAATTATTGTTGAGGCAGGTAAAGGCGGCAATGGCTGTCTGAGCTTTCGCCGCGAAAAATATGTGCCCAAAGGTGGCCCCGATGGTGGCGATGGTGGCCATGGTGGCAGCGTCTACCTGATTGGTGACGATTCCCTAAACACCTTGATTGACTTCAAGTTTCAACGCTTTTACAAAGCTGAAAATGGCCAGGGCGGTATGGGCCGCCAGATGAGCGGTAAAGCCGGTGAAGACCTGCATGTGAAAGTGCCGGTGGGCACCACGGTGATCGATGAAGATACCCTTGAGGTGATCGCCGATGTCACCGATATCGGTCAGGTGGTATTAGTGGCCGAAGGTGGTCGTCGTGGTTTGGGTAATATTCACTTTAAATCTTCGACCAACCGTGCACCACGGCGCACCACGCCGGGCACCGAAGGCGACCGCCGCAACCTGCGCCTGGAAATGAAGGTCATGGCTGATGTCGGCCTGCTGGGCATGCCGAATGCAGGTAAGTCTACGCTGATCCGTTCGGTATCTGCGGCCAAACCCAAAGTAGCGAACTATCCGTTCACTACCCTAGTGCCTAACCTGGGTGTTGTGAAGCTGGGTATGCATGAGCACTTTGTGATGGCCGATGTGCCAGGGCTGATTGAAGGTGCTTCTGATGGCGCTGGCCTGGGGCTACGTTTCTTGAAGCACCTGACCCGTACGCGGCTACTGTTCCATGTGGTGGACGTGGCGCCGTTTGACGAGTCGGATCCGGTGGAGGCGGCCCAGGCGATTATTCACGAGCTAGGTCAGTTCTCTCCGGCGCTTTCTGAACGGCCGCGCTGGCTGGTACTGAACAAGTTCGATTTGCTGCCGGAAGAGGATCGCGAAGCTCGCGCCCAGGCAATCATTGACGCGCTGAACTGGGATGGCCCGGTGTTCCGTATTTCGGCCATCAGCAGCGACGGCACTGACAAGTTGGTACAGGCGGCGTACCGCTGGCTAACCGAGCAGCAGCGCTTGGAAAATGAAGATGAAGAAGCCCACGCCCGCGAGCAGGAAATGCGCCGCCGCATGGAAGAGGAGTCGGTGGCCCGTACCGAAGCGCGTCTTGGCCGTCGCCGTAAGCGTGACGACGACGATGAAAATGACGACGACTTTGACGATGATGATTACGATGTCGAAGTAGAGTACGCCCCGTAACCGATCCGTCGGCCGAATGGGGAGCGTCAGCAAGGTTGACGGATTTAATCGCGTGAGCGGGATGGCTTGGGAGAGTCGCGACGTGGAAAGCAATGAGCAGTTGCCCGGCCGTGAGGCGTTAAGCGGAGCCCGTCGGGTGGTGGTGAAAATTGGTAGCGCGCTGCTCACCAACGATGGTCGTGGTTTGGATGAGGCGGCCATTGGCGGCTGGGTTGACCAGATTGCCACGCTGCATCAGCAGGGCAAAGAGGTCGTGCTGGTCTCTTCTGGCGCAGTAGCCGCGGGCATGGTGCGCCTAGGATGGCAGGCGCGCCCTAGTGCCGTTCATGAGCTTCAGGCGGCCGCGGCGGTAGGCCAGAACGGCCTTACCCAGTGCTATGAGCAGCATTTTGCTCGCCACGGTATGTTAACGGCTCAGATTCTGCTTACTCACGATGACCTTTCTAACCGAAAGCGCTATCTCAACGCATTGTCGGCGCTGCGTACCTTGGTTGAGATGCGCGTGGTGCCGGTGATTAACGAAAACGATACCGTGGTCACCGACGAGATTCGCTTTGGCGATAACGATACGCTTGGCGCACTGGTGGCTAACCTGTTAGAAGCCGATGCGCTGCTGCTGCTCACCGATCAGGAAGGGCTGTTTGACGCTGACCCTCGTCACGATCCCAATGCTCAGATGATTGCTGAAGGCCGTGCCGACGACCCGCGCTTAGCCGCTGTGGCAGGCAGTGGCGGTGCTTTGGGGCGCGGTGGCATGAGCACCAAAATCCGTGCTGCACAGCTGGCTGCCCGCTCTGGCGCGGTTACGGTGATCGCGAGTGGCCGTCAGCCGGAGGTTATTTCCCGCATCATGGCAGGTGAAGCGTTGGGCACCCTGTTGCGCCCAGACCAAGCGCCCATTGCTGCTCGTAAGCGCTGGCTAGCAGGTCAGTTGCAGGTGCGTGGCACCTTGGTGCTGGATGCCGGGGCGGTGAATGTGCTGCGTGGCAAAGGCTCTAGCCTTTTGGCGGTGGGCGTACGTGACGTGCAGGGCAGCTTTAAGCGCGGTGATATGGTGCTGTGCGTGGATGAGCAGGGCGCACGCGTGGCCAAAGGATTGGTCAACTACGGTGCGGATGAAGCCCGTCAGCTGGCGGGCCAGCCGAGCCACCAGATTGAAGCCATTCTGGGTTATGTGGAGGCTCACGAGCTGATCCATCGCGATAATCTGGTGGTTGTTTAACGAGATAGTTGCCTAACGAGATGGCTGTTTAACCGCGCGCACGGGGTGGTAGCGGCACTTGGCGTGGCCAGTCATTGGGGACAATGATAAGACGCTCCATTTGCTGTTTCTTTGTTTCTGCCTCCGAGTCGTAGAGCATCACCTGCTGTGGCCCGTAGCGTTCAATCAGCGGCATTACCATGGCCATTTCCTCGTTGGCTGGCTGAAAAGCTGCCTGTTGGGGTGGCGCCAGCCAGTGAGGTTTTTCTAACCACGCCATGTGTAATGACTCGCCTTTTTCGGCCGCAAGCGCTGGCCAATCGTTTAAATAACACCACTTACCACGCCGATGATCGACCGTTGCCCCGATGGGCGGTGGCATTGTCGTGTGCCAGGGATAAAACAACACGCCGGGCATGGCTAGGCGCTGTGTCAGCGGATAATGGGGTAGTGCATGGCCGAGATCTCTAGGGGATAGCCATTGGGCGATGATCGCTTGCGCGATGGCAGTGCTCGACATCGGCAACTGATGATGGCGAAGATGGCTGCATTTCAGTGCTAGGCTATCCAGCCCGCCAGGGCCAATCCAGCGGCTTTGGCTGGTGGCATCTCCAGGGCCTTCTGGTAGTCCAAGGTAGAACTTTATCGCTACTTCCAGATGGATAGGGTTGGGGTTATTCCGCGTTCGATAGAGCATGTCCAACTCGCCCAGGGTATTACGCCGTTGGGTAATGCGCAGGTTCTTGGCGAGCAGTCGAGTGTTAGGTGCGTTATCTAACATTAGGTGCCACAGTCGCTCATGGTAGTGCCCCATGCGCGTCGCCAGCTTGCCATCTAGCGCATTCACCAGTGTTGAAAGACTCGCCAACCAGTCATCAACTGAATCTACTAAGCCAAGCTCCTGGCGTGTTGGCCTGCCTGAATAGGTAATAGGTCCCGATAGTTCAATTACATCAGGCGTGACCAGCAACCACGCAAGGTCACGCAGTACTGCGTGTTCTAAACGGTCGCTTACGCCCTCGTCGGTGGTGGGTAGCAAAGGCATCTCCCTTGGTTACATACGTCTATGCTGAGAGTACGCATTAGGTGGCTAATGGCTATGTTATGCACATTACAATGCGACGTTAACAACGTCCTTTACAAGAAATCCTTTACAGTGCTAACACAAAAAAGCGGGCCGTGAAGGCCCGCATGATGTTTTGCGTTAGTTAATGCCGGATTGTGCTATTCAGTTAATCGCGGTCAATTTCGCTCACTTGAAAGGAGCCTTGGCGTAGACTGATTTCTAGTTCATGGCCATTTTCATCACGGCCTTCAACATCGATCATGCCGCTTTTATCAATGTCGATATCTTCAAATTCGACCATGCCTTCTTGGCTCGCTACTTCTAATGCCTGGCGGATATCATCTTCGCTCATGCCCCAGGCACCGGTAATTAGGCGCTCACGCTCTTCTTTTAGTGTTTCGCCACTATCGATGGAAAATTCAATGTCAGCGTACCATTCGTCGTCTAGCCAGCCTTCTACCTCGGCGCGGCCACGGCTTTTAATACTGATCTCTTCGTAATGGGTGAACCCATAGTCAGTGGCATGGGTTAGTACACTATCAATCTGATCAACGGGTAACGAGTCAGCTTGCACGCTACCTGCAGCTGCAGTGAGCAGCAACGCTGAGGCCGGAATCAGCAACATTTTTTTCATAGCGTTCATGTCAAATTCCTTCTTGGTTTGTTGAATGACTTGGTTTGTTGAATGACTTGGTTTGTTAAATGACTTGGTCTGTTGAATGAGACAGCATTCGCAGTAAGACAATGAAGTTATAACACCGCGGTTCTTTCCGTAAGCTGACAAAGCCGTTCATCTAACGTTCATGTTGCCTTTGGCATTCTAGTAGAATGAATAAAATGCCCCTCATGCCAACCCTTTCACATTATTGGCAGCGTCTGCCACACATGCGCTTGTGCAAGGTGGTACCTGTGTGCGTCGTTGCAACGGTGTTTGCCATTGCACTGGCCGGTAGTGCCGCCATTGCTGACCAGCACTGGGAAACGTTGCACAGTGAAGTGCGGCGCGGAGACGTCGTGCCCTTAGAGTCCATCCTAGATTGGTTGGAGGCTAATTATATCGGCGAGGTAATAGAAGTAGAGATAGAGCGTGAGGATGGCCATGTGGAGTATGAGATCAAGCTGCTGGGTGCTCAAAATCAAGTGGTTGAGTTTGAGTTTGATGGCCATAGCGGGCAGTTAATGAAAATAGAAGGTGTGCGCATTAATGAGATGCGCCGCCAATAAGGTAGCTATTCATGAAGTGTTTACTGGTAGAGGACGACCAGGCGCTCGCCCGCGAGCTTATTCAAGCGCTACGTGAGGGCGATTGGCTGGTAGAGCATGCTGAAAATGGTCAGGAAGCAGATTTTCTGGTGCGCACGGAAGCCTATGACACGGTAATTCTCGATGTGGGTCTGCCCGATGGTGAAGGCACACGTTGGCTCTCTGCATGGCGTGAAGATGGTATTGATCTGCCAGTACTGATTTTAACGGCACGCGAGCGCTGGGCGGATAAAGCGGCGGGCTTTACCGCAGGGGCCGATGACTATGTGACGAAACCCTTTGAACCTGCCGAGGTTCTGTTTCGGCTGCGTGCTCTGGTGCGCCGTAGTCATGGTCATGCCCATCCCGTTCTGAAAGTGGGTGAATTACGCTTAGATACCCATACCCAGCATGTCACGTTGGCGGGCCGGCCGGTTAGCATCACTGCTCAGGAAACGCGTCTGCTCAGCTACTTAATGCATGCTGCTCCTCGCGTGGTTAGCCGCAGCGAGCTCTCTGAACATGTTTATGACCGTGATCATGAGCCCGACTCCAACGTAATTGATGTTCAAGTGAGCCGGTTGCGGCGTAAATTAGGTGCGTGGCGGATTGCCACGTTGCGTGGTCAGGGATATCGCTTACTGGCTGAAGAGCCCACCGGCGCATGAGGTCAGCAATTATCCGCTGGGCCCAACGTTGGTCGACCCGTTCGATTACGTTGCGTCTTCTGCTAGCGGTACTATTAATGGTGTTGCTAGCGTTGCCATTGGCGGGCTGCTTGCTCACCCATCATTATCGTACGTCAGCCATACATGCCTTTGATGAACGCTTGGAGACAACGCTGAATGTGATCATTGCGGGCGTTACCTTTGACCCGATCGACCAGCAGATAAGTTTCGATCGATCACTGGGTGATCCGCGTTTTGAACAGGTTTATTCCGGCTGGTATTGGCAAATTACCGACTATGACCACCTTACGAAAACGTCGCGCTCGCTGTGGGATCAGCGCCTACCGGTTATCGATAATAAAAACGTATCGGCTCGCACGTTGAGGGGCCCGCGAGGCCAGCAGTTGCGCATTGTCGAGCGAGACATTTATCTTGCCCCGTTGGAAACCCCGTTGCATGTTAGCGTTGCCGCCCGTGACAACGCGTTGCGAGAAGATATTCAGCAGTTTCAACAAGCTTTATGGCTAGGGCTGGGGGGCCTGGGTGCGCTGTTGCTAGGCGTGCTGGCATTGCAGGTGCGCTGGGGTTTGGCGCCGCTGCGGCGTATGAATGTTAATTTACGTGAGGTTGAGCAGGGGACGTCTGAACGGCTTGATACGCATCTACCCGATGAGCTAGCCATGCTGGCGGAGTCAATGAATGCCGTGCTTGCACGTGATCAGCGCTTAATTGAACGAAGCCGCCATACCGCAGGCAACCTTGCTCACGCGTTAAAAACCCCGCTGAGTGTTATGCGGCTACTGGTCAAGCAATTACCCAGCGAAAGCCGCGCTCGTTGGGAGGTTGAGCTTTCGCGCATCGACAACGCGGTGCGCCACCACTTAGCGCGGGCATCCGCTGCTGGTGAGGGTGCGCGTTTCGCCCCTATTGCTGTGCAGAATACGCTGGCGGCGCTGATTGCTGGACTTACGCGTCTGGCGCAGCGACGTCATATTCGCCTGCGGCAAAACGTAGACAGCAGCATGCGCGTCCATATGGATGGGCAGGACCTTCAGGAAATCGTCGGTAACCTGTTAGACAACGCACTTCGCTGGGCGACAAGCGAGGTAAGCATTGGCTTACAAGCGGATGGTCAAAGGCTGTTACTGCGGGTGAGTGATGACGGTCCGGGTATGTCTGCACAGGAGTGCCAAGCTGCCGTGCAGCGCGGGAAACGTCTCGATGAGCAACGTTCTGGTAGTGGGCTTGGTTTAGCCATCGTGACGGATCTTGTCGCGCTGTATCAAGGGCAAATGCACCTGCAACGCGCCGAAGCAGGTGGATTGGATGTGGTTATTGAGTTACCTGTAGTTGCTCGGTAGTCACTATGCATGACCTAACCAAGAGACAATGACATGACGCAAATCGCCAAGACATTGCCAGACGTGCTGGTGGGGCCACTGCTGCGCCGACTTTCGCCTTCGCGGCTAGTACTGTGGCTAGTCGCTTCGCGTCCGCTAACGATGCAGCTGGTACTTTACCCTGAGCAAATGGGTGCCCAGACGTACCCATTGGATAAGTCGCATCAATGTGTGGCGATTGGTCAGCACGCCTATATTCATTTTATTGACCTGAGTTTGCCGACCGCGCTGCCCACCGATGAGCGAATTGCCTACGACCTGCAGGTGCAGAATACGCAAGGCGAATGGCAACGCTTGCCGGATTGGGCTCCCTGGTTATGTCATGAAAGCGAGATGTACCCAGGCTTTGTATTGGCCTCTCGGCATCACCGGCTAATGCACGGTTCGTGCCGTAAGCCTCATCACAACAGCGCCGATGGCTTGGTGCGGGCAGATACATGGTTAGCCGAACGCCAATCAACTCCAGAAGAGTGGCCAGCTTGGCTGCTAATGACCGGAGACCAGGTCTACGTTGATGACGTTGCCGGCCCGATGCTGCGCGCCGTGCACGCACTGATTGAGCGTTTGGGGTTGGTAGATGAGCAGTTGGAAGGAGCCACGGTAGATGATAGCCAAGCGCTTTACTCCGCCCGCGAAAGCTATTATCACCGTGAAGCGCTGTTACCGGATGTAACCAGTAATGCTGCGCTACGGGAGCGTTTCTTTGGCGGTGTCAAAAAGCCCGTATTTACCTCCGCCAATGCGCAAAACCACTTGATGACACTGGCGGAAATGCTCGCCATGTACTGCTTGGTATGGTCCCCAACGCCATGGCGACTCATTGCCGTTGCCCCCCCTGTACTGGGCAACAAAGAAACTGATGCCTACCAGCAAGAGCAGGTGGTGATTGATGACTTTGTTGCCGGGTTGCCTCAGTGTGCAAGGCTAATGGCTCACATTCCCAGTCTGATGATCTTTGATGACCACGATGTCACCGATGACTGGAACTTGACGGCTGACTGGGAGCGTTGTGCCTACGGCCATCCGTTTTCAAAGCGAATTATCGGCAATGCGTTAGTGGCTTATTTATTGTGCCAGGGATGGGGCAATGCGCCGGATAAGCTTAATCCGCTGTTGCTTCAAGCCTCGACACTCTTTGAAGGGGATGGCCCGCTTAATGCGAGCGTCCAGGATAATTTCATTGAGCGATTACTCCGCTTTCAGGGTTGGGAGTACCAGGTGCCTGGCACGCCTGCCCTAATTGTGCTGGATACGCGTACCCGCCGTTGGCGCAGCGAACGTAGCCCTAACCGCCCTTCGGGTTTAATGGACTGGGAAGCGTTGATGGAAATGCAGCAGGCGTTATTGGGTACTAAAAGCGCCGTTATCGTTTCTCCTGCCCCGATGTTTGGGGTCAAGCTGATAGAGATCATTCAAAAGCTATTTACCCTAGCGGGCAAGCCGTTGGTGGTGGACGCTGAAAACTGGATGGCGCATCGCGGGGCTGCCAATGTGCTACTGCATATTTGGCGACACTCAAAAACGCCAGGTAACTACGTGATTTTATCTGGCGACGTCCACTATTCGTTTGCCTACGATATTGTTGTACGCCGACAAAAGCAGGCACCACACCTTTGGCAAATCACCTCCAGCGGGATCAAAAATACGTTCCCCAAACAGCTGCTGAATACGTTCGACCGCTTGAACCGTTGGCTCTATGCGCCGTTATCGCCGCTCAACTGGTTTACCAAGCGCCGCAAGCTGAGCATTCATCCTCGCGACCCGGACCGGGCCAGCGCCGGAGAGCGGCTATGGAATGCTAGTGGGATTGGGCTGGTAAGCCTGGATGAGCAGGGCCACCCGACGGATATTCGCCAGCTAGACGTCGATGGCGGCGATGTGGTGTTTCCGCCCCCCGAGCTCTCTCGTCCTTAGTCGGCCGCTGTTGGTTGTCTTGTCATACAAACGACACAGAAATGTCGCACGATTGCTGCCCGAATGCTTTCCTGATGGAATTTTAAAAATCAGATGGAGCTATAAACATCAAAGGAACAGGCGACGTTTGATAGGGCAGCAGGTATATGACCGCACAAGAAGCGCAGTGGTTGAACCAGATTATCGCAACAGAAGAGCTCCATGTGCTGTTTCAGCCTATTGTGGATGCCAATCAGCAGGCTATTTATGGCTATGAAGCCCTTATTCGCGGCCCTAAAACATCGCCACTGCATTCGCCATTACGCCTGTTTGAGGTAGCCACTCAGGCCGGGTTGTTAGTCGATCTTGATTTACTGTGTCGACGGTTAGCGATTCAGCGTTTTGCAGAGCTTGAGCTGCCAGGATTGCTGTTTCTGAACGTGATGCCGCTGACGATTGTTGAGCGGGACTTTCGTGAAGGCTTAACACTGAGTTTCATCCAAGAGAGCGGCCTGCCCGCCGAACGGGTGGTGATTGAACTCACTGAACATGTGCCTATTCACGATTACGACCTAATGCGCCAAGCAGTGGCCCACTATCGAGACATGGGCTTTCAAGTGGCATTGGATGACTTAGGGGCTGGCCACTCCAGCTTGCGGCATTGGTCTGAACTTCGTCCTGATTTCGTCAAACTCGACCGTCATTTTATTTCTGGCATTGATCAAGAGCCGGCTAAGCGTGAGTTTTTACGCTCGATTCTAGATGTGGCGCGCAGCTTAGACTGCCAGCTGATTGCTGAAGGAGTTGAGACTGCCGCCGAGCACCTTTGTTTGTGGGAATTAGACCGTGGGCTGGCGTTATTACAGGGGTTTTATTTTGCACGACCAAGCCCCCATCCGCCCTTGCAGTTACATATGCTGTTGCCTGCCACGACACAGCTAAAAAGCCCAGCGGGGCGCACTGCCCACTCTATTTTACGTTCAATAAGTACTGTCACTCCGGCGTGCTCTGTGCCAGAGCTCGCCGAACGATTTCGTGACATGACAAGCCTGCGCTGTGTTGCAGTGGTAGATGAAGGCGTGCCTATCGCTGTGGTACGCCGCAATGCGTTCTTAACCCTATTTACCAACCCCTACAGCCATGCGCTGTATGCCAAGCGTCGTGTGCTGGAGATTGCAGATCCTAAAATGTTAGTGGCCGAGGCAGATTTGTCTCTGGAGGCGCTGAGCCAGCAACTAACCGATAGCCGCGATATCGAACAGGAAGATTTCGTGATTGTAGATAGTCACGGCCGCTATCTGGGGATGGGCAATATTGTTGACCTGTTGCGAGAGATTACCGCCATCCAGGTGCGCCAAGCTCGTCATGCCAACCCGCTTACCGGTTTGCCGGGTAATATTCTAATTAACGAAACGCTGGTCACTTATCTCGATCAGAGCGAAGGATTCGCGGCCGCCTACGTCGATTTAGATAATTTCAAAGCATTTAACGATGCTTATGGCTATGCCCGCGGAGACCACGTGATTATTTCTCTGTCACGGTTGCTTCAGGCGCAGGTAGAGAGTGCTGGCGGGTTTATCGGTCATATTGGCGGCGATGACTTTATGATGCTGCTTCCCTTAGAGCAATGGGAGGGCGTCTGCCAGCAAATATTGCACTCTTTTGAAGTGATGGCGCCTGGGTTTTATGAAGATGCAGACCGTCAGCAGGGCGGAATCCACATAGAAAACCGCCAGGGAGCAGTGGCTTTTATTCCCTTTGTGAGCGTTTCTATTGCCGTTAAGCCTGTTACCGATACCGCCAGATGCAAGGCACTAGATATTGCCGCCCAACTTTCCGAATTAAAGCACCAAGCAAAAAAAATAGCGGGCAACAGTTTGTTCGTCGAGCGCCGAGGATGCTGTGTGGTCCCAGCGGGAAATAGGCAACGCTGAGTTTTCAGTTGTTGAGTCTTCAATTACAGGACTGTCACTGAGAGGTCATCGCCTTGTCATTTTAGTGTCCTTTCACTGTCATGGTTGGGTATCACCATAGCGGCATTGTTAAACAACCCGCTTAGGTGATGTATGCAACCCCTCTGTCTGTCTCAATCGTTTACTCGTACGTTAATTAGTGCTGCTGTGGTGAGTGCGTTTTCGCTGGCGGCCGTTAGCGCCTCCGCTGACCTCTCTTCGCGCTATGTTGATAATGACGGCGACATGGTGGCTGATGTGCCCAGCGACGAGTCCCAGTGGGTTGACCCGGACACGTTGGTTTTTGCCTACACGCCGGTTGAAGATCCAGCCGTATACGCCGATGTTTGGGCTGATTTTCTCGAACACTTAAGCGATGCCACCGGCAAGCGGGTACAGTTCTTCCCGGTTCAGTCCAATGCGGCTCAACAAGAAGCGCTGCGTGCAGGCCGCTTGCATGTGGCTGGTTTCAACACAGGTGGCGTACCGGTTGCGGTTAACTGTGGGGGATTCCGCCCCTTTGCCATGATGGCCGCTGAAGATGGCAGCTTCGGTTATGAGATGGAAATCATCACTTATCCTGGCAGCGGCATTGAGTCGGTTGAGGATTTGGCGGGGCGCCAGCTGGCATTTACCTCTGAAACGTCTAACTCTGGTTTCCGCGCGCCATCTGCGCTACTGCGTTCCGAGTACGGTCTAGAGGCTGGTGAAGATTTTGAAACCGCGTTCTCCGGTTCCCACGACAACTCCATTTTAGGCGTGGTGAACAAAGACTACGACGCTGCCGCTATTGCTAACTCTGTTGGCACGCGGATGATCTCTCGTGGCGTTGTCAATGAAGGCGATTACGAGATTATCTACACCTCCGAAACGTTCCCCACCACCGCCTATGGGCTGGCCAACAACTTGAACCCTGAACTTGCCGAGAAAATTCAAGATGCCTTCTTCAGTTATGACTGGGAAGGCACCGCTCTTGAGGCTGAGTTTACCAATTCCGGTGAAGCGCAGTTTATCCCGATTACCTACCAGGAAAACTGGTCGGTCATTCGCACCATCGCCGATGCCAATGGCGTGACCTACGACTGCGATTAATACGCTAGTCGTTCTAAAACCCTATCGGCCAGGAAGGCAACTTTCTGGCCGAATTGCTATGTACCTGACTATTCGTTAATGAGGCACTCTCATGTTAACTCTTACCGGCGTTGGCAAACGTTACCCCACTGGGGATCGTGCGTTAACCGATATACAACTGACGCTACCTAAGGGCCAAGTGATGGCGCTGATTGGGCCATCCGGTGCAGGGAAAAGTACGCTGATTCGTTGCGTGAACCGTTTGGTAGAACCCACCCAAGGCAGCATTCGCCTGGAAGATGTAGAGCTGACCAAACTTTCGGGCAATCGTCTGCGCCACGCACGCCGCTCCATGGGGATGATTTTTCAGGAGTATGCACTGGTTGATCGATTAACCGTGATGGAAAACGTGCTGTCTGGCCAGCTAGGCTATGTGGGTTTTTGGCGTAGTTTTTTGCGCCGTTACCCACAAGAAGCGGTGGCCGAAGCCTTTCGCTTGCTGGAACGGGTTGGCTTACCACACGCCATTGATAAGCGCGCTGATGCGCTTTCCGGTGGGCAGCGCCAGCGGGTCGGTATTGCTCGTGCGCTGTTACAAAGCCCAAAGCTACTGCTAGTTGATGAACCCACTGCCAGTCTCGATCCGAAAACGTCGCGCCAGATCATGCGACTGATTCGTGAACTATGCGCCGAGCGAGAGTTGGCCGCGATTATCAACATTCATGATGTCGCGTTGGCGAAGCAGTTTGCTGACCGTATCGTAGGGTTGCGGGCTGGGGAAATCGTCTTTGACGGGCAGCCTAGCGAGCTTACCAGCGAGATACTCACCACCATCTATGGTGAAGAGGATTGGGATACCACCCCAGAACACTCCGACGATGATGAAACGGAAGAGAAAGCAAAAGTGAAAGCGAAAGAGAGCGAAGCACATCGCCCTCACGCTGGCCGTGAGCTGCCTCCGCTCGCAAGCCTGACGAGTGGAGGCACACGATGAGTGGTAGCGGTTCGTTGGCGCGCCAACAGGCCGCACGTGATGGCCAATGGCGGCGCTTGCCCCTGATTGATAACCCACGTGTGCGTTGGGGGTTGGTGCTAGGTGCCATGGTTTATCTGGTACTTGCACTCGCTTCTGTGGAAGTGAACTGGGCGCGTGTGGCGGAAGGGGCTGGGCGCGCACTCAATTTTCTTGGCGCATTTCTGCAGCCGGACTTCGTTAGCCGCCAGAGTGACATTATCGCTGGCCTGCTGGAAAGTCTGACCATGACGTTAACCTCTACAGTGATTGGCGTGTTATTGGCCATACCGGTGGGGTTGGGGGCGGCACGCAATATCTCGCCATTACCGATTTATGCCGTGTGCCGCGCGATTATTGCCGTTTCACGGACCTTCCAGGAAATTATCATCGCCATTCTGTTTGTGGTGATGTTCGGCTTCGGACCGTTTGCGGGCATGTTGACCCTGGCGTTTGCCACCATTGGCTTTATGGCCAAGCTGCTGGCAGAAGATATTGAAGATCTCGACTGGCGCCAGGTAGAGGCCGTACGTGCCACCGGGGCGAGCTGGTGGCAAACCATGAATCATGCCATTCAACCTCAGGTGATGCCGCGCTTAATTGGCCTCTCTATGTACCGTCTGGATATCAACTTCCGCGAGTCGTCAGTGATTGGCATTGTTGGTGCAGGTGGTATCGGTGCCACCCTGAACACCTCGTTGAGCCGCTACGAATACGGCACATCTGCTGCCATCCTGCTGATCATCATCGCTATTGTACTGATGAGTGAGTATGCCTCCAGCTATGTTCGCCGCTGGACACAGTAACGGCGCGCCACTTGTCATAAGAGGAAACGTTATGCCTGTTTCAACCTCCTCCCAAGGGGCGCCGCTGTGGCAGCGGCGTACTACCCGTGCTCAGTGGCTGCAGTTCGCCGCCTGGCTTGTCGGCATCAGCCTGTTTCTGCTGTGCTGGAAAGTGATTTCTGATAACACCATGTGGGTGTTTGTTGAAGATGCTGGCCGCCAGGGCAGCGACTTAATCAGCCGTATGATGCCGCCGCGTTGGGAGTACGCCAACGTGCTATGGAAGCCCATGTGGGATACCTTAAACATTGCTACGTTAGGAACGGCGCTAGGCATTGCCATGGCCTTTCCTGTGGCGTTTTTAGCAGCACGTAACACCACGCCACATCCACTGGTGCGTAGCCTAGCGCTCACTATTATTGTGTCGTCACGCTCTATCAACTCGCTGATTTGGGCCATGCTGCTAGTCACCATTCTTGGCCCTGGCGTCTTGGCGGGCATTATCGCCATTGCGCTACGTTCCATTGGTTTTGTGGGCAAGCTGCTTTATGAAGCCATTGAAGAGATCCACCCAACGCCTGTGGAAGCGATTAGCGCCACCGGCGCCAGCCGCCTGCAGGTGATGAACTACGGTGTATTGCCCCAAGTTATGCCGGCTTTCGCGGGTATCAGCGTGTATCGCTGGGACATCAATATTCGTGAGTCTACCGTGCTGGGCCTAGTGGGCGCTGGTGGTATTGGCTTGCAGCTCAATGCCTCAATTAACAGCCTCGCCTGGAATCAGGTGAGCGTCATCTTTGTGATGATTTTTGCCACGGTACTGGTGTCCGAGTGGGTCTCTGCCCGTGTGCGCCACGCGATCATCTAGTCAGCCTGTCGAGGAACAGAAACCATGCGCTTTCCAAATGCAGACATCACCACCATCGATATTATGCGCCATGGTGAACCAGTAGGCGGGCGTATGTTACGTGGCAGCACCGACCATCCACTGAGTGAAACAGGTTGGAAGCAAGTGAGCGATGCCGTTATGCGCCACAGCGAAGATGGCAGGCCACCTTACGATGCGATTGTCAGTTCGCCGCTGCTGCGTTGTCGCGAATTTTCGCTGTGGCTAGGCGAGGAGTTTGATGTGCCTGTGCAAGTCGATGACGACTTAGCCGAGCTTTATTTGGGGCGCTGGGAAGGCAAAACCCATGCTCAGGTATTTGCCGATGAGGGCAGCGAGCAAATGAGTGCGTTTTGGTTTAACCCCTGCCAAGCCGCGCCGCCGGAAGGGGAAACGCTGGCCGCGCTGGATGCGCGGGTCAGCGAATCCTGGCAACGGCTGCTAGCCAATCCGCCCGGTCAACACGTGTTGGTGGTGGCACACCTGTTTGTCTGCAATGCGCTGCTGCGCCAAGTGCTGGAGCAGCCGCTTAGTAACGGCTTAGTGATGGACTTGCCCTACGCCGCGATGAGCCGTTTGCGCCATGAGCGCCATTCGCTGGGCGAAACCACCTTTATAGAGTGGATAGGGCGTTAGTTACAGTGCGTTAGTAATAACAACCTACGAATCAGTAGCGGGTAAGCTGCGCATAGGCCATGATAAAAGCACTTCTTACGTGCTGAGCCGGAGCGATGTATGCCGTTTATCCGTCTATCTTCATTGTTAACGCTATTTACGCTGCTTCTATTGGCAGGATGTGCCAGCAAAGAGACCACCACCCTTCCTGAACCAAGTGCTCAGGCGGGCATTTCAATGGAGCGCGCACTAATTCTCTCTCATGCCCAGCAAGCGATTGGCACTCCGTATCGCTTTGGCGGCAATACACCGGAGGGGCTGGATTGTTCGGGGCTTGTAGAAATGACTTATCGCGCTGCGGGTATCCGCGTGCCACGCACCGCTGATGATCAGTTTCGCGCGCTGCCACAGGTAGATGCGCCTCGCCCAGGCGATTTACTGTTTTTTGGGGAGGGCGCTAAAGCCACGCATGTAGGTATTTATGGCGGTAATCGTCAGATGATTCATGCACCCGGCAGCGGCCGAGCCGTGGTCAGTGTGCCATTGGATATCGATTACTGGAATCAGCGCTTTTTAGGTGCTGCTTCACCAGCACCCTAAGCGGCATCAATAGGATTAATAAACTGATTCCAATGTGGGAAAAGCAATGGATCAGGCTGCTTGCTCATTAGGCGTTGCTGTCACATCTTCTGTCGTTGCTTCCCCAGCACTTCGTGCGGCATTCATTTCGCTTTGCTCGCGAGCGGCTTCCAGCTTGGCTTCCAATAAATACTGTCTTGCCTGAGAAGCCACCTGTATATCTTTAGAAGACGGTTCTGCGGGCGCTAACGCTGCCGCGATGACGGTTTGCATTTTTTCAATAGTCGCTGTGGGATTGCCTGGTACGGGGCCGTAATCAATAGGTACTTCACCCGCAACTGCATAGCGTTTGCCGTCTGGCCCAACTTCGTACTCATAGCTAGCGCCGCCAGTGTAGGGGCCGCCTACTGTCTGGTGGGCCATTTCATGTTGGCGAACTTCCCTGTCAGTTTGCTTAAGCTGCTCTAAATGCTGGATCTCCTCAGGTGCTAGCGGCGTACCGTCGGGGCGCGTAGGACCAGTCGTTTCACTACTGGCGGAGGAGTCCGTCTCTTCACTGGCTTGTGCAGTCTCAGAGGAGTGAGCCTTCTGCTCTTCCGGCTGCATCCGATTAGCCTGCGCGCTGCTTACCTTAGGCTGCGGTAACGTATATGAAGAAACAAAAGGGTTTAGAGTAGAAAGATCCATAAGCAATTACCGAAGGATAAGCTGTTTGCGTTAGCATAGAGCATCTATGAAAGAATCGCAGCACGTAATCGTCGTGTCTAAAACGACCGCTTAGCTATTATTTGGTTAATCATTCACATGCCCATAATTGATGTTGTTATTCATCTATCAAAAAGTGAGTGCCTAGCGCATTACGAAGGGCGTTACAGCAATGTTCGTACGCGCAGTGTTGATGGTCGCTGGGTCATTTTTCCGGCTGAAGCGCTGCGCCGTGTGGTAGGGCAAGAAGGTGTTCATGGCGTTTTTCGCCTTGAGTTTTCTGACCAAGGCCGTTTTATCAACATTCAATCTCTCCCAGGGAGTTGACTTGGCATATGCACCATAGTGATTCAAAACTAACGCTCCATGAACTCGTCTATTCCGTTATACCCAATTTAAATAGTGCAGAAAAATTAGTACTGAATACCCTGGAAAGCTTAATTGATGCGTCAGAAAACCCGTTAGACGTGTTTCAACGTAACGAACAAAAACATGCTTTTTCGCTAGAAATACACCGTATCCGTATCAACCTAGAACATCTTTTAGAACGCTATCGTACTGATGTTGAAACTATTTTAAACAAAGATAGAGAAATGGACGGCCCTGTGATTATGCCGGATGCCCAGGAGGCTGAAGCGATTAATAGCGCCATTGATATCTATCTGCACGTAAGAGCTTTTCAGCGTGGCGAACGTCGACAGCCAATTCCTAGCCGTTAGCAACCACCTTATCGTCACATGGCATCATGATTGCTTGTATAATGTGTATCGTAGCCTTTGGGTTTACCCACCTGAAAGCAAACAGCTTGCCTACCCGGCAATTCGCTGTGACCACATTAGGAGATATATCATGTCTGCCTCACCTGTCACGTTAATGGTCGCTCGCCGAGTAGCAAGCGGTCGTTATCAAGATTTTAACCGTTGGTTAAACGAAGGCCGCGAGTTGGCGGCTGATTTTCCTGGCTATTTAGGCTCTGGTGTTTTGGCACCTCCCAATAGCGATGACGAATATCAGATCATTTTCCGCTTTAGCAGCAGTGACACACTAAATGCCTGGGAGCATTCGGCTTCGCGGAATGCATGGCTACAGCGAGGTAAAGGGCTATATGATGCGCCCCATGAGCACCGTGCCACTGGCTTAGATGCTTGGTTTCAGTCTAGCTCTGGCTCGACACCGCCACGCTGGAAACAGGCCGTCGCTGTATGGTTGGCTTTCTTTCCAATCTCACTGCTATTCAATTGGGTATTTGGCAGTGCTTTAGCGGACTGGCCGATGGTGCCCCGTGTAATGGTTAGTACAATGATGCTGACGCCTGTCATGGTGTTTTTATTCATCCCGCTTTCTACACGGCTACTTGCTCCTTGGCTGGAAGGAAAATGGTCTCCATTAGGTAGTTTGGCGCGCTGGCGCCATGAACATAGAATGTAATTGATAAATAAGTAACAGCAGTGTGTATTGTTAAAAACAATTAAAATCAAGGTGTTATCGTTCAATCGCTGCGTTAAGCATTTTTTCTGCTAGTAGGCTGATTACTAAGGTAAATAGTTCCTAAGCTTCTTCATGGGGTTCAACGCCGTAATAGTGCTAAGCTAAACACGCTTATCGCAAAAAGGATAATTGGCGTTAGCGCAATGCTAGCGTAACAAGTCGCCCCATGGAGTCGTTATGATCCGCGTTCATCATCTTGAAAAGTCCCGCTCTCATCGCATTTTATGGCTTTTAGAAACACTTGGCCTTGATTATGAGATTGAGGTCTATCAACGAGATAGTAAAACCCAACAAGCTCCGGAATCACTTAAAAAAATTCACCCACTAGGTAAATCGCCTATTATTACCGATGGCGAGCTGGTGGTGGCAGAGTCAGGGGCCATTATTGATTATCTCGTCAACTGCTATGGTGAAAGTAAAGAGCACTCTATTGATGAGCGCCGCAATGAGTGGGTCAATTATCGCTATTGGCTTCACTATGCAGAAGGGTCGTTAATGCCGCTCTTAGTGATGGGGCTAGTGTTTAGCCAGATACCTAAACAATCCCCTTGGCTAATCAGGCCTTTGGCAAAAGGAATCAGCTCAACGGTACAGCAGCGTTTTATTAACCCCCAGTTAAAGCAGCACTTGCATCTGGTAGAGACGCACCTAGAGAAACACGGTAATTTTGCCGGTGTTTGGCCAAGTGGTGCCGATATACAAATGAGTTTTCCTCTACAAGCGATTGCCGCGACACAATCGTTGACCTCTTATCCTGCTATTGCGTCGTTTGTATCACGTATCGAAAACGATCCTGCCTGGCAACGAGTTGTTGAGCGTGCTGGCCCCCTTACGATGCCGGGTGAATAGGTTTCTTTATGTCGAAGACGCTGGGCTATTTGAGTACATGCTCATCTTCTATGCACAAGAAAGGTGTGTGTAGTCTGCTCCGTCTAGTACTCAGAACGCTATTGTTGGGAGGCTGTTTAGCGCCCTTCCAGTTAATGGCTGAGACCCTGACAGTTGGCGTTTACCATAATCCTCCTAAACTTTTTGCTGACGACGAGGGGCGGCCTAGAGGCGTATTAGGTGATCTATTACAGGAGATTGCTAAGGAAGAGCAGTGGCAGCTTGAAAGTTATCAATGCGACTTCCAGCATTGCCTGACGCTGTTAAAGCAGGGTGATATCGACGTGCTTCCTGATGTTGCCTGGAGCGAAAGTCGTGCTGGAGATATTGCCTTTCATGAAGAGCCTGTGCTGCATAGCTGGTCACAACTTTATCAGCGAGAAGGTGTTGAGATTGAGGCTATTTTTGATCTTGAGCAGCGTCGAGTAGCCGTGGTGTCAGGCTCTGTTCAACAACGCTATTTAGCATCGGTAACCGAACGTTTTGATATTAATGTTACCTGGCTACCAGTAAATAGCTTTGCAAAAGGGTTTCAGGCTGTGGCTGATGGTGAAGCAGACATAGTGGCTGCAAATCATCTATTTGGTGACTGGCGTGCACACGATTATGGGTTGCGCGCTACTCCCGTCATTTTTCAACCAGTAAGGCTTTTTTATGCGGCATCGCCGCAGCTTTCTGAAGAAGTTCTCAGCCGTATCGATGATGTCCTGCGTCGCTGGAAGCAGGATAATGGCTCTATTTATTATGAAACGTTAAGTTTATGGCGGGCTAATCCAAAGCCACATCAAGCAATCCCTACGTGGTTATGGTGGAGTGTCAGCTTACTTTTTTTACTGCTTCTATTAGCACTTTTAGTTAATTTTCTGCTTAAGCGACGTATGAAAATTAATCGTGAACAGTTGAATACTAATGAAGCACTATTGTCGACTATTTTAGATAGCGTTGATGCGTATATTTATATTAAATCACCTTCTTTAAAGTATCGTTATGTGAATCGAAAAATAAGTGAACTTTTTAACTGCCCAGCTAAAGATATTATTGGGAAGCGCGACGATGACTTTTTTGATGAAGTAAGTACAGCAGCCGTTAAGGCAATTGATCAAAAAGTTTTAGAAACTGGCACTAAGATGACGGTTGAAGAACACCATAAGCTCCAAGGAGAGGAGCATGTGCGTACCTTTCTCTCAATTAAGATGCCACTCACTATGGTGGCAGGAGAAGCACCTTGTTTATGTGGCGTTTCAACAGAATTGACCGAATACCTGGAAATGCAAACAAAAACCCATCGTCTGGCATTTTATGATGCGTTAACAGGACTTCCTAATCGTCGTTTATTAATGGAATCGCTAGCAGAAGTTACTGAACAAGACAGCCATTTAAGCAGGTATAGCGCTGTTTTTATTCTTGACCTAGACAGTTTTAGATTGGTGAATGATATACAAGGCCATGAGAGCGGCGATCAATTGCTAATTAAGGTGGCTGATCAGTTGCAGCAACAGCTCCCACAAGAAGCCATGGTTGCACGTTTTAGTAGCGATGAGTTTGTTGTATTACTTAAGGTGTTAGACGAGCAGCAAGGGGATGCTACCCATAGGGCTGAACGCCTTGCACGGCAATTCTTAGAGACGATTACTAAGCTGCGTAATGATCGTGCTCTACCGGTTAGTGCCAGTATCGGCATTTCGTTGTTTGAGGGTACTGGACAAAGTGTGAACAGCGTTCTGCAGCAGGCCGATATGGCATTACAACAAGCGAAAGCGGCAGGCGGCAACACGTTGCGCTTTTTTAATATGGATATGCAAATCAGTGTGCTTGAGCGGGCCAGCTTGGAAGGTGACCTGCATCAAGCGCTAGAGCGTAATGAGCTATCGTTGCATTACCAAGTACAAGTAGATCATCACGGTGCTACCACGGGCGTCGAAGCGCTGTTGCGCTGGTACCACCCCCAGCGTGGGTGGGTGTCGCCAGCCACTTTTATTCCGCTTGCAGAAGAAAACGGCCTGATCTTGCCTATCGGTCACTGGGTACTGAAATCAGCCTGTGAACAATTGGCAAAGTGGGCAGAGCATCCTGCGTATTCGTCACTTACCATTTCGGTTAACGTAAGTTCCGTTCAGTTTCAGCAGCCTGAGTTTGTGCGTAATCTAGAAGGTTTACTGGCACACACTCAGGCCCCACCTGGCCGTTTGGTGCTGGAAGTCACGGAAAGTCTGTTAATGAATGAGCCTGCGCGAGTGCGCAGCACGATGTTGAAGCTTCGCGCCCAAGGCATTCGGTTTGCATTAGATGATTTTGGTACTGGCTACTCGTCGCTGAGCTATTTAAAACGCTTGCCTTTAGACGAGTTAAAGATTGACCAGTCGTTTATTCGTGAACTATTAACTGACAAGACCGATGCGGCGATAGTAGATACCACTATTTTGCTAGCGGTTAGCCTGGGCTTAACGGTGGTTGCAGAAGGTGTTGAGAAAAAAGAGCAGCTTGACTGGCTGAAAGGCCATGGCTGCTACCGTTACCAGGGCTATTTGTTTGGGCGTCCTACGCCTATTGAGTACTTATTTGAAGCGTACTAAAAAGCCCGCGTAGTGCTCGTAAGCGCATGACGCGGGCTTGTTTTATGACAGCTGCTTGCTAGCCAAAGACGGCAAAGCTGTCAGCGTTAAGCCACATATGCACGATGATACTGGCAACGTAGCCAAGGAAAATCACCGGTGCCCAGCGCAGGTGGCCCATAAACGTGTAGGCGCCTCGTGCTTGGCCCATCACAGCAACACCCGCTGCTGAACCAATTGAGAGCAAGCTACCCCCTACACCTGCTGTCAGCGTAATCAGTAACCAATGGCCGTGAGACATCTCTGGCTCCATGGTAAGTACAGCAAACATTACCGGAATGTTATCGACAACCGCTGAAACAACCCCCAAGACAATATTGGCCCAGGTGGCATTCCAACCGGTGTAAAGCGCTTCGGAAAGCAGCCCAAGGTAGCCCATAAAGCCTAGGCCGCCGACACACATCACCACCCCGTAGAAGAACAACAGGGTGTCCCACTCGGCACGAGCAACACGGTTGAAAACATCAAACGGTACTACGCCACCTAACTGCTCAAGCTTCTTGTTGTCGCCCCGGCGACTGTAGCGTTCACGCTTGCGCTCCAGTGAACGGGGAAGGCTGCGACGTAGGTAATAGCCAAAAAATTGCAGATAGCCAAGGCCTGTCATCATGCCGAGTACAGGCGGCAAGTGCAGTAGTGTATGGCACATCACAGCGGTGGCAATGGTGATCAAAAATAGCGCAATAATTCTCCGTGCACCGCGCTTTAGCCAGACATCTTCATACACACTGCTGGGCTTCTGATCCTTGATAAATATGCTCATAATGACAGCAGGAATCAGGAAGTTAACCAAGGAGGGCAGGAATAGGATGAAAAATTCCTGGAATTGGATCAGTCCTGCTTGCCAAACCATCAGCGTAGTGATGTCACCAAAGGGGCTAAAGGCACCACCAGCGTTAGCAGCCACCACAACGTTAATACAAGCGAGATTAATAAAGCGCTTATCACCTTCAGCCACCTTGGTGATAACTGCGCACATCAACAGTGCCGTGGTTAAGTTATCAGCAATGGGAGACAGCACGAAGGCCAGGCCACCCGTTAGCCAGAATAACTGACGATAGCTAAAGCCTTTGCGCAGCATCCATGAGCGAAGGGCATCAAAGACGCGGCGCTCTTCCATGGCGTTGATATAGGTCATAGCAACGAGTAGGAACAGCATTAGCTCGGTGAACTCCAAAAGTGTCACACGAAACGCATACTCTGACGTTTCCGACATGCCATTTTGGACGTACACCCAGCCAATGAGTCCCCAAATAATACCGGCGGCTACCAAGACGGGCTTAGACTTACGCATGTGGATTTTTTCTTCTGCCATGACCAACCCATAGGCCAGTACGAAGATGGCAACAGCGAAAAAACCAACAGCAGACGTAGTGAGATCAATATCGCCTGTTACAGCGAACGCCGGTGTGCCAAGCAAGGGTAGTAAAGCTACTAATAAAAAAAGCCAGCGACGATAGGATCGTGGCTGACTTGAGTCATTATGCAAGGTAAGCATGCGACGTTATTCCCCATGGTTAAGTGGATGAAAGTGGTGTAGAAGCCGCGATATTGTAGCAGCCCGTATTGCAACGCAATATGTAATAAAAGCGAATGAAACTGCTAAATAAGAAGCTAAAAGAGACTTTTTTTATAAATTAATCGTTTCGCTAATAGCAATGTTAAAAAAACGGTGTAAAGAGACATTTTCATCCAAGAGTCATTTCCAAACTAAATAACCGTATCAGTGAGGTGAAAGCCCAGCGTCGATTGAGTGTCGAGCGTGAGCTCTTGCGTTCAAGCAACGGTTAGGTTCATGACGATGTTCGCAAAGGAAATGAGGGGTATTCTCCCAGCAGCTTAGCCAGCTCGTTACAGATAAAGCGTGGTTCTATCCATTGTGTTAGGTGTTCATGAACGTAATGCAAAAAGCGTTGTGCTGATTGTGGCAAGCGTTGGTCATTACGCACAATAAATTGCCAGTGGCTTTCAATAGGTAACCCTTCAACGGGTAAAACCACTAGGTCAGGGTGTTCATTGGGCAAAACGTGCTCGGATAACACTGCAACGCCCATATTAGCGGCAACACTGACTCGAATAGCCTCGTTACTTGCCATCTGCAACGTTTTTTGCATGGTTAGCCCGTGCTCCTGAAGCCAGCTGTCTAACAGCATGCGCGTAGCTGAACCAGGTTCACGCAGCAGTAAGCGTTCAGTGAGGAGCTGTTCCATAGAAACGCTGGCCTGCTGGGCAAGCGGGTGGTCAACACTAGCGATGGCAACTAAGGGGTTACGCATAAAGCGTGAAGCGACCGCGTGCGCGAGGGCGGGGGGATGGCTAAAAACATAAAGGTCATCTTCCTGACGCTCAAAGCGGGCAAGTACTTGGCGTCGATTGCCGATATGGACAGTGACATCCACTTCTGGGAACGCTTGGCTAAAGGGACCAAGCAGGCGCGGTAGCACGTACTGAGCAGTGTTCACTAGAGCAATACTAAAACGGCCTTTACTGCCGTGTTGTAAGTCGCTTAGCTGGTCGGCAAAATCGTCAAAGCGTCCCAGCACATCGCGGCTTGCCTGATAAAGAGCTTGCCCGGTTGCAGTCATCGCTAGTCGCTGGGAGTGCTGTTCTAACAATGGGCTACCCACTGCCTCTCTTAGCCTTTTTAGCTGTTGTGACACCGTTGGCTGGGTAAGGTGGAGCTGGCGTGCGGCTTCGCTAATGGAGCCGCATCGAACAACGGTGACATAGACCTGTAACAACCTGAAGGTCAGATGGCGAATATTCACAGTGGCTCATTACTCCTAGAAACGTATTAAAGATAAGTATAGAAAATTATCTATGGGTTTCTTTCAATATATTATTAGTTATCTAGTGTAGTCGCTCGCAAAATGCAGCCTCTTTTTGATCCTAAGGAGCAATGGCGATGCCAGATATTGTGGTGATGTTTTTCCTACTAGGCCTCGTTGCTGGAGCGGTAAAGTCAGACCTGCAAGTCCCCAAGGCTACTTACGACACCTTAAGCCTGCTACTAATGCTTACGATTGGTTTGAAGGGCGGGATGGCGCTGCATGGCAATATTCATTGGGGGTTAGTACCAGAGCTGGCTGGCGTCGCCTTGCTATCGGCGTTTATACCGCTATTGTTGATGCCGGTGCTTCGCCGTTGGGTGCGTCTTTCTCCCGCTGATAGTGCTAGCATCGCTGCTCACTATGGCTCCGTCAGTGCAGGTACCTTTGCGGTTGCGTTAGCGTATGTGGAAGCTCGCCAGTTAGTGGTTGGCAGTGAAGTGACGCTCTACTTAGTGGCGATGGAGTTGCCTGCGATTATGGTGGCAATAGCTCTATTTAGACGCCACCAAGGCGCTGCTGTTAAAGAGAGCACCAGTAAGCTATGGCATGAAACCCTAACCAATCGTGGCGTTATTTTATTGGCTGGCGGGGTCGTCATCGGCACGCTGTATGGGCCGTTTCAAGGAGAAGAAGTCACCGCACTGTTTACAGGGGCTTTTAAGGGTGTGCTGGCGCTGTTTTTGTTAGAAATGGGGTTAACCGCCGCGCAAACGTTACGTCCAATGCCTTGGCACCACTGGCGCTTAGTCACTTTTGCTCTGGTGACACCGCTATTGTTATCGCTACTGGGCATTCTAGTAGGAACTCTGGTTGGATTGCCGATTGGGTCTATCGTAATACTTGCCTCTTTGGCTGCCAGTGCGTCTTATATTGCCGCTCCCGCCGCCATGCGCGCCGCTATTCCACAGGCAAATATTGGCCTTGCCATGCTCGCTTCGCTTGGGATCACGTTCCCTCTCAATGTGATGTTAGGCATTCCGCTCTATCACAGGTTAATTGAGTACTTACTTAGCTAACAAAAGGGTAGCGCTATTGGCCGCTCTCTCAACACTATCGCCACAATGTGATCGGCTTTAGTAATGTTTGTTATTTTTTAGTGGGGTTAAACACCCGTCTCGCTTTCAGCGAGACGGGTGTTTTTGCTTGGTCTATTTTTTGGCTTTTTGGCTATTCTGCAGATTTTTTAGGCTGCTAAAAGATATTTTTTTATTAAAAATACAGTGTTTGCTTTAGTTTTTAGGTAAATAAGTTAATTGTCTTAAAGTGTTAATTTTAAGCATGAATGTTTAGTCGTTGTGAGTTTCCCCTGAATGCAGCACGAAAACCCGAGAAATAGACACGTTAAGTCTTCGTTACCTTCGTATTCTTTTGTTACAGGGACGTGATTGCAATGCCGTTCGTATGTGGAAAGCGTAGTGACGCATTGTAAGTAGTCAGCTGACATAGATAAAAAGGCAGGACAGTACAATGCTAAAAAACATGTCTACTGCCAGTGATCTAAACGATAAATCTAAGAAACTCTAGTAATACGAGAATAATAGCTGCTGATAAACCTATCAAAAGCTCAATAATGACGAGGATAATAAGATGGAAGAAAAACCAAAAAGGGTTCGTCAAAAACCCAGCCTTGGGCTTGCCCTAACGCCTGTTATATTGACGCTCATCGCCATTGGTGTGCAGATTTTCTATTTTGGCGACTTTACCCCTCATATTCCGCTAGCCATCGGTTTAGCGATTACGTCGCTTGTTGGAATCAAACTAGGTTTTCGCTGGAAGCGCATTGAAGACGGTGCTTTTCACGTTATTAACGTCTCACTCCCCTCGGTTTCGGTGTTGATCTTAGTGGGCATGATTATTGGCGTTTGGATCGCTAGTGGTACCGTGCCCAGTCTGATCTATTACGGCCTTTTACTGTTGTCTCCTGCTTTTTTCCTTGCCGCAGCGATGTTGATTTGTGCGGTGGTGTCCGTTTCCTTGGGCACTTCCTGGGGTACGGTTGGTACCGTCGGTTTGGCGCTGGTTGGAATCGGTGCTGGATTTGATATTCCCATTTATTGGACTGCAGGCGCGGTAGTGTCTGGCGCTTTCTTTGGCGATAAGGTCTCTCCGCTGTCCGATACTACCAATCTAGCCTCTGCAGTAACCGGCAATAATGTCTTCTCGCACATCAAAAACATGATGCCGACGACGATTCCGGCCATGCTAATTGCGTTGGTGATTTATCTGGTGGTGGGTTTCACGATGATTGATGACCAAGCCGCCTCGTTTGAACGTATCAACGCCATTACTGCATCTCTGGATGAAAATTTCACGATTTCTCTATGGTTACTGCTTCCGGCCGTGCTGGTTATTATCTTAGCCGTTAAACAGATGCCCCCCATCCCCTCGCTATTTGCTGGGGTCCTTGCCGGTGCGGTAACGGCGATGGTGGTTCAGGGCGTAGGTCTGCACGATATTGTGACGTATGCCAACTACGGCTACTCCATTGAGACGGGTGTTGATGCCATGGACAGCTTGCTGAACCGTGGTGGTATTCAGTCGATGATGTGGACAATTTCGCTGATTTTAATCGCGCTGGGTTTCGGTGGTGCGCTAGAGAAAACCGGCTGTCTCGAGACGATCATTACGGCCATTATGGCTAAAGTGCGCTCTTTCAAAGGGGTTCAAACGTCTGCGATTGCCACGTCCTTTGCAACTAACTTAGTGGCAGGCGACCCCTACTTATCGATTGCACTGCCGGGTCGCATGTATGCGCCCACGTACCGGGGATTGGGCTACTCGACGCTTAACCTGTCACGGGGTATTGAAGAAGGCGGTACGTTGATGTCTCCTTTAGTGCCTTGGAATGCCGGCGGCGCCTTTGTCATCAGTGTCCTGGGACTGGGAATCACCGACGGAAACGTTGAGAACCTGCTGTATATCCCGCTGGCCTTTGCCTGCTGGCTAGCCCCGGTACTCGGTATTCTTTACGCCCAGTTAGGCTGGTTCTCACCAAAAGCGACTGATGAAGAGCGTGCTTTGTGGGAGAGCCAGGGAGAAGCAATCGCCTCCTCATCAGCGCTCGGTGCCGCCGCTGATTCTGCTGTCACTAGCGCGACGCCGGTTTCCAGCTCAAGTGGCTAATTCTTAACGAATTAGACGTCGATTGTTCTAACGTTAGCGTAAGCATTTTATCGATTTGTCAGCACCCTGACCTGCTAAAGGCAGGGTGCTTGGCGTTTCCAGGAGAATAATAATGACCACAACGCATCCAGCCGTGGTGATCGGAGGTGGAATCGTTGGTATTTGCTGTGCGTTATATCTGCAAAGAGAGGGACTCGAGGTTACGTTGGTAGAGCCAGCTAGGGTTAACCATAGGTGCTACAACGGGACGCTTGGTAGCCGACCTACTGCATGGGCGTAAGAGTCCGTTGGAGATTCGTCCTTTCAGCGCGTCGCGGTTTAAGCTGATGGGGCATTAACTGACGCTGAACGTTTCACAAACCTGAGAAATGCATCAATGACTCGGTTAGGGCGACGGTCATTGCGAGTGATCATTACAAATGGTATTTGATAGCGAAGGGTGGCAGCATCAATGGCGCGCATCTTGCCTGCGTTAACCCATTGCGCAGCAACATGCGCGGGTAGAAAACCAATGAAGCGCCCAGTAAGAATCAAAAAGGCAGTGCCTTCACGATCAGAGGCGGAAGCCTGTAGATTAAGTGCATCATGTGCCTCACGCGCACTGTTAGGGAGTGGGTAACGAGGCATTATCGCTGGATAAGATGCTATTTTTTCAGCGGTTAGAGTCTTATCTGTATCTGTAAATAGCGGATGAGTTGCTGCGCAGTAGAGGTAGGACGGCTCATCGTATAGATGGTGTGTTTCTAAGCTAGCGGGTAGGTTTACATCGGGAACCACGCCGACATGTAAGTGCCCGTCCATAACACTTCGAATAATGGCATCTGAGGGCTCCATGTGAATATTAATGGTGACTTCATGGTTTGGTGCTGTCAGCTCGGCGAGCGCGTTGGTGACATGCATCGCGGGTAAGGTGACCAAGTTATCAGTAATACCGATATTTAGTTCACCTTTAATAGTATGATGCAGCGCATTGACGTCGCTTTTAAAATCTTCAAGCGCAGTAAGTAGGGTTAAGCCCGCCTGGTAAATTTCTTTGCCCTCTTCGGTTAAGCTAAACCCGCCTCTGCCACGTTGACATAACGAAAACCCTAGCCTGCCTTCTAAGTCGTTCATGTGTTGGCTAATGGCCGAACGACTGATGCCTAAGGCGGTCTCCGCAGCAGTAAAGCCGCCACACTCGACAACGGTTTTAAAAATACGCACTAAGCGCACTTCATAGTCACCCATTTGGCCTAACGATGCCATGGCAGCCTCTTGTTAAGTAAAATAACGTCGTTTAGTGAGTATTTTTGCTGAAAATTGATATACAACAAAAACAAGCCACGCCACTATTGAACCCTGCTGCTAAAGAGACGTAGTGGTGTATCGTCGTCTGTTTTTTTATATTGTACTAGGTGTGCTGTGAAGTACCTGAACAAGGTCTAACTATAATGCTGCTTTCTCGCAGTGGTAAAATAACTGAAAACAGGCAGCTAACCCCTGTCTATCGCCGTCAAAAACGTCGTGTTATTGCGATTTATATAGTGTCTCTATGTACGATGATGGCGTTGTTTGGTTGGTTGCTCAAAGGCCAATACCACCAAGAAGTCCATGCGGCTGAGTCCCGTATCATTGCACGCGCCAACGTGGTTTCTGAATGGGTAAAAGGCGTGTTTGGTCAAAGTGGTCAAGGGTTATTTAGCCTGGCTGAGCTGTTGGACGTTTATCAAATAACTACCTTAGATCAGAATCATTTAGAGGCTGAAACTTCGAGGGCTCTTCAGCAGGTGTTCAAAAATCTTGCTCAGTATGTGCCGTTGATTGATGAAGTAAGTATTCTGGATGACGAAGGGCGCGTATGGCTGGGCAGCGGTGATGAGCAGCATGTTGGAGATGAGCTAGGTAATAGCGTTTTTTTTCGTACGTTTGTGCAAGGTGAACAGGCTGAAAAAATGACGCCGCTACTTCGGTCAATGCATAGCGAGCGTTTTTACCTTTATCATGGTCAGCGTTTAGTAAATGATAATAACAATCTTGTGGGCGTGATTATGTCCCGTATTATGCCGCAAGTTTTGGTCGATACACTGAGGCAAATGCGGGTATACGACGGTGAGACTATTGCGTTAATAGATGAAAATTTACGGGTAATTGCTAGGCATCCAGCACCGGACGGGGGGATCACCATTGGTAGTCAGGTGAATGCACCCTCTACTCAGCAGTGGTTGGAGAGTGGTGATATTTCTCAAACACTCACCGCTATTTCGCCTATCGATGGGCATAAACGCTTATTACACATGCAAAGAATTAGTGACTATCCGGTATTTGTGGTGGTGGGGGTTGACCTACGTACACTGATGGCGGGGTGGTATCAGCGACTATTGGTATTGTCCTTGGTCGCGATCTTAATGACGTTGCTAGGTGCATGGGGGGTTCGCCACTACCTCAACCGTCTCACACTAGCTTATCAGTTACATGAGCGAATAAAAGAACGAGAGCTAGCGCGGGCGGAAGCCCAAGCACGCGGCGCGCGTATGGATGCTCTGGTAAGCTCAATCCAGGATTTGATCTTTGTATTTGATGGGGATGGACGCTTTAGCTACATCCACGCAGTTGCCCCTGAGCAACTGCTCATTAATAGCCAGGATGCATTAGGCAAGCACTTTGCTCATGTTTTGCCTAGCGCGTTAGCGGCCGCTTTTACTGCTGTTTTTGAAAGAGTGCAGCAGTTTCGCCGGGTAGAAAGATTTGAATATCCATTGATTATAAATGCACAGCGACACCATTTTCATGCCACCGTTAGCCCGCTAATGAGTAGTGATGGTCAGTTTGAGGGAGTACTATCGGTGAACCGTGATATTACCGAAGCAAAGCGCGCAGAAGTGGAATTGAAGATTGCCGCCGCCGCTTTCCAGGCGCACTTGGGCATCATGGTGACCGATGCTCAGGGAAATATTTTAAAAACCAACGATACGTTTAAGCGTATCACGGGCTATAGCGATGAAGAAGTAATTGGTAAAAACCCGCGAATGTTTAGCTCTGGTCATCATAGCTCGTTGTTTTATAGACGTTTATGGAAGCGGGTAACAGCAACGGGGAGCTGGGAAGGGGAAATTTGGAATCAGCGTAAAAATGGCGAACTGTTTCCTGAATGGTTAACAATTAGTGCCGTATACGATGCAGAGGGCGACCTCACTAATTACGTTGCCACCATGAGTGACATTAGTGAGCGTAAAGCTGCTGAGCAAGAGATCCATCAATTAGCGTTTTACGATCCATTAACAGGCTTCGCGAACCGGCGTCTGTTTATGGATAGAATGGAAGTGGCCCTAAAAGAGCTCAATCGACACCAACGCTGCGGTGCGCTGTTAGTAATCGATATTGACCGTTTCAATCATATTAACGATACGTTGGGCCACCTCGCCGGCGACCAGCTATTGCAGCGTGTAGCCCAACGATTTGGTCAAATGTTACGTGATACCGATACGTTGGCGCGTTTGGGTAGTGACGAATTTGCTGTGCTCATCGAAGGTATTGATGGAAGCCCCCGGCAAACACGTCGCTTAGCAGAGCATATCGCCCAAAAACTGCTGGCGGCGCTTGATGAGCCCATTACTTTTTCTGAAGAGCATGTCATGGTGACTGCGAGTGTTGGCATCACTATTTTATCCGATAGCCAACTGAGTACCGAAGACTATCTTCAGCAGGTTGACATGGCCTTAGCGCAGGCAAAAACAAGCGGGCGTCGTGTTATACGCTTCTTTGATCCTGTCATGCAGGCAACGCTACTGGCGCGAGTCAAGCTTGAAGCCGACCTGGGCCAAGCCTTGGAAAGCCAGCAGTGGCGCTTGCACTACCAGCCCCAGGTTGGTCGAACTGGTCACATTACCGGCGTTGAGGCCCTGCTGCGCTGGCAGCACCCAGAGCGTGGCATGGTGTCTCCGGGCGAATTTATCCCGCTATTAGAAAGTACCGGGCTAATTAATGAGGTCGGTGAGTGGGTCATCGAGGATGCGTGCCGCCAGTTAGCCTGCTGGGCAACCATGCCGCATCTGCGTGAACTGACGATTTCTGTGAATATTAGCCCACTTCAGTTTCGCGATAGCGATTTTCTGTCTCGCTTACAGCAGGTTTTTATTCGCACAAAAGCGCCGCTTGAGCGCCTAAAGCTTGAGGTCACTGAGTCACTGTTTGTGGAAGCGCGAGATGATGCTCGCGATAAAATGCTTAGTCTGAAAGCCCAGGGCGTACGTTTTTCTCTGGATGATTTTGGAACCGGTTACTCATCACTGGCGTATCTTGCTCAGTTACCGCTTGATCAGCTGAAAATTGATCAATCATTCGTCCATCAAGTATTGGATAGCAGTGCCAATGCGGCGATTGTTGAAAGCACCATTGCCCTAGCGAAAAGCTTAAATTTAGATGTGATTGCCGAAGGGGTAGAAACAGATGCTCAACAAGCGTGGTTGTTAGCTCACGGCTGTCGTGCTTTCCAGGGTTATTTGTTTGGCCGCCCTATGCCAGCTGAAGATATTGAGGCAGCGCTCTTAGCTCAGCATTCCTAACCCTGTACTTCTAGTTCGGTATTTCTAGATCAGTACTTCTAGAGCTTACCCTAGCTCAGTGCTCCTGAAGATGGTAGTTCTCTTAGTAAGTGAGTGTGGGTATGGGTGTCATTGTCAGGGGTAATGACTTCAAGCCGAGAATCCTGACGCCAAGCGCTGCTCCCAACGGTTAGCGTTCCGTCAGCTCGATTGAGTTGTTTCCAACCCAGCTCGGTATGAAATACGCCTTTGACGCGCGCAGTAGAGGGGAGCCCGCTTAAGTAAGCGGCTAAATGGTCAAGGTCGAAGTGTTCATTTGGATGCCAGCGTAGGCTAGTGCTGGTGTACCCAAGGGTGCTGGCGGTTTTTTGTTGAGGTTGACCAAGTAGAGGGGGAATATCAAAAAAACTGCCTTCCAAGGTGGGGGTAGCTATCACTTGGCGGTGTGTATCAGGAATGGCTGAGCCCTCGTGAGTACGTGTTTGGCCGCCGTTCAGCAGCAGCGCTAGTGGTATCATGCCATGCTCAATGCAATGCACCCATTTGCGCGGTGGCCAGAGTTCAGTCACAAACTGCTGCGCCTGTTCGTATTGTTCGGCACTGGCTTGCTCTCCCATTGTGATCGCTACAGCATCGGCCATCGCCAGTTGATCTTGAAAGGTCTCGTGTTGGCGTACCCGTGGCTCATCTAAGCGACGCGGGTCCAGCGTGGCGATAATATCGTGCACAACCACCACGTCCTGGAAAGCCTCACCACGCAGTAAATCTAATAAGCCGGCCGGATGGCCCAGCCCCGAAGGCTCAATAATGACGCGATCGGGCTTATTGCGAGCGAGTAAATTGACCAGCGCAGCTTGCAGCACAAAGGCCAGCTGGCAGCATAAGCAGCCACCGGGCAGACCTTTAACGACAACATCATTGCGCTGCTCAAACATTGTTTGATCAATGCCGATCTGACCAAACTCATTGACTAAGATGGCCCATTTTTCATCCACAGGCTTTTGCTCGATCAGGCTGTGGATAAGCGTAGTTTTACCGCTGCCGAGAAAGCCAGTAATAATATGTACTGGCACACGATTGGCTGACAACGATTACCCCCCTGTCATATTCATAAAGCGCACCACCTGGACATCACCATCGGTGGTGAAGTGATGGCGCTCGGGCTTGAGCGGTAAGGCGTTAATAATGGCCATTTTCAATGCCTGCATATTGCCAGGATGTCTGCGCAGTACGGCACGTAAATCGACAGAATGTTCATTGCCGAGGCAGAGTAGTAGACGGCCTTCAACGGTTACCCGTACACGGTTGCAGCTGTCGCAAAAGTTATGGCTATGGGGTGAAATAAAACCAACACGGCTGTTGCTGTCGGCCATTTTAAAGTAGCGCGAAGGCCCTGGTGTGGTTTCTGTGGTCGGCATGAGCGGGTAGCGTGTTTCGATCAAGGCTTGTACGTCGTCGCTGGAGTAAAACGTCTCTGCCCGTGAGTGATCAGACACATCGCCTAGCGGCATCTCTTCGATAAAGCTGATATCCAGCCCCTCATGGCGAGCGAATGTGACGAGGTCTAGCACTTCATCTTCATTGCGGCCTTTCATGATGACAGCGTTAAGTTTGATGCGTTTAAAGCCAGCTTCCTGGGCGGCGTGAATGCCGTCAATGACCTTAGCTAAATCACCGGTGCGGGTTAGCTGTTTGAAGCGTTCAGGGTCAAGAGAATCAAGGCTAATATTGAGCCTGCGCAGCCCGCCTTGATAGAGCCGGTTAGCGTGTTTGCGTAGGCTCGCGCCGTTCGTGGTCATGGTGAAGTCGTCAAGCCCTGGCAGCGCGCCAATGTCATCCACCAGCTGCTCAATACCTTTACGCACTAGCGGCTCGCCCCCGGTTAAGCGGATTTTCTCAACGCCAAGTTCGGTAAACGCCTGGGCCACCATGGCAAGCTCTTCCAGCGTAAGCACTTGGGCCCGTGGCAAAAAGGTCATCTCTTCGCTCATGCAATAAACGCAGCGAAAATCGCAACGGTCCGTCACGGAAATGCGTACATAACTGACACGGCGGCCGAAATCATCAATGAGTTTTTCGGCAATTGGTTGTTTAGTCATTGCCACCTCGTCAGTGGTTGAATGCAGACTGCCTCGCCTGGTTGAGCGCTTTCTTGATGGTCACCCAGTTCAATCAGGCAGTTGGCAGCTACCATCGAGGTCAATATTCCTGACCCCTGAGCTCCGGTGCTACGTACCTGTAACACGCCTTGGGCATTGCTTGAATAAATGCCACGTATAAAGTCGGTGCGTTTTAAACGGCTTTTTAGCGGTGTTTGGGCGATGGCTGTTAAGCGCCTAGGGGGAGAGGGCATTTGCCCTTGTAATCGTTGCAGTAACGGCACCACGAATTGGCTAAAGGTTACCATGACCGCGACGGGGTTACCGGGTAAGCCGACAAACGGTTTACGAGCCTCACCGAGCCAACCACAAGCCATAGGACGTCCGGGTCGCAATGCTACGCGCCAGAAAGCTAATTGTCCTAATGCTTCCAACGCTTCCCTTGTGTAATCAGCGTGGCCGACAGAAACGCCCCCACTGGTAATCACTAAATCGCACTGTTTGGCGGCGCTAGCCAGGGCGTTTTGAATGGTGGTGGGGTCGTCGGGCAGAATGCCTAGATCCATCACCTCGGCCCCCTGCTCGCTGAGTAGGCCGATCAGTGTAAAACGGTTGGTGTCGTAAATGCCGGCACTGGGCAGCGCATCGCCTGGGGGCGTGACCTCATTTCCGGTGGAAAAAATAGCCACTTTGGGTCGCCGAAACACCCAAACCTCACCATAGCCCAATGAAGCGATTAACCCCAAGCAGGCGGCATCTAACCGCGTGCCTGCTTCCAGTGCTATTTCGCCAATTGCAATATCTTCCCCTGCTTGGCGCACATGCTGGCCCTGGCTAACTCGGTCAGGGGCGTCGATCATGACACTAACACCCTGCTCAATAAGCTGCTCGCGCATGATGACCGTGTCGGTACCTGGCGGTAAGGGAGCGCCAGTGGTAATACGGATACACTGGCCGGAAGGCACATTACCTTCAAATGCCTGACCAGCAAAGGCATCGCCAGCAATTGGCCAGCGCGTTTGATGAGGCTGCACGCTTGGCCAAGCCAGGGCAATGCCATCCATGGCTGCGTTAGTATGTTGGGGTACATTGATAGGCGCGATGATGTCGCTCGCTATCCGCCTGCCATAGGCTTGGCTAAGTGCTATAGGCTCTACCCCAACGGGATGCTCCACCAAGGTCATCAGCGCTTCCCGTGCGTCATCAACGCTGAGCATCTGCTCACCAAGCTCAAAGCACGACAGGCTCATGGTGTTTCCTGCGATGGCAAACCTTTGGAAGTTGTCGTTAGGGTTAGCTCCAAACGCGACTTTTCTTCCTCGGTATTGAGGTTGGCAAACGTTTCTGGGCAATCCGACATATCTACCTTGCACCAGGAGTGGCGTGCGTACCAACGATCGATTTTGCGCTCCCCCCCAGCTAGCGCGTTTGCTAGGTCATCGGCAAGCGAGGTACGCAGCAGCGCAACGACAGGGTGTAAGCGTTCGCCGTCAAACGCAACGGCGATATCGTACTCGCCACTCTCTGAGCTGATGCCTGCCACCATACGATTCACAAGGTCATGGGGTAGGGCGGGAGAATCGCAGGGAGCGACCAGCAGCCAGGGCGTTTCAGCCGCGCGCAGTCCACTGTAAATGCCCATCAACGGGCCTTTAAAGCCGCCTTCCGCATCTTCAATGACCCGTGTTGCAAACAGCGCATAGGCATCAGTATTGCGATTGGCATTGATCATGAGTTCGGCTACTTGGCCATCAAACCGTTTAGCCACATGAGCGACAAGTGGTAGCCCGGCAAAGGGTTCAAGCCCCTTATCGCGCCCGCCCATGCGACGGCCTTCGCCACCTGCGAGAATCATGCCGGTGAGGGTTTGCGGGGTGATCATATGCCAGCCTCCTTAGACGTGCGTGCGCTGGGTGGTTTGGCTGGTATGGCATCTAGCGTTAAGCGATTAGCCGTATTAATAGCCTGGAAGTTTTTGCCTTTAGCACGAGCAATCAGCATCACCCCGAAGCGCTCCGCTAGCTCGACGCCTTTTTGGGTAACCCCTGAACGCGAAACCAACACGCTGATGCCCATCTGAGCGACTTTTAATACCATCTCGGAAGTCAGGCGGCCGGTGGTATAAAAAATATCAGCACTACTGCTTTTCGCTTGATTGAGCCACTGGTGGCCTGCCAGCGTGTCTACCGCGTTGTGTCGCCCAACATCTTCAACGAAGTCAAGCACTTGATGTTGATTACACAACGCGCAGCCGTGCACTGCCCCAGCGCTGCGGTAGGTATCGTTATAAGTATTCAGATTGGTTAGCAGCTGGTAGAGCGTCGATTGGTTAAGCGGTGTCTTGGGCAACTCAGAAAGCGATGTTTGTTCCAGCAATTTGCCGAATACCGTTCCTTGGCCGCAACCGGTTGTAACAGTACGAGTGCTCAGCCGGTTTTCTAAATCGTCGGGTAAATAGTCGGTGACCACCGCGGCGGCTTCAACCTCCCAGTCGACCTGGACAACTTTCAGATCTTCCGCGCGGCGTAATAACCCTTGATTACGTAAGTAGCCCACCACCAGTGCTTCAGGGTCATCGCCTAAGGTCATGAGTGTGACAATTTCGCGCTTATTAAGATAAACCGTTAGTGCGCGCTCTGCCGCGATGGCTTGTTGGCGAGTATCGCCGTAAGCATCCATCACATTGATTGTTGTTGTAGCCGGTAAGCGGGCTTGGCTTAACTGAAGGGCGGGCATCCGCAATCCTCGTTGGAACCTAATAAAAAACCATCTACGAAATAATAGTTGAGTAAAACACTCTGAGTTGACGATGATGGCGCTCAAAAGGCTTACTTGTCTACCCGTTCAAGGTCTAAGGTGGTCTATTTCGTATGAGTGATAATCTGCGTTCGTTGAGTATTACCTTGGTAGCCGAACCCAAGCAGGTCAGAGGGTTTAATTTAACGCAGTGGCGTATTGCTGATCTCGCCCTGGGAGGGGAAGGCGACAATGTGCTAAACCTTCAACTTTATATGACCGAGCGCGCTGCCTACCGTTTTAACCTCACTTCGGCTACGCCTAGGTTATTTGTGCGCGCTGGTTTTACCGGCCAAACACCCAAACCTGATGCCATTACCGCAAGCCAAGATGTGGCGGCGGGCTGGTTGGATGGCGAACAGCAGGTGTTGGAAGCACCGATGCCGATGGCGATTCAAATATGGCTGGAAAGTTATTTGGCACGCCATGGGGAAGCGCCGCCAGAACGGCGTAAAAAGAAGCATAAGGGAGCCGGCCGGGGCAAAGAAACGCCGACCAAGGAGCAACCCCAGTGAGCAGATTTGAACGCTGGTCACGTAAAAAGCGCGGCGTTGAAAGCGACGAAGCAGACACCGAATTCAATAACTGTTCCATCGGCAATGCAGAGTCAGAGGCCAATGCGCTTACTACTTCCCGCGATGATGAGACGTTGGATGAGGCGTCGTTACATAAGAGGGGGCTGCAGACAGAGCCACCTGTTGACGATGCGCCGCTTGCGCCTGGCAGTTTGGATCACACCTTACCTGACCCCGATCATTTGCCCGCAGGCAGTGACTTCAGCGCGTTCATGTCGCCTGGGGTTAGCGCTGCCTTACGCCGTCGTGCCCTGAAACGGCTGTGGGCCACCGGTAACTACAACGTACGCGATGGGTTAGATGACTACGATGCTGATTACCGTCAACAGCTAAAGCCTATGGCCAGCGAACTGGCAGGCAAGCTTCGTCGCTGGGCAAATAAAACAGAAGAGGCGCTAGAGCGGCCAGCAGATGCCGATGATGAAAACCGCATGGCGGAGGATGCTGCTACCCCAGCAGAAGATGTTAATAGCTGTACAGGTGATGCCAATGTTGTACAAAACTCGCGACTAGACGACCAGTCTGATTCATTTGGTGGCGAGGTAGACGAATGTATAAATAAGCAATAATTTTTTTATAAACAATAGCTTAACGTAGGTTCTGCAATGAAGCGTTGAGACGCTCAAGCGCTTTAAAGTGGCAAAAAAAGCCTAGGCACCATACGCTCAAGGTAGAGAAAGCGCTAAGATATACCCTCAAAGTAAAAAACGATGACATTTAATTATAAAAAAAACGATTTTCTGACCGTGAGAATGCATGAACCAACGAATTCAACTGGCATCGATAGATGACCAGATCAATGTCACCGCTCGTGAGGCGGTGCGTCAGCGTATCTCGTGGCCGGTTAACTTAACGCCCGCTAACGTGACGTATCACAGTCGTGGCCATGCGCTGTTGCTAGGTAAGGCGCACGAGGTTAGCTATGCTGCCCGCGTGCTACAAAACCGTGGCCTCGCCTCATTGACGCTTCTGACAACCGATATCGCCCCCGACATAGCAGCTGCTAGCGAGCCGCTAATCTGTCACACGCTGACAGACCTTCAACGATCACAGCTAAGCATCACCGGCTATTTAGGTGCCTTTCGCGCTGAAGTAGCCGTTGCTGACGACGACACACTTAATTTGGCGCAAGCGCTGATTGAGCGTGAGTCGTTTGACGTGGTGCTCGACGTAACGGCTGCGGACATATCGAACAGTGATCAATCCTGGGAAATCCCCCCGCCAGGCTACATTCGCCTAGACTGGCTAACCCAGGAAGCTCAACGCAACGAAATTCTGGACAGCGTTGTCGAGCTGGTTGGTGAGTTCGATAAGCCACGTTATTTTCAGGTTAATAGCGATCTTTGTGCGCACTCATCGAGTGGCAACGTTGGCTGTACGCGCTGTTTGGATGTTTGCCCAGCTGATGCTATTTCCAGTGTTCAGGGACGCATTGAATCGCGCATTGAAATTGACCCGTTCCTTTGTCAAGGGGTGGGCAGCTGTACCAGCGCTTGCCCAACCGGCGCAATTGAATTCCGCCTGCCCGAAACCCGTCGTCAGCAAGACACGTTAGCGACGTGGCTGGCTGCCTACCGCGAAGCGGGTGGTCAAGCGCCTGTTATGCGCTTTGTCACTCATGACTTCCTCGATACTGAGCGCAAAGCTGGTGTTGTTACGCCGGGCCACGTACTAGATGCTCCGCTTGAAGAGCTGGGTGCTGCTGGCCACGACCAGTGGCTTACCGCACTCGCGAACGGAGCGGCTGAAGTGCGTATTCAGTTGCACGATGAGATGCCGCCTCGTTTAACCACGTTCATCACCCATCAAGTCGCCCAAGCCCATGGGCTGCTGAAGGCACTGGGGCATGATGCTACGCGGGTTAAGTTATTGCAGCCGGAGCAGGCGGAAGAGCGCGATGCACTACCTAGCCTGACGCCGCTAACCGACGAAGCGTTACGCTTTACCGAACCCCACAAGCGCACTCGCTTTAATCAGGTGCTCGCCACACTCACAGCACTTGGGGCTCCTAGCAATGAGCGTTATGTCATGCCTGAAGGGGCTGCGTATGGCGGCATTGAGGTCGATCGTGAAGCCTGCACGCTTTGCCATGCCTGCGTTAGCAACTGCCCAACACCGGCGCTAAAAGCAGGGGGTGACACACCAGCGTTGAGCTTTCTGGAAGCTGATTGTGTGCAGTGCGGGCTGTGCGAACAGGCGTGCCCTGAAAACGCGATTACGCTGCTGCCTGGTTTTTTGGCTGCGCCGGAACGCGACACTCGGCACATTTGCCACGAAGAGGCGGCCTTTGAGTGCATTGGCTGTGGCAAGCCGTTTGCTACTGCCAGTACGGTAGCGACGATCAAAGCGAAGCTAGCTGACCACCCCTATTTCGCGGGCGATGCGCTAGCACGGCTAGAAATGTGCGAGGACTGTCGGGTCAAAGATGTGTGGAAAGCCATGATCCGTGACCCTGATGCGCAACTGAAGGTGTAAAGCAATGAGTGATGCAATGCCCACACTAAGCGATACCGATGCACTGCGGGCCGATATTTATCAGCTTTTAGCCAGCCTGCTACGCCAAGCACCTGACTGCGAGCTATTAACCTGGCTCGCTAACCTAGACATTGAACAAGACGGTAGCCGTTTGGCTGAGTGCTGGGCAGCACTTTCTCACGCCGCTGGCCAAAGCAGTCCTGAGAATCTTCAGCGCGCGCACTTTCGCCTTCTTGTTGGCGTTATTCAGGGCGAAGTAGTGCCTTACGCCTCTTGGTACCGAAACGGAGAACTAATGGAAGCCGCACTAGTGGCCCTGCGTCAGGATCTTCGGGCACTGGGGTTTGAGCGCAGCGAGCATACCCGCGAGCCAGAAGACCACCTGGCGGCTGTCTGCGAGGTCATGGCGATGCTGATTACGGCGCAAAGCGGCGAACAAACTTACTTCTTCCAACAGCACATTGCTCCTTGGGTGAAGCACTGCTTTGACGACCTTACTAAAGTAGACACTGTTTTTTACGCATCGCTTGGCCAGTTGGGCGGCGCGTTTATGGAAAGCGAACAGGCAACGTTGAGCGAAAGAGCGGCCTATCAACCGGTGCGGTTTGTGGAGCCAACGACAGACGCAGCCGGCGCGGCGCGCGACGTCACACCGTGAGTGGCAGTGCGCAGTGGTAAGCAAATAGCAAGGCCTGCGGGCCACGTATAAGAAAAAGGGCATGATAGAGGAGAAACCCATGCACACGTCACATAACCCTGAGCGCCGCCGGTTTATGAAAACCGTTGGTCTAGGTACCGCCGCTGCTGGTGCGGCCGCCGCAGTAGGTCACGTCACGCTAGCTCAAGCCGATAACACCCCCTCGGTTGAGCCTAAAAAAACAACGAATTACCACGAAACCGACCATATCCGCGCTTACTATGCGTCGCTGCGTGATTGACGGCACACTGCCAGGAGAACTGCCATGCGTCTAACTCGCAAAACCAACACTCCCAATGCTTCAGGGCTTGGAATCTCCCGTCGTCAATTCTTAAAGCGTAGTGGTGTCGCCACCGGTGGTGTAGCAGCTGCAGGCTTTATGGGTGCGCCAATGATGCAGCGCGCTGAATCGGCGACTAAAACCCCCGTATTAGATTCCCCCGTCGAAACTAAGCGCACCATCTGCTCGCACTGCTCGGTGGGCTGTGGTGTGTATGCCGAAGTTCAAGAAGGTATCTGGACAAAACAAGAGCCTGCCTTCGACCATCCGATTAATCGTGGCGCCCATTGCGCCAAAGGGGCCTCACTACGCCAGCACGGCCACTCCACTCGTCGTCTCAAGTACCCAATGAAGTTAGTGGCGGGTGAATGGCAACGGCTGAGTTGGGACGACGCGGTTAATGAAATTGGCGACAAGCTGCTTGAACTGCGTGAAGCCCACGGACCCGACAGTGTTTACTGGCTTGGCTCAGCCAAATTCAATAACGAGCAGGCGTACTTAATGCGCAAGCTGGCCTCCATGTGGGGCACCAACAACACCGATCACCAAGCGCGAATTTGTCACTCCACCACCGTGGCAGGTGTTGCAAACACCTGGGGTTACGGCGCGATGACCAATTCGCTCAATGATATGCAGAACAGCAAGGCGATTCTGTTCATCGGCTCTAACCCGAGTGAAGCTCACCCGGTAGCGATGCAGCACATTCTGATTGCTAAAGAGCGTAATAATTGCGACATCATCGTCGCGGATCCACGCTTTACGCGCACCGCAGCAAAAGCCAATAAATATGTACGTCTGCGTCCAGGCTCGGATGTTGCCTATATCTGGGGTCTGCTGTGGCACATCTTTGAAAACGGCTGGGAAGATAGTGAATATATCAGCCAGCGTGTTTACGGCATGGATGAAGTGCGCGCAGAGGTGGCACAGTTCACGCCGAGTGTCGTGGAAGACATTACTGGCGTACCGGAATCAGAGATGTTTGATGTGGCCAAACGGCTTGCTGACAATCGTCCGGGCTGTGTGGTGTGGTGTATGGGTGGTACCCAGCACACTACCGGTAACAACAACACTCGCGCGTACTGCATTTTAGAGCTGGCGCTGGGCAATATTGGTAAATCCGGTGGTGGTGCCAACATTTTGCGGGGCCACGATAACGTACAAGGTGCCACCGACCTTGGCCTAGGCTGCGACTCATTGCCAGGTTATTACGGTTTGGCCGAAGGCGCATGGCAGCACTGGTCTCAGGTGTGGGATGTCGATTATGAGTGGCTAAAAGGCCGCTTTGACGATACCGAATACGCTGATGGTAAGCCGATGTATTCTAGCGGTATTACCGTATCCCGCTGGGTAGATGGTGTACTGGAAGAAGACGAAAATATCTCCCAGCGCACCGCGCTAAAAGCAATGTTCTACTGGGGGCACGCGGTCAACTCGCAAACCCGCGGCGTGGAAATGCAAAAAGCCATGCAGAAGCTTGAGATGATGGTCATTGTTGACCCTTATCCCACGGTTGCCTCGGTGATGCATGACCGTTCTGATGGTGTTTATCTACTGCCTGCGGCGACCCAGTTTGAAACCACCGGCAGTGTGACGGCAACCAACCGCTCTATTCAGTGGCGCGATCAAGTCATTGAGCCGCTATTTGAATCAAAGCCTGATCACGAAATTATGTACCTGTTTGCCAACAAGCTTGGCTTCGGTAATGAGTTCGTGAAGAACTTTGAGATGAACGGCAACGAGCCTCTGATTGAAGACGTGCTGCGCGAAATTAACCGTGGCATGTGGACCGTTGGCTACACCGGCCAAAGCCCTGAGCGTCTCAAAGAACACCAGAAAAACTGGCATACCTTTAGCTTCGAGAACCTGCGTGCCCAAGGTGGTCCCGCCGACGGAGATTACTACGGACTGCCATGGCCGTGCTGGGGCACACCAGAGTTTAAACACCCCGGCTCGCCCAACCTGTATGACACTAGTGTGCCTGTCATGGAAGGCGGCATGGGTTTCCGCGCCCGTTTTGGTATTGAGCGCGACGGCGTTAATTTGCTGGCTGAAGGCTCAGCGCCGGTTGGTGGTGAGATTGATGACGGCTACCCCGAATTTACCGACCAACTGCTTAAAGACCTCGGTTGGTGGAATGATCTGACCGATGTTGAGAAAGTGGCCGCTGAAGGCAAAAACTGGAAAACCGATCTTTCTGGCGGTATCCAGCGGGTGGCGATTGGACGAGGTTGTGCGCCTTATGGCAACGCGAAAGCGCGCGCAGTGGTATGGACTTTCCCAGATGCCGTGCCAAAACACCGTGAGCCGCTTTACACCACCCGTCGTGATCTGGTCGAACGCTATCCCACGTGGGATGACTTTGACTCGATTATGCGTCTGCCCACGCTGTACAAAACCATTCAGGATCGCGATAACAGCGCCGATTATCCGATCATTCTCACGTCAGGTCGTTTGGTCGAGTATGAAGGGGGCGGTGAAGAAACACGCTCCATGTCTTGGCTAGCTGAGCTGCAGCAAGAGATGTTTGTCGAGATGAACCCAGCCGATGCCAACGATATTGGCGTACGCGACGGTGACGACGTATGGGTGGAAGGTGCCGAAGGTGGCCGTGTGAAAGTGAAAGCGCTGGTGACACCGCGAGTGGATCGTAAGGTCGCCTTTATGCCGTTCCACTTTGGCGGCATGTTCCAAGGTGAGAGCCTGCGTGATCGGTATCCGGATGGGTCTGACCCGTACATTATTGGTGAAGCGGCGAACACCGCCACGACCTATGGCTATGACCCGGTGACACTCATGCAAGAAACCAAGTGCACCATCTGCCGAATTGAGCGCGCTTAAGCTAATAAACGTCTCGACTGACCTGACAGAACCCAGCGTGGCCTAGTGCCACGCTGGTGAGAGGAGAACACCATGGCTCAAATGAAATTTATGTGTGACGCCGAGCGCTGCATCGAGTGCAACGGCTGTGTCACCGCCTGTAAAAACGCCAATGATGTAGAGTGGGGCATTCAGCGACGCCGCGTAGTGACGCTTAATGACGGCGAAGCGGATGAAATGTCGATTTCAGTCGCTTGTATGCACTGTGACGACGCGCCCTGTATGGCCGTTTGTCCGACCGACTGCTTCTATAAAACCGACGATGGCATCGTGCTGCACGATAAAGACTTGTGCATTGGCTGTGGCTACTGTCTGTATGCGTGCCCCTTTGGCGCACCGCAGTTCCCTCAGCAGAATGCATTTGGTGAGCGCGGAAAAATGGACAAGTGCACTTTCTGTGCAGGCGGCCCAGCAGAGAGCAAAGAGGAAGAGTACGAGAAGTACGGCTCCAACCGCATCGCGGAAGGCAAGCTGCCGCTATGCGCGGAAATGTGCTCTACCAAAGCCCTTCTAGCGGGTGATGCTCAAGATGTTGCCGATATTTTCCGTCAGCGTGTCGTCCATCGTGGCCATAAAGATGGTGCTTGGTCGAATAACCCCCAGGCCAGTACTGACAACCTTGCCTACGATGCTGCCCGTAAAGGGTAAGGAGGCGTGTCATGACATCAATGACCATAACAACAACGACCTCTCAGGTGCCTTCACAGGCACCTTGGTTGAGGGCGTTTTTCCAGCGCTGTTGGCGTGTCGGCATCCTGTTACTGCTGGTGGTTGCAAGTCTTGGCATGTCTCAACTAGCGGTTGCCCAAGCTGATACAGACCGCGAAATGGTAACCGCTGCTCCTGGTATTAGTGCCGACCAGTGGCGGCAGGTTCGCAGTGGAGAAACAGGGCCTAACTATCGCGACTCGCGTTTTGACAGTAACTACAACCTGATTAATTCAAGTGGTGAAACTTGGCGGCAGATCCGCAACCGTTGGGTGTCACCGTTTGGGTTGATTACGGTTGGTGGGATGATTGCAGTGATTGCGCTGTTCTACTTTATTGTTGGGCGCAAACACCTCGATGAACCGCGCACAGGGCGAAAGCTTTTTCGCTGGTCGTTGCTTATGCGGTCGCTTCACTGGACCGTGGCTACGCTGTTTATCACCTTAGCGTTAACCGGTTTGAATCTGCTATTTGGTAAATTTGTGTTTCGCACGCTGTTTGGCGATGCCGTTTGGGCGTGGATGATCTCCGCTTCCAAAGTACTGCATAACTACCTCGGCCCGGTGTTTGGCATCCTGTTGGTGGTGCTGCTGCTCAAATTGCTGAAAGACAACATTCCGAAAAAGCACGATTTGCAGTGGTTCAAAATGGGTGGTGGGCTGGTGGGTAAAGGCCACCCAGATGCAGGCTTTGCCAACGGTGGTGAGAAAGCGTGGTACTGGCTGTTAGCAACTGCTGGGTTGGTGGTGGTAGCCAGTGGCTTTGTACTCGACTTCCCCAACTATGGCCAAGGCCGTGACACTATGCAGTGGGCAAATATTATCCACGCAGTGGGTGCGCTGGGTTTAACGGCGGTTGCGCTAGGCCATATTTATATTGGCACCGTCGGAACGGAAGGTTCACTGGAAGGTATGACCACAGGCTATGTCGATGAAACCTGGGCCAAAGAGCACCACAACTTGTGGTACGAAGAGGTCAAAGATCAAGCCCTAAGCGAAGAAGAAGTCGCGGCACAAAAAGCGGGTAGCAGTAGTGGTGGCGATGTTTCCGCCACTAAGCCTAGCTAAGCCGTTTGCTGAAACGCTTTTCGACACCGCCTTCGGGCGGTGTCTTTTGTTATGCTGCTTCACAGTCACTTGATAAGAGGATCGGTAATGTCATCGTTCAATGAACTAGACCAAACCACGCGTACAGAACTAGAAGCTGCCGCGTTTCGCCGCTTGCTACAACATTTAGACGATAATAAAGATGTGCAAAATATCGACCTAATGATTCTTGCTGACTTCTGTCGTAACTGCCTATCTAAATGGCTAGTTACGGCAGCAGATGAGCAAGGTAAAGCACTGGACTATGACGCTGCCCGTGAGTATGTCTACGGCATGCCCTACAGCGAATGGAAAGCCCACTACCAAGGTACCGCAACTCCTGAACAGCTAGCCGCATTAGAGGCTCGCCAAGCCCAGAAAAAAGCCAAGGAGTAAGCCCATGGACAGCATGGAGCCCTTAAAAATAGCGGTATTGACGGTATCGGATACGCGCACGGAAGAGACCGACCGCTCTGGACAAGCGCTGGTACAACGTTTAACCGAAGCAGGTCACACCCTAGCCGAAAAGCGCATCGTGCCAGATGACGTCTACCAAATCCGCGCGGTCGTTGCCCAGTGGATTGCCGATGCCAACGTTCAGGTGGTGATTACCACGGGCGGCACTGGCTTTACGGGGCGTGACTCGACGCCTGAGGCGGTGTCCGTGCTACTGGATAAGCGTATTGAGGGATTCGGTGAACGTTTTCGCCAGCTGAGTGGTGATGAGATTGGTAGTTCAACCATTCAAAGCCGCGCGTTAGGTGGCTTCGCTAATGCCACAGTCATGTTTTGCCTGCCAGGTTCAACCGGCGCCTGCCGCACTGGTTGGGACGGCATTTTGGCGGAACAACTCGACAGCCGCCACAAACCCTGCAACTTCGCCAACCTCGTCATTCCAGGCCGGGGGCAGCATGGCTGAGTTACAGCCGATAAGTGCCGCGCTTGAAGCGCTGCTAGCCGATGTCACTCCGCTTGGCGCTGAGCGTGTGCCGCTTGATGCGGCAGCTGGGCGTGTGTTGACCGACGCTGTTAACGCACAGCTAGACGTCCCGCCATTTGATAACAGCGCAATGGATGGCTACGCGCTTCGTGCCAGTGATGCGGGCAAGTGGCTGCCGATCAGCCAGCGTATTGCGGCGGGCAGCCCCGCTGTACCCTTGGCACCAGGCAGTTGTGCGCGCATTTTTACCGGCGGTGAGATTCCTGATGGCGCCGACTGTGTAGTGATGCAAGAGCGGGTAACGCAGCACGGTGACCAAGCATTGATGCCGGATGCACTGCCGGTGGGCGACAACGTGCGCCGCCAAGGGCGTGATGTACACCAGGGGGAGCTGCTGCTGGCGGCAGGCGAGCGCCTGGAGGCGGCAGCGCTGGGGCATTTGGCGGGGCAAGGAATTACCCAGGTGAGCGTGCGTCGTCGGCCGAGGGTAGCGCTACTGTCGACGGGTGACGAAATAGTTGATCCTGGCACGCCGTTAAAGCCAGGTCAGCTATATAACTCTAATCGGCCGATGCTGAAACGATTGCTAGAAAACTTTGGTGCGGAGGTGGTACAGCGGGTTAGTGTGCCTGACGATTATGCCCAGACGGTCAAATTATTAACGCAAGCCGCCTCCGTCGCTGACGTGGTTGTCAGCACCGGTGGGGTTAGCGTCGGAGAAGAAGATCATGTTAAGGCTGCGCTGGAAACGCTAGGCCAATTAGATATGTGGAAACTGGCGATTCGCCCAGGAAAACCGTTGGCGCTAGGCCGTCTGCCACGTGAAGATGGCAGCGAGGCGCGTTTTGTAGGGTTGCCGGGTAACCCTGTTTCTGGGTTTGTGGGCGCGTGGTTGTTTTTACGTCCTTTGATAGGAAGCCTACTGGGTTGCTCAGCGTTGAGCGCCTTGCCTGCCCTAATGGCCACGGCTAATTTCAACACGAGTACTGGCCCACGCCAGCACTATATGCGTGTTGCGCTGCGGTTTAGCGAGGAGGGCGTCATAGCTGATGCGTTTGAAGACCAAAACTCAGGCGTGCTTTCATCGTGTATTAGTGCTGACGCATTAGCGGTGATTGACCCGCACCAGCAGATAGAGAAAGGCACGCCGGTTCGCTGTTTATGGTTACAGCGTTAGGTCTGGTTTAAGCGCTGCGCCATCAAATAACAAGCGTACCGTTTGGTTGGCCAACGCTAAGCCTCGCAGAGCGGGGCTTGCGTGGCGTGCAGCAATTAGAGCGGGCAATGGAAACAGTTCCACTATTGGCGTATGTGCTAAAACAACTTCTCCCGAGACACCTAACTGCCAAGCGCCATCGGCATCTTGCAGGGTGAGCCAGTGAGTAGGGGCTATGCTTATTAGTTGAGTATTAAGCAGCAGGCGCTCAGCATTGGCGCATCGTGGTAAGCGGGCTATGTTCGCTAACCCAGTGATATGACGTGCTTCAATGGCGGCCAGGGTCTTGCCAGCACTAAATAGCACTAAGGCAACATGGGACGGTGGGTCTGAGGAGTGCTTCGGTGCACCATTTACCATGACTTACCCTAAGCCTTGCTGATAAGCACTGAATAACGCGTCTGGGTCGAGTAGAACAATGGCTGCGCTGCGTTTTTCAGAATAACCTTCAGCTGCTTCTCTCTCGCTCTCTTCCGGCGTTGCTTCAGGTTGCCAGAGCCCACTTACATAGGGCGTTAACTGGCTGGAAAGGGTGTCTGGGGCGGGTTTCAGCGTGCTGATCGGAATGTCGCAAACATCGTCTAAATGGTCGATACGAACGGCGCTACGAATGCCTGCCGCGGTAACTAATAACAGCATGCCCGTTTGTTCTGCAGGGGGAAGCTCAAGCAGTGACCGCAGCGTCATCACCGATTCAATGTTGCCGCGTAAGTGAATCACACCTTCCATCGAGTCGGGCAGCCCAGGCACAAAATACACGGGTTGGTCACCGTTCAAAATTTCATTGACCGCACTGCCAGGGAAGGCGAAGCGTTGACCTGCTAAACGAAATAGCACCAACTGCTGGCAGGGTTCGTCCACATCAATAATCGACTCGCCGTTACTCTGGCGTGCTAGCGCTTCTTCAAGAGAGATAGCTTGTGCATCACGTTGTGGAGCAGTATCGGTCATTGTTTTCCCGTGTCACGTTGTGCTGCGCTACGATGGTTTGGGTCATGCTCTTTACTGATCACTACTTGATTACGCCCTTGCCGCTTAGCAAGGTAAAGCGCTTGGTCTGCGCTAAGGCGTAACGCTTCAGTGGAAGGCTGGTTAGGAAAACTGCTAATGCCTGCACTGAAGGTGCAGCGAAAGCGCTCTCCACCGGCATGAAAATCCACTAGTTCAAAATCGTGGCGCAGTTCATCAATAAGTTCGGCTGCGCGTTCTGCAGTGATCCCTTTTAGTAATACAACAAACTCTTCCCCACCATAGCGTCCAATAATATCGGATACGCGCAAGCGAGTTTTTAGCAGCCGAGCCAGTGTGATAATGACCTGATCACCCGCTAAGTGCCCATGGGTATCATTGACGGTTTTAAAATGATCGATATCCAGCATGGCCATGGCGTGCTGGCTGCCTTCGCGATAGGCATGGGCGAGGGCTTTACCGATCATGTCAGTGGTGGTGCTATGGTTATAAAGCCCCGTCATGCTGTCTTGGGTCATCAGAGAGCGCAGTAAATGCAAGCGTTCGGCACGCAGCTGTACCGCAGAGACCAGTTCATCGGGGGTAACAGGCTTAGTAATAAAGGCCTCTACGCCTGCGGTCATGGCCGAAAGCTGCTTTTGGCTGTCTGTTTCGCTAGATAGATAAATAATCGGCAGGCCAATATGCGCGGATTGCTGGCGAATAATCGTCGCCAGCTCTTCCCCAGAACACACTGGCATATAGACATCAATTAGCAGTAAGTCAGGACTAAAACGGTCCAGCGCCGCTAACGCATCCGCAGGGTGATTAACCTGCTGAACAATCATACCTGCTTCTTCAAGAATCAATGAGTGATAGGCCGCCGCTTCTGGCTCATCATCAACGACCAATACGCGCAGAGGCTCTTCATCTAGTGGAGTGGTGAGTTCATCGATGGCTAACATTAAATCCAGTGGCTTAATGGGCTTAGTAAAGTAGCCATTGCAGCCAGCACGAACAGCGCTCAGCCGTGAATAAAAATCGCCGTAGGATGACAATACAATAGAAGGCAGCCGTTCTCCGGTGAGCTTGTTCAGGCTGGTCAGCGTTTCAGTACCCGCGGTGTTACCTTGAGGAAACTGCACATCCATGATGATAGCGTCGGGTCGACGGGTAATGACCGCGTTAAAGAAAGATTCGGTGTCTTCAAAATGAACCACTTCATGGCCGAAACAGCGCAGGTGATGCAGCAGCTGACTAACTTGGTCGGGTTCGTCGTCGCATAAATAGATTAGCCGTTGACGCTTACTGCGTGGCTGTGCAATGGCCGATGACAGCTCAATACTGTTAAGCGATGCCAGCACCGTCTGCTGGCCTTGCTGGGACTGCAAATACTTAATTTCCTCGGCAAGCTGTTGAAAAAGCTGAGGTATCAAGCTGTTTAATGTAGGTGGAGTAGGGCTTGTTTTTAGCGCTTCTTCGCCTTGATTGGCTAACATCGCAATGCGCTCAAAGCCTAACGAGCGCCCTGTACCTTTTAAGCTGTGGAAAAAGCGATGGAGTTCAGGCGCTAAGCGTGACTCTGCCTCCAGCGACAGGTGGCTTTGTTGCCACTTGTCGGCGGTTTGCTGTAAACGTGCTGGCAGCTGTTCAATAAAACGGTGGCGCAAATGGTTCAGCTTTTCGTGCAGCGTCGGAGCAGAGGATGACATCAGACTACCTGTTTATGTGGGCAAACGATGCGTCGTGAAGCAGATAGCTTAGGTTTAACCATTGAGCGCTTGGGTCACGGCATGTTGGAGTGTAGAGGTTAGCTGCGCATCTTTTTGTAAGCAGGCATTCAAGCCTGGTGTTTGCAGTAGCTCTGGCTCAGGGGTGTCGCCGCTGAGTAAAATAAAAGGCAGAGAGACGTCTTGTTCACGCAACATTTCCAAAAATTCGATGCCATTAATAAGCGGCATATGCATGTCGCTGACAATAAGCTCGATAGTATCCAGGTTGTCCAAGTGTTGAACAGCCTCCATGGCATCATTGGCCATGATCGTTGTATAGCCTTGAAACTCAAGTAACGCTGCTGTCATTTCACAGGCTAATGGGTCGTCGTCTACGACCAAAATTTGCATGATTACCCCCCACCATGAAGTGTGCTTAGCCGAGTAAAGCTCTCAGCGTGTCCACTAAATTATTTTGATCAAAACTACCTTTAACAATATAGGCATCAGCGCCTACTTCAATGCCACGTCGGCGATCCGCTTCTTTTTCTCGTGATGTAATAATGATAATAGGCTTATAACGATAAAGCTCATTTTCTCGCAGACTTGCAGTCAGTGCAAAACCATCCATGACCGGCATTTCGACATCGGTTAGCACGGCATCAAACGAATCAGCAAGGGCTTTATTAAGCCCATCACGGCCATTTTCTGCCAGTGTGACCTGATAGCCCCATGCCTCTAAAACGTCTTTTTCAATTTCACGGGTGTTCAGTGAGTCATCGACAACCAGTATACGATGCGCCTGGAGCGGTTGTTCCGTTTTCACTAACGTCCGTGGTGCATAGCGACGTGAGTGCTCCAGTAATGTTGGTACATGTAAAAGGCTGACCAGCGTATTGCGCCCCAGAGTGACCATACCCGATACCAACGGCAAATGGCGTAAATGGGCGGGTAAAGGCTTAATCACCATATCGCGTTCATCCACTAACGCATCGATAATTAACGCGAGTTTTTGATGACGTTGATGTACGACAAGTAATAGCAAATTATCAGCAGTAGAGGGCGTGTAGGAAAGGCCTAATAATTCTGCGAGAGAAACGACTGGCACAAATTCGTTACGTAAGATTAGTGTTTTTTGCCCAGCAGCATCGATAAAGTTCGTTGATAGATGCTCTACAAGCTCTGATACATAAGGTGCCGTGATACCTAGCGTGATGGCACCCACTTTTATCAACAGAACACGCATCATGGCCAGCGATAAAGGCAGGCGCAGGGTAAAGCAGGTGCCTTTGCCGGAATGGCTGGAAAGATGTAAATCACCGTTGAGTTCATCAATAACGGTTCGTTTGACGACATCCATGCCCACGCCGCGGCCTGAAAAATCGGTAATCAGCGGTTTGGTTGAAAAGCCGGGCAGGAAAATAAGCTCTAGGGTTTCCTGTTCGGTTAGGGCAAGCAACTGCTCTTCGCTGAGCAGCTGCTTGGAGAGCGCCTTGCGGCGTACCGCTTCTAGGGAAATACCCGCGCCGTCATCGCGCATTTCAATCACTACCCAGCTGCCGTCTTGCCATGCCTCTAGCGACAACTGCCCCCGAGCAGGCTTACCCGCTGCTTGGCGTTCATCGGGTGCTTCCAAACCGTGATCTAGTGCATTCCGCAGCAGATGAATAAGCGGGTCCGACAGGCGATCTATCATTTGTCGGTCAAGTTCAATTTCACTGCCGTGAACACGGCAATTAACCTGTTTGCCTAGCGAATGGGCAAGGTCTCTGGCCATTTGGGATAAGGGGTCAAACACCACGCTCAACGGTAACATACGCATCTGCAGTGCTCGATCATGAAGGTCACTCATTAGCCCGTCGTGGGAAAGCACGCTGTCTTTCAACTCGCGGCTAAAGGCGTTAAAGGGGGCCTGCTGATCTTTGGGAAGAGCCGCGCCGAGGCTGCGAGCTTGTTCTACCAGGGAGTGCAGATGATGGTGCCCTGATAATACTTCGCCCATTAGGCGAATCACGTCATCCAAACGGTCAAGGCGCACGCGTACCGTATCTGTTAAACGCAGTTCTTGAGCCGGAAGTGCTGGGCTCTTTGTGGTAGGCGGTGTAACGCTAGGTTCGCTGTTCACGAGTGCTGCTGTTTCAGGGAGCCGTTCAGACGTTGGGGTTAGCTTTCCCGCAGCGGCGTTTTCCAGCGCTTGGCAGAGCTGGCTATCAGCCTCGGGTAGCTCTGCGGGTGGCACATTTTGGGCAAGTTGACTGACCAGGTCCGACAGGGCATCCGTCGCCTGATTTAAAAGACATGTGATATCCGGCGAGGCGGTTTGTGATCCGTCACGCAGTGCGCTTAATAACTCTTCAGTGCTGTGAGCGATCGCTGTAATGGGCGCCAGCTTCAGCATACGTGAAGAGCCTTTCAGCGTATGAGCAGCGCGAAATAGCTCGTTAATTCGCTCTTGCTGGGTGTCGCCTTGTTCAAGTGCTTCGATACCTTCCCTTAAACGGGGCAAGTGATCCGACGCTTCTTCAATAAAGCGCTGAATAAAGCGTTTAATATCCAGTGCCATTAACCCACTCCCTGTGTGGCCGTTTGTGCACGAAGGTGACGAGTTGCCAAAAAGTAGGCATCCCCAGGTGAGATAGGCGGCTCAATGATCGTTAACCCACCATCGGCCTGTTTTGAGGCATCCAATAGGCGAATAACCGCTGCGTAGCCACGCTGACGCTGCGTTGGGGCATCGTTAAGCTCGCCTAAACGGAAAAGTTCGGCTTGAAAAAAGTGCGCTGGCCAGCACTCAGGAGCCACATAAATAGCGCGCTTGAAATAATCATAGGCATCCGTAAAGCCCTGCTGCCAACGAGCAACTAAACCTGCCAGTAGCAGCGCATCAACACTCCAAGGTTGTTGGGCTAACAGTTTGGAAAGTAGCGCGGCGGCTTCAGAAAACGCGTTCTGGTTGAGTAACTGGTGAGCCTGCAGTAAGGCTTTGTTAAACGACGTCAGCGACTCGAACTCAGCGTTATCCTCAGAGGGTGAATAAGTATCTACCTGCACCGGCGGGACTAGCCACTCATCATCGTTGTTATCGTGTGGCTCATCATTAGCCGGTAGAGCGCTGGCCTGCGCCTCCTGGAAGAAAAACACCCCCTGGGCCTGCTGTAGTTCCAAAACGCCCAGATCGTTGCCTAAGGTTTCCGTGACTCCACACAACAAAACGCCATTTGGCGCCAGTAACTGTTGCAAATGGCGCTGTATATCGCGTCGGGTCGATTCGTCAAAATAGATCGATACATTGCGAAATAAGATAACGTCGAAAAGGCCGATTTTGTCAGTATTTGGCTGTAACACGTTGAACGAGCGAAAAGTTATCCACTGACGAAGCGTCTCCTCTATTTTGAAGCGTCGACCCTCTGGGCGAAAATAGTGGTGTTTAAGCGCAGGGCTCAGTGCCCGAAACGACATGCCGCTGTAAATGCCCTGTTGGGCTTTGCTAAGTACCTGCTGATCAACATCTCCGCCGGTAATATGGAAGAGTTGTTTGGCACGTTCGCCGTAACGCTCAAACAGCGCAATAGCGATACTGTAGGGTTCTTCGCCCGATGAGCAGCCCGCGCTTAGAATGGTCAGTGGCTTACCTTTTTCAGCTAGTCGCTTTGGAAGATGAACATCGGCTAACCAATCAAGTGCCTCTGGTTCTCGATAAAAGTAGGTTTCGTTTACCGTTAACTGACTAATAAAATGATTAAACAACACGTCGTTTTGCGCTAATTGCGCAAGAAGCGATGATGTATCAGATACGTTGGTTTCGGCTTGAAGAGTATCAATGGCTTTCACTAAACGAGCTTCAGCAAGGCCTTCTAAGTGTAAACCACAGCGACGGCGTACGAGATCCTTAAACGGCGTTAGCGAATGTATGGAACTCATAGCGGTTGCATCCACGAAGATGCCCGTTGACCGCTTGATTCATGAATAAGCCTATCAGGTAGCTCATCAAGCGCCACAATGTGTTGAATAACACCGGCATTCACCGCTTCTTGGTTCATCCCATAGATGACCGAGCTAGCTTCATTTTGAGCAAAGGTGCTACCGCCCGCTAGGTGTATGGCACGCACCCCATTAACGCCGTCGCGTCCCATGCCCGTTAAAATGACACCAATTGCCTCCGGACCATATACATTGGCAACGCTCGTTAACAGCGCATCGCAGCTAGGGTGGTAGAGCGCATTGTCAGGCCCTTGTTGTAACTGTAGGCGGTGATGAGGCGTTACATGTAGGTTAGTTTCCGACGGCGATAGATAAATACACCCTGGTTTGAGCGGTTCACCATGTTGAGCAACGCGAACTGGCATTGAACATAGTGATGCCAGCCAGTGCGCCATGCCTTCAATAAACCCATGGCTGATATGTTGAGCAATCACCACTGGCGCAGGAAAGTTGGCGGGCAGCTTACTCAGTAAATGGGCCAATGCCTGCGGCCCACCGGTAGAGCAAGCAATAGCGACGATGCGTTGAAACGCTTTCGGCATAGTGGGGTGACAGACAGGTGGTGCGTTTATCGCCACAACAGGCATAACCGAGGTGGGGCGGCGCCGTAGGCGAGTAATCACGGCTACTCCCGACAGCAGTCGAACACGCGCGAGTAATCGTTGTGCGTCTTCATCATCAAGGGTCGGCTTCTGCATAACCTCTAGCGCGCCAACATCAAGCGCACGATAAGCTGTTTCGGCATCAGAGCGGTCGCTTACCACCAGGATCGGCACCCCTTTGGTATGCATAATTTCTTCAATGGCGCTGAGACCGTCCATCACCGGCATATTCAGATCCATGGTGATTAACTGCGGCGCTAAGCGACGGGCAAGTTCCACCGCTTCACGCCCGTTAGTGGCTTCACCAACAATCTCAATATCGCCATCGCGGGTGAGGATATTACGCAGCACATCGCGCGCTAGTTGACTGTCGTCCGTGATCACTACCCGGATTGCACTCATCACGGCATCCTCACGAAGGGCGTTGGTGGTTTGCATCCTGTTGAGCCAGAGTAAACTCCTGCACCAGAGCGTTTAGCTCTGCCGACATGTTAATCATCTCCTGGCTGATGTCGGTTATGCTGCGTACTGACTGCGCATTACGCGAGCTGGCGGTATCAATATCCCGCAGTGCAATCACCACCTGACTGCTGGCGGTTTTCTGCTGTTGTGTTGACAGCGATATCTGCTGCGCCGCACTACTGGTTTGGCTGGCCGCTTTGAGCAGGGCATCCAAGTCCTGGGCGGTACTAATGCTGACCTCAACGCCTTTCTCAATCGACGATGCACCCTTTTCAGAGGCAACGACCAGCCGGTTAATGGCGTTTTGAATATCTTCGGTGTGGCCTTCAATCTCTTGGGTTGAGTCAGTTACGCTGTCTGCCAGGCGACGTATTTCATTAGCGACCACGGAAAAACGACGGCCGGATTCGCCTGCACTTGAGGCTTCTAATGCCGCATTGAAAGCAATTAGTTTGGTTTGCGCAGCAAGGGTGTTAATCAGTTCCATCACCTTACTGATTTGTTTCGACTTAGCACCCAGCGCCATGATTTCTGCCAGACTCTGTTCGCTATCGCTACGAATATCCTGCATTTTAGACTGTAGCAGCTGCATGGCAGTGCTGCCCTTACGGCTGCGTTCCAGCGTTTGATTCGCCACCTCTACCACGGATTGGGAGTGGTCAGCGATTTGCGTTGATGAGGTGGAAAGTTCTTCCATGGTCGAGGTAATTTCAGCCACTGACGACGCCATCTCTTCCACGGCGGCGGCCATGGTCTGATTCGCTTCATGACGAATATCGCCGCCCTGGATGCCTGATAGCCCTGCCGTTTGCGCCAAGCGATCTGCTACCTGGGTAAGGGCTAACGCGTTATTGGAAACAGCCATGATAGTTCGCGATAGTCGGGCTAACAGTTCGTTGGTTTGGTCAGCCAAGACACCGAGTTCAGCTCGATCATCGGTTTCTACCCGGCGGGATAAATCTAAACTAAGAGTGATCTCTTTTAGCTGGCGCTGAAAGCGGATTAAAGGGCGAATTAAGCTGCCGGTAAGTGGGTATAAAATGATTAGACCAACTAAGAGGATCAGCAACCCGATACCGGTAGACGCCAAGAAGCGCTCTCTAATGGAGCTTAAATACTCCTCTTTGGAGACTTCAATCATTAAATAACGCTGCAGCTCGGGCAGCCAGCGTGTAGTGACTAAAAAGGTTTGTCCATCCCGTTGCAGCTCATGCACACGAAGTTCGTGTTCATCTTGTAATAGGCTGTCTGCGTCTTGGCTTTGAAGCGCTGCGAGTGATGTTTCGTCGCTACGAATAAGCAGTTCGCCTTCCGCGTTTAGTAATGCAGCGCGGCCCGTTTCGCCTAATCGGAAGTCGTTAATTAACTGCGCCAACCGAGAAAGATCTAACCCTGCACCGGCAACTACCAGTGGGCGACCATTGAGCGCTTCCTCACGGCTGCGGAAATTTAAAAAGACAAACGCTTCTTCAGGTGAAAATGTATCGCTATCTAGGTTTAAGTTATAAGCGGAGCCGCTGTCGGTAAATTGATAGTACCAATCATCATCGCCGCCAGGCGCTTGTAATGTTCGCTCTAAAAACTCCCCATCGCGGTACTGAAAATAGTAACCACGTCCTTGATATTGAGCAGCGATAAAGAGAAGTTCAGTGTCTAGTTGGGTCATCAACCGCGATAAATAACGCATGATCGCGGGTTGTGACGTATCGGGCAGCCCATCGCGTACCCACTCTTCAATAAAGTAGCTGTCGGCTAGGCTTTCTGACAGTGCCAACGCCGGGCTTAGCCGTAGGGTTAACCGTGTAGCAAGGCCCTCTACCTGGGCAGGTAACTCTTCGTTTAGCAAGTTCGTCAAGCGCGCTTGGCTGTGTGAGCGAGCCTGTAAATAGAGCGCTAGCAACATGGCCAATGCCAATACCGTTCCAAACGAAATAAATAGTCGTAACCGTAAAGGCAAGGATTTCCAACGCGCTGTCATTATCGCTTGTGCTCCAAGTTAACTGTTGTCGCCAATAGAGAGATAGTGCCTGAGCCAATCGTATGATATTAAAAAAAGTTACTCATACATCATAAGATGATTTCAGCGGCTTTTATGAGAGCTGTCCAGTTTTCTCCTTAGCGCTATACCGCCCCGCCCTGCGGTTGGATACTGTCGCACAGATATTGCATCAGTATTTCTTCTTTTTCGTTAACGTCTTGCCAAAATAGAGGGTAGTTAGTAAAAAACCGCCTTATTTATTCTTTATTGCTACTAAAGCATAATGGATGAATCGTTTCACCTGCTTAGAATTCCGCGCATATTGGTAATTTTACCTAAATTCACTATGTCGTTTGTTGTTTAGCGACTTCTTCTAAGGATTTTTTCATGCATGCCCTTACGCTGGCATCGTTCATCTTTTTTACGGGCTTAGTGGCCTTTGTGACATGGCGTATCACACGTCAAGATGATCACCGAAGCACCAGTGGCTACTTTCTCGCCGGCAGGACACTAACCTTTCCGTTAATTGCCGCCTCAATGTTGATGACTAATCTCTCAACCGAGCAGATGGTTGGGCTGAACGGTTCGGCGTTTACCGATGGCCTAAGTGTCATGGCTTGGGAAGTGATCGCGGTGATTGCTTTAGTAGCACTGGCTCTGTTTTTCCTGCCGCGCTTTCTAAAAAGTGGGATCGCGACGCTCCCCCAACTGTTAGCGATACGTTTTGATAATGGTACCCAACTGATTGCCAACGTTATTTTCTTGATTGCTTACGCCGTGGTGCTGTTGCCCATCATTCTCTATTCAGGGGCGATTGGTTTACAGGGCATGCTGGATCTTCAAGGATTGACCGGCATTGAGTCGAGTACAGCGCTGCTGTGGGCTACCGTCTGGACGGTTGGCATCATCGGCGCGGTGTATGCGCTATTTGGCGGTCTGCGCACGGTGGCGGTCTCAGATACATTGAATGGCGTCGGTCTGTTGATCGGTGGCTTTGTGATTGTTTATTTCGGCCTTCAGGCAGTGAGCAATGGCAGCGGTGTCATGGAGGGCTGGAGCATCCTGAAAGAGAGCGACCCGAGTAAATTTAACTCGGTAGGTGGCCCTGATCAGCAGGTACCGTTTTCGACTATCTTCACCGGTGTTTTATTACTGCATCTGTTTTATTGGACAACGAATCAGCAGATTATCCAGCGCACTTTTGCGGCTAAAAACCTGGCTGAAGGTCAGAAGGGCGTGCTGCTAACCGGCTTCTTTAAGCTGTTAGGTCCGCTCTATCTGGTGCTGCCGGGTATCATTGCTTACCACCTCTATGCCGACCAAGGCGTTCGCGCAGACGAAGCCTATGGCCACTTGGTATTTAACGTTCTACCGCCGTACCTAACAGGTTTTTTTGCTGCGGTAATGGTGGGGGCGATTCTCTCCTCATTTAACTCGGCGCTAAACAGCACCACCACGATTTTCAGCCTGGGAATCTATAAAGGTGTGCTTAAAAAAGATGCCACTGAAGAAGAAGTCGTGAAATCAGGCAAGGTGTTTGGCTGGATCATGGCTGTTACAACCATGGTTATTGCGCCGCTGTTAGCAGGCCAGGATAGCCTATTTGGCTATCTGCAGAAGATGAACGCCATTTACTTTATTCCTATTTTAGCGGTTGTTCTGGTGGGGCTTCTGACGAAACGCGTGCCTCCCATGGCGGCTAAAGTAGCGCTGGTAGGGGGCTGTTTGCTGATCGCGGCTGGCTACTTTGTTCCGCCGTTTAACAAGCTACCGATGGTGATGCATGAGTTTCACTTTGTCGCCGCGGTGTTCGTGCTGTTGGTCGCCGTAATGCTGATTATTGGTAAGCTGCGCCCCCGCGCCACCGCATGGGTGCAAGAAGATTCGGGCGATGTGGACCTTACGCCTTGGAAGGGCGCTGTGCCAACCGGCATTGTGCTTGTGGTACTTGTGGTGATTATGTACGCCTCGTTCGCAGGCTGATAACGTCTGACATCATCGCTTTATTAACAACGGCGCCCCGTTTAGCGGGGCGTCAGTGTGTTGCCGTCTCCTTAAAAATCTCCCGGTGCGCACTGCAAGCAGGTGAGGCCGAGCGCGCGCCATTGGGCGACTACTGCGTCACGGTCATCCAGCACCAGCCAAGGCGCAAAGCCGTCGCTACGCATTTGATTGAGCAGTGCGGCTTTCACCTCTTCATCATCGATATGGTCATCACCTTGCGGGCGCAGGTACATGGCATCAAAGGGAATGGTGTGGCGCTCTAACCAGCGCTGGGTATGCTCACGGTGGCTGTCAGGCCGGCCGCTGCAGATCACGATCTGTTGGCCTTGAGCTTTCAGCAGCTTGACTAGCCGCGCCACTGGCTCAATGACTGGCGCTTCGGCCATATGGGCAAAAAAAGGATCCCACTGTTTGGCTGGGCCAAGAACCCAGTCGTGTACGTCGGTGGGGTGAAATTCGGCAAGCGTGCCGTCAACATCAACAATCACTGTGGACATCGTTAATTTCCTAAACGGTTAAATGGGCGGTAGAGCGTCCGGCCGTATGCGGATGAATCTCTAGGGAGCGGTGGATACACAGCCGCTGCCCCAGGCGTTGTTGCCAATCGCTTAAGCAGTTACCAGTGAGCGGGGTAAAGAGCGGCACTACCTGAGTGGCCCTTAGCTGGTCGGCAAGCGCTACTAGATGCGATGCACGCAGGTGTACGTTCCAGCGCTGCCAGCGCACCTCGCCTGCGGCAAGCTGGGCTTGACGTTCAGGCGTTAAATAGCCGGTGTGCAGTAGCTGGTAATTGGGCCATTGGTCGGGCGTATCATTGCGATCGCTGACCAGCTGTAGCACTGGCTGCGAAGCACTCTGTCGTTTTAGCAGTGCGCTAATCGCACTGTCGAGACCAGGGCGGCGTAAGTCGCTTGGCAGTGCTAGCAGTGCGGCGAGGTTGTCGCGAATAATCGGGTCAATGGCGAAAGGGAGCTGACGGCGGTCGGCCTCTTCCGACAGCCACAGCGCCATTTCCAGAGCGCGCCCCGTTTCAGGCACCGGTAATACCAACGGCTGTTCAAGCTGCTGGCAAATCGCCTGCAGACAGTTTTCCTGGGGCTGGTCGTAATTGCCGTAGGAACCATCTAGTAGCGCAGTGTGAGCTGCTGGCGGCGTATCAAAGGGAAACAAGCGGGATTCAAAACAGGCATCGCCGCTGTAGAAAATGCCGCCATCCACGTCTAAGTGCAGCCAAACGCCACCCAGCGAGTGCCCCGCTTGGCCGGTGGTCACTTTGATACCTTCGACCATCAGGCTTCCGCGTGCTGGCAAAGGCTGCCAAGCGCGGTGCTTAGGCAGTGCGTTAGCGACTAAGGGTGTGCAGTAGAGCGGGATGGTCTCGGGCAGTTCGGCAACGCCGCCGATATGGTCAATATGGTCGTGACTAATCAGCATAGCGTCTACGTCTAAGCCACCTGCCCAGGTGATAGATTCCCCAGGGTGCAGCGCTCCACCGGCGTCCAGCAGCAGCCGCTTTCCGTTGGTTTCGACCACGATAGCCGCAGGGCCTTTATCACCCAACCCGCTTAATAAATGAATATGGGTGCTCATTGGTCAGGCTCCAGGCACCAGCCTTCTAGTAGCCGCAGAGCGACTTGCTGGCCCTCTTCAAGCGCACAGTGGTGGTAAGCCAGCAAGGCTTCACCGCTGGGCAGGCGCAGGTGCAACTCATAGCGTTCACCACGAAAGGTTAGCCGCTCGACGCGCCCGGTAAGGTCGTGTTGATTGGGGGCTTGGGTGTCTACGCGAATATGCTCGGGGCGAACTAATACAGGTTGGCGTGCAGGCTGGGTGCTGTGTGCTGCGGCCAGCCCTTGCATTAGGGCGCTTTCCGTCAACCGCTGCCCTGGCGCACCGTTGGCAATGGCCAACTGGCTACCTTGGCCGATAAAGCTTGCCACCCACTCGCTGCGCGGTTCGCGATAAAGCGTTTCAGGCGTTGCCCACTGTACTAGCTCACCGTCGCGCATTACGGCAATTCGGTCCGCCATCGCCATGGCTTCACTTTGGTCGTGGGTGACGTACACCATTGTTGCGTGGGTACGGCGGTGGAAATCCACAAAGCTGTGTTCCATAGAGGCACGTAGATTACGGTCTAGATTGGCCAGCGGTTCATCCAATAACACAACCGCAGGGTCAGTCACTAGGCAGCGGGCTAGCGCGACCCGTTGGCGCTGACCACCGCTAAGCTCCTGTGGCGAACGCTGTGCATAGGGTTCCAAGGCTACCTGTGCCAGCGCATGAGCAACTCGGCGTTGATACTCACTGCCCTGAATGCGGCGCAGTTTGAGTGGGTAACCGACGTTGTCGGCCACGTTCATATGCGGCCAAAGCGCGTATGACTGAAAGACCATCGCCATGTTGCGCTGTTCTGGGGGCATATGTTGATGGCGACTGGCTAGCAGCGTATCGTTCAGGCGTATTTCGCCACCCGTCACGTTTTCGAACCCCGCTAGCATACGCAACATGGTGGTTTTACCGCAGCCGCTAGGGCCCAGCAGTGCCACAAACTCCCCTGGTGCAATCTCTAACGAGAGATCATTGACCGCGCGATGGTCGCCAAACTGTTTGGTGACCTGTTGAATCGCTAGCCCAGCCATGGCACGACTCCTTTGGGTAAACGAGGGGCAAGCAGGCTGAGCGACAGCATCAGCGAGGCGACCATGACGACCACCAGTACCGATACCGCAGACGCCAGTACGCTTTCACCGCCCTCATCAAGGTTAAAAATCAATACGCCCAGCGTTTCGTTACCGGCGCTCCAAAGCAGTGCCGATACCGTTAGCTCGTTCACCGCCAGCAGGAAGACCAACAGCCCACCTGCAAAGAGCGATGGTGCAATCAGCGGCAGTACGATCGTGGTTAGCCGCCGCCAGGGGCCTGCCCCCGCCAGTTGTGCAGCTTCTTCCAAGGAGGGATCAAGCTGTGCCAGGCTGGCACTAACGGGTTTGAGGCATACCACTAAAAAACGCGCCAGATAGGCCACAAAGATCAGCCCGAGCGTGCCGTAGAGCGCTACGTTGATCAGCGGCAACGGGCGCACGAACAGCAAAATGCAGGCGATCGCCAGCACCACGCCGGGCAGTGCGTAGGGCAGCTCAATAGCGCTGAGCGTGAGCTGCTGGAGTCGGGGAGGGAGCCGCTGCAGGCGATATGCTAGCGGCAGGCTGCACAGCATAAGCACCAGCGCGGCACCGCCTGCTAGCCATAGGCTGTTGCGCACGGCGCGCCAGGTGGCTCCTTGGCGGCCAATCACTTCGTGATAGGCGTTTAATGTCACGCTATCGACGCTAAGAGGAACGCCCATGGCGGGCACCAAGGAACTGACCACCAGCGCTGCGAGTGGCGCGACGAGAATCACCAATAAAACGCCGACGAGTACGGTCGTCACCACTGGCCGAAAACGGCCCAGCGTAAAGTCATGTGAGCGGCCACTGTGGCCGCCTAAGCCAAAGCGGCTGCGGTTCATCCAGTATTGCTGCAAGGCAACCCCTGCCAGTGCCAGCACACCAATCAGTAACGAGAGCGCTGCCATTTCCGCCAGCACGCCAGTACCAAAGCTAGCCATACGCTGGTAGATCAGCGTCGGCAAAACATAGTAGCCCGCTGGAATTCCCAGCATGGCAGGAATGCCGAAGTTACCCAGGCTAGAAATAAACGCCATCGCAGCCCCGGCAATTAAGCCGTGCCGAGTGACTGGCAAAATAATCTGCCCCCAAACTTGGGCTTGGCGTGCGCCACTGATGCGGGCCGCTTCGATAAGTTCGCGGGGCAGCGAGATCAGAGAGGTGCGCAGCGCTAAAAAGACCAGCGGTGCGCTTTGAATCCCCAACAACAGAGCAATGCCTTCCGCCGAGTAGAGTGGCTGGGGGCTGCCCAGCGGTGGTGCCATACCAATGCTTTTCAGCAACGGGCTGGCGGGGCCGAACAGCTGTAGCCAGCTCAGCGCCGTCACTTGTGGTGGAATCATCATCGGCAGCATAAAGCAGAACACGAGCCACGCTTTGCCACGGATATCGGTCAGCGTAATCACGAAGGCGAACAGGCTGCCCAACACCAAGGCAATCAACATGCCAAGGCCCGAGGTATACACACTGTGCCACAACGCTCGCCAAGTACTCGCCGCGTTGAGCACCTTCCATAGCGGTGATTCGCTACCTTGGCCAAGGTCGCTAAGCGCCTCGACGAGTAGCCGCAAACTGGGCGCTAGGCTTAACAGCACCACCGTGAGCGTGATTAGGCTGAGCAGCCAGCGGTGCTGGCTGCCAACGTTAAGCGACGGTGTCATGGTTAGCCGCCAAACAGGTCGCTAAAGCGCTGTTTCAATGTTTCTTCCTGTTCCAGCGCTTGCTCAATATTGATCGGCATTAGCTGAATAGCGTCACGAGCAGGAAAGCCTTCAGGCGGCGTAACAGCCGGGTGGGCGGGCAGGTAGCCTTGCTGGCTAACAAGTTCTTGGCCTTGTTGGGAAAGTACGAAATCGACAAATTTCTGAGCGGCGTCCAGATTGTTGGCACCCTGCATAATCGCGACGGGCTCGGTGACCGCGCTCACGCCCTCTTCGGGGAAAACAAATTCAACCGGCGAGCCCTTAGCGGCCTCACGAATCGGCAGGAAATCGACCACGATGCCGTAGGGCTTCGTGCCTGAGGCAACGGCATTGAAAACGCCGCCATTACCGCCCTGAGCTTCTGCACGATTAGCTTGCAGCGCCTCGTAGTAGCCCATTCCAAGATCGGGGTGGTCGCTCAGCGCTGCCATATGAATAAGCGCTGCGCCGGAATAGAGCGGACTTGGCATTGTTACAAGGCCTTCATAGTCAGGCCCCGTCAGATCTTGCCAACGCTGCGGCTGATGCTCGGCAGCGGTGTTATACACAATCCCAGTGGTGATCAGTTTGGTGCCGTAGAAGTAGCCTTCGGGATCGTATAGCGCCTCATCATAAGCCTCACGCTCTGGGCTGAGGTAAGACTGTAAATGGCCCTCTTGCTTGAGTGAGGTCATGGTCATGCTGTCAGCAATTAACAGTACGTCTGGGTTACTAACGCCAGCGGAAAGCTCGGAGCGTAGGCGCGTCATCAGGCGAGTGGTGCCATCGCGGACCCACTCCACCTCAATATCAGGATAGGCGGCCTGAAAGGCATCCACGGTTTGCTGGGCGTCGCTATTCGGTTGGCTGGTATAAAGCACCAGTTTGTCATCAGCGAGCAGCGACGACGATAGAGCAAAGCTTGCAAGCGTAACGGCAGTGCACAGTGAGCGCTTCAACATCGTAAAAACTCCAGTAGGTGAACACTGATCACACTACTGTCATCGGCTTACAACATCGTGACACTACGCTTTCGTTTGATAGCGATAGGCTTTCGCCTGTCAAAAAAACGCTTTCGTTACTCAGGTGGTCGCCAACGTGAAGAAAATATTGGGCTTAAACGAGCGCCGCCGTGCCGTGTTGGCGCAGGTTCGCCAGCAAGGACGCCAGCCCCTGGAATCGCTGGCTAGCCAGTTTGATGTGTCGGTACAAACATTACGCGGGGATGTTCGTGTCTTGGCGGAGCAAGGGCTGGTATTGCGTCGCCACGGAGAAGTGCTGCCATTTCCTGATCAGGAAAATATTGGCTACGATCAGCGCCAAATCGTTAATCAAGTGGGTAAGCGCCAGATTGCCCGACAGGCCGCTTCGCTGGTTCAGCATCATCAATCGCTATTTTTAGGTACGGGCACCACGGTAGAGCAGCTGGCCGACGCCTTGCGCGATAAACAAGGTCTGCAGATTATGACCAATAATCTGCATGCACTCATCAAATTATGCACCATGGAGTGTGAGCTGGTGGTGGCGGGTGGGCGTGTACGGCGCCGTGATCAAGATGTGATTGGCGGCGATGCCTGTCGCTTTTTTCAGCGCTACCGAGTGGATGTCGGTATTGTCTCAGTGGGTGGTATGGACAGTCATGGCCATTTATATGACTACAATGATGACGAGGTCATGGCCCGTGAAGCGCTGCTCTCCCATGCTGCATACCGCATCCTGGTGCTGGATAAAACCAAATTCGACCTGCCGCTGCGCTGTGCCGCTGGCGAGCTTGCTGACTACCATGCAGTGATTACCGATAGCCCACTACCCGATAGACTGCGCAGCCCTTTGGCCGCCCAGGGGGTGAGATTTTTGTGTTAACTCCCTTTCAAGGCATGTTCGTTGTTATTAGGCCGTGGTTTAAAGCTTACTAATGAAGTTGATGTCTTTTAAATAAGGGCATTTGACAACCCTGCTGGGGTATGACAAACAAGCATCATTTTTCGTGAGGAATCAAATAGTGGCACACGAGCAGCCCTATCAAGCACTGGATGTCGATACCCTGGCGCAGCGGCTAGGTGAGGTAGAAGAAGTGGCAAGCCGAGTGGGCGGCAACCCCGGGCAGTGGCAGATTCGCGAAGTAGGGGATGGCAACCTAAATTTGGTCTTTATTGTTTCGGGGAGTGTGGGCAGCGTGGTGGTAAAACAAGCGCTGCCTTATGTTCGTATGGTAGGCGAGAGCTGGCCGCTGCCGCTTTACCGTGCCCACTTTGAATACTACGCTCTGGTACGCCAAGCTCAGCGTGCGCCTGGCATCGCGCCAGAGGTGTTTTATTTCGATAAGCCCCAAGCGCTGATTGTCATGGAGTACCTTTATCCGCACACGATTTTGCGCCGCAAGCTGATCAGCGGTGAGCGGGTTACACAGCTTGGCGAAACCATCGGTGAATTCTGTGCGCGCATGGCGTTTCGTGGCTCGGAGCTCTCGTTAAACAGCCCTGAGAAGAAAGCCGATGTGGGGCTTTTTTCAGGCAACGTGGCGATTCCTGCGATTACCGAATCCCTGGTATTTACCGACCCCTATTACGGCGCCGAAATGAACCGTCATACGCCGGAACTTTCGCCGGTAGTGGATGAGCTGCGCCGGAATACGCGCTTAAAAGCTAAAGTGCAGCGGTTGTTGATGAAGTTCACCGCGAATACTGAAACCATGCTGCACGGTGATTTGCACTCTGGGTCAATTATGGCCACCGAGTCGGATGTGCGGGTGATTGATCCCGAATTTTCTCAGTATGGCCCAATGGCCTTTGATCTAGGCATGGCCGTTGCCAACTTCCTGATGGCCTACTTCAGCCAGCCTGCTCACCGCCAAGCCGATGAACTGGATGCCTACCAAGCGTGGATTCTTGACGTAATTGAAGCGTGCTTTACCCGCTTTGACGCCGAGTTCCGCCACCTGTGGCAAACCGAACGCACCGGTATTCTGTTCCCCCGGGCGCTGTTTGAAGCCCAGGGCAATAGTGCCGATGACGCCTGCGATGCACTGCTTGAAGAGATTCGCCTGGATGCACTGGCTTATTGCGGTATTGAAATGCATCGCCGCGTTTTATCGTTGGCCCATAACGCTGACTTTGAAGAGATCGAAGACACCGCGCTCCGCGCTAAGCTTGAAGCACGCAATGTGCTGATGGGCCAAACGTTAATTATGGAGCCGGAAGCCTACTGTGACCTTACCGCGCTGGCAGATTTAGCCAGGGCGTATAACCAGCAAGAGGTGTTGTGATTATTACTTTAAAAGAGAATGCGGGGTTAAATCCGCACTCTCTTCGTTAAATTCAGTGGTCACGCTGAATACCAATGCTAAATGAGTTTGTGTTAAGTTTTTATAATTGACTTTTATGTAAAAGATAATAATATCCGTTATTTTTTTATTGTTAATTTGAGTGGTGATTTTTTATGAGAGGGATGAGTTTCTCTTTTGTTGCTTTTTTTATTTATTGTGTTGTGGCTGTGGTAATCTATTTCTTGAATGGAAGTGATTATTTACATTGGTTTTTGGATGTAAGTAATGACAGTTTTGCTGATTTTGGCACATATTTTGCCGGCGTTGTGTCGCCATTTGCTGCAATATTTGCGGGATTCTTGGTTTACAAAAGCGTAATGCTTAATTTTTACCAGAAAAAAATTGAGCTTGTTAGAGAGTCGCTTGAAAGGCTGGATGGAACAACTCAAATAGCATTAAAAAAACCAGTAAAAAATAAATGTATAAGTGAAGATTTTTATGGTAAGCCATTTGTAGATATTGTGTATGCTATTTCCAATGATCACTTGCCAAAGTCGGAGGCTATCGATACTGCAATTATTTCTATGATTGGGAATATGGCAATTTTGGCTGGTTCTGTAAGATCATATTTCAAATTAATAGAAAACTTTCCAAGCGGCGATGACGATGTAAATTGGCTAAGAGATTTAGAGCATTGTTATTGGGTTGATAGATATTCAGCAATTTGTAACAGAATGGTGAGTATTGTAGGTGACGAGGCAGTGAAGAAGAAATGTCGAGAGCATCAATTGGCCGGATTGGAAGAGGTTTTTCTATTTAGAAGATTATAAATGTGCATTGTAAAAATAAAAAAGTTGGTACCCGTGGACTTTTCAATCCACGGGTGGTGTGTGTATAACTACAACTGATCCAGGCGGTCAAACTTCCCGGCGATATCGCTCTCTGTCCAGTGAGGCACCCAGCCTTCAACGTTATCGAAGAAGCGCAGCGCAGTAAATTCTGGCGCTGGGCCCATATCGAACCAATGGGGCGTATTCGCGGGTACGCTGATCAGGTCATTGCGGGTACACAGCACCTGATACACCTTGTCTTCAATATGCAGGCAGAAAAGCCCTTGGCCTTTAACGAAGAAGCGCACTTCGTCTTCGTGATGGCGGTGCTCGTTTAAGAACTTCTGGCGCATGGCCTCTTTGTCTGGGTGCGTGGGCACCATGTGCAGTACATCAACGGTTTGGTAGCCGCCCATGGCCTTTACGCGGTCGATATCGTCTTGGTAGAGCGCCAAAATGTCTTCTTGGGTGGCGTTGTCGGCGATCTCGCCTGGCGTTGCCCAGCGCTCAAACAGTACACCCACCTTGCTCAGCTCAGCAGTTATCTGTTCGCCGTCAGTGATGTCCAGCAGGGCGTCGTTAGGGTTCTGATCAGCAAATACTTTCAGTTGCGACATTCTAGGCTCTCCTTAAAGGTGACGGCAGTAAAGGCTAAACAGCGATTTCATCAAAGCGAGTAACGCAAGCGTGGGTGTTGCCCGCCTGGGTGCCTTCGCGAACTAACTGCAGGGTTTGCATGCCCGCTTGCTTGGCGGCGTCCAGCTCTTCTACCACGTCAGACAGAAACAGCACTGCCTCGGGCGGTAGATCAAGCTCAGCGATAATACGCTGATAGGCCGTGGCTTCGCGTTTATGGCCAATATGGGTGTCAAAGTAGCCGCTAAACAGGGGGGTTAAGTCGCCTTCATCGCTGTAGCCAAACAGCAGCTTCTGCGCCTGCACAGAGCCTGACGAATACACGTAGAGCGCTTTGCCTGCCTGCTGCCACTGGCGCAGCGCCGGGGCGACGTCACTATACAGGTGGCCTTTAAAATCGCCACGCTGATAGCCGTCCGCCCACACCATGCCTTGCAGTGCTTTCAGCGGCGTGACCTTTTGGTCGGTCTCGATCCAGTGCAGTAACTGAGCAATGACGGCATCCAGCGTGGCATCAGCGTCACCCATGTCACGGCGTACCGCGTTAATCTGCTCGGCAACCGCAGGTGTGCCTGCATTCGCGCGTAGAAAGTCGGGTAGCTTGGCCTGGGCGTAGGGAAACAGCACCTTATGCACGAAGTTAATATCCGTGGTGGTGCCTTCAATATCGGTTACAACGGCGCGAACAGCTGGGTTACTCATTTAGACCACCGGCTCTCTTCAAGTACACAGGACAGTAAAAATTCAATGGCTTCCAAGTGCCGGCGGCAACTAGCGATGCTATCGCCCACGGCGTAGATACCGTGCCCTGCTACCAAAAAGCCCCAGGGCATCGGCCAGCCGCTGCGTACATGCTCCGCTAGCTCGTCCATATTTTGGGAATTTGGCACTACAGGTAAGCGAATAGTCGCATCATGGGTCACGTTGCCCTGCAGGGCTTTTTGCATCTCGAAGCCGCTTAGCTCAATGCCGTTTGGAAAGCGCCGCGACAGCACGGTGCTGGCTAGGGTATGGGTATGCAGCACGCAGTTAATCGATGCGTCTAAGCGATAGAGCGCAGCATGGAGATCACTTTCCGCGCTTGGCTTACCATCGCCTGATAGCACTTTGCCATCCAGATCGCACAGCAGTAGGTCATCGGCCTGAATACGGGTCTTATCGCGCCCGGAAGCGGTGACCAAATACCCCGCTTCGGTACGGGCGGAAAAGTTACCGCCGGTGGCAGGTGTCCAGCCTTGCTGCGCCGCCCATGAAATGGCGGCCAGCAGTTCAGTTTGTAGCGTCATCATAGGATCTGCGTCGCCTCTTCTAGTGGCAGCCATTCTATATGATAAGCTTCGCGCCTGATAAGCCGCACCGTTGTTCTGCTAGTCAAGCTCAAGTGCTCAAGGAGTCCACCAATGCCACACTTACAGTCACGCAGTTTACGAGTCTATGTCGACTACCTTGAGTATTTGGATCAAACCCAGCTGCCCCAGGCGGAGCAGTGGGTGCGCTGTGACTCGCCAGAAGAGTGGCAGCATGCGGTGAAAAATCTAGCGATTCGCGGTGCGCCACTGATTGGCTTGAGCGCTGCCTTTGTGCTGGCGCAGACTGCTGCGCGCCATCCGCAAGGTAGCTGGCAATCCGTCAGTGACCGCTTACGTGCCACGCGACCCACCGCAGTGAACCTGATGTATTGCCTGGATGCCATGGAAGCCTGCTTCGAGCAAGGGGCTGCCGCCCTGGCTGAGCGCGCCGCTGAATTGTTTGCAGAAGACCGTGCGCTTTGCCAACGCATGGCCGAGCGGGGGGCAGACCTTTTGCAATCGGGTGATCGTGTTTTGACCCACTGCAATACCGGGGCGCTTGCCACCGCAGGCGTTGGCACCGCCATTGGCGCGCTGGCAGTTGCCCAGCAGCGTGGTGTGGAGCTGCATGTGTATGTGGATGAAACACGTCCATTGCTCCAGGGTGGCCGCTTAACCGCTTGGGAAATGGCCGACTTAGGTATTCCCTATCAATTGATTGCTGACAGCATGGCCGCGAGCTTAATGGCGGCAGGGAAAGTCGATAAAGTCATGGTCGGTGCCGACAGGATTTGCGCCAATGGTGACTTCGCCAACAAAGTGGGCACCTACATGCTCGCCGTTGCCGCTCACTACCATAACGTGCCGTTTTACGTGGTCGCACCCTACACCACCGTCGATCCCGCCTGCGCGTCAGGCGGCGATATTCCAATTGAACAGCGCGATGCGGCAGAAATCCGTGGCGCTTCCGGCGCTTTTGGTGATGTCGTCTGGGCGCCCGAAAATGCTCCCGTGTGGAACCCTGCCTTTGACGTGACACCCGCCGCGCTTGTCACCGCCTGGGTGTTAGACACGGGCACCTTCGATGCTGCCGCGATAGCGCGAGGGGAACACTGCCAGGGGCGCGGTTAGCAGTAGTGGTAGCCGTTACGTTCGTTGCTAACCCAGCAGCGTTAGCTCATAAACATGGCGGATTTGCTGCCCATCCCAGTCGTAGCCAAGGTGTTTCCCTTGGCGTGTTGCGGCAAGTACGGGTGGCCGCAAAACCGCCGCACACTCGCCTTCAGGATCACGCACGCTGGGGTAAACAATGCCATCGACTTGGTTTCCCCATGCTTCTCGGCCAAAGCGTTGCCCGGCTTCCCAGCTATCCGGCATGAGAAGCGTCTGGGCAGTGTTGTGACCACGTAAATCAATCAATTCACCCGTTAAATCCGACAGATAAACACGCTGCTGAAGCATCATGGGTGGTTCATTTGACTCACGCATAAAACGCTCGGCGTGATGACAGGTCTCGGCAATGGCGGTGGCTTCCGTTAGCGCGCAGTAGTAGGCGCCAAAGGTGCCATCGCTAAACCGCGAGCCGGTGGCGGGGAAGTGGCAGAAGGCGGCCATGACGGGTGTCCAGCCTTGACCATAGCGGCGATCTTCATCACGCACTAGGTGAATAGCACCAGCTTCCTCTCGCAGCCGTGCCGAGGTTTCACCCTCTAACTCGTTGAGTAGCTCCCAGTCATCGGTGCTAGTGTTTACCCCCTCAAATAAATCAATTGGTGGAAAGCGTGAAGGAATGACGCGGTAACTGGGTCGCCATATAACCTCGCTCAATGAATAGGTCATGCATGGCTTCCTCCGCGCGCTGCATCCAAATGCTGGCGAACAACATAAAGATCAGACACTTGCCCGCTGAGCAGGCGCTCCATTGGCGAGTGACCTGAAAACAGAGGATTGTTGTTAGCTCTCTGAAGCCAGCTGTTAGCAGCTTCTGTATTAGGGAGGAGGATATGCAGCGCTTTATATATGCCGAGGATCAACGACATGCGCTCCAGATGATTTGCATCAAGCCGCGCCTGCTCAGGTGACTGTTTCCAACGGCGGTAGGTAGAGTCAGGAACTCCTAGTAGCAACGCTGCCTGACTCTCTTTCAGCCCCCATGCTCGTGAAATATTGGGGTAAGTACGCATCGCTGCGGCCCCCATATTGCGGCGTTTATCGGCTGTTTTTTGCTGAATAGCCATCTATTTTTCCTCCTCGCTTGCCTATAGATTACGCCAAGTGAGCGATTTTTTAAAATAGCGACCATTTGAGCTTAACGAATACCGGCCCTTAAGAACGACTGCACGAACTGGCGTTGGAAGAGCAGAAAGGCGATGAGCAGCGGGGCGATGCTTAATAGCGTGGCGGCGCTCACGGTAGCCCAGTTCACGCCGGTTTCTGGCGCGGAAAACACCCCTAATCCTACCGTTAGCGGGCGGCTCTCTACCGAATTGGTCACAACCAGTGGCCACAGGAAGTTGTTCCAGTGGTGGCTGATGGAGACCAATCCGTAAGCAAGGTAAGTAGGCTTGGCCAGGGGAACGTATACTTTCCAAAGAATTTCGAGCCAGTTGCAGCCCTCAATACGTGCTGCGTCTTCTAGCTCTCGGGGAATCGTTTTAAAGGTTTGGCGCAGCAAGAAAATACCAAAGGCACTGGCCACGTAGGGCAAGCCGATACCAGTAATGGTATTGATCAACCCAAGTTCACTAGCGATGCGGTAGTTCTCGACAATTAGCACTTCGGGAAACACGAAGAGTTGAATCAGCACCAGCATAAACAGCAGGTTCTTGCCGGGAATTGGAAAACGCGCAAAGGCAAATGCTGCCAAGGTACACACGATAAACTGAGCGAGCACCACCCCGGTGACCAGCATGAAGGTGTTTAGGTAATAGCGAGCAAAAGGGGCCTGGGCCCAGGCGTTTTTAAAGTTATCTAGCGTTAGCGGCGCAAATAAATCAAAGCGCACCATGTAGGCGGTCGGATGAAACGCCGCCCAACATGCGTACAGCAACGGAAAAATCCAAATGAGCGCCAGCAGCCAAGCCGCTATGGTTTCAAGCGATGGCACTGAAAAAAAGCGCGCGCGTGTCGGGTATGGTGTTGAAGGCGATGAGGTTGAGCTCATTGGTAGTGTGTCCTGCGGTCGAGAACCGTGAACTTCAGCGTGGCCACCACCGCAAGCACCAGCAAAATGACCACGGTGATGGTGGCCGCCATGGTGCGATCGAAGAAGGAGAACGCGTTCTCGTAGACGTAATAAAGCAGCAGGTTAGTGGCGTTGTTCGGGCCGCCCTTGGTCAAAATAAACAGGTGATCGACGACCCGTACCGCATTAATCAGGGCGTTGATCAATACAAACAGCGTGGTGGGCATTAACAGTGGAAATGTCACCCGCCAGAAAAAACTCCAGCGACTGGTGCCTTCCAGGTCAGAAGCCTCCTTCAGTTCTGGCGGAATCCCCTGTAACGCCGCCAGATAAAAAATCATAAAAAAGCCGGCTTCCTTCCATATCGACATTACAATCACAGACCCAAGCGCCACGCTTGGGTCGCCAAGCCAGTTCACGCTGGAAAACCCTAGTGCGCCGAGCAACGTGTTGAACAGGCCAATCTGCGGCGCGTAGAAGAACATCCAGATATTGGCGGCGGCGATCATTGGCAAAATGGTGGGGGTAAAATAAGCCATCCTCACAAAGCCACGCCCGCGCAATTTACCATTTACAAACAGTGCCATCGCCAACGCCAGCGCGATGGACGTAGGAATTGTACCTAGCGCATAGAGTAGGTTGTTACGGGCGACCTTCCAAAACGTCGGGTCGTCAAACAATACGTGGTAGTTTTCTAGCCCTACAAATTGCGTAGGCGCACCGCGAAAACCGGGTAAAAATAAGCTGTTGACCACCGTGGCGATGGTGGGCAGGTAAGCAAAAGTGGCTAGCAGGATGGCGGCGGGTAACAGCAACAGAGCGCCATAAAGCTGCATTTTGCGGTGGTCGGTAAAAGACATAATGAAATACCGCACGTTGGAAGCGCCGGGGCAAACCCCGGCGAACGGAACGATGAAGTGCGTTAGCGGGCGTAGCGGCGCAGCACGCTATCGGCTTCTTGCTGCGCTTGGTTCAGCGCTTCTTCTGGAGATAGTTGGCCAGTGAGTGCCGCTTGAACAGCGTTATCCAGTGCGCGGCGAATACGGCCACCCTGGTAAGTAGAAAGTTCCGCCGTGCCATGTTCCAACTGGTCGCGGGCGACCGCTGCCGGTGGAAACTCTTCCACATAACGTTGTAGTGCGTCAGTTTCGTAAGCGGCGGGGCTAACGCCCATGTAGCCGGTTTCAATCGACCAGGCGGCAGCGCGCTCGGGAGCGGTCATCCAGCGAATAAAGGTCATCGCTGCGCGCTGCTCTTCTTCGCTTGTATCTTCAAAAATGTAGAAGTTGCCACCGCCGGTAGGGCTGCCGCGCTGGGTGCTCATTGGCAGCATGGCGACACCAAAATCAAATGTTGCGTCACTGCGCACAGCGGTTAGGTTACCGGTGGTGTGCCACATCATCGCGGTAGACTGTTCAAGGAAGTTCTGACGTAGAGTGCCCCACTCAATGGTGCCGCTTGGCATCGCTTCGTGTTCCGTGGACAGCGACACCCAATACTCAAGTGCTTCAATGGCGGCGGGGTCGTTAAAATATACCTCGGTGCCATCGTCACTCATTAATCGGTGACCATTTTGAAAAGCGAAAGCCTGGAACATCCAGTAGGGGTAGCCAGTCGACGGCACCATCACGCCCCACTGCTCACCATTAGAGGCTTCGCGCACGGTAGTGGCCATGTCGGCCATCTCTTGCCAGTTTTCTGGAGGTGTTTCAGGGTCAAGGCCTGCCGCTTCAAAGGCGTCTTTGTTCCAGAACAGCACTATGGTGGAGCGCTGGAAGGGGATGCCGTAGGTTTTGCCATCCAACTGGCCGTTTTCCATCAGCCCTGGGTAGAAGCTATTGAGCCATTCGCGCTCTTCATCGGTTTCGACCAAGTCGTCGAAAGCAACAATGGCGTTTTGCTCAATTAACTCGTAAAGATCGATAGAAAACAGTACGGATAGTTGCGGTGTATCGCCTGCTTCAATGGCAGACATCGCGCGCACGCGAGTGTCGTCATAGTTGCCGGCATAGATCGCTTCTACGTTGATATCCGGATGCTCGCTTTCAAACTCCGCCACTAAATTATCTACCACGTCGGTGAGTGCACCGCCCACCGAAACGGGGTAATACATAGTGAGATCAACGCTGTTCGCATTAACGTGAGCAGCACTTAATAGACCTGCTGCCAGGGTGGTCATAGCGAAAGGAATACGTAAACGCATAAACGGCTCCACAAGTGTCAATACTGCTGTCAGTGTTGGAAAGAGCCCACCGCAGGTGGACGAGGAACGGTTCGGTGTGTCGACGTAAGCGGGCTCATCATGAGGTCGTCTCGCCGTGTACCGTGAGCATCGAAAAAGTGTGCGCTTGCTACTGGCCAGTAAAGACGGCAGGTCGAGTCGGATAAAGCGTGTTTGCCGCTAATCCGAACGCGTAAGGTGTGCGCCCCCACCGCCACATGGGCAATAGTGTCCGCACCTAGGTACTCTTTGCTCACCACTGTCGCGGGAACGCCGGGTTCAGTGGCGGGGCGTAGCTCGATATCTTCTGGCCGCACGCCCAACTGTCCGCCCGCAGCTTCTAAGGGAGCGATCGGCGTCGTTGGCTCGCCCTCAATGACGGCGCCTTGTTCACCTTGTACCAGTGGCAGTAGATTCATCGCTGGGCTACCAATGAAACTAGCGGCGAAAGTGCTGGCTGGACGGTTGTAGAGCTCATCAGGTGTGCCGTCTTGAACGATTTTTCCTTGCTGCATCAAAATCACACGATCGCCCATGCTCATGGCCTCCACTTGGTCGTGAGTAACGTAAATCACCGTCATAGTTAAGCGGCTTTGCAGCGCTTTAATTTCCCGACGCATATCACTACGCAGCCGTGCATCCAGGTTGGAAAGTGGCTCATCCATCAAGCAGATCGGGTGTTCGGAAATGATCGCGCGGGCCAACGCCACACGCTGGCGTTGGCCACCAGAAAGCTGGGCAGGTTTGCGGTTTAAGTAGTCAGCCAGGTCAACCAGTTCTGCGACGTTCGCTAACCGTTGGCGCTGTTCGGCTTTAGGTACCTTGCGGCTGCGTAGGCCAAAAACGATATTGTCGGCAACGCTCAAATGCGGGAACAGCGCATAAGACTGAAATACCATGCTCAGCCCGCGGTCACCGGGGGGAAGGCGGGTAACATCGCACTCGCCAATATGAATTTGCCCGCTGCTGGCTTCTTCCAGGCCAGCAACCATACGCAGCGTGGTAGATTTGCCGCAGCCCGATGGCCCCAGCAAAATAACAAACTGCCCCGGTGTGACATCGAATGAGATGTCATCGACAGCGGTGGTCGCGCCCCAACGTTTGGAGACGCGCTCCAGGCGGATACGCGATTGGTTCATAAACCCCTTCACTCGCAATCAGTAACGACGTTTAAGAGTGCGAGGAAGGTGTTGCGGTTGTATGACGCTTATATGGCGGGGATGTGTCAACCCAAGCGTTAGGCGGTGATTTTAATGCCATAACGCTGCAGCCTGCGCACCACGCTGGATTGGCTAATCCCCAGCCGCTCAGCGATGGCATACGTGCTGGGGAGCGTTTTGCTCAATGCCTCCAGTGTGTCGCGCTCCAGCCTGGCGAGGTACTGCTTTAGGGTTTCATCCGGCGCTAAGGGTGCTGCCGATGAGGATGCTGGGATATTCGGCAGATGAGCTTGAGGCTGCTCCTTATAGGGATGGAGATTAGGTGCTTCAATTTGATCGGTAGGGCTGGATAGCCAAGCTCTCTCTAGCCAGTTTTCAAGCTCGCGAACGTTGCCTGGCCAGTCGCTTCCCATCAACGTTGACCACACTTGATTACCCAGAATTTTTTGCCGCCCGTAGCGTTGGTTAAGGCGTTCCAAGCAGGCTTCCACGAGATCGGGGATATCTTCTCGGCGGTCGCGCAAAGGGGGAAGCGTGACCGGTATGACGTTGAGACGGTAGTAAAGGTCCAGACGAAATAGCCCCGCCTCTACTTGTTTAGCTAAATTCTGATTCGTGGCGACGACTAAGCGAAAGTCCACTTTGCGTGGCCTCGTATCACCTAGCCGGGTAAGGCTTCCGTCCTGGATGACTTTTAGCAGTTTGGTTTGCATTAATAAGGGAAGCTCACCAATTTCATCCAGAAACAGCGTGCCGCCTTCCGCTTGTTCTAGTAAGCCAGCTTTTCCTTGGCGAGCCGCGCCGCTGAATGCGCCTGGCTGATAGCCAAACATCTCAGACTCAAATAAATTTTCGGGAATGGCCGCACAGTTAACCTCAATAAAGGGGCTATTACTGCGCTGACTCCAGCGGTGCAGCTGTTTGGCAAACGCGGTTTTCCCCACGCCCGACTCTCCCAGCATCAATACATTGGCATCTGAAGGTGCAACTCGCTTGAGAAGCAAGGCGACTTCACGCATAACGTGGCTTCTCGCCTGCAGGTTATCCAGCGCATCGTCCAGCGCTTGCTCTTCTGCATCGGGGGCTGCTTGGCTGCGCTTTAAGTGTTCACTAAAGCGCTTCTGGAGTAGTGCGTATTCATCTTGCAGGAGCTGTAGATCAGTTAAGTCTCTGGAACGGCTAATAACACGCTCCAACTTTCCATTCACAAAGACAGGGTAGGCTTCAGCAATCACACGGCGACCGGTGCCCGTTACCTGCATTAGTTGCGCTGGCTGTTGGGTGCGCATCACTTCTAAGGTGATGGATGGCTTCAAGATGCCTTTTTGCTGAAGCTGATAAACGCTACTGCCTAGAAGCTCTTCCCGGGGCGCGCCATAAACGGCTTCAGCGCCGGGACTGATATCAAGTACTTGGCCCTCTCCGCTGACGATAAAGAAGTGATCGTTAGCGGTTTCCACAATGGTTTTTAGCACGCACTTATCGATTTCACTCACAACGTTGTCTCTCGAATAACCTTTAATGCATGTTTGCATCGATGATGCATAGATGACTTAAGTGTACGTGATTTTAATTCATTACTGCATCGATAATGCCTGAATGCCCTATTATTAGGGCGTTCAGGGACTTGGCATGGTCTGTGCAACGTAGTCGTTAACAGTACGCACGAAAGCGCTACAACATGAACAACGCCAAGGAGATCTGTATGTCTGACTTTAATCAGCCGCTCGGGGGCAATAGCATGCCGCGCTTTGGTGGCCCTGCCACCATGATGCGTTTACCCGCTCAGGAAAGCGCTGCTGGTTTAGATGCTGCGTTTATTGGTATTCCAATGGATATTGGTACGTCTAACCGTCCTGGTACGCGTCTTGGCCCCCGCCAGATTCGTGATGAATCTCGTATGCTTCGGCCCTATAACATGGCGACCCGCGCCGCGCCGTTTGAAAGTTTACAAGTGGCTGATATAGGCGACGTGCCCATCAACACGTTTCACCTGCCCAAAAGCGTCGACATCATCACCGCCTTTTATGATGACGTGCTTAAACACAACTGCATTCCGTTAACGCTGGGTGGCGAACACACCCTGACACTGCCCATTTTACGCGCCATTGCCAAAAAGCATGGGCCGGTGGGGCTGATCCATATTGATGCCCATGCCGATGTGAACGAGCACATGTTTGGTGAGCCGATTGCCCATGGCACGCCGTTTCGCCGCGCCCAGGAAGAAGGCCTGTTAGCCCACGGCAAAGTGGTGCAAATCGGCCTTCGTGGTACCGGTTACGCCGCTGAAGATTTTGATTGGTGCCGAAATCAGGGTTTCCGCGTTGTTCCCGCTGAAGAGTGCTGGTATCGCTCGCTGGCTCCCTTGATGGAAGAAGTGCGCGAGCAGATGGGCGATGTGCCTGTTTATATCAGCTTCGATATCGATGGTTTGGATCCTTCCGTTGCGCCAGGAACGGGAACGGTAGAGATGGGCGGGCTGACCTCAGCCCAAGGGCTGGAAATTGTGCGCGGTGCGGCAGGCTTGAACATCGTCGGCTGTGACTTAGTGGAAGTATCGCCTCCTTATGATCCCAGCGGTAATACCGCATTGATGGGCGCCACACTGCTATACGAAATGCTCTGCGTGCTGCCGGGCGTAAAGCACAGTGATTAACCAAGCAAGCTAACGCTAGTTACCAAAGCGTCGGTCTAACAAGGCGCTAATTATAAGAGCTTACAGGGAAGCACTGCTTCCCCTCGGACGCCACCAGCCCACCTCTAATAATCACTTCCAATAGGTGAAAGAAATGTCTTACTCCCAAGTAAAATTGGATGACGCCGATCCATCGGCTCCAATCCATCGCGCTCATTTGCTGAAGTTTCTAATTCCATCGTTGATTGGCGTCCTTTTGTTTTTGGTGCCTTTTCAAGTAGGAGGATCGATTAATATTGGTATGGGATTGATGGCCGATGGACTGCAGTCCCTGCTTGGCTCTGCACTACCCGCCATTGCCATGCTAGTACTATGTTTATCCGTAGTGATAACACTTTACGTAAAAGTGGCGAAGCCTAACTGGGCACAACGAGGTCACTTTCACGATATGTTCGACGTAGACACTATCTGGGTAGTGATGCGCATATTAGGTGCGATTTTTGTCGTCATGACGTTTTTCCAGGTCGGCCCCGAATTTGTAACGGCGCCGTTTACTGGCGGCGTAATGCTCAATGATTTGGCACCGGTGCTACTGACGTTCTTCTTCTTTGCGGCGATTCTCCTACCGTTTTTGGTCGAATTCGGCTTTATGGAGTTTATCGGCACCATGGTGCGTAAGCCGTTTCGGGTAATTTTTAATCTCCCGGGGCGCAGTGCTATCGATGCGACGGCTTCTTGGATGGGGTCAGGCACTGTGGGTGTATTGATCACCGCTCAGCAGTATGAGCAGGGGTATTACAATGGCCGCGAGGCATCGGTCATTGCAACTAACTTTTCAGTGGCTTCCATCGCATTCAGTCTACTGGTTACGAACTTTGTTGATATCAATCATCTCTTCGTGCAGTTCTACTTTACGGTAGTGGTATCAGGGTTGATCGCTGCCATTATTGTGGCGCGGATTCCGCCGCTATCGCTAAAATCTAACGACTACTATGAGCCAGTCGGCTGCCAGTTAAGCGAGAAGCGCACAGAAAATGTAGGGCTGCTTCGTTACAGCTTGCTACAGGCAACTCGCCGGGCAGCGGATGCCCCAGGGCCAAAAAAGTTGGTGCGTTTAGCGCTACTCAACGTGATTGATATCTTTCTGACACTGCTGCCTCTGGTATTTGCCATCGGCACTGTCGCGCTAATTTTAGCCGAGTTTACTCCGCTGTTTACCTGGCTTTCCTACCCCATGGTGCCTGTGCTTGAGTTGCTGCGTATTCCTGAAGCGCAAGCGGCTGCCCCTGCCACGCTGGTCGGGTTTGCCGATATGTTCTTACCGGCGGTACTCGCGACAAACATTGAAAGCGAGCTGACCCGCTTTGTGATCGCTTGCTTGTCGATGACGCAGCTGGTGTATATGTCAGAAATTGGCGCACTGCTACTTAAATCAAAAATCCCTATTAAGCTTTGGGAACTAGCCGCCGTTTTCTTACTTCGCACAGCCATTACGTTGCCTATTATCGCCTTTATGGCCCATACATTTTTCTTCTGAGAGGGCCCAGAATGAGCAATGACGCAATGCGCAATCAATCAACCATGACCTGCGCGGAACTGTTGATACGCTTACTGCGCGATACTTATGGCGTGCAGGCAGTGTTTGGCATCCCCGGCGTGCATACCGTAGAGCTCTATCGTGGGCTTGAAGATAGCAATGTGCAGCATATAACCCCGCGCCATGAGCAGGGCGCAGGGTTTATGGCTGACGGCTATGCCCGTGCCAGCGGTCAGCCTGGGGTATGCCTGATTATCACTGGCCCAGGGATGACCAATATTGCCACTGCCATGGGCCAAGCATTAGCAGACTCTATCCCCATGTTGGTGATCTCTAGTGTTAGCCGTCGGGATACGCTGGGGCTAGGCCAAGGTCGGCTGCATGAGCTTCCCAGCCAGCAGCAGATGATCAGTGGCGTAGCGCGGTTTAGCCATACGCTATTAGATGCCAATACGCTACCGGACGTGCTGGCCCGCGCCTTTGCCATCTTCAATGGTGCGCGCCCAGGCCCGGTACATATTGAAATTCCGATTGATCTATTCAATGCCCCGGTGAAGGTGCCGACCAGTTGGCAAGCGCCAACGCTTTACCGAGCAGCACCTGACCCGCAGGGGCTTTCGGAAGCGGCTCGTTTATTAAAATCAGCGGAACAACCCTTGGTGCTTCTGGGTGGGGGCTGTGTGGCAGCGCCAGACGCAGCGCGAGCATTGGTGGAGAAGCTAGATGCCCCCACGGTGACGACTATCAACGCCAAAGGGCTGCTGGGCCGCGACCACCCGCTGGATTTGGGCGCGAATGCCGCCTTGCCAGCGGTGCGCGAACTGGCGGCCAACGCCGATGTGATTTTAGCGGTGGGTACCGAGCTTGGCGAGACCGACTACGACGTTGTGTTTGACGGTGGCTTTCACCTCAACGGCAAGCTGATTCGTATTGACCTTGATCCCGAACAACTGGTGCGTAACCAGCGTGTAACGCTAGGGCTAGTCGGCGATGCGGGGCGTAGCTTAGAGCTTCTACTCGCTCACTTTCCCGACCCATTGAAGCGCAGCGGTATTGAGCGAACGTCGGCGGCTTTGGGTGCGCTGAATCTGGTTAACGATCCTGCTTTTAGCGACTTCGTACCGCTTTATAAAACCCTAGCAGACTACTTGCCTGAGGCGATTTTGGTGGGTGACTCCACCGCGCCGGTGTATGCAGGCAACCACTTAGTCAGCCAGCCAGCGCCAAGGCGCTACTTCAATGCCTCTACCGGCTACGGCACTTTGGGCTATGGGTTACCGGCTGCATTAGGTGCACAGTTAGCTCGCGCTGACTTACCCGTGGTGGCGCTCGTCGGTGATGGTGGGGTGATGTTCACCCTTTCTGAGCTTGCTACCGCAGTAGAGGAACGCCTGCCGGTGGTAATTGTGCTGTGGCATAACGCAGGCTATGAAGAAATTCGCCGCTATATGGATGCCAATGGTGTGGCGCGGTTGGGCGTGGACATTCAAGCCCCCAACTTTCTTACCTTGGCCGAAGGGTTTGGTTGCCAAAGCGTACGGGTAGAAAGCCCTGAGGAACTTGCAGACTCACTCGCTAAGCGTGCCTCAAATGGCCCGTTACTCATTGAAATAGACGCGGCTGCTTGGCAGCGTGCGTGCAGCATTTCCGACCAGGATACGTAGATGTCGTTACCCAACCAGCAATTGATCAATCAGCAGTTCATCAACAACCAATGGGTTGCCTCGGCAGGCACGCGCCTGCTCGATGTGATGAACCCTTATCGCGAAGAACGTATTGCTCAGGTCACAGCGGGGGACGCGGCAGATGTCGACGCTGCCGTTAAAGCCGCTCAGCAAGCGCTACCTGCTTGGCAAGCGCTGGGTGGAGCTGCGCGTGCAAAGTACCTAGATAGCTTTGCCGATGCGTTGGAGGCTCGCCGAGAAGCGCTTATCACTCTGTCAGCCACTAATAATGGCAAACCCCTCGCTGAAGCAGGCATTGATCTTGACGATGCGATTGCCTGTCACCGCTATTACGCCCAGCAGGCCAGGGCGTTAGATGCTCGCCAGGGCGAACTGGTCAGTGTGGAAATGGAGGGCGTTGAGGCGCGTACGTATCATGACCCGGTGGGCGTCATTGGGCTGATTGCGCCCTGGAACTTCCCGCTGGTGACAAGCGCCTGGAAACTGGCGCCCGCGTTGGCGGCAGGCTGTACCGCAGTGCTCAAGCCGTCAGAGGTAACGCCGCTCCCCGAGTTGGCGCTGGCAGAAATTGCCCTGGAAATTGGCCTGCCTGCGGGTGTGTTGAACCTGCTTAATGGTGACGGCGAGGGCATTGGCGCACCGCTAACCAATCACCCAGGTGTTGATAAAATCTCTTTTACCGGCAGTAATCGAGTCGGCGAAGCCGTTATGCAAGCCGCTGCTGCTCGCACCGCCAGTGTCTCTTTAGAGCTAGGTGGAAAATCGCCGATTCTGGTAATGGAAGACGCCGACCCAGCCCAAGCTGCCGACTGGGTAATGGCGGGTATCTACTTTAATGCTGGGCAAATCTGTTCAGCGACTTCGCGCTTACTGGTGCATGAAAACGTGGCAGAAGCACTCTATATCGCCCTGGCGGAGCGTATGGATGCGCTAACCTTAGGCGACCCACTTGCTGAAGGCACTGACTTAGGGCCAATGACCAGCGCTAAGCAGCGCGATGCGGTACAGCGCTATTTAGACTTGGCTGAACAAGAAGGCCTGACGGCCGTGCGTGATATTACCCATCGCACGCTGCCCACGCAGGGCTACTTTTTAGCGCCGACGCTTTACCGCGATGTGCCGTTGGAAAGTCGCCTGTGGCAAGAAGAAATCTTCGGCCCAGTACTTTGTGCGCGCAGCGTTACCAGCGAAGAAGAGGCGATTACACTCGCCAACGATAGCGCTTATGGATTAGCGGCGACGGTGATTAGCGGTGACCCCGAGCGGGCAAAACGCATTGGTCGCAAGCTAAAAGCCGGTAGCATTTGGTACAACAGCGAGCAGCTGGTACTGCCTGAAACCGCCTGGGGCGGCTTCAAGCGTAGCGGCATTGGTCGTGAACTTGGCCCCTGGGGCTTAAGCGCTTACCTCGAAGTGAAACATGTGATTGGGCCCGCGTAAGGTTAACGCTCGGGCATCGCATAACGCCGGGATGATTTCCCGGCTTTTACCACTTGCCCGGGCACATCGTGGCCGATAAGCGTTGGCAGGGTGGCGGCAACGTCAAGCAGCGCATCTAGATCGACGCCAGTATCGACCCCCATCGCTTCAAACATATGTACTAAGTCTTCGGTGCATACATTACCGCTAGCGCCTGGAGCAAAGGGGCAGCCCCCCAGCCCACCGAGCGACGCATCAAAGCGGCTAATGCCCGCCTGCCACGCCGCCAGGGCGTTGGCTAAGCCCATGCCGCGGGTGTTGTGAAAGTGCAGCGTGAATGGCGTTTTTGGCCAGCGCTCAAGCACGGCATCACACAGGCGCTTCACTTGGGCTGGGTTGGCCATGCCTGTGGTGTCGCATAGCGTGACGCCCTGAATGCCCAGCGCGATCAGCTGTTCCACCAGAGCGAGAACCCGCGTTTCAGGCACCTCGCCTTCAAACGGGCAGCCAAAGGCGGTTGACAGTGAGGCGTTGATAAACACGTCGCTGCCTTGGCAGGCCTCCACAATCGCGGCAAATTGCTCAAGCGACTGCTCTGGCGTCATGCGAAGGTTTGCCAGGCCATGGCTATCGCTTGCCGACATCACCAAATTAATCTCATCCACTTGGCAGGCAAGCGCGCGCTCCGTGCCCTTAAGGTTAGGCACTAAGACGCTGATATCGACCCCAGCCCGGCGTTGAATACCTGTGACAACGTCCGCAGCATCGCGCAGATTAGGAATCGCTTTGGGCGATGTGAACGAAGTCGCCTCGATGCGCCGCAGACCGGTAGTGGAGAGCGCGTCGATCCAGCGGATTTTATCGTCGGTGGGGACAAAGCGCGCTTCAATTTGCAGACCGTCACGCGGGGCGACTTCATTAATTTCTATTTTTTTAGGATAGGGTGCTGTCGGACAGGGCATGGGTTGACTCGTTGACTTGTGCATAGCGCTCTCCTTAAATAATGCCCGCTTGACGCAGCTTGGCGCGGGTTTCCTGGTCGATTCCCAGCTCATCCAGCACGTCATCGGTATGCTGGCCAAGCGCCGGACCGCCATCGCCGAGCCGTCCTGGGGTAGCACTAAGTTTAGGCAGTACACCGGGTACTTTTAATGGTTTGCCGTTGGGGCGAGTGAAGGTTTGAATCATTTCCCGCGCCAAGTAGTGGGGGTCAAAGGCAATATCTTCGGCGGTGTACGGGTAGCCTGCGGGCACGCGCGCCTCATCCAACGCTTTAAGAATCGCCTCTCTTGGGCGCTCTTCAGACCACGCTTGAATCGCTGCGTCGATCATTTCAGCCTGCTGACTGCGGCCATCGTTGTGGGCTAGCGCGGGGTCGTTGGCCAGATCATCACGGCCAATGACCCCCATCAAGCGTTTAAAAATACTGTCGCCGTTACCGGCAATGAGCACGTAATCGCCGCCCTGGCAGCGGTAGGCGTTAGAAGGCGTAATACCGGGCAGGGCGCTGCCGCTGGGTTCACGCACCTGGCCGCTAGCATCGAATTCCGGCAGCAGGCTCTCCATCATGGCAAATACCGACTCATAAAGCGCCACGTCGATCTCTTGCCCCAGGCCGCTGCGATTGCGCTCTTGCAGTGCCAGCAAGGTGCCAATGACAGCGTAAAGCGCGGAAAGTGAATCACCAATGCTTACACCCACGCGCACAGAGGGCTCTCCCGGCTGGCCGGTGAGATAACGCAACCCGCCCATGGCTTCGCCCACCACACCAAAGCCGGGCTTATCGCGGTAAGGCCCCGTTTGTCCGTAGCCGGAAATATGCACCATGATTAGCCTTGGGTTGGGCTTAGAGAGCGATTCCCAGCCCAATCCCCAACTATCTAAAGTGCCAGGGCGGAAATTTTCCACCACCACATCAGCCTCGGCAGCGAGCTTGCGCACCAGCGCTTGGCCCTCTTCACTGCGCAAGTCCAACGCTACTGAGCGCTTGTTACGGCTCTGTACGTGCCACCAAAGCGAGGTGCCTTCCTCAAGCATTCGCCATTTGCGAAGGGGGTCGCCGGTACCAGGCGGCTCTACTTTAATGACATCGGCACCAAATTCACCCAACAGCTTGGTCGCAAAGGGGCCAGCAATGAGCTGCCCAAGTTCAAGGACTTTCAAGCCTTCTAAAGGAAGCTGGCGCGCTTCGGGAGCATGCATTAAGGCTCTCCTGGTCGTGTCGTTAATATTGTTGCCTACCAGCATGCGTGAGCCGCCTAGGGGCGACAATTAGGCAATGGGTAACAAAGGTTTCGTGACTGGCGAAGGTATGCGCTAGCATAGTCAGGTTACTTTTCAGGAGTTTGCCGAGATGCGCCGCTTTGATTTCTTTACGCTCAAGCTGTTTATCTCTGTTGCAGACGAAGGCCGCTTGACCGCGGCTGCCGAACGCGAACACTTAGCCCTTGCCGCCGTCAGCAAGCGTATGAGCGATCTTGAAAGCTTGGTTGGAACAACGCTACTTTATCGTAAACCCCGTGGTGTGGAGCTAACCCCTGCAGGGCATGCGTTTTTACATCATGCGCGGCGTATCCTCGACAACGTTGAACGCTTACAGGCAGAGCTTAGCGAATATGGTGAAGGCGTGCGTGGGCATGTGCGTATTCATTCCAATACCTCAGCAATCATCGCGTTTCTCCCCCAAGACCTTAGTGCGTTTTCTCGCCACTATCCTGAAATAAAAATCGACCTGCAAGAGCGTGTCAGTAGTGAAATTATTGCCGCTGTAAGGGATGGCTTAACCGATATTGGCATTTTTGCTGGGCATGTGGCTGCGCCAGACTTGCAGATAATTCCCTATCGGCGTGATCGCTTAGTGTTAGTAACACCTGATGAACATCCATTAGCGGAGCGAAGCAGTATTGCCTTCAACGAAGCACTGGCTTTCGATTTTATTGGCTTGCAGCAAGATGCTTCGCTGCAAGCGCTGTTGCTTGAGCAGGCTAACCTAGCGGGAAAAGCGCTGAGAATGCGCATTCAGGTACGCAGTTTTGATGCCATTTGTCGCATGATTCACCATGGCATGGGGGTAGGCGTGCTGCCAGAGCAAACGATATATCGCGAGCTAGGTGATCTGCAGCTTAAAAGCATCCCGTTGAACGACGGCTGGGCCCAGCGGGAGCTTGTTATTGGCGTACGCCGCTATGCGACGCTTCCTGTCACGGCAAGGCACATGGTGGACCTTCTGACTGAAGAAGTGCATTCAGCGCTATAAGGTTCATCGAATCGGCGTTTAATCTCGCAGTATCGTGGGAGCCGACCACTGCTGACAAAGCGGCATCACTTCTAAGCGCGTGATATTGATATGCGGTGGAAGTGAGGCTATATGGAGGGCTTGGTCGGCGATATCTTCAGGCTGGAGTGGTGCCGTGCCTTCGTAGTAGCTATCTGCTACTTGCTGATCACCCTTCATACGAACCAGCGTAAACTCACTCGCTGTCATCCCAGGAGCGAGGTCGGTCACCCTAACGCCCTGTGGACCAACATCGCAGCGAAGGTTGTAACTAAACTGTTCTACAAAAGCTTTGGTGGCACCATACACATGTCCGCCTGGGTAAGGCGTATGAGCGGCGATAGAACCCAGATTTATTACCGTTGAGCCAGGGCCAGCGGCAATGAGTTTTGGCAATAGGTGGCGCGTAACAGTCACTAATCCTTTCACATTGGTATCAATCATTCGATGCCAGTCATCAAGCTCAGCGTTTTGTGCTGGTCCCTTACCCAGCGCTAGCCCTGCATTATTGATCAGTGCATGCACGTGCTTAAAACGTTCTGGCAACGCTGCAACCACGTTAGCTACGTCTTGTGGGTTGCTGACGTCCAGTTGAGCGATATGCACAGGTACGCTGTTTTTCAGTGAGTTATAGAGCCCCTCTAAGCGTGTTTGACGTCGTCCTGTTAATACCAGTGCCCAGCCCGCTTGGGCAAAACGGTGGGCACAAGCAAGGCCGATTCCAGAAGTGGCGCCGGTAATAAACACGACGGGTGCGGCTTCGTGCATGATGAAAGCTCCTGGTGAAAATGGCGTTTTAAATCACTGCTAAAAAGCAGCAAGCAACCTCCATTGAGATAGCCTAAGAGTGCAGTAGATATTCATCTTTGGTCGTACGGTGATAATGGGGTGAGCAGTTTAGCGCGCTATAGCGGCGTTTCTAGCCATCGTATTTGACGAAGTCAGCCTTCATAAACGTCGATTTGAGCCGTCTGGCTGCTTGTTTCAAGATCAATCAAACAGCAAAAATGCTGTGTTAAGCATCACACTTAATATCGGTAACCACATCCAATAACGACAACCGTAGAGAGTCATCCCATGCGGACAACATTGCTTACCACGCTGGCCACCCTGGGTATGCTAACGGCGGCTCCCTTTGCCTTAGCAAACCCGATCGAAATTCAAGTTAATAACACTATGAGTGAAGGCGGCTCTGAAAGCGCAGCAGTCGAGCGTTTTGCCGAATACCTAGAAGAGCAAGCACCGGGCCGTTTTGACGTGCGTCCTTTTCTAGCAGGTTCCCTCGGTGGTGAAAACGCGGTGCTGGAATTGCTCAATTTAGGCCAAACCCAGCTTTCTATCACCGGAGGCAACTGGCGCCAGCAGTATGCGCCAGAGTATGACGCTATTACCGTTCCGTTTGTGTTCTCAACGTGGGACGAAGTAGATGCCTACATGGAAAGTCCTTCTGGCCAAGCTTTGATTGAGCAGGCTGAAAATCAGGGCGGTCTTAAATATTTCGGCACCCAACACCGTGGTCCACGCCATATGACCGCCAATAAGGCGATCAATAGCCCTGAAGATTTAGATGGCTTCCGTTTGCGTCTGCCATCGCTTCCCGTATGGCTTGAGGTGTGGGAGGAGATCGGCGCCCAAGTAGTTAACGTTCCCGCGCCGGAAATTTACTTGGCCATGCAAACAGGTCAAGTCGATGGCCATGAGAATTCATTGTCATCGCCCTATACCCGCCGCCTGTGGGAAGTGCAGGATCACATCATTATGACCAGCCACGTGCAGTTCCCTTGGAACTGGGTAGCCAGTTCACGTTGGTGGGATGGGCTAGAGGCGGAAGATCAAGCGTTGATCGAGGAAGCTATTCATGTCGCCAGGGAGCATGGTTCAGAGCGTGAGCGTGAGCTTGATGAGTACTACCTGACGGCGCTACAGGAAGAGGGCATGACGATTATCGAGCCCGATATTGACGCTTTCCGCGAAGCGGCGTTGCCAGCGATTGATCGTGTCATGGCCGATATGGCTGATGGTGTGCGTGAAGATGCGTTAGGTAATGAAAGCCAGTAATTGTTTGTGCTAAATGATCAACGGCGGCCTATCGGGCCGTCGTTGTAGTTTTAAAAGATACCTATTTAAGCCTTATTAAGCCTCAGGAGCGTTCCCGTGGACTCAGCTATGCCGCCCAGAAACGGGCCGGATAGAATCGCTTTTTATGTGTTGCGTTACACCACCCGTCTTTGCGATGGGGTGGGGGTGACGTTAATGGCCGCGATATTGCTGCTCATTGTTTCAGCAGTGGTAGCCCGAGACCTGCTTGGGTTGGGGATGCCATGGACAGAAGAAGTTGCGTCACTGCTGGCCATTTATGCCATTGGCTTTGGTTCTATTTCTGCGTGGATACGCAGTGAGCATTTAGTGGTTGACCTGTTCAGCCACAAGCTTTCTCGCTTCGGTAAAAATAGTCAGTACCGGCTTACTTCTCTTATTTCTTGCGGTTTTTTTGTACTAGCGGCATGGGGCGCATGGATTATGTCGGATATGAGTGCCAACAATAAAACCGTTTCGTTAAGTATTAGTTTCAGCTACCTCTACTACGGTATCTTTTTTAGCTTCGCGGGCATGGCGGTCATTGCACTTTGGAAAACGCTGCGCGGCCCCGTTTTCTGGCTTGAAGCGCCCCGTGAAGAAGAGGTGATGGCCCCATGACTGAATTACTGATTTTCGTTGGCGGCCTGTTGGTGCTAATGGCCATTGGGTTGCCTGTTGTGGTGGCCATCGGTGTCACCTCGTTTATAGCCTTGGTATTCACCGGTACGGGAGGGTTACCCGTTGAGCTACTGCCACTGCGTATGGTGCAAACACTCAACAACTTTACCTTGCTAGCCATCCCGCTGTTTATTTTGGCTGCCAATATTATGAATATTGGCTCAACGACCACACGGATTTTTGATTTCGCCACGGCATTAGTAGGCTTTACCAAGGGTGGGCTTGGTCACGCCAATGTGGTTGCCAGCTCTATTTTTGCCACTATGTCGGGTACTGCCGTGGCCGATGCGGCGGGTCTTGGCAGCATTGAAATTAAAGCCATGAAAGAGCGTGGCTATGAGCTGGGTTACTCGACTGGTGTTACCGCAGCGTCAAGCGTTATTGGGCCGATTCTGCCGCCAAGCATTGCGCTAGTAGTATATGGCTGGCTAGCCAATGTGAGTATCGGTGGGCTGTTTATGGCGGGGCTGTTGCCCGGCATTTTGATGGCACTCCTGCTAATGGGTATGACGGTAGTGCTCGGAGCAACAGGCAAAGTAGTGATGCCTAAGCCTACGCCGTTTGATGCCTGCGAAGTTATACGAACCGGCAAGCGCGCTATTTTACCTCTCATGATGCCTGCCATTATTGTCGGTGGTATTTGGGGGGGCTTCTTTACACCAACGGAAGCGGGTGCTATTGCCTCGCTCTATGCGATTATTTTAGGTGGCCTGATCTATCGCGACTTAAGTCTGCGCGACTTGTTTAATGCCTTCCAGCGTACCCTGATGTTCAGTGCCGTAATCCTGCTGATTATTGCTGTTTCCAGCTTTTATGGCTGGATTTTGGTACGTATGGGCATTCCTCAGGCGTTGGCGGGGCAGGTGGCCAGCATTGAGATGCCGACGATTGCGCTGTTGCTCTGCTTTGCGTTGTTCTTCCTGCTGATCGGCTGTTTTATGTCGGTGATTGAAAGCATTTTGATCTTCACCCCGATTGTTGTGCCTGCCGCATTAAGTGCGGGGTTAGACCCTGTTCATTTCGGTATTGTGATGGTCATTACGCTTTCAGTTGGGGTTATCACACCGCCCTTTGGCACAGTGTTGTTTCTGATGGTGGGAATCACGCGACTACGCTACGGGCAGGTGGTCAAGGCGGTATTGCCGTTCTTGTTACCTATTCTCGCTACAATTTTATTGTTGATCGCTATACCTGAACTTGCCACGTGGCTGCCCAGGGTGATGGGGTATTAAATACCCAAATCTCGATTGACATGCTACAGCAGGACTCATGTGTCATTGATAAACAATAAATTGCTAATTAAAGATCGTTTTGTCATTCGGTTGGCATGCGTAATTTTTATTTAAGATATTGTATTTATAGATTTTTTTATTTCTTTGGCATCTTCTGGTATGGCGGCTGCAATAGTCTGGGCAAGAGCGAAATGTTAGGAAGACATAACGTTCTTGCCACTAACCAACGTTTTCAAATCACCGAATTTTTTTGATTACTGAAAACTGACGTAAAAGTGAAGCCATATCAGGAGGCATGACCATGAAAAAGGAAGCTCTCAAGAAACTTGGCATTTTAGGCGTATCGTTTGGTTTAATCGCTAGCCCGCTGGCCTTTGCTGGCATGGAAGGCAACGATGATTATGAGCCCGCTCCTCAGGAAGAAACCACCCAGGATGAGCAGGGCGCTTACAACTCTTTCGACTCTGATCAAGAGCAAGGTGCCACCACTGAAGGCGCTACTAATGAAGGTGTAACGACCGAGTACGAAGAGGAAGAGCAAGAATTTACCTATGAAGAGGAAGAAGAAGAAGAGCAAGACACATGGGAAACTGAAGAGGAAGATGATTCCGGTTGGTAACTCATGACTGCTAAAGGATTAACTTCTATTCCGGTTCACGGATGAACCATGAAATGCCCCGCCAGTTGCGGGGCATTTTTGCGTTAAAAGATGTTAAGTAGGGGGCGGGCAATGAATAGGCTATGGTTAAAGTCCTATTATTAACATCAGCCACAAGGACGTTACCGACGTGTTGAACTGGATGGAGATGCCGCAGCTTCCTAAGGCGCAAGGCCGTATCGAGGCGATTGATCTCGCTCGCGGTATCGCCATTGGGCTGATGATTATTAGCCATGCTGTTAGTGGTTTAGTAGGTATTCGTAATGTGCCTGATTGGGGCATGGTACCTATCCATTTTTTGACTAAATTCTCGTCCTCGCTGTTTATTTTAGTGTTTGGTATTGCGCTGGCGGTGGCCTTCTTATCTCACACCCAACGTGACGATTGGCCCAAGCGGCGGTTAAAGCTGTGGGTAAGGGCCATTGAGGTTTGGTTTTGGTATAAAGCGCTGATTGTTATAGAAATGCTGCCCTTTAGCTCGCCTAGCGATATTGTTGATACGCTGCTCTATGGGCGATTTGCTATCTGGGTAGAGATTCTAGGCTTCTATGCCGTTGCCTTGCTTTGGGTGCCGTTAATATTGCCGCTGTGGGCAAAAACGCCACTGTGGGGGCGTTTAATAACCATCGTAGGATTAACGGCGCTTTCAGCGTGGTTACAAGGCTTTTCCTTTGGGGGCTATGACCTCTTAAAAGCGTTTCTGGTCGACCATGAAGAGCACTATGCCTGGGGGCAGCTTAGCCGCGCCCCACTCATACTGTCTGGCTTATTGATCGGTGAGGCGCTGCTACGCTGCTATTTCGATGCCGCCTTACGCCGCCGCTTAATTCTTTGGCTGGTAGGGGTGGGGGCGCTGATGGTAGCCGCTTTTTATGGCATAGCCATCGCTGAGGGCGATGTTCATGGTGCGATGCTGGCGGTGGCACGCAATGTGGGGAAACATCCGCCAGGAATAAACTTTATGCTGTTTAGCGTGGGCGGCGCGCTGGTGCTGCTGGGGTTAGCCCTGGCCGGTGGAAAAGCCGCTGCGAAAGTACTGCTGCCCCTTACCCTCGTTGGTAGTGATGCGCTCAAAGCGTTTATTTTTCATATCGTGATGATTTTTCTGGTGCTGCGTTTTTTATTGGAAGGCGACGGGGCCTACAGCTACCCACAGGCGCTTGGCGTTGGTGGCTTGTTAATTCTGGGTGCTGCGCTGTGGATTTGGCTGACTCGCTGGATGGCGGCTCATCGGTAAAGTAAGCGCGATTAACCTGACAGGAGTTCACGATTTGCGACACTGGATACAGCGCGGGCTGATGGTAGTAGCGCTGTTAATAGCGCTGCCTGTTCATGCAGATTGGTATTATGAAGTCGATAAACAGAGCCGCTGGCAGGGCGACTTAAATGCCCGCATGGCCGCCATCGAAGAGGTATTTGGCGGGCAGTTAGGCGTGTATGTGCAAAATTTGGCCAGTGGCGAAGCCTATTCCTGGAAAGCCGATGAGCCATGGTATTTGGCATCGCTGATAAAAATACCGGTGGCTGCCCAGGTGTTGGCCGAGCGCCAAGCGGGCAGGCTATCGCTTGATGAGCGGATTACCCTGGCGCGCAGCGACTATGTAGATGGCGCAGGCCCGGTTAACTGGCATGATCCAGGCACGCCTATTTCTATTGGTTATTTGTTGGAACAGATGATCACCGTTAGCGATAACACCGCCTCCGATATGCTGATTGACCGTGTTGGGCTTCCGGCAGTGAATGAACGGGCGAAGGCCATGGTGGCCGCGAGCGGTGGAAGGCCCAGCGCACTAGGGCCGATTAGCAAGCTTGTGGGAGTACGCCAAGGCGTTTATAGCCAGCTTCATCCCGCTGCTCAGGGCTTAGGTGGTTTAGACTTTATGGAATTGCGCAAGCACAGTATTAACCAGCGGCCGGTAGCGTTAGCCCAAACCCTTAACGTGCGCCAAGATGCCTTCAAGCAACCGGACTACGATCGCGCCTTTGATGCCTATGAAGCCACGGGTGAGAACGTAGGCACGCTGCGTGCCTTCGGGGATGTGCTGGCCTCGCTTCACCATAGCGGCATGACGGATTTGAATACCGAGCAGCGCCAAACGCTGCTGGCGGTAATGAGCCGCACGTCTTCTGGTGAGCGCCGCTTGAAACAAGGGATGGGCAGTGACATTCATTTTGCTCATAAAACCGGTACCCAGCACCGTCGCAGCTGCGATGCGGGTATTGCCTCACGTATTTCTTCAGCCCAGGGGCCGTGGGTAGTTGTCGCCTGTAGTCGAGGCCCGCTGCCGGTAAGCGCCCACGAACGCGCCCTGGCAAGTGTAGGCAACGCGCTGCGTGTTAGCGGCGCGCTCGCTGGCCCTTAATCAAGCTAACGCTAGCGCCTAACTCTGTACCAGCATGATAAACTGATACGCCGCTTTGGGGCTTTTAAATAAGGAGCTTGTTATGGCACGCGCCAGCGCCCGTCATATTTTGGTAAGCAGTGAAGAGCAGTGCAACGCACTGAAACAAGAGATCGAAAACGGTCGTGACTTCGCAGAAGTGGCTAAGCAGCACTCTAGCTGCCCATCTGGCCGTCAAGGCGGCGACCTGGGTAGCTTTGGCCCCGGCCAAATGGTACCGGAATTCGACAAGGTCGTTTTCAGCGGTGACCTGAACAAAGTACACGGCCCAGTACAAACCCAGTTTGGTTACCACCTGTTGGAAATCACCAGCCGCAGTTAATGGCGCCGAACATCCGTTAAGCACCGCGGCACAACTGTCGCGGTGTGAGGAGCACGCCTTGAACGATCCCATTATTACTATTGAAGGCTTGAACAAAACCTACGAAGGTGGCTTTCAAGCCCTTACCCGTGTGGATTTAACTATTCAACGCGGTGAGATTTTTGCCCTGCTTGGCCCCAACGGGGCGGGTAAAACCACCTTAATCAGCGTGGTGTGCGGGCTGGTAAACCCATCCCAAGGCCATGTGGTCGTCGATGGCTACGATAACGTTAGCCACTATCGCCAGGCCCGTGAGCTTATTGGCCTTGTGCCGCAAGAACTGACCAACGAAGCCTTTGAAACAGTATGGAACACCGTCAGTTTTAGCCGAGGTTTGTTTGGCAAGTCGCCGAACCCAGCGCATATTGAGAAAGTGCTTAAGTCGCTAGCCTTGTGGGATAAACGCAACAATCGTTTGATGACGCTTTCAGGCGGTATGAAGCGCCGCGTCTTGATTGCCAAAGCGCTCTCTCATGAGCCGCGCATTCTATTTCTGGATGAGCCAACTGCTGGGGTAGATGTCGAGCTACGCCGTGATATGTGGAACGTGGTACGCGGGCTGCGCGATAACGGTGTCACGATTATTCTCACCACCCATTACATTGAAGAAGCCGAAGAGATGGCTGACCGCATTGGCGTCATCAATCGCGGTGAGATTGTATTGGTAGAAGAGAAAGCAGCGCTGATGAACAAGCTTGGCAGCAAGCAACTGACGCTTCAGCTGCACACGCCGCTTACCGTACTTCCCGCCGCGCTTGAGCAAGACGAGCTGAGCCTAACCGCCGACGGCTATGAGCTGGTGTACACCTACGACGGTCGCCAGGAAGAGGAGGGGCGCGGTATTTCTGCGCTGCTCACACAGTTGGAAAAGGCCGGCATTGGCTTTAAAGACCTGCATACCCGACAAAGCTCGCTGGAAGATATCTTCGTTGACTTGGTAAAGGAGCGCTCATGAACCTCTATCCCGTTCGCGCCATTTATATGGCGGAAATGGCGCGCACCCGCCGCACCTTGCTGCAAAGCATTGTGTCGCCGGTAATTTCTACCTCGCTCTACTTTGTGGTGTTTGGCGCGGCGATTGGTTCACGCATCAGCGAGATTAACGGGGTCAGCTACGGTGCCTTTATTGTGCCCGGCCTGATTATGCTGATGCTGCTGACCCAGAGTGTCTCTAACGCCTCGTTTGGAATTTTCTTCCCGAAGTTTTCCGGCAGCATTTACGAAATCCTATCCGCGCCTATCTCTTATTTAGAAGTGGTGGTGGGCTATGTGGGCGCGGCTGCTTCGAAGTCGATCCTGCTGGGGCTGATTATCCTGCTGACCTCTAACTTTTTTGTGCCGTTAGAGATTGCCCATCCGATTTGGATGCTGACCTTCCTGGTGCTTACTGCCGTCACCTTCAGCCTGCTAGGCTTTATCATCGGTATCTGGGCGGATGGGTTCGACAAGCTGCAGCTGGTGCCACTGTTAATCATCACCCCGCTGACGTTTTTGGGCGGCAGCTTTTACTCCATCGATATGCTGCCGCCGTTCTGGCAAACCGTCACCCTGGCTAACCCTGTGGTCTACTTGGTCAGCGGGTTTCGTTGGAGCTTTTACGGCATTAGCGATGTCAGCTTAGCGGCCAGCGTGGCGATGATTCTGCTCTTCCTAGCCGCCAGCCTTGCCACTATTGCCTGGATTTTCCGCACCGGTTATCGCTTAAAGCCCTAAATGCGCTGATTGCCTGTTAAGCGGTTCTTTGCCAACACCGCGCTGATGATGAATTGTTTTAATCAACCGTTCTTGGTTAAACCGCGCTCTTAGCTAAATCGCGTTCTTGGCTAAATCGCTTTCCTAGCTAAACCGCGTTTTTAGATAATTCGTTCTTAGATAAATCGTTTTTAGAAAAAAGGTAACTCCTGCTTATGCCGCTACTGCAAAGTATTGTGCACCGCCTTGATCCATCGCTAGATGGCGAGCGCTTAACCGTCACGGCGGCACCGGCGTCAACGCCTGCGGCCAACGAAGACCCCGTGATGGCAAGCCTGGTGAATTCGTTAAACGATACCTACAACACCAAAGCCAAAGGGTGGGGGCGGTTTGCTGAGCAGGGCGAGCAGGCTGGGCCGCTGGTGGCTTGGCTGCGGGCGTACATGGCCGAAGAGCAGGATTTCACCCAGCTTTCGATTGCTATTGCCGAACGTCTTGCGCAAACGCTGCAAGAGCAGCTTTCGGTGAGCGGCTACTTGGTGTTTGCTCACTTACGCCAAGGCGATACCGAGACGCTGTTTCTAGGCCTAGTTCATCAGCGGGAAGGGATTGGCATTAACGCAGAGCACCAAGCAGTGCCCGCCGCGCAGCTGAATACCAGCCAGCTTACCTTGGCGGCACGGGTAAACCTGACCCAGTGGCAGAGCGATTCTGAAAGCGCGCAGTACGTATCGTTTTTAAAAGATCGCGGTGGCAAAAAGCTCGCCGATGGCTTGATAGCGCTGTTGGGAATGGAAGAGGGCATAGATGCCCCCGCCGAAACCCGTACGCTGCTGAAAGCCTTCAGTGATTACGTTGAAAAAGAGGACTACGACGACGAAGCCAGCCGAGAAAAAACCGACACCCTGGTGGATTACGCCAACGAGCAGCTGCGCCGTGGCGAGCCAATGACGCTAGAAGAGCTTTCAGGCTTGGTAGACGAAAAACAGCCCAAAGCGTTTTACGACCATATCCGCAATGCAGACTACGGCCTTTCACCGGAGATCCCGCCAGATAAGCGCACCATCAGTCAATTTCGCCGTTTTACCGGGCGCGCTGGGGGAGTGTCGATCAGTTTTGATTCCCACCTGCTTGGTTCCAGCATCGAGTACGATGAACACCAGGACCGCTTGATTATCAAGCAAGTGCCCAAGCAGCTAAAAGAGCAGTTAGCAAAGCGTAAAGAGTGAGGTGTAAGGCGCTGGTAGGCGCCTAGGCTCAAAGGGCACTAAGTGCCGCAACGCTAGTCGAACAAAGGGACTCAATAACAGGAGAGATGCCGTGCTGGATGCTATTAGCAGTTTCTTCCAACGCGCGCTGGCAGAACCTGAACAGCGCGATAACCAAACCCTGACGCTAGAACTCGCAACGGCGGCACTGCTGTGTGAAGTCATGCGTGCCGACTATGATCAAAGCGATGCTGAACGCGCCGCACTCAAGCAGATGCTCATTAACCGCTACCACTTAAGTGAAAGTGACGTTAACGAGTTAATGACGTTAGCGGAAGCCGAAGTGGATGATGCCGTCGATCATTACCAGTTTGTCAGCCTGATAAAAGAGCACTACGGTTATGAGCAGCGTTATGAGCTAGTCGCGTTAATGTGGCAGCTTGCCTGGGCCGATGGCAGCGTCGACCCGCTCGAAGAGCATCGTATCCGGCGGCTGGCAGACCTTTTACACGTCAGCCATAGCGACTTTATTCGCAGCAAGCTTGAAAGCACACCCCAGACTTAATAGTGCCCCACAGGACAGACGCTAAACCACAGGAAGGGAGCGCCGAGACGCCAATGAGTGATATGCAGGATGCATCGAACTTAACCGAATTAATTAATACCATGGAACGAATGGAGCGTGAAAAAGCCAAGGTAAGCGTAGACGACGTGGTTCACGCGGTAGGCAGGCGTTCATTTGGGCCACTGTTGCTGGTCGCCGGGCTAATTACGCTCGCTCCCATCATTGGTGATATTCCTGGTATGCCAACACTGATGGCGGTGCTGGTAGTGCTCACGTCTGTTCAGCTATTAATCGGCAGAGAAACTTTTTGGTTACCTAAATGGCTGACAAAACGCTCGATTTCACGGGAAAAATTCGATAAAGCCATTCGCTATATGAAAAAGCCCGCTAAATGGGTCGATAGCTTGTTAGGTGTACGTTTAGCGTGGATGACCGGCTATATCGGCATACGCGTGACCGCGGTGATGTGCTTACTCATTGCGTTAGCCATGCCGCCGATGGAGTTTATTCCGTTTAGCGCCAACGGCGCAGGCCTGGCACTTACCCTGTTTGGATTAGGCTTAGTGGCCCGCGATGGCATCATGCTCTCGCTGGGTTTTCTACTGACTGGGGTGACGTTTACGGTGGTGCTGATCAACGTGCTATAAGTGTGAATACTATCATCCTAATGTCGTCTAAACCGGCGACTTTTTTGCAGGAGTAAGCACGCACTATGTCTGATCCAGTACCGTCTGAATCGCCATCATCGCCACACTCATCCCAGGTGCATTCATCCCAGACACATTCAGCTTCGCCACCAGCACCTAAAGCGCCGCATGAACAGTCACCTTGGGAGCGGCGAATTGAAACAGCGCTTTGGAATTCGCGCTTTTTAGTAATGTTGGCGGTAGTGCCAAGCCTACTAGGCTCACTGATGCTATTTATCGTCGGCACGCTGGATATTTTAACCGTAGTAGGCGACGTACTGAGCTACTACCTCGTTGATAGCTCTATAGATATCCACGACACCCTGGTGCCAGACATCATCATCGCCGTTGATGTGTATTTAATCGCGATTGTGCTGCTAATCTTCGGGCTAGGTATCTATCGGCTGTTTGTTTCCCGTATCGACCAGGCGGAAGTGCGCTATCCCACACACCCCTTTAACGTCGGCTCGCTGGATCAGCTCAAGGATAAAATTGCCCGCGTGGTGATACTGGCGGTGATTATTGAGTTTTTCCGCGCCGTGGTAGATATCCGTTTTAGTACGCCGCTGGAAGCCATTTACCTCGCGCTTTCGGTGCTGGCGCTTGCCGCAGCGCTTTATCTTATGAGCCTAGGGCATAAGGGAGAGTAGAGGCACGGCGTCTCACTATTCACCTTCCAGCAGGCCCACCACTAACTGGTTGAGCTGCTGCTGAAATTGCCCGCCGGGCGAAGGCGGCGTTGGGTCGGAGGTGATCACAACGGTCATCTCCCGCTCAGGAATCACATAAAGCGCTTGCCCGCCGTATCCACGCCCGTACATAACCGGCTCCTGCGCCAAGCTGGTGACAAACCAGCCGTAGCCGTATCCATCGCCTGTCCAGGGCGATTGGCCTCTTGGCGTCCACGATGCCTCTACCCAGCCTTCTGGTAATACTCGCCTGCCATCCACCATGCCGTCATTGCGATAAAGCTCGCCGATTTCGACGAGCGCTCTTGGGGAAAGCTGCATATCGTTGCCGCCAAAGTAAATACCTTGCGGGTCTTGTGGCCAGGCAGGAATCGCGATGTCCAGCGGCTCGCCAAGCAAGCGCTGGGCAAGGGCGTAGGTACTTTCACCACTCGCCTGGGTAAGCGCGGCAGAGAGCAAATGGCTAGTGCCAGTGGAGTAGAGCATGCGCCCACCGGGTTCATCCACAAACGGGCGGGTGAGCGCATCGTTCACCCAGTGGTTACTGGCGACCCAGGCACCATAGTTACTGCCCGATGTCCGCTCTAGGCCTGCTTGTAAAGCAAGCAGATGCGCCACGGTAATATCATTCACCCGTGGGTCAACGCCGCTAGGCAGTTGGCTTAACAGCTCCGCCAACGGCTGCTCGGTAGATGCAATAATGCCGTCTTCAATGGCCGCACCGGTAATGGCTGCCAATACGGTTTTTGAAAGCGATTTGATGTTAGCGGGGGTGGAAGGCCCAGGCCCGCCTTGATGTCGCTCGTGAACAATATCGCCCTGATAAGCCACCACCACCGTATGCACACGGCGTAGCTCACCCGCTTTTTGGTCAAGCGCTTGTAGCGTGCTGGCTGATGGCTGGCTTGCAACGGCAAGTGCAGGCAGCAACGAAACCATCGTAAAAACAAACAGTAAAGGAAAAGCAGTAGCGCGCATTGCAGCCCCTTTGGCATCAAGCTTGGCCTTGAATTTGGCGGAGAAGAGAGGATAGAGAAAAGATAAGTAAACAGGCTTTTTACAAGGACCATGTCTAAGGTCTATTTCTAACGCCTGTATCTCTTGCAACTTTCTTACAAGAGTAACGTTTGAGGAAACAAGCGGCGGTAGGTTCAATAAATCTCAGTAAACGCCAGCTGTGGCTAAAGTACGCAAACATAACCAATCACTGCTAGGCTTGGGGTGTTATTTCAAAGGTAAGCATTCTGTTGCCTTCTTTGAAACCTAAAGCTTGAAAAGTGAAAGCCTCAAACGCAAAAAGCAAGGAGTGCCGTTATGCGTAACATTATTTATATTATTGGCCTGATCGTTGTCGTGCTGTTTATTCTTTCGTTGCTTGGACTGCGCTAATAAACGGCTGAATGTGAGGCCAGCACGCCAAACGCAAGGCGCCCGCACATCCTTACGGTGTGCGGGCGCCTTGGTTTTAACGATTTGGTTTTAACGATTTGGTTTTAACGATAAGAGGTGTTTATCGATAGAACGTTGGTAACGCGAGCGCGATCAAGCGCAGTCAGCGGCACCCTGGCCGAACATATCAAACATCATCTCGCGCCCCATGGGGGTTAGCACAAAGCGGCCATAGTCGTTAAGTTCAGCGGCGCCGCTCTCTTCAAGCACTCGCTGACAGGTTTTCCAGCTGGCGCAGTGGCTATTTAAATCAACTAATTCGCGCCGAGTAAGGCCACGCTGGGGCAGCGTTATGGTTTCGAGTACATGGCCGTTGTCATAAAGCAGCTCGGCAACGGTAGAAAGGCAGTGACGTAGGCTACGCTGCACATGATACGTGGCAGACGCGATGGTAGAGGCTGGGTGTGACACCTCGGGAGTCATAAGTCGTTCTCCTGCAAACGGCCCCAAAATGGGCTTGTTGCAGTGCATTATAAAGCAATGCGGATATTAGACCAAGGTCTATAATTCGTTAGTGCCAACGCAACCGCTGACCTTTTCCTGACATGTTCTTGTCATCCAGTTAATTCACGATGTAAGTCACTAGAGAACAGGCAGAAAAGCGTTAATCCCAATGGATGGGTTTATGCCTTTTTGAGTTTTATAAAGGCGTCATCTTTTACAATTAATTACTTTTTAGTACGTAAAAAAAGCCAAATAAGCTCAAGTCTGGGCTTTAATGGTCGATAGTATTAAATAATAAACCACATTCTTACGTATGAGCAGCGCCAGCATGTTGGGCGTTTTTTTAAAAAAGGGCAGTAACTTATGGCTTCCATTTCATCACTCGGAGTTGGTTCAGGGCTTGATCTCAATGGCTTGTTGGATCAGCTCGAATCAGCTGAGCGTAGTAAGCTCCAGCCTATACAGCAGCAAATCAAAACACAGGAAACAAGGATTTCTGGCTATGGCCAGTTCCAAAGCGCATTGTCGCAGTTTCAAGATGCTGCCAAGGCGCTTAGCGAGCCTGAGTTGTTTGATAGCTTGGCTACTGATGTGCAGGGTGATGCAGTTACTGCGGCCTCCACGTCTTCGGCTACGCCAGGGCGTTATGATATTGAAGTTACCCAGCTTGCCACTGCAGGTAACCTTGCGTCAGCGCGTGTGACTGATCCTCAGGCTGAGCTATCCGGAGTGGAGCAGACGCTTGAGTTGAGTTTTGCTGGGCGCGATGCCATTTCGATGACCATTGAAGCCGGCAGCAGTTTAGAAGCTGTACGAGATACGATTAATGCCAATGCTGACGCTGGCGTATCTGCCTCTATTATTTTTGACGGCACAGATTACCGACTGGCGCTTAGCTCAACAGAAACAGGCGAAGATGCCTCGATCACTGGTTTGACAATGGGAGGGGCGCTTGAAGGCGAAATTTTCAACGCTGGCCAGGATGCACAGTTTAATGTGAATGGTATTCCTATCAGCAGCGCTTCCAATCAAGTGGAAGAAGCAATAGAAGGTGTGACGCTTAGCCTGCAGGAAGGCGATGGCGCAACCAGTACCATCACTATCCAGCGCGATGAGGATACTATTCGTGAGTCTGTCACTGAATTTGTAGATGCCTTCAATGAGCTTAAATCCACTATTGGCTCATTAACGGCGTTTGATGCTGAAGGCGGCACATCAGGAGCGCTGAACGGTGAGTCCGCTGTCCGCTCAGTGGAAAACACGCTACGCAGTGTGTTGGCTTCTGGAAGTGAGGGCGGTGAGTTGGCTATGTTGTCAGACCTGGGTATTTCGCTAACCCGTACCGGTACCCTTAGTATTGACGAAGAGCAGCTTAACGAAGTGATTTCCAATGATCGCGGCGAACTAGCTGAATTTTTCGCGGGTGGGGAAGGTGTGACAGGGCTGGCGAGCAATGTGGATACCACGATAGAGCAAATGCTAGACACTAATGGGTTAATTACCACGGCAGTGACTAGTGCTGAGAATCGTATTGAAAGCCTAAATGATCGCTTTGCCCGCGTTGAATCATCGATTGATAGCACTATCTCGCGATATAGAACCCAGTTTGGGCAGTTGGACTCAATGATCTCGCAAATGAACCAGACGTCAGACTATTTGTCCCAGCAGTTCAATATGCTTAGCGCTCAAACTCAAAACTGATAAGCTAAAAGCGTAACGCGTATAATAAAGTTAAAGTTAGGGTGCTTTCTGCCGATAGATTAAGTCAACACTTGTTGGTTTAGCCTTGTTTTCTGAGGAAGCACCCAGTTATGGCGACGATAACCTCCCTAGGCGTCGGTTCCGGCCTAGATCTTAATGGCTTGGTTGATCAGCTTCGTAACGCTGAGCGCCAAAAGCTAATCCCTATCACGCAGCAAAAAAATCAGCAGCAAACGAAGATTTCAGCGTTTGGTCGTCTTCAGTCAGCACTAAGCCGCTTTCAGGAGTCTGTCGTTGCCCTGGATGATGCCAAGCTGTTTTCCAGTCAAAAGAGCACTTCCAGCAGCGACGCGGTAAGGGTGACCACCTCCGCTGATGCTACCGCTGGGTACTATGATATTAACGTTACTCAACTAGCGAGAGCGGGCAGCATTGCTTCTAATAGCGTAGCAATGGAAACCGTGCTTGCGGAAGTGGACGCTACGTTAACGCTTGATTTTGGTGCGACCTACCAAGATGGCGTGCTTCAGCCCAGTGTCGAGCCGCTCAGCAGCTATTCCATTACTATTTCAGCAGGCAGCACCCTTGCGACTATTCGCGACCAAATTAATGCTGATCAAAATGCTGGTGTAAGTGCCTCGATTGTTAACGATGGCACGGGCTACCGCTTGGCGTTAAACAGTAAAGATACCGGTGCAGTTGCCTCGGTTACTGGGTTTTCAGGCGTGGCTGGTTTATCTGCGGATGATGCCACCTATCGTGCAGGCACTGATGCCGCCTTACAGATGAACGGTATCTCGATTACTAGTGCCAATAACCGAGTAGAAGGGGCTATTCAAGGAGTAAGTTTGGATCTTACCGCCACCGGCAAAAGTAGTGTGGTGATTGAGCGCGATACTGAAGCGCTAAAAGAGGCCATTCAAAACTTCGTTAGCGGCTACAACGAGCTGAAATCTACCTTGGGTCGTTTAACCTTGGCAACGGGAGACCGTGACACCGCTGGTGATTTGGTGGGGGATAACACTGTACGGAGTATAGAAGGAAGGTTACGGCGAGACTTGCTTACCAGCGTTGAAGATAGCGAACTAGGAGTGCTCTCCCAGTTGGGTCTGGCGTTAGATCTCCGTGGGCGGTTAGGGCTGGATGAAACCAAGCTAGACGCCTTAATTGCTAGTGAGCCTGATGCGTTGTCAGGCTTCTTTGCAGGCACAACCAAACAAGGTGGCTTAGCTGGTCGTTTAACAGGGGCAATGGATGAGCTGCTGGGCGATAAAGGCCCAATTCAAGGAGCTATCGAAAATGCTGAAAAACGGATGGCGCGGTTAGATGACCGTTTCATACGCAGTGAAGCGATGATTGAGCGTACCGTAAGCCGTTATCGCACTCAATTTGCCCAGTTAGATGTCATGTTAGGGCAGATGAACAGCATGAGTATGTACCTTACGCAGCAGTTTGATGCGCTTTCAGCTCAAACCGTACGTAAGCGCTAGTTCTTTGTTACAAACTTTTACAAAAATTTTTTATCAGAATACTAAAGAAAACGAATGATGGGCCGTTAATTAATATACCGGCGCGACAAACGCCGCCAAGCGGGCCTCGTGGCCAATCAAACGTTGAGGAGTATCAACTATGTCAGTTATCAATACCAACATCACTGCGCTGATCGGTCAGAACAACCTGAACAAGTCCCAGTCTGCCCAGCAAACCTCGATGGAGCGTCTCTCCTCTGGTCTGCGTATTAACAGCGCCAAGGATGATGCGGCCGGTCAGGCCATCGCCAACCGCATGACTTCTCAGATCACTGGTTTGAACCAAGCGCAACGTAATGCTAACGATGGCATTTCTGTTGCACAAACTGCTGAAGGTGCCCTAAATCAAATCAATGATAACCTTCAGCGTGTGCGGGAATTGACCGTTCAAGCATCTAACGGTTCAAACTCCGACTCCGATATGGCTTCGATTAGTAAGGAAATCGAGGCTCGTATGGGTGAGATTGACCGAGTTGTTAAAGATTCTAAATTCAACAATACCCAAATTTTTGGTGCAGACGCTACAGGTACTGACTTTATGATTCAGGTCGGTGCTGATTCCGGTGCTGATCGCATTACTATTGAAAAGATTGATGCAACAGCATTTAGTGCGGATCCGATTGGTGACGATTCTGATTCAGGTACCCTTTCTGATTTTGTTGACACCACCTTTGCTGCTATTACTGGCGCAGCAGATAGTGATGCTCGGGCTACAGCTTCTGATACGGCACTCACAGCTCTTGATACTGCGATCGGCGCAGTTGACACTGCTCGTAGTGACCTTGGTGCCACACAGAACCGCCTTGAGTCTGCTATTGACAATATCACCACTACCTCGACCAACCTGGAGGCAGCTCGCTCGCGCATTGAAGATGCCGATTACGCCTCAGAAGTGTCTAACATGACCCGCGCCAATATCTTGCAGCAGGCCGGTACATCCATCTTGGCGCAGGCCAACCAGACTCCGCAGAACGTGCTGTCTCTGCTGGGTTAATCTGAGACTAGATGATAGGGCGAATGCTCTATCGCTAAGCACTCTGAACCGGCTCCCTTTGGGAGCCGGTTTTTTATTTCTGTGCCAAAACGAGTGACTTATCAAAAATTCCTAAAGTAATTATTTATTAGTCCGATAATTAACAATAACTATGACGATAAAAGAGCAACGGCATGCCAGTTATCAATACCAACCTTTCAGCACTCAACACTCAGCAAGGCCTAGGAAAATCCAAAGCAGCGCTCACCACCAGTATGGAGCGGCTTGCCTCGGGGTTACGTGTAAATAGCGCCAAAGACGATGCGGCGGGTCAGGCCATTGCCAACCGAATGGACGCCAATCTTCGTGCTAACACTACAGTGACTCGCGGTATTAATGACGGTGTTTCGTTGATGCAGACCGCAGAAGGCGGGCTAGATGGGATTAACGATATTCTGCAGCGCTCCCGTGAGCTTGCAGTACAAGCGGCTAATGGTACGCTTTCCGATGGCGACCGTGCTTCGATTAATGCAGAGTATAAAGAGCTGCGTGCTGAAATAGATCGTATTGCGAAAGGCACCGAGGCGTTTGGTAAATATCCGTTAGCGCCTACTGAGTCGCGTTTGGGTGAGACGCAGAGTATGGGAGAGCTGTTTCAAATTAGTGGCACTAACCTCACAGCACAAAGCTCAGGTGTTGAGCCGGTCACTTATATTCCAGTTGGGGCCAAAAACATTACGATTACGGTAGATGGCCTGCCTGGCGCGGAAGACGATATCCAAATTTTTACCCGCAGTGGTAAACACTTAGTTGGAACCCCTCTGAATGATTATACGTGGGTAACTAATGGGGTAAGTTCAGCTGAAGAGATCAAGAATAAAATTTTTCAAAATCCTGATAAAAACTTGGGTTTTTTAGCTGATGCAGAGTATGACGCTTCGGAACTATTCAACGTTGAACCTGCTGAGGATGCTGTCTTTTCAGACCAGCTTGAACATGCTGAAACCCGAGCGTACAAAGATATGTTGTTTACCTATACGGGGGATGGGGATCGTTTCAACAGTGATTCAAATAACGCTGACGGTGCCACTGACAGTTCTCATAGCATTGAACGTCTTAATATCGATAAAACAACAGAGCCTCTAATATTGGTTGTTACTGGGCAAGGTATATTTAACGTTCAGGCAGAGTGGGATGCCATGCCAGCATCGAATATTACGCCCCCCATAAGTAGCGCTACGGAGATTGTTGTGGATGCTCACTTTGGTGAGGAGATCGAAACGATCACTATCGAGCCGACACCCGCTGATCACCTCTCCCTTGGGCTGGAAGATGTCGAGCTAGACCCGCTTGAAAAAGCGCGCGAAGCGATGGCCAAACTGCAAGAAGCATTAAACCAAGTGGATGGTTATCGTAGCCAGTACGGCGCGCTCGCTAATCGATTTGAGAGTGCAATTGAGAACTTAGCGACCCAGAGTCTTAACACTGCCGCCGCGCAGTCACGGATTATGGATGCAGACTACGCTAAAGAATCCTCAAGTATGATCAAAATGCAGATTTTACAGCAGGCGGGCAGCTCCATGCTTGCCCAGGCCAACCAGATCCCGCAGAACGTGCTTTCTCTGCTGGGTTAATCTAGAGCTTCACGATACAGCGAATTCTTGATAGCTAAGCGTTACACTCAACCGACTCCTTTTGGGGTCGGTTTTTTTATGGGGGTAATATGACCAATGAAGAACAACAACGCGTTATCGACGAGCTACAAACAGTCATAGCGGACACTCAAGCCACTTTACAACGCTTTTAAGACACCGGCATGGATAAAGAGATGCCTGCGAACTATGAAAAGCTGCTAGATATTTTAGACGGTGCAGTGAAACAGCAGCGCGAGCATACACGAGTGATGTTGGGGTAGCTGACACCCGCGACTCACAGAGGTGACGCCCCAGGTCCGTCATTCCCGCATGCCCTTAGCGGGAATCCATGGTGAGGCAGGCAGCTGAGTCTTGTCGGGCAAAGGTCAAAATGGATTCCCGATAACCTCACTCGGGAATGACGGTGCGGTGGTTTGCTCGGGAATGGCGGTGTGGTGGTTTTCGGGCATAACGGTGTGGTGGTTACTCGGACAACGGTGTGGTGGTTAGCTTGGGCATAGCGGTGTGGTGCATTCGGGAGTGATGCTGGGGTGGCTGACACCCGCCACTTACAGAGGTGACGCCCCAGGTCCGTCATTCCCGCATGCCCTTAGCGGGAATCCATGGTGAGGCAGGTAGCTGCGTCTTATCGGGCAAAGGTCAAACTGGATTCCCGATAACCCCTCTCGGGAATGACGGCGCGGTTGTTTACTCGGGCATGACGGTGTGGTGGTTTGCTCGGGCATAACGGTGCAATAGTCATAGCGGACACTCAAGCCACGCTTTGAAGACACCGGTATGGATAAAGAGATGCCTAGGGACTATGAAAAGCTGCTGGATATAGTAGATGGGGCGATTAAACAGCAGCGGGCGCATACGAAGGAGTTGTTGAGCGCTGCTTGAACACCCTGGGTGATGGGGTATAAAGCCGAGAGACGCTTCCGTCCGCAAGAATAATGCCTTTCATGGTGTGCTACTTATTAGTTGCTCTGGCCTGAAATAGCCAATAATCGATTGCTGGTTGCGCACAGCCATCTGAACATGCGTGTGCTCTTTTAAGGCCGAGCCGGGGTAAAGTACGTCACCTTCTTCGAACACGCCATAAACGGTATCAAAGCTTGGCTCGCCTGCATCTTGGCGTAACTGATGAGCGGCTTTTATCACGGCGCAATCTAGCTTACGTGTCATGGGCTTGCCATGTTGCATAACAGCGTTTGTTGGTAAATCTTCACCTATTTGTGCGTAGGTCTCTTTAAGAAATTGGTACGCAGTTTTTAGCTCTGATGTTACGCCGTAATCCGTTAAATTTAGGCAAAAGCCTGGGTCGATGAAGGCGCCCACCACATAAGGTGTCTTGTTGTTGCCCTTATTTGCCCACTCCAGAGCGCGCTCGTAGCTGTCTACCCAGAAGTAGATGCCGTCTCCGAGCCAGTCATACTCATTTTCGCTGTGATTGAGGTGTGCTTGTCCAGATAAAACTTTCTCAGCGACGGCTTTATCGCAGCCGTGATAGCCCACTAGAGGAGAGAGTTTATAGCCACTTTGCATCAGCTAAACTCTTTGGTTGGTTCGCCGTTTTGCTTTATCAGGCCTGCCCTAATAAGAAATTTCCTCGACTTTTCTTTATCTTGAGAAATTTCTTTGGCGTGGGCTTCCATGTCTTCAGTTAAGAAAACGCGTTTATGGCGCTGTGGTGGCATTGGCGTAGTATGTTTCATATGTTTCTCCTGGCCATTACGTTAGCTATGTTGCCCTTTGGTTGCCCATTCTACGGTTTTTCTAAGGCCGCTGTGAAAGCTTTCTTGGGGTTGCCAACTTAGCTCGTCCAGCAGCATATAGTTTAGATTAGGCCGGTAGCGCTCTAAACCCCCCTGTACCGATTCGACCATGTTCGCGATATTTTTTGTGCCGCTTTCCAGTGATTTTCTCCATTGTAGAGCACAATTGGCAAGACCGGCGGCAGTTTGCCGCTCGGGCTTCATTGCACTGGTGAATATTCAGAGCCAGCAGCTAGATAATTCCCTCTCTTTGATTTCTTTGCACTTTTTTGGTGCGCGGGCAGCGCTTTATTTATCATTAAAGCCCATAAATGACTGATTATCCGCATTAAAACCCGGCACGCATATTGCAGTGGCTAAGCATCTTGGTTCACTTATCTTAAGGAAGCACCATGGCGCTACTGCAAAAAGGTCGTTATGCACTTGGTTTTCAGCACTGGCTCTGGTTGGGCTTTGCTGTGATTATCGCCCTGATGGTAGCCATTACCGCGATTGGTATTCAACGCGTTAACGCGATTGATGAGGCGTTAACGCGTATCAATGATGTGCATGGTATGAAGCAGCGTTACGCGATTGATTTTCGCGGTAGTGTGCACGACCGTGCCATTGCGCTGCGCGATGTGGTGGGGCTGACTACCTATAGCGCCGTTCAAGAACAGCTCGATCTTATAAAGGCATTAGAAGAGGATTACGCAGAGGCGGAAAGCGCCCTGTCTGCTCTGCTTACCACCCATGACGATATCCCTGAGGCTGAGCGCGAAGCCTATGCGCAGATTCAGCGCACGGCAGAAAGCACACAAGCAGCGGTGGCGGAAGTGCTGGCATTTCGTAGTACTAATAACCTGTCTGCGGCTCGTTTTGTGCTTTTTGAAGATGCCGCACCCCGCTTTAAGCAATGGCTGGGTGACATTAATGCGTTTATCGATTTGCAAGAAGTGCGCAGTGTTGAGGAAACCCGTGCAGCACGTGAGTTAGCCGGCACTTTTCAGGCCACTATGCTGGTGTTGGTAGGGCTGGCCATTGTGATTAGCTTAATTATTGCCGCCTTACCTGGGCGTTGGTTGAAACGCACCCTTGGCGCGACGCCAGAAAAAGTCAGGGAACGTGTGCAAACCATTGGCTCCGGCGATTTCAGTACAGCGGCGAACGGTGTTTCAGCAAGTGGTTTTTCGGGAAACAGGTTTTCAGAAAACAGATTTTCCGAAAACAGTATTATGCAGGCCCTGAGCGATATGACGCAGCAGCTCTCCGAGACCGTCAACCGTGTTCGTTTGGCCTCGTTTGAAGTTGAGAATGACAGCTATCAGATCTCTGATAATAGTACGGAACTCTTAAGCCGCGTTGAGCAGCAGGCAAGTATGCTGACGCAATCAGCCACTGCCATGGAGCAGCTGGGTTCTACGGTTGCCCATAATGCTGAGCGTGCCAAGCAGGTCGATCATCAGGCCAGTGATGCTGCCGCGCTTGCTGGAGAAGGCGGCGCTATGGTTAAGCAGGTGGAGTCTGCGATGCAGGCGCTGAATACCCGCTCGGAAGAAGTCGTGACGATTGTATCGCTGATTGACAGCATTGCTTTCCAAACCAATATTTTAGCGTTAAACGCATCAGTGGAAGCCGCGCGGGCCGGTGAGGCGGGGCGCGGTTTTGCAGTGGTGGCTCAAGAAGTGCGTAACCTGGCCACGCGCAGTGCAGAGGCGTCGCGCCAAATCAGTGAGCTTATTCACGCTAATTTACAGCAGGTAACGGAGAGCGCTTCCCTGGTGAATAAAGCCAGCGAAAAAACGCACCGTGTTGTTGAGGCAATTAATCGCGTTACCGCTCTGGTGGGTGAAATCAGTCAGGCCAGCGCCGAACAGGCACGAGCGGTACAAGAAGTTGGGCAGGCGGTAACGCAAATGGATGGCGTGACACAACAGAATGCGGACTTGGTGAAGCAAACCGCCGCCACGGGGGAAGAGCTTCGCTTGCGCTCAAGTCAGTTAGGCGAGGCGATTGCCCGGTTTGATCTTGATGAAGACCAACTGCAACCGCGTGCTCGCACGGTGGATGAAATTAACCAGCAGCATGAGTTGGCGTATTTGCCTGCGTATTAACACTCTTGTTATGTCTTCCGCTTTTGCCATTTCCTGCTAAATTCGCTAAGGGCTGGGTGTTTAACCACACTGGAGAAACAGGTATGGGCAGGGTGCACTTTATTGGCGGTGAGAAAGGTGGGGTGGGTAAGTCGATGACGGCGCGGGTGTTGGCGCAGTATTACATCGATCACGAGATGCCATTCTTGGGGTTTGATTGCGATGCTTCCCACGGTACGTTTTCGCGTTTTTATCAGGATTATGCCTCCCCCGTGGTGGTGGGCGACGACGATAGCCTAGACGGCATACTGACGGCGCTGGAAGAGCACCCCGAGCGGGACTTAATTATTGATTTGGCGGCACAGTCTGCCCAGCCGATTAACCGCTGGATTGAAGATACCGATGTGTTTGGGCTGTTGAATGAGCTAGGCATGCAGGTGGTGTGGTGGCACGTGATGGATGATGGTGCGGATTCTGTTGCACTGCTTGCCGAGGTGCTGGAACGTTACAGTGCCCAGCCGGTTGAGCTAGTGGTGGTGCAAAACTTGGGGCGGGGTGAGAGTTTCACGCGCTTCCAGCGCTCTGATGTTTATCAACAGGCCAGCGCCCAGGGCGCTACGTTGATAGAGCTGCCCAAGCTACATGCCAAACTGACCCAGAAAATTGACTTCAACAACAGCAGCTTTTGGGCGGTGGCCAACGACCGTAGCCTTATGAATATTGCCGAGCGTCAGCGCATGAAGGTGTGGCTACGCAACGCGTATGCGCAGGTTGGTTTCTTGGACTCGAAGAAATAGTCTTTGAAGAAATAGAGTTTGATACAGCCTGTAGAGCGAAAGAGGTGCTGAATTAAGCGTGATGCTGCGGGTAGAAAAGCATTGACAAGCGCTGGCAAGCCCGCTTAACGCGTGATAGACTATGCCATCCTCTCAGACAAGACCCGTGGGCGGGCAGATTTTGAACTGCTCGTTACACTATTTGGCAGCATTTTAATTGCTTCCAAATCAATTGGTTGTTGTGGAAAGATACTGACGGAAAGGTCGTGTCGTGGCGAAAACCTAGAGGTGAAAACCTAGAGATAAAAGCCGACCGACAAATACATAGTTAATTCGTTGCCGTTGATTGGCAACCTTTATTCTCCAAGGAGATACCTGTGGCGAACAGCAAGCAAGCACGCAAGCGCGCCCGCCAGGCCGAGACTCGTCGCGTCCTGAAAGCCAGCCAGCGCAGCATGGTCCGCACCTACATCAAGCGTGTGATCAAAGCGATCAGCACTGGCGATCATGGCAAAGCGATGGAAGAGTTCCGGGCTATGCAGCCGGTTGTCGACCGCATCGCTGATAAAGACGTTCTTTCTAAGAAGAAAGCTGCACGTCTGAAAAGCCGCTTGAACAAGCGCATTAAGGCTCTGGCGGCGTAAGCCGGCAGGCGCCATAAAAAAAACCGGCTGCGGCCGGTTTTTTTGTGTCTGAACATCGCCTGTAGCGATGCACTGTGAGCTTATGGATTGAGTCATGACCACGAACACGCCTCCGCAAGCCAATATGTCTCCCCCGCGCCGCGGGTTGATGCGCTCTGGGTTAGTGGTCAGCGCGATGACCATGCTGTCGCGAGTGATGGGGCTGGTGCGCGATGTGGTGGTGGCGACCTTTTTGGGGGCGGGAAGCGGGGCCGATGCGTTTTTTGTCGCGTTTAAAATTCCTAACTTTCTGCGCCGTTTGTTTGCTGAAGGGGCGTTTAACCAAGCCTTTGTGCCGGTGCTTTCCGAGTACTCTACCCAGCGCAGTAAGCAGGAAATTCGTGAGTTACTAAATGCGGTGGCGGGCAGCCTAACGGCCATTTTAGCGCTAATAACCGCGTTGGCGATGCTGGGTGCCCCGTGGCTGGTGTGGGTATTTGCCCCTGGCTTCGGGCGTGACCCCGAAAAGTTAGCCATGACTGCCGATATGCTGCGGCTGACGTTTCCCTATTTGCTGCTGATTTCGTTAACCGCTTTTTCGGGTAGCGTGTTGAACACCTGGAACCGCTTTGCGGTGCCCGCCTTTACCCCGGTGCTGCTGAATCTTTCGCTGATTGGCGCGGCGCTGCTGCTCATGCCGTTAATGGAAGAGCCCGCCATGGCGCTGGCTTGGGGGGTGTTGATTGCCGGGGCTGCCCAATTAGTGTTTCAGGTGCCGTTTTTGCTGCGCCTGGGGCTGTTGCCAACCCCGTGGCCAAATTTTGCCCATGAAGGGGTGAAGCGCATTCTGAAGCTGATGGCCCCCGCGCTGTTTGGGGTGTCGGTCTCGCAGATTAATCTGCTGCTGGACACCGTATTGGCGTCGTTATTAACGGCGGGTAGCGTGTCATGGCTGTACTATTCGGATAGGTTGGTCGAGCTGCCGCTTGGGGTGTTTGGTGTGGCGATTGGTACGATTATTTTGCCAGCGCTTTCTAAACGCCATGCGGAGCAGTCCACCGAACACTTTTCGGCCATGCTGGACTGGGCCATTCGTGTGGTGCTGTTGTTAGGAGTGCCCGCCGCGCTGGCGTTGGCCGTGTTGGCGGAACCGTTTTTGATTACCCTGTTCCACTACGGGGCAATGACTGATAACGATATTCAAATGGCTGCCATGAGCCTACGTGCCTACGCGTTTGGGCTGGTGGCGTTTATGTTGATTAAAGTGTTAGCGCCGGGTTTCTTTGCCCGTCAGGATACTAAAACGCCGGTGAAAGTGGGCATTATCGCCATGGTGGCTAACATGGTGTTCAACCTGCTGTTGATTTGGCCGCTTGCCCACGCGGGTTTGGCGCTGGCGACCGCACTGTCGGCATTTTTAAATGCTGGGTTGCTGGGGTATCTGCTCTATCGCCAGAAGGTGTTGATCTTTCAGCCAGGGTGGGGACGTTACGCCGTTCAATTAGTGGGCGGCAGCGCGTTAATGAGCAGTGCGCTTTATCTGGTAGCCCCTGATTGGCAGGCATGGCTTGAGTTTGAGCTGTGGCAGCGCATTTACTGGGTGACAGGATTAGTCGTGCTGGGCGGCGGGCTTTATTTCGCTTGGCTGACCGCATTTGGCCTGCGGCTGCGTCACTTTAAAATGAATAGTTAATGCGCAAACAGCCAGCAGTAAGGTGAACGAGTAGCTAATGCCAGGACGAAGGTAATCTTCCCCTGCACCGGAACAGCGCGTTCGTTATAATCGAAGGCTTTTAAACGGTAAACGCTTTTAAAACGGCAAACGCTTTTAAAAAAGAGGTGCCATGCACGTCATACGAGGTCTGCACAATCTGACAGCGGCTCATCGTGGCTGCGTTGCTACCATCGGTAATTTTGATGGTGTGCATCGCGGCCATCAGGCGATCCTGCAGCAGTGCCGTGAGCATTCGGCGCGCTTGAATGTGCCGTTGACGGTGGTGGTGTTTGAACCTCAGCCGCGGGAGTTTTTTGCCGGTGAGCAAGCGCCGCCACGGCTAACCCGCCTGCGCGAAAAAGTGCGCCTGCTGCGCGATCATGGGGCCGAGCAGGTGCTATGCCTACCCTTCAACGATGCCTTGCGCAGCCTGACCGGGCGCGAGTTTATCGATCAGGTGCTGATTGATGGCCTAGGGGTAAAGCATTTGGTGGTGGGCGACGACTTCCGATTTGGCTGTGACCGCCGTGGCGACTTCAATCTGCTGGAAACCGTCGGGCTGGTGGAAGGGTTTGGTGTAGAGCACACCCGCACCTTTAAAGTTGATGACGAGCGGGTATCTAGCACGCGGGTGCGCACCTTACTTGCCAGCGGCAATTTCGAGGTTGCGGCGCGCCTGCTAGGTCGGCCTTATTCACTGCATGGCCGCGTGGTGCGTGACCAACAGCTAGGGCGCACCATTGGTGTGCCTACTGCTAACTTGCCGCTATTGCCCCAGCCGTTAACGCTGCGCGGTGTGTTTGCCGTGGTGGCTGAACTGGCTAATGGCCAGCGTTACCCCGCAGTAGCAAATGTTGGCTTTCGGCCAACGGTGGGGTCTAAGCGCCCGACGCTGGAAGTTCATTTATTGGAATTTTCAGGCGACCTTTATGGTCAGCGGCTGACGGTTTACCCCTGCGCGCGGCTACGCGGGGAAGTGAAGTTTGATGATTTTGATGCGTTGAAAACGCAAATTGAACACGATCAAGCCAGAGCGCGCCGCTACTTTGCGACAGCGGGTACTGGCTGCATGAATGCTCTTCCGCTGGCCTCGGCCCCGCTTGGGCGTGAGACCGCTTCTTCTGATTTCTCTTCGGCGGATAACGCCGCCGATGCTAACGACGGCTGACCGGACTATGGATTATAAGCACACGCTAAACTTGCCAGAAACCGACTTTCCCATGCGCGGCATGCTGCCGAAGCAGGAGCCAGGGCGCGTTTCTAAATGGCAGGATATGGACCTGTACCAGCGCTTGCGCGACACCCGCGCGGGCGCGCCGCTGTTTGTGTTGCACGATGGCCCTCCCTACGCCAACGGCAGCATTCATATCGGTCACGCCGTTAATAAAATTCTTAAAGATATTATCGTTAAATCAAAAAACCTGGCGGGTTTTGATGCGCCTTACGTGCCGGGTTGGGATTGCCACGGTCTGCCTATTGAGCACAAGGTAGAAACTACCCACGGTAAACATTTGGCTGCCGATAAAGCCCGTGAGCTATGCCGTGAGTACGCTGGTGCACAGATCGAAACCCAGCTAGCGGACTTTGTGCGTCTGGGTATTATTGGTGACTGGGACCACCCGTACCGTTCGATGGACTACGCCAACGAGGCGGGGGAAATCCGTGCGTTGGCCGATATGGTCGATGCGGGCTACGTGTTTAAAGGCTTAAAACCAGTTAACTGGTGCTTTGATTGTGGCTCGGCGCTGGCCGAAGCGGAAGTTGAGTACGCTGATAAAAAATCCGATGCTATCGATGTGGCTTTTCCGGTCGAAGATGCCGACAAGCTGGCAGCGGCCTTTGGTTTAAGCGAATTGCCCAAGCCAGCGGCAGTGGTGATCTGGACCACCACGCCTTGGACAATTCCTGCCAACCAGGCGCTGAACGTTCATCCTGAGTTTACCTATGCGCTAGTGGATACCGGCGAACGCCTGCTGCTGCTCGCAGAAGAGCTGGTAGAAAGCTGTTTAGAGCGCTATGGGTTGACCGGTAGCGTGATGGCTACTGCGCAAGGTAAAGCGCTGGACCTGATCAATTTCCGTCACCCGTTCTATGATCGTCTTTCGCCGGTGTATCTAGCGGATTACGTTGAGTCGGAAGTGGGCAGCACGGGTATTGTTCACTCTGCGCCTTCCTACGGCATGGATGACTTTATCACCTGCCGTGAGCATGACATGAGCTTTGACGACATGCTCAACCCGGTGCAGGGCAACGGTGTTTATGCCGATGATCTGCCGTTCTTCGGCGGTCAGATGATCTGGAAAGCCAACCCGAATATCGTTGAGAAGCTGCGCGAAGTGAACGCGCTGATGGCGCATACGCCCATCAAGCACAGCTATATGCACTGCTGGCGGCATAAGTCACCGGTGATTTACCGCGCTACTGCCCAGTGGTTTGTGGGCATGGATATTCAAGGTAAAGACGGCAAAACCCTGCGCGAGCGGGCGCTGGAAGGTATTGAAGCCACCGAGTTTACTCCCGCATGGGGGCAGGCGCGCTTGCATAGCATGATCGCTAATCGCCCTGATTGGTGTATCTCTCGCCAGCGTAACTGGGGCGTGCCGATTCCGTTCTTTCTGCATAAGCAAACCGGCGAGCTGCACCCGAACACGGTTTCGCTAATGGAAGAAGCCGCTAAGCGCGTGGAGCAAGAGGGCATTGAGGCGTGGTTTAAACTCGACCCTGCAGAGCTTTTAGGTGCTGAAGCGGCTGAGTACGACAAAGTCACCGATACCTTGGATGTTTGGTTTGATTCCGGCACCACGCACCGTCATGTACTGCGCGGCTCGCACCCCCATGGCCATGAAAGCGGCCCGCGTGCTGACCTGTACCTGGAAGGCTCGGACCAGCACCGTGGTTGGTTCCATTCGTCGCTACTGACCGGCTCCGCGATTGACGGCCACCCGCCGTACCGTCAGCTGCTGACCCACGGTTTCACGGTCGATGCCCAGGGCCGCAAGATGTCGAAGTCCATCGGCAATGTGGTTGCGCCGCAAACAGTAATGGATAAGCTGGGTGCCGATATTCTTCGCCTGTGGGTCGCGTCTACCGATTACTCTGGTGAAATGGCGGTGTCAGATGAGATTCTCAAGCGCACCGCCGATGTGTACCGCCGCATTCGTAACACCGCGCGCTTCTTGCTTTCTAACCTGAACGGTTTTGATCCGGTTAAAGATCAGGTGGCCTTTGGCGATATGCTGGCGCTGGATCAGTGGGTAGTTGACCGCGCGGCACAGCTGCAAGGGCGCATCGAAAAAGCCTATGAAGAGTACCGTTTCCTGGATGTGTACCAGCAGGTGCACGGCTTCTGTGCACGGGAATTGGGCGGTTTCTACCTGGATGTTATCAAAGACCGCCAGTACACCACCCAAACAGATTCGTTGGCCCGCCGCAGCGCCCAAACGGCGCTTTATCATGTGGTTGAAGCGCTCAGCCGCTGGGTTGCACCGATTCTGTCGTTCACTGCCGAGGAGATTTACGAGCATATTCCCGGCGAGCGTGGCGACAGTGTGCTGCTGGAAACCTACTACACCGAACTTGGCACCTTGGCAGATGATGCCGCGATGGGCCGTGCCTTCTGGGAGCAAGTGCTTGAAGTGAAGCACTCGGTGAACAAGTGCCTGGAAGACGCGCGTAATGCTAAAGTCATCAAAGGTAGTTTGGCGGCGGAAGTGACGCTTTACGTTAGCGATGAGCTGAACGCCACGCTTGCCAAGTTGGGCGATGAGCTGCGCTTCGTTATTCTCACCAGTGAAGTACATCTGGCACCGCTAGCGGATGCTGCCAACGCCGAAAGCACCGAGCTTGACGGCTTGAAAGTGGCCGTTAGTGCAAGCGAGCACCAGAAGTGCGAGCGCTGCTGGCACCACCGTGCCGATGTTGGCACTCATGCTGAGCACCCAGATTTGTGTGGCCGCTGTATTAGCAATCTTCCCGAAGGCAGCGGCGAGATTCGTCACTATGCCTAATCCTGCGTTAACCACCAACGATCCACACCAGCGGCCGCCCATGCGGCGGCCGCTGCGCTGGCTGTGGCTGGCGGTGGCGGTCATCGTGTTGGATTTGCTGACCAAGTACATGGCCAGCCACTTTTTGAATTATGCCCAGCCCGTTGAAGTGCTGCCGTTTTTCAACCTTACGCTGCTGCACAACACTGGCGCGGCGTTTAGCTTTTTAGCGGACCACCCTGGCTGGCAGCGCTGGTTTTTTGCCATTGTGGCCATTGGTGCCAGCATTGGCTTAACCATCTGGCTTGCCCGCGTTAGAGCGGATGAAAAGCTGCTGGCTGTGGCGTTGCCGCTAATTATTGGCGGTGCCCTGGGTAACCTGTATGACCGTTTAGTCCATGGCTACGTGGTGGACTTCTTATCGTTCCACGCTGCTGGCTGGTATTACCCCGCCTTTAATATTGCTGATATCGGCATTACCTTAGGAGCGGTAGGGTTAATTTGGGAGTCGATAATGGGTGATCGGCGTCGCAAAAAAGCCGCGTAACGGCTCCACGATGAAAGGGCAGTGATACACTGCCCACATGACTATTTGCATACGATTGCGAGGAACGTTATGGACTACCTAATCGATGACGGTATGGAAATTACCCTGCACTTTACGCTGAAGCTAGAAGACGGCACGGTAGTTGATTCCACTAAAGAGAAAACGCCTGCTACCTTTCAATATGGCGATGGCAATTTGCCGCCTGGCTTTGAACACCCTATTAAAGGTATGGCTGCTGGCCAGAGCGGGTCTTTTCAGATTACCCCTGAGCACTCGTTTGGGCAGCATAACCCGCAAAATATCCAAACCCTCAAACGCGCTGATTTTGGTGATGAAGAGCCGGAAATTGGTATGGTGATGTCATTTGCCGATAAGGCGGGAACGGAATTGCCTGGTGTGGTCAAAACCATTGACGGTGACCGTGTGGAAGTCGATTTTAATCACCCACTGGCGGGCCGTACGCTAACGTTTGAAGTTGACGTATTGAACGTGACACCAATCACCAAGCACTGATTTTAAGCACTCGTTTTCATTTAACAGGCGATGCAATAGCATCAAGGCGCTTTTATGCAGTCATCAGAGTCATCTCAGCCAACACAGCCGGTACAGATCAAGCTAGCGAACCCGCGTGGTTTTTGTGCGGGTGTCGATCGCGCGATCGACATTGTTAACCGTGCGCTAGATGTCTTCGGTCCGCCAATTTATGTGCGCCACGAGGTGGTTCATAACCGCTTTGTGGTGGAAACATTGCGTGAACGGGGCGCGGTATTTGTGGAAGAACTCCATGAAGTGCCCGATGACGTCATCGTGATCTTCTCGGCTCACGGTGTTTCCCGAGCGGTGCAGCAGGACGCCGAGCAGCGCGGCCTTAAAGTCTTCGATGCGACCTGCCCGCTGGTGACCAAAGTGCATATGGAAGTGCTGCGCTACGCCAAGCGTGGTCAGGAGTGCATTTTGATCGGCCATGAAGGCCACCCGGAAGTCGAAGGCACCATGGGGCGTTATGATACCTCTCACGGCGGCCAGATCTATCTGGTCGAGGATGAACAGGACGTGGCGAAGCTGGTGGTTAATAACCCCGCAGCGCTGGCATTTGTGACCCAAACCACGCTCTCGATGGACGACACGGCTAAGGTGATTGACGCACTGCGTGAAAAATTCCCAGAGATCCAGGGGCCGCGCAAAGACGACATTTGCTATGCCACTCAAAATCGCCAGGATGCAGTACGGGAGTTGGCCGCAGATAGCGACTTGGTGCTGGTTGTTGGCAGCCCTAATAGCTCCAACTCTAACCGCCTACGTGAGCTTTCCGAGCGGATGGGTACGCCCGCTTACTTAATCGACAATGCCGACCAAATTGAGCCAGCGTGGCTTGAAAATGTAAGCCGTATAGGGGTCACTGCGGGTGCCAGTGCGCCAGAAGTATTGGTAAAAGGCGTGATTGATAAGCTGCAAGCGTTAGGAGCAGCGGTGCCTATTGAGCTTCAGGGGCGCGAGGAAAACATCACCTTTTCGATGCCGAAAGAGCTGCGTGAGCAAGTGATTGTAAGCGACTGATGCAAAGTGTATCGGTTTGCGACATACTTCGCGTATGGGCCAACTGATACAGGAGCACGCTCAGTGCCTTCATGCCTTTTTCGTCGTGCTTGTCTGTACCGTGCTAGCTGCCAGGAGGCTCGCCAGCACGGTTTTACGCTAGTGGAAATGCTAATTACCGTCGCGATTATTGGAATAGTGGCGGGTATTGCCTACCCAAGTTACACCCGTTACGTAGAGCGTTCGCTGCGCACCGACGCGCATGCAGGGTTGTTGCAGGCCGCTTCTGAGCTTGAGCGCTGCTATTCACGCCAATACGCTTACACCGACTGCACGTTTACGCCTGCCTCTCCCGATGGCAACTACACCATTACGTCTTCTGATGGCAGTGAAGACGACGGTGGCTTTTTACTGACGGCTACAACAACCCAAGCCGATGGCTGTAACAGCGATATTCACTTTAATGCACGGGGCGAGCGCCTGCCTGAGGCGTGCTGGTAAATGCCCAGGCAACGTGGCCTTTCGCTAGTTGAAGCGCTGATTGCGCTGGTGATATTAGCGTTTGGGCTGATGGGCGTGGCGGCTATGCAGGTAAAAGCCCTGCAAAGTGCTAGCGCTGGCTATACGCAGTCGCTGGCGAACGTTGCTGCGGTAGATGCCCAAGAGCGACTATGGGCAGCACTTGCTGCGCACCAACGCTGCAATAGTATTCCGTTAGCGACGATTGAATCTGCTTGGCTTAGCCACTGGTTTACGGACCCACTAGCAGTGCTTAGCCATACTCAGGGGCAAGAGAGCCGTATCGACCGACAAGGCTGCCAGTTTGATGTGGTGGTGCGCCTACGTACTGAGCCGAACGAACCCCACGATAGTTTCAACTACGTGTTCCAACTTCCCAACCAACCGTAACGGTGGGCCTGCCATGGATGAGCAGCGCGGTTTTACCTTACCAGAGCTATTAGTTGCCATGGCCATTGGCGTGGTGGTGGTTCTTGGCGCAGGCCAGCTTTTCTTAAGCACCTTTCATACGTTTAAGCAGGTAGATCAGCTGGGTCGCCATCAGGAAGCGCTTCTTTATGTGGCGACAACCGTTGCTGACACATTACGCAGACAAGGCGCTACCGATGAAAACGGAGCGCCTTTTTTTCGTCTGCAGTGTGTGGTGGTTGATGCCCACTGCCGCTGCACGGTTCAAGATATGCGGGAGTCTCAGCCATTGGTCACTTTTGACTATACAACGTCGGACGATGCAGCAGGCGTTGGCTGTGAACGAGACGAGCCGCTTGGAACGCCAGTCGGCAAAGGCGTCAGCATGGTGTCGCTGCCGCTGGGTCGTCAGGGGGCTGCGGTTGATTTTTACGTTACCCATCGCGCGGCTGCGCTACAGGCGGGGCTTTAAGCTTGCCAATAAGTACTCGCAAGGAGGCGATATGCGACATCGACATCGACATCGACATCAGGAGCAAGGAGTTGCGTTAGTCGTGGTCATGGGGTTACTGGCTAGCGCCGTGGTCGTCGGCGCGATCAGTGTGCAATCCGCTCTGGTAGAGGAGCGTTTAGCAAGTAACTACCGCGCTGCGACGTTAGCGCAAATGCGTGCTGAAATAGCGGCTGCCCAGGCGGTGGCTTCTTTTAGTGAGCTGGTGTGGGGAGAGGGCGTGCTTGCTATCGACAGTGAACATCCTAATCGGTGGGAGGACATCATTAGCTGGGAAGAGTTAGTGGCGCACCCGTTAACCACGGTGCTTAGCAGTGCCTGTGAGCACAATAGCTGCTTATTTATCCCGATTGAACGCGATGGTCAACCGTGGGTGATGGCACTCGGGGCGGTGATTGCTGTGGATAGTACTGATGGCGAATCGCTGCTGGCACAGAGCTTACCTGTCTTTATCAACGTGAAGGAAGGGGAGGTAAGCCAGCAGACAAAGGCGACGGTGGTTTGGCATTAAGTGTACAATGACTTACCTTTTTTGACCTTTATTCAGCTGGATCCACACTATGAGTCAGACAGCTAAAACCCGTGTGCTGACCGGGATTACCACGACCGGAACGCCACATCTTGGTAACTATGTGGGTGCTATTAAGCCTGCCATTGAGGCAAGCCAAGACCCCAACGTACAGTCGTTTTACTTCCTTGCTGATTATCACGCGCTGATCAAGTGCCAAGATCCTAAGCGTGTGCAGGAGTCGCGGCTGGAAATCGCCGCTACGTGGCTTGCGTTAGGGTTAGATACCGATAACGCCATTTTCTATCGCCAGTCGGATATCTTAGAAATTCCCGAACTGATGTGGATGCTGTCGTGCGTGTGCGCCAAGGGGCTGATGAACCGCGCTCATGCTTACAAAGCGGCGGTTGCAGAAAATGAAGAAGCCGGCGACCAGGACCCTGATAAAGGTATCACAATGGGCTTGTTCGGCTATCCGGTGTTAATGGCTGCCGACATCTTAATGTTTAACGCCAATAAAGTGCCGGTAGGGCGCGACCAGATTCAGCACATTGAAATGGCGCGTGATATCGCCGGCCGTTTCAACCACCTGTTTAAAGGCCAATATTTTGTTCAGCCTGAAGCCGTTGTGGATGAAAAAGGGGAGGTATTGAAAGGGCTGGACGGTCGTAAGATGTCCAAAAGCTATAACAATACGATCCCGCTTTTCTCTAGCGAGAAGAAGCTGCAAAAGTTGGTGCGTAAAATCAAAACCAACTCACTGGAACCCGGTGAGCCTAAAGACCCCGATACCTGCACGCTGTTCCAAATTTACGCAGCGTTTGCCAGCAATGCAGAAGCCGCAGCGCTACGTGAGCAATATGCGGCAGGTATCGGTTGGGGCGATGCTAAAAACCACGTGTTTGACTACTTAAACGCGCACTTAAGCGCACCCCGCGAGCGTTACACCGCATTGATGGAAGACCCTGCGTATATTGAAGCAGTTCTACAAAAAGGTGCTGAACGCGCTAGGGAAGAAGCGGCGGTGACTATGGATCGGTTGCGTTCTGCGGTGGGCTTAGGGCGTTTTATTTAACTTGCTGCGCTGACGGTTAAAAATAGCCCCTGCCATTGGTAAGGGGCTATGGTAAGGGGCTATTTGGAAGGTTTGTTTCCCTCTAACGGCGCTGTTTCACCGTGCGTGGCTTCATTGTCGGCAAGCATATCGTTACTAAATAGCTCGTTATCAAATAGCTCGTTATCAAATAGTGAAAGCTGTTTGCGATTAACGGGCTTTCTAGTGTTAGTACGCTTGTTGGGTCGCCGCTGGCTAGCGAGCTTATCTACAATGGCTCGGCTGGACTCTCTGGCTTCTGGCGTGCGTCTTAGCTCATGCAGCATTTTCTTCCAGTGCCGCGCTTCGGTTTCAAAATCGTTGGGCAGCGGATAATGCTCGCCTGGCTGAAAACCAAATCGCTGGCACAGGCTTTCGGGTAGTGCCCAGGGCCTCGCACGCCACTCTAACGGTAGTCTTTTTAGCTCTGGTACCCAGCGAGCGACGAACTCGCCAGTGGGGTCGTTATCTTCCGCCTGTTTAATCGGGTTATATACCCGCAGCGCATTAGTGCCGGTGGCTCCTGCTTGCATCTGCACCTGAGGGTAGTGAATGCCCGGCTCGAAGTCAGTAAACAGCCGCGCTAGGTGCAGCGCCGGTTCCCGCCAGTGCAGCCCAAGGCCAAACGTGGCGTGGGAAATTAGCATGGCGCGCATTCGAAAGTTAAGCCAGCCAGTCGCGATCAAGCTGCGCATACAGGCATCTACCAGTGGCACCCCGGTTTGGCCACGTTTCCAAGCGATAAGAGTAGGGTGAGTAGGGTCACGCTCTCTTAAGCCGCGCAGCGCCGGGTGCAGCGTTTGGTTCTCAATGCTGGGTTCGCTCTCTAGCTTTTGGATAAAGTGGCAGTGCCAGTAAAGGCGTGAAGTGAAGGCGCGCAGCGAGCGTGACCACGCCGTGTCATCGCTGTGTTTTTCCCGCTGAAGGCGTAGCGACTGGACCACTTCACGCATGGAAAGCGTGCCCCAGGCCAAGTGAGGTGAAAGCCGTGAGCCAAACTCCCAGGCCAACAGCGGTTTAGACAGCGAGCCGCGATAACGCCGCCCGCGTGCTTGCACAAAGCTGCGCCAAAGCGCGCGGCCTTCACTGCGCCCGCCACGCTGGCGTTGGGGGCACGGCGTGGTATCAAACCCCAGCGTCAGGGTGTGTAGCTGCTCAACGTCAAGGTGATGAAAGATTTCCCAACCTGGGGCTGTTTGGGCGCTTTGCGGTGCAAGGTAGGTCGGTGCCGACATTAGCGATTCCCAGTGGCTTTCCCAGCGGGTTTGGTGCCCCGTGCGGCTGCTGAGCCCGCGTACCACGCCCTGTTGGCGGGTTTCCTGCCAAGTGATGCCGTTGGTTTGGCACCAAGCATGCACCCGTTTATCTCGTTCAAAACTCCAGGCGTTGCCAGTTTCCTGGTGAGAGTGAAGGGCAATGTGGCCGTAGTATGCTTTTAGTGCCTTCAGCAAACCGACAATATCGCCTTGCCAGATACATAGCGGTAGGCCCAGTTTTGCTAAAGCGTTGGAGAGGTCGACAAGCGAATCTGCAGCAAACTGCCAATGGCGTAACGCGCTATCCGCTGCTTGCCATTGGTCAGGCTCAATGGCGAAGAGCGGCAGCACCGGGCCAGCTGCGGCCGCATTGGTAAGCGGCGCATGATCATGAATGCGTAAATCGCGTTTGAACCAAACGACCTGGATGGGTGCCTTAGCCATGCCGTATCCTGATGGTTGAGCGCTATTCGCCGATAAACCATGACGTTACCATCAGGGTGACGTTGACGTAACTAATCCAGCAGAACTGGATCAGCTTAATAGGAGAGTGACGATGTATATTGCGATGAACCGTTTTCGGATAGCCCCAGGCCGTGAAGAGGATTTTTTGGACGTATGGCGTAACCGTGATTCTCATCTTAATGAAGTGCCGGGCTTTAAGCAGTTCCAAATGCTGCAGGGTGAAAGCCAGGAAGACCATACCGTGTTTATCTCCCACAGCGTATGGGAGTCGGAAGATGCCTTTCGCGCCTGGACCAAGTCGGAAGCGTTTCGCAAAGCCCACGCCAATGCCAAAGCACCGGAAGGTATCTACCTTGGCCCGCCCAAGTTTGAAGGGTATGACGTCGTACTATAAGTAATGAGCCACCGTTTGGCAGGGCGGCTGTGCGGTGGTGCCTATTACGTATAAATTTTCTAACGTGAGCAAAAGAAAATCGTAATTTTATAAACGTGTTCGGTGGCGCATGCTGAGGCCATGTCTCATAGCGATGGAGCTGAACAACATGTTTGGCCTAAAAAACACCACCACTCCCCAAGCGTTTATTGATGAGGAGCGCGCTTCCCCTAGCGCGCTTAATCAACACTTTTGGATGCCGTTTAGCGCAAACCGGGATTTTCACGCCAATCCACGGGTTATCGCTGGCGCAGAAGGGCGCTACTACATTGACGACCAGGGCCGTAAGCTATTCGATTCACTCTCTGGCTTATGGACCTGCGGCGCGGGCCATAACCGTGAAGAGATTCAACAGGCCGTGTCGGCTCAGCTGGGCACGCTCGATTTTGCGCCAAGCTTCCAAATTGGCCATCCGCTGGGGTTTAAGTTAGCGGAAAAAATCGCCAGCCTTACTCCTGCAGGCTTGGATCATGTGTTCTTCACTAACTCTGGCTCAGAAGCTGCCGATACCTCGGTCAAAATGGCCAAGGCCTACTGGCGGTTAAAAGGTAAGCCTGAGAAAACCCGTATGATTGGCCGAGCCAAGGGCTATCACGGGGTGAATATTGGTGGTACCAGCCTGGGCGGTATTGGTGGCAACCGCAAGCATTACGGCCAATTGATGGACGTCACGCATCTTCCGCACACCCTGCAAGCGGGCCATGCGTTTACCCGGGGCCAAGCAGAAACCGGTGCCGAACTTGCCGATGCGCTGCTTGATCAAATTGCCCTGCACGATGCCTCGACTATTGCGGCGGTGATTGTTGAGCCGATGTCTGGTTCTGCAGGGGTAATTGTGCCGCCCAAAGGCTATCTGGATCGGCTGCGCGAGATCTGTACCGCCCACGATATTCTGCTGATATTTGATGAAGTTATTACCGCCTTTGGCCGTAGCGGTGCGACCACTGGTGCCGAAGCGTTTGGCGTTACGCCGGATATTATGAACGTTGCCAAGCAAATCACTAACGGTGCGGTTCCTATGGGGGCAGTGATTGCCTCCAGCGACATTTTCGACACTTTCATGCACGCGGGGGGTGCCCCACACGCCATTGAGTTTCCCCACGGCTACACCTACAGCGCCCACCCCGTCGCTTGCGCGGCTGGCTTAGCTGCGCTTGAAATAATGGAGCGCGAAAACTTCCCGGCCCAGGTCAGCGCGATAGCGCCTGCGTTTGAACAAAAGCTTCATGCTCTAAAAGGCCGTAACCATATTGTTGATATTCGCAACTATGGCTTAGCGGGGGCAATTCAATTGGAGCCCCGTCATAGCGACCCAACCATTCGCCCCCGAGATGCCCATTTAGCCTTGTGGGAAGCTGGGTTTTACGTGCGCTATGGCGGCGACACGCTGCAGTTCGGCCCTCCGTTTGGCACCACGGAAGCTGAGCTAGAGCGGCTGTTTGATGCAGTGGCCACCGCTCTAGATTCGCTGGCATAGCCCCGTTAGCGCGATATAAAAAGATCATGCTCAGCGATGTTCATACAGCCCCCTGTTAATTGGCGAGTGCCGCCAAAACGGTTTATGCCCCTCTTTGCACGCTTGGGCACGAGTGATTCCAATATCTTCCAGCAGTCGGTCATCGAGGGTTAGTAACTGGCGGCGGCTGCGACGGTGCTGATGATAGTGGCGTAACTGACAGCGAATCTGGGTGAGGCTGAAGCGTGACATAGCGGTTCTCCTGGATGGCAATGTGCTCCACCAGATTACGCAGCCGCGTTAGAGCAATACAGATATAGACTTTTCTATTTTTAAGATACAGATGACCTGTGCTATACCTCTGTATGCTTGCTAATGCAGGAATCTGTATTGCTTAGAAGCTTATATTTAACGCTGTATTGGAGGCTGTTTTTAAAAAACAGAAGGTAAGAGTATGACTCGCTACGAGGAGGTTGCTGGCATTTTGCGGGAGCGAATTGAGCACGGTATTTACCGCGTGGGTGATCGCTTGCCTTCTATTCGAGTGGTATGTCAGGAGTTTAATGTCAGTATCTCGACCGCTCAGGAAGCTTATCGGCAACTGTTGGATGTGTCGCTGATCGAATCACGGCCGAAATCGGGCTACTTTGTTCTTCCAAGCAGAGTGCCTGCGGTGCTGCCATCTGTCTCTCGTCCTGCGCAGTGCCCACTGGATGTCTCCCAATGGGATCAAGTACTAGAGCTGGTCGCTACACAGCGTGACGATAGTCGGCTGTTGCTTGGGCGCGGTGTGCCGAATCTGGCTTACGAAACGCTTAAGCCGTTGTCGAAAATACTGTCGGGGCTGCATCGTAAGCACGATCTGAATGGCTTTAACTACGACAAACTAAGTGGTAGCCCCGAGCTGCGTCAGCAGGTAGCGCGCTTGGCCATTGCGTCCGGTTGTTTGCTGCATCCAGATGACATTATGATCACCACCGGCTGTCAGGAGGCATTGTCGATAGCACTGCGCACCCTCACTCAGCCTGGCGATGTGGTGGCTGTGGACTCGCCCAGCTTTTACGGCACCATGCAGATCCTAAAAGCCAATGGCCTAAAAGCGTTAGAGATTCCTACTGATCCGCAAACCGGTATCAGTTTGGAAGCATTGGAAATGGCGCTGGAACAGTGGCCGATCCGTGCCATACAGGTCACTCCGACGTATAACAATCCGCTGGGCTACACCATGAGCGAGGCGCGCAAAAAGGCGCTGTTTCAACTTGCCCAACGCTTCGACGTGGCCATTATTGAAGACGATATCTACGGTGATCTCGCCTATACCCACCCAAGGCCGTTGACAGTGAAGTCTTTCGACGATGATGGGCGGGTGTTGTTATGCAGCGGTTTTTCCAAAACGGTGGGGCCTGGGCTGCGGGTGGGCTGGCTGGCGCCGGGGTGTTATCGGGACAAGGCATTGCATATGAAGTATGTCTCTACCGGTGCCTCCGCCACATTACCGCAGCTGGCGGTAGCCGAGTTTGTTGCCAAAGGCCACTACGAGCGTCACCTTCGCTATGCCATTCGCCAATATCAGCGCCAACGGGACATCATGATCAACTGGGTGCAGCGCTATTTCCCAAAAGGTGCGGGCATTAGCTATCCGCAAGGCAGTTTTTTGCTATGGGTGGAGTTACCCGCCTTGGTGGATTGTGTGCGCCTTAATGAGCGCTTGGCTCAGCGCGCTATCCATGTGGCACCTGGCTCGCTATTTTCAGCCTCTGGCAAGTTTCGCCAGTGTTTACGTCTTAACTATGCATTTACGTTAACACCGGCCATTGAAGATGCCGTGCGCACCGTGGGGGAGCTTGCCACCGAGATGGTGGATGAGGCACTGCAGCATGAGGTGGCGCTGAAGTAAGCATTGTTTGCTATCGCTAAGTTAAAACGCCTCTTGAGCGGTACGCCAGACGCACATACCGATGAAGTAAACGGATGCAATGCCCCATCCCCATAGTGCCCAAGCGGCATGGTCGGGGCTGGAGAGCACCAGTGACGTTGTACATGCGCACCATAACAGCGTGATGGCGATATTGAGCGGCATGAACTGACGAACACGAAACGGATGAAGAAACTTCATCTTAGTCACGGTAAGAATGGCTAGAAAAACGATAGACGCAAAGGTGATGAAGGGCGGTAAATCGAGAATATAAAAATAGGCCGCGGCGATGTTCCAGGCGGCAGGAAAGCCAACAAAATAATTATCTTGGCTTTTCATATCGACATTGCAGAAACAGAACATCGATGACAACAGAATGATGAACACTGACAGCAATTCGAAATTGGGCGGCAACTCAATAAAGAAATAAATAAACAGAGCGGGAATAAACGCCCAGGTTAGATAATCGATGACCATATCAAGCGTCGAACCATCGAAGTGGGGCAGAACGGTTTTTACTTCATACTTACGCGCCAGGGTGCCATCGAAACCATCGACCATCATTGCTGCACCTAGCCAGAGTAAGCAGGCGACTGGGTTATTGTCGATTAGTGAAAGTAGCGCCATTGTGCCGAGCAGTACGCCGCTGGCGGTTAAGATGTGCACGCTCCAAGCCTTCCATCTTGAAGCGCGGGATTCTGTGTGCGAAGAGAGCGATTGAACCACGTTGACCCCATTGGGAACGTGTTGTCCCCTTGCTGTTTGATGGATAGATAGATGAGTGTGTAAAAAACATACCCTACTACAAGAAAGCACTGCGCGAATACGCAGACCGCTCATCTAGATATAGCGCATTTGTTGAGAAGGGTGCGCTAATTCAAGCTTAACTGATAACTTTCTACTCAGTGCTTTTCAAATAGCCGTTGGTTGTCAGCCGATGGAAGCCGGATTCGTTGTACTGATTAGCTGTCTTTTTAAGACAGGTATGCTGCGGCACCGACTGTCTTTCATTGCCGATACGTTGTTTACTGGAGGTCAGTTTGACTTGATCAAGAGCAACTGCGTTGGGATGAAGGTAGCTTACGACTAAGATGCTAAGGAATACTTCTAGGAGGCGGCAGCATGATTACAATTCGCGCAGCGACTATTAACGACCTTGATACCTTAACCGAGTTACTGGAGGGCTATCGGCAGTTCTATCAGCAGCCGAGCGATAGCGGTGCGGCACGTGACTTTTTGCAGCAGCGTTTTCGGCAGGCGGACTCACGTATCTTGGTGAGCGAAACGAGTGACGGTGCCCTTACCGGCTTCGTGCAGCTTTATCCTGGGGTTTCTACAGTAGGCTTAAACGCCCGTTGGACGCTAAACGATCTTTTTGTAGTGCCGGAGAGTCGCGAGAAAGGCACGGGCAGAGCATTAATGGAAGCGGCCACCCAGCTGGCGCGTGAGCATGGCGTCGCGCGTTTGATTCTTATGACTCAGGTGGAAAACGAGCGTGCCCAGCAGCTTTATGAGTCGTTAGGGTGGCAGCGGAACACAGCATTTTATGGCTACTTATTAGATATCAGCTAACCAAGACCATGCCCGCTGCTCTATGCCCGCTGCTATGCGAGATAATGTGCTGAACCGGTACAAGAAGCGGGCTTAGACGTGATGTTTTGCATGGTCCACCATCATCCCTCGCATTAAGGTGTCGACCATGCTCTCGTATTCGTCTGCCAATTCAAACTGTTGTGGGTCTTGCAGCCAGTCAAAGCAAACGCCGATTAAAAAGCTGTGAAACTGAAGGCGGGCACTTGAAGGGCTAAGGCCCTGGCGTAATTGGCCGCTCAGCTTAGCCTGTTCGAAGAGCTGTTCTACCTGCGCTTTTGAATGCTCTGATAGTTGGGTAATCATACTGATACGCGGATGGTCATCTTCTAACTTTTCGCAGCGGTGCAGCACAATGGTCGCGGCGCGCTGCAGCGGAAGGTTATAGCAAATAGCGCGGAGTGCACTGTGGGCAATTCCCTGTAAACACTGAGTCGGAGCATTGCCTAAACGAAGCACTGTTTCATCGACGATCTCATCAAGCGGCACGCGAACACGCTCAAGCAGGGCATTAAATACGGCCGCTTTATCCTCAAAATGCCAATAAATCGCACCGCGGGTAACCCCTGCTGCCGCCGCAATATGGGCCAAGGTAGTGCGCGACACGCCTTGGGCGAGAAACTGAGTTTCTGCGGCATCAAGTATGGCCTCGCGGGTGCGTTCAGCCTCAGCTTTGCGGCGTGACATAGCAGCTCCTAACAAAAAAGTGCTCATATATTGGCATTACTGAATGGCAAAGTCGCCAGTAGGCTATTAGTATACACGTTAACTGACATTCATGAATGTCAGTGAAATTCCCCCTGACTGCGTATTAATAACACCGCCGAGGAGTCCGCTGTGCGTAACACTGTGATTCGATTACTTCCAGCGTTGCTGGTTCTGCTGCTGGTGGCGGGTGCCGCTGATGCCGAGGATCAGAATGAACATCCTCCCCGGCCGGTGAAATTGATCACACTGGAAGCGTCTGGCGCAGCGCTGCAGCGCCAGTTTCCTGCGCGGGTTGAAGCCACTACACGCAGCAATCTGTCGTTTCGCATGGCGGGCGAGCTCTTAGAGGTTAACGTGAGCCCAGGCCAGCAGGTAACGGAAGGCACTCTCATCGCCCGTATTGATGATCGTAACGTGCGCAGCGAGTTGGACAGCGCCCGTTCGCGGTTAGAGTTGGCGCAAGCAACCCGCGAGCGTATGCGTTACACCTTAGAGCGCGGTGCGATCAGCCAGGCTCGGTTTGATGAGTCAGAGGCGGAATGGCGTGCTGCTCGGGCGACTTTTGAGCAAGCTGAAGAACAGCTAGAAAACACCCAGCTACGCGCTCCTTATGATGGCGTGATTGCTCAGGTGCCCGTAGATAACCGGCAGATCGTTCAAGTGCAAGAAACGGTGGCGGTGATTCAGCAGCCAGGGCAGCTTGATGTGGTCTTTCATTTACCACAGCAAATTGTTCAGCAAATACCACGCAGTGACAGTGTTTCACCCTTTGAAACGGCGATGGCCTTTGAAGTGCGGTTTGGCAACAGCGAAAAACCTTATCTTGCGCAACTAGCGTCGTACACCACTCAAGCCAGTGCCCAAAGCCTTGCGTATGAGGTAACACTCCGGCTGCCGCAGCCAGACGATATCACGCTGCTCGATGGTATGAGCGCCACCGTACGGCTTGATTTAGGCCAGCTTTTACCAGCGTCCGACAGTGCCGTGTGGCATTTGCCGCCTGAGGCCATTAGCTATCTCGCTGATAGTCCAGAGCAGGCGGTGGTGTGGCGTTTTCAATCACCTGACCGTTTAGAGGCAGTGCCAGTTGAGGTGGGGCGTTTGACATCTAAGGGACTAGAGGTGAGTGGTGAGCTGGACGCGAATGATCGTGTGGTGGCGGCGGGAGCCCATCGCGTTAGTACGGAAATGCGGGTAACGCCATGGGTCAAGGAACAGGGGCTATAAGATGGTTGATTACTTCTTACGCCACCGGGCCGCTAGTTATTTAATGACCGTGGTGCTACTCGTAGGTGGGTCGCTGGCTTTCACGGGTATGGGGCAGCTTGAGTTTCCTGAATTTACCATTCGCAATGCGCTGGTCACTACCCAGTACCCTGGCGCTACACCAGAAGAAGTAGAGCAGGAAGTTACTTCAACGCTGGAAGAAGCCATTCAAGAAATGCCCTCGATCAAACGCATCAGTTCGGTGAGTTCTGATGGGTTTTCGCAGATCACCGTTGAACTGCAAAGCACGGTTCAAAACGATGAGCTGCAACAGCTTTGGGATTCCCTACGCCGCAAAGTGGGCGATGCTCAAGCTGCCTTGCCGCCAGGCGCGAGTCAGTCTCGTGTTAATGACGATTTTGGCGATGTTTTCGGTCTGATGATTAACCTGACCGGGGATGGCTACGCCATGCCTGACTTAAAAGGTCATGCCGAGTTTCTTAAGCGTGAACTCGCCTTGGTGGAGGGGGTTGAAAAGGTGTCGCTGGCGGGGGTCAGGGAAGAGCGCATTTTCATAGAAGTTGACCGAGAGCGGCTACGTGCGCTGAACATCCCTCTAAGTTCACTCCAACAACTGCTTGATACGCAAAATGCGGTAGTCGATTCGGGACACTTAAAGCAGGGAGGCCAGCGTTTCCGGGTAACGCCGTCGGGTAGTTCTGCCAATATTGATGATTTACGTGCGCTCATCGTCAGTGAAGGCAACGGTGAGTTAGTGAGGTTGAGCGATATCGCGGAGGTTTCCCGTGGCTTAGCCGAGCAACCACAACTGCTCTATCGCGATATGGGGCGGCCGGCCATTTCCCTAGGCATCTCGTTTGAAAGTGGCGTCAACGTGGTCGAAGTAGGTGCCCGCTTAGATCAACGGCTAGAGGAACTGGAGGCACGTTCGCCGTTGGGTATGGAGCTTAATGTGGTCTATGACCAGCCGAGCGTGGTAGATGACGCGGTATCCGGTTTTCTAATCAGCCTGCTTCAGGCGGTGTCCATCGTTATTGTAGTGCTAATGCTGTTTATGGGCTGGCGCAGCGGTCTACTGATGGGCTTTATTCTGCTGATCACCATTATTGGCACTTTTATGTTGATGCGTATCCACGGCTTGCAACTGGAGAAAATCTCCCTGGGTGCGCTGATTATCGCCTTGGGTATGCTGGTCGATAATGCCATTGTGGTTACCGAAGGCATGCTAGTAGGCCTTAAGCGCGGCCAAAGTATTCGTGAGTCGGCACATCAGGTGATTAAGCAAAACGCTTGGCCGCTGCTGGCAGCCACGCTGATTGCAGTGGCGGCGTTTGCACCAATTGGGTTGTCGCCGGATACCACCGGTGAATTTATCGGCTCGCTGTTCTATGTGTTGCTGTATTCATTGCTGTTAAGTTGGCTAACAGCGCTGACGCTCACGCCTTTCTATTTCAAGCTGCTGTTTCGCAATGTCGCCCCTAGCAGCACAGACGAAGACCCCTATACAGGCGTGGTGTACCGCGTATTTAGCCGTGTGATTGTGGCGGGTATCCGGCTGCGTTGGCTGACGATTGGGCTGGTATTGGTAATACTGGCAGGCGCGGTTGTCGGTTTTGGTTCCGTCAAGAATGCCTTCTTCCCTGCCTCGAATACGCCTCTCTTCTTTGTCGATTACCGCACACCAGAAGGCACCGATATTCTGGAAACTGAACGGCGGGTCGCTGAACTTGAAGACGTGGTCATGGACATGGACGGTGTACGCCACCTTACCACCGTTATTGGCGGCGGTGCCCAGCGCTTTACCCTAACCTATGCGCCGGAAGACCGTTATGCCAGCTATTCGCAGCTAATAATTGAAACTGATGACAAGGTCACGCAGCAAGCGCGCATGGCGGATGTTGAAGCGGTGCTTGAACGTGATCACAGTGATATCGACTATAAAATTGCCCCGTTGGAAGTTGGCCCTGCTCCGAAAGCGAAAATTGAAGCAAGGCTATACGGCAGCGATCCTGCTGTCTTACGCCAGCTCGGTGAACAAGTTGCAGCCCTGTTTAGTGATACGTCCAATATGGTCAGCGTACGCACTAGCTGGCGTAACCGTGTTCAGGCCGTGGTGCCAATTTTTGCCGAAGACACAGCGCGACGGCTGGGCGTTACCCGTGAGAATCTGGCGGCCACACTGGCGCTAAGTACCAGTGGTAGTCAGGTGGGCATTTATCGTGACGGCAGTGACCTTATCCCGATTGTTGCCAGGGCCATACCCGAGCAGCGCAATGATATCGATAACGTCGGATCACTTAACGTATGGAGCGCTGAACAGGGGCGCTACATCACTGCAGACCAAGTGATGCGCGATGTGACGACCCAGGTGGCTGACCCATTGATGATGCGCCGTGACCGCGAACGCATGCTAGCAGTATATGGTGAACCCGACCCGCTCAGTGGCGTGACAGCGGCTAGTGTATTGGCTCAAGTTCGACCGCAAGTAGAGGCGCTTGACCTGCCACCCGGTTACCGACTTGAGTGGGGCGGTGAATTTGAGACTGCTGGTGAAGCACAGAGCGGTCTGTTTTCCTCACTGCCACTTGGCTTGGTAATGATGTTTATCATCACGGTGGTGTTGTTTAACAACTTCCGTCAGCCGCTGGCGATCTGGTTTTTGGTACCGCTGACCATTGTCGGGGTAGTCGCTGCACTTCTGATAACTGGGATGCCTTTCTCGTTTATGGCGTTGCTGGGCACACTGAGTTTGATTGGGATGGTGATCAAGAATGCCATTGTGCTGGTAGAAGAGATCAATGTGCAGCTACCACTGCACAAAGATCGCTATCACGCTGTAGTACGCGCTGCCATTAGTCGTGTCCGGCCCGTTTCCATGGCTGCGCTGACTACCATGCTGGGGCTGATCCCGCTGATTAGTGATGCATTCTTCGCCAGCATGGCGGTCGCGCTGATTGGTGGTCTCGGTGTCGCCACGCTACTCACCCTTATTGTACTACCGGTGATCTACTGCGTGCTTTACCAGATCAAGATTCACTGAGCGCCCTTATCAATCGCTGGCGCCAAACGGTGAGGGCAGCGTGGTGCAGTTGCTTCACGATTGGATGCAACAATGTGCGGCTGCTTCGTTTGGCTGCCCTTTATTGGTGCTCAACATTGGCGTATAGACGCACCATCACCATCATTTCGACTGTGAGTGATGGTGATGGTGGCTAAATAGATAAAGAAGCCAGCAGCTGGTATCTCTCACCGCTGGCAAACGGATGTTGCTTACTTTGTAGTATCCGTTTTAGGCGGCTCGGTACTGTTAGCACTAGTACCTTGTGGTTGAACGGGTGCTGGTGGTGCTTCTGCTTCAACAGGGGTGTTGCTTGTAGACGTAGAGGCTTCCACCGCTGCCTCAAGGCTGGCTACCTGCCGCTCCAGCGCTTCAACGCGTGAGCGCGTGCGCTGTAGTACATCCATCAAAATATCAAAGTCTTCCCGTGACACCAGTTCCAGCCGGTCAAAGGCACCGCGTACCACCTGCTGTACGCCCTTTTGAATGTCTTCTGGGGCTTGGGATGCGTTTTGCAGACGATCCCCGATTTGCTGGGCTAAACGGCTAATGCGATCTTGAGGCGCCATCGCTCTCTCCTTAAATGTCCACGCATAAATGTGCACTGCTTATTAATAAGGATACGCAACCCGTCGCCAATACGCATGCGTCGTTTGCAATTTAGACTCAGTCCTTTCGCAATTGGTCTGCTGCATCGAAATGAAGCGTCTCGCTTTTGTTAATGTTCTTTTATGGTGCAAGCAGCTAATGGCAAATGCTGCTATGCCTGACCCCCCGTTAGATAATTTTAAATTATGTGAAACAACCTGCTGACTTTTAAGCAAAAAAAATTGAGTGGCACGGTATGCGCATTGACGAGGTAAGTACTTAACTCGGGCGGCGCTGCCGCTACCTAATCCAGCAGGGGAGATCCGGGATGAAACTCATCACCGCTATCATCAAGCCATTCAAGCTTGACGACGTTCGTGAAGCGCTCGCCGATAACGGCGTTCAGGGCATTACGGTTACTGAAGTCAAAGGCTTTGGCCGTCAAAAAGGGCATACCGAGCTGTACCGTGGCGCGGAGTATGTGGTCGATTTCCTACCTAAAGTAAAAGTAGAGGTTGCTGTCGATGATGCGCGCTTGGAGAGCGTTCTCGACGCCATTTGCAGCGCAGCTAACAGTGGCAAAATTGGCGACGGCAAGGTGTTTGTAACGCCATTAGAAGATGTGATCCGTATTCGTACCGGTGAGCGCGGCGCAGACGCTGTGTGATCAACACTTTCCGGACTGTTTTTACGTATAACTTCTCTTAGTACAACGGGGAACACCTCATGAATGAGTTAGCTGATTTGAGCTATGCGCTCGATACGTTTTACTTCTTAATTTGCGGCGTGCTCGTAATGTGGATGGCCGCTGGCTTCTCGATGCTTGAAGCGGGTTTGGTGCGTTCAAAAAATACCGCCGAGATTTTGACCAAAAATATCGCGCTGTTTGCGATTGCCTGCACCATGTACTTACTGGTGGGTTACTACATCATGTATTCCAGCAGCGCGGGTGGCTTCTTACCTAACCTTGGCTTTCTGATTGGCACTGAAAATAGCGTTGATGCGGTGACGGCTGGTGGTGACGATGCACCTTATTACTCCATGCGCTCTGACTTTTTCTTCCAGGTAGTGTTTGTCGCAACCGCCATGTCGATTGTGTCGGGTGCGGTTGCCGAGCGTATGAAACTGTGGGCATTCTTGGCCTTCGCCGTGGTGATGACAGCCTTTATCTACCCAGTATCTGGTTACTGGACATGGGGCGGCGGCTGGTTGTCTGAAGTGGGTTACTCTGACTATGCAGGTTCCGGCATTGTTCACTTAGCTGGTGCAGCCGCTGCCTTAGCTGGTGTCTTAGTGCTTGGCCCACGTAAAGGTAAGTACGGTAAAGATGGCTCGATCCATGCGATTCCAGGCGCAAATATGCCGCTGGCGACCCTGGGTACCTTCATTCTGTGGATGGGCTGGTTCGGTTTCAACGGTGGCTCTGAGCTGAAAATGTCTGATATCAGCTCTGCTAACAACGTTGCTCAAGTATTTGTGAACACCAACGCAGCCGCTGCGGGTGGCGTTCTAGCGGCACTGATTCTTGCCAAGCTGTGGTTCCGTAAAGCTGACCTTACTATGGCACTGAACGGCGCGTTAGCAGGTCTAGTGGCGATTACCGCTGATCCGCTGTCTCCTTCTGCACTGGGCGCTGCTGTGATTGGTGCTGTGGGTGGTGTGATCGTCGTCGCCTCTATTGTCACGTTGGACAAGCTGAAACTTGATGATCCAGTGGGTGCAATCTCGGTACACGGTGTTGTGGGTATCTGGGGTGTACTAGCAGTGCCGCTGACCAATGGTGATGCTTCTTTCGGTGCACAGCTGATTGGTATCGTCGGTATCTTTGGCTGGGTATTCGTGGCAAGTCTTGTGGTCTGGCTGGTACTGAAAGCCATCATGGGAATTCGCGTTAGCGAAGAAGAAGAGTATGAAGGTGTCGATATCGCCGAGTGTGGTCTTGAAGCCTACCCTGAGTTTAGCGTTAAGAAATAAGCCTGCGCTAATGAAGTGAGCTGGCGTGTTCTTTCGGCCTCCCTATCGGGAGGCCTTTTTGTTTTAGTGTATTCTTACAATCCATGGCGTTGATTTTTTATTCTCTGCCGGTAGCGGTGTATGCTTAACGCTAACGGGCTTGGCTAACAGCAGTGTCCCGCCACCCTTTGATAAAAGGCCACCAAGCTAGAGGATGTCGCAATGAAATTGATCTCAGCCATTATCAAGCCGTTTAAGCTTGATGACGTACGCGAATCGCTCTCTGATATCGGCGTGCAGGGCATTACGGTAACGGAAGTGAAGGGCTTTGGCCGTCAGAAAGGCCATACTGAGCTATACCGTGGTGCAGAGTACGTGGTGGATTTTCTGCCCAAGGTGAAATTAGAAGTAGCCGTTGATGACGATATGGCCGAGCAGGTGATTGATGCCATCACTCAAGTGGCAAACACCGGTAAGATCGGTGACGGTAAAATCTTTGTAATGCCACTGGAGCAGGTAATCCGTATTCGTACTGGTGAAACCGGTAAAGACGCGGTTTAACCGCGACAGGCCTAGCTGCCTAACGTTACCAAAACGCCCCGCTAAATGGTGTTGTTTAGCGGGGCGTTGTTATTAGTTGGCGGTCGCTTACCTAGCCGCCAATTTCTTGCTTGTTACTGCTTACTTTTCAACAAAGGCGCGCTCAATCACGTAGTCGCCCGGCTCGCCCATGCGCGGGGAAATATTCAAGCCCAGCTCGTCTAGCAGTGCGCTAGTGTCGTCGAGCATGGCGGGGCTACCGCAAATCATCGCGCGGTCTTGGCGTGGGTCAATCGGCGGAAGACCGGTATCTTCAAACAGCTTGCCGCTGCGAATGTGGTCGGTCAGGCGCCCCATGGTGTGAAACTCTTCACGGGTAACCGTGGGGTAGTACACCAGTTTCTCGGCAATGTCATCGCCCAGATATTCGTGCGCAGGTAACTCTTTGGTAATGAAGTGGGCGTAAGCCAGCTCAGACACTTCGCGCACGCCATGTATCAGCACCACTTTTTCAAAGCGCTCGTACACTTCAGGGTCTTGGATGAGACTCATAAATGGTGCGAGGCCTGTGCCGGTGGAAAGCATATAAAGGTTACGGCCCGGTAGCAGGTCATCGCATACCAGCGTGCCGGTAGGCTTACGGCTGACCATAATTTGGTCGCCAACTTTTAGATGCTGCAAGCGCGAGGTAAGCGGGCCATCGGGTACTTTGATGCTGAAAAATTCTAGATGGTCTTCGTAATTGGGGCTGGCAATGGAGTAAGCACGCATCAACGGTTTACCGTTGACTTCCAAGCCGATCATAACAAACTGGCCGTTTTTGAAGCGCAGACTGCGTTCACGGGTAGTGCGAAAGCTGAACAGAGTGTCGTTCCAGTGGTGAACGCTGAGAACTTCTTCCAAGGCAAACTTGCTCATGCTGACTCCTCCAATGGGCAGAGTGGCGTAAGCCTCGTCTGCCATATTCTAAAAAAGTATAAAAAATGGCTAAATATGTTGTCTATGATTATAAATAAAGAGAGGGTTATCTGTTAAGCAAATTATACTGATAACCCTTATCTAAAAAATAGATATAAATGCCGAATCAAGATAGGTCGCTGCTATGCATTACACCTTGCGCCAGTTAGAAGTCTTTGTAGCCGTCGCCCAACACGAAAGTGTTTCTCAGGCGGCGCGTGCCCTTGCTATGTCTCAATCTGCCACCAGCACAGCGCTGGCGGAGCTTGAGCGTCAATTTGACTGCCAACTGCTTGACCGCATTGGCAAGCGTCTAAAACTCAATGCGTTGGGCTTTCAGCTGTTGCCTAAAGCGGTTGCCTTGCTGGATAGGGCGGAAGAAGTGGAAGAGTTGTTGCGAGGCCAGCAAGGGGTGGGCGCGTTGGAGGTGGGGGCAACGCTGACTATAGGTAATTATTTAGCGACTTTATTGATTAGTGATTTTATGCAGCGCTATCCCGGTAGTCGGGTGCGCTTAGCGGTGCGTAATACGCGCCACATTATTGAGAGTGTGCGCCAGCACTCGCTTGATTTAGGGTTGATTGAAGGCCAGTGCGACGACGATATGATTATCAGCCAGCCCTGGGTAGAGGATGAGCTGTGTGTGTTTTGCTCACCGCGCCATCCGTTGGCAGGGCGTGAACACTTGGAGTTGGAACAACTGCTGCGAGAAGATTGGATAATGCGCGAGGAGGGGTCTGGCACTCGCATGACCCTTGAGCATGCCGCGCGGCATCGGCGTAGCCGGTTTAATACCCTGCTGGAGCTTGAACATACCGAGGGCATTAAGCGGGCGGTAGAGTCGGGCCTGGGCATTGGCTGCGTTTCCAGGCTCGCGCTGCGTGATGCTTTCCGGCGTGGCAGCTTAGTGCCGCTGCCAACACCGGAGTTAGACTTAAAACGTCAGTTCACCTTTATTTGGCACCGTCACAAGTATCTCACCACCGGCGTGCGCGAGTTCTTGCGGCTTTGCCGTGAGATGACGGCGGGTGCCAAGCGCAGTGATGACATCCCTTTACCGCCGATCCCCTAGGCCAGGTGTTATACCGCTTAATATCAACGTGGCCTAATGGATCTGTTTTACTATCCCTCGTTGGGGTTGATTAGTACTGTCGAGCAGGCGTTGGCGCAGGCAGGGTGGGTTGATCCTGGCGACTACTATTCGTTTCGAGTATGAAGCCGCCTACCAGTGCATCGAGCCGCTCAGCCTGATCTTTTAGCTGTTCGGCAGCAGTGGTGGACTCTTCCACCAGGGCCGCATTTTGCTGAGTCATCTGATCAAGGTCGGTGACGGCAATGCTTACCTGGCTGATGCCATCATTTTGTTCCCTCGCTGCCGTGCTGATATCGCCAAGCATTTGGGTCACTCGCGTTACGCTTTGGGCTAACTCATGCATCGCTGCTTCTGCATCGCGCACCATTTGAGTGCCGCTTTCTACCTTACCTGCCGAGGCATTGATGCGTTGACGGATGTCTTTGGCGGCATCGCTGCTGCGAGAGGCCAGTTGCCTGACTTCATCCGCCACGACGGCAAACCCACGGCCATGCTCCCCAGCACGAGCTGCTTCTACAGAGGCGTTTAGCGCTAGCAGATTGGTTTGGAAAGCGATGCCATCAATAACGCTGACAATACTCTGAATTTCATCAGAATTAGTGCGAATATCGGTCATCGTAGCGACCACCTGCTCAAATGCACTATCTGTTCGGGCTGCTAATTCAGAGGCGGTTTGTGAGAGCCCGCTGGCCTCCTGAGAAGCGTGGGTGGTGTGACCAACGGTACTGCTGATCTCTTCCATGGCAGAAGATGTCTGTTGCAGGCTGGCGGCGGCCTGTTCGGTACGCCGTGAAAGGTCGTGCCCCCCTTGGGTAATCTCATTGGCCGCGTGGTTGACTGCTTCGCTGCTGCGTCGGACATCCAGCAAAATGGCTTGGATTTTCTCTGCGAAGGCATTGAACTGTGTTGCTACAGCTGCACTTTCATCGCGGCCATGAACCGGCAAACGTTGGGTCAGGTCGCCATGTCCCGTAGCGATCTCTTCCATACGATTAGCCAAGCGCTTAAGGGGACGTGCGATGCGTCCACCAATCCACCACAGTGCGGCAACACCAATGGCTGCCAACAGCAGCCCCACCAGTGTCATGCCCAGGGTGTTTTGTTGACGCTGTTCACTGAGCACATCTTGCAAGGCGTTTAGCTCGGCCAATACCACTGATTCAGGCAGCTGTAGTACCAGCACCCAGGGCTGATCAGTGTCGCCAAGGGTAATTGGCTGATAGCGCTGAAGCATACCGTCCGCCATGCTGCTGTGGAGACTCCCCTGAGTAGCGGCTTGTTCAATACCTGCCAACAGAGTGGCATTTAGGGAGTCGCTAGCGTGTGCCCCCAGGGAGTCCTGGTTAGCGGTATCGGCAACTAAACCGCCACGCCCTGCCACTAGTGTCATCCGTCCTGCGCCATTGTAAAGCGCTTGATTAGCATCGCTTAACAGGGTTTGAATAAAGTTAAGCGCTAAATCAACCCCTGCGATTCCGCGAAATTCGCCATCCACCAAGATCGGTGCGTTGAACGAGGTGACTAGCTGGGTCTCGCCGCCAAAGTCGTACGCTGCCGGGTCAATAATACAGGCGGTCAAGGTTTCACGCGGACACAGGTAGTACTCTCCTTCACGCACGCCGCTGGCCAGACGCGTCTCGCTTTCCATGTCGTCACCTAACGGGAGTATGGCTAACTCACCCTCTTCCGTGCGGTACCACCAGGGCATAAAGCGGCCGCTGCCGTCATGACCGTAGCGCTCGTCACCCGCGTAGCGTGCGTCGTCTCCAAAGGCATTGGGTTCCCAGCCAATATAGGCATCCAAAAGTTCAGGGTTATCAGCAACTGTTTGCCGTACTAAGTTGGAGAGCTGTCGGCGGCTTAAGTACAGCGCACGCTGGCCTTCTGCGTCTTCTACGCCCATTAACGCGTTGGTCGTGGCGAGCTGCTTGGCTAGCGTCATCGCTTTATCCAGCTCGCGTTGAATGCGTCGTCCCTCGGCATCGGCAATCGCATTTAAGCGGGCATCCAGCGCGCTGTTCATGAGTTCACTGGTATGCTCATCCACGGTTTGCTGGGTATGAGTGGCGGCGATCAGGTTATACACCACCAGTGCAGCCACAATGGCTAGCAGGCAGGGGCCTGCCAGTGCCACGACAAAAGAGCGTAACGAGCGAAAATGCATAGCATATTCCTTAGGCAATATGGCGATGTTGGCTGGCAGACGCTTGATAGGGCACCTGGAGAGCCGGTGTAGTGGCATGCGACAGCTTAAAGCTGCTGATCGTCCCCGAGAGATGCTCAGCTTGCTCTTTTAGCTGTTCGGCAGCGGTCGTGGACTCTTCCACCATTGCAGCGTTTTCTTGGGTCATACGGTCAAGCTCAGCAACCGCAATGTTGACTTGGTTAATGCCATCGCTCTGCTCGCTGGTGGCCGCGTTAATTTCGGCAAGTACCTCCGTCACGCGGGTAATATGGGCCACGATATCCTGCATCGTTGCACCTGCGTTGCGCACCAGCGAGGTGCCTTTATTGACTTTGGTTTGCGAATCCTCAATCAGTTTTTGGATATCATTGGCTGCTTCGCTACTGCGCCCTGCTAGCTTACGTACTTCATCAGCAACGACTGCAAAACCTCGGCCATGTTCACCTGCTCGGGCAGCTTCTACCGAAGCGTTAAGTGCCAGCAGGTTGGTTTGAAACGAAATGCTGTTCATTAATGTGACGATGTCGCCAATTTTATCGGAAGCATGGGTAATGTCTTCCATCGTGGTAACGACATTTGCCACCACTTGACCACCTTCTTTCGCGACGTTTGACGCCTCATTGGAAAGTTGGTTGGCTTCCTGCGCAGAGGCAGCGGTGTGCTGAACCGTGCTGGTGATTTGCTCAACCGATGCAGACGTTTGCTGCAGGCTAGACGCAGCGTTATCGGTGCGGCGCGATAAATCCTGACCGCCCATGGCAATTTCATTAGCCGCATGGTGAACAGCTTCACTGCTTGTGCGTACATCAATCAATACGGCTTCCATTTTGCCAACAAAGCTGTTGAAAGCGCTGGCAATTTGGGTCACTTCATCGTTGCCTTCTTCCGGCAGGCGCTGGGTTAAATCACCTTCTCCGGAAGCAATGTTATCCATTGCATTACGCACGCCTAGCAAGCGGCGAAGCAGTAGGGAAAGTAGTAGGCTAAATACCACTGCGGTAATGGCGGCGACGACGAGCAGGGTAATGATCGAGGTTGTCGCGATGGCACGCAGACCAGCGGTCGCTTCGTATTCATCAAGCGCTACCACCAGCTGCCAGCCACTGCTGCCGCCAACGGTACTTCCCATTAGCAGCTTGGCACTGTCTTGTAGTTCAAGCGCTTGGGGCTCTTCGGCTTGGATAATCTGAGCCAGACTGTCGTTGGTAAGATCGCTGCTCAATACTGAAGAGGGCTCAAGCGTTAGTTGAGCGTCAGGATGCGCTACAAGCGTGCCATCCTCCGTCGTCAAAAAGCCAAAGCTTGAAGGTGTCGGGGCAATGCTGGCGACAATTTCAATAACGTCTTCTATTGTAATATCAGCACCAATGACAGCAGCGAGCTGACCATTACGATAAAAAGGGCGAGCAAAGGTAACGACTAATCCACCGGTTTGAGCGTCCACATAAGGGGCTGTGATAATGGTGTCTTGTGCTTTTGCAGCAGCCTCGTACCACGGCCGTTGGCGTGGGTCGTAATCACTAGGTGGTTGCCAGCCGTCAGAGAAAACCGCGTCAGATGTGGAAGGATAGGCCAGATAAGAGGTTAAAAAGTTGCCAGAGCTAGCCAGCTGGCGCAGAGCGACAAGAGGGTCGCTACTGCTTGCCGCATCTTCCATGCTAGCCAGCATTGTATAACGGGCGTTAAACCACTCATTAATTGCTTGGGTGTTACCATCGACAACAGCATTGAGGTTTCTGCTTACTTGCTGAGTGTTATGGAATTTTATAGTGGTGTAGCTAGCGATGCCGTTAATAATCAGAGCTAGCACAATAGCGGTCAGGGCGGCTAATAAAATGCGGGCGCGTAGGGAGGAAAACATGGTCGCTCTCAAAATCGATATAGGAATAAGCATATATCGGCAAGAGCGACCACTTCTTTAGCTGAAATTTAGTTGAAAAGCATCCTATTCAGAAAAAGAACGAGTGACGGTGAAAACGTTAGCGTAAGTCGCTTACGGCATGTTGAATATCGGCAAGAGAGGCTTTGCTCAAATCCTTTGAAAGCGTATGAATGACCAGCTTTTGGGTGGTGTTATCGAGTTTTTCACGCAGCAAACCAAGAAATTTAGGCGGCGCAACCATGATGAGTTTTTCCATGCTGTTGTCGACCCGTGCCCCATATAAGCGCTTGGCAACTTCCTTGGCAAACAGCTCATTTTCATGGTGTGAGGCAGTGCCTTCCTCTCCTGATGAGCGCGACGACGTTGACGTGGATTCATGGACATCGGCACCGCGGCGGTCAGTAATTAAGTCGCCTTCATGCAGCCTGCCTGCTGCGTGTACAAGGCTTTCATGTTCAGCAAGTTGTAATGCATCACGAGTAAAAATGCGTGCACGAGCGGCGTCAGCTACCACAATATAGGTGGTCATCGTCGTACGTCCTCCTTGTCGTTAGTTACTCTCTAACCATGGCAAGCGTTTGGCATTTGGTCAAACATCCATGATTCAGGGAAAAAATTAATAAGGGAAAAAATGTCGGCAGAATCTTCTAAGCCACTTTGCTTTTGGCGAAACCGTTATCTTTTGATGCGTCATGGTCACAGCCAAGCGAATGAACGGGGGCTCATTATTAGTTCACCTGAGCGTGGTCTATACGATTTTGGCTTGTCACCTTTGGGGGAAAAGCAACTATTGGCTGTTGCTCAGCAGTGGCGGTGGCCGACGCCTACCAAGGTGTTGCACTCGGACTTTCTGCGAACCACACAAACTGCTGAAAGAGTCGCCAGTGTGTTTGATTTAACGCTGGAAAAAGAGGAGCGTCTGCGTGAACGCTACTTCGGTGAGTTCGATGGCCAAGCGGATCGCTATTATCCTGATGTATGGGCGCTAGACGCCCAGGATGCTGAGCATCAACAGCACCAGGTGGAGCCAGTTAGCAAGGTGGCTGCAAGGATGTGCGTAGTGATTAATGAGCTAGAACGCCGTTGTGAAGGCGAAACAGTGCTAGTGGTTAGTCATGGCGACCCGTTACAAATACTACTCACGGCGCTCGCCGATAGGCCGCTGGCGCAACACCGTGAACAGTTAGCCCTGCAGCCTGCCAGTATTACCCTGCTGGGTGATTAGTCGGCTTTTGGCGCGGGAGGGATCCAAGCAATCATATCTACTTCGACATCGGCACCACCGGCAAGGCCTGTTACCCCAATACAGGTGCGGGTTGGCAGAGGTTGCTTGAAGTAGCTGGCGTACACGCGATTAACCTCGTCAAAATGGCCCATGTTGGTAATAAAGACCCGTGACTGCACGACATATTCAAAGTCGCTGCCCACTTCTTCTAACACGATCGCTAGGTTTTGCATCACGCGGTGGGTTTGTTCGGTAAATGTCCCCAGCAGCATTTCGTTGGTTTCAGGTACGGTGGGCATTTGGCCGGTAATAAATACTAAATCGCCCACTCGGCAAGCGTGCGAAAAGGGGGCAATCGGCTGTGGCGCACGATCAATAAATAGCTTTTCCATTTTGAACGGTCTCTCTTGTGCCGGTGAGTCGGCGTCGCTAGCGATAAACTAAAGATAAAAATGGGCCTACGCTGAGGCCCATCGTCTTATCAGTCGCTTTACTTAGTGCCCTAGAATCTGGCTTAAGAAGAGCTGGGTACGTTCTGACTGCGGGTTATTGAAGAACGGCTCGGGGGCGTTTTCTTCGATGATTTGCCCCTGATCCATAAAAATCACCCGGTCGGCAACGGTTTTGGCAAAGCCCATTTCATGGGTCACACACAGCATGGTCATGCCTTCATTGGCCAGTTCAACCATAACGTCGAGTACTTCCTTGATCATTTCTGGGTCAAGGGCCGAGGTGGGTTCATCGAACAGCATGACATCAGGGTGCATGCACAGCGAACGGGCTATGGCTACCCGCTGCTGCTGGCCGCCGGAAAGCTGACCTGGGTACTTAAGTGCCTGCTCGGCAATACGTACCCGCTCTAAGTACTGCATGGCCATTTCTTCTGCCTCGCGGCGCGGCTTTTTTTGCACCCACATGGGTGCGATACAGCAGTTTTCCAGCACCGTTAAGTGGGGGAACAGATTAAAGTGCTGGAATACCATGCCCACGCTACGGCGGATTTGCTCAATACGCTTAACGTCTTGGGTAAGCGGTACACCGCCTACCACGATATCGCCTTGCTGATGCTCTTCTAGGTGGTTGATACAGCGAATCAACGTAGATTTGCCCGAGCCTGAGGGCCCGCAAATAACAATACGCTCACCGCGCTTTACTTCCAGATCGATATCGCGCAGCACGTGAAAATCGCCGTACCATTTGTTAACGCCGCGCATTTCAACCATCAGGTCAGAAGTACGAGTATCAGAGATGTTGGTGGCTGCTTGAGTCATGTCTTTATCCTGCTAAAAATCGTTAATAAAAGCGGCGTTAGCGCTTATGGCCGGTGTGCAGCTTGCGTTCTAAATACTGGCTATAGCGCGACATGCTGAAACAGAAGATCCAGAACATGAAGGCGGCAAACACATAGCCTTCCAGCGAGAAGCCAAGCCAGCGTGAGTCGGCCAGCGCCGCTTGCACGATCCCCAATAGGTCAAATAGCCCGATGATCATGACCAGGGTGGTGTCTTTAAACAGCGAAATGAAGGTGTTCACGATGCCGGGAATCATCATTTTCAGCGCCTGAGGAAGCACAATCAGTCCCATCCGCTTCCAGTAGGTCATGCCTAGCGCAGCCGCCGCTTCTTCCTGGCCTTTTGGGATGGCCTGCAACCCCCCACGAATAACCTCGGCCATGTAAGCGCTTTGGAACAGTGTTAAGCCAATCAGCGCCCGTACCAGTCGGTCGACGCTCATATCAGAGGGTAGGAAAAGCGGCAACATTACCGAGGCCATGAACAGTACGGTAATCAGTGGCACACCGCGCCAGAACTCGATAAATACGACGCAGAAGCTTTTGACAATGGGCATGTTAGAGCGTCGTCCCAGCGCCAGTACAATACCGATTGGCAGCGCGCCCACCATGCCGACCGTCGCTAGCAGCAGGGTCAGCATTAAGCCGCCCCAGCGATGCGTAGGCACGCGCGGCATGTCAAAGTAGCCGCCGTGTAGCAGCACATAAGCAACAATGGGGAAACCGACAAGAGCGAATACCGCCACCCAGCGCTTGAAAGGCAGGCGAGGTATTGCAAGCCATGCTATTAGCGTAAAGAAACCCGCAAAGACAATGTTGGCGCGCCAAATTTCCTCACGGGGATACAAACCATAAATGAACTGGGTAAAGCGGGCGTTAATGAAGACCCAGCACGCTCCTTCTCTAGAGCAGTCATCCCGGGTAGTGCCTATCCAGTCAGCATTGATAAACGCCCATTGAACGGTGGGAACTACCAGCAAATACAGTATGTAAAGCCCGATTAGGGTAAAGATGGTATTGATCGGGCCATTGAACAGATTGGCACGTAGCCAGGCAACCGCCCCTACAGAGCTACTGGGGGCTGGCCGCTCTTTAATGATTGTTTGATTATGGATCATGTAAACATCCTCACCGTCGGCCTAGCGTTCAACCAGTGCCACTCGGGCGTTGAACCAGTTCATAAACATGGACACCAGCAGGCTGATGGTTAGGTAGACCGCCATGGTCATTGCAATGACTTCAATAGCTTGGCCGGTCTGGTTCAGCGTGGTGCCTGCAAACACCGAGACAAGGTCTGGATAACCGATGGCGGTGGCCAGCGACGAGTTCTTGATCAAGTTCAGGTACTGGCTGGTCAACGGCGGAATAATGACGCGCAGCGCCTGCGGGATCACCACCAAACGGAGTACTAGGTTACGTGGCAGGCTGAGCGCCTGGGCAGCTTCCGTTTGCCCGTGCGAGATTGCCTGAATACCTGAGCGAACAATTTCAGCAATAAATGAGGCGGTATAAATCGACAGTGCCAGCCAAAGCGCGAGGAACTCAGGAATAACGGTAATACCGCCCCGGAAATTAAAGCCGCGTAGTTCCGGCATTTCCCAGGTCACCGGCACACCGGTAGCGACGAGTACTAACAGCGGTAAACCAAAAATAAGTACAAACGAGATCCAGTAAGCCGGCAGACGTTTACCTGTGGCTTCATGGCGGCGTTTATTCCATACCACCAGCGCAATACTGGCAATGATGGCGACGAGGAAGGTCAGAGGAATTAAGCCAAAGCCAGATTCAAACAAGGGTTGGGGTAAATACAGCCCGCGCACGTTAAGAAAAATTGCTTCGCCGAATGCCATGCTATCTCTGGCGCTCGGCAACGTGCGTAGCACGGCAAAGTACCAGAAGAAGATTTGCAGTAGCAGCGGAATATTACGGAAGGTTTCGATATAGGCGGTGGCTAAACGCGCCAGCAGCCAGTTAGGTGACAGGCGAGCAATACCCACAATAAAGCCGATGATCGTAGCGGCTAGTACCCCTAGTCCACCGACTAACAGTGTATTCAGCAAGCCAACTAGGAAAGTGCGGCCATAAGTGCTCTGAGAGGAGTAGTCGATCAGACTCTGTACAATCCCAAAGCCTGCGGTGTTGCCTAAGAAACCAAACCCGGTGGTGATGCCACGTGCGGATAAGTTGTCTTGGACATTACCGACAATGTAAAGCAAAAAGGCTGCTACAGCAGCGACAAGAAGTAGCTGGAAGATAAGCGCACGTTTGGCACGGTCTCGCCAGAACGGCGGCTTGTGGCCAGCGGGGCGAGTGTTAGGACTTACGGACATGGAAGGCGTCTCCGCGATACGGACGGTCAATCAAATGGCCCGCCTAGCCCCTGGGGATAGGTACCTGAGAAATGCAGTAACTATCTGAAAAGGGCGGCGGGCCGGGGTCAAGCGAGACGCTTAGCGAATCGGCGGTGCGTACTGGAAGCCACCTTGGTTCCACAGTGCGTTAACACCACGTTCAATCTCAAGCGGAGAGCCCATACCTACATTGCGCTCAAAGCTTTCACCATAGTTACCGACTTGGCTCAGAATGTTGTAAGCCCAGTCAGCTTCTAAGCCCATACCTTCACCGTAGTTACCATCTTGTCCAAGCAAGCGAGCAACATCAGGATTTTCAGAGCTGAGCATTTCTTCAGCATTTTCGCTGGTGACGCCATACTCTTCGCCGTTAATCATGGCGAATAGCGACCACTTCACAATGTTGAACCATACATCGTCACCTTGGCGTACCACTGGGCCTAGCGGCTCTTTGGAGATGACGTCTGGCAGAATCACTGCGCCAGCCGGGTCGTCTAGCTGGATACGCAGGGCAGCCAGCTGGGAAGTGTCGGAGGTCAGAACGTCACAGCGGCCAGCCTGGAAGCCGCCAACGGTTTGTTCAGAGGTATCGAAGACGATAGGGTCAAACTCCATGCCGTTAGCACGGAAGTAGTCAGCTAGGTTCAGCTCAGTCGTGGTGCCGGACTGGATACAAATAGCGGCGCCGTCTAGTTCAGATGCGCTGGAAATACCCAAGTCGCTAGAGACCATAAAGCCTTGGCCATCATAGAAGTTAACGCCAGTGAAATTGAGGCCTAGCGTGGTGTCACGGGTGGTGGTCCAGGTGGTGTTGCGTGACAGTACATCGACTTCGCCAGACTGCAGAGCCGTAAAGCGCTCTACGGCGTTTAGGGAAATATAGTTAACTGCATCTGCGTCGCCAAGAACGGCTGCTGCAACGGCACGGCATACGTCAACGTCAAGCCCTTGCCAATTACCTTCATCGTCTGGGGCGGAGAAACCTGGCAGGCCGTCGCTGACGCCACACTGTACAGCGCCGCGCTCAAGTGTATCTTCCAGTGTATCAGCGTGGGCGGTTGCAACACCGGCTAACGTAATTGCGCCAGCGGAAGCCAGCAGTACCAAGTGCTTCTTATTCATCATGGTCGTTTCCCTTACTCGTTTTAATGTCGTTATGCATGCAGATGCATGACACTAAAAGCTAGCAAGGAAGGTGCCAGAAAGGATATGTCGTCAAATTCAGCGCTTTTCAACGCAAAATACGCGCTGTATACGAAAGTATTGGTGCAAAAAGAGACCCTAGCGACTAGCGATTGCTTCATTTTGGTGCGTAGTCGCTAAGGCTGCAGTTAACTTGAATTCGTGTGGCTTACTGTTAAGAACTCAATGCTAAGAATACAGTGCGGCAGATTCATAGGCTTGAAGGACACGCAGGCTTAACGAATCGGCGGTGCGTACTGAATCCCACCCTCTTTCCACAAAGCATTTAAGCCTCTGGCAATCTTGAAGTCTGAGTTGGCACCGACATTGCGGTCATAGATATCAGCGTAGTTACCCACCTGCTTGATGATTTGGTAGGCCCAATCGGTGTTGACGCCCATTGATTCACCAAAGTCACCATCTTGACCAAGCAGGCGCATGACATCAGGATTTTCCGAGGTGAGCTGCTCATCCACATTAGCTTGCGTGACGCCAAGCTCTTCCGCGTTTAGCATGGCAAACAGTGACCACTTCACAAGATTGAACCACTGGTCGTCATTTTGACGGACGGCTGGGCCGAGTGGTTCTTTCGAGATGATTTCAGGGAGTACTACCGCCATGTCGGGGTCAGCAAGCTGCATCCGCTGAGCATAAAGCTGGGAGGCATCAGAGCTTAAAACATCGCAACGGCCTGCTTCAAAGCCTGCAATCGACTGCTCTGGTGCATCAAATACGACGGTATCATAGGTCATGTCGTTGACGCGGAAGTAGTCAGAGAGATTGAGTTCGCTAGTGGTGCCGGACTGGGTGCAAACTGCCGCGCCATCGAGTTCTTTAGCGCTTTGCACGCCAAGATCGCTGGCGACCATAAAGGCCTGGCCGTCGTAGTAACTCACGCCGGTAAAGTTCATACCCATCGTCGTGTCACGGCTTGATGTCCAGGTAGTGGTGCGTGATAGGACATCGACTTCGCCAGACTGCAGTGCGGTGAAACGCTCTACTGAGTCGAGTGGCACGAAATCTACTTTTGACGCGTCGCCAAGCGCAGCAGCAGCAATGGCACGGCACACATCGGTATCCAGGCCTCGGTACTGGTCATTGTCATCTAATGACGAAAAGCCTGGCTGGGCAGCGTTAACGCCACAGCGCACGCTATCGCGCTCTTGGACAGTTTCCAGCGTGCTGGCCATAGCCAGCGCAGGTACTAAAGCACCAATTCCTACTCCCAACCAACGAACGGTTTTCATTTGTTATTCCTTAACGTGAAAGGGCAAGTAAACGTAAGCTCAAAAACGTAAGCCCATAAAAAAAGGCCGAGCAATGCTCGGCCTTTTGGCTATTCGCAGACGCAGCGTTATGCGAAGGCTTTACGCATAAAAGGCGGTAGCGATAGTGCACCACGGTGAGCATCACCTGTGTAGTACTGTAGCGGCATTTCGTGTTCAGCGGCAGCCTGTTCGCGGAAGCTTTCAACGCTGGTAGCTTTACCGGCCAGCGTGACGCTCCACCAGCCAGACGGATACACTGGCTGTGGGAAGGGCAGCGTTGCCACGCTATCAAAGCCCGCTTCACGCATATCGTTACGCAGTTCACGGATGATAGAGCCGCTATGGTAAAGCGGCGATTCGCTCTGCTGCACCATGACACCGCCATTTTTTAAAATACGGTGGCAGCGCTTTAGAAAGTCGGTTTTAAACAGCCCTTCGGCGGGGCCGACGGGGTCGGTAGAGTCGATAATCAGCACGTCGATGCTCTCATCGGCAGCGTCGTCTACCCACTTCACCCCATCAGCAAACAGCAGCTCGGCACGCGGGTCACCGTTAGCTTCTACCAGCGCTGGGAAAAAGCGCTCGGCAGCTTTAGTGACTTCTTCATCGATATCGATTTGGGTCACTTTTTCAACGCCAGGGTGACGTAACACTTCTTTTAACGTGCCGCAGTCGCCGCCGCCAATAATCACCACGCGCTTGGGGTCTTGATGGGTGAACAGTGCCGGGTGGGCGATCATCTCGTGATAGAGGAAGTTATCGCGATCGGTCAGCATCACGCAGCCATCAAGTACCATCAGGTTGCCGTAGGTCTCTGTGGTATACACTTCCAGATGCTGATAAGGGCTTTGAACATCTAACAACTTCTCAGTGACTTTCAGCGAGAAAGCGCTGCCGTGGCTATCAAAGACTTCGGTAAACCACTGATCGTCGCGTAAATCGCTCATTACTTTGCTCCTGGGCGCGTGTTATCTGTCTGGGTCGGAATGCTTTGATGATACTGCGGGCTTAAATCATGCAGCGCCTCCATAAAGGCGGTGACGTGATCAGGGTTAGTAAACTGGCTGATACCATGGCCTAGGTTAAACACGTGGCCGGGGCCGTGGCCGTAGCTTTCCAGCACGCGGGCGACTTCTGCGCGAATAGCAGAAGGCCGGGCGAACAGCACATTCGGATCAAGGTTGCCTTGTAATGCCACTTTATGACCCACCCGCGCACGAGCGTCGGAAAGCTCTGTAGACCAATCAATACCCAGCGCATCGGCACCGGCGCAGGCAATATGCTCCAGCCACTGGCCGCCGTTTTTGGTGAACAGAATGACCGGCACGCGGCGTCCCTCATGTTCACGGATCAGGCCAGAGACAATTTGCTCCATGTAGCGCAGCGAAAATTCTAGGTAGGCGGGAGTTGAGAGCGCGCCACCCCAGGTATCAAAAATCTGTACCGCTTGAGCGCCAGCGCGAATTTGCGCATTAAGGTAGTCAGTGACCGACTGAGCCAGAGTGTCCAACAGTTGATGCATGGTGTCTGGCGTGTCGTAAAGCATGGTTTTTAGATGGCGGAAATCTTTGCTGGAACCGCCTTCTACCATATAAGTGGCAAGCGTCCAGGGACTGCCCGAAAAACCAATCAGTGGCATGCGGCCGTTCAGCTCGCGGCGGATAGTTGATACTGCGCGCATCACGTAATCCAAGTCGCGCTCGGCGTTGGGAACGGTTAACGCCGCTACCTCTTCTGGGGTGCGTACGGTTTTTCTGAATTTAGGGCCTTCACCGGTTTCGAAATAGAGACCCAAGCCCATAGCGTCAGGGATCGTTAGAATATCCGAAAAGAGAATTGCGGCGTCGAGCGGGTAGCGCTCCAGCGGCTGCAGGGTAACTTCACAAGCCAGGTCATGATTACGGCATAGATCCATGAAACTGCCAGCATCGGCACGGCTAGCGCGATACTCTGGCAGGTAACGACCCGCTTGGCGCATCATCCATACCGGTGTGCGGTCAACGGGCTGACGGGCTAATGCGCGAAGAAAACGATCATTTTGCAATGGTGTGGTGGTCATAAATACTTGCTCTTGAGAAATTTGCCCGCATTGTAAGGGAGTCATTGTACTTGAAGATAGGACTAGTACTTAAAGACTAGTACTTAAAGAGAGGGCGCATAGCGGCTCTCCCGCTAAGAAAAATCGACGCACCCTGTTGATACCGTGAGGCCGTCGCTGCTTCCTGGTAAACTGTTTTCTTATTTTGCCAACACCGGTGTGGTTAGCTGGTTTGGTTAATCAACGAGGTAACCTGTGACCATTCGCTTCATTGCCGCTTCCCGGCTGCCCACGCCTTGGGCCACATTCACCATGCATGGTTTCGAAGACGAAGCCACGGGTAAAGACCATATCGCCTTAACACTAGGCGATGTGAGCGGCGGCGAGCCAGTGTTGGGGCGCGTACATTCCGAGTGCTTAACGGGCGATGCGCTGTTCTCGATGCGCTGCGACTGTGGTTATCAGTTGCAAGAAGCACTTAAGCGTATTGCCGAAGAGGGGCGTGGCGTGCTGTTTTACCTGCGTCAGGAAGGGCGAGGTATCGGGCTGCTAAATAAAATTCGCGCTTATCACCTGCAAGACCAAGGTGCCGATACGGTCGAGGCCAACGAGCAACTTGGTTTCGGGGCTGACATGCGACGCTATGACCTGTGTGTGCCGATGCTCAACCACTTGGGTATCACGGCATTAAAGCTAATGACCAATAACCCGCGTAAGGTAGATGCCTTAACCCGCGACGGCGTGAATGTGGTTGAGCGCCTGCCGATCACCACTGGCCTAAACCCTCATAATGAACATTACCTTTCGACAAAAGCTGGCAAGCTTGGCCATATGATGGCGTTGGACGATTTTACCCAGGCCAGCGATGTCGATATTGAACGTAAAGGGTGATAGTGAGGGGAAGAGGTTTTTAGGGGTTCCCCAAAATGAAAGCTGTCGATCAACAACAACCTGATGCACTGCCCGGCAAGCAGGGCGAATTCAGCAGTATCGAAGAGTGGTGGCACAGTGTTACCCATGGCGTGGGTGCTGTGCTCAGCCTAGTGGGCATGGTGGTGTTGCTGGTGGTGGCGAGTTTAGCGGCCCATGTCGACCCATGGAAAATTGCCAGTCTGAGCCTCTATGGCACCACGCTAGTGCTGCTTTATACCGCGTCGACCTTCTATCACGGTATTTCCCATCGGCGCTGGAAGCGACGCTTTCAGTTGCTTGACCACTGTGCGATTTATTTACTTATCGCGGGCACTTATACGCCTTTTCTGCTCGTTAATATACGCGGCACCACGGGCTGGGTCTTATTTATCGCCGTGTGGTCGCTAGCGCTAGTAGGGATTGGCTTCCTATTGCTATGGCCACAGCGTTTTTCGGTGCTACGCGTGGCGATCTATCTCCTCATGGGCTGGATGATTGTGTTGGCCTCAAGAGAGATGGCGGCCAGCTTATCGGTGACCGGCATCGCTCTACTTGCTACAGGGGGGATCATCTACACGCTGGGGGTTATCTTCTACGCTGTGCGTGCCATTCCCTACAACCACGCTATTTGGCATCTATTTGTAATGGCTGGAAGTGTCTGCCACTACATCGCCGTTTATAGCGCTGTGCTGCCCCACCAGGCGGTTACTTAACGCTCTTCAGCGGCTGCTTGCTCTTTAGCCATGGCACGGGCTAGCGCAGGACGGTCAGCGTGGCGTGCGCGGTAGGCAGCCAGAGGTTCAGGCAGGCGGTGTTTCATGCTGGCTGCCCACGTTAACGTATGGGTAAGGAAGATGTCTGCCAAGGTGAACGTCTCGCCGACTAACGTTTCCTGGCCCTGATAACGGCGCTCCAGCGCTAGCAGTGCCCGCTGAAATTCCCAAGCGGCGGTAGGCAATACTGAAGGTACGCGCTTATCTTGGGGTAAAGCGAATTTATGCTTGGCCTGTAGCCATAGCGGCTGCTCGACTTCAGTGACGATAAAGCTTAGCCACTGATCGACCTGCGCTCGCTCAGCGGCGCTTTCTGGCAGAAGGCTGCCATCACCGTATTGCTCGGCAAGATAACGACAGATAGGCACCGACTCAAACAGCGTTAGCGCGCCATCTTCCATCACTGGCACCTTGCCATCTGGATGGCGAGCTAGGTGCTCAGCGGTTTGCCCCTCGCCTTTATCTAGTGCTACGTGCTGGCAGTGGTAGTCCAGGCCAAGCTCTTCAAGTGTCCAGGCAACCCGCACCGAGCGGGAATTTGGAAAACTGTAGTGGATTATCATACGGCGGCTCCTAAGCAGCGCGGTGGGGTTTTACTGTAGCGAGTGCTTAGAAACCTGTCTATTGGCCACGGGCGCTACGGATACGTTCGTAAGCGTTGCCAATTTCGCTGGTGCGCGCCTGTGCCACTTCACGCATGCTTTCAGGCAGCCCTTTGCCAGCCAATTTGTCGGGGTGATTTTGGCTCATCAGACGACGGTACGCTTTTTTGATTTCTGCGTCGCTGGCGTCTTCATTCACCCCAAGTACACGGTAGGCGTCTTTCAATGCCTCTTCACTGGAACCTTGCGAATTCGCGGCGGCACCGTGAAGCATGGCTTCGATTTGCTGTACTTCAGCGTCGCTACAACCAACCCCGCGGGCTACACGTAGAATCATCTCGTGCTCTGCAGGGTGAAGCACGCCGTCAGCCGCGATGGCGGTTAACTGAACCTGCAAAAACACCTGCCGTAAAATCGGCTGGCGCTGGGTTAGGCGATTGACGCTGGCCAATTCTGCTTCAAGATTGAAATCATCGGCCCGCCCGCGCTCAAAGGCTGCCCGTGCCCTGGCACGCTGTTCGCCTTGAAGGTGCATTTGGTCGAATAGCTTTTCAGCCACGCCCAGCTCGCCATCAGTGACTTTGCCATCGGCTTGGCATAAGCAACCCATTACCGAGAAGATCGATTCTAAAAAACCCTCTTGAATCTGCATGCGCGCCGCATTCAGTCGGCGGCTAATCCGCCGTGCTAACCACCAGCCCAATCCACCGCCAATCAGCAGGCCAATGGGACCTCCGACAGCAAGGCCAATCAGGCCAAACACGATAATCAGAAATAGCATAGTGTTCTCAACTGTTAAAAAGTTAAAAGTACTGTCAAAGCGTTAAACGTTACGGAAGACGGGCACGAATGGCACGCTCGATACCGTCGGCATCTAGGCCGCAGTCGCGTAGCAACTCTGTGGGGGTGCCGTGTTCAACAAAGGTGTCAGGCAGGCCTAAATTTAGCACTTCGATTTGTACGCCTTCTGCGTGCAGCAGCTCGTTTACGGCGCTACCTGCCCCCCCGGCGATCACATTCTCTTCTAGAGTGACCAGCAGCTCATGTTCATCGGCGGCATGGAGCACGGTGTCTCGATCCAGTGGCTTGATAGAGCGCATATTGATATGTGTGGCGTCGAGCTTTTCAGCGACTTCTGCAGCAGCGCTGTTGACGCTACCAAATGCCAGCAAGGCAATGCGTACACCGTCATTGCCCGCATCGCGGCGCACCTGTGCTTGGCCAATGGGCAGCGACTCTAAGTGGTCAGGAATGGCTACGCCGGGGCCTGTGCCGCGTGGGTAGCGAACTGCCGCGGGACCAGGATGATGGTAGGCAGCGCTCAGCATGGCACGGCATTCTGCTTCATCCGCAGGGGCTAAAATCACCATGCCGGGGATGCAGCGTAAAAACGATAAATCCATACTGCCGTGGTGGGTTGGCCCGTCTTCACCCACAAGGCCAGCGCGGTCAATCGCAAATGTTACGTCAAGGTTCTGGACGGCTACATCGTGAATAAGTTGGTCGTAGCCGCGCTGTAAAAACGTTGAGTAAATCGCCACGACAGGCTTCATATTTTCACAAGCCATACCTGCAGCAAGCGTTACGGCATGTTGCTCAGCAATGGCGACATCAAAATAGCGCTCAGGATACTGCTGGGAGAAGCGAATTAAATCCGAGCCTTCTCCCATGGCGGGGGTAATTCCCATCAGCCGTGAATCGGTGGCTGCCATATCGCACAGCCAGTCGCCGAACACGTTGCAGTACTTTTTCTTAGCCGCCGCTTTCGGCGCAGCCGCTGGCTTCATCAGTGGCGCATTGGCTGTGGCGCTGGGCTTTTCCAGTTTGGTAATAGCGTGATAGCCAATCTGGTCGGCCTCGGCGGGCAGAAAGCCTTTGCCTTTGACCGTTTTGATATGCAGAAACTGTGGGCCATCTTGGTCGCGCAGATTGCACAGCGTTTCAGTCAACGCTTCTAGGTCGTGGCCATCAATGGGGCCGATATAGTTGAAGCCCATCTCTTCAAACAGCGTGGCAGGGCTCACCATACCCTTCATGTGCTCTTCGGTGCGCTTGGCAAGTTCGAGTGCGCCAGGCAGATGAGAAAGCACTTTTTTGCCTTCTTCGCGCATTTTAAGGAAAGGCTTGCTAGACAGCACACGGGCTAGATAGGTGGCGATGCCGCCAACGTTTTCCGAAATCGACATCTCGTTGTCGTTCAGCACCACTAGCATATTGGCGTTAACGTGGCCTGCGTGGGCCAGCGCTTCAAAGGCCATTCCCGCGGTGAGTGCACCGTCTCCGATAATCGCACACACGCGACGCGGGTCGTTTTGTGCCTGGGCGGCGAGCGCCATCCCCAGAGCCGCTGAAATCGACGTGCTAGAGTGGCCGACACCAAAGGTGTCGTACTCGGATTCTGCGCGGCGTGGAAAGGCTGCTAAACCACTATGTTGGCGAATGCTAAGCATTGCGTCACGCCGTCCGGTCAAAATCTTATGTGGGTAAGCCTGGTGGCCCACATCCCATACCAAGCGGTCTTTGGGCGTATGAAAGGCGTGATGAAGCGCTACGGTGAGCTCCACAACGCCCAGGCCTGCACCGAAATGACCGCCAGTCACTCCCACGCTATAGAGCAAATAGGCGCGTAGTTCATCAGCCAACTGGGCAAGCTGCTTAGCATTCATGGCCCGCAGCGCAGCAGGGTGATCAAAAGAGTCGAGCAGCGGTGTCGCGGGGCGCTCGTGGGGAATCTCGTCGAACAGCTTCATAGGCATGTTTTCATGGACGTTGCTTGTTTCATGGACATTGTTCAGTGGTCGCGCTCGATCATATAGTGGGCAAGGTCGGCCAGCGGTGCGGCTTGCTCGCCAAGCGGGGCGAGGGCGGCAATGGCCTCTTCAATCAGCGTAGTTGCTTTGTGCTGTGCGCCGGCAAGTCCCAGTAAGCTGGGGTAAGTCGGCTTGGCACGTGCAGCATCAGCACCAGAGATTTTGCCCAGCGTGACGGTATCTCCCGTCACGTCCAGGACATCATCATGAATCTGGAAGGCTAGACCAATGGCGCGGCCGTAGCGAATTAGCGCAGCAAGCCGCGGGTCATTTTCATCCACCGCCACCAACCCGCCTAAACGCACTGCGGCCACAATCAGCGCACCGGTCTTATGGGCATGCATATGGGCCAGTGCGTCCACATCCGGGTGGCCGCCTACGGCGGCTAAGTCTAGCGCTTGGCCTGCGACCATCCCTGCCCGGCCTGAGGCCACGGCCAGCGTGGTTACCATGCTGCCAAGCCGTGGATAGGGTTGGCTGGCGAGTACTTCAAAGGCCAGTGCCTGTAGCGCGTCTCCCGCTAAAATCGCGGTGGCCTCATCAAAGGCTTTATGCACCGTAGGCTGGCCGCGCCGCAGGTCATCATCGTCCATGGCGGGTAGGTCATCATGAATCAATGAGTACGCATGGATCAGCTCAATTGCAGCGGCGGGGGCGTCCAAGGCATCTTCACGCGCCCCTAGTGCGTTACCAGCTAGGTAAACCAGCAGTGGCCGCAAACGTTTGCCACCTACCAGTAGGCCGTGACGCATTGCGGCTTCAAGGCGCGGCGCAACGGCTGGGTGGGTGTCAAACAATGCTGAGAGTGTGGCGTCAACCCGTGCGTTACTCGCGTGGCGCAGCGCCGCCAGTTGAGAAGCATTAGCAGTCGTTACCATGGCGGCGTTTCCTCGCTGTCGTTGCCAAGATCAGTGGCGTCGTCCGTCTCTGGTCCTGCCGCAAAAGCGGTAACGTCAAGCTTACCCTCGCGGTCTTCACTTAATGCGCGTACTTTTAGTTCGGCGTTATCGAGACGCTGTTGAGCGTCACGAGTGAGACGCACGCCCCGTTCAAAGGCGGTCAGTGCGTCCTCCAATGAGAGTTCGCCGGACTCAAGGCGTTCCACAATGGTTTCAAGTTGTGAAACCGTTGCAGCGAAATCTTGCGCAGGTAGAGTGTTATCGCTCATTGGGTAAGGCCTACTATTTTGCTGGTGCCCTGATACTGATTAAGGGCGGCGAACGTGGCTATAGCCGGGTTATCAAAAAATAAACACCCAGTATACACCGAGCTAAGGGGGTGGCGTCTGCCCTCAACCTTGGTCAATTCTTCTACTTGCGGCTAGTTCATCTTGTAAACGCACACTTTTCATCATCTCAAGACGCCGAGAGCGGTCGTGGCTGTGCTACTATATGGGCCTTCCGTGAACCGATACACGGCGCATGCCGCCGACCATAGAGGTTGATTCAGCCATGGCCAAAACGTCCCTGGACAAGAGCAAGATCAAGATCCTGCTGCTCGAGGGCGTCCACCAAAGCGCGGTGGACAATTTTCACAACGCAGGTTACGAAAACATCGAGCACCTGCCGACCTCGCTAGATGAGGCGTCGCTGATCGAAAAGATTCGCGATGTTCACTTTATCGGCATTCGCTCACGTACGCAGCTCAATGAGCGCGTATTTGAAGCGGCAGAAAAGCTGGTGGGCGTTGGCTGTTTCTGTATCGGAACAAACCAGGTTGATTTGACGGCAGCCCTTAAGCGTGGCATCGCGGTATTTAACGCGCCGTACTCGAATACTCGTTCGGTTGCAGAGCTGGTGCTGGCAGAAGCCATTATGTTGCTGCGGGGTATTCCCGAAAAGAACGCTCGCGCCCATCAAGGCGGCTGGCTGAAATCGGCGAAAAACTCTCACGAGGCGCGGGGCAAAACCCTGGGGATCGTAGGCTACGGTAGCATTGGCGCGCAGCTCTCAGTATTGGCTGAATCGCTTGGCTTTAATGTCATTTTCTATGATGTGATCACTAAGCTTGGCATGGGTAATGCCAGTCAGGTAGCGAGTCTTGAACAGCTGCTACAGCGCTCAGACGTGGTCAGCTTGCATGTGCCTGACTTGCAGTCCACCCGCTGGATGATTGGCGAGAAAGAGATTGCGGCGATGAAGCAGGGCGCGATCTTGATTAATGCCGCCCGTGGTAGCGTTGTTGAGATTGAGCCACTGGCAGACGCGATTAAAGCAGGCAAGCTGAATGGCGCTGCGATTGATGTTTTCCCAGTAGAGCCGAAAGGCAATGATGAAGAGTTCCAGAGCCCGCTGCGCGGCCTGGAAAATGTGATTCTGACACCGCATATCGGTGGTTCTACCCTGGAAGCTCAGGAGAACATCGGTATTGAAGTGGCTGAAAAGCTCATCACCTATTCAGACAACGGCACCACGGTTACTTCTGTTAACTTCCCAGAAGTTGCGCTGCCTGCTCACCCGGATAAGCATCGCTTGCTGCATATTCATGACAACGTGCCCGGCGTGCTATCGCAGATTAACCGCGTATTGTCTGAAAATGGCATCAATATTTCAGGCCAGTACCTGCAAACCAACGATAAAGTGGGCTACGTGGTCATTGATGTTGATAAGGCCTATGGCCCTCAAGCCCTAGAAGCGTTGAAACAAGTAGATCACACGCTAAAAATTCGCGTGCTGTACTCGGCGCATAACAGCTAGATGCTGCTGTCAGCGTAACCGTCTAAAGCGGCCCCTTCTTGGGGCCGTTTTACTTAGGGCGTTTTGCGCTTCAGTGGCTGGCTTAAGCTAAGTCAAACAGCAGCACTTCGGCGGGCTGCTTGCCGGTCACGCTGAACGTTTCACCCGGTTGAAACGCAGCAGCGTCACCAGTGCTTAGCGTTTCACCGTTAATATCTACCGTGCCTTTCACCACATGCAACCACGCATAGCGCGTAGCGGGGGCATCCACTTGTTCGCCCGCGTCGAACAACCCCGCGTAAAGGTTAACGTCCTGGTTAACGCTTACCGACCCTTCGCGACCCTGTTGAGAAACCACTAGGCGCCACTGTCCTTGGCGTTCAGTGGCTGGAAAGGCTTTCTGCTCATAACTAGGGGCAATGCCGCGCTTGGCAGGCTCAATCCAGATTTGCAGGAAGTGCAGGCCGTTCTCTTTTGAGTGGTTAAACTCGCTATGCAGCACGCCAGTACCTGCGGACATGCGCTGTACATCGCCTGGCCGCATGACTTCGCCGTTACCCATATTGTCGCGATGCTCCATTTCCCCTTCCAGCACATAGGAGATAATTTCCATATCCCGGTGAGGATGGGCGCCAAAACCGTTACCCGGCGTTACCCGGTCTTCGTTGATCACCCGCAGCGCTCGGAACCCCATATAGTTAGGGTCCCTATAATTGGCGAACGAGAAAGTATGGTATGAACGCAGCCAGCCGTGGTCGGCATAACCGCGCTCGTTAGAACGGCGGATGTGCATGATGTACTCCGAAAATATTATAAAGGAATGGTCTCAATATACGCCCGCTTGCTTAGCGCGTGGGGTGAAGCTTTTTAGACGGTCAGATCGAATAAATCGATGAATGACCATCAAGCCCCTAGCTATCAGTAAGCAGAGCAGCACGTTGCCTAAATTGTTTGCTAAACTATGCGCGTTTATTTACCCGGTCCGCCCTTTGCGAGGGCGACTACCAGGAGTATTCCATGACGGAAACCACCCAAATGCCGCCCATTGTGGTCGCGGCGCTGTATAAATTTGTTACGCTGAACGACTTCGAAGCGCTGCGTGAGCCGCTGCGTCAAGTGATGGTCGATAACGATGTTAAGGGCACACTGCTGCTGGCTAAAGAAGGCATAAACGGTACCGTAGCCGGCACCCGCGATGGCATTGACGCCCTGCTGGCCTGGCTGACCGCCGATCCTCGCTTAAGCGATATCGACCACAAAGAGTCCTACTGCGACGAAACGCCGTTCTACCGCACGAAGGTGAAGTTGAAGAAAGAGATCGTCACCCTGGGCGTGCCAGATATTGACCCCAACGATACCGTGGGTACCTACGTTGAACCAGAAGATTGGAACGCCGTGATCTCTGACCCGGAGGTGCTGGTCATTGACACTCGTAACGATTACGAGGTGGCGATTGGTAGCTTTGAGCGGGCAATTGACCCGAAAACGACTACCTTCCGTGAGTTTCCTGAATACGTGCGCGAGCACTACAACCCGGAACAGCACAAGAAAGTCGCCATGTTCTGCACCGGCGGTATCCGCTGTGAAAAGGCTTCCAGCTTTATGCTGAAAGAGGGCTTTGAAGAGGTCTATCACCTAAAAGGTGGCGTGCTGAACTACCTCGAAAAAGTGCCGGAAGAGCAGTCGCTATGGCGCGGTGAATGTTTCGTGTTTGATAACCGGGTCACCGTGCGCCACGACCTCAGCGAAGGTGAGCATGAGCAGTGTCACGCTTGCCGTATGCCCATCTCGCTTGATGATATGCAGTCGTCGGCCTACGAGCCGGGCATCAGCTGCCCTCACTGCATCGACACCCTCCCCGAGAAAACCCGTGCTGCCGCCCGCGAGCGTCAACGCCAAATCGAACTGGCTAAGGCCCGTGGCGAACCTCATCCTCTAGGCTATAACCATCGCAAAGGCAGCCGCGCAAACACGTAACTCACGAGGTCTCCTGCTTTTCAGGAGGCCTCTTTGGTCGTATCTCGCCAACATTAGCTTTTGTACGCGCTAGACTGAGCAACACTCGACTGTCTAGGAGCTTTCTATGTCTGCCTCTTCAGATACGCCACTGGCGTCTTCAGATCTGCTGCAACGCACTGACTATCAAGGGGTAACGACCCTTACGTTAAACCAGCCTGAACGCTTTAATGCACTTTCTGAGGAGATGTTGGCGGCGCTGCAAGGTGCGTTAGATGACATTGCCCAGGATGATAAGGTGCGCTGCGTGGTGTTGGCCGCGAACGGCAAGGCATTTTGCGCAGGGCATGATTTAAAGCAGATGCGTGCGAACCCTGAAAAAGCTTACTACCAGGCGCTGTTTGCTCGCTGCGGCGCGGTGATGCAGGCCATTGTTAACTTGCCTGTTCCTGTGATTGCTAAAGTTCAGGGCATTGCGACAGCCGCTGGCTGCCAGCTCGTCGCTAGCTGCGATTTGGCTGTAGCGGCTAGCAGTGCTCGATTTGCCGTGTCAGGGATTAATGTGGGGCTTTTCTGTTCGACACCTGCAGTAGCGCTGTCGCGCAATGTATCGCGAAAGCGAGCTATGGAAATGCTCCTGACTGGGGAGTTTATCAGTGCCTCCCAGGCCGCGGACTGGGGACTTATAAATCGCGTTGCCGAAGAGGGCGAGCTTGATCGTACCGTGGAAGCGCTTACTGCGAGTATTTGTGCCAAAAGCGCAGTGGCGGTACGCACTGGGAAGGCGATGTTCGCCCGTCAGCTAGCCATGCCGTTAGAGGAAGCCTACGCTTTTGCTGGCGAAACCATGGCGTGCAATATGCTGGCAGACGATGTGGCCGAAGGAATCGATGCCTTTATCGAAAAGCGCCCACCCCAGTGGCGTCATCGCTAATAAGCTCTGCGCTATCATTGGTGGAATTTGTTTCCGTAAACGCGACAGCGGCCCCGCTGGCGCGTTATCCTCACTCACTTTATGCCTTCAGGAGAGGCGCCTTCAGGAGAAAGTAAGGTGAGTGATGTTAAGCGCAGGTCAGTCGGACGTCCGGCAGGGGCCACCAAGGCGAATGGTGGGCACAGCCAATCATTAGTACGAGGCCTCACGCTGTTAGAGTATTTGTCGGCCAGCCCATTAGGGTTAGCCCTGTCAGAGTTAGCGGAAATGGCTGATTTGGCACCCTCCACCACTCACCGCTTGTTGCAGGCGCTACAGAGCCAGGGGTTTGTAACTCAAGAGAGTGAGCAGGGGCTTTGGCGTATTGATGTTAAAACCTTCCGTATTGGTAACAGCTTTTTAGAAGCACGCGATGTCGTCACCCAAAGCAGGCCTTTTTTGCGCCGTTTAACCGCAGAAACGGGCGAAACGGCAAACTTGGGCATTCGGGATGGTGCGACGGCGGTATTTCTTGCCCAGCATGAGTCGCCGCAGATGATGCGTATGATTACTCGTTTAGGCTCTCGGGCGCCGCTGCATGCCTCCGGGGTGGGTAAGGCCTTACTGGCCTGGATGAGCGAAGACGAGCGTGCCCGTCTGCTTAAAGGTTATGACCTTGCCCGGGTGACTGAAAATACCCTGCATCAATCCGATGAACTATTGGCCGAAATGGCGGCTATTCGCACTCAGGGGTTTGCCTGTGACCGTGAGGAGCATGCGGTGGGCTTACACTGCGTTGCTGCCTGTATTCACGATGAACATGGTACGCCGCTAGCGGCCATTTCCGTGTCTGGCCCCATGGCACGCATTCCTGAAGAGCGCTTGCTAGCGCTGGGTGCATTAGTGCGCACAATCGCTAACGAAATCACCTTACAACTAGGTGGCCAACTGCCCCAATAAGCAGTGCTTTGCTCATCAGTGATGACTGATAAAGGCGGCTCTTATTATGTTTAGCCTGTTCTGGGTGGCGCTGGCTAGCGCCACCCTGCTACCGGGTGGCTCAGAAGTGTGGCTGGCTCGGTTGTGGTGCTTAGGTGAGCCAGCGCTCGGACTTTGGCTTGTCGCCACCGCTGGTAACACACTAGGCAGTATGATCAATGTGGCGCTGGGGCGTTATGCTCGCCAGTTTCAACATCGCCGCTGGTTCCCAGCGTCGCCGGCTGGCTTAGCGCGGGCAGAGCATTGGTACAAACGTTTCGGCGAAGTCAGCTTACTGCTTTCCTGGGCACCCGTTCTTGGTGACCCCCTCACTGTGCTCGCAGGCGTTTTTAGATTGCCCTGGTGGCGTGCGTTACTTTGGATTGTGGTCGCCAAGGGGGCACGCTATGGGCTGCTGTTGGCGTTAGCCCACCAATGGCTGGCGCCGCTTTGTGGTTAGGTCTAAATGAAAAGGCAAGCTTAAGTAACATTAATGTTACTGGTATTGACAAAGCGAGTGGCGAGCCACGCTCTTTTTCTCATGTTACCCTGTTTATCTTTATACAACTCTTGCACCCACGTGGAGTGCAATGTGAATAGGGTGCACTATGATGTGCATAAACGAATGATGTGCATAAAACGATGATGTGCATAAGACGAGTTAGTAATGATATTGAGTAAAAGACTCACCCAAAGGGAGGTTTAGGTGTGACGCCATTACGTTTATTCCCCTGGCTAGGCGTCTGGTTAGTGATGCTATTTGCCTTTCTGACAACGCCTGCGTTGGCTCAAACTACGCTAAGTGCAGGAAGCGAAGACACCGCTAACGCAGAAGAACAGCCCTCTTATTCGGCACTGGCCGATCTGCTAGAGGATGATCAGGCGCGCCAAGAGCTGATTGAGCTGTTGCGAAATCAAGCATCCGGGTTACCCAATGAGTTGACCAGCGAGCTGTCACCTCAAGCTGCTGCACAGGGGAGCGATATTGCCCCTGAAGATGTATCGCTGCCTCGCCAGCTTGCTGAGCTGACCAGCCGCGTGGTCGGTGATGTTGGCGGGCAGATAGAGCAGGCAGTGGCCGTTATCGGTGGCCTGTTTACTGGTCAAGGTACTAGCACGTTCGACATGGCCGCGTTCGTTAGTGCTGCGATTAACTTAGGTATTGTGATCGTTGCGACCTTCGCAATATTTATACTTTTCCGTCGTTTGGCGAAATCATTATTTACTAAGATAAGTGGTTGGTCTCAGCAAGGCAGTGGCTTAACACCTGTGCTGCGGTTAGTGCTGTGTGTTGCCATTGCCGCGGTAGTCGACGTTTTACTAGTAGCTTTTGCCTACGTTGGCGGTAACTTAGTAGCAGCGTTTGCGGTGGGTGAAACCGGTGAGCTTTCCACCCGCGCTTCGTTATTCCTCAATGCCTTCTTGTTTATTGAGCTGCTGAAGGCCGGTGTGCGTATGCTGTTCTCTTCACGCTATGAAGGGCTGCGGCTGCTACCAATTTCAGCGCAAGAAGCCTCCTACTGGAACCGCTGGCTGGCGCGCTTAATTGGCATGGTTGGTTATGGTTTAATGGTGGTTGTACCGCTAGTTAATTTCTATATCGCAGCCACCCTCGGCCAAGCAGTTGGCACCTTTATCATGCTGTTGGCGTTCATTTATGCCGTGGTGGTCGTGCTTAAAAATCGGTTGCGCCTGCGTGACAACCTGAACCTAATGGCTGGGCGCTCCACATTAACTGCTAGCCGGGTCTCACTACAGTTATTTGCTCGCACTTGGCATTTGTTTGCGCTGTTCTACTTCTTGATGGTGTTCGTACTGACACTGATACGCCCTGGCGATGCACTGCCGTTTGTCCTGTTTGCCACCTTGAAAACACTTGCTGCCGTGGTTATCGGTCTTTTAGTCTCGGCGTTTCTTACGCAAACGATTGGCCGTCGTATTCAGCTATCCGATGACCTGCGCCGCAAGTTGCCCCTGTTAGAAGTGCGCTTAAATAGTTATGTACCGAATGCGCTGCGTGTGCTGCGTACGGTCATTGTGGTGGCCGTTATTATGGTGGTGCTAGATGCCTGGGGAGCGTTCGACCTAGCCTCTTGGTACGCCTCAGAACGTGGCGCTAACCTCGTTGGTAAATTGATCAGCGTGGCGGTTATCTTAATTGTTTCGCTAGGTATCTGGTTAGGCTTGGCAAGTTTGATTGAGCACAAACTCAACCCCGAAACCGGCCACGGCGAACCCTCAGCGCGTGCTAAAACACTGCTAAGTTTGTTCCGTAATGCCTTGGCTATTGCCATGGTGACGATTACCGGCATGATCGTGCTATCGGAAATCGGTATTAATATCGGGCCATTGATTGCCGGTGCAGGTGTGCTAGGCCTTGCCATTGGTTTTGGTGCCCAAAAACTAGTGCAGGACGTTATTACCGGTGTTTTCATTCAGGTAGAAAACGCCATGAATACTGGCGATGTAGTGACCGTTGGCGGTGTCACAGGTACCGCTGAGCGACTCAGTATTCGCTCAGTGGGTATTCGCGATCTGTCGGGCACTTACCATATCGTGCCGTTCTCCAGTGTTGATACTGTGTCTAACTATATGCGTGAGTACGGTAATCACGTTGGTGAATACGGTATTGGCTATAACGAAAGCATTGACGAAGCAATTGAGCAGCTGCAGCTGGCGTTTGAAGATCTGCAAGCCAGCGAAGAGCATGGCCATAAGCTGTTGGCCGATCTGACCGTTGCAGGCGTTACCGCACTGGCTGATAGTTCTGTCAATATTCGTGTGGTGATCAAAACCACGCCGGGCGATCAGTGGGGAGTAGGCCGTGCCTACAATCGTTTAGTGAAACTGCGTTTTGATGCGGCCGGTATCGAGATACCGTTCCCGCATACCACGCTCTACTTTGGTGAAACCAAAGGGGGGAAAACACCACCCGCTAATGTGCGCGTGTTGGATTCCACCGCTGAACGGAAAAAGGTAGAAACATCGCCAATCCGTGAGGGAAGCGAACCGTCAACAGGTCAGTCAGGTCAGTCAGGTCAGTCAGGTCAGTCAGGTCAGTCAACTCAGGCTACCAGTGAGCCTGACCATCTGAAGCCTGATCATGATGACGTTGACGATGTTTAAGTCGTAACGGCGTGTCATCACTGAAGACGCGATGAGAGCGTTGATACTAGGGCTGCCTGCGGGCAGCCCTAATTTTTTGGGCGTGTGGCTATCAACCTGGATAATTTTCGGAATGACGCCCTTCAAGGTTGATTGATTCGCCGCCGTCAACAAACAGAATTTGTCCAGCAACAAAATCATTGTCTAATAAATAGTGCAAGGCTTGTACAAGGTGGGCTGGGTTGCCCTGGTGCTTAACCGGAATACCTTCAATACGCCATTGAATATAGTCGCTGGTGCGTTGAGAGGCGGGCAGCACCACGCCGGGGGCAATACCGTTAATACGCAGACGAGGTGCAAATTCTAATGCCGCCATGCGTGTCATCTCGGCAAGACTCTTTTTGGACAGTAAATACGCCGCATAGGGGTATTGGTGATAAGCCACTTTATTATCAATAATGTTGATGACTTGCCCCTTTTCTACGGCTTCTGAAAAGTACCGCGTCAGTAACAAAGGCGTAAACATGTTGACCCTAAATTGGGTTTCCAGCATGGCTATATCGGTCTCTGCTATGGGCGAAGGTTCATAGGCAGAGGCGCTATTAAGCAGCACACTAAGGTTCGGGAAGTGCTGTTTGGCAGTGGTAATAAGGGCTTCAGGCGAATCGCTCAAGAAATTGCATGGGACTATTTCACAGCGCTGACCCTTGGCGCGAATCGTCTTGGCAACGACTTCGGCTTCATCACGTGAGCTATTCACGTGTAAGGCAATGTCATAGCCTTTATCTGCAAGGGCTTCAGCGAAATAGCGGCCTAGGCGCGTTGCGCCGCCAGTAACGAGTGCTGCAGGTGTGCTCATTCAAAGTTCCCCAAGGTAGAGTCATGGTTCATCGTATCGCGCGTTAAGTAGAACTTTCTGCGTGAGCGTAGCGTTTGTCAATAACTTGTACAGGGCTTGAACAAATTAGCAGGCCAGCTAATCTTATCAGTCACCTTAAATGATTCAGAGTCAGTTATTGCCTTATGCGCTTTGCGCTATGCCCCCTAGATTAGGATGCAGCTATGCCACGAATGCCGTTACACACGCCCACCAATACGGCCCACCATGAATGCTTAATCTCTCTGGGCACTAACATTGAACCAGAGCGCCACTTTAATGAAGCGTTGTCCATCTTGAGCAGTGAATGCGAGCTTATCGCACGTTCAGAGGCGATCCGCACGGCGCCAGTGGGTTACCAGCATCAGCCGGACTTCCTGAACTCGGCGCTACTTGTGCGTACTTCTCTGGACCACGATGCCTTTCGCGCTTACTTAAAAGAGGTAGAAAACCGACTGGGACGGGTGCGTGGCCCCATCAAATCAGGGCCGAGAACGATGGATTTAGATATCGTGGCATGGGATGGGGAGGTCATCGATGACGGTTACTATCAACACAGCTATGTGCGTCGTCCGGTAGATGACGTTCTTGCTGCTAGTGGTCGCAGCCTAAAGCAACGAGCACATTCATGATTTTCGTCTAGCTGCCGATAATAGGTCTATAGCCGCCACTGTTGACATGGCGAGGCTAGCCTTCTTCGGAGACGCGTGTTGCTCAGCCTAAATACGAATTTGATGTCTCTTGCCGTGCAGAACAATCTGCGTGGCAGCCAGCAGGCCATGCTCACTGCCATGGAGCGTCTCTCTTCTGGGCTGCGTATCAATAGTGCCAAAGATGACCCTGCTGGCCTGGCGATTGCCAACCGCATGGGGGCGCAAATTCGTGGTATGAACCAAGCCATTCGCAATACCAATGATGGTATTTCCATGGTGCAAACAGCGGAAGGCTCGCTCAACCAAATCAACGATAATTTACAGCGTATCCGTGAACTGAGTGTACAAGCAGCTAATGGTACTAACGCTTCCGAGGATCTTGTTTCCATTCAAGACGAGATTGATCAGCGTTTAGAAGAGATTGATCGTATTGCCGAGCAGAGCAACTTCAACGGCATTGGTTTTTTTGATAGTACCAAGGCGGTCAATATTCAGGTGGGTGCTAACGATGGCGATAGCATTGCGGTGCGCTTTGCAGCCATGAATAGACAGGCACTGGGGCTGGAAGGGTTTAGCGTGTTAGACGGTGGCAGCGCAACCGACGGCCCGCTAAAGGCAATGGATGACGCGATCAAACAGGTGGATCGCCAGCGGAGTTATTTAGGCGCGGTGCAAAATCGCTTCGAGAGTGTGATTGATGGACTCAATACCAACATTATTAATACGTCTGCCGCTCAGTCACGCATTCAAGATGCTGACTATGCCAAAGAAGTCTCTAACCTAATTCGCGCGCAAATTCTGCAACAGGCCGGTATCGCTATTTTGGCACAGGCTAACCAGCAGCCGCAGATGCTTCTACGACTGCTGGAAGGGTTATGATAAAAGAGCTATCGACGGTTATTCGATAATGCCTTGTTCACGCGCCATGGCGTAGGCCGCTTGTGGGCCATTCCACAGTGATGGTAGCAAGATGAGTGAAACAGGAATCGCCGTAATTACAATAAACTGCTGCAACGCGCCAATTTGACCGGCCCCCATATACAGCAGCACCGCCGCCATTAGCGCCATGGCAATCCCCCAAAAGGCACGCACGTAAGGGTTAGGATCATCATGGCCGGCACCCACAACGGCAATGGCGTAGCTCATAGAATCGCCGGTAGTGGCGACAAAAATGGTGGTTAGTAATAGAATCGCCAGCGCCATCCATGTGCCGCCGGGCAGGGCTTGGGCCACGGTGAGCGTCGCTACATCAAACTGGAAGTTATTCAGCGCCTCGGTCAGATCAATTACGCCCGTGAGCTGATAATAAATGCCCGATCCGCCCAGCAGGGTAAACCATATGGTAGTCGCAATAGGGGCGAGTATCGCCACGGCAAGAATCATTTCGCGAATACTACGCCCGCGTGAAATACGCGCCACGAAAATCGCCATCAGCGGTGCATAGCCAATAAACCAAGCAAAGAAAAACACTGTCCACCACTGCATCCACCAATCGGGTGCGGTATCCGCAGTCATGGTGGCCATGGTGAAGAACTCGCTCACGTAAGCGCCCATGCTAGACACATAGGTGTTAACCAAAAACAGCGTAGGGCCAAATACAATAATCACCGCGCCGATAGCGAGGGCCAGTAGCACATTAAAACGGCTGAGCAACTGGATGCCTTTATGTACACCACTCATGGAGGAGAGCACGTAAATACAACCCAATACCGCAAGAATAATTAGCTGTCCTGGATAGCCTTCGGGTAAGCCGAACAGTTCGTGTAAGCCAAAGCTGACCTGGGTGGCCAGAAACCCGATGGGGCCGACCGTACCGGCTACCAACGCAATCACGCAGCAGGCATCTACCACGCCACCAAGCGGGCCGCGCATGAGGCGCTCGCCAAATACGGGGTAGAGCAGCGTGCGCGGCTGCAGAGGCTGGCCTTTTACATAGTGGGCATGAGCAAGCACCACCGCCGTTAGCGAGCCAAGTACAGCCCAGGCTAAAAAGCCCCAGTGCATGAACGATTGGGCAAGGGCGCTTGAAACAGCATCAGCAGTGCCCGCTTCAGTATCAAAGGCGGGAGGCGTTACCACAAAATGATAGACCGGCTCTCCGGCGGCAAAAAATACGCCACCACCTGCTAATAATGTACAAAGAATGATCGAAAGCCACTTAAATGTGCTCATTTCTGGTGCGTCGAGATTGCCGATTTTAGCCTTTGACGCGGGCGAAATGGCTACTCCAATAGCAATGAAAAAAGTTAATAAAAGTAGTAGTTGAAAGTAGCTGCCAAGGACTAGGGCCGTCCAGGCAAAGCCCGTACTAATTGAGTCTGCGACTAGGTCGACGTCGTATAAGGAGAGCGCGAGAAACGCAACGATGAAGCCGATGCTGAGCACCAGCACGATGGGGTCGCCAAGGGAAAACCGCGAAGGACCCTCGCTATTGTGGGCAGGTTGGTTCATTAAGAACACCTATTTTGATGGGTAGTAAGGAGGCGGAGCAAAGAGCTTAACAAAACCGTGCGTGAGCAGGCTAAACGCCTCACCACGCGCATTTTTGAAACAAAAAAAAGCGCCATTCAATGAATGGCGCGAGGACAGGAAACTGACCATAGTATAGCGTCAATTTAGACCAAGGTCTAATGATAAAAAGAAAAATGCATGGAAATGGTGCGAAAAGCGTTAGTGATGCACCATTGTGAACAGGTGAGTAATTGCCTTAATTAGTTAAAAAAATATGCTAACTATTTGATTTTTATTGATAATAAATTAGAGTTTTGCTGGGGAAGTAATGGCGTGTCACCAGTGGTAGAGCAATGAGGCGCTGGTGGTGTTGTCGGTGCGTTCGCTGGCATCTTCAGGCGGCTGCGAGTTATGTTTGATTTCATGGGAAAGGCGCAACGAAAGCCGTGAGTTAAGCCTAGCCGTTAGTGATGTCAATGAACGTGCAGTGGTATTCTTGCGGGTATATTCCAGCGACATTTCCTGAGCAATATCAGCATAATCTGAAAACCCAAATCGATAGTCAAAAGCCGTATATGCAACGGCCAGTCGTTCATTATCGGCATCGCGTAGCCGATCATTTCGGTACCCAGGCCCCGCTTCCAACGACAGCGAATGCCGTTCACCGGTTAGCAACTGGCGGCCATAACCACCAATGGCGGAAAGCTGCTGATCGTAGCCAGCAAAACGGTCTTTTTCCCAGCGGGCAAAGCCAAACAAGTAGTGAGGCCCACTAAAGTCAAAACGCTCTCGGCCTGCCACCAAATATTGTTCTGCACTGGTTTCTCCATTTTTGCTTACATTGCGAACTTCACCGCGCAACGAATGGGTGAAATCTCCCGTTAGCCACGTCAGCCGCGTTTTGCCAATTAGCGTTTGGCTATTGGTATTGCCTGAAAGATGGGTAAAGCCAAGCTCGGCATCACCACTGAATACAGGCGTATCATCTTGTGGCGGTGGCGGAGCGTAAAATGGATAAGCGGTGGCGGACGTTGCCCACAGCGACAAGCTAGCCAAGACAAGCCGTAGTAAACTCAACACGTAACTCCTCCGTGAGTATTGGTCATTGTGAGAGGCAGGATGTTGCAGGATGATAGTTCGTCATGCACGCTTTAAACGTTGAGAGTATATCGATAAAAATAAATTCAGTGACTGCTAAATAAGTAAGCAGGCGAAAAAGTACAGCGGCTAACGCCACTTGGCGCTGCATGCCATAATGACGCTGTCGCGCCTAGTGAGTTCCTTTATGACCGCCCCACGCCCCCGTACGTTGGCTGAATTACAGCGCTGGCGCCGTACTCGCGCTAAACGCCGCTGGTATAAGCGCAGTTTTCGCTTGCAAGTTATGCTGCTGGTCGGCCTGCTGTTGGCTGGCATGCTGCTTGCTCAGGGTACCTACCTGAATCACCGTAAAGCAGAGATTATTACCCAGCAAATGGGTGAACGGGCATTGGCAGTGGCCAAGACCGTTGCGGGGATGCCGCACATTATTAATGCTTTCTCGACACCCAACCCCTCGCTGATTATTCAGCCGCTTGCTGAGCGAGTTCGCCAGGAAACCGGTGCCCGCTATGTGGTGGTCGGTAATGCCCAATCGATTCGCTACTCGCACCCAGTGCCTGAGCGTATTGGTCAGCCCATGGTGGGAGGGGATAACGATCAGGCGCTAATTTACGGTCAGTCATACGTATCGGAAGCTACTGGAACGCTAGGGACTGCCATGCGTGGTAAAACCCCTATCTGGGATGAAGAAGGTAATATCATTGGGGTGGTTTCAGTGGGCTTCATGCTAGAGCGGGTTGATATGGATGTGGCCCGCTATACCAGCTTAGGGTGGGCGCTGGTGGCGCTGATGATTTTGCTTGGTTTTGCAGGGGCGTATTGGCTATCGCAGCATCTTAAAAAGGTCATACTTGGTTTAGAGCCCTACGAAATAGCGCGCTTAGCCATGGAAAAAGAGGCGATTTTACAATCCATCCATGAAGGTATTCTAGCCGTTAACCGCGATGGCCAGATCACTTTAGTCAATCAGCAGGCGCGACGATTTCTAGGGCTACCCGATGAACAGGTCTTACTGGGTCAGCCAATTCGAGAGGTAGTGCCCAACTCGCGCTTGATTGAGGTGCTAAAGCACGGCGAGCAGGAATTTGACCAAGAAATGTGGCTGGGTGACCATCCTGTGGTGGCTAACCGTGTGCCTATTTTGCACGAAGGCGAAATTGAAGGTGCCGTTGCTACGTTTCGCAGTCGCCGTGAAATTATTGATCTTTCCCATGCACTTACCCAGGCAAGCCGTGATGTCGATATCCTGCGTGCTCAGGCCCACGAGTTTTCCAACAAACTTTACACCATTTCTGGCCTGTTGCAGCTTAACCGCGTTGACGAGGCGCTAGCGCTGATTCATCACGAAACCGAACGTGCCCAAGCGCAAATGAGCTTTTTAATGCGCCACGTGGCTGACGCGGTATTAAGCGGTACGCTGCTGGGTAAATTGACGCGAGCCAGAGAGCTAGGGGTAGCGCTGGAAATTGATGAACAGAGCTCGCTCTCCTGCCCGCTGACGGTCACTGGGCAAGAGGTCATGATGAGCGTTGTGGGCAATTTACTGGATAATGCCTGCCATGCTGCACTTAATGGCCCAAACAGTGATACCCCTAAAGTCCGGCTGTTCTTCACGGATTTGGGTGAGCAGTTGTTGATTGAGGTAGAAGATAACGGCCCAGGCGTCCCGGGTGAGCATGCACAATCAATTTTTCAAGAAGGATTTTCGACCAAAACCGGCAAGCATCGTGGTATTGGTTTAGCCTTGGTCGCGCGGTTGTGCCGTCAATATGGTGGTGAGGTGACTCTGGAAGAGAGCGAATTAGGCGGTGCGTGTTTTATTGCCGTGTTGGATCGCTCGCTTTGTGACCAAGTCACCGCGATGTCCTAATCATAATAACGATGCCAGTAAGAGGAATAACTATGTCTACGGCGCAATACGGTATTTTGGTCGTCGAAGACGATTTTCGCATTGCCGATATTCATAAGGTTTTTATTGAGCAGAGCGACGGTTTTTATGTGGTGGGGATGGCACGCAACGGCAGCGAAGCAAAAGCGCTGATGGCCGAGCATGCCGATGCTATCCAACTGATTTTATTGGATGCGTATTTGCCTGATGTGGAAGGTTTGGAACTGTTATGGGCGATTCGCCGCGACTATGTGCATGTGGATATCGTCATGGTAACCGCTGCCCGCGAGGTGGAAACTATCAGCGAAGCGTTGCGTGGTGGTGTATTTGATTATTTGATTAAACCGATTGAAGCGACGCGTATGACGCAAATGCTGACGCGTTTTCGTCGCGAGCGAGAGGCATTGGCGAATAGGGCTGAAATGAGTCAAGACGAGCTGGACCAGGTGCTCGCACGCCTGCAGCCAGGCGAGCCTCAGCGGCTAGCAGCGCAGACGTTGCCTAAGGGCATAGATCGCTTAACGCTGCGTCGTGTGGTGGACTCTCTGGCAGCCGAACAGGATTCCCAAACGGCGATGCAGGTAGCGCAGGCAATGGGTGCAAGTCGCTCAACAGCGCGGCGTTACTTGGAGTTCTTAGTGGCTGAGCAGGCGGTTAACGCCGAAATTGGTTATGGGGATGTTGGCCGTCCCGAACGGCGTTATCGGCTGCTGGAGTCTTCCTCAACCTGGCTGGAATCACTGTAAACGTGCCGTGATAAGCAGGCGGTGAACAAAATGAACAAAACGCACAAAAAGCACATTTTGTTATTAATCATCATAAGCTTGTTGTAGTAGAGGACAGTCTTTTAACGTTCATTGCGTAACCACACAAATATACGTTCGTAACAAAACAAACACCTGTGGAGAACGCCCATGAACACGCTTCCTCTTAAGCGCTTTGCCGTGCTTGCTTTACCCATGGCTGTCCTCGCCATGACGACGTCTGCCAATGCCCAAGAGTGGACTCCTAGCCGTTCGATCGAATTTGTTGCCCCTGCCAACCCCGGTGGCGGTTGGGATACGCTTGTGCGCACCATGTCCCGCGTTATTCAACAAGAAGCGTTGGCCGACGAAAGCTTTGCAGCCATTAACGTGCCTGGCGGCGGCGGTGCAGTAGCTTGGGCTCAAGTAGCTCGTGACAGCGGCAATCCGCATAAACTTTTTGCTACCAGTCCGCCGATGATTTTAGTACCCCTGGCAGGCGCCTCGCGTTACGACCACACCGATTTCACCCCGATAGCGCGTATTAATACCGACTATTCAATCATTTTGGTGGCGGCAGATTCTGAGTACCAAACTCTGGATGACCTTTTCACGGCGCTGAAAGAGAACCCTAGTCTTAGCGTGGGGGGTGGTAGCGCACCGGGTTCCATGGACCACATTTCGGTGGCTGGCCTTGCTTCTGCAGCGGGTATGGAAGCCTCCGCGGTCAATTACATCCCCTTCTCGGGTGGTGGTGATGCTATGACCAACCTAATGGGCGGCCATATTGAGGCGGTGATTGGCGGTGCTGGTGAAGCAGTAGGTCAGCTAGGCGAAGGTAGCCAGCTGCGCGCCTTGGGCGTTTCTTCTGAAGAACGTTTGGGTGGCGGTCTAGCCGAAGTTCCTACCTACCAAGAACAGGGTTTTGACTACACCTTCGACATTTGGCGTGGCGTAATGGGTGCGCCGGAAATGCCTGACGAAGCGGTTGAATATTACGAGACGCTCTTCGCCGAGATGCTCGAAACTGAGGCATGGCGCGAAGCAAGCGACCAGCTTGGCTGGATTGATGCCTACCAGGATAGTGACGCCTTCGCTACTTTCCTGGATGAGCAACAAGAGCAGTTCAGCAGTGTGTTGACCGACCTGGGGCTAATGCGCCAGTAAGCGCTCGTCCCAAAGGCTCCCCCGGTGGCAGCGTGCCACCGGGATCATCCGTCTGAAACCGCAAGGGTCTTGCTATTTAGCAATGACATCTTCGGAGAGCTTTCCCATGACTCGATTCAATACCAACCAATGGCTAGCGCTTGTGTTGGCGTTAGTGGCGGCTGCCTATCTGGCAATGGCCTGGCAAATTCCAAACTTTCCGCTGCCCCGCCCAGTGGATTCTGATCTGTTTCCAAAAGTGTTAGGTGTTTCCCTGCTATTGCTGTCGGCGTGCTTATTTTTTGAGCGTCCTGGTCCTATTGCGGGTGTCGATCAGATTGATCAAACCGAAACCCAGGGGCCGTTGTTGCTTACGCCTTGGGCGCGGGTGATTGTCACCGCCATCGCTATCGCAGCGTATGCGTTATTACTCGTGCCGCTGGGCTTTGTGCTGGCTTCGACGCTGCTGTGCGTTGGCCTAACCGCTTACTACGGCTACCGCCGCCATGGGGTCAATCTGGCAACATCGCTTGGGGTGGTGCTGGCGCTGTATCTGACCATGACGCGGGTAATGGATGTTTACCTACCCACTGGCGTGCTGCCGTTTTAACCAAGCCGCGCTTGCCCACTGTTAGCGGGTTTAAAAGAGAGACACTCCCATGGATGCCTTTAACAATCTAATGTATGGCTTTGGCATCGCGCTTGAGCCTATCAATATCGCTTACGTCTTTGCCGGCGTTTTTGCTGGCACTATTATCGGCATGTTGCCCGGCCTTGGGCCGATTAGCGCGCTGGCGCTGATGATTCCAATTACCTTCGCTATGGAGCCTTCTTCAGGACTGATTTTGATGGCCGGGGTGTATTACGGTGCTATTTTTGGCGGCTCCACCTCGTCTATTTTGCTTAATGCCCCTGGTGTAGCAGGAACGGTAGCCACCTCGTTTGACGGCTATCCGATGGCCAAGCAAGGGTTGGCAGGTAAGGCGCTGGCGATTGCCGCTTACTCCTCCTTCGTTGGCGGCACCATCTCGGTTGTTTTCTTGATGTTGATTGCGCCACTGCTCTCCAAAGTGGCGGTGAGCTTTGGCCCTGCTGAATACTTCGCACTGATGGTACTGGGGCTAACGGCGGTTGTGTCGTTATCCGATAAGTCGCTGGTCAAAGGGTTAATTGCGGCTGTGATTGGGGTAATGATCTCGATCATCGGGATTGATATGCAAACCGGCACCGAGCGCTTTACCTTTGGCTCTATTCACCTGCTCGACGGAGTCGACTTTCTGGTCGTCGCGCTGGGTATCTTCGCGTTAGCCGAAGTGTTTTACATGCTACTGCGCGGTGGCGGTGGTAAAGAAGCGCCTCGTAATGCCATTGGTTCGTTGAAGTTGACCCGCAGTGAAGTGAAGCAGATTGCTGGTCCGGTTAGCCGCAGTTCAGTACTGGGCTTCTTTACTGGCGTACTGCCGGGTGCCGGGGCGACCATTGGCTCGTTTCTGGGTTACAGCATGGAAAAACGCATTGCCAAAGACGGGGATACGTTTGGTAAAGGCAACATCAAAGGCGTTGCTGCCCCGGAAGCGGCGAATAATGCGGCGTGTACCGGTTCGTTTGTACCGCTGTTAACCTTGGGTGTGCCGGGTTCAGGCACCACCGCTGTACTGCTTGGCGCACTGCTGGTGATGGGGGTTAATCCTGGTCCGATGATGCTCGAACAGCGCCCGGATGTGTTCTGGGGCGTGGTCGCCAGTATGTACATTGGCAATATCTTCTTGCTGGTGCTTAACCTACCGTTGATTCCGTTGATCGCCAAAATTCTCGATCTGCCCAAGCCGTTGCTGCTGTCACTGATTTTGATCTTCTGCATGATCGGTGTTTACGGCATGAGCTTCAGCGTATTCGACTTATTGCTGCTGCTTGGTTTTGGCTTGGTTGGCCTAGGGATGCGCTTGTTCGGTTTCCCCGCCGCGCCGCTGATTCTGGCATTAATTTTAGGCAACATCATGGAAGAGTCCATGCGTCGCGCGTTACAGATCTCCGGTGGTGATTGGATGACCTTTATCGACAAGCCGATTTCCCTATCGTTGCTGGTTATCGCTGTGCTGTCGCTTGGTTTGCCACTGCTGAAAAAGCGCCGCACTAAGCGTTTGAATACCGCTGAATAGAACACCGACATGCGTGTAAAGCGCCCTAGGGTTTCCTAGGGCGCTTTTTTTATGAAAAAAAATGGGTGAAATAAATAGGCGCGTGAGATGGAAGGCGCTCTATTGGTGCGAGGTGCCGTTGTGGTGCATAAACAGCGTGCATTTTTTGAATACTGGCGCGCCACGATAGTGCGATGCCTGTAGATTGGGCTGCTTTTTTTAAAGCTAACCGTTTGATTTTATTTTTTTTAATGTTTCTTTTTGTAGTGTGGCGCAAACCTTGCAAAAGCTAGGAGCTAGTGGATGCACCAAGCCCCGTAATGGCCGTACCCACGTTACATAACGGGAGTCCTTGGCCGCGAAGCTCAAATAACGAGCCCCGCCATAGGGGCGCAAGGAGGTTCAAGTGACCACATTGCAGCGCAAGACACACCCTCGTATCGTTGGCCGTTTCGCCACTGCCTTAATTGCCGCCGCTGTTATGGGTGCCAGTGCCCAGGCTATCGCTCAAGATGACGATCCGATCAAGGTCGGTATTCTCCACTCGCTTTCAGGCACCATGGCGATTAGTGAGTCAGCTCTGAAAGATACCGTTGAAATGCTCATTGAGCAGCAGAATGAAGCGGGTGGCCTCCTTGGACGCCAGCTTGAAGCGGTTGTTGTTGATCCAGCCTCTAACTGGCCGCTATTTGCTGAACGCGCTAGAGAGCTTCTAGCGCAAGAAGAGGTCGACGTCATCTTTGGTAACTGGACCTCCGTTTCCCGTAAGGCGGTACTGCCGGTAGTGGAAGAACTTAACGGCCTGCTGTTCTACCCGGTGCAGTATGAAGGTGAAGAGTCCTCTGAAAACGTCTTCTATACCGGTGCTGCGCCAAACCAACAGGCTATTCCTGCGGTGGAATACCTGATCAATCAAGTGGGCATTGAACGTTTTGCGCTGATAGGTACCGACTACGTTTATCCACGTACCACCAACCGTATTTTAGAAGCGTTCTTGAAAGATGAGCATGGTGTGTCTGAAGAAGACATCATGGTCAACTACACGCCGTTTGGCCACTCCGATTGGCAGAACATCGTGGCGGAACTGCGCCGCTTCGGTGAAGAGGGCAAACCAACAGCGGTGATCTCAACCATTAACGGTGATGCCAACGTTCCGTTCTATCGCGAACTTGCCAACCAAGGCATTGATGCCGCTGATATTCCGGTCATTGCCTTCTCGGTGGGTGAGCAGGAGCTTTCCGGTATCGATACGGCCCCGCTGGTCGGCCACTTAGCGGCGTGGAACTACTTTATGAGTGTGGATACCGACGCTAACTATGACTTTATCGACGCATGGATTGAATACACCGGCGACGAAGAAGCGGTCACCAATGACCCCATGGAAGCGCACTACATTGGTTTCAACATGTGGGCCGAAGCGGTGCGTAAAGCAGGAACTACCGACGTGGATGCGGTGAAAGATGCGATTATCGGCGTCACCGTACCTAACCTGTCCGGCGGCTATGCGGCGATGATGCCCAACCATCACATCACCAAGCCAGTACTGATTGGTGAAGTTCAAGACAACGGCCAGTTCGATATCGTCTGGCAAACGCCTTCTACGGTGGCGGGCGATGCGTGGTCTGACTACTTACCTGGCTCTCGTGATTTGATTGCCGATTGGCGCAAGCCCATGGAGTGCGGCAACTTCAACGTGGTGAACGGCTCGTGTGGTGGTAGCACCGCAGCAGAAGAAGCCGAAGCGGCCCTCGCTGAGTAAAAGAAGATCCCTTGCTGCTTGGCTAAACGTTGAGTGGCGGGGGAGCACGCTACCTCCCTTTTTTAGATCACTGTTTCTAATATAACCAAAGGAAGAACCCCATGAGGCGTTTCCTTTCCTTCAGGTTGCTGTGCCTGCTGTTGTTAAGCATCACAGTCACCGCCCAGGCACAAACAAGCGCTGCTGTTGATGCTGACGATGCCGCTGCGCTTGAGTTACTTGAAGCGCTGGATGTACGTTCCTTTCCTGCAAAGGGTGAGGCGATTACCGCAATTGTACAAAGCGACGACGAACGCGCTCGTGACTGGCTGCAGGCGTTGCTAGATGGCCGCTTACAGCGCACTGACGACGGTCGTTTTGTTGTGGTGCTCGATAACCGTGGCCGCGACTGGCCGGTGGCCGATGCGTTGACTAACGAGCCGCTTGGCGAGATGTCTCGTCGCGATCTGGATCGTATCGGAATTAATAACAATTTGCGCAACCAGCTACGCAGCGCTATTGCCGTTGTTGATCTGTATTCACCCGATGTAGAGCGCCGCCGCACTTCCGCTGACCGCTTACTTGGTGAAGTAGACGGCGAACTGGCCGAAGCGCTAGCGCCATTGATTGCTGAAGCCGATGATGAGTACGTGCGTACTCGCTTAACTCAAGCAGTGGCAATTTATCGTACCGAACAGGGAGAGATGGCCGGTATAGACGCGCTTACGGGTAGCCTTCACCCACGCGCCCGCGTGGCGCTAAGTCGCGCAGCGAATAGTGACGATCCGGTGATAGCCAACGCCGCCGCTGGGGCGTTGGCAGGTATCGAACAGCAGCTGAAAATTAATCGTGGTCTGGAAACGCTCTATTTCGGTCTTTCGCTTGGCTCGGTACTGGTGTTAGCAGCGATTGGCCTGGCCATTACCTTTGGTGTGATGGGGGTCATTAATATGGCCCACGGCGAGCTGATCATGCTGGGCGCTTATACCACTTGGATGATGCAGCAACTGTTGCCCGGCCAGCCTGGATTGGCGCTAATTCTATCGATTCCTGCAGGCTTTTTAGTGGCCGCGCTTGTGGGCATTGCCATTGAGCGGGGTGTCATTCAATTCCTGAAGGGGCGCCCGTTGGAAACGTTGCTGGCGACGTTCGGTATTAGCCTGATTTTACAGCAGCTGGTGCGAACGGTGATTTCACCGCTAAACCGTACGGTCATAACGCCAGAGTGGATGAGCGGCTCCTTAGTGATTAACGATGCACTGTCGCTGACCCTTAACCGTATGTTTGTACTCGGGTTTGCACTGGTGGTGTTTGCCGCGCTGATGTTGATTATGCGCCGCACGCGCCTAGGGCTTGAAGTGCGCGCGGTGACCCAAAATCGTGCCATGGCACGCTCTATGGGTATCCGTGCCACCCGGGTCGATATTATGACCTTCGCGTTAGGGTCTGGCGTCGCAGGCTTGGCTGGCGTTGCGTTATCACAGCTGACCAATGTTGGCCCCAACCTGGGCCAGAACTACATTATTGATTCCTTCATGGTCGTCGTTTTCGGTGGCGTGGGTAATCTTTGGGGCACCTTGGTGGCTGGGCTTTCCCTGGGCATTATTAACCAAGTGCTGGAGCCCTGGGCAGGTGCGGTGCTGGCCAAGATTATTGTCCTGGTGTTCATCATTCTGTTTATTCAAAAACGCCCGCGTGGACTCTTCCCGCAGAAGGGCCGGGCTGCGGAGGGCTAACCTATGATGACGCAATCATCTTCAAGCCAGTTTTGGCTAACTCGCCCGTTTAGTGAGCGAGCCACGCAGATCTTTCTTGGCGTGCTGTTTGCCGCCCTGTTGATCGTGACAGTACTGCATCTCGCAGTACCTCAAGGTCACTCGCTACATGTCAATGCTTACACCGTGAACCTGTTCGGCAAGTACTTAAGCTATGCGCTACTGGCAGTGGCGGTGGATTTGGTATGGGGCTATTTAGGCATTCTGAGCCTGGGTCACGGGGCGTTTTTTGCCATTGGCGGTTATGCCATGGGCATGTACCTGATGCGCCAGATCGGTGACCGCGGTACATATGGCGACCCGGTACTACCGGATTTTATGGTGTTTCTCAGCTGGGAAAGCCTGCCCTGGTACTGGCTCGGCTTTGATATGGCCTGGTTTGCGTTTGCTATGGTGCTGTTAGCCCCTGGGTTATTGGCCTTGGTATTCGGCTTTTTGGCCTTTCGATCGCGGGTCACTGGGGTGTATCTATCGATTATTACCCAGGCGCTGACCTTTGCCCTGATGCTGGCGTTCTTCCGCAATGAGATGGGCTTTGGTGGCAACAACGGTTTAACCGATTTTCGCGAGCTGCTGGGCTTCAACCTCCGCAGCAACGACACTCGCTTAGGTCTATTTATTGCCACCGGCGTTGCATTGGCACTGGGTTATATCCTGTGCCGAGCGATTGTTACCAGTAAATTAGGCCGGGTGTGTGTGGCAACCCGTGACGCCGAAGCCCGCACGCGGTTTATTGGCTATCGGGTCGAACGCTTCCAGCTATTTGTATTCGTAGTTTCCGCCATGCTGGCAGGCTTGGCTGGCGCGCTTTATGTTCCTCAGGTAGGGATTATCAACCCCAGTGAGTTCTCGCCGATTTTCTCGATTGAAATTGTGCTGTGGGTGGCACTGGGTGGCCGTGCCACGCTTTATGGGGCGGTTATCGGTGCGATCTTAGTCAACTATGCCAAAACGATTTTTACGGGTGTAATGCCTGATGCGTGGCTGTTTGCCCTAGGCGCGCTGTTTGTCTTGGTCACCGTGTTTCTACCTAAAGGCGTGGCGGGGTTGTTGCTGCACCTAAAACGCCGCAAAAAATCCGAGACCTTGCCGAAGGAGGCTACCGCATGAGCTTGCTGCAATCGCTAACCACGCGGGATCGGGTGTTTGATTTTATGGCCCCTCAGGCCTCACCGGTAGATGTGCGTCATGGCCCGATTCTGTATATGGAAGATGTCTCGGTGAGCTTCGATGGCTTCAAGGCAATCAACAACTTAAACCTGACCATTGATGATGGTGAACTGCGTTGCATTATCGGCCCTAACGGGGCCGGTAAAACGACCATGATGGATATCATTACTGGTAAAACACGCCCCAACGAAGGCAGCGTGTGGTTTGGTAGCCGTCATAATCTACTGCAAATGAGTGAACCGGATATCGCCAGCTTGGGGATTGGTCGTAAGTTCCAAAAGCCCACGGTATTTGAAGCGCTGAGCGTGTTTGAAAACCTGGAGTTGGCGATGGCCGCTGACAAGCGTATTTTCCCCACGCTAACTGCTCGCATGACTGGTGAAATTAAAGACCGTATCAATGAGGTACTTGAAACGATTGGCCTGACCGAGCTGCGCTACCAGCCAGCAGGGATTCTTTCCCACGGCCAAAAGCAGTGGCTGGAAATTGGCATGCTGTTAATGCAGCGCCCGCGTCTGCTGCTGGTAGATGAACCCGTAGCCGGGATGACGGAACAGGAGATGGAGCGTACCGCAGAGCTGTTGACGGGCCTTGCGGGTAAGCAGTCGGTGGTCGTGGTAGAGCATGATATGGGCTTTGTACGTTCTATTGCCCGTAAAGTGACCGTGTTGCACCAAGGCAGCGTACTGGCAGAGGGCAGTATGGATCAGGTTTCAAGCGACCCCAACGTGGTTGAGGTGTATTTGGGTGCGGACGACGAGGAGGTTGCCTGATGCTGGCAATTGAAAAGCTCAACCAGTTTTACGGGGAAAGCCACACCTTGTGGGATTTAGACCTCGATGTGCCTGCCGGCCAGTGTACCTGTGTGATGGGCCGCAACGGGGTGGGTAAGACCACCTTGATGAAAGCTATTATGGGTGAAGTAGCCGTAAAAAGCGGTCAACTACGCTATCAGGGAGAGGGCAGCGACATTGAGCTGACCAAAAAAGCCATTGAAGCTCGCTCCCGCCTGGGAATTGGTTTTGTGCCTCAGGGGCGGCAGATTTTTCCGCTGCTCACGGTGGAAGAGAATTTACGCACCGGCCTTGCAGCGCGCAGTGATGGGCTAAAAAAAATCCCTGAGCGTATCTATGAACTGTTTCCTGTTCTAAAAGAGATGAAGCATCGCCGTGGTGGTGACTTATCAGGCGGGCAACAGCAGCAGCTAGCCATTGGTCGTGCGCTGGTCATCGAGCCCAAGCTGCTGATTTTAGATGAGCCAGGGGAAGGTATTCAGCCTAATATTGTGGCGCAAATCGGTCAGGTCATTCGCCAACTGATCAAGGAAGATGGTTTAACGGTACTTTTGGTGGAGCAGAAGCTGCCTTTTGCCCGCAAATATGCCGACCGCTTTGTGATTATGGATCGCGGCCGACCAGTTGCTAAAGGCGATATCTCAGAGCTTTCCAACGAACTGATAAAGCAGCATTTGACCGTTTAAGTTATCCACAGCCTGTTGCTCGCCCTTTAATTAACTTAAAGTGGCGAGTTTATTATTAAAAACTCTGAGCTGTGTGCGTATTGGCTCTATTATTTTGCGTGTAATATGGCTTGTTTTCGTAATAATAATTGGGTGCGCAATGCGCTATAAAGATAAACATCAGCTCGCTGCCGAATGGCAAGTGCTTTTAGAGCGCACGCCACTAGTGTTGCGCCAAGCAGTGGAAACCTTGGTAGAGTACCACTGCGACCGCTTTGCGGACCATTTCTATGGGGTAATGTTAGAAGACCCTCACGCGTCGCTTTTTCTCTCCAATGACCAAGTAAGGGAGCGTTTAAATCCCTCCATGCGGCGTTGGCTGAAGGCCATGTTTGCCGTTGAGCATGTCGACTTTAATGCCTTGGTAGAACAACAGGAGAAAGTGGGGCAAGTGCATGCCCGCGTTGATATTCCCGTTAACCTAGTGCTGAACGGAGCAAGGCAGCTAAAGCAGGCGTTTTACCAACATATTAATGCCACGGTTACCGCGCCACTGTCGCCAGGGGTAGCCTGTGTCTACGTCTCGGATCATATCGATATGGCCATGGAAATCATGAGCCACGCCTACTCCGTCGCCAATGATCGCAATGCGCGCACCGAAGAAGCGTACAAGCTGTTTTCCCTTACCCAGAATATTGGAGACGAACGCGAGCGTCAGCGCTCGGCGTTATTAAACTGGGAAAATGCGCTGATGTTTGCTGTTGCCGCGCAACAGGAAACCGCAATGCTACCCAAGCTTTCCAAGTCAGAGTTTGGTCTGTGGTATTTTCACAAAGCCTGCCATGCCTTTGAAGGCTCGCCAGAAATCGCCACGATTTCGCGCCATATTCGCCAAGTAGATCATGAGTGGCTGGCTGCACTTGATCAGAATGACATGGGCCAACGGCTCACAGCCCTAAGTGATATTCGCGATGCAACACGCACTATTCTTATGCTGCTAGACGACGTGCTAGAGCGCGCTTCAGGGCTAGAAGCAGGACGCGACAGCCTGACGCGACTGTTGAATCGTAAGTTTCTTTCAGTGGTGCTGGGACGGGAAATTGAAATTGCCCGCCATTCGGAAAAACGCTTTGCCCTGCTGATGGTAGATATTGACCACTTTAAGTCGATTAACGATACCCATGGCCATGACGCCGGCGACAATGTATTGCAGCAGGTAGCGAGTATTCTCGATCGTTCTACTCGTGGCGGTGATTATGTTTTTCGTATGGGCGGCGAAGAGTTTTTGATTGTATTGGTGGATACCGACCAGGATGGCAGCCGACTATTTGCCGAGCGTCTACGACGGGCAGTCGCTAAAGAACCTATGCTAGCCACCGCCGATACGCTGCTTAATGTGACCGTCAGCGTTGGCGTAACACTCCACGATGGCCACCCTGATTATCAGCGAGCTATTCAGCGCGCTGACCAAGCGCTTTACCAAGCAAAGCGCGGTGGACGTGATCGGGTAGTGGTTAAAAACGCGTAGATGATCCATTTCGGTGCGACTGGCCTTTTTTTGATACTTTTTGGTGCGCAATAGGCATCGTTAGATTGCCTATTTTCACCTTATACGGGCGCTTTAGCAGCGTATTCACATTTTTCACCATTTTGGCGCATTCCTTGCATTTGAAAATGAAATGCTTATTAACAGGAAGTAAATGCGCCCATGATGCTGTGTGAACTCGCGACACCTGCTGCTGGCTCAGGTCACCGCTTTGACGAAGAGCGCCTCTGGGCGGCATCGCTGGCGCTGCGTTTTGCTAACCGCAATGGCATCACTCGGTTGGTGCAGGCGCGCCACCAAGGGCCACTGAGAGTGCAACGCCCGTTTTACCCCGAAGGCAGCACAGAGGCCTGCCATGTCTATGTGCTGCACCCGCCTGGTGGCTTGGTCAGTGGTGACGCACTGACGATCCGTGCCCATATCGAGCGTGACGCACATGCGCTGCTCACCACGCCTGCAGCCAACAAACTATATAAAGCTGATAGCCAAGGCGTCGCCTGGAACCAAGATACCGAACTGAACGTGGAAGATGGCGGCATCCTTGAGTGGCTTCCTCAAGAAACGATCGCCTTTGATGGCTCCAAAGGTACTCAGCGAACGCACATTGCGTTGCATGGCAGCGCCCGCTGCCTGGGCTGGGAGATCATGGCGTTGGGCCGCCCCGCCAGTGAACTTCCCTATGTAACCGGCCGTATTGAACAGCACTTTCGTTTAACCCTGGACGGCAAACCGCTGTGGCTTGAACGCCAGCCCTTAGACCCTGCTCATCCGCGTTTTAACGGGCGCTGGGGGCAGGGGGGCGCCACGGTGCAAGCCACGCTGTGGGCAGTTGGCTTAGAAGATGCCGGTGCCGCAATTGACGAACTACGCGACGCGCTGCCGGACAACCCGCGTTGGGCGGTCACCGTTCGCCAGGGCGTACTGTTATTACGTTACCTAGGAAACTCCCGGAATGAAGCTTGGGCGCTGTGTGAACAGGCTTGGCACTTATTACGCCCGCGCTGGATCTCACGTGCCGCCCACACGCCGCGCATTTGGTTAACCTAAACGTTGTGCAGCAGGTGCTAAATAAGTTATCTCCACTAATGCAAATGAAAACCTTTTGCATTAAAGTGGTGGTTTGTGACCTGCACCGAGATGCACCATGTTGCTCAACGTTTTACCCTCCTCGTATTGGCTGCTTATCTTACGCATCCTGGCCGCGACGCTTGGCGGCTATATAGTCGCTGCACTGTTCTCGGTGGCAGCGCTTGGCTTACCGCTAGATATCATGATGTCTCTGCGTATCGGCATGATGGGGAGCTTCATTATTTGGGCGGGCGTGGCGACCTGGTCATTCATCGCGCCGAGTTTGATTCGCCTTTGGGGGGCTATCGGTCTAGCCGCTTGCGGCCTTCTATTGGTGGCTAACTATGGCATCCACTAAGCGCAGCGTGAGGCGTAATATGGCTCAGCTGCACACATGGTGCGGCTTGTTAGCTGCTTGGCTGCTGTTTGCCGTTTTTCTGACGGGAACACTGAGTTACTTCAAAGAGAGTATCTCGTTATGGATGCAGCCCGAGCTACCGAGTGTCGCCGCGAACGCTGAGTGGGATAACCGACGTCTGGCTGATTACTGGCAGCACTATCTTGCTGAACACGCTTCAACAGCGAGAAGCTGGCAGATTACCTTTCCTAATGAGCGCATGTCGGTCTCGACAGCCGTTTGGTTTGGGGAGGATGGGAGAGAGCAGTTGGTGCTTGACCCAACCACTTTGTCGTTGGTAACCCCGCGTGAAACGCGTGGGGGTGATTTTTTCTACCGATTCCATTTTCAATTGCATCACCTCCCCGCCGTTTATGGCCGCTGGATCATTGGTATCGCCACCATGATGATGTTCGTGGCAATCATTAGCGGCGTGATAACCCATAAAAAAATTCTGCGGGATTTTTTTACTTTCCGACCCCAGAAGGGCGCCCGTAGCTGGCTAGATGCTCACAATGCATTTTCTGTGTTAACGCTGCCTTTTCAGCTAATGATTACCTATACCGGCTTGATAACGCTCATGTCGCTCTATATGCCTTGGGGAGTAGAACACGCGTTTCCCGATGCTGACGCGCGTCGCCAAGCGACCAGTGAACTGCATGCCTTTCCCCTCTCTGACTCAGCCACGGGGCAGCCTGCAGCGTTACATGCTCTAAGTGAACTGGTCGGTGATGCTGAATCGCATTGGCACAAGCCGGTGCAGTCCCTGAGGGTCAGCCACCCTGGCGATGCGGGCGCACGTGTCGTAGTTTGGCAGAGTGCTTACGAGGCGTTATCCGCACACCGCCCACAACGTATCTATGAAGCAAGTTCGGGCGCGTTGTTAGCAGCAACGCAGTCGCAACGTGTTGATGAACAAGCACACGGCGTCATGGTGGGGTTACATGCAGGACGTTTTGCCGACTGGGGTATGCGCTGGATCTATTTTGCGTTGGGCGCTGCTGGGTGTGGCATGGTGGCAACCGGGCTATTGCTATGGACGTCAAAGCGTAAGCACAAGAAGGGCAGTGTGGTGGGGATCTGGTGTGTCGAGCGGCTTAATATAGCCACGCTGGCCGGCATGCCGATTGCCGTGTTGGTCTTTTTAGCCAGCAACCGACTTTTACCGGTGGCGCTTAGTGGGCGTGCCCAATGGGAAATCCATTTTTTCTTTGCCGCCTGGCTGCTCGCGTTGCTACACGCTGTCTTCAGGCGCTCGGCCTCGCAGGCATGGTGGGAGCAGTTAACACTGACCGTTATCATGTTGCTTTGCTTGCCAATACTGAATCTCTTGGTTCCTTCCTATAGTGTTCTAGGTGATCTTGCCGAAGGTGATTGGCAGCGTGTTAGCGTTGACCTGATGTGTTTGGTCAGCGCGCTGATCATAGTATGGCAAATGAGACGAGCCGCTAAAAAAGCGAGCACCCGTGTACAGACTATTCAGGTGGCGTCATGATGCTCCTCACGATTCTGACACTCAGCGCACTTGGCTTTGTGTTGATTGCGCTATCGGATAGCCGCCATCGACGCCGTTGTGGCCTTAAGCCTGCTCAACAAAAACCTTGGTTCTGGGCGGGCAGCGCGATACTTGGTTGGCCGCTTTGGTTGGCAATGGAAACCTGGAGCACAGGGCTGGCAATAACGCTATGGCTTGGTTGCCTAAGCATCTCGGCGGGAATGGTGTTTCTTGGTCTGGCGATGTTTGAGCGTTTCCGCCAGCAGCCGTAATTACCCCCGCCGCTGGCGATTTAATAAATAAACCAAATAGACACCGCCCAGCCCGGCCGTTAAAACACCGACGGGTAACGCCCCAGAAGGCAATGAGTACTGAGCCGCTAAGTCTGCCGCTAATAGCAGTAGGGCGCCGACCACACCTGCCGCTAAGGGGAGAGGCCCGGGTTTTCGCCAAAGGCGTAACGCCAACTGGGGCGCGGCAAGGGACACAAACGCAATCGGCCCTACCGTCGCAACCGCTCCACCCGCCAGAAAAGCCCCCATTACGGCACTTAATAAGCGTGATGCTGCCAAGTTAACGCCGAGGTTTTTGGCGACTGGATCGCCAAGTGCCATAAGGCGCAGCCGGGGCGCTATCAGCACAATACCGGGTAGCAAGAGCAAGCACAGGCTAAGCATTGGCCAAAGATCGTGCCACTGGCGGCCTGCTAAGCTACCGCTAAGCCAAATCATCGCATCTCGCGCTTGCTCTTGTCCCAGCCACGTCAAATTTAGCTGCACGCCTGCTAGGGCTAAGGCATTGATAGCGATGCCAGCAATAATCATTGAAGAGGGGTGGCGAAAGCCGTGCCCAGAGCCGCTATAGACCGCTAGCGTGCCGATGATCGCACCCAGTGCGGCCCCCATCGTGGTAGAGACAATGCCCGTCAGCCAACTGCTTGCCAGCAGTGCTCCGAGGCTAGCGCTGGCGGTAAGGCCGATAATGTCGGGACTGCCTAATGGGTTCCGGGTGATGCCTTGAAACAGGGCACCCGATACGCCTAGCGCAAACCCAGCACACAGCGCGACGAATGCCCGGGGTAAGCGCAGCGTAAACGCCTGCCACTGTTCAAACGGTGTCGCATTACCTTGGATAAGGTGCCCAAGCGCTTCTTTACTAAGTCCTTGGCTTCCCAGCATCAGAGAACCAAGTAATAGCCCTAAAGCGATGATGCTGGCCAACATGTAGGGGGCTAAAGCTAGGGATGGCAAAAGACAGGATGGCAAACGACGGGGAAGCAAAAGACGGGAGGCTGGCAGTAACGTATTAAAGCGTTTCATCATGGCTCACACAGCGCGCTGGTTAATGCGCAAAGCGACTAATAGAAATGGCGCGCCTAGCAGCGCCGTCAGGATCCCAGTCATGATTTCAGAAGGGCTTAGCAAAAGGCGTGCGAGCAGGTCTGCGAGTATCATCATTAGGGGGCCCATCACCAGCGCGATGGCAAGTTGCCAATAAATGTAATGACCGGCAATTTTTTTGGCCAATAACGGTACGGCTAAGCCCACGAAGGCGATAGGGCCTACTGTGGCGGTTGAAATTGCCGCTAGCAACGCGCTACCGCTAAGCACCGCCAGCCTCAAACAACCCGCATTCAGTCCCAGCGCTTTCGTCACGCCGTCACCCATTTGTAGGACGTGCAAAAAGCGCGGGAGGATAAACGACAGGCCTAGCCCGACCGCTATCCAGCCAAATAGCCGCTGGGCCTCATCTAGCGAATGCCCATTGATGGACCCAACGATCCAGAAGCGATAGTTGGCAAATAAGGCAGGGTGGGTAAGGGTAATGGCTTGTACGTAGGCAAATAGAACGGCGTTAAGCGCCGCCCCTAACAGCAGCAGGTGTGATGGGTCATGCTGGCGATAAGCGCTCTGAACGCCTACCAAAACAGCCACTATAAGCGCACCAGGTAGCGCTAACCAAAAAGCGCCTGCAGGCAACGAGCCAAGCACCAAGCCAGCGGTGACCAGAGACGCGGCTGCGCCTGCATTGATGCCCAGAAGCCCCGGCTCGGCAAGTGGGTTGCGGGTCAAATTTTGTAGCAGCGTACCGGCGACGGCAAGCGCAGCGCCGGTAGCGATGGCGAGCAGTGTGCGTGAGAGACGAGCTTCCACTAAGTCGTTGGCGTAGCTGGGGCCTGCTGTTTGAAGCGCCCGCCATACTTGATAAGGGGTAAGGTGTTCTGCTCCCACCGAGAGGTTGGCCCAGCCAAACAGAAGTACCGCCCCTATTAGCCCTGCCAGCCAGCGTGTTCGCTGCCGTAAAGAAGGAGATAGAGAAGGAGATAGGCCGTTCACCATGCCAGCTTCAGCATTCATCGCCGTTCAGCTGCCTCGGCAAGGCGTGGCAATAGCCGCTCGATCATCCATTGAGTCGCTAGTGGCGAGCCGGCAGAACTAGCAACGATTAATGGTTGATCGGTCAGCGCCAGATAGCGGCCATGTGAAATGGCTGGCAAAGACGCAAAAAGCGGTAGCTCAGCCACTCTATCGCGCTGCTCTTCGCTGTGATACCAAGAGACCACTAAATCGACATCTTCCAGCATGGGAAGATGCTCAAACCCTAGATAGTGCGCAAAGTGATTGCCGCTTGGTGATAGGCCTTCAACCGTTGGTGACAACTGAAGCCCAAGGCCTGTCAGCGTGCCAACGCGAGGGTCATCTGCTAAATACACGGAGACATTTCCAGAGGCTGGGTCGGGTCGTACATAAGCAAAAGTGGTCTCCGCAAGGCCTGGGTAAGCCTCGCCTGCAGTCCTCAGCGATGTGTCGAGATGACGCATTAAGGCAGCACCTTCCGCCGGCACGCCAAGCGCTTCTGCAATACGTTCAATCTGCTCATCGACAGAGGTGAGATAAGGGCGCTCCGGGTAAGCGACAATGGGCACCAGTGGCGACAACAGATCATAAATGGTGTCTGGAACACCACTGGAAGGCGCCAAAATGACATCCGGCTCCAGCGCGAGCAGTGCTTCAACATCCAGCTCTGGGTATTGCGTAATCGTCGAGGGGAGCGGCGTTGCCTGTGCTTCCAGAGCGTCTCGTACCCATGGCCAATAGCCGTCCTCATCGCCTCCCCACTCCGCACGGCTGACGCCTACCGGCACAATACCAAGTGAAAGAGCAATATCGTCAGCACCAACGCCAAGGGTAACGACGCGCTGAGGTGGCTCGTCAATAGTGGCTGTTCCCAGTGGGCTTTGGATGACAACGGGAAAGAGAGAGGCATCAGCCACTGCCCCCGTCATGGGGGCAGCCGCAATGAGCAGCGTGATGAATGAGCGCAGCATCATTAGCTTCTCACCAATCCCAGTTGATTGACATGATGGCACTACGCGGTTCGCCAAGCCAATACTGGCTGTAGAAACCAATTTGCTCGTAGTAGTCCTTGTCAAACACGTTATTGATGTTCAACTGCGCGCTTAATTGATCGTTGAAGCGATAGCGTGCCATCAGATCAGCAACGGCGTAAGCGTCTTGCCCAACCTTAACCTGGCCATTGGGGCTAGATGTGTTCCGCCAAATATCGCTTTGCCAACGTGCCCCGCCGCCCAATGTTAAGCCACTCCATGCGCCCGGCAGTTGGTAGGTGGTAAACAGTTTCACCTGTTGGCGCGGATGGGTCGTGTTGGTACGCTCGCCGTCGGAATTTTCTGCATTGGCTAGCGTATAGCTGGCGCTCACATTCCAGCCAGAGGCCACTTCGCCAATCAATTCGACCTCTACGCCATTGACCTGGTTACCATCAACACTGCGGTGGGCGGACGTTCCAGGCTGGCCGATCACATCAACGCCAGGAATAGCTTCGGCCACACCATTTTGCTCTGTTCTAAACAGTGCAATGCTGCTATCCAATTGGCCATTCAGAAGGGTTGCCTTAGCGCCTAGCTCGTAGCTGCTACCCTGAATAGGGTCAAGCAGAGAGCCATCCTCATACCGAGCATTTTGAGACTGGAAAATCTCGGTATAACTCGCATAAACAGAGGCGTAGTCATTAATATCGTAAATAATGCCCGCATAAGGCGTTATTTCGTTGCTGTATCGGTATTTCCGCTCAGACCCATAGTAGGTTTGATCCAATTCCCAATCGCTCAGGCGTGCGCCAAGAATGAGATTAAGCGGATCACTCAACGAAAAGCGCGACACCATATAGCCACCGCTTTGCGTTACCTGCATATTATCTGAACTGCTGAATTCCCCCCACTGAGGCTTGGCCACCACACTGTCTCGCCAATTAAAGTAACTGCCCGCGGAAGGCGGTGTGCCAACTGGCGTGGCCAGTTTTATCTCAAAGTCATCTTCGTTATGCATCCAGCCAAAGCCCAGCTCATGTTGGCGGCCAAATAAGCTGAAATCACCTTCGGCTGTAACGTTCACGGTTTGTTGAGTGCGGTTGCCGCGGTAATTCAAGAAGGAGCTGGACATTCCAAGGCCTGTCTCCCTGTCTGGGAAACCTCCGCGATAAAGGTACTCTAGGCCATAGTTACCATCGTTATGGCTAACGGCGGCGCGTAACGTCCAGCCGTTATCCAATTGGTGACTAAGGTCAGCGAACACGCGCGTGGTCTCGTTGTAAAACGTTGACCAGTCGGTGTTGTTAGATGCGCTGCGGTCAAAGTCCGTTCGGCTGCCGTCAGCATAAAAAGCCGGGACACTGGCCCCTGCGCCAACCGTCTCGTTGTGCTGATATTCAACCCCTACGGTTAATTGAGTAGCGGGGGTAAGCTCGCTACTGATAACACCGTAAAGTGTCTCATGGTCATCTTCGAGATGAGAGATAAAGCTATCGTTCTGACCTTTAGCCACGACAAAGCGGGCCCCTGTTGTGCCGTCGCTGCTTAACGGTACAGACACATCCGCAGTGGCGCGGCGACGATCCCAACAGCCGATGCCTGCGGAAACAGACGCAGCGGCTTCGGATAACGGACGTTTGCGAATAAAGTTAACGCTTGCCGAAGGTTCACCAGCGCCGGTCAATAAACCGGTTGCCCCGCGCACCACTTCAACACGGTCATAAATCGCAGCATCCCAGTCGGTATCGCCAAAATTCCAAAAACCACTGAGCGGAATGCTGAGTCCGTCAAACTGAACGCTACGTATCGAGAAGCCACGCGCGGCATAGCTAATTCGGTTACTGTCAGCTCGGCTTGGCGAAACACCGGGTACTTGGGCTAAAACATCACCGCCTGTCTGTACCGCACGGTCGTCGATCTGCTGGCGAGTAATAACACTTGTCGATTGGGGGGTCTCGCGTGGCGTTAATGACAGCCCAACCGCACTGCGACTAGCGGGAACTGTATAGCGTTGAGTGCCCTCACTGCTGGTGCTGAGGCGCTCACCGGTGACGAGCAAATTGTCCAATGTTTCGTCAGGAGCTTCAGCGAAAGCAAACAACGGGTAGGAAAGAATAAGCGCAGTGCATGTTGATCGATATGAAAATGGCATGGAGCGGTTTTCCAAAGTGGATGTTGCCAATAGTTAGTATTTCATAATGAGAATTATTCCACTTATGGTGGGCGGGTGGTTATGCCCGCCGCGCAATTGATTATGCGCAAACGTCAGCCGTCTCGTTTTAGGGGCGTTTAAGGGAACTTTCTGTCAAAGCACCCGGCGAGATACCGTAGTTTTTCTTGAATGCAGTAATAAAGTTGCTGGCATGACGGTAGCCGCTTAAATGTGCCGCTTGTTGAACGCTGTGGCCGCTCAGCAGCAGCTCGCGGGCTAGCGAAAGCCGACGCTTCCGCAAATAGTCGATGGGCGCTAGGCCATAAGCCATCTTGAAATGCCGCATTAGCGTACTTGGGCTCATGGCCGCGCGATCCGCTAAGCGTTGCAGCGTGTGGTCAAACGACGGCTCTTCATCCAGCCAGCGGCGTATTAGCGCCAAGCGCTGTCGATACAGTGCGCCATTGTTAGCTGTGTATGGCGAACGGCAGTCCAGCCCCTGGGCGATGATTTGCAGTGCTAATCCCTGAAAGCGCATGCGCTGTGACTCAGCGCTACTGGAAGCACGGCACGCTTCATCGATGGTTAGCTGTAACCCAGGACTGAGTTGCCAGACATGGGGGGATGCCGATGAGATGTGAGCACCATACCAAGCGTGCATCGCTGATGCGTCGAGCGACAGGCATAGCGTGCGAAGCCGTTGATTAGCAGGATGAAAAGCGCTTAGCGTTAAACCTGTATCCAGCCTTAGCCAGCAAGCTTCCCCTGCTGTTATCCAACGCTTTTTGCCATCAATATCGAAATGTGCGCAGCCTTCTAACATCACCACAATCAGCAGGTCGGTATTGCCCTTAGAGAACGATTGATAAGGTCGCAGCACCTCCAAATCAGAAATAAAAAGTTCCACACCCGCCGCTAAGCTAACGTCTTCTACACGTCCTTGAGCGATCGATGTTTTCGGCGTACAGGCAGCGTTGGAGGTGATGGGAAAGCAGTAATCGATACTGTATCGGCGTCCGTAGCCCAAAAAATGATCAACGGTATAGCGGGTGCTGATGGTCACGTGGTGTGTCTCAACCTGATGTAGAAATAGAGGCTCAACAAAAGCCTTATTTAAAAGACGCGTTCAAATAGTAATGTGTTTTATTTCTATTTGATAGTAAGTGCTAAACGGGGAGTTTTGTTGCACTTTTTTGGTGCGATTAAAGGGTTGGTTAATTAACGTGGTGCACTTTTGGTGCGAATAAGAGAAAGTCGATATTTTTCAAACTATTGAATAATAATAACTATTTTTTTTATTCACCATTTTGGTACGGCGGTTGCGCTGTATTGCTTCAAATAGGCGTGCTCGGTTTCGATAGTCTGGGAGCGTTGTTCCGAATCCTGCACCGTCGTTTCTGTTGAGCGCTCCCACTGATCAAGCCAATGGAGCCCCCATGGAACTGACCCCACGAGACAAAGACAAGCTGCTGCTGTTTTCTGCTGCCCAGCTTGCCGAACGCCGCAAAGCGCGCGGCCTAAAGCTTAACTACCCCGAAGCCGTCGCGCTGATCAGCTTTGAAATCATTGAAGGTGCCCGTGACGGCAGAAGTGTCGCCGATTTAATGAGCTACGGCCGTGAAATCCTTAGCCGTGACGACGTGATGGATGGCGTGGCGGAAATGGTGGATGAGGTGCAGGTAGAAGCCACCTTTCCGGATGGCACCAAGCTTGTGACCGTTCACACGCCAATCAACTAGTCGTCAGCAACCAGGAGGCTGCCATGATTTCCGGCCCAATGATTCCAGGACAGTACCAGTTAAAAGACGGTGATATTGAGCTATGCGTGGGTCGCGAGCGGATTAGCGTCGAAGTGGCCAATACCGGTGACCGCCCCATTCAGATCGGCTCTCACTACCACTTCGCTGAAGCCAACCCCGCACTGGTGTTTGATCGTAGCAAAGCCCGTGGCTTTCGCTTAGACGTGGCAGCGGGCACCGCGATTCGCTTTGAGCCTGGCCAGACCCGCGAGGTCACGCTAATTCCCTTCGTCGGTAAGCGCGAAATTTACGGCTTCCGTGGCGATGTGATGGGTGCGCTCGATGGAGGTAAGCAATGAAACCGGTTAACAAAATCAGTCGGCAAGCTTACGCCGATATGTACGGCCCCACGGTGGGCGACCGAGTGCGCCTGGGCGATACCGAGCTGTGGATCGAGGTAGAGAAAGACGCTACCCACTACGGCGACGAGGTGAAGTTCGGCGGCGGTAAGGTTATCCGCGATGGCATGGGGCAAAGCCAGCGTGTTGATCACACGGTGATGGATACGGTGATTACCAATGCGCTGATTTTAGACTGGTGGGGCATTGTGAAAGCCGATGTTGGCCTGCAAAGCGGACGCATCGCGGCGATTGGCAAGGCAGGTAATCCCGACACTCAGCCGGATGTGGATATAGTGATTGGCCCCGGCACTGAAATTATCTCAGGCGAAGGCAAGATTCTCACCGCTGGCGGTATTGACGCGCATATTCACTTTATTTGCCCCCAACAGGTAGAAGAAGCGCTGATGAGCGGCGTAACCACTATGTTGGGCGGCGGCACTGGCCCCGCAACGGGCTCTAATGCGACAACCTGCACGCCTGGCGCGTGGCATATTGGCAAAATGCTGCAAGCGGTGGACGACCTGCCGATGAATATTGGTCTGTTAGGCAAAGGCAATGCCAGCCTGCCAGAGGCATTAGAAGCGCAGCTGGAAGCGGGTGCCATGGGGCTAAAGCTCCACGAAGACTGGGGCACCACGCCTGCTTCCATTGATAACTGCCTCAGCGTGGCAGAAAAGTACGATGTGCAGATCGCGATCCACACCGACACGCTCAATGAATCCGGCTTTGTGGAAGACACCCTGGCGGCGTTTAAAGAGCGCGGTATTCACACCTACCACACGGAAGGGGCAGGCGGCGGTCACGCGCCGGATATCCTGACCGCCTGCTCAAAAGAGTACGTGCTGCCGTCTTCCACTAATCCGACGCGGCCTTATACGGTTAACACCATCGACGAACACCTGGATATGTTGATGGTCTGCCACCACTTAGACCCCAACATTCCTGAAGATGTGGCCTTTGCCGACTCACGTATTCGCCGTGAAACGATCGCCGCCGAAGATATTCTTCACGACTTGGGCGTGATCTCGATGATTGCCTCGGACTCCCAAGCCATGGGGCGAGTGGGCGAAGTGGTCTGCCGTACCTGGCAAACAGCCCATAAAATGAAGGTGCAGCGCGGTTTATTGCCCGAAGATGAAGCGTTGGGCGCGGATAACCTGCGCGCCAAGCGTTATATCGCCAAATACACCATTAATCCTGCCATTACCCACGGCATTGCCCATGAGGTAGGTTCTATCGAAGTTGGCAAGCTGGCGGATTTAGTGCTCTGGAAGCCTGCATTCTTCGGTGTAAAGCCCTCGCTGATCATTAAAGGCGGCATGATTGCGGCAGCGCCCATGGGCGACCCCAATGCGTCTATTCCCACGCCCCAGCCAGTGCATTATCGCTTTATGTTTGGGGCGTTTGGAAAGGCCGCTAGCCAAACCCGGCTACATTTTGTTAGCCAAGCTGCCATTGATGCGGGGGTTAAAGAGCGCCTGGGCCTGCATAGCACGTTGGCGGCATGCAAGAACGTGCGCGGCGTGCGTAAAAAAGATATGAAACTCAACGACGCCTGTCCAGAGCTCACCGTTGACCCACAAACCTATGAAGTGCGCTGCGATGGCGAGTTACTCACCTGCGAGCCCGCCACCGAACTGCCGCTAGCCCAGCGTTATCATTTGTTTTAATTGGGGCTATTTCATTTAGGTAGAGGTGACGGGGGAGGTCGAAGAGAGGGTCTTTTGCCATGGCCGGAAAATGTTCCCTACATTTCCGGCATTTCCTCCATCCATGGAGGTCAGATGGCAAAAGTAGCGTACAGGGATGTATTCACAGCGCCCTCTCGTAGGCCTACCCCCGGCACAGCCTCATAGATAGCGAAAGGACGGTAGAGATGCTGAAACTGATAGAACGTTTAGGGCCGGTGGAAGAGCGCGCCGCCAGCGACACGCTGACGCTGCCCTTTGAGCTGCGCATTCGCGGGCGCTTAAAAGCGGTCAGCGACAGCGGCCAAGTGTTGGGCCTGTTTCTAGACCGTGGCCCGGTGCTGCGCGATGGCGAAGGCTTAAAAGCTGAAAGTGGCGAGGTGGTGCGCATACGCGCTGCCATCGAGCCGGTGGTGACCGCGCGAGTTAGCACCGGCTTACCCCTTGCACGGCTGGCATATCATCTTGGCAATCGCCATGTACAGTTAGCGCTGGGCGAAGACGAGAAGGGCGGCTGGGTGCGTTTCCCCCCCGACCATGTGCTAGAAGAGCTGGCGGAATTACTGGGGGCTGAGCTTGAGCATCACAACGCCACCTTCGACCCAGAACCTGGCGCCTATAACCAAGTAGGTGGCGGCGGGCATTCTCACGGGCATTCTCATGGTCATGGGCACTCCCACGACCATGAGCATCCGCATGATCATTCACACACGCATGGGCATCATCATGCCCACTGAACGTGCCTTACCAGAAAACCATGACTTAGCCCTGCTAGGGCTAATGCAACTGGTCAGCCCCGCGCTGCCCATCGGTGCCTTTGCGTTTTCCCAAGGGTTAGAAAGTGCCTTTGAGCTAGGCTGGGTAAGTGATGAAAAAAGCCTTTCTGAGTGGCTTTCTGGCGTATTGGAAGATGGCCTAACCCGCTGTGAACTGCCGCTGATCGCGCGCTTGTACACCGCCTTTGAGCAGCAGGACAGCGATGCAATAGCCCAGTGGGACGAGTGGTTGGCAGCCACCCGCGAAACCGCTGAACTAGCGGCTGAGGATAGCCGCCTGGGTGCTTCACTTAAGCGCCTGTTAGGCAGCCTGGACTTACTGCCCCGCCAGGATGAGCAAAGTGAAGACTTTCTGCCGCCTTTATTACCTACCCAGGCAGGCTACGTGACGCTATTTAGCTATGCTGCCCATATGCGTGGCGTGCCCCCGCGTCAGGCGCTGTTAGGGTTTGGCTGGGCGTGGCTGGAAAACCAACTGGCAGTAGCCTGCAAAGCACTGCCCCTAGGCCATACCGCCGCTCAGCGCGTTATTGAACAGCTGCGCGGTGAACTGGTGGCCGCTGTCGACCAAGCACTATTGCTCGACGATGACGATCTTGGCCCGATACTGCCCGGCGTGGCGCTGGCAAGCGCTCTGCACGAAACGCAATATTCACGCTTGTTTAGAAGTTAAACGTTTATCTATTAGGAGAAAATAATGACGCACTGTTTACGTGTAGGCGTGGGTGGGCCAGTGGGGTCCGGTAAAACCGCACTGCTCAAGCAGCTCTGTTCGGCACTCCGCGATTATTACGATATCGCCGTCGTGACCAACGACATCTACACTCGTGAAGACGCTGACTTTCTGCTCAAACACAACGCACTGGCCGCTGACCGCATCCTGGGTGTGGAAACCGGCGGCTGCCCGCATACCGCCATCCGCGAAGACGCTTCGATGAACTTGGCGGCCATCGATGAGCTACACGCCCGCCACCCAAAACTAGAACTGGTGCTGGTAGAGTCTGGTGGCGATAACCTATCGGCCACCTTCAGTCCTGAGCTTTCCGATCTCACGCTGTACGTGATTGACGTTTCCGCAGGCGATAAAATTCCCCGTAAAGGCGGGCCAGGCATTACCAAGTCAGATCTGTTGATTATCAACAAAATCGATATTGCCGAGCAGGTGCATGCTTCGTTGGAGGTAATGGAGCGGGATTCGAAGAAAATGCGCGGCGAACGCCCCTTTGTGTTTACCAATCTCTACGATGGTGTTGGGCTTGAGGAGATCATCCGTTTTATTCTTGATAAAGGCATGTTGGATGAACGTCGGCCCCAGGTGGCGACGGCATAAGCATTGAAAAGGTGGTTACTGCACTGCCCCACTAGTTAATAGGGGCAGTGCAGGCAAAACTGAGGTGGCTAGCTGCTTGCTAAAAACGGGCCGTCCCTGGCCACCACCCACCTACAGTGAACGGATAGCCGAAAGATAACCTTAACGTAGGTTATGAAATAACGAGTTTGAGCGTTTCTTAACTGTTAAGAAACAAAAAGTGGGTGTATCCGATGTAGCCGGGACACATTCAACTCCGCTTCTCGATGTGTTGTTGGGGTAGGTACTGCTATGCGGCACTTGCATGGATGTCCGTGGCTTAACCGATAATGAGGCAGTGAAGGGCGCTGGCTGTCTTCTGGTTTAGCTTGAAAACTAAATCACAGCTAGTCAGATAAGCATATGTTTCAATTGGGTAAGTTTGGGCGAGGTGCCGTTACGCAACATGAAAAAGGCACAGATGCTGAGCTTCTACCTTTTGAAGAGGTTTCTATCTGGATAAGCAGGCCATAAACGTCAGTCTGTCAATCTGAGCACCCTAAAAAAAGAACAATAATTGGCTAAAGTTAATCCTTGTTAGGTCGATAGTAACTGCACAATATTACTAAAATTTTTCCTACGACCTACAGAGAAACCTGAATGGCCACTGCTCCTTCGACTACGAAAAAACGAAGCCTTAGCTTACAAGCTAAAGTGCTCACTCTTGTGCTACTGCCTCTTTTTATGGTGACCGTGGGATTAGTTGCGTTTAACGCCTATGAGCGTACTCAAAACACCCGCGATACGTTGGCAAACCAGCGCGAGCTGCTGATTGAAGAGCGCCGCCACGCGGTGCGTGACATTGTGCAAGTAGCGACAACCGCTATCTCGCCTATTTATGAACGGGCAGGTGCCAACGATGAGGAAGCCAAACAGCAGGTAGCAGAGCTGGTGCGCGCGATGCGCTTTGAAGGTAATAACTACGTTTTTATCTATGATTTCGAGGGCAACAACATTGTGACAGCCCCTGCGCCAGAGCGCGAAGGGACCAACATGATGGACGTAAGAACGCCGGATGGTAGCTACCTTATTCGCGATATCCTTCAAGTAGCTAAAAATGGCGGCGGTTTCCATAGCTACGTATGGGAGTACCCAAGTACTCGTGAGATTGAGCCTAAGCATTCGTATGTAGAGAGTTTAGAAAAGTGGGGCTGGATGATTGGTGCTGGTGTTTATGTCACTGATGTTGATGTGACGGTTGCCGAGCTGGAAGCTACCGCTACTGCCAATTTACGCCAATCTATTCTGTTTGCGATTTTGTTGGGTGCTGTCTTATTTGTGATAGTAGCACTGCTCGCATTTGGTTTTGTGCGCCGCACCGTAGGACCGATTAAGCGCACCGCTAGCGCCATGCACGATATTGCTCAGGGCCGTGGTGACCTTACCCGCCGCCTAGCGGTAGAAAGCAATGATGAAGTGGGTAACCTTGCGGTGCAGTTCAACGCCTTTGTTGAACGAATGCAGGACACCCTGCGTGACGTGCGTCGTAGCACTGTCAGTGTTTACCACTCGGCAGGCGAGATGTCCCATAGCTCAGAAGAGCTGGCTACCCGCACCGAACAGGCTGCCGCTAACCTGCAAGAAACGTCGGCCTCTATGGAAGAGATCACCTCGACCGTAAACCACAGTGCGGATAACGCCCAGCAAGCTAATCAGCTGGTTCAGTCCACCGCTGAAGTGGCCCACCAGGGTGAAGAAGCCATGGGTCAGGTTGAGCGAACGATGCACGACATCAATGATTCAGCGTCGCGCATTAGCGATATCATCACGATGATTGATGCGATTGCCTTCCAAACCAATATTTTGGCGCTGAATGCGTCGGTGGAAGCTGCGCGGGCAGGTGAACATGGCCGTGGCTTCGCGGTGGTTGCGCAAGAAGTACGCACACTTGCCAGTCGTTCTAGCGATGCATCAAAAGAGATTCGCACGCTGATTGATAGCTCTGTTAAGCACACCCACGCTGGTGCCGAGCTTGTGCGTAACGCTGGCGCTACCATGCGTAACATTGTTGAAAGCGTTTCCAAAGTGACCGATGTGATCGGCGAGATTAGTGCGGGCGCCAAGGAGCAGAGTAGCGGTATTGGCCAGATCAACACTGCCGTTGCGGAAATGGACACCATGACTCAGCAAAACGCTGCCATGGTACAAGAGTCTACCGCCGCTGCTGCTGATATGCGTCGCCATGCCGAACACCTTAACGAGTTGATCAACTCCTTCGTGCTTGGCGGCGATGATCCACAAACCTCATCGACACAGCCAGCGTTAAATCAACCGCGTCAGTCTCTGCATTCTGGTGCGCCAAGTGCACGCCAGGAACTCAAGCGCCCCGCGCTCTCTTCTAAGCAAGCCCCTGTTAAAGCAGGCGACGACGATTGGGAAGAGTTCTAAGCCTTACGTTATGCTCACTGCTGGCTGAAAACACACGTTGTTAAAAAGCCAGCAGTAGCCAACAGGTGAAGTAGAACAAGGGGCTGCCACATGGCAAGCCCCTTTTTTCATATCAGCGCATTTCGTCTCAGCGTTAATGTCTTGCTAACTACCCGACCAGCCGAGCAGGATCGGTACATAAACCACCAATAGCAACACGCCAATTAGCCCTAAAAGATACGGGATAATTGCCTGGGTGATGCGCTCCAGCGGTAGCTGAGTGACTGACGAAGCCACATAGAGGTTGATTGCCACTGGCGGGGTAATCATGCCAATTGACAGTCCCACCACAATAATCAAACCAAAGTGGATCGGGTCGATTCCCAGCTGGAGCACCAGCGGTAGCAGCACTGGGGTAAGAATAATCAAGGCGCTGGCGGTCTCGATAAATACCCCCGTGAGCAGAATCACGGCCACGACCAGCAGCATAATCACGTAGGGGTTAGTGGAAAGCGACAACACTGCTTGGGCTATCGCGCCGGGTACCTGCCAGCTTGAAAGCGTCCAGCTGAGTACTGCCGACATGGCAATTACCAGCATAATGACTGCGGTGGTCATCGCCGAGCGAATCAGCAGCTTATACACCTGGGGCAGGGTTAAATCCCGGTACACAAACAGTGATACCAGCAGCGCGTAGTTAACCGCCACCACCGCTGCTTCCGAAGGCGTGAAGATTCCCGAGAAGATACCGCCCAAAATAATCACCGGCGTCATCAGCCCCCAGCTAGCCGCTTTTAGCGTGCGCCAAATGGTAGGCAGTGACAGCGGTGTGCCTTTGGGGTACTGACGCTTATAGGCCTGAGTGATGGCAATCGCCATTAGCCCCAGCCCCATAGCCAGCCCCGGCAAAAAGCCGTTCAAAAACAGCTTTGAAACCGACTGCTGAGCAATCACCGCGTAGATAATCATCGGCACCGAGGGAGGAATCACCACGCCAATCGTGCCGCTGGCAGCAATTAAGCTGGCCGCCGAAGCGGGGTCGTAACCTTTACGCTTAAGTTCTGGCACCAGGCTTGAACCCACCGCAGCGGTGGTTGCTGCGCCAGAGCCAGAGATAGCCGCGAAAAACATGCCCGCCATCACCGATACAATCGAAAGCCCGCCACGCATAAAGCCGACTAGCGAATCGGCAAAGCTTACCAACCGCTCGCTGACCTTACCCTGGGCCATTAAGTCACCGGCCAGAATAAACATCGGGATAGCGACCAGGGCAAACGAGTTAATGCCCTGGAACATCTGCTGGGTGACCACCATCAGTGGCACGCCCGACTGGTACAGCGCATAAAGCGTGCTTGCGCCAATTGCAAAGGCAATCGGCACGCCCAGCAGCATAAACAGGAAGAACAGCCCGAACAGCACTAGGGTCATAGCGACGCCTCCGGAGCAGAGGCCGTTGGCTCACCGTTCACCAGCACGTCAATCATATCCACCAGGGCGTACCACGCCATAATGGCCGCAGAAAGCGGGATCACCGCGTAAACGTAGGTCATCGAAAGCCGCAGCGAGGCGGACTTCTGAAAACTTTGCACCTGCATATAGCGGTAGCCAATCACGATTAGCGCAATCATAAACGCCAGCACCACTGCCAGCGCCGCCAAACGTGCCAGCTTGCGTAAGGACAGAGGAAGCGCATCCACGGCAAAAGTCACTGCGATATGCCGCCCGCGCTGGAACGCCAGCGTGCTGGCTAAAAACGTAATCCACACCAGCAGAAAGCGCGCGACCTCTTCCGTCCAGCCGACGGCGCTGAACAGCACTCGCGACACAATCTGCAGAGTAATCACGCCAATCAATGCTGCCATGCCCGCAAACACCACGGGCCGGATGATGGCATCCAGCCCGCGTTCAATGCGTTGCAGCAGCGTCAAAAGAGGCTGTGCAAAGGCCATCACTGATTCAGCGCCTCCCGAATGCGTGGCAGGTAGTCACCAAACTGCTCGCCGTACTTCTCATATACAGGCGCTACGGCTGTTTGGAAGGCTTCCATATCCGGTGTCTCGTTGATTTCCATACCCGCTTCGCGCAGCGCCGCCAGTTGGTCGGCTTCCATATCGGCGTTCACTTGGCGCTCATGCTCGGCGGCTTCTTGGGCAGCTTCTTTCAGTACGGTTTGTGTCTGTTCTGGCAGTTGGTTCCAAACGGGCATGCCCATTACAAAAATGGCCGGGGCGTATGTATGTCGGGAAAGGGTCATGTAGTTCTGGGTTTCATCCAGCTTGAATGAATGGATCACGTTCACCGGATTTTCCTGACCGTCGATGGTGCCCTGCTGCATGGCGGTCAGTGCTTCTGTCCACGCCATGGGAATAGCGTTAGCGCCCAGCTCACGGAAGGTATCGGTGTACACCGGGTTTTCCATCACGCGAATACGCAGGCCATCCAGGTCTTCCGGTGAATTCACCGCCCGCTCGCTGTTGGTCAGGTTGCGGAAGCCGCGCTCAGCGTAGGCTAAGCCTTTCAGGTTCACGTCAGACAGCTTATCCAGCAGCTCCTGGCCAATGGGGCCATCCAGCACGCCATAAGCGGCTTCTGGTGAAGGGAACAGGAACGGCAGTTCAAAGACCGCCATCTCTTCCACAAAATTAGCCACCGGCCCGTTGGTAATCACCCCCATATCCACCGTGCCGATCTGCATACCTTCCAGCAGCGTGCGTTCGTCACCTAATGAGGCGTTAGGGTAGATCTCGATGTTGACCTTGCCTTCGGTGCGTTCTTCCACCAGTTCTTCAAACTTGGTAGCAGCGATATGGAAGCCATCTTGCTCGTTGACCACGTGGGCCAAGCGCAGGGTGACGGGGTCCATATCAGCAAAATCAGCGGCGTTCGCAGCGCTTACCAGCGCCAGTGAAATGCCCAATGCCAGCGTGTTACGTGCAAAAGTTTTCATTATAGTGTGTTCCCAGTTTTACTAAGGATTGGCAGTGCTTCGAAAGCATGCACCAGAGAGACGAAAACGGTCAATCAAAGCGGCTGTAAAACCGCAAGGCAACTGGACACAGCGCGCCCACACGGGTACGATACGCACCCAAAGCGCCCGTAGCTCAGTTGGATAGAGTGTCGGCCTCCGAAGCCGAAGGTCGTAGGTTCAATTCCTACCGGGCGCGCCAAACATATCAAGGGCTTACGTTAACGCGTAAGCCCTTTTGTTTTCCCATCGCTGAGGCTGACACTTTCTGAATGACGTTCGGCTATTTCAAGGCACAACGTTGGGTATACCCATCATTAGGTAATGCCCACCCATTCTGCTAACTGCTGATTTGCCTTCAATCGTTGGCGTTGCAATAACGCGCTATTGAAAATCTCATCCAGAGGTGACGTTGGTGTAGCAAGCGGTAGCGCAACGGTTGCTTCATTACGAAACTGCTGGCAGATCGTTGCGCTGTCATCGAGACATTGTCACCAGTGTAAAATATCCAGCTTAGCTCTCTGCATTACGTCAGCAGCAGGCAATCAATCCGATTTCGCTTGTTTGGCTTTTTCCGTTGTTGGCAGTAGATTCCATAAATCGTTGTTGTTCCAACGTGCCCAAGGAAAGCAGTGGTCTATGGCGTACTTTTGTCGGTGCAGATCACTATGTGACCATACACAAGGTAATGGGGCAGGGTTTTGTAAACGTTGGGAAACGAGCTGGCGCATCTGCCGTGTGTCTCGACAGCTTTCTTGCTACTGTAAAGCGAGGTGCAAAGTATCCGTATCGTAGGAAGTATCATATCGCTGCATTAACTAAACCCGCTCATGACGGAGCGCTCGCAAAATAACTGAACGAGGCAAACGTAACGCGGATCGCCTATAGTGAATATGATATTTTATGTGCTTGGTTACTCTAGAAGTTATTATGAAAACCATTCTTGGCTAGGGTATCGTTGATGTAGTTGATCATTTGGAAATTTGTGCAGCTATACCCAGCCATTAGTAGTGTTTCAAGCGTATCAGTTATGTGTGGAAGAGAGCCTGCTTAAAATCGCTGTCTAGCCATGAAGCAGTCAGGCTATATGCGTTAGCCTGACTGCCGTCATAGGCGTATAGGAAAAATCAACAAATTAATCGTACCGATGTTCAAACTCGACCACACTGCCATCGGCGCGTGTCAATTGACGTGCATATACCTCTCGTGGGCCAAAGCCATCATCTACAAATCCCATCACCTGAATGGCTTCGCCTATTTGGGCAGGCACCCAGTTAGGACCTACATAAATATTAATACTGCCCGTATCGTCTGACAGGCGAAATTCATCAGTGTCAGAAATACGTTCTATTGTGCCTGACAATGTCACTATGCTGCCTTTTTCTGCTTCGCTTATCGGTGTTATCTGATTTGCCATCAGTGGTGATAGAGGTAGCAATGCCAATATGGCGATAGTGAATGCCTTCATTTTTTAGTTCCTCGCTTAATTCAGGGCAAGCAAAACAAGAATGACAAAAACGGCGGCGGCAATGACAAGCCATTTTTTAGGTACTCGGATGTCAATATCGCCGGAGAGCCACTCGTTGGTATTTCGTAAATTGATTTGCTTTAAGTCTTTCATGGTGCCCCCTAAATCGGATTGTGGGCTAATCGTGACTGACCCTTGCAGCTTACTGCGTCAAGCTGACGGGAACCTGACGACTCCCTATTTTCTAGCGTCATTCTCAGTGCTGTAGAAAAGTGTGAATTCAGCACCGCCCTTAGGAGACGTGGAAAGCGTCACGCTGCCTTTCTGTGCGAGCTGTAAGCGTTGCACAATAGCCAGACCAAGACCGCTGCCTCCTTCAGCAGCCTCTTCGCCTCTCCAAAAGGCATCAAAGACATGGTGAAAAGATTCAGTTGGAATACCACGGCCTTCATCACGTACGCTGAGCGTGGCACCGGGGCCCACCGTTATCTCGATGATTTGAGTACCGGAATGCAAAACTGCATTCTCAACTAGATTGACCAGCGCCAGTTCAACACCTTCCTGAGTGGCACGTACAATAACCGGATTGGTATGCGGGCGTAATGAAAGCGTCACTCCTCTTTCATAGGCGAAAGGAGCTAAGTTCGCGGTTATTCGGGTAGCAATCTGGTTGAGTTCGCAACGAGACTCTGACGATATATCAAGCGCGTCCGCTTTTGAGCAAGCCAATACTTGATGAACGGTTCTGGCAAGTGACGCTAGGTCAGTGCGTAACTTTTCGGTGTTATCCCCGGCAGGCAGCAGTGCGAGTCGTGCGGTCAAGACGGCAATAGGAGTACGTAATGCATGAGCAATTTCTGCCCCCCGGCGCTGCTCGGCCAGAAGGGCAATATTCAAACGCTCCAGGGTGCGTTGCGTAGAGTGAACTAGGTCGTCAATTTCAGCAGGCAAATTTTCCTCTTCAATGGAAGGAGCGGGTATGCCAGGTTGAATGGTACGTGCCCAGTTGGCAGCATGTCTGACCGGCCTGAGACCGCGACGAATCATGAAGTGATTGGCACCAATCATCATTACGGCAACCGGCAAAATGGGTATCCAGATATGGGTTAGAAATTCGCTGGCGAGGGCGCGTAGGATGAGATGGCCAGGATCGTTGTGCATGGCAAATATAAGTCTTGCCGTACCTGACGGTAGCTCGACAGGCTGCGACATCAGGAGGGTAACCCCATCTGGGGTCGTCAGGCGTGTTTGCCAGTGTTGAGCAAAGAGATCTGTGTGCAATGCCTGTTGGGGAATCAATGCTTCGTTTTCAGCGTCAAGCAGATTGCCTTGATAATCTAGTAATGCAAAGGCATACCCCTGCGGATGTGAACGGAAGAGTGTTTTTGCATGGGAGCGGATGTTTAGGTCAGTGTCATCAAAGGCTTTAGTCAACAAAGACAGCTGTTTCTCAATAGCCTCTCTTTCTAGCGACTCTCGATCAGAGCTGTAGTAGATACCGACCACGATGACATTGATCACGATGGCAAACAGCAATATCCAGGTAAGCCGATACGTTAGGTTTTTGGCCAGTGTGGGCTGGCGGGAGCTCATTGGTTTTGCTCTTTTATCAGCATCCAGCCGACACCACGAATGGTTACAATCGTTAGTTCACAGTCTGTTGGCTTGAGGGCTCGCCGAAGGCGCGATATGGCCGCTTCTAATGCGTTGGGGCCAACCTCATCATCAAAGCTGTACACCGAAGCCTCCAGCGCTTCGCGTGATAGTACCTGCCCCTGCGCTCGCATAAGCTGCTCCAGGACGCCTATTTCACGCTGGCCCAAAGGCAAAGGAATATCGCCAACGGTTGCTGTTCGCGTTGAGGTGTCAAAGGCCAGGAGGCCATACGTTAAGACTTTATTGATGCGCTTGCCTGGCCGTCGCAAGATGGCACGGCAGCGTGCAATAAGTTCTGGCATTTCAACAGGTTTGACAATGTAGTCGTCAGCTCCGCTATCTAGCCCGGCCAGCCTCTCAGAGAGCTGGTCACGTGCAGTCAGTACAACTATGGGTGTCTGTCCATTAGCACTAAGGGAAGGCAACAGGTCCAAGCCATTTCCATCTGGCAGACCCAGATCCAGCAATACTAGATCGTAGGAAGCCGCTTGATGCATCGCCAGCGCGCTTTTTGCAGAATACGCATTGTCCACAGCAAATCCAGCTTTCACCAGAGCGCTGGCAACGGCTTCAGCGAGAGCAGGGTGGTCTTCAATTAGCAGCATCCGCATTGCAATCTCTCGCCTATAAATAACTAGCCATTCAAAGACGTAGTGGTCTTAATCCCATACCACAAAGTGATTGTAGTCACTTCAATGAGACCTCGTATTGCTTGATTTTGTTTTCTACTCGTACGGTGATGCTCTTTTGGTTTACCCGTCGTCATGTATTACCTCTTTGAAGCATCCATTGCTATTGGCCAGAGCCATTCATACAAAACCTAAGCCACTGGGAGTGATTCATCGCGTCCCCAGTCGGCCCAAGAACCGTCGTACAGCGATAGCTGATGGTATCCCGCCAGTTCGGCAGCCAGCAAAATGATGCAGGCGGTGATGCCCGAGCCACAGGAAAATACCAATTGGGGTTCACTGCTAGATTGGAGGGGCGGAGCAAGCGTTATAAAGATGGCCTTCAGCTCGCTAGCAGGTTTAAAACAATTTCCCTCTAGCACCTCTGTAAACGGCAGGTTGTGAGAGTTGGGGATATGACCACTGCGCACCCCAGGGCGGGGTTCAGGCACCTGTGCCAAGAAGCGTGAACGTGATCGGGCATCAATAACGGTTACCCGGCTATCGTCCAGATGGTGCAAAACGTACGCTGAGTCTCGCACCCGGCTGCGATCAAGGTTGGCGACGAAGTTGCTAGGTGTGGCGGTATTCTCAGCGATAGTAGAAACAACGTCCCGCTTTTCGGCTAGCCACTGTGGCAGTCCTCCATCCAGAACAAAAACGTGTTTAACGCCCATTGACCGGAAAATCCACCAGGCCCGAGGCGCCGAATAGATGCCTTGGTTATCGTACAGTACGACGAGGCTGTCGGTCGTAATACCCAACCGTTGAGCTTCATCAGTAACTTGCTCCTCTGTTGGAAAGGCGTGGGTCTGAGAAGATCCGGTGTCACAGAGCACGCCTTCGAGATCGATCTGGCGGCTACCCGGTATCCACATCGGGCGGTCATAAACGATCGGGTCTTTACCAATGACAGTCGCCATGCTCGCATCTATAAGCACTAACCGTTCGTTGTCTAGGTTGTCTTGCAGCCATTGGGTCGGCACTAGGGGGGATGGCATGGTGTTCTCCGGTCAGGGGCTGGCAGTTTGTGTGATTCTAGCGATAAGCAGCTGTGCACTACAGCGTCTCCACCTCAAACGTCACAATTTGTCGCTGTACACTGGAGAACTCTATCATCCACATCGAAGCGGCCTAACAGCTGCGCTTGTGTCTGAAGAGTGTTGAGTTGAGGGGTGAACACTCCGCGCTTTTTCAATAGGTCAATCAAACGAGCAAATAGTTTGCGTTGTCAAGAGGTCAAATCTGGCCAAAAGCAGGACGCAAAATAGTCACGTTGTGGGGAGGCTAATGAGACTGTGCTGTCCATTTACAGCAAGGTGGTGTCTTGGGAGCATTCACTTATCAGTGTTCTCACTATTTATTCTTTTAAGGCCGTTTAACCAGCGTCAGCCAATAATCTTCCACTTTCTGAATGGCCCTCAGAAATTGTGAAAGATCCATAGGCTTTGTTACGAAGCCAGAGCAACCAAGATCGTAAGACTCCACAATGTCTGACTCCGCCTCTGAGGTGGTAAGGACTATCACAGGAATGCGCTTTAGCTTTTCGTCCTGCTTTAAGTGAGTAAGAAAAGTTTTGCCGTCCATCCGTGGCATATTGAGATCAAGCAGAATAATATCTGGCCATGGGGCGCTATGGTAATTTCCTTCACGCCGAAGAAAAGCTAGCGCTTCAACGCCGTCACCAACATCGCATACGTTGACCAGTAGGCGACTCTGCTTGAAGGCCATTTTCGTTAAATGAACATCGGCTGCCTCGTCCTCAACAAGAAGAACGGTAAAATCACTTTTAATTTCCAAAACGCATCACCTTGCTAGTGGTAGATCAAAAATAATTGCTGTGCCGCCTGAGATACCTTCTTCGATAGCGATATGCCCTTCGATATTGCGTAGGGCTCTTACTACCAGGGCGAGCCCCATCCCAGTACCAGGATACTGTTTGCTGCTCGGTACCAAGCGCGTGAAGATCTCCATTACTTGTTCACGATACTCAGGCAAAATCCCGCTACCATTGTCCTCAACACGAAACTGAACGCGACCGGCCATCGTGCGTGCCGTAATACGAACTTTTAAATTGCGCTCTGGAGCACGATATAGCCAGGCGTTCTGTAAAAGCGCGTGAAAAATCATTTTGAGCTGACGCGCATCTGCACTTACTGACGGCAGTCGCTGAGGAATTTCTATTGCGCCCTTACGCCTTAGCTCTGCAAGCTCAGGGGTAGAGTGGCAGACCGCATCAATGAGGCAATCTGGTTCCACTGTTTCCAGCTTCGGCTGGAGGTCAAGACTAAGGTAGCGCTGAATATCATTCACCAGCTCTTTCAGCTTTTTGGCCTGACTCTCTATAAAGTCAACAGCCATTTGCATCTCTTTGTTATCTTCCTCTGTCACCGAGTGAGCACTCTTTTGGGACAGATGATGACGTTGTTTTTGGGCGAGCTGTTGAGATAACTGCTGGGCGAAGCTGACGAGTCGCCGACTAGGTTCCTGGAAGTGATGTGCCATAACGTGACTTAATCGCTCAAGCTCCCGATTACGAAAGGAGAGTTCGTTGATTAAGCGACGGTTGTCTTGTTGAGAACGACGTAAGCGATGCAAAATAATCACCAGAATGGCAATGACACAAAATTGCAGGAGGGTCGCCCCCATCGCTAGCCAAAGCGTACGTTGCTTTGAAGCTTGAATCTGCTGTGTCTGCAGATCAACTTGCTCTTCTACACGTTCGATATAGTGCCTTTCGGCAGAGCTTTCAAAGTCGCTGGTATCATAAAGCGAAGAGATGAGAACCTCGCGTCCATCCACTATGAAGCGACTGGTGTAGACACCCATTACCTTGATGTCGTTATTGGCTAGCCTATGTCGAAAGTACAAGTGGTTACGCTCGGTTTTGGCAGCGCGTTGGAGCTCGTCTTCTATTTGCTTTGGCGTGAGCATATTGATTTGGTTGATGTTCATGCCTTTTAGCGGCTCGAAGCCATAAAACTCCTCTGCGGCTCGGTTAGCGGCCAAAATTTCTCCCCGATCGACTGACAGCATCCACATAGGCGTCGAGTGATGCTCAAAAAACGCGTTAAAGTCTGGCATGGCCCACCCCGTTACTGGCAACCAAGAGAGGTAGAGGGCGCACAGAATACAGTGAAGGCGCACATTACACCGCATCATGTTTTCCTTCTGAGGTGTGGTGCGCTGGGAGTGTTAGCGTGAAACGACTTCCTTTGCCTTCCCCTTCGGATTCCACCCAAATTTGCCCGCCGTGGCGTTCAACAATTTTGCGGCATATGGCTAAACCCACGCCAGTGCCCTCGTACTGCTCTCGGGTATGTAGGCGTTGAAAAACCTTGAATAAGCGGTCTATTTGATCCGGGGCGATGCCAATGCCATTATCCGTTACGCTGATTTGCCATTGCTGGCTATCGATTAATGCTGTGCTATCGATAGTGATTTTAACGGCTTCATTCTCTTTTAAGCGGTATTTCAGAGCGTTGCTGATTAGATTTTGGAATAGCCGTGTCATCTCGTCAGGACTTGCATAAACAGTGGGCCAGTCGCCTGTCACCTCGATTGCGGCATTGGCTTGCTTGATATCAGGAGTCAAAAAGTGCAGCGCTTCATCAAGGGCATTTCTCAACGACATCTCTTGCATTGGTTGTCCCTTGCGCCCAACGCGAGAGTAATCAAGCAGTGATAGCAGCATGTTGTCCATTCGCTTTGCGCCATCGCGCATATAGTGCAGCATCATCTCTCCATCTTCATCGAGCCCGCCAAGATGGTGTTCAAGCAGTTGCGCGTAGCTTGTCACCATGCGTAATGGCTGACGGAGGTCATGCGATGCGGCGTACGCAAAATGCTCAAGCTCCTTATTGGAGCGCTCAAGCGATTCGCGATACTGTTCAAGTTGCAACTGCGTTGTGTGCTCGTCGGTGACATCACGCAAGTACCCATGCCACATGGTGCTGCTATCTTCCAGCCGTTCAGGTGTAGCGATGCCTTCGACCCAGATTTGATGGCCGCCAGGATGGTTGATGCGATATGTTTGGCGCCACATCGTTAACTTGGCGGCCGAGGTAGAAATGCTATGAGCAACTGCTGGTAAGTCTTCGGGGGCGATAAAATTGAACACCTCACTAGCATCTTCTTGAACCTCTTCAGGCGAGACGCCGTAGATATCTTCAATGCCTGTGCTGGCGTAAGGGAAGGCGCTGCGACCATCTGGGTGGAGCCAAAACTGATATAACATGCCAGGCAGCAGCGCCGCATGCTTACGCGTTTGATCCATAGCCGATTTGGCCCTTGCTTCGGCCTCTTTGCGTGCAGTGATATCGCTATGGGTACCAGCGACCCATACCGGCTCGCCGAGTTCATTGCGTGTGATAACGCGACCGCGATCCTGAACCCAGATCCAATGACCGTTACGGTGGCGCATGCGGGCTTCAAAATCGTAAGCGTCACGCTTGCCTTCAAAATGTTCAGTTAATAGTGTCTCTGAACGCTTGAGATCGTCTGGGTGACAGAAGGCCATCCACGTATCAATAGTGGTGGGTGTTAGCTCATCTAGGCGATACCCTACCATTTCAGCCCAGCGTTCGTTGAAACGTGTTTCACCCGTTTGGATATTCCACTCCCAAGTGCCAGCGGCAGTGCCCCAAAGGATGTTCTGCAGTGCGTTACGCTCTTCTTCTAGTGTTCTACGGGCGCTCTCCTGTTTGGTAATATCGTGCAGAGCAACTAAAAATATCGGTTTTTGATGCAACGCAGCTAGTAATTTGCTGTTTGTAAACTTAATTAACGTTGCTTGAACAATAACGGAGGCGCCTTGCAAATCCGTATGTTCCCAGATGAACTGCTGACGTTCATCGCACGCAAGCGTCAGTAATTCCCTCGCACGAGTGGTGGAGAGTTGCCCGTCCGGCTGCGTCTTGGGCGAAAGGTCCACAATGTCCTTACCAATTAAATCGTCACTGCTGTGTGCTTTAAACAATGTGTGTGCGGCATAATTACTTTCTGCAATAACAAAATGTCCCCTCTCGTCGGTATGCAAAAGTAGCTTGGCACTGGGTGAGTAATAGAAAAGAGCGGTAAAGCGTTCAAAGAGGCGGGACTTGCGTATATAAAGCACAATAAAAAGTGCAAGCAACAGCACGAATGCTGCTGTCAGAGCGACCGGTAGCCAGATAGCATCGCCAAAGCGAGCGTTCAGCTGCTGCCAGAGAGATAGTTGCGTTGTTGCGAAAGGGGCAACACCTAACGTACGCGCTGCCAGCTCAACTGGTAAATAGTCCTGGGGTGGGTTAAACCCAATGGATTCGCTCTCCTTCGGCTCAGCATCTTCCAGGCTAAGCAGGGCCTGACTGACGTGCCGGATATCGTCTATGGAGACATGTGGCATAGCAGCAAACGCCCACTCTGGATAGAGTCGGGTGGAGTGAGCAAGTGGAAAGCCTGGATTCAAGTCGTGAGCTTGCACGACAGTGAGCGTATCTTGCGCTAAAAGTCCGCTTGCTATCCAGTCCTCCAAAATACCGCTGCGCACAAAGCCGGCGTCAACTTCGCCGTTCAGAAGTGCCTGCATAACAGCGTCGTGAGACCCTAATTCTTGATAGTTAGCAAATTGCTCAGGATCATATCCCTGCTGATGGATCTCATAAGCTTGAGCGAGAAATCCCCCAAGAAAGCGTTTGCCGGGTACGCCGATGACACGCCCCTCCAGTGCAGACAACGTTTCTATATTGTCCTCCGCTAGAGATAGAATAACTCCCGCGAGAGAGCTTAGGTGGTGCCCCCCCTGGTATGTCTGAAGTGTCGCCAACGCGCCGCTGACATTATAATGCTGGCGGACGGCCAAGAAATGGCGTGGATTAGTGAGGATGAAGTCTATGTCGCCCGCTTTAAGCGCGTCATCCAGCGCTTCAAGTGATAACACTTGCATGCGCACTTGATGGTGGGGAAGTGCGTCCTGTATTGCCTCTATAATGGGAGAGAACTGTTCGCGAACTGTCCCAACATCACGGTAGGCAAACACACCTAGCGTTGTTGAAGGGGCTGCGACAACAGCCTGTGAAAATATTAACGCTGCAGCCAACAACCACCTTATCAGCGAACAATGGCGAGCAGGTAAAGGCATGAGGTGTCCTTCGATGTGTCAAGGTGCAATATCAATGTGTTATGCCGGCGCTGTTGGCGCGTCAGTTGTACCTTCATCATGTTCAACGCGATTGCGGCCGCTCTGTTTGGCGCGATAAAGCGCCGCATCTGCACGGGCGATGGCGCCATCAGGCCGCTTGTCGTCAGTAGATAGCAGGGCGACACCAATGCTGGTAGTGACACCAATGACTTCTTCCCCTGACTGCACGCGCATGGCTTCAACGACGGCGCGTACTTTTTCTGCTACATGAGTGCCGCCGTCATAACCCGTATCGGGAAGTAAAATAGCAAATTCTTCACCACCTAAACGACCGAATACATCGTTTTCACGCAGCTTATCGGCGATTGTATGGGCAAAGGCTTTGAGAATGTCATCGCCTGCTGAATGGCCATAGGTGTCGTTAACGGACTTAAAGTAGTCAATATCCAGCATTAAAATAGTGGTGTGATAATTGGCACTCCGTTTGACACGGCCGTATTCGCTGTCCATGGCTTCCATGAAACTACGTCGGTTGAAAAGCCCTGTTAGTGGGTCATGCATAGCCAGGTTGCGCAGCTGTTCCTCCATGTCTTTACGTGAGGTGATATCTTGCTGGATACCGACCACACGCTCCGGATTCCCTCCTGCATCCCAGCTAATCAAATGACCAGATTCGAATACCCAGACCCAGTGTCCTAGCTTGTGTTTCACACGGAATTCGCTTTGGTAACGCTTCTCCTCTCCATTAACATGGCGTTCGAGTGCTAGGTTGATAGAGGCTGCATCATCAGGGTGCGCGCGTACCACCCACTGCGCTAACGTTTGCGGTACGGTTTCGTCGTCAGCATCGAACCCAAGATTATTCAGCAGTCGCTCGCTGGTATAGCAGGCATCTGTTTTTAAGTTCCACTCCCAAATGCCAAGGTTGCCGCCTTCAATAGCGGCCATCGTCAGCTGTTCAGATTCTTGTAAGCGCCGTTCTAGCTGGTGTCGCTCCATTGCGTAGCGTATAGCACGTACAAGGGCGGCTGCCGCTATGTCGTTTTTGATCAGATAGTCTTGGGCGCCGGCCTCTAAGGCTTGAAGAGAGAAATCCATATCATCGTGGCCAGTTAACACCACAATAGGGGTCTCGCGAGCCATTGCCTTGCAGCGTGAGACAGTAGCAAGCCCGCTTGAATCAGGTAAATTCAAGTCGAGGAGAATAACGTCAGGAGCAGCTGTCATTGCTCTAAGATGCGTGTCGAGTTCTTCGAGACTAGTGACCCAGTGGAAATCGTGCTCCCCACCGCTGAACTTTAGGTTATAGCGAATTAAGCCAGCGTCGCCTGGCTCATCCTCAACCAAGATGATGGAGAGCTTTTGCATAAAATGTAACCTAAGAAAAATTGCTATGATTGAGCCACTTTACCAAATTTAACAAGCATCCATGCAGCTGTTGCATGTAACGAGTAGCGTCAGCGATGTTGATCAACTTAACCGTATAGTCCGCCCAGCCCTCCTAAGTGGCTTATTACTATCAACATTTCCTTGTAAAGCTGATGCGGCTAATAACACTGCAGGAATCGATCGTAACATTTTGTGATTATTAGCTTGCTCAAAAAAGGCAAATTTATCCATTCTTGGTATATTGAGGTTAAGCAATATAAATTGGGTAGATGCGCATTTTCGGCACATTGCTAGCCACCCTAAAACGTTTTACCGGGGCGGATGCAAACTCTGATTGCAACACACATTATTAAATAGCGGGTGGATTGGACTTTCACGGTGCTTAGCCATTAGCTCGCTCTTCACTTCCATTGGATATTTCGGGTTCAAAGTATTTGTGGGTGCGTATATTCAGCTCGAAAGCAATCTCATCTAGCTCGCCCTAGGTTACACACAGAGATCAGTTCCTTTCGGTAAATATTGGCGAATAGAGCCATCAATACTCTCTTATGGGCTCCGTTGCCACGGTTTATGTGGATCGTAAAAACAAATGGCGAAGCCGGTTTTTTTGGGTGATTTCTACATGATGAGTCATTTCGCGTCTCATGATCATAGACCATGCTTTTGCAGGTGGGCGGGCGTCAGTATGTCAGTATTCGGCTCAAGACGGCGCTGAAGCCCGCTATCGCTAATATGGCTGTGATGTCGTTTATTTTAATCTTCAACACAGATTGACCGTATACGTACAGCTTGGAAAGTCTTTATTGTAAGCATGCTAATCAAAAGTGTTAATAACCCCAAAAGACTGAGACTTAGCACTTTAAAAAATGGTAGTTGTAGCTGTTCAAACATCAAAAAACTAGCAATGGTAATAGCTGCCATTGGGAATGAATAAGCCCACCAGGATAAGAAAAAATCAAGCTTTATAAATCGCGTTGTTTGAGTTAGTAGCATTAAGGTAAGAAATAGAGCGATATAATAGAGGATACGGCCAAATGCGTTGATTTCCCCTACCAGTTGAAACCACGACATGGATCCCACCGCTGGTGGTGCAATTAGGATGAATAACGTAGGCAGCAGCTTGGCGGGCAAGGGCTGGTGAAAGAACATTCGATAGAAAATGATGGTCAGAAGTACACCCCAGAAAATAAGCCCGATGCTGAAGAAAAACCATGAAAGTTCAAGTGATGCATGCTCTATGCCAGCAATAGGTACAAGAATGTTTCCCACGATAGGAATAAACCAAGCTGGGTTTATATGGGTAACTTCAAAATGGGTCTGATGCAACCAAGCTGATAGAACATACAGCGTGAAACCAAGATGAAGTACTACACCAACACACCATAAAATGAAGGAAGCTCGGTTGCTGTATGGCAAAAAAGCAATGCTTAATAATATTATTCCAATAGATATAGTTGGAAAAAAGTTAAGCTTTATGGGGTGAGAAAGTTCAGATTTAACCTGGCTTGGATACTTTGCTATTTTAGTAATATAAAGTGCTAGCAAGACAACAAAAATGACTAAAGTGGTGGTAAGAAGAATTGGGCTAATTTTTATTGTAATATTGAACAAGGATTCTGCTCGGTGCCAAGCAATAGTAAATCCTGTCATTCCCATAATAAGAGAAAACCATGAGATTGGAAAGTTTTGTAGTCGAGAAGCGTGAACGCTAGAATTCATTTTATTTCCCCATTGAAAAATTCACTCTAGTTTCCATTAATAGGTTAACAGCTATTTTTTATAAATTAATAAAGGTTTCTAGCATGAGGTGATAATCCTCATTGCTTTTAATCTTACAGTCTTACCTTTCTTCGACCACAACCACGAAAAATATTGAGTCGGGCGTGGTTGTGATCAATTTTTACTTTTACTACGAGAGGTGAGAAGTAAGCATCCACACGGTCTTTTCCTGCTCGCGGATATAGTCACCGGCTTGGGCAGCTGTTCCTTCATCCTCAGCATTTGAAGCCAATGATAGAAGCTCACGCTGTAGCTCAATTAAGACCTGATAGCCCTGGAGTACCCCACGTACGCATGTCTCGCCGTCTTGGACATTTTTATCCTCTTGGATCTTGGCAATTTTGACGTAATCACTGTAGGCATGTACTGGTTGGTGGCCAAGAGTGAGAATGCGCTCAGCAACTTCATCGACCTTAGTTAGCAGGTCTGTGTAAAGCTCCTCAAATTTCTCATGAAGCTGAAAAAACTGACGACCTTTTACATTCCAATGATATCCACGCACGTTCATATAGAAAATTTGATAGTTAGCAAGTAGCTCGTTGAGCTTCTTGGCCACCTGACTAGCACTAGCTTTTTTCAGGCCAATAGTATTGTTACTGCTCATGCGATCATCTCCTTATCATAAAATAAGTACTAATGCTGAATTACGTTCTATTGATAGGGATAGAATAAGCAAGGCGTCTGCTTAGTCTCCCTAAAAAATAATAGCGACTCACTCTCTACAGCGCCGTACATATTATTCCTATCGAAAGCCAATCTGTGGGTTACTTGGTTACTTTGTAGGTATCTACGCCTACTATTAGCTCATGCTACTAAGAGCTAGCACGGCACTGAAAAAAAGATTTACTATCTCGACCATAGTGCTTTTCGTAAGACGTTCGATATTAAGGCCAAAATGACCTAAGGAAATAATATTATTTTCTCTTTAGGAAGCTTAGGGCATACATAAGTTTTTTGCATGAGGCATTTAGACACACCTTAGTATCGATTAATACCCACGCTAAAAGTCCCGCATCAGCATGCGCTAAATTTTTGTCTGTGGTAGGTATCGTTATGAGATGCTTCTCCAACCATCTTCACAGCAGCGTTATTTCTACTAAAAAAGCTATGTTAGCTCCATTTGACTAGGCTTTAGCAAGGCTGGATCTGTGCTGGCTGCATTTGATAGGTAAAAAGACGTTAGCCGTAGTGCATGCTGGAGACGAGCATCTCTATTGCAGCAATAGGGCGTGTCTATTCGCTATATATAACAAAATGAGCTATCGTTATTCCTGCAAATAGATTTGATCCTACAGGAATTGATGATGTCGAACGATACTATTCAGCCCGTTATGCCCCAGATTAACCGTCCGGCTCCGGATTTCACGGCTAAAACAACACACGGTGAAAAGTCGTTAAGTGACTATCGTGGGAAGTGGCTAGTTCTTTTTGCCCATCCGTCTGATTTTACGCCGGTATGCACCACAGAGTTTTCGGCCTTTGCAAACTACGCTGATCAGTTCAACGCGGTGAATACAGAGTTACTGGGGTTGTCTATCGACAGTATCCATTCGCATATCGCATGGACCCGCAGCATCAAGGAGAACTTTGGTGTTGAGATTACCTTCCCGATCATTGCTGATTTGAGCATGAAAGTGGCCAACGCCTACGGCATGATTCAGCCAGGCGCTAGTGATACAGCGGCGGTACGTGCCACCTTTGTAATTGATCCAGAAGGCGTTTTGCGGGCGATGCTGTACTACCCAATGAGTAATGGCCGCTCCGTAGAGGAAGTGCTTCGCTTGGTTAAGTCATTACAAACCAGTGACGAGCATGGCGTTGCAACGCCTGAAGCTTGGTTGCCGGGTCAACCCGTTATCGTGCCGCCTCCCCACACGACTCACGATGCTGAGGCTCGTCAATCAGAAGGCTACGAATACACCGACTGGTACTTCTGCAAGAAATCCGTTTAACCGCTGTTGATGATGAGCAAATGGCTGACTACGGTCAGTCATTACGCCGCTTTTCAGCCAATCTTAGGGAGAATAACGCATGAATATCTTTGCGCATTCTGATCATACCGCCATGGGGACGCCTGATGTTGCCGGTTTTTTTGATCCGCGCACCTTTAGCGTCCAGTACGTGGTCAGTGACCCCGTAACGAAGCAGTGTGCCATTATCGACCCTGTCTTAGATTTTGATGAGAAATCAGGGGCAACGGCGACCCACCATGCTGACGAATTGCTGGCCTATATCAATAAAAAAGGTTTATCAGTGGTGTGGATACTGGATACCCATCCTCATGCTGATCACTTCTCTGCAGCACAATATTTGAAAGAAAAAACCGGCGCTCCAACGGCGATTGGCCAGCACGTCACCAAGGTGCAGGCGCTGTGGAAAGAGATTTACCACTGGCCTGATATGCCCACCGATGGACGCCAGTGGGATACGTTGTTTGCCGAAGGCGATACATTCACAATTGGCGAGCTAAAGGCTCGAGTTATGTACTCCCCAGGCCATACGCTTGCGTCTATTACGTATGTGATCGGCGATGCGGCATTTGTTCACGATACGCTCTTTCAACCTGATTTCGGCACTGCACGAGCGGACTTTCCCGGCGGAGATGCCAGCGTGCTATGGGCGTCTATTCAGCAAATTCTGGCGCTTCCAGCCGCTACTCGCTTGTTTACCGGCCATGATTATATGCCCGATGGTCGAGAGCCTCAGTGGGAAAGTACGGTGGCGGAGCAACGCGATTGCAACCCGCATCTAGCAGGTGTCAGTGAAACGGACTATGTCGCTTTACGTCATAAACGTGATAGCGAACTACCGATGCCTAAGCTAATCCTGCACTCTTTGCAGGTGAACGCCCGAGGTGGCCGATTGCCAGAGCCAGAGGCCAACGGTAAGCGTTATTTAAAAATTCCACTGGATGCGCTGGAGGGAGCTGCTTGGGATTAACGTTTCGAGATTCGTTCCCTTAAGTCGGCGAGTGGGGCGACTTGCTAGTTTACTGTGCGCGCCTAACACAGTGACTAATGATGTTTCTGTGAGTGTTTTTAATACCCCGTGTCGGCCGCCCTTTACCCGCCGCTTAAACATACTGTGCTGAAGGAAGAGGAACACGCGTTATGCAACAACAGCAAACGAAGGTCGCCATTATTGGTGCGGGCAGCGCTGGGCTTAGTGCTTGGCATGCTGCGCGTAAGCACACCGATGATGTTGTCTTAATAGAGTCCGGTGCGTATGGCACCACGTGTGCTCGGGTGGGGTGCATGCCCTCTAAGCTACTGATCGCAGCTGCAAACACGGCCCACAGCGCTCGAAATGCAGGAATGTTCGGTGTCACCATTAACGAGGTGGCGGTTGACGGGCATGCGGTGATGGCTCGGGTTAGAGGCGAGCGCGACCGCTTCGTTGGCAATGTGTTGTCCTCCATGAAGTCGATTCCCGAGTCACACCGCCTGCAGGGGCACGCGCGGTTTATCGACCCACACACGCTCGCCATTGGTGACCATACCCAACTGACAGCCAACGCCATTATCATTGCCACCGGCTCTCGACCAACGTGGCCACGTTTGCTGGAAGGGGCTGGAGACCGCTTAATCATCAATGATGATGTGTTTGATTGGGATGCGCTGCCAGCCTCCGTAGCGGTGGTGGGGCCGGGCGTTATTGGAATGGAGCTAGGGCAGGCGCTTAGTCGATTAGGTGTGCGCACACGTACCTTTGGTGTTGGCGGTGCTGTGGGGCCGTTTCAGTCTGACAAGCTTAGGCAACTGGCCGATGAAACATTCAATCGAGAGCTCTACCTAGACCCTGATGCCACCATTGAGCAGGTTGAGCACCAAGGCGATGGCGTCGCCATTACCTTCTATGAGCGGGACAGCGGACAAAAAATCACGGAAATATTTGACTACGTGCTAGCCGCAACAGGACGTAAGCCTAACGTCGATCAGCTGGATATCGAGAAAGCAGGCATAGCGCTAGATGAGCGTGGTGTTCCTCGGTTTAATCGTTTCACCACGCAGTGTTTAGCTCAGGACAACACACATAGCCCTATCTTCATCGCGGGCGATGCCAACCAGTCCGTTCCGCTACTCCATGAAGCGATCACCGAAGGCAAAATTGCCGGACGCAATGCCGCCCGCCTAGATGATGTGCAAGTGGGGCAGCGTAATGTGCCGCTCGCGGTGGTGTTTACCGAGCCGCAAATGGCCATTGTGGGGGAGAGCCGTGCAGCGCTAGAGGCGCGCTACGGCGGGTGTGACTGTATTGCCGAAGGCGGCGTGTCGTTTGACGACCAAGGCAGGGCGCTCGTAATGGGTGAAAACCATGGCTATTTAGCGCTTTACGCAGAGCACGGCAGCGGGCTCTTTTTAGGGGCTGAAATGTTAGGGCCTCGCGCGGAGCATATTGCCCACTTGCTTGCCTGGGCCTTAGAGCAAAAGCTGACCGTTAGCCAAATGTTGGCAATGCCCTTTTATCATCCTGTTATTGAAGAAGGCGTAAGGTCGGGGCTGCGTGATTTGCAGGCTAATCTAAAGCAAGGGCCAAGCATTACTGAGCGTTGCATGGAATGTGGCCCAGGCGACTGATAATGGGTGTAGATAGTACGTTAGCAAGAAAGTGATGAACTGAAGGCTAACTTGCGAGGCACATCGCTTCCTTCGAAGCGACAGATGCCTGTAAAAATGCCACCAGTTCATCACTGTGCTGCGTCATGCTTGGTGTTAAGTCGTGCCCTCCACGCACTAAACGCAGAACAGCGTTACCCCCTTGGTTCGCCAATTTATAAGCGTCTGTTTGAGGTATTACGCAATCACTGTCGCCATGCACTAACAGTACAGGGCAAGAGATGTGCGCTAATGTATGCAGTGGAGCAATAGCATCGAACCGATATCCAATCACTCGCTCCACATAGTGAAGTACGTACCAGCCTAGGGGAAAAAAGGGGATGCCTTTTTCTGCTAACCATCGCTTCATCATGTCTGCTGGATGAGCAAAGCTCGAAATACTAACAACAGCGGTTATATCGCTTCGGCGTGACGCAGCTAGCAGCGTGGCAGCAGCCCCTACTGAATGACCAATCAGTGCCGTAGCACGACGATCATAGTTGCTATGTAACCAGGCGAGTGCAGCGTCAATATCCTCTGCAAAACGAGGCATTGAGGAGAAGGTATCCTCATCACTATTGCCATGATTGCGCACGTCAAATGCCAATACATTCCATCCGGCCGCCAGCAATACGGGAACTAACGGTAGAAGGGCAGTACGATTAGAACCCCAGCCATGGGTTAATATCGCATGTCCCTTTTGCTCATGCGTCGTGGTAAACCACCATCCTTCTAATGTGAGCCCATTCATCGTCGTAAAACGTATGGTTTGTCGATTGGGAGAGTATGTATTCTCTCCATCAATCACGGCTTCATGGGCGGGGGTAAGCTGTTGGCGCAAGCGCTGATGAAAACAGTGAAAGAGTATAGCGACCAGTATGCTGGCGATGAAAATACTAGACGCCCATAGCCATAGATTCACGCTGTATCCTTATTTACTTAGGTCGTTAAAGCGTACTGCTGAGAAATAGGACCATATCGTCGTGCCCTTCCATTGCCGCCCAGTGCAGTGCACTTTGGCCTTTGTGGTCGGCCTGTAACGGGTTTGCGCCATGGTCTAAAAGTAGCTGCGCTGTGGGGTGGTCATTCTGCTTTGCAGCCCAAATCAGCGCTGTCCAACCCAGCGTATCTTGCTGATCTACTTGAGCCCCCTGCGCTAACAAATATGCCGCTGCCGCTGTTTGGCGACTTACAACGGCTACCATTAACGCGGTGTAGTGACTGTCGTCGTGATGCTCTATGTGGGCACCTGCCTGATAGAGCTGATCCAGGGCGGCAACGTTACCGAGCGAGGCGGCCTTCATCAGCGGCGACCAACCGCAGTTGTCTGACCTGTCCAGTGCTGCGCCTTGTCGTATGAGGCGCGCTATGCTGTCGTTATCGCTAATCTCAACCGCACGGAAAAGCTCAGTGCGGCCTAAGTGGTCGCGTTGGTCCATATCTTGTGTGAGCGACTGATACAAAGTGACAATCAGCAGGCCGACGACTAAGGGCAGCATGAAACCACTGAGCATGGGAAAGCGCATAAACCATGCAGCAACGCGCGGACCTATTGTCATGTGTTTACGCCCTGCTGATTGAAGTAGCAAGCATCAATGATAGCCTTCTCCCACTTTGACCTTGCCGCGAAACACCCAGTAGGTCCAGGCGGTGTAGGCCAACACAATAGGGATCACAAACAAGAAGCCGATCAGTAAGAACAGCTGCGACTCTGGGGCAGAGGAAGCATCCCAAATGGTATAGTTAGGCGGCACAATCACTGGCCATTTGCTGGCAATCAGACCCAGGTAGGTAAACAGGAAGATACCTAACGCCATGACAAAAGGTAGCCCTTCATCTTGGCGCTTGACCGAACGGTACACCAAACCTGAACAGAGCAAGGCCAGTACAGGGAAGATCCAAATCAGCTGGAACGTATCCATCCAGCGGCTATACACCTCAGGGCTGACGAGCGGTGTCCAGATGCTCACAATGGCAAACACAGCCAAGACCGTCAGCAACAGCTTAGGCGTGATGGCATAGGCCCACTGCTGCACATGGCCCTCTGATTTCATAATCAGCCAAGTAGCGCCCAATAGCGCATAGCCGGCCATTAATCCTAATCCGGTTAACACGGTGAAGGGGGTTAACCAGTCGAGTGCGCCGCCGACGTAGCGAAAATCTTCAACGGCAAACCCTTGAATATAGGCCCCCACCACGGCGCCCTGAGCAAAGGCGGCGATAGCCGAGCCTAAGAAAAAAGCGCGGTTCCACCAGCGGCGGTTTTTGTGCGACTTGAAGCGAAACTCAAAGGAAATGCCGCGGAAAATCAGCCCGGCAAGCATCAAAAACACGCCAATATAGAGCGCTGGTAAGAAGACCGAATAGACCAGCGGAAACGCGCCTAAAAGCCCAGCGCCACCGAGTACCAGCCAGGTTTCATTACCGTCCCAAACGGGGGCGACAGAGTTCATCATCACATCGCGTGAATCTTCATCAGGGGCAAAGGGGTATAGGATCCCCAGGCCCAAATCGAAGCCGTCCATAATGACGTACATAATCACGCCAAAGCCGATGATTACCGCCCAGATTAAGGCTAAGTCGATACTCATGATACGTTTGCTCCTGCGGTGCGATCGCCTAAGTCATCATCTAACGGGGTGTGCGCGGCAGAAAACGGACGCTTAGGACGCTCAACTTCTCCTTTAACTTCAATGGGGTCGTCGTGCATGCCGTTACGTACTACGCGGGTGAGGTAGTACACGCCGACGACAAACACCACGCTATACACGGCGACATACCCAATTAGCGTAAACAGCGCCATCGCGCCGGTGAGTGACGGCGTTAAGCCTTGTGCGTGGGTCATCACCCCATACACCAGCCATGGCGCGCGGCCTGCTTCCGTCACGATCCACCCTGCAAGCACGGCCACAAACGGCGTGATAATCATCGCCACCAGTGTTTTCAGGAACAGGGGACTCTCAAAAATGCGCCCTTTGCGCCGCAGTATTAGCCCCAGAAGGGCCACGCCAATCATTAAAAAGCCAATGCCAACCATCACGCGGAAAGACCAGAACACTAGCGCTACCGGTGGCTGTTCTTCAGGAGCTACCTCGGAAAGTCCTGGAATCACACCATCAGCGCTGTGCTTGAGGATGATGCTCGCCATATTGGGAATGCCAAGCTCAAACCGGTTGGTTTGATTTTCCTGATCAGGCAGTGCAAAAAGCAGCAGTGGTACGTTAGAGCGGGTTTCCCAGTTGCCTTCCATGGCCGCCACTTTGGTTGGCTGATGCTCCAGGGTATTTAGCCCGTGGAAATCACCGATTAATGCCTGCGCGGGTGTTAAAAAGAGCAGTAACCATAGGCACATGGAGAGCGCTTTCTTGTTAGCCTCTACATCGCGGTTGCGCAACAGGTACCACGCGCTAACGCCAGCCACCACAAAACCACCGGTGAGAAACGATGCCATGCCCATGTGCGCGAAGCGGTACCAGAACGACGGGTTAAAAATGGCCTCAAGCCACGAGGTAATATGGAAGCGACCATCAATCAGCTCATAGCCTGCCGGCGTTTGCATCCAGCTGTTAGCGGAAAGAATCCAAAAAGACGAGATGAACGTACCGATAGCCACCATGATGGCGGCAAATAGGTGAACTCCCTGCGGCACCTTGTTGCGGCCAAAGAGAAGAACGCCTAAAAAGGCTGCCTCAAGGAAGAAGGCGGTGACCACCTCGTAGCTGAGGATAGGACCAAGGAAGTTCGATGTAGCGTACGAGAAGTTGCTCCAGTTAGTGCCAAACTGGAAGGACATCACAATACCCGACACGACGCCCATACCGAACACTACGGCAAACACCTTGGTCCAGAACTGAGCTAAACGATCCCATGCTTGGTTGGCTGTTTTATAAAATAAGCCATGTAAAACAGCAATATAAGATGCTAGGCCAATCGTAAACACAGGAAATATAGCGTGAAAGGAAACGACAAACGCGAATTGCAAGCGGGATAAAATTAGCGGATCGAGCTCCATGACGACCTCCGAGAGCATGACGCGATATCCGTACTTTGCGAGCGTTCACTCGGCAAAGCGCACGTGATAAAACACAAGCCTATATCGCTTTAAGTAATATTCTTATAACTTAATTATTGTACAGGCAATGAGGCTGAAGCCACAAACGGAAGTGGCGATATCAAGGATGACGGTTTGTCGCATCTAGTGCTTGATCAGAAGTTGTCTAGGGCAGCTGCGGTGGCGAGGAACTTAATCATCGCGTAGGGAAAAAGAGGTACACGCCAGTAAGGGCTAACGGTTCCTTATGCGAGGCCTGTCAAAACAGCACACTAAGCAGGTTGGAGGTATGACTCATTCGATGAACATATGAAAAATAGCGTGTAGAAGGATGCCAGTGCGCTACTGGCTAAAACTTAGGTAGGGTAGCGCACGCATTGGAGTATAAGTTGTTCACGCTATTTTTTTTCAGCTAGATGCTTCAGCGTTTCCTTTAATTCGCCAAGCAAACTACGCGTTATTTCAACGCTACTGCTGACCTTACGGGCAGCATTAGATGAGCTCTCTGCCAACCGGCGCACTTCTTGTGCAACAACTGCAAACCCTCGGCCGGCTTCTCCTGCCCTAGCGGCCTCGATAGCGGCATTGAGTGACAGTAAGTTTGTCTGGCTAGCAATGCCATCAATTGACGCGACCAAAGCGCTGATTTTTTGGCTCGCTTCATCTACTTTGCTCATTTTGTCATCCATCTCGCGGCGCAGATTGACATCGGCAGTCACATCGCGAAAGAAAGCTGTATAGTGAGTTTCTGTGCCAAGCTTTACTTTAGATAACGTAACGCTTCCCCAACGAATTTCGCCGTCTTTACGGGGAACTGGAACTTCTCGGGTGAAGCCCACGATCTTATTATCTCCACCCCCACGATTAGCATTTACATAAGCGTCATGATTCGGCTGAATTGACTGTGGTACTAACATTTTAACGTTTTTCCCCAGTACTTCCTGGCGGCTATATCCCCACAGTTTTTCAGCTGCGCCATTGAAAAAGGTGACGTTATTTTGGTTATCGATACTAACAACAGCGTCTAAAGCCTGCTCCAATGTTTGGTTGAGGCGCTCTTTAAGAAGGCGCTGGTCAGTAATATCTTTAGCAAAAGCGGTATAACAAGTTTCACCCTCTACGATGACTTCAGAAAGAGAAATATTGACCCAGATAGTTTCGCCGTTGCGGCGACGCATCACCACATCACGACTGCTACCAACAATGCGGTTTTGCCTAGTACGACGATGACGTCCGATATATTCGTCATGCTGGTTGCGGTGCTCTTCCGGTACCAGTATCTTGACGTTGTGGCCTAGTACTTCCTCACGTTGGTAACCCCATAGCTGTTGCGCGGCATCGTTAAAAAAAACAATGTGGTTCTTTGCATCAATGGTAACGACTGCATCTAGCGCTTTTTCTAACGCCTGTTGAGCGTGATTGGTAGGTAACGACGGCAGGCATTGGGTGGTTGCTAGGAGCCCTTCCTTATAAGGCACTACGGTGACACTAACAGTGAAGCTTTGTCCTGTGACATCTACGCTTTCTAAAATTTGTTCAGCACTGGTGTCAGTTTTTAGGCCAGGAATTATGGGCCGACAATCACCTCTTACTAACGCTTCCTTACCCCACAGTTGCTGTGCAGAAGGGTTGCTTTTCAGAACATTGCCGTAACGATCTAGTTGTAAGATGGCCACTGGCAATGCATCGAAGAGAGACGTAAAAGTATCTGTGTGCGAGAGTTCTGAAGAATCAGTAGGCTCGGAAGAAAATGCAACAGTAAGCCGCTGGAGCAAAGAAAACATAAACAGTCTCTCGCTAAAATAAACCAGCCACAGGCTATCGATACAAGGTTTGTACGTCAATTTAATTTTTGGATAATTATTGACGGCTTTTTGCATCCAATACAGTGAATGCGTCGACAGGGAGAATCGCCCCGATCTCGACCAGCCCACCTAGGACAAAGCATTATAAATAGCCAGTCTCGCTTCAGTGCACTGCCCATCAAATGGCAGTCGGCTAACTTGCAGGTGCGACAATCTCTCGCATTACGGAAAAGGCTACAGAGTCGTAAAGTGTTCTTTTATTCTCTATAGGAATAACATTATGCTTTTTATTAAATTTCTACTCGCAGCTACCTTCATTGTCCCCTTGGGAGTAAGTGTTGCTACTGCACAAACTGTCAGTGATTCTCGTGATGTTTCAGAGCTTTCTAGCCCTATTGTAATGTTGACCCCTGTAATCGCACGAAATGCTGACCACTTGCAGCTAGATAGTGAGCAGCGGTCTGCTTTGAAAGATTGGATGGCTAAGAGCCCTGCAGAACGAGAGGCATTGGAAGATCTTGTGGTTGCTCAGCGCAACGAGCTGCGCCAAATGATTCTCAGTGGTGCTAACACTGGAGTGCGTACTGAAAAGGCAGCGTTTATTGGTCAGCTGGAATCCGATTTGCTGATGATGCGCTCTAGCTGTGTGGAATATTGGCGTGAAACGTTGAATGAAGAGCAGTTCGCTCAAGCCCTCCAATTAGCTGATACCTAAGGCGCTAACGCATAAATACTGATCCCAGGCGTTTTTTTATATGGTTTCCACTGAGATGAAATAATAGCTCAATAGGGGGTATGAAATATGTTAAGCGTTCGTTCTACTGTACTAGCGTTAAGCGCAATAGTGTTTACTTCGTTTGTACAAGCTGATTCGCTGATCGTTGAAGATCCTTTTGTACGAGAGGTACCGCCCGGTTCACCTGCGACAGCTGCTTTTATGACGCTGTATAACCAAAGTGATGCGCCAGTACGCTTGATAGAGGCCCAAAATAGCATCACAGAATATACAGAGTTACATGATCATGTCGTGATAGATGAAGTCATGCAGATGCGTCAGGTGGAGGCGATTGAAATACCTGCTCAAGGGAAAGTAACGCTTGCCCCCGGAGGATTGCATTTGATGTTAATTGGCTTAAGTCAACCTGTTAATACAGGCGGTTCAGTCAGCTTAAATCTATTTTTTGATAACGGAGATGGTATAGAGGTGGTGGCACCTATCCGTTCAGTTATGCCAATGCATCAATAATCTTGCCGGGCTTTTTGAAGTTATTTAAAAATTTAAAGCCTCTTTTTATCGGGTATTGCTACTAACTCGTTGTCAGCTTAGTCGTGTTGTAACGTAAATCACGCCTAAGTGCGTTACATCACTAACCATAGTGATTGGGGAAGCCAGTATCTCTCGATCTTTTACGCAGAGCGTACGGCTGATGAGGGTATCGATGCCTCAGTCGGCAACACTGGCGGCTCCTACGACAGTGCGCTGGCTGAGACCATAATCGGCTTATTCAAAACGGAGGTATTTCACCTTCGGGTGAAGCTGTCTGACTCAAACAAACCAGTCCCTGGAATAACCGGGGCGATTCACTGCTCAACTCCCGAGGTTTGGTGGTCACCGACGGAATTATCTGCAGCGGGTAGGCTACTACCGCCTCAGTGCTACTCGTTTCAAGCTGTTCCTGCTGTTAGCTACAACACGCATGCTGGTGACGTCGATTTGTCCGAACACCCAGTGGCATAATCGGTTGGCTGAACATCTGGAACAGTTTCCATAGCAGCGCTCATCGAGGAAGCTGAATTTGAGCGGGATGAGGATTACGGAAGACTGGAAGGATTGGTGGTAGCCAGAAAATAAAAAAACCAGCGTAGGTTGCGAGCAACCAAGAGGCCAACGTCGTGTTACCAAAAATGATAGGCCGACCAAGGTGAGCTTGTGTCCACCCGAATTCCTGCAGCCACAAATAGAACCTCAGCGGTGTTGATGGCTGAGGCGCTGCCTCGGCACAAAGCTTTGGCTACAGGATCAATAAAAAGCCCCTAAGCAATGTGACTGCGTAGCAGTCTCACCGATAGGGGCCTTATTGGGGGCAACCATAGTCCCCTTGTGAGCTACTAGCAATGAGTTTTGTATAGCCATATAGAAAACCGTGGCCATCGAAAAAGGCATCAGGAAACTGACTAGGGTTTCAATCTAGCACCACCCTCTTCGTTGAATAAATTTTGTACACGACGTTCCTGTTTGCGTAGAGGTTTGTGAAGCATCCATTGCTATTGGCCAGAGCCATTCATACAAAACCTAAGCCACTGGGAGTGATTCATCACGTCCCCAGTCTGCCCAAGAACCGTCGTACAGCGATAGCAGCAACAACGTCCCGCTTTTCGGCTAGCCACTGTGGCAGTCCCCCATCCAGAACAAAAATTGGGTCGTCACGAGGGGGGATGGCATGGAGTTCTCCGGTCATAGACTGGCAGTCTAAGTTATTCAGATGCTCAGTTGGTTTTGAATAATGATAGACAGCTTGATGAGGCCTTGGGAACTTAGGCTATTTACAACCGCCTGAATCGTAACACTACTTGATGGTGTCAAAAGGCACTGCATTACCTAGTCATCTGGCCGTAACTCCTTTGGGCTGGGTGGGGCACCGACACGAACTTCGCTAAGATCCTCATGGCCGAGACTACGGAATAAAGAGAACATCATGGCGAACACTAGAATAAACATCGGTAGGCCAACCACGGTAATCACTTCTTGCAAGGCAGTCAGTCCAGCATCGCCCGCTAGTACAATAAGCATGGCCGCTAGCATGCCTTCAGAGACGCCCCAAAATACCCGCTGGTGCCAAGGGCCAGGATCGGAACTGCCGGTACACAGCATATCGACGACCAGAGATGCGGAGTCTGATGAGGTGGCAAAGAAGATGGCGACGATCACCACTGCCAAGCCCTGGATTAAGGTGGCGGCTGGGAAGTTCTCGAAAAATGCGAACATGGCGAGGGGAATGCTTTCGCCGACGGCAGCTGACAATGTGCCGGCTTGAGCACCCAGGGCTGCGCGGGCTTCAGCGCCAATCCCATCGATTTCCATTGCTGACCAGCCAAAGATCGCAAACCAGATCAGTGTAAAGATGGAAGGTGCGAACAGCACCCCAAGGACAAACTCGCGGATGGTTCGCCCACGGGAGATGCGTGCGACGAAGATCCCGATAAAAGGCGACCACGTTACTGTCCAGGCCCAATAAAACACTGTCCAACTGCCTTGCCATCCCCAGCCGCTGCCGTCATTGCTGGTATATCTGGCCAGCGTGTCGTTCCAGAACGCCATGGGAAGCAGATTCGTTATATAGAGGCCAAAGGTCTCGACAACAGCACGCAACAGGAAAACGGTCGAGCCAGTAAACAGCACAAACATTAGCAGACCGACGGCCATGCCGATATTGATATTGGAAAGCCGTTTCACGCCGGCATCTAGCCCCGCGACGATCGATCCCACGGCGACAGTCGTCAGAACGGCGATGATGATGACTTTCGTCGTCACTGCATCTGGCACGCCAAACAGTTCTGTCAGCCCTGCATTGATTTGCTGGGTACCAAGACCGATAGAAACCGCCACACCAAACAGGGTGCCTAGAATGGCAAAAATATCGAGGACTTTGCCAACAGGGCCGTAAATGCGCTCGCCTATCAGCGGGTAGAACACTGAGCTGAAGCGCATCGGCAGGTTGTAGCGGTAAATGAAGTACGCAAACGCCAGCCCCGGCATGGCGAAAATCGACCAGGTATGCAGCCCTAAATGGTAGATAGAAAAGCTCATGGCATCGTCGGCGGCGTCCACCGAGAAGGGCTCAACATCCGGCCGAGGGGGCGTTGCAAAGTGGGAGATAGGCTCTGCTACCCCCCAGAACATCAATACTGTGCCAATACCGCCAGCAAATAGCATGGTAAACCAGGAAATATTGGTATAGGCCGGCTTCGCATCATTGCCACCCAGGCGGATTACCCCATAACGGCTGAGCGCTACCCACAGCAAGAATGCTACCCAACTCGTTACCCCTAAAATAAAGAACCAGCCAAGGTTAGTAACTATCCACTGCCGCCCTGCGCCGAAAGCTTCACCTATCGCGTCTGGCGCAATCAAAAGCGCCGTCAGGAAAATGATCATGATCCCTGCAGAGGTGAAAAAAATGACGGGATCTGTCTTGAGGCCCAGCTTCCTCGCAAATGCATCCATCGCTACATCTCCCTGTGCCTTTATGGTCAGCTTTATTCGTCTATTTTTACAACCGTCCTTAAAACAACGTAGGAGTTAAGTGCCGATCACGCCAAGAGCGTTTGCTAAATAGAAGCAGCCTAGTGAGCAGATGTTTGGATCGTCATCTGTAACTTTTTCTAGCCTCCTAGTGATCAACGTCTCACCTTGGTTACCCTGTTTTAGTGGTACTATTCTGGGTATTTACGTCTTGTCATGTGCGTTCCACGAATATAGGTAGCCGAAGCAATGTTGGGATTCCTGCAGGGATTTTCTTATGGTCTTTTTATGACCTGCCTGCCCTGGTTGCTGGTAGGGCTCTTCAACCCTGGCCTAGCAGTTCCGGTGGCGGCACCAGGTCGGCTGCATGTCATTTTGCGCTATTGCCTGACAGTGCCTTTCATCAGCATGTTGCTGTGGCTGACCTCACTGTGGGGCGGTTTCAGTCCAAGCTTGCTGGGGTGGTTGGCGGGGATTGTCGCCATCCCGGTAGCACTGCCCATTGAGCGAACCTTGAGAGGCTGGCTAGCTCGCCGTCGCGCGCGCCGTCAGCAGGCCGAGATTAACGCCAAAGCGCAACAGCGCCGTGCTCAACAAGCGCGCAATGCTCATGAAGCTGGCGTGTTGGTGCTCGACCCGGCAGCGCCGCCCGAGGGAGCCGATGATTTGGTAATGGCAATGTGCCAAGCCAAACAGCGCTTGCTTGATGTTCATCGTTCTGATCTGGCGATCCTGGCTGACCGCCTCTATAGCCGTTACTACCATGTCATGGAGGTGCTCAGTGGCCGATTCCAACGTGGTGAGCTGGCCTTTGAGCGCTCGCAAAGCTTAGTCGCGCAAGTGTGCCTCGGTTCGGTGGATACGCTTACTACCATGGCTTCCCAAGCGCGCAGCGTGGCAAGTGTGGACGGTAATTATGTGCGTGACCGCCTGACCCGGGAAAGCCATCGATTGAGTACAGAAGAGCGGGCCGCCCTGATGCGGCGTCTGGATCTGCTTAGCGAGACTGAAAAGCGGCTTCAGGAGCTCTCTGCTCAGGTGGAGTCGGCATTGACCGTACTCGACGACACGGCCGTCTCTATGGCGCGTATCGAAACTGCACGCCCCCAGGCAGCTGTCACTACCGAGAAAGCATTAGAGGACTTGCGCCATTTCGTCGAAGGTGCGGGTCGCTATGCGCGCAAGGAGTAATTCGTTCGCGGAGTTGTCATATGGTTCCAAGACGGGTGTTTAAGACCGTCTTCAAGAACGATTTTTAAGAATGATTTTTAAGAACAGTGGAGATGCCAATGACTCAGCCATCCGATGACACAGGTCGTCTTTCTTTACCGCCAGTTGAGGAGATTGCTGACGCGGTCACCTCCAATGATTCTGGTGTCGATCCTGAACTTGAGGCCATGGCTGAGCGCTTTGTCACGGAAATTCTTGCCGAGGGTGACGAAGCGTCGGTTGTTAGCCAGCGCCGTGCCGTCGATGAGATGGGGCTTGAGCTGCAGCAGCAAGCGGCTCATCGCAGCGCCATGCTACAGACACCATTACGACAGCTGGCGCATCAAGGCGACGAAGGCGGGCCAGTCGCCAAGGCACTGACCGATCTTCGTGGGCGTATGGAAGGGCTTGACCCTGCCCGCCACCGCTTGGCACCCAGTGCCCTTGATCGCGTGATGGCGATTATTCCTGGCCTCGACAGCCGCCTGCAACGCTACTTCCGCAAATTTGAGAACGCTCAGCAGGCGCTTGATGCGATCATTGACGAGTTAGAGAGTGGTCGCGACATGCTGCATCGCGACAACCTCACCTTAAATGATGACCAGCAAGCCCTTAGGGATATTCTGAACCAATTGAACCGCCAAGTGACGCTGGGTCGTCTGATTGACCGTCGCTTGAAGGATGACATCGACACACGTGCTGTTGATGATCCACGGCGTCATTTCCTTGAAGAAGAACTGCTCTTTCCTCTCCGTCAGCGCATCGTCGACCTTCAGCAGCAGCTGGCCGTTAGCCAGCAAGGCGTGCTGGCGCTAGAAGTCATCATTCGCAACAACCGAGAGCTGATGCGTGGTGTGGATAGAGCCATTAACGTCACCGTCTCGGCGCTCACCGTTGCGGTCACTGTGGCTATGGGCATGGCCAACCAGCGCCTAGTGTTGGACCGCATTGAAGCCCTTAATACCACGACCTCACAGATGATTGGCGGTACCGCCAAGGCACTGCGTCAGCAGGGCGTGGATATTCAGAAACGGGCTTCTTCAGCGATGCTCGATATGCAAATGCTGGAAGACGCTTTCGGTGAGGTGATGGGTGCCATTGATGATCTCTCAACCTATCGCCAGGAAGCGCTGCCTCGGTTGGATGAGCAAATTGACCGCCTGGCGGCTTTATCTAAGCAGGGCAGTGCCTCTATCGAGCGCCTTCGTGAAGGCAGCGAGTCGCACCTAATGGATGACCACCAGCGTGGCTAGGGAGCTATTTTCTTCTAGTAAGTGGATTGGCCCCATAAGGCATTACTTACTCATGTAGGCAAAGGCCCGATACATACATTCCCTTGTTGGTCTTCAAAGACGGGTATTGCGTCAAGGTTATCGAATGCGCCTGTTAAGCAGTTGCCTGTTTTACTATCAAATGCTGCGCCATGGGCGCTGCATAGCAAACGGCTTTTATCTGATGAAATGATGCTGTTTGAGCGATAATTTAACGGTAAATACTGGTGGGGACAGGCATTAACGTAGCAATAAATCTCACCCTCTATGCGCGTTACAATGACAGGGAAAGGTTCATCTTTACTTATTATTTCTAAGCAGCGTGAAGTGCCCTCTTCTATAAGGTGAGAAGAGCAAACAGTAGCCCCCGCTTGGGGGGCATTCGCATAGTTACGCCAAGCGTCGTGCACAGTGGTTCCTTTTTGGCATCGCTAATGTTGTTATTGTGGCGGTTTATTATTCAGCATTACTGCTATTCAGTAGCGCCTTGCAACACGCCTCGGTTGATTTGATCCTCTTCGATGGATTCGAAAAGTGCTTTAAAATTGCCTTCTCCAAAACCATCGTCGCCCTTACGTTGGATAAACTCGAAGAAGATCGGGCCAATCACCGTTTTTGAGAAAATCTGTAGCAAAATTCTGGTTTCGCCACCGCCCACGACACCTTCGCCATCAATCAAAATGCCGCGGTTACGCAGTTTATCGAGAGGCTCTTGGTGGTCTTTGACGCGCTCAAGCGATTTTTCGTAATAAATGCTCGGCGGGCCAGGCATAAATTCAAGCCCCGCGTCAGCGATTAAGTCAGTGCCGGTATAGATATCATCGGTTGCAATGGCAATATGCTGAATGCCTTCGCCGTTGTACTCGCGTAAGTACTCTTCAATTTGGCTGTGATCGTCGGCACTTTCATTAATCGGAATACGAATTTTGCCATCGGGGGAGGTTAATGCGCGGCTGGTAAGGCCGGTGACTTTACCAGTGATATCGAAGTAGCGAATTTCACGGAAGTTAAAGGTGTCGTGATAAAACTTATACCACGTATCCATATTGCCGCGAATAACGTTATGAGTGAGGTGATCAAGATAGTAAAAACCAAAGCCTTTAGGCTTAGGATCTTCCTCATCTAACCACTCAAACTCGTTTGAGTAACAGCTGCCTTTTTCACCATACGTATCAATAAAGTAAAGCAGCGATCCGCCAATACCAACAACTGCCGGTGCATCAATGGATTTATTACCGGTGAACTCTTCAGCCCCTAAATCAACAGCACGTTTTAGGGCATGCTGAGCATCAACAACACGCCAAGCCATTGCTGGTGCACAGGGGCCGTGCGCTTCAATAAACGCTGACGCATGAGAGTTAGGCTCGCTGTTAAGCAGGTAGTTGATATCACCCTGACGATAAACGGTAATTGACTTGCTACGGTGTTTTGCAACGGGGATGAAGCCCATTTGCCGAAATAGGCTGTCTAATTTTTCCGGCTCGGGATGGGCAAACTCAACAAATTCGAAGCCATCCGTACCTGCTGGGTTTGCATCGCTAATGGTTACTTTAGGGGCGTCATGAGGAAAAGGACCCATCGCTGTTTCTCCTATTATTGTCTTGTAGATTAACAAGCTAAGTATAGGGAAGAGGCGGTGCAATTAGGTTGCAAACTAACCCAAGATGCCGCCAAATAGCGCACAGCTTGTGCGCAATAGGAGCATTTTATGCATGGGATTTCTTTAGATCGTTATGATCTTGCAATTTTATCAGCGTTGCAAAAGAACTCAGCCCTCACCAATTCAGAATTGGGCGAGCATGTCAGCCTGTCACCTTCTCAATGTTCCCGACGCAAAGCGCGCTTAGAAGCTGAAGGGGTAATTAAAGGATATTCGGCGAGGCTTGATGCCAGCAGCCTGGGGTTTGGCTTGCGTGCGATCACCAGAGTTAACCTTAAAGCGCACGGTGAAAGCATGGATGATGATTTTGTAGCGTTACTGACAAAGCATGCCATGGTGCGTGAGGCCTATTCTGTCTCAGGAGATGCAGATTATGTACTGCACGTTATCGCCAAGGACCTCACCGAGTTTTCGGACTTTATTCATCATCATTTATTACCTCATCCTAATGTCACTCAGGTCCGCTCTGAAATCATACTGCGTAGTATGAAAGAGGAGCAGGGGCTGCCAGTGAGTGGTGGCTAGGCTGTGTCCGAAATCGCCGATTTTCCAGGTAACGCCTAGTCAGAGAGACTTCCTAAGTAAGTGGTTTTTTATGCCGTGAGGGTTCTATGCGTCTTAAATTTTACTGTCAGAATCGCATTGGTATTCTTCGCGATATAGTGGCCCAGTTTGCCGACTACCGAATTAATGTCGCACGGGGAGAAGTCGGTGGCGAGCAGGGCAATACCATCTATTTGCATGTCCCAAAGTTGCTTAATGCGCAGCTGAGTACGCTTAAGCCGGTATTGGAAGCAATACCAGGCGTATTTGGCGTCAAACGCGCGAGTTTAATGCCTAGCGAGCGTCGTCATTTGGAGTTGGATGCATTGCTGTCTTCGCTTTCTGACCCCGTGATGTCGATAGATATGCAGGGTCGCATTGTGGCGGCCAACCGTATCGCTGTTCAGGTGTTGGGGGTGCGCGTTCAAGAAGTGCCAGGGCTCTCACTGGATCGTTACCTTGACGAAGTCGACCTTCCCGAGGTGATTCGCCGCAACAACTCACGTATCAATGGGCTGCGGATCAAACTAAAAGGCGACACCTATCTTGCCGATATTGCGCCACTGCACACCGAAGACACCAAGGTGGACTCATTAGCCGGGGCGGTGGTGACGTTGCACCGTGCCGACCGTATCGGTGCACGGATTTACCAAGTGCAGCGCCAGGAACTGCGTGGCTTTGAGGCTATCTTTCAGTCGAGTGCGCGATTGGAGGCGGTGATTAACGAAGCGCGACGCATGGCACCGCTGGATGCACCGCTGCTGATTGTAGGGGAAACGGGGACTGGCAAAGAGCTGGTGGCTCGTGCCTGTCATTTGGCAAGCCCTCGCGGGCAAGCGCCGTTTGTGGTGCTTAACTGTGCCGGGTTGCCTGAATCAATGGCCGAGACAGAGCTTTTCGGTTACGCACCCGGTGCCTTTGAAGGCGCTCGGCCAGAAGGAAAGCTTGGCCTTCTGGAGCTTAATGAAGGAGGCACCGTCTTTCTCGATGAAGTAGGGGAAATGAGCCCACGGCTGCAAACGAAACTGCTGCGTTTTCTTCAAGATGGTGGCTTCCGGCGAGTGGGTAGCGAGGAGGAAACCTTTCTGGATGTCCGAGTGATCTGTGCCACTCAACAAAACCTGCCACAGCTGTGTAGTGAAGGGTTGTTTAGGTTGGATCTTTATCACCGGCTCAATGTGCTTTCGCTACAGGTGCCACCTTTACGTGAATGCCTGGACGGCATCGAAGAGTTGGCGGCCTATGTGCTTGATCGTGCGGCGCGTCAGATAGGCTGTCCTCTGCCCGAACTTTCGCCTGCAGCGCTGGGAAAAATCACCCGTTACGATTGGCCGGGTAATGTGCGTCAACTGGAAAATGTGTTGTTCCAGGCGGTGTCGCTATGTGAAGAAAAAGTCATTCAGCCGGTGCATCTGCGTCTTCCCCATAGTGACGTATCGCCTGAGCTGGCGGGCATACCCTTAGAGGGAAGCTTGAGCGACATGTTAGGAGAGGTGGAAAGAAATATTTTAAGTACGCTGTATCAGCAGTATCCGTCCAGCCGCCAATTAGGAAAGCGATTGGGTGTTTCTCACACCACTATTGCTAACAAACTCAAACGCTACGGCATTGGTGCTCAAGACGGCGCTTGAGACAGTACTTGAAACAGTACTTGAGACGGTACTTGAAACAGCACGTTAGAAAATTTTTTAACAATTTCTGATGGCAGGAAAATTAACTGTCACGATTTGTTTACGTCTTGTCAGTAAAATACAGCGGAAGACCCCCATCCTTCGGCATTTTTGTCTAAGTGTAACGTTTAGTTTACAGTTGCATGCTACTTCTACGGGTAACGCCTCGTTCAATGTGAGGTAAACCCATTCCTGCCCTGTCGCTATCCCCATAGACTCGTTATAGATGGCTATTTATCACTAGTTAACCGCAGTTAGTTGGCTTTTATAGGCAGCTAATCGCGCTTAAGCATCTGTTTTAACAGAACAAAATAAATAGCCTAAAAACAATATAAATTTATAAGGTTTCCCAATGACAACGACAAATACGCCCCCCAAAACGCTGTGGCTGGGCCGCTGGGGGTTTGTGCTGGCAGCCACTGGTTCTGCAGTGGGCCTGGGTAATATCTGGAAGTTTCCTTACATCACCGGCGAGTTTGGCGGTGGCGCTTTTGTGCTGGTCTATCTGGCCTGCATATTGGCGGTAGGTGTGCCTATCATGATGGCTGAAATCAGCTTTGGCCGCCGTGGCAGGGGCAGCCCGATTGATGCTATCCGCCGAGTGGTACACGAGTCGGGACGTGGCAGTTTCTGGTCGATCTTCGGTTGGATGGCCATGCTGTGTGGTTTCATGATTCTGTCGTTCTACGTTGTTGTTGCTGGCTGGTCATTTTCCTATCTGTGGAAAATGCTAAGCGGCGGACTGGCGGGCAACAGCGTCGATGACATGGCGGCGATTTTCGCCGCTAATAATGCCAACCCTTTCACGCTAGGCGCTTGGAGTACGCTGGTAACGGTGTTGACCATGCTCATCGTGGGCAAGGGCGTACAAGCAGGCATTGAAAAGAGTGTCAGCTGGATGATGCCGGGCATGGTTATCATGCTGGGCATACTGATTGGCTACGGTGCTTTCTCTGGTGGCTTTGCTGATGCTTGGTCGTTTCTGTTTTCTTTCAATACTGAAGGGCTAAGCAGTGAAGGACTCTTAGCGGCACTGGGGCATGCCTTCTTTACCTTGTCGCTCGCGTCTGGTGCCATTCTTACTTATGGTTCTTATCTGCCAGAAGGTCACTCTATTGCGCGCACAACGTTCAGTGTGGCTATTGCTGATACCGTTGTCGCGCTGATGGCTGGCTTGGCTATCTTCCCGATTATTTTCGCTAACGGAATGAATCCCGGCCAAGGGCCAGGGTTGATCTTTATGAGCTTGCCCTTGGCCTTCCAGGCAATGCCTTTTGGTACGCTGTTTGGTGTCCTGTTTTTTGTGATGCTGTCGATGGCCGCGCTTACATCGTCAATTTCGATGATCGAAGCGACCGTGGCTTGGCTCGTTGCAAGCAAAGGGATGACGCGTAAACGGGCATCCTGGGGTGTGGGCATCGTGCTGTGGCTGGTGAGCACCTTGGCAATGCTGTCGTTCAATATGGGCGCGGATTGGACGTTGGCAGGCCGCACTTTCTTCGATTGGCTGGATTATCTGACCTCCCGCTGGATGATGCCGTTGGGCGGTCTGGGCATGGCACTGATGGCGGGCTTCCTACTGCGTACTGAAATATTCAGAGAAGAACTAGGCCTCTCCCGTACCCAGCACACGCTGTGGCTGTTTATGGTGCGTTATGTCAGCCCGTTAGGCATCGTGTTGATTTTCATCGATGCGCTGGGCCTTGCTACTCTCCAGGTCGGTACTCAGTGGCCGTGGTTGCTGGCCCTGCTGGTGATTATTACCGTGGTGGGAGAACTGGCTAGCCCACGGCTGCGCCACCAAGCTTCCTGAAGCCATTGCTGAAACAAGGCTAAGGTAAAAAGCGCTCCCATCCACTGTTGATGGGAGCGCTTTGCGTTAGCGTGCTGCTAAAGCATCAAAGGCGTTTGCATTGGGGCATAGGTGACGGCACTCATCTAGCTCGGCATTGGCTCGCATCGCTTTCCAGCACTCGCCAACGACTGCACAGGCGTTGCAGTTGTCACGTAGTGCAACATAGTCGGCATGATTGATCAGACCGCTCTCTTCCAGACTTTTCTCCTGAAGACCAAAGCGCTGCATCATCACGGGCATCAAGGTGCTGGCTGGGCTGAAATGAGCCGGTTGGTCGGTTGCTAGCTGCTTTGCCAGTTCTCGCTCGAAGTGAGGTTCTAGCGGTCTTTCTAGATCACTAATAAGCGCATCATAGCTAGCGCCTGCTTCCTGTTTTACGTTGCGAGCGAGCGTTGCGGTCGACGTTGCGTAGCAGCGCTCAGTTAGGCGTTCCCACCAAGAGGTGGTCTCTGTTTTTTTAGCAGTAGCCATGATGATTCTCCCTCAGGTGTTATTGACGATGACGCCAGTATCAACCGCTAAGCGCAGAATTATCTTGATGCGGATCAAATTGGTTTCAAATGAAACAAATATAGAGACGGCATTGCTTGTCGTTAAGCAGCAATGAGCGGGTTAATAACGCTACCTTGAAGCTTTACAAAGCGCGACCAAGCCAGCTTTTGACGCGATACCTAACTTGGCATAGGCACGCTTGCGGTAGGTTTCTATCGTTGAAAAAGCGACATCGAGTTTGGCCGCCGCGGTTTTGAGCGTGTGGCCACGCAGTAAATAGAGACACAGCTGACGCTCGCGCTCAGATAACGGGGCCAGCGCGGCGGCTTCGCGGGCGCTAAGTTGTTCAGGCCTAGCAGGGGCGTTGCTGTAGTGGCGGCGAAGTAAACTGGTTAACAGCGGCGCTATGCTATTTAAGCAATCCAGGTTAGCGGCGGTGAAGGGGCCCCTCTGAGGGCCGCGGTAGAGATTAAGGTAATAAGCCCCCTCTTTTGCAGCAACGTTGAGTGATACTTTGTCGATAAGATCTGGAAAAGCAAACAGATGACTACGATATGCTGGTGACATTGCCTCAACCTGCATGGTGGTCAATGCGTCGGTAGTTATAGGTTCTTGCTTGCCTGCCAGTTGGCTTAGCTGCCGGTAATTAGGGTCTTGTCGGAACAGGCCGCTCACATAGAGATGGGCTAAGCGATCAGCCACCCGCGGAAGCTGATGATTAGCGGCCAGCAAACAGTCGATGTCGCCGCTCGTTGAGCAGCCAAAAATCATACATTGCTCGATACCCACGGCTTGATGCAATAACGCAAGCAGTTGGCTTTCGAAGTTGTCTCTTTCCACTGCCTCGATGCAGGCTGCCACGCTTGGCAGTAAAGCTCCCCATTCGATTAGCTGGGTGTTAGCCGCTTTGTTCACTTGTGCCCCGCCATCATGAAATGAGTTAACGCTGATGGGCTATAAATGTCCCGCTTTTTACGGGACAACCCCCTTGAAACCTTCAGTGTAGGCTATCGCTATACGGCCTATACACCTTTCCGTACCGCTTCCATTTTAAAAATAACAGTCACAGGAGAGTGCTATGCGACCAGCAGGCAAGGGTGAGCTTGACTCGCTGTATTTCGATTATCCGCATTTCCCCTTTGTATGTCCCGGTGAATTAAAAGGTGAGAAAAAACAGCACCGGGTCGCCATTGTGGGGGCAGGGCCCGTCGGCGTCGCCGCCGCGCTGGAACTCGCGCGTCAAGGTGTTCAGTCAGTCTTGCTTGATGATAAGGCGACGCTCAATGATGGTTCCAGGGCGATCTGTCTTTCCCGCCACAGCTTGGAAATTCTTCAACAATTAGGCGTCGAGCAGCAATTTATCGACAAAGCGCTTGGCTGGACGCGAGGGCGCTCCTATTTCCATGATCAGGAAGTCTATCGTTTTGAGATGCCGCATTCAGAGCACGAGCGCTTTCTGCCAATGTATAACCTGCAACAGCAGTATATTGAGCAGTTTCTGGTCGATAAGGCGATGGAAAGCCCGTTAATTGAAATGCGCTGGCAGCAGGCCGTTAGCGACGTCACGCAAAGTGATACCGGCGTAACTCTGCGTGTGACTACCCCAGAGGGCGAATATCAGTTAGAAGCCGCCTATTTGTTGGCGGCGGATGGTGGGCGTAGTGTTGTGCGCAAGTCGTTTGACCTGCCGTTGCACGGTGAGTCCTATGAAGGGCGCTATGTGATTGCTGATGTACGCATGACGTCTGACTTTCCGACCGAGCGCAGGGCGTTTTTCAGCCCTTCAGTAATGCCTGAATCTACCCTGCTAGTGCATAAACAGCCTGATGATATTTGGCGCATCGACTATCAACTGTTGCCGAATGAAAGCCCCGAGCAGGCTGTAACCGAGAGCGCTATTCGTGAACGCGTTGGCATGATTATTGAGATGCTAGGTGAAGAGGGGGAGTGGCAGCTTGAGTGGTGGAGCCTTTACAAAGCCTACACGCTAGCCCTCGACGATTACCGCCATGGCCGTGTGTTGTTTATTGGCGACAGTGCCCATTTAGTACCCATTTTTGGGGTGCGTGGGCTGAATAACGGGCTGGCCGATGCGGTTAACGCCGCCTGGAAGCTAGCTTGGGTGCTGAACAACAAGGCTTCTGAGAAGCTATTGGATAGCTATAGCCCAGAACGGCGCGGTGCCACACTAGAAGTCTTCGCAAATGCTGGTAAGAGCACTCGATTTATGACCCCACCCAGTCAAGGGTATCGGTTGATGCGAGATGCAGCGTTATCGTTGGCTCTACGTAACGACTACGCAAGCCGTTTTGCCGACCCACGGCAAGTCACGCCCTACACCTATGCTGAAAGCCCTGTGACGGCAGAGGATGACATCGGTTTTAGCGCTGGCCCGATACCTGGCGCACCATTAATCAATCGCCGATTAGGCGAAAACAGCTTCTTGCTCGACCACCTGGGAACGGGGTTTAACCTGCTGGTGTTTAGTGAGGATGGTAGCGTCACGCCTGAACTACAGGCCGCCTTAGTTGACCTTCAGAAACACTACAGTGGTTTTGATGTGTTGATAATTGCTCGTTATGCCTGCCCGGCGTTTTTTACCACCTTGATTGATCAACAGGGTGCTTGCTTTGAGGGGTATAACGCCAGTTCTGGAAGTGCTTACTTAGTACGACCTGATCGTCATATCACCGCCCGCTGGAAAGCACTGGAAGCGGCTTCTCTTAACCGCGCCTTCAAGACAGCACTGGGAGAATAATGCGCATGACCGCGATATCGACACCCACAGTCTCTTCACAAGCCGCTTTACCGTTTGCCGACCTTGAACAGGTTTATGAACAGCTGGCTGTCACGCTGGATTCGGTACCTGAGACGCAGCACACGCTCTTGCTTGCCCAGCTGGCCCTGGCACTTGCCCACCGACTACCCGATATCGATCAAGTAATAGCGGCGATTAATGAGGCGCGCGAGGGCATTCAAATTGACGAAGAGGGCAGTTAAAGGCAAGTGAAGACGAGCTAAGAGAGGGAAAGCGCAGAGGGGAAAGCGCTTCCCCTCTGTCATCTAGAACGGCTCATTTAGTGACTAACAACACTCGCTTCAATACTTTCTTCAGCTGCCGCATGGACTAACTGTTCATGAAAGAAGGCAAGCGCGGCTGATGCATCCACATCACGGCTCTTTACTGACTCACTCCAGGCATCCTGCAAGTTGCTAGCGACGCCCCGCAGGTAATCAATGTCTTGTTCCGATGCTTGGGTAAACGTTGCGCCATTGTCTTCACCAAACTCAACGCCGCGCTGGTCAGAAACATCCATCATGTAGCCAAATAAGCGTGAAAGACGCTCGCCTGACACGCTTTCAATCGCCGCACGGTCTTCGTCCGACACTTGGTCCCAGAACATCGGGTTCATCACAATCGCAAAGCTGCCGCGGTAGAAACCGCCGTCTACGGTCAGGGTATGCGGGGCTACTTCAACCACGCGGAAGCTGCGCAAGCTTTCAAGCGTTAACATTGCACCGTCAACAACGCCTTGAGAGGCCGCTTCGTAGGTACCTGTGGGCGGAATGGAGACACCGGTGACCGACATTGCCTCGGCTAAGCCACTCATCACACCGCCGCCTACGCGCAGTCGTTTGCCAGCAAGCTCATCGATTGAGCTTATTTGTTCACGGGTAAATATTTGGCCTGGGCCATGTACACCCATCGCCACCACATCAACGCCACGATGCTCATTGGCTTGCTGCAAATATGCTTGATGGGTATGCCAATAAGCGGCGGAGGCATCTTCTGAGGAGAACTCCTCAAACGTAGGGAATTCAGGCAACTGTGTGGCTAGAAAGCGGCCCGCCATATGGGCGTGAAAAATCCAGCTGGCGTCCGCAATACCATCAGCCACGATTTCCATCTGTGCGGGAGGCGGCCCCATATCGTGCACTACTTCTACCGTGACACGGTCATCCGTGGCTTCTTCAATCCATGCCTTCCAGGTTGGCCAAACAATGGTATTAACACCGTGATTAGGCCCGCCCCAGGTGCTGACGGTGATGGTTGCCTGGGCAAAGGAAGACATGCTGAATGCCATGCTTGAAAAAGCGATAGCACCCACGAGTAAGCGAGCTGGTTTATTCATATTAATGCTCCATAACCGGCGCTATTAGCGCCTATGTTGTTATTGGTAACGCCTAACACCGAGCAAGTGGCGTCTTCTCGGGTGGCGTAAATCACATCGCTTACCTTGCCTTCAGATAGTTTCACTGGCAACTAGTTTTAGACAGTATGGTTTTATACTTACGTCTTGTTTTTAGGCTCTGGGCACTACCTGTAAAACGCTCTGTGCTTGGTAGTTATGACTTCGCTCGTCTGGTTTCAACGAATCGGGATAGCGGTCTCTTCTTTGATATTACGCAGTACGAAATTGGAGCTGACCTGGGAGATACCGTCCAAGGTGAAGAGTTTTTCATTCAGAAACCGGTCATAGGCCGCCATGTCTTCGATCACCACCCGTAGTACGAAATCGGCGTTGCCGGTGGTGGCATAGCACTGCAGCACTTCTGGATATTGCAGAATGCGTTTTTCGAACTCGACGGTATTGTCGATGTGGTGGCGAACTAGCGTCACCATGACCAGCGCTGATAGTGGCTGGCCCACTAGGCTGGGCTCCACCAACGCTGCAAAGCGACGAATGACGCCACTCTCTTCCAATGCTTTTACCCGTCGCCAGCAGGCGGCGGGGGAAAGGCCTATCTGTTCGGCAAGCTCATTATTGGTAATGCGTCCTTGCTGCTGAAGCAGGGTAAGGATGCGCTGATCATGCCTGTCTAAGGTGATTTCTTTGGTCGTTTCTTTCATAGGGGTATTTCATTTATTTGTGGTTTGTTGAATATCATTGCGTCAAAACTAAAAAAATGAAAGTAATGATTAATAACCAGGCTTTTGAAGAGTGAATTAGCAAGCACCTTTAGTGCGCTCTTGGCTAGACTCAAGCGTATTACAACCATAACTCTTCAACCGTACTGGTGATCTCTCATGACAACCCCCTCAATTGCTGAGCAGGCGGGTTCTATTACCCCACCTCTCGATAACGCACTCGATGACAATCCTCTCAATGACAATCGTCTTGATGACTATCAGCTGGCCGACCGCTATAGCCGTGGTGAAGGCCGTATCTTTCTAACCGGCACCCAGGCGTTGGTGCGTATCGCCTTACGCCAAGCGGAGCTTGATCGCCGCGATGGTCGCCATACAGCTGGGCTTATCAGCGGCTATCGTGGCTCGCCCTTGGGCGGTGTAGACCAAGAGATTTGGCGGGCGAAAGCCGCTATGGAAGCGCATCACATCGATTTTGTCCCGGCGATCAACGAAGACCTGGCAGCCACCATGATGCTTGGCTGCCAGCAGGTGGAAACGGACCCTGAGCGGCAGGTCGATGGTGTCTTCGGCATGTGGTACGGCAAAGGGCCAGGCGTTGATCGCGCGGGCGATGCGTTAAAGCACGGTAATGCCTACGGCAGCTCACCGACTGGCGGTGTGCTGGTGGTCGCGGGTGATGACCATGGGTGTGTGTCGTCCTCAATGCCACACCAGTCGGATGTCGCCTTTATGGCGTGGTTTATGCCGGTAGTGAGCCCCGCGTCATTGGCGGAATATGAACGCTTCGGGCTGTGGGGCTATGCACTGTCACGCTTCTCAGGTTGCTGGGTGGGGTTCAAAGCTGTTTCTGAAACCGTAGAGAGCGGCGCGTCGGTGGAGGTGCCACCTTTGCCTGAGTATGTAACGCCAGCTTTCGATATGCCGGAAGGCGGGCTGCACTATCGCTGGCCTGACTTGCCGGGGCCGCAGCTTGAGACCCGTCTTGAGCACAAGCTGGCCGCCGTTCAGGCGTTTGCCACGGCCAACCCGATTGATCAGTACTTATTTCGCCAAGAACAGGCGACGTTTGGGCTGGTGACCACAGGCAAGGGGCACCTGGATTTACTTGAGGCGCTGCGTTTATTGGGGCTGGATGAAGCGAAGCTGCGTGAGTTGGGGGTGGAAATATACAAAGTCGGGATGGTGTGGCCGCTCCATCGACCCGGCATTCTTGAGTTTATTCATGGCAAGCGCGAAGTGCTGGTCATTGAAGAGAAGCGCGGCATTATTGAAAGCCAGTTGAAGGAGTACATGTCGGAACCCGACCATCCAGGCGAGGTTATCGTTACCGGCAAGCAGGATGAAACTGGTAAGCCTTTGATTCCTTTCGTGGGAGAGCTAGGCCCGCGCCTCTTGGCAGGCTTTGTCGCCGAGCGTTTAGCGCGCTTTTTCAACATTGATTTTAGCGACAAGTTGGCAACCGTTGATGCCTGCCAAGCAGGCGTGAAAGAGCTCGGTGGTGTACGCCGCATGCCGTATTTCTGCTCCGGTTGCCCACACAATAGCTCGACCAAGGTGCCTGAAGGCAGTAAAGCCCTGGCGGGGATCGGTTGCCACTTTATGGCCTCGTGGATGGACCGTAGCACCGAATCGTTAATTCAGATGGGTGGCGAAGGCGTTAACTGGGTGGGCAAGAGCCGCTTTACCGGTAATGGTCATATCTTCCAGAACTTAGGCGAAGGCACCTGGTTTCACTCGGGCTCCATGGCGGTGCGCCAAGCCGTGGCTGCCAACGTTAATATTACCTACAAAATTTTGTTCAACGACGCGGTTGCCATGACGGGCGGCCAACCCGTGGATGGACAAATCAACGTGCCGATGATTGCTCGGCAGTCGCTGGATGAAGGCGTTCGTCGGGTAGTGGTGGTCAGTGACGAACCTGAAAAATACCGGGGGCATGAAAAAGAATTTCCTAAGCAGGTAACCTTCCACGGACGCGAAGAGATGGACACGCTACAGCGTGAACTGCGCGAAATTCCTGGCTGCACCGTGTTGATTTATGACCAGGCATGCGCGGCTGAAAAACGCCGTCGGCGCAAGCGTGGTTTGATGGAAGACCCAGCCCGCCGAGTGTTCATTAACCATCATGTTTGCGAAGGCTGTGGTGATTGTTCCGTACAGTCCAACTGCTTATCGGTAGTGCCTCGCGAGACCGAGCTAGGCCGTAAGCGCAAGATCGATCAATCATCCTGTAACAAGGATATGTCCTGCGTCAGTGGTTTTTGCCCCAGTTTTGTCACTGTTGAAGGTGGCGGGCTGCGTAAGGGGCAAGGCGTCACGGCAGATAACGCCTTTTGGAAGCGTATATCACATTTGCCTACCCCCTCCATTGCCACTTTGGCTGCCCCTTATGACCTGTTGGTGGGTGGCGTTGGCGGCACGGGCGTGGTGACTGTCGGCCAGCTGATCACCATGGCAGCACACCTGGAAGGCAAGGGCAGCAGCGTGCTCGACTTTATGGGGTTTGCGCAAAAAGGTGGGGCAGTACTTAGCTATGTGCGTCTGGCATCACAGCCCAGCGAGCTGAATCAGGTACGTATCGAAGCGGGTCAGGCCGATGCAATGATCGCTTGCGATATGGTCGTGGCCAGTTCGCAGAAAGCGCTGAATGTGCTGCAGCCGACCACCCGTATCGTGGCGAATCTTGCTGAGCTAGCCACGGCAGATTATGTCCTTTATCGCGATGCGGATATGCAGCCCAGCAAGCGCCTTAACATGTTGCGTGAAGCGGTAGGAGATGAACGCTTTGCTTCTCTGGATGCCAATCGCCTAGCCGAACAGCTGCTAGGGGATACGGTCTTTTCCAATATGATGATGCTGGGATTTGCCTGGCAGCAGGGGCTAGTGCCACTTTCTGAACCTGCGCTGCAGCGTGCGCTAGAGCTTAATGGTGTCGCCGTTGAGAAGAACCGTCAGGCATTTGCCTGGGGACGCCTGGCAGCGGTAGAGCCCGACTACCTTCAGCAGCATCTGGACACGATGCCACTGTCCGCCAATGCCACACTAGACGACGTGGTAGCGCGTAATAGTCGCCACCTGGAGCGCTATCAGAACCGTGCCTGGGCTGAGCGTTACGTTACCCAGGTAGCGAAAGTGCGCGAAGCAGAAGCCGCGCTAGGCGGTGGTCAATCATTGAGTGAGGCTGTCGCCCATCAGCTGTATCGCTTGATGGCGTATAAAGATGAGTATGAAGTGGCGCGCCTTTACACCCAGAGCGATTTTCTGGATGAGGTTAAAGCCACGTTCTCGGGTGATTACCAGCTAACTTTCCATTTGGCACCGCCGCTATTGGGTGGTCGTAAAGATGCGCAAGGGCGTCCGGTGAAGCGTCGCTTCGGCCCCTGGGTGCTGAAGGCAATGGGTGTGCTGGCCAAGATGCGCGGTTTGCGCAATACGGCGCTTGATCCTTTCCGCTTCAGCGCTGATCGTAAGCTCGACCGCACCTTGTTGGCTGACTACGAGCAGTTGATGGATGAGTTAGTGGCTCGCCTTGATGGCACGAATCACGCCACGGCCTTAGCGCTTGCTAAGCTGCCGGAAGAAATTCGTGGTTTCGGGCCCGTTCGCGAAGCTGCCGCTGAGAAAGCCAACGAGCGCCGCGAGACGTTGTTGAAGGAGCTACGTGAAGGTCGCTCGAAGACCATCGCTGTTGAAGCTGCTTAAGGCAACTCAATATAGGTAAAAAAGGCCACGCAATGCGTGGCCTTTTGCTAGGTAGCGATACAGTTGATTCAGCTACGCCTCTTTTTGGCGGCGTACCAGCAGCCAGTGGCTTGTCAGTGCGAGCAGCCCCATCAGCCCGATCGTAAAGGCCATGGTGCGCGAGCTGCCGTCGTGGAATTGCCCGACTAAGCCACCTACCACAGCGGCAATCGTCATTTGCAGGAAACCAAATAAAGAAGACGCCGCGCCTGCACACTGAGGGTTGGGCGCCAGTGCACCGGCCATTGTTTGCGGCATCAGAATACCTACCCCCAGCATAAATACCATATGCGGTCCCACCACCGCCCACGGGTGATGGATACCAACGGCAGCCAAGCCGGCCATGATCACGCCCCCTGCCGCACAGACTACCGTTCCCCGGGTGATAAGACGATCACGACCCAAGCGGTGGCTATAGCGGCCGCTGACCAGCGTGCCGACGAAGAAACCTGCGACAATCAGCGTGAACAGCACGCCATACAACGTAGGGGCGACGCCCATGTACTCGATGAGCACAAAGGATGAGCCAGAAAGGTACGCGAACAGCCCTGAAAAAGCGGCCGCATTCACCAAGGTGTAGCCAAGAAAGGCGCGTTGGCTTAGCAGTAGGCGAAAGTTTGCCAATATTGTTCTTGGGTGGATCGACTGCCGCTGCTCTATCGCCAAGGGTTCGGGCAGCATGAAAATGAGCACCGCCAGCATCACTGCCGCGTAGAGCGCTAGCACCACGAACACCGATTCCCAGCCAAAAAACAGCAGTAACCCCGCGCCCACCACTGGCGCTAAGGCCGGGGCGAGTGCCATGGTGCTGGCCATATACGAGAGAATGCGCCCAGCTTCGATGGGGCCATGGATATCGCGCACCGCAGCGCGTGCTAGCACGGGGCCGGCTGCCCCGCCAAAGGCCTGCAAAAAGCGGCCTACTAGTAACCATTCGACGTTAGGTGCCCAGGCGCAGAGTAGACTTGCCGCAAGAAACAGTGATAACCCTGCGATCATCACCGGCCGGCGTCCAAAGCGATCAGAGATCGGGCCACACAGCAGTTGGGCCAGGGCGAATCCAGCCATGTAGAGGCTAAGGGTGAGCTGTATTCGGTCTGGGCCAGTATTCAGCGCGTCTGCCATGGCGGGCATGGCTGGCAAGTACATATCCGTTGCCAGCGGGCCAAGTGCAGTCACCGCGGCTAGTGCCAAGACGGTGGCGGAAGAGGGCAGCTTTAGCACCGCTTAACTCCTTATGGTTGGACGTGATGCCCCTTCGGACACGAGACGGGCGCCTTTCCGAATGGAAAGACGCCCGCTTATGTTAGCCTGCTTAGTATAACTTGTTTTTGCTTGGTTTAGTTGGCGTCAGGCTGCGTCTCGGGTGCGGCTTTTTCGAACGCTGGCAGCGACCGACAGTGGGCAGCGATACGCTGGATCGTCGGGTAGGCTGACAAATCGCACTCGAAGCGCTCTGCGTTATACACCTGGGGAATCAGGCAGATATCCGCAAGCGTCGGGGTGTCGCCATGGCAAAAATCACCGGTATTCGAGTCAGCGGAAAGCATTGCTTCCAATGCTGTGAAGCCCTCGGTAATCCAGTGGCGATACCAGGCTAGCTTTGCCGCCTCATCCACCCCCAGCTCCCTGACGAGATACTTGAGCACCCGCAGGTTGTTGAGCGGATGAATCTCGCAAGCGACTGACTGAGCAAGCGCACGAACTCTTGCGCGCGCTAACGCGTCAACCGGCAGCAGCGCGGGCTCGGGGTGTGCCTCATCGAGGTACTCACAGATTGCCAGCGACTGGTTAATCACTGAGCTATCATCTAGCACTAGACTAGGCACCATCCCCTGGGGGTTGCGCGCCAGCTGTTCGCCGCCACGCTGCTCGCCTTTCACCAGGTTAACTGGGACCTGGTCATAGTCCAGGCCTTTGAGGTTTAAGGCGATCCGCACCCGGTAAGCAGCCGACGAGCGAAAATAGCCGTAAAGCGTCGTCATGTTGCCTTCCTTATGTTGTCTTTCTGGTCTTGCTTATTTGGGCTGGTACTTTACGACTTGCTGATCGATGGTACCAAACAGGTTATTGCCATCGCGGTCAAACATCTCGATGCGCACTCGGTCGCCAAAGCGCATAAAGGGAGTTTTTACCTGGCCGTACAGTATCTGCTCGACCATGCGTACTTCGGCCAAACAGCTATAGCCCACGCCGCCGTCAGCCACTGGTTTTCCAGGGCCGCCATCCGGGTCTGGGTTGGAAACAGTGCCCGAACCAATGACCGCGCCCGCGCCGAGATAGCGGGTCTTGGCCGCATGGGCAACCAGCTGCGGGAAGCTGAAAATCATATCGGGACCCGCTTCTGGCTCGCCAAACTTCTCGCCATTCAGGTGCACGGTCAGCGGTAGGTGTACCTTGCCATCCTGCCAGGCATCGCCCAGCTCATCGGGGGTCACCGCGATGGGCGAAAAAGAAGAGGCAGGCTTGGCTTGGAAAAAGCCGAAGCCTTTAGCGAGTTCGCCTGGAATGAGGCCGCGCAGGCTGACATCGTTAACCAGCATCACTAGCTTAATATGCTTGGCGGCTTCCTCGGGCGTTACAGCCATCGGCACGTCATCGGTAATGACGGCGATTTCGCCCTCAAAATCGATGCCATGCTCTTCGCTCACCGCTTCGATATCTTCGGTAGGTGCCAGGAAGCAGTCGCTACCGCCCTGGTACATGAGCGGATCAGTCCAAAAGGTTTCGGGCATCTCGGCATTACGTGCCTGGCGTACCAGTTGGACATGGTTTAGATAGGCGGAGCCATCAGCCCACTGGTAGGCGCGCGGTAACGGGGAGTGCAGGGCACTCTGGTCAAGCGCAAAAGCACCTTCAGCGTCGCCACTGTTTAGTTGCGCATAGCGTGCTTCAAGCTGCGGGCTAACGGCTTCCCAGCTTTCAAGAGCCGACTGAAGTGTGGGCGCAATATCAGCAGCGCTTACCGCGCGGGAAAGGTCGCGAGAAACAATGATGAGTTCTCCGTCGCGGCCCTTGTTAAGTGTTGCAAGTTTCATGGTGATTCAATCCTTGTCGTCAGGGCGGGGCAGGCAAACCCCACCCGTCATAATAGTATTAGGGCTTGATAGTATTAGGGCTTGATAGTATTAGGGCTTGATAGTGTTAGGGCTTGCTTGGGTCGAAGTGCGAGCGCAGCGTCGACCAAACATCCACATAGTCACGTTGGCGGAAGTCAGCCTCTAGTGCCGCAGGGGTCGGATGGAATAAGTAGCGGCTTTCGAACATGAAGGCCAACGTATCCCCTAGGAACTGAGGCTTAAGCTCGGCGTTGGAGGCTTTTTCAAAGGTTTCAGCATCCGGGCCATGGGGCGACATTGAGTTGTGCAGGCTGGCACCGCCGGGGGTGAAGCCTTCCGCTTTTGCATCGTACTCACCGTGGATAAGCCCCATAAACTCGCTCATCAGGTTGCGATGGAACCAGGGTGGCCTAAAGGTATTCTCGGCAACCATCCAGCGCGGTGGGAAGATTACAAAATCCAGATTTGCCATTCCCGCTGTATCGGAAGGTGACGTCAATACGGTAAAGATTGAAGGATCTGGATGGTCGAAGCTCACCGTGTTAATGGTGTTAAAATTAGCGAGGTTATATTTATACGGCGCGCAGTTACCGTGCCACGCCACTACGTCTAACGGCGAATGGTTTAGTTTAGTTTCCCAGAAACGACCAGAGAACTTAGCCACTAAGCGGTAATCACCCTCTAGATCTTCATAAGCCGCTACTGGGCTTTGGAAGTCGCGCGGGTTTGCCAAGCCGTTAGCCCCAATAGGCCCAAGGCCGGGTAGCTCTAACGGGCTGCCGTAGTTCTCGCAAATATATCCTCGCGCAGCATCGACACCTTGCGCTCTGCGCACTTGGAATTTCACACCGCGCGGAATAACGGCAATTTCACCGTTATCAATCTCAAGTTCACCAAATTCGGTGCGCAGGCGTATAGCACCCAACTGCGGAACGAAGAGCAGTTCGCCATCTGCGTTATAGAAAAAACGCTCGGTCATGTCTTCATTGAACGTATAAACATGTACGCCCACGCCAGCCTGGGTGCCTGCATCCCCGTTGACTGCAATGGTGAATAAACCATCAATAAAGTCAGTCGGGGCATCTGGTATCGCAACGGGGTCCCAACGCATTTGGTTAGGGTCGGCTGCTGGGCGTTCTAATGGGGCGGTGTGTACGTCGTTGTTATTTTCTAGTGGTTGGTAAGCACTTTGAACCACTGAAGGGCGAATGCGGTAAAGCCAGCTACGAAAGTTTTGATGACGTGGTGCTGTAAATGCGGAGCCAGTGAGCTGTTCTGCATATAAGCCGTAAGCGCACTTTTGCGGTGAGTTTTGCCCAATCGGCAGTGCACCTGGCAGCGCTTCGGTTGAAAAGTGGTTATGAAAGCCGTTTTGATACTTTAATTGTTCAGTCATTGTTTAGTCCTGCTTTATTTGAACGTTATTTTGCTAAACCTATCTTTTATAAACCTGCCTTTTTATAAACTTAAGGCGCGGCTATTGATCGCCATCAGCCACCGCATGGGACATCGCTTCTTCAAGCACCGCTTGGTCGCCGATGTGGTTAGCCAGTAGCAAAATCAAGCGTGCATTGATGCGTTCGCTGTCGGCTTCGCTGCGGTCGCGGTGTAGTGCGGTGAGTGCCGCGTAAAACGCATCCGGGTCAGTGAAGTTGGGATTCAATTCAAGCCTTGGCATGGCAACGCTCCTGAAAGGTAGTGTCAGCGGTACCCGCAAGATGCACGCCCAGCGCGCGGTCTAAGGCATCTTCAACCTGGTGGGCAGTGATGGCGTGCCAGCGAGCAGCAACGTGTTGGTCGGGACGGATAAGGTACCCGGCACCTGCTTTCAGGCCGTATCGCTGGGTGACTAGTCCTTCAGCATCATCCACCACGGTGGTGCGCGGTAGCGTGCTGAGCGCCTGCGGCGTGGGGCCAACGATCACTAGGCTGACATCGGGGCGTCGCTCTAGCAGAGTATCTAGGTCTTTCAACACAGTAGCGTCGTGTTGATCATCAGCACGGCCGTCGAGCAGCAACACAAAGCCATCGCCAAACTGATTGAGTAGCCAGGCGTTCTCTTCGCCTACTCGAATAGGGGCATCTTTAATGGGGCTGCCGGGGCGCAACTCACTTGGGCCGCCGTCCACATCGGGAGTATTGAGCGGCGAGTGGTCATAGCGACACGGCATAGAGAGTCGGCCGCTGTTGACCAGACTACGTGCGAAGGGGTGCTTCTCAGCCAGCTCCAACGTCACATCGCGGAACACGTGGCTAATATGGCTCTTCGGGGTAATAAAGTCGGTGGCGCGGGTAGAGTTAAGGAGGTTTTCTGCCGCGCCGTGCTGGCGCTCAGTGTTGTATGTGGACAGTAGCGTTTTAGGTGCCTGCTGTTTGAGCACTCGAGCAAGCTTCCAGACTAAGTTGTCTACGCCCTGCAGGGCACCGTTGGCTCCCCTGGCCCCGAAGGGGGAAACCTGATGAGCCGCGTCGCCCATGAATATCACGCTGTTATGAATAAAGTTATCCATTTTACGGCAGCGGAAAGTGTAGACACTGGCCCACTCAAGCTCGAACTCCACGTCTGGTCCAAGCATGGCTTGTACCCGTGGGCGAATGTTCTCTTCTTTCTTCTCTTCTTCCGGGTCAGCGTCCCAGCCTAGCTGGAAGTCGATACGCCACACATTGTCGGGTTCTTTGTGTAGCAGTACTGATTGATTGGGGTGGAAGGGCGGATCAAACCAGAACCAGCGTTCTGTCGGGAAGTCGGCCTTCATCACCACATCAGCAATCAGGAAGCGGTCTTGGAATACCTGGCCTTTGCACTCAAGGCCCAGCATGTCGCGAATTCGGCTGTTAGCGCCATCCGCGACAAGAAGATAGTCACAGGTCAGTTGATAATCACCATCCTGAGTAGAGACGTTGAGGGTGGTGCTGTCAGGCTGAGCATCGACATTAATGACCTTGTGTTTCCAACGCAGATCAATCTGTTCAGCAAAGTCGTGAGCGCGGTTGACCAGAAACTCTTCAAAGTAATACTGCTGCAAGTTAATAAAGGCCGGGATGCGATGGCCGTCTTCGGGCAGCAGGTTAAAGTCGTACACTTCGCGGTCTTGGAAAAAGACGCGACCGTGCTGCCAAGTGACGCCTTTTTCAAGCATCGGCTCGACACAGCCCAAACGGTCGACAATTTCCAGTGAACGCTTGGCAAAGCACAGCGCCCGGGAACCCACGCTAACGGTGTTGTTATCGTCGAGGACAATGGAGTGAATGCCCTGCTTAGCTAAATCAATAGCGGCGGCGAGGCCGCTGGGTCCGGCACCGACAATCACCACCGGGCAATGGCGAACGTTTTGACTATCGAGTTCGGGCGGGCGTCGGTAAGGATAGACAGGATTTTTATAGGTAGTTGGCATCTATTGCTCCCCTGCAGCGTCGGGGCATAGCTCCCGACGCTGGGCGTGATCAGTGGGTGTCTCTAGTAAGCACTTACTGATTTTCGACAGCGTCCTGCAGCGAGTGCCACATAGCGGTATCGCGCTCTGCTGTCCAAATGCGGGGATCTGGGTATTCGCCGCCTGCTTCGTCATAGCAGCGCGTGATGTCGAAAGGCACACAGTGGTCGAAGATGACCCAATGGCCATACTTTGGTTTCAGCAATGCGTAGGTGTCGGCGTAGCACTCGGAGAGCGATTTGCCCGCCGCCTTGCCTGCTTTGACACTTCCATACATATCATTCAAAAAGTCGCGGGTGCCTTGGATAGCTTCCTGGCACTGCTCGGCAGTCTGCAGCGCATCGCCACGGCCGGGCACCAGCTTTTGAGGCTGCATGGCCTGGAGGCGATCAAGCGTGGCCGGCCAGTCCTCGTGGTAAGCGTCACCGGTATAAGGAGTGGCACCATACTCAACGAGGTCACCGGCAAACATGATTTTTTCTTTCGGTAACCAGACGATGGTGTCGCCCTTGGTGTGTCCGCGGCCCAAGTGGATGATCTGTACCTCGCGCTCACCCATGAAGACGGTCAGTTTTTCCTGGAAGACAATGGTTGGCCAAGTTAAACCAGGGACAGAATCGACGCCTTTGAACAGGCGCGGGAAACGGCCAACTTCTGATTCATAGTCTTGCTGTCCACGCTCGACAATTAGGTCATAAGTGTTCTGGCTTGCGTAGATGTTCTCAGCGTTATACGCGGAAGCCCCCAGTACACGGACGGCGTGATAGTGAGACATGACCACATGCTTAATTGGTAGATCAGTCACTTCGCGGATACGGCGGATAACGTCCTGGGCCATGATGGGCGTGGCCTGGGTGTCGATGACCATCACGCTGTCATCGCCAATCACTATACCGGTATTGGGGTCACCTTCAGCCGTGTAAGCGTAAAGCCCTTCTGCCAGCTTGATGAAACTGATCTGTTTTTCTTCGGTGTCGGCATGGGATGCAAACTTCTTGCTCATGGTATCTCCGGTGCTATCAGGGTGATTCAGATCGTTGTATGCCAGGAGGATAGTTTCTTATGAAACTAAATGTCCAGTATGCTACGTGCTTACTAGCCATGTTTTTGCAAGATAAAGGCAATAATGCCTAAAAAATCAGCTGTTTGTTGCATTTTAATACCTAAGTCTAATAATCATAATACGCAAATTAGTTGCATAAGAGATCATCTAGCGGCAGTGTTCCTCCTAGGGTTAGTTTCATTAAAGGTCTGCTAATTTAACAATTAGTGATGCCAGTAACGCTGGTAATGCGTCTGCTGCTATGACGCTACTATATCGCCACGTGGGAAACGGCTGGAGAGCAGTAGAGGATAAGTGAGGGGTGAGTAGGTGCATTGCTGGTGCCGATATTCCCAGCTATCGTGCTGTTTTTTTTCACTCCCCACCGATAAATGGCGGCGCTAGGAGAAACACCATGACGATGGATAAAGCAGACAACGAAACACCTTTGGAATCTTCAGTCAGGGCAGAGTTAGACCTAAATCAGTTTTTACCCTATCAGCTGAACCGCCTCGCTGACCGTATCAGCCAAGCGCTTGAAGCACTTTATGCTGAGTCTTATCAGCTCAATATCGCGCAATGGCGCGTGCTGGCGTGGCTTAGCCACTGCGATGATTTAACCGCCAAGAAGGTCTGTGCCTATACCAATATGGACAAGGCGCGCGTGTCTCGGGCTATTCAGTCGTTGGAAGAGCGCGGTCTGATCAGCCGCACTCCTTCGCAGCAGGATCAGCGGCTACATGATTTGCAGCTAACAGAAGCCGGGCAAGCGCTACTTAATAAGTTAGTGCCTGAAGCTCAGGCGTGGGAAGCCGATCTGGTGTCGACTCTGAGCGTTGGTGAATATCGTGACTTGCTTAACACCATGCGCAAGCTTGAACGGCAGTTGGAGAGGATTGGATAAAGCACTCATGAAATACCTCTCTCGGCTTTCTGTGCCAGTTATCACGCTGTTTTTTTGGTTATGGCGTGTCGCTTATGGGCTTTCAGAAACAAATTGTGTAACAAAAAAGGTGAGCTAGAAAAGTAATTGAAAACAGCAACTTTGAAACGCTCAAAGGCAAATCAATGTGATTTAAGTGGTTGTAATTTAAAATAATAATTTAGCACTATACTTAAGTATTATCATCTATTAGTCGATGGATCGTTGCGCGATCCATGTATCTGCAGGCATTGTGATAATAAACGTGATTCGAATATTTTTTTTATTACAAAAATAAGGTATCACGTTTTGGCTCCCAGTTCGTGACGACCAGAGGAAAGAAAAATGAACAAAACAACAAACCTGATGATTGGCGCTATCGCTGCCGCAACATTGAGCACGCCCGCCTTAGCACAAACAACCATCACCGTGAGTACCTGGGCTGGCCCTAACCACGGTATCAACACCATCGTATGGCCAACGTGGAAAGCGTGGATTGAAGAAGCCACGGAAGGACGCGTCACGGTAGACGTGATACATGATATGGGGCCCCCTGTTTCCCAAATGGAAATGGTTGCCGATGGTATCGCTGATGCAACCTGGGTTTTCCACGGCTATAACACGGGCCGCTTTCAACTAACCAAACTTCCGGAATTCCCCACCTTTCAGGAGTTCTCATCAGAAAACGCGTCTAGCGCTTACTGGCGCACTCATCAAGAATACTTAGCATCTGCTGGCGAACACCGTGGTGTTGATGTAGTCGCTGCCGGTGTTCATGGCCCGGGTTGGATCTTCAGCAGCGAGCAGTACGACACCTTAGAAGACCTTAAAGGCAAACGTATTCGCGTTGGCGGCGGCGTAATGGGGGATCTCTCCAATGCCCTAGAACTGACCGGTGTTGCACTGCCGCCTACTGGCGTTTATGAAGCAGGCTCACAAGGCGTTATCGACGGTGCCATGCTAGTGCCTGAAGGGCTGCGCAGCTTCCGTGTCGCAGAAATTTTCCCCTACACCCTTAAAGTTGATGGCGGCTTCTACCGCGGCAGTTTCACCATTGTTGTTAACCCAATGATCTGGGATGAAATGTCGCCTGAAGATCGTGAAGCTGTCGAATCTGTTTCTGGTGAGCGTTTATCTCGCCTGTTCGGTTACATGATGGACGTATCCGATGTGCGGGGCGTCGACTTTGCAGAAGAGCTTGGCCACACCTTTACTGAGCTAGGTGATGACGACCTCAATACGCTGAAAAGTATGAGTGACAACATGATTGCTGAGTGGGCTGAGTCTGTCTCAGAAAACCGTAACGTGGATGCGATGGCCGCTATCGAGTTCTATCGCGAACAGCTGGTCGCTGCAGCGGAAGAAGAGAGCGTTAGCAGTTTAGTGCCAGATGAACTAGTACCAGACAACGCAGAGTAAGTTTCCACTGGCGCTGGACGGAGAGCAATCATGCAAACCCAAATGGCACGTGCTACGCGCGTTAGTCGGGTTCTGCAGCTGATGTTGGAGGGGGTGGCAGGCGCTACCCTCTTTGGCATGATGCTGTTGACCACTGCTGACGTAGGCGGCCGCTACTTTTTTAATTCCCCTATTCTTGGTGCTGTGGAGCTAACTCAATTGATGCTGGCGGCGTTGGTGTTTCTATCGCTGCCGGTCGTCTGTTGGCGCCAAGAGCATGTCAGCGTCGATCTGCTTGATGCGGTTTTCCCAGTAAAGCTTATCTGGATACGTGAAGTGATCGTCAACCTGATCGTGACTGCTGCCCTCTGGGTGATGGCACAACGGGTATGGGCGCTCGCAGAGCGCGCGTTTTCCTGGGGAGATGTGACCGAGTTTTTACGTATACCCCATGGCTATCTGATCGGATTGATCGCCATCATGCTAGCGCTTTCAGCACTGCTTACCCTCATACGAGCTGTTTTCTATTTGCTTGAGGGATTCAAGGTAATTGAACACGGTGGCCCATTAAGCAAAGGAGAGCCCCATGACTGAAGCGCTGTACGGTTTCGCAGTACTGTTGATATTAGTGTTTCTGCGTGTGCCCCTGGCGTTTGCAATGGGCATTGTCGGTTTTGCGGGGTTCTACTTACTGACCGGTAATTGGAATGCGGCTGAGGCAATGGCGGCGCGCCGGGTGGTAGACACGGCCATGGATTACGGCTTGTCCGTCATACCCTTGTTCATACTAATGGGCAACTTTGTTTCTCATGCGGGATTATCCGATGCCTTATTTCGAGCATCGAATGGTTTTCTAGGTCATCGCAAGGGCGGCCAGGCGATGGCGACGATCGTTGCCTGCGGCGGTTTTAGCGCGATATGTGGATCAAGTCTAGCGACGTGCGCCACCATGGGCCGAGTTGCCATGCCGCAAATGCGTAAATATGGCTATAAGGATTCGCTGGCTGCTGCTTCCATTGCGGCGGGTGGCACGCTGGGTATCTTGATTCCACCAAGCGTTATGCTAGTAATTTACGGAATCCTGACTGAAACCAGCATTCGTGAGTTGTTCGCGGCTGGCTTTATCCCCGGTATTCTTGGCATCTTTCTCTACATTGGTGCCATTAAGTGGGTGCTCTGGCGCGACCCCAGTGCAGGTCCAGCGGCAGAGAAAGTGCCATGGCCAGAGCGCATTCAAGCACTGAAAAGCGTAGGCAGTACGCTGGCGCTATTTGTACTGGTGATTGGCGGTATTTATCTTGGTGTGTTTACGCCGACCGAAGCGGCCGGTATCGGTGCGATGGGCGCATTTCTGATTGCGCTGATGCATCGAGCGTTAACGCCCACGGTGTTAATGAATGTGCTAATGGATACGGTGCGTACCACGGCGATGTTGTTTGCCGTGGTATTAACGGCGCTGATCTTTGCTAACTTCATTAATCGAGCTGGGTTGCCTGGTGACCTGCTGGCGCTAGTTAATGGCTTGAATGTGGCACCTTTTGTGGTCATTTTAGTGATTATAGCGATCTATGTGGTGCTGGGCTGCGTGTTTGAAAGCATGTCGATGTTGCTGCTCACCGTGCCGGTATTTTTCCCGGTAGTGGCGGGGCTGGGTTACGACTTGGTGTGGTTTGGCATACTGGTGGTCATCGTTATTGAGATTAGCTTGATAACACCCCCTGTCGGTATGAACGTGTTTGTATTGCGAGCCGTCCTGCCGGACGTATCCACAGGCACGATCTTCCGTGGTGTCACCCCCTTCTGGGTTGCGGGTACCATACGTGCGTTGTTGGTACTTATTTTCCCCGCCATTGTGCTGTTCCTGCCACGACTGCTGTATTAAAACGGTTTTATTAACTTTCGTACGATACAAAAAGATGACAGGGCGTTTGCCCTGTCATTTTTTTGCCTTGCTTTTATGTCTGGCTATTAGGCTGAGCCGTTACTGGCGCTTTGCGACCAGCGTTAGAATGTCGTAGCTGGCAACTAACTCGTCATGTTGATTGGTCACCGCCACGTCCCACATCACCACACCTTGCGGGTGCCCGTCAGGAGAAGCCCGGCCTTGATCAATTTTACGCTTACAGGTGAGGCGGGCGCGGATAGTATCGCCAACCAGCACCGGCGTAATAAAGCGCAGTGTATCCAAGCCGTAGTTAGCCAGTACGGGACCTTCGCCTGGGTAAACGAACAAGCCAGCGGCGGCCGACAGTACAAAATAGCCGTGGGCAATGCGTTGGCCAAACTGGGTTTCTTTGGCGGCAATATCGTCGAAGTGCATGTAGAAGTGGTCGCCGGAAAGACAGCCAAAATTGACGATATCAGCTTCGGTGACGGTGCGGCGATGGGTTAGTAGTGACTCGCCCACCTGCAGGTCATCGAAATGGCGACGGAACGGGTGAACGTCAGTTTCGAGCACCTTCGCACCACGCACATACTCCCCGGTAACTGCCGCCACCATGGTCGGAGATCCCTGGATAGCAGTGCGCTGTAGATAGTGGTGAACCGCACGAATGCCACCAAGCTCTTCGCCACCACCTGCGCGGCCTGGGCCACCATGCTTGAGCATCGGTAGCGGAGAGCCGTGGCCAGTCGATTCTTTGGCTGCCTGGGCATCAAGGATCTGTAGACGGCCATGCTGGGCGGCCAGCACAGGAATCATTTCGGCAGCAATGGCGGGAGTTTTGGTGGTTAGTGTGGTGACCAAGCTGCCCTTGCCCTTGGCGGCAATAGCCAGTGCTTCGTCGATACCGTTGTAGGGCATTAGCGTCGCGACCGGGCCAAAGGCTTCAATATCGTGAGCGCCGCCGTCGTTTAACGGGTTACGGTTGATCAGCAGGTGGGGAGAGATAAACGCGCCGTTTTCCACGCCCTGGCCGACTGCTTTGAAGCTGCCGTCTCTGCCGAAAACGCACTCACTGGTTTCCAGTAGTTGATCGATAGCCTCGTTTACGTCACGCAGCTGGTCGCTGGAAGAGAGCGCGCCCATGCGTACGCCTTCTTCATGAGGGTCGCCCACCACGATATTTGAGAGGCGTTCTTTAATCATGCCTGCCAATGTATCCAGATGCTCAGCGGGAACCAGTACTCGACGGATCGCCGTACATTTTTGGCCTGCTTTAGCGGTCATTTCCTTGACCACTTCTTTGGCAAAGATCGCGAACTCTTCATCTTCCGGGCTGATATCGGGTGCCATGATCGCGCTGTTGAGCGAGTCCGCCTCGGCGTTGAACGGAATGCTCTTGGCCATAATGTTGGGGTGGCTTTTTAGCATTAAGGCGGTGTTTGCCGAGCCGGTAAAGGTAACAAAGTCCTGCTCTTCTAGGTGATCCAATAAGTCACCGGCCCCACCGACCACCAGCTGCAGTGCGCCTTCCGGCAGCAGGCCTGAATCGTTGATCACGCGCACCGCGGCCTCGGTCAAATAACTCGTCGCGGTGGCTGGCTTGAAGATACACGGCATGCCGGCCAAAAAGGCGGGTGCGAACTTCTCTAGCATGCCCCAGATAGGAAAGTTGAAGGCATTAATATGCACTGAGACACCGCGACGAGGCACCAGGATGTGGGTGCCATTGAAATGGTTCTCTTTACCTAATTGCGTCACTGGGCCTTCATGGGCCACGTTACCAGAAGGCAGTTCTTTGCGGCCCGTAGAGGCGTAGGTGAACAGCGTGCCAAAACCGCCGTCAATGTCGATCCAAGAGTCGGCTTTGGTACAGCCGGTGTGGTGAGAGATAGCATACAGCTCACGCTTACGCTCTTGGATATAGGCGGCCAGCGCCTTAAGAATGGCAGCGCGCTGTTGGAAATCGAGCGCTAAGATATTTTTTACGCCGGTGTGGCGGGCGTATGCCACCGCTTCGCGGAAATCGATCTCTTCTTGGTGAGTATGCGCAACGGTGGTGCCGTTGATGGCACTGATCAGCGCTTTAGACTCGGTGCTGCCAAACCACTGGCCGGCAATGTAACTCTGTAAAACTGGCATTGAGCGTTCTCCCGCAAATATTGTTGGAATCAGGCGTTGGTATCAAGATCAACAAAGCCGACACGATCGTCGGCTTTGGAAGTCGATGGTGACGGGGCTACACCTCGTCAAAGTCGAGCACCACCTTGTCGCTGATCGGATAGCACTGGCAGGACAGCACGTAACCGGCATCTATTTCGTAATCTTCCAAGGCGTAATTGGCGTCCATTTCCACCTCACCTTCGATGACTTTAGACTTACAGGTAGAGCACACGCCCGCCTTGCATGAGAACGGCAGATCGGCACCGTGCTCGTTGCCCGCGTCAAGAATGTTCTGGGTATTGCGGGGCAGCTTATATTCGATGGTGCGGCCGTCGATGATCACTTGAATAAGCGATGAGTCGGCTTCCGTCTGGTTCGCTTGTGCTGCTTGGCGACGTTTGGCACCTGCCGTTGGCAGGCTTGCAGTGAACAATTCAAAATGAACGTTGTTCTTGGGCAGCCCATGGTTAATCAGAACGTCGCGGACGGTCTCGGTCATTTCTTGTGGGCCACACAGGAAAGCCGCATCGAGTTTGGATACCTCTACCCAGCGGTCAAACAACGCATTGCACTTGTCGGCAGTGATGCGACCGTTGTAAAGATCAATTTCCTGCTGCTCGCGACTGAATACGTAAATAATGTTGAGACGCTCTAGGTAGCGATCCTTAAGGTCTTGCAGGCGATCACGAAACAGCGTTCCCGTGGTAGAGCGGTTGCCATAAATCACCGTAAAGCGGCTTTTCGGCTCGCTTTCCAGCGTGGTAGAGACAATCGACATAATGGGCGTGACGCCGCTGCCAGCGGTTACCGCCAGATAGTGTCCTTCACGGCTAGGGTCAAGCGGCACAAAGAACTTGCCTTGAGGCGGCATGACATCCAGGCGGTCGCCGGGCTGCAGCTGCTGGTTGGCAAAGGTCGAAAAACTGCCACCGGGCACCAATTTAACCGCAACTCTCAACTCATGCTCGTGAACGCCGGTGCAGATCGAGTAAGAGCGGCGGACATCTTCGCCATCGATATCGTGGCGCAGCGTTAGGTACTGCCCTTGGGTGAAGCGAAAGGCGTCCTGTAGATCGTCGGGAATGTCAAAGGCAATGGAAACGGCATCATGGGTTTCCTTGCGTACATCCTTGACGGTCAAGGCGTGAAATCGGCTCATGGGAAATGGTCTCGTCAATCGTAGTGCGCTGCATTTATCGTTGAAGTTACAGGCACTTGAAATAATCGAAAGGCTCCAGGCAATCGCGACAGCGGTAGAGCGCCTTGCAAGCCGTAGAACCGAATTCGCTGACGCGTTCGGTCGCTTCGCTGCCACACAGCGGGCAGGGCACTACCGGGTCAGACTGGCCGGTCAAACTCCGCTTGCTGGCACTTCCCACTGGCGGAGCGATGCCGTAAGCGCGTAGTTTTTCGCGACCGGCGTCGGTCAGCCAGTCGGTGGTCCAGGCGGGTGACAGGCGGCGCTGGATTAGCGGATTTGAATAACCCGAGGCCTCCAGCGCTTCAACAATATGCTGCTCAATCGCTTCGGTGGCCGGGCAGCCAGAGTAGGTTGGCGTTACGCTGACCACCAGCCGTCCATCCTGCCAATCGATATCGCGCACAATGCCTAGCTCAACCACGCTGACGACCGGGACTTCCGGGTCTGGCACTTCCTGTAAAACGGCCAGCACAGCGTCAACATCACCTGTTTCACCGGCTGGCGGCAGCCCGCTACGGTCGCTGCCGATCAAGTCTTTGGAAGGCCAGTCATCGGTAGACAAGCTATCGGTCGACAAGTGATCGGTAGGCGTCGACGGAGGGTTACCAGACGGTAGCATCAGGATACGTCCTCGGCAGGTATTGCATTTCCGCCAATAAAAAGCCCAAGTGCTCAGTGTGATGACCGACTTTACCGCCGGTATACATCCACGCATCGTAGGAGGGGCGCACTAGCGTGGCTTCTTTTAGCACTTCGTCCACGGTGGCTTTCCAACGGCTAACCAGGGTCTCCGGGTCGGGCGCGATGCCAGCTTCAAACATGGCCTGATCAATCTCGTCGAACTGCACTAACTCACCGGTAAATTGCCAGAGATTGTCTAGCGCGCGCTGCATACGGGCGTGGCTCTCTTCAGTGCCGTCGCCAAGGCGAATCACCCATTCAGAGGAGCGGCGTAGGTGATAGGTGGCTTCTTTAAGTGACTTAGCCGCCACTTCAGCAATGCGTGGGTCGCTGGATTCGGCCAAGCCGTCAAGAAGATGAACGTGCCATGCATCGAACAGGAACTGCCGTCCCATGGTATCGGCGAAGTCGCCGTTGGGTTGTTCAACCATCAGCAGGTTGCGAAAGTCCTGGGCATCGCGGCGAAAAGCTAGCTGGTCGGCATCAATGTTGGCCTGACTGTCATCGCCTTCGGCAACCATTAGTTCAGCTGCATAGCTCAGCCAGTTGCGTGCCTGACCGAACAGATCAAGCCCCACATTCATTAGCGCCATTTCTTCTTCTAGCGCTGGGGCTTTGCCACATAGCTGTGCGTGACGTTGGCCGAGTACCAAGGCTGTGTCGCCAAGGCGCAGCAGGTAATCGATCAACGGAGCTTGTGTTTTTTGTGCGCTATTTTTCTTAGCCGTGTTTCTTTGAGCAACGTTCTGCATGACAGCCTCCCTCCTCACATGTGGCCGACTTCTTTCGGCAGTTTGTAGAAGGATGCGTGGCGATAGACCTTGTCGTTAGACGGGTCAAACAGCGGCTCTTTCTCATCGGGAGAAGACGCGGTGATTTCGCTGGCGGGAACCACCCAAATGCTTACCCCTTCGTTACGGCGGGTGTAAAGCTCGCGGGCATTTTCGATTGCCATGCTGCGGTCGGCGGCATGTACGCTGCCAACGTGCTTGTGGTTAAGGCCGTGTTTGCTGCGTATAAAAACTTCGAAGAGGGGCCAGTCAGCCATGAGAGAAACCTCAAGTGGTCAGAGGAGCCCCGTAACGTGGGGCTCTCTATTGTTTTAAATTTTAAAAGCCAGATTTTAAAAACCAGATTTTAAAAGCCAGGTTTAAAATCAGCGGTGGGTGTTAGGCAGCTTTGCGTTGACGCTTGGCGGCATGAGCCACGGCGGCTTCACGTACCCAGGCACCGTTATCAATAGCGCTACGGCGTGCTTCGATACGCTCGCGGTTGCAAGGTCCGTTGCCTTTAACCACATCAAAGAATTCCTGCCAGTCGATTTCGCCAAACTCGTAGTGGCCGGTCTCTTCGTTATATTTGAGATCCGGGTCGGGTGCGGTGCAGCCGAGCAGCTCTAGCTGCGGTACGGTTTGGTCGAGAAAGCGCTGGCGCAGTTCATCGTTGCTGTGGCGCTTAATCTTCCAGGCCATCGACTGGGCGCTGTTGGGGGAGTTCTCGTCGGACGGGCCAAACATCATTAGTGCAGGCCACCAGAAGCGATTAATCGAGTCCTGCACCATCGCTTTTTGGTCATCAGTGCCTTCTTGCATCATGGTCAACAGAATCTGATAACCCTGGCGCTGGTGAAAGCTCTCTTCTTTGCACACACGAATCATCGCGCGCGCGTAAGGGCCATATGAGGTGCGCTGTAGCGGTACCTGATTAACGATGGCTGCGCCATCAACTAACCAGCCGACCGTACCCATGTCTGCCCAGTTGAGCGTTGGGTAGTTGAAGATGCTGGAGTACTTGGCGCGCCCGTCATGAAGCTTGTCGATCTCTTCGTCGCGGTCGGCGCCCAGGGTTTCCATGGCGCTATAAAGGTATAGGCCGTGACCCGCTTCATCCTGAATCTTGGCCATCAATTGCAGCTTGCGCTTAAGGGTCGGCGCACGTGTCAGCCAGTTACCTTCCGGCAGCATACCGACGATCTCGGAGTGTGCGTGTTGCGAGATCTGACGGATCAGTGTCTTGCGGTAGGCATCCGGCATCCAATTCTTAGGTTCAATTTTGATTTCATCATTGATGCGCTCCTGGAACTGGCGTTCCTCAGGACCCATCTCATCAAGCGTTTTAAGTTTTTTAGAACCGGTTTCAACGAGCTGCGCGTACATAGAGACCTCCGCGGCGTCGGACTATCAGGGGATTTGACTTATCTTGTTTAAAGTATAGTGACACAAAATATTTTATCAACAAGTATTTTTGTGTGTCACTTTAAGACTTTGTGATTACGGATAAAGCCAATGTGGTTGGTTTATAAAGGAAAAGTGGCTCAACATAAGTGATTCTTAATGTGGCGTTTTTTATTATCAAAGTTGGCTGTGTGGGTATAAAAAGGCCCTTGCAGGGTTGCCTGCAAGGGCGTCGTTCTAACGTCTCAGTGTATGGCTAAACCAGCCGGCTAAGGCGCTAAGGAGTGAATTAGCGAAGGTCCTTGACGCGCCTGGCCTTACCCAGCGAACGCATCACGCTCTCTACCTGACACACTTCAACCTGGGTGCTAATGCCAATGTACGTCTTAATGGCATGCTGCAGCTGTTTTGCTGCTTGCTCACAGGCTACTGGATCACGGGCGATGTCATGATGGCTCGCCTCGACACGCACACGTACCATGTCCATATTGCCTTGGCGGCTAACTTCGATCTCGTAGTGGGGCGAAAGCGTCGCAATTTTGAGCAGTTGCTCTTCGATCTGGGTGGGGAACACATTCACGCCGCGAATGATCAGCATGTCGTCGCTGCGGCCAGTGATCTTGTCGATGCGGCGCATAGGGCGCGCGGTGCCCGGCAGCAGGCGGGTCAGGTCGCGGGTGCGGTAGCGAATCACCGGCAGGCCTTCTTTGGTTAGGGTAGTGAACACCAGCTCGCCATATTCGCCGTCGGGTAGCACCTCCCCACTGACTGGGTCGATGATCTCGGGGTAGAAATGGTCTTCCCAGATGGTCGGGCCATCTTTGGTTTCCAGACACTCCATGCCTACGCCGGGCCCCATTACTTCAGAGAGGCCATAAATATCGAGGGCGTCGATGCCCAAGCGTTGTTCTAGGGCCGTGCGCATGCTGTCGGTCCAGGGTTCTGCACCGAAAATGCCGGTCCGCAGGGGCAGCGTGCGCGGGTCGATACCTTGGCGCTCCATCTCGTCGGCGATATTGAGCATATAAGACGGCGTGACCATGATGATGTCTGGCTGGAAATCACGGATCAGCTGAACCTGTTTCTCAGTCTGGCCGCCCGACATGGGGATGACCGCGCAGCCCAGACGCTCGGCACCGTAGTGCGCGCCCAGTCCGCCAGTGAACAGGCCGTAGCCATATGCCACATGCACCTTGTCGTTGCGGCTACCGCCAGCGGCGCGGATCGATCGCGCCACCACATCGGACCACACATCAATATCCTTCTGGGTGTAGCCCACCACCGTGGGTTGGCCGGTAGTGCCGCTGGAGGCATGGATGCGAACAATCTCACTCATCGGCGTGGCCAACATGCCAAACGGGTAGTTGTCGCGCAAATCAGCCTTGGTGGTAAACGGCAGCTTGGCGAGATCTGCCAGCGTGTGGATATCGTCGGGATGCACCCCAGCCTTGTCGAAAGACTGGCGATAGAACGGCACGTTGTCGTAAGCGTGCTTTAGGCTCCACTTCAGGCGCTTGACCTGAGTGGCGCGCAGCTCGTCGACGCTGGCGGTTTCCAAGGGGTCGAGAGTCGCAGTGTCGATACGCGTAGCGGGCTGATTCATCAGGAGTCTCCGGTCAAGCAAATTGTTATTGGGCTAACGTTTTATGAGCAAGCCATGGTCAGGGTAACGATTTGGCTAATGGTTTGAATAATGGGCTTATAAGCGCTCGATGATCAGAGCAATGCCCTGTCCGACACCGATACACATGGTGCATAGCGCAAAGCGTCCTTGCCGACGTTCGAGCTCATGCAGTGCCGTGGTGACCAACCGAGCGCCGCTCATACCCAGCGGGTGGCCGAGTGCAATGGCGCCCCCATTGGGATTAACGTGTTCGGCATCATCGCTAAGTCCCAGGTCGCGCATGACTGCCAAGGCCTGAGCCGCGAAGGCTTCGTTAAGTTCGATAACGTCCATTTGGTCAAGGGTAAGCCCAGTTTGGGCGAGTACTTTACGGGTAGCGGGAGAGGGGCCAAACCCCATAATGCGCGGCTCCACCCCGGCGGTGGCCATGCCTACCACACGAGCGCGAGCCTTGAGGCCGAAACGTTCAGCCTGCTCGGCAGAAGCCATCAGTAGCGCACAGGCACCATCGTTAACCCCAGAAGCATTTCCCGCTGTCACGCTGCCGCCGTCGCGGAAGGGCGTGGGAAGCTTGGCGAGCTGCTCGGCGGTCGTATTGGCACGCGGGTGCTCATCGGTATCCACCACCAGTGGGTCTTGTTTACGGCGGGGTATTTCGACAGGAATGATCTCTTCAGCAAGGCGGCCAGCCTCGATAGCGGCGGCGGTGCGCTGCTGGCTGCGTAGGGCGAAGGCGTCCTGGTCTTCCCGGGAAATGCCAAATTGTTCAGCCACGTTTTCAGCGGTTTCGGGCATGGAGTCCACGCCAAACTGAGCTTTCATGGCGCGGTTGATAAAGCGCCAGCCGATGGTGGTGTCGAAAATATCGGCTTGGCGTGAGAAGGCTTGTTCGGCCTTACCCATCACAAAAGGCGCGCGAGACATTGATTCCACCCCGCCGGCGATCATTAGTCCTGCTTCGCCGGTCTTGATGGTGCGGGCGGCGTTGCCGATCGCATCCATGCCTGAACCACAAAGGCGGTTAATGGTAGTGCCGGGCACCTCGACCGGAAGCCCGGCAAGCAGTGCAGACATACGCGCTACGTTGCGGTTGTCTTCGCCCGCCTGGTTGGCGCAGCCGTAAAAGATGTCGTCGATCAGCGACCAGTCGACGCCTGGATTGCGTTCCATCAGGGTGCGCATGGGAATGGCCCCCAGGTCATCGGCACGCATACTCGAAAGCGCGCCGCCGTAGCGACCTATTGGGGTGCGAATGGCATCAATAATCAGCGCGTCTTTCATTGGGTATCTCCAGCAGCAGTATTTTCTGCGTCAGTATCTTCCAAGCGGCGTACGCTGCCGCGAATTTTGTAGGAACGCCCGCGGAACAAGGCAACGGTATCGCCGTGCTGATTGCGCAGCGTGATGTCATAAATACCGGTGCGCCCACGGCGGCTGCGCTCTTCGGCGGTGGCGGTCAGTTCGTCGCCTAGCTGGCCAGGGCCGAGGTAGTCGATGCTGCAGCCTGAGGCTACCGTGGCCTCATCGTAGCTGTTGCAGGCAAACGCAAAGGCGGAATCGGCCAGGGCAAACAGAAACCCACCATGGCAGTTGCCGTGACCCTGCACCATATCCTGGCGCACGGTCATGGTCAGTTCTGCAAAGCCGGGGGCGACACGGGTTATGCGCATGCCTAACCCTTGGCTGGCATGGTCACGGGCAAACATTGCCTCGGCACAGGCTTCCGCCAGCTGCTGTGGGGTCAGTTGGGAATCACTCATGAAAGCTTTCCTCGCTCAGGGCGTTGCGACGCAGCAGGAACGAGCTGCGATAACGCTCTTCGCCGTAACTCTGCTGTAGATGCGTAAGGGTGCGGTGAACGAAGGGTAGACCCAGTGAATCTGCCCAGGCCAAGGGGCCGCGTGGGTAGTTGACGCCAGCTTGCATGGCCAGGTCGCCATCCTGGGCGCTGCAAACACCTTGCAGTACGGCATCGGCAGCTTCATTGGCGAGCATGGCTACGGTGCGCAGTACCACCAGCCCCGGGGTATCGGTTAGCCAGGCCACGTCCATTCCCATATGCTGGAAGAACGCCGTTGCAAGTTGGCGGGCCTCGGGCGATACCGTGTGACTGGCAGCAAGCGCGATGGCGCTAGCGTTGCGGTAGTCCAGGCATAGATCGAACAGTACCAGAGCATCGAGCCCTTCATTGACCGCACGTTCGGCGGCGCAACGCCCGTCGCTGATGGCCAGTACCAGGTCGCCTAGGTATAGGCGAGGGGAGCCGTCTTGCTGTAGCGATTCGCGGTACACCACATTGAGACCAGCTTCTTGAGCGCGTTCAAGCAGTGGCGCGAGAGTGCTGTTGGCACCCTGTACGACAAGTGCTGGTAGCTCCATATTTGCTGGTTCGGCAAACGTAGGCTGTGGCTTAGCAGCGCTTTCAGCGTAGTCAAAGAAGCCCTTGCCAGACTTACGTCCCAGGCGCCCGGCTTCAACCAACGCTTGCTGTACTAAGGAGGGCTCGAAACGGGTATCGCCGTAGTAGGCGTCAAACACCGAGCGGGTCACCGCGTAGTTAACGTCATGACCGATCAGATCCATCAGCTCGAAAGGCCCCATGCGGAACCCACCGGCTTGACGCAGCAATGCATCGATAGTGGCGGCATCGCTAGCACCTTCCTGCAACAGGCGTAGGCCTTCGGCATAGAATGGCCGTGCCACGCGATTAACAATGAACCCAGGGGTGGAGCTGGCGTGCACCGCGACCTTGCCCCAGGCAACGGCGGTGTCATAAAGGGTTTCGGCAACGTCGGTGGTGGTGGCTAGGCCAGATACCACTTCCACCAGCTTCATGACCGGTGCGGGGTTAAAGAAGTGCAGCCCCGCCATGCGCTCAGGACGCTCAAGATTCGCAGCAATAGAAGTGATCGACAGTGACGAAGTGTTGCTGGCGAGCAAGGTGTCCGGCGAACACAAGGCTTCTAGCTGGGCGAACACCTGACGTTTGATCTCAAGGTTTTCGACAATAGCTTCAATAACCAAATGACTGTCGGCCAAGGCATCGATAGCATCGGCAGGTTGTAGGCGAGCAATAATGTTATCCACATCCCCTTGGATCATCTTGCCCTTGGCAACACGCTTTTCCAGCTGACGGCGAATGTTATCAATGCCCGCTTTGGCAGCGCCGGGTTGATTGTCATGAAGAATGACCGAGTGGCCAGCCTGGGCGGCAACCTGAGCAATACCGGCGCCCATGGCACCTGCGCCAATCACACCAATAACGGCAGACGTTGGAAGGGCTGACATATCACTCTCCCTTGAAGGTGGGGCGACGTTTCTCGATAAAAGCGCTGACGCCTTCGCGGTAATCTTCCGTGCGTCCGGCAAGGCGCTGTAGGTCGCGTTCCAGGTCGAGCTGCTCGTTGAAGCTGTTATCGCTGCTGGCGTGCAGGGCACGTTTGATAAGCGCCAAGCCGCGCGTTGGTTGAGTTGCCAAGTGGCGAGCCATATTCATGGCTTCTTCCTGAAGCACCCCATCATCGACGCAGCGCCAGATCATGCCCCACTGTTCGGCGGTCTCGGCGGTAAGCTTGTCGCCAAGCATTGCCAGGCCCTTGGCCCGCGCCATGCCGACTAAGTTAGGCAGTGTCCAGGTGCCGCCGGAGTCTGGGATCAAGCCGATCTTACAGAAGGCCTGAATAAAGCTTGCCGAACGAGCGGCCAATACGATGTCGCAGGCCAGGGCGATGTTGGCTCCGGCACCTGCGGCCACGCCGTTCACCGCACAAATAGTCGGGAACGGCATATCTTTAAGGGCGCGCAGCATAGGGTTGTAGCGTTTCTCAAGCGACTCGCCGAGGTCGGGGGCTTGCTCGCCGGGCGCGACGCTTCGGTCGGAAAGATCCTGACCGGCGCAGAAGCCTCGGCCGTTGCCGGTCAGTAACAAGGCGCGAACGCTTGAGTCCTGACGCACGGCTTTTAGCGCCTTACGCATCTCGGCATGCATTTCAGTGTTGAAGCTGTTCAGGCTATCGGGGCGGTTCAGCGTGATACAGGCGACGCCATCTTCCACGGTGTAAAGCAGGGGCGCTTGGCTCATGGGTAATATCCTTGTGTCAGTGCCCTTGAAAAGTGGCAGGTCGTTTTTCTTGGAAAGCGCGAATGCCCTCTTTGCGGTCGGCAGTGCCCGCCAATAAGGTGAACGCATGGCGTTCAAAGCGCAGGCCAGTGGCTAGGTCGGTATCCATCGCCTTGTGTAGCGATTCCCGCGCCAAGCGCACGGCCAGCGGTGCCTTGGCGGCAATGCGCGTTGCAATGGCCATGGCGCGCTCAAGGGTTAATTCGGGCTGGGTAATCTCGCTAATCAGGCCTGCTTCAAGGGCGCGGCGAGCAGAAATGGGCTCGCCAGTTAGCACCATTTGGGTAGCCAGTGATTTACCCACCGCTCTAAGCAGACGCTGGGTACCACCAGCACCGGGCATGATGCCCAGGTTGATTTCCGGCTGGCCGAACAGGGCACTTTCACCGGCAATAATGATGTCGGCATGCATGGCTAGCTCGCAGCCACCGCCCAAGGCGTAGCCGTTAACGGCAGCAATGATTGGTTTGCGAAAACGCGTAATGGTGGCCCAGTGGTGCTGGCGAGGATCTTCCAACATGCCGACTAGGTCGCGCTCAGCCATTTCATTAATATCCGCACCAGCGGCGAATGCTTTCGCACTGCCGGTGATCACCACGGCGCGAACGTTGTCATCACAATCGGCGCTGTTCAGGGTGTCGGCGAGTTCGCCAAGCAGCTGGGTATTCAGCGCATTCAGTGCTTCAGGGCGATTCAGCGTAATGCATAAAACGCCTTCCAGGGGCGGAGTTATTTTTAGAGTAGTGGGCATTGTTACCTCAGTTCGGCCTGTGGCGCACAGGATGAATATCTGCCGAGTATAGATTTATTTTGATACACATCAATATTGTTTGATTGTTATTAGTGTGTCGCTTATCAGCATTTTTGATGATTTATGTCTTGTTAACAACGGTTTGTATGTATTTATAGCGGGGGAATGTTAGTTATTAGACCATGGTATGAAAGGTGGAAAATTGGCTCGAAAAGTGATCTTTAGCCCGTGTATATCGAGTTTATTGATCGTGGTGGGCTAATTGTTAAACAAGCGGTGCCAGGGAAAGCGTTTGATGTTTTGTTACGGGAAAGATAGTCTTCTTGCCTATAACGTATCAAAAAAATAAGTGAGTGCAGGAGCGCCCCATGACGCAATCAGCGCAGCAGATGTTCAATTCTCATCGCCAGACCCTAGAGCAGGCCGTCGAAGCAATTGCCAGCCGTACTTTCTGGACGCCTTATCCAGAAAGCATGCGCAAATACTCCGAAGATGCTGTTAAAGCGGCCCCTGCTAACTTCGAGGCACTGCTTAATCAGCCATTTACACTTAATAGTGTGGGCAGTACACAGCAAGTGGGTGGTGAAATATCACCTTATGGCTTCGAGCTTGGCATTAATTATGAGCAGCCAAACCCCGACGAACTGATAGCGGCCATGCAAGTGGCAATGCGTGATTGGCGGGAGGCTGGGGTGCAAGCACGTGTGGGTGTCTGTCTGGAAATTCTGTCGCGCCTTAATGCCATGAGTCCGGAGATCGCCCAGGCGGTGATGCATACTAGTGGTCAGGGGCCGTTGATGGCGTTTCAGGCAGGTGGGCCGCATGCTCAGGATCGCGGCCTTGAAGCCGTGGCCTATGCCTGGCAAGCGATGGCGCAGATTCCTGCTACCGCACAGTGGGTTAAGCCCCAAGGCAAGCATGATCCCATTGTCATGGATAAGCGTTTCCACATTGTGCCGCGGGGTATCTCGTTGGTGGTGGCCTGTTCAACTTTCCCCACTTGGAATACTTATCCTGGGCTGTTCGCCAGTTTGGCAACCGGCAACCCGGTGATGCTTAAACCGCACCCCGGCGCTATTCTGCCAGTAGCGATGACCACCCGCGTTGCACAGGAAGTGTTGGAAGAAGCAGGCTTTGACCCCTGCCTGGTGAGTTTGGTACCCGATACGTCAGATGCCCCGCTGACCAAAACGCTGGCGCTTGATCCTGCGGTCAAACTGATCGACTTCACTGGTTCTAATGCCTTCGGTGACTGGCTGATACAGAACGCCACTCAGGCTCAGGTATTTGCCGAGAAAGCCGGTATCAATACGGTGATTATTGACAGCCTAGATAACCTTAAAGCGGTCACGGCGAACCTGGCTTTCTCGCTGAGCCTTTATTCTGGTCAGATGTGTACGACCCCTCAAGCGATTTATGTGCCCAAGAGCGGTATTGCCACAGCGGATGGCCATGTCAGTTTTGACGACGTGGCGGCAGCGCTTGCGAAAGCTGTTCAGGCGTTTCTGAGTGACAATGACCGCGCCTGCACGGTGTTAGGTGCCCTGCAGTCAGTAGACACGCAAGCACGGATTGATGAGTGCCGTGGTTTGGGCGAAATAGTCCTGGATAGCGAGTCACGAAAACACGCCCAATACTCTGACGCCCGCATTCACACGCCGCTTATCCTCAAGGTGGATGCAGCGCAAAAGGCTGCCTATAGTGAGGAGCGCTTTGGCCCGATAAGCTTTATCGTCGCAACCGACAGCACCGCGCATAGCATCGAACTGGCGCGTGAGGTGATTCGCGAAAAGGGCGCAATCACCCTCGGAGCCTACACCACCGATGAGGCCGTGGCCGACCAGCTTGAAGAGCTGGCGATGGATGTGGCCGCTCCGCTTTCTCTGAACCTGGACGGGGGCATATTCGTCAACCAGTCGGCTGCTTTCAGTGACTTTCACGCCACTGGCGGTAATCCAGCGGCGAATGCCTCTTTATGTAACCAAGCCTTTGTTGCTAGCCGCTTTGTGGTGGTGCAAAGCCGTCGCCACGGCCAATCAAACTAACGGAGAAGGTTATGCCTTACTATCGACTTGAAGGGGTGACACCGGTGGTGCATCCGACGGCTTATGTTCACCCAACCGCAGTATTGATTGGGGATGTGATTGTTGGCCCCAATTGTTACGTTGGCCCCGGCGCGGTGATGCGCGGTGACTTCGGACGCCTAGTGCTGGAAGAGGGTGCAAACCTTCAAGATACCTGTGTCATGCACGGCTTTCCTGGCTGCGTCACTAAAGTGGAAAAAGATGGCCATATCGGCCACGGTGCGGTTTTGCATGGCTGTGTAATTGGGCGTGATGCCATGGTGGGTATGAACGCCGTGGTGATGGACGGTGCTCATATTGCTGAGCGCTCTATTGTTGCGGCAGCAGCGTTCGTTAAGGCGGGGTTTGAGTGTGAGCCACAGTCGTTAGTGATGGGAGCGCCAGCAAAAGTGAAGCGCCCCCTGAGCGACGAAGAGTTTGCTTGGAAGCAGCAGGGCACCCAAGAGTACCAGCGCTTAGTGACCCGTTGCCGAGACAGCTTGGAACCTTGTGAACCGCTGGCAGAAATAGATGCAGACCGCCCAACGTTGTTAGCCGGTGACACCCAGCCCAAGCAGCAGACCTTGGATAAGAAGTAGAGCCTATATTAGAAATAGAGCTTATATCAGAAATAGGGCTTATATAAGCAGTAAGTCTTTGATCAGTCGTCACCATCATGCACTTTATACGATATGACGACTGATGATGTGACGACTGATAAAGCGCTCTCGCTAGCGCTTACTCCAACCCGCCAAAGCGCTGGTAGAAGCTAGGGCCGGGGGCTGGTAATGGGCCTTCGGCAGTTTCTAGGTGCCTGTCTAACCAGCGCTCAGCGCGTTCGTAGAGCAACCGATAGAGGTTACGGCAGAGCTGATGGGCGTAGCGACCTTCCCATGCGGTAGGGAGTAGTTCGTCAGGTAGCAGGGGATCACGCAACTGAACCTTGCGATACTCATGAATCAGCAGAGTGCGGGCAATAAAGCACTCCTCCTGACCCAAATGATTTTCTGCGTTGAGCGCATTCCACAATGGGCGAAACTTAACCAGAAACCGCTGATACAGCTCGGCGAGTTCGTCGAGGTTCCAGCTTTCTCTTACCTGCAGGCGCAGTGGTTTACTGGTCATGGGCTCCATGGCCTGTGTTTGCATCACAATTGTATCATCTGCCGCATCAAGCTCTTGCAAGGCCGCCGTCGTTTCCGCGCATGACAGCGTGGGGTGTGCCAGCACGCCTTGGGCAAAACTACCAAAGCCTAGCCATTCCAGTTCATCACGAATCTGCTGGCGTCGGTCTGAAGGCAATTGTGTTAGCAATGCCAGCGTCCACTGGCCAGACCAAGGGGGTTGAACACCGTGATAGACACGCTTAAAGGCCTGTTCAAAACGCCGCCGCCCAGGGCCACTTAACCGATAGTAGCTGCGACGCCCTACCTTTTCACCGCGTAGCCAAGTTTCATGGGTTAGCCGGTAAACAGAGGTGCGTACCAATCGTTCATTGATACCGATGGGCTCCACCAGTTTTGACAGACTGCCCAACCACACAGTGCCGCCCCGGGGAACGATAGAGTCGCCATAGACGGTAATGATCAGTGAACCGGCGCGAATTGGCCGACGCTTCTGGAAGTCATCAATAAGCGTAGCGACGCAGTCTGTAGCTGACGACATGGTGAACGTTGTTTCCCTTTATGATGAAGTTGTCGTAAAAACGACAGAAAATATAGCTTTTATAGAAGATTATCGTATCACGTTTTTTTATGCTTTGGCCTGCGTCATTGTTAGTGAATTATTCAGTATTGCCAAGGTAGTGAGAGTTGCATTTCGTTGCGAATTCTTATGAGGTTATAACCCTAATTTCAATGGCTAGGTGTGATCCCCCTGCTATACTCCTTCGGCTTTAAAATAGGGTTTTTGGGTGCCACTGCGGTTCTTCTTAGCCAGCATGGTGCGCTGTTGGGTTATGTCTACTGTGTTAAGAAAACGCGGCGTGCTTTGTAAGAATAAAAATAAAAGTAGATGGGCTTTGATGTCGACAAAAGTGTTCGCTGTGACTGTGCTTTTGGAAGCTAAACGAGCTGATCTAGACGAAGAGGAGGGCTATTGATTTTTATTAAACGCACAATGGAGTAGTGAAGTAGAAAAAAGAAATATCGAAAGCGCCAGAACACTCAAAAAAATAAAGACAGGAATGGTTGAAATGATTTTAGGGCTTACACTGCTATATGTCGGTGCTGTGCTGTTTGTGAACGGCATATGGCTGCTAGGAAAAGTAGGTGATAAAGAAGTGTCAGTTATCAATATATTGGTTGGTGTGTTGAGCTTTTTCATTGCTATCTATCTGATTTTTAGAGAGCCTAATAATTCTGCCGCTATCAGCGCTGGGGCATTTACGCTGCTCTTTGCGTTTACTTACCTTTGGGTGGGTGCCAACCAGTTTTTAAAAGCAGATGGAATAGGGCTTGGGTGGTTCTGCTTTTTTGTAAGTATTACAGCTGCATTTGTGGGGATCAACTCTATTGAAGACATCGGCCTTAACTTTGAGCTGTGGAATACACTTAGCTGGTTTGCATGGTCTGCTTTGTGGTTCGGCTTTTTTTGCTTATTAGCATTAGCGAAGAAAATACAGCGATCAGTCGCTATTTACACGCTGTTTTGCGCTGTTTTTACAGGCTGGATTCCTGGCGTCATGATACTGTTGGGTATAATAACTACTTAGTAATTCGTTATTAAATGTAAATAATGCTAAAAATATGTTCAGATTGCCTACACTGGCAAATAACGCAGTATATAATGGTCAAATAGGCTAAGCCTATTTATAAGCATGTTTGCCATGCTGACGTAGCGCTCTTGACATGTGGAAGCCACCCTTTGGCATGTTCTATCGGGCCATCAGATTATGGCAGTAAAATCAAAAGATTATGGAGATTGAAACATGGCATCCGTATTGAGCGATTACATCAAAAAAGAGCAGATGTTAAAGCAGCTACAGGAAGAGCTGCAAGCACTTGAAAATAATAGTGAGTTGAAGAAAGAGCTGGAATTCAAGGAAAAATTACAAGCACTCATGACAGAGCATGGCAAGTTAGCCCGCGATGTATGTGAAATGCTTGACCCTTCATATCGCTCCTCATCAGTTAAAGGTTCCAAAATAAGCAGTACCGACGGTCGCAAACAGCGCCCTTTAAAAGTATATAAAAATCCACACACAGGGGAAGTCGTTGAAACGCGTGGTGGTAACCATAAAGTGATTAAAGAGTGGAAGGCTGAATTTGGTAACGACGCCGTGGTAGGTTGGGTGATAGAAGAGCGCGCCTGATTTTTCATTCATCGCTCACTTGATTAGTGAGCGGTGAATAATTTTGCGTTATTGGTTTGGCTGGTCAACCTAAAAATTTGATAATAAATGAGTTTATTGGTCTTTCGATAGCTTGCCTGTGTTTAATATCCTTGCCTATAACCTCTGCCTTTTCTATACCGAAAGCACCTACAGCGCATTAGGAGTGAGTCATGAAAAAATTATGGTTAAGGAGTTTAAGTTTAGCGGTCACGGGTGGTCTTTTATTGCTGCCGGTAGCGTATATATCAGAAAGAGCGCACGCAGCAGATCGGTTGTGCGAGGATAAAATGCGGGGCTTACGTCAACAGCTTGAACACGCCCAAGCACACGATAATCACCACCGTGTTCGAGGTTTACAGCGTGCCTTGCACGCTATTGAAGAGAATTGTACGAATGAGCAAGTCCTTGCGGAGCTTGAAGAAGACATCCAGGAAAGTCAGCAAGAAGTGCGTGAGCGCGAGTTAGCTCTTGAGCAGGCGCTTAAAGAGGGTGATGAAGATGACATTCAGAAACGGCGTGAAAAATTAGCAGAAGAGCGCCGTGAGCTTGAAGAGCACACCCAGGAACTGAATGCGCTGCGCCGCCGTATTAATGAATAACTAATAACCTATCTACCACCCTCTTCACATCCTCTTTTTTAGTCTGTTTTTGAGAAACTATCGAAGGCCTCAAGCGCCTGAGCGGCATAGGTAAATGCAGGGCCGCCGCCCATATACATACACACACCAAGCATTTCCATTACTTCTTCTCGAGTTGCGCCTAATTCAGCGGCAGCCTTGGAATGAAAAGCAATGCACCCGTCGCAGCGTACGCTAATGCCTATCGCTAACGCCATTAACTCTTTGTGCTTATGAGAAAGCGCGCCGTCTTTGTTAGCTCCCTTTGCCATTTGGGTGAAGCCTTTGGCAACGTCAGGAATATTTTTGCCAATATCCTGCATAAGCGCTGAGAGGTCTTGGGTCGTTTTTTGCCAATCTTTATGCACGGATCTCTCCTAAAGAAATAGGTTCATAGCAATGTGTTCATAGCCACGTCTCCATAACGACGTGGCTGTCAGCAAAGTATAGATCTTTATATTCTTTTTAAGTATTAGTATATTCTGTTTTTATGATTTTGGTCAGATTTCAGTCGATAAACCACGCTAACTTTTAACGCGACGTTGGCGGCCGTGCTCCACCCACGAAAGCAGCGCAGGGATAATAAACAGCACCAGCAGCGTAGAGCCACCCAGACCGAACGCGATAGAAGTGGCCATAGGGATCAAGAATTGGGCCTGCAGCGATGTTTCAAACAGTAGCGGCAACAGGCCGCCAATCGTTGTCAGTGATGTGAGCAGCACGGCCCTGATTCGTTGTACAACGGCTTCATTGAGCGCGTCGTTAATGCCTAAGCCTTTATCGCGCTGTTGGCGATAGAAGCTGACCAGAATAATGGCGTTATTAACCACGATGCCGGATAGCCCAAACAGGCCGAAGAGCGACAAAATCGTCAGGTTGATCCCCAACGCCCAGTGCCCCAGCAGGGCACCTACCAGGGAAAAGGGGATAATTGCCATCACGATCAGTGGCAGGGTCCAGGACGCAAATACCCAGGTTAAAACGCCGTACATCAAGCCCAAGCCAATCATCAAGCCCGTGCGCATATCCGCCATGGTTTCACGCTGGTCAGCAGCACGCCCCTCAAAACTGGTGGTCAGAAAGTATTCACGCTCTAAACGAGGCAGTAGTTCGGCGGAGAGGCTTTCTAGCACCTGTTCTGCTGACGTGGTTTGACTGTCAATCTCAGCGGTCACTTCAACGGCCAGCTGACCTTCAGCATGGCGTAAGGTTTCGAACCCTTGGCGGTGGGATAAATCCATCACTTGAGAGAGCGGTACCTGACGCCCATCCGCTAGCGTCACCGCTAGGCTGGAAAGGGTAGATAAGCGCTCGCGTTGGTGCCTGGGCAGTTGAACGCGCACTTCGATTTCATCGGCTCCGGATTGATGTATCTGCACAATCTGGCCATCAAAAGCAGTACGTAGCTGGCTACCCAGGTCGTCAGTGGTCAGGCCGAGCGCTTGGCCATAGGCGTTAACGCGGTAGATCAGCTGCTCGCGCCCCCAGGGCATATCATTTTCCGTGCTGAGTACGCCGGGCAATCCAGCCATGGCCTCGCCGAGAATATCGGCGGCATGGCGCAGGCCCTCGGCGTCTTCACCGGTCAGACGTATATTGACATCCTTGCCCGGTGGGCCAGCGGCACGTTCGGTGATATTCAGATTATCCAACCCGGCCGGAGTTTGTATCCGTTCGCGCCAGGCGCGAATAAACTCCACATTGCGGACGTCGCGGGCATCAGGCGAGGTCAGCTCGACCATCACTGAACCAACGCCATCGCCGGTGCGTGCCGGTGCCCCGCCAGCCTGGGTGCTGCCGTAATGGGCAACCGCTGTGCGCACTAAGCCGCCGCCCATGGCGTCATCGGTTTCTTGCAAGGTGGCCTGCAGGTGATCGACAAAATCCGCCACTTGGCCGCGATGGGTGCCCGCCACAAAACTGGCGTTGGCATACACAATGCTGGATTCCGGCGAAGGAAAGAAGTTGAAGCCTATGCGGCCACCAGCCAGCAGCCCGGCAGTGACCAGCGTGATGGCCAGCGCGGTGGTTAGCGTAACGCCACGGTAGCGTAGCGAGCGTTGGGAAAAGCGCCGGAAGCGGCCTTCGCGGAACTGATCAAAACGCGCTTCAAACCCTTGGCGCAGCCGCTCAATACCACGGGCAGGACGCTTGGCCTTGTTAGCGGGTATAAACGCATTGCGCAGGTGTGCAGGCAGCACCACAAAACATTCCAATAGCGAGGCGATGAGCACGCAGATCATAATAATGGGAATATCGCCGAGGATATTACCAATCACCCCACCGACCATTAATAGCGGCATGAAAGCCGCCACCGTGGTGAGTGACGAGGCGACCACTGGCCATAGCATGCGGCGGGCTGCGCCGGCAGAGGCCAGTTTGGGGTCTTCGCCCATGCGATGGTGGGCGTCTGCGTCTTCGCCCACCACAATCGCATCATCGACAATCACCCCCAGTGCCATAATGAGAGCAAACAGCGACATCATGTTAATCGAGCCGCCAATGCCCCAGAAAACCCCTAAAGAAGCGAGAAACGCGGTAGGAATGCCGATGGCGACCCACAGTGCTACCCGGGCAGGAAGAAAGAAATAGAGCAGAATCACCACCAGCAGCAGACCGGTTAGGCCGTTGCCCAGCAGCAATGAAATACGCTCGTCGATCAGTTGCCAGGACTCATCGTAAACCGCTAACTCGACGCTGGGCGGCAGGGTGGGGCGCGTTGCTGCCAGCCAGCGCTCCAAGTGCTGCGCTGCTTGAAGCGAGTCGCCGCTTTCCGCGCGCTGCAAAATCATCTCAACGGCGGGTTGGCCACGGTAAGTCAGTTCGACTTCCCCATCTCTTGCTTCCTGATGAATGAACGCGATGTCACCCAGGCGCAGCTGCAAGCGGTCATTACTGAGAACCGGCATGTCCTCGAAGGCAAGCGCATCACGGTGTTGTTCAAGCGAGCGCAGTTCCCGGATGCTGTCTTGTTGCCCCAATAAGCCCGCCGGTAAGTCCCGAGACATGCCCTGCACCTGGGCGGCCACTTCCCCAAGCGATAATCCGAGCGCTTGCAGGCGTTCGGTAGGCACTTCGATACTAATTTGCTGAGCAGGAAGCCCGTTGAGCTGAATACGATCAATCCCTGCCATCAGCAGCGAGTCTTCAAAACGATGGGTTAGCTGGCGCAGTTCATGGGGGGCAAGATCGCCATACACCAACAGGCGCGCGACGGGTTCGTAACGCGCTTGGCGAGAGATCTCCGGCGGGTCAGCGCTGGCAGGAAGGTTCGTAAAACTATCGACTTGCTGGCGAATATCATCTAGCGCTAGTACCGGGTCGCTGCCTTCTTCCAGTTCCAGGGTGATATTGGCAATGCCCTGGGCCGAGGTGGATGTCATGCGCTTCAAGCCATCTAGGCTGCGTAGCCGCTGTTCAAGCGGGTTGGTAATGCCCTGTTCAATGTCCTCGGCAGACGCACCGCTCCACATCACGCGCACGTTAACTACATCGAGCGCGAAGGTGGGGAAAAACTGGATATTCATGCGCGCAATACCTAGCGCACCGCCCAGTAGCATCACCAGCATGACTAGGTTGGCCGCCACCTTGTGGCGAACAAAAAAGCCGATAAAGTCGCCGCGCTGGGTCATGGGGTGGCCTCAGCGCCAGCCAAGGGTTGGATGACCTCTACCGGCAGCCCGTGAACAGCGTTGGGCAGGTGGGTCGACATGACGCGGTCGCCTGCTTCCAACGTTTCAGCGCGCACTAGTAGCCAACGCTCTCCGTCTTGCTGGGCTACTTCCCCCAACCGCTCGACGCGCTGACGCTCCAGGCGGTTATCGTGATTAATGCGATAAAGTAGATCAGCCCCGTGCAAGGCCGAGTAGGGCACGGCAAAGGCATTTTTCACCCCAGGACGGCGAAGCTGAACGGCCACCATGGCCCCTGGGCGCAACCCATGGTGTTGGCCCTGCACTGAGAGAATGGCTTCGGTGCCAGTTGGGTCGCTTTCCCCCGCTAAGCGCTCTAGTACGAAGCGCTGGCTGCCATTCGTGGCGGTGGCTTCAAGTGGTACACCGCTTGGCAGGTGCGCTTCAAGTTCCGCGTGATACGGTTGGGGAATTCGGGCGCGTAGTTCCAGGCCATCTAACGGATAAAGCGATAGCAAGGCGGCGCGCGGGGCCACATCGTCGCCTTCAGCGACTTGCACCCGCGTCACGCTGCCAGCGAAGGGCGCGTGAACACGGCCACGCTCCAGATTGCGCCGCGCATCGGCCGCTTGCACCTGAGCCCTGGCCAGGCGGGCTTCCAAACTGGCTAGCCGAGAAGGATATTCGGCAATAGCGCTTTCCCGCGCTGACACATTCAGCTGGGCACGAGCGACGGCGTCGCGGGCCGTATCGACGTCTGTTTGAGACGTCAGGTTACGTCCTTCCAGCGAACGATTGCGTTCCAATTGGCGGTTAGCGCTGGCAAGAAGAGTGCGCTCTTGGGCTAATACCTGGCGGTTATTCTCATGGCGGATGCGCTCGTTTTCCAGCTGAGCCTGAAGGTCAGCAAGTTCAGCCTCGGCTTGGCGCAGCGGCGATGATAGGTCGTCTTCATCCAGTGCTACGAGCAGCTCACCCTGGGCTACCCGCTGGCCGTCGCTTACCGGCCGCTGAGCCACCCGCGCTTGAACCGGCGCTACTAGGGTGACCATGTCCGGCGCGACCACTTCCCCGAACAGCGAAAGCAGTGGTACATGTTCACCAAGAGAAACGGTCAACGCCTCAACGGGCCAGCGGCGCTCCTGAGCCTCCACGGGGGCTGGCTCAGGGCGTGTGTAACGCAACGCCATAAAGCTGGCAATGCCAAGAATGAGAATCACCAGAGGGAGCAAGCGCTTTAGCATAAGGATATCTGCATAGAGAATAAGGCGTGCTCATCATAACTTGCTAAGGCGCTTAAACGTACCGATAGAGAAGAATATTGCGACAATACAGCGCAGGCGAGTGGCGTATAAGTCGCATGTGTTATCGCGCTATTTGTCAGCCCTTCCACCAAAGAGCTGCAGCGAACGTTGCAGCTGCACAGCCGCCATGGTCGCATCAATGATGGGGAGCGGCAGCGCGGGAGCAATACGCAGCGCCAGCCCTGCTAACGGCCCCCCTGCAAGAATAATGCTGCGGCAGTTACCTTGCTGAGCCACCTGCTGGCAAAGAGCCTGCAGCGCATCGGCTGTGGTGGCCTGGATCTCGCCGGGGTCATCAGGTAGCGGTGTGTCGATAACGTGAATACCGCTGAGTAAATGCTGCATTTGGTAATGTTCCACCATCGCTTGCATTGAAGGTACTACCGCCGGGGCGAAGGAGACGATCGCAAAGGGCCCGCCCAATGCTGCGGCAGTTAATAGTGATGCGTGCCCAATGCCCACCACTGGGCAGGGCAGAAAGGCCCGCAGGGCATCTGCCCCGGTGTCACCGAACGACGCAACAATAACGCCATCCAGAGGCGACTCTATGCTGCGCACTGTGTTGACTACTGCCTGCTCAGCGAGCCGGGAATCCGCCTCACTGACGATGAGAGGCGGCGCACCGCTAGCCTCGATGGCGAGTATTTCATCATTCGCGTTGGCAGCCATACGAGCTGCCGCAGCGATATGTTGCGTCACGCTGGTCGACGAGTTCGGGTTGATGACCAGAAGTCGCATAGAGCTATCCTTATCCGTTTAAAGAATGACTGATGGCAGCCACAGTGAGAGCGCTGGAAACACGTTGATCAGCGCAAGCACCACGAGCATGGCAGCGAGGAACCACATCAAGGCCGGAATGATCGCGCCGATACTGATACGCGCAATCGAGCAGGTCACCAGTACCACTGAGGCCACCGGCGGTGTCTGTTGGCCGATACCCAGGTTAATCGTGACGATTAGGCCAAAGTGAACGCGGTCGATACCTAGTTGGTCGGCCAGCGGTAGGAAGATGGGCACCAGCATAAGGATGGCCGGTGTACCGTGAACGATAGTGCCTGCCAGCAAGAAGAAGACATTAATCGCCAGTAACACAACCCAGTAGTTATCAGAGATGCCGAGAATTCCTTCGGCAATTTCTTGGGGGATTCCCTGGTTAGTCATGTACCAGCCAAGTAGCGTCGACGTGGCGACAATGAACATCAGCATGGCGCTGCGCTTGCCCGCTACCCGCAGGGTATCGAGCAGCGAGCGGAAAGTTAACGAGCGGTAATAGAGCGTGGCCAGAATGATCGCCCATAGTGCCGCCACGGCACCCGCCTCGGTGGGCGTAAAAATGCCGCCTAATATGCCACCAAGAATAAGGATCGGCAGGGTGATGGGAATAATGGCTTCACGGCCGGTGCTGAGCACGTTCTTAATATCGAATTTGCCTTCGATAGGGTAGCCTTTGCGCACCGAGATAAAGTAAGCCGTTAACATCAGTGCAAAGCAAACCACAAACCCTGGAATAATCCCCGCCGCGAAGAGCTGAGCAATAGAGGTATCAGAGACGTAAGCATAGAGGATCAGATTAAGGCTCGGCGGAACGATGATCGCCATGGTCGCCGAGGTAGCGGTAACCGCTGCGGCAAACGCAACGTCGTAGCCACGCTTCTTCATCTGCGGAATCATTACCGAGCCGATTGCCGCCGCATCTGAGGTGGCGGTGCCGGAAATCTCGGAGAAGAACAGCGACGTCAGTATATTGACGTGGGCCAGGCCACCGCGAATATGGCCCACCAACGAACCTGCAAAATTGATGAGGCGTTCCGCGATACGCCCTTGGTTCATCACTTCCCCTGCAATCATAAACAGCAGCGCTGCCACCAACAGATAGTTGTTGGCCCCGCCGAACGGAACCATCCCCATAATCTGTGGCATTACGTTGGGGTCGAGCATGATCATGATCATCGCGGCCACACCCAACACAAAAGCGATCGGCATGCCGGTGAAGAGAAAGATGACCAGCATCGTCAAAATGAGATAGGCGGGATCCATAGGCATCAGTCGGTCTCCGGGTACAGGTCAGTAGGATGGACTCTGCCGTTGATGAGGCCGATTAACCGCCAGGCCGAGATGATGGCGATCAGCGCAAAGCCCACTGGCATCGCCCAGCGGAAAAGCGCCAAAGGCAGGTCGATGGAGATCAACGAACGCCCATGAAAGCCCTGGCTTGCCAATGAGCCGTAGTAGAAAACAACCACCGCGAAGGCCAGCATGAAAGCGTGATTAATACTCAGCACAATGCGCTGCCAGAGCATCGGCATCAGCCGCAGCACGCTGTCAAAACCGAGGTGTTCATTGATTTTTGTTAGATAAGCAGCGCCAATGAACGTAAGCACTGCCAGTACATTGGCTGGCAGTTCTTCACCCCATGACACCGACGAGTTGAGCACGAAGCGTGCGAACACGGCGTAGTTGAGCAGTACCAGCAACACACCTGCCAGCAGGATCACTAGCGCATCCAGCAGCCGTAGCACCCACTGTTCGATAAGCGTAAAAATGGACGGTGTCATGATGGCGTCCTCAGCGGTTGCGCATGGTAGTCAACGTGGCATCGATCATGTCCTGGCCGATGGCATCAACGAATACCGGGTCCTCATAAAGCGGCAGGGCGGCTTCTTGGAAGGCAGCAAAATCGACGTCGTTGATCTCAAGGTACTGTTCCAGTTCAGCTAATACGGACGCATCGGCTTCATCGCCCCAGGCGAAAGTCCAGGATGTCATCTCAGTGGCCACTCGTTCGAGCACCTCAAGATCTTCGTCGGCAAGACGGTTAAGGAAGGGTTCGCCGAAGACAAGGAAGGTCGGTAAATAGATATGATTGGAAACCGATAGGTACTCTTGCACTTCATAGAGCCGAGATGACATGGCCACGTGAGCGGGGTTCTCTTGCCCATCAATAACCCCCTGATCAAGTGCGGAGTACACTTCGCCAAAGGCGAGCGGCGTGGCATTAGCACCAAGCGCATTGAACATTGCCACACGCTGACGGCTGTTGGGGGTGCGAATGCGCAGACCGTCGAGATCCTCGGGGGTAATAATTGGTCGCTGTTTGTTGGTGATGACGCGGAAGCCGTTGTCCCACATTGCCAGTAAGCGCATGCCGGTGCCATCGAAGCCCTCACGCAGCATGTCGCCGGCTTCGCTATCAATAAAGAGAGCCACATCTTCGCGGTTCTCGAAAAGATAGGGCAGGTCGAAGATCGAGGTGCGGGCATTGAACTGTGTAACGGCTGACGCTGCTAAGGAAGCATGGTGAGTTCCCATACCAAGCCCTTGCAGAACATCTTCCTCAGTGCCCAGAGTGCCGCCCATAAACAAACGAACATTGAAGCGCCCTGGAGCCTCGTCTTCCAAGCGCTCACTGAACTCTTCCAGGAAGGTATGAGCGAACGAGCCGGTGGGTAATGTGTTATTAATTTGGATCTCGATAGGATTGGCAGCGGCCAAAGGGGCATTTGCAAGTGCTGCCAGCGCAGTGGCTGCCACCAACTGCTTTAAGGTAAAACGAGAAGAGTAGCGAAGTGTCGGCATGGGAATATCCTTTATAGGTGTCGGAGATAACGGCGTAACACCAAAAGAAATCCATATTTCATGCCATGTTAATATGAAAAATATTTTTCATATCATATTACAATTGGTTACCGGCGGCTGGGTATGTTAGCCCGCCACGTAAAGCCATCTCGTAAGACAATTAGTTGCACAAAAAGTGGGCGGTTTTTAGCTTACTTGCACCACGTAAGATCACTGGAGCTCATCAAGCGCCTCATGAATCGCCTCAATACTGGTCATGCGATGACGCCCCTCAGCACCCGATAGCTCAATAACCCGTGTGGCTAGAAAATGACACATCGACAGTACCGCCACATGGTTGAACAGCGGCCCTGGCGCCGCCGTGCGACACACGGCGTGCCAGCTAACTTGGTTGTTCTCGGGGGCGCTTTCATCGGTGATGTACAGCACGTTAGCGTGGCTGCTGGCGATTTGGGTCAGTAACGTATCCAGGTCTGCTGTGCGGCGTTTGAGGCCAAACAGGATCACACAGTCGTCTGACGTCATACTGACCAGGCTTTCCGCCAGGGTTTCCCCGGCTCGTGGCAACAAAGCTGTATTCTCAATCACTTGCATGATCTGCCAATTGAGATATTCAGCGAAGGGATGGCTACTACGAAACCCTACCACCCATACCTTGCGAGCGGACAGCATCGCGTTGGCCACCTCATCCAACATTGACTGAGAGAAATGCTGGCTAGCATGCTCCAGGTTCTTGATACCTTGATGGATATGGCGATAAAGCAGGCTATCACTACGGTCGTCTTCGTGACCTTCTACCCTTAGCAATGCCGCACCCTCTTCGCGATTGTCGCGGACGTGCTGGCGCGCCTCTTCAAACGAGCGATAACCAAGTTTTTTAACAAAGCGCGTAATAGTGGCATTGGAAACGCCAGCCAGATTAGCAAGCTCCGTTGCGGTATAGCTGGCCAACTCACCAGGAAAATTAAGGATGAATTCAGCCAGACGCCGCTCAGTAGGATGCAGCGTCGGCAGCGCCGCCTTTACCAGGGTCACAAACGATGTTTTTTTTGCATTCATGCGCTATTTCCAGCACCAAAACCACGTTAGGTATGATCGTCTAACCCTTATAGCGTCCGTTTGCCAGTAACACTAGACGCTAGTTCTCAACAAGTCGCGTATAGATGAACTATTGAAAGCGTGTTTCCACCTAAACGCCACTATCTGCCGTTCAACACTGGAAAACTCTATGCCAATTAGGTGAATGGGTTGGCCACTGGAGTCGACGCTCATGATAATGCCAGTCTACCATGCCGGTAAGGTGAGGTGACGGCCCCCAGCCTTGGCGCTTAAGGTTTGTAACAAGCTCAACTTTCATGGGCTCACCCTTAACCAGACTAATAGTGACGCTATAGTGTCACTTTTCGAGCGGGGCCATCACGCTCGCCATCACTGGTGGCAAGGATTAATCAACGTGGGTGATAGGCTGGCGGTCGGGGTCTATATACCAGGGCAGGCCAAGGCGTGTGTTGCGCTCTAACTCGGCAATCACCTGGGCACCCAACAATAAAATGATGGCACCGACTTCCAGGCTGAGCAGCACGATCACCAGCGTGGCGAGCGAGCCGTAAACGGCGTTGACGAAGGAGAGGTGGGTGAAGTAGTAGACCAGTAGCAGCCGTACGCCTTCCCATAGCAGTGCCGCTACGAAGCCACCAATGACCGCGCGGCGTAATGCGATACGCACTACCGGCAGCACCTTATAGATAGCACTGAAGAGTAAGAAAACCCCAGCAAAACTGAATATGTTAAGTACCGGTTCGGAAAGTCCTGCAAACGGTAGCTCGCGTTCAAAAAGTGCCATCACCAGAGTATTAAGCGAGCTGGCTAAGGTAACCACCAGTGTTAAGGCTAGTAACCCCGCGCCAAGCACCAGCATAAAAGCGTAAGGTAGCATCACCGATACCCAAGCGCTGCGCTTGATATGGGGGCTGTCTGGGGAGTGGAAAATAATCGCTAACGCATCTTCGAGCATGCGAAAGGCAAAGGAGCTGAAAAGCAGCAGAATGGGAAAGCTAAGAATGCCGATAACGTCGCGGGACTCCAGTAGGCCACGAACGGCGTCCATCAAAACCTCGGCATGGGCCGGTGCTAAGTGGCGGGCTTGTACGGCAAGAACGTTAAGTAAATGCTGTTGGTCTACCACTTGCGTTAACAGCACGACCAGTACTGCAAACAGCGGCACGATGGAGAGCAAAATATTGTAGCCCACCCCGCCAGCCAGCAAGATGCCGCGATTTCTTAGGAAATGGCACACTACTCGCCAACTAAATTGGGTCAGCCGAGGCAGCAGGAGGAGTATGGCATTGAGTACTGTTTGGTGACGACCCATTGCTTGCTGTTCTCCTTGTTTGCCAGTGCTATTTTGCCAATGCAATTTTGCCAGTGCTACGTTTCATCCATGATGCCTAATTATTAACCACCTGGGGTGGCATAGCTTGGTAGTTTGACGGCTAAACGATAGCAAGATTTAGGCGATAGACTGACGCACACGCCGCCAAAATGATAGGAAAGGATGGGACTTTCCCGGTGGGTAGGCCTGTTGACTGCTCGATAACGAAGGAATGCTACTTTTTTCGCTACCTTATTCGGAGTAGGGCGTTTTGCCTGTAACACTGGCAAATACCTGTTAGCCGCTCATCGGCAAGACGATGAGCGGCTAATGGGGGATAAGATTCTTGGCTATTAAAGCGCTTAAGACAGATCAGAACGCATAATGAAATGAAGCGGTGACGCCGCGTTCGGCACCGAAGTAGCAGAAGTTCAGGTCGTAGCAGGAAGCCACGTACTCTTTGTCCAGCAGGTTGGTGACGTTGAGTCGTGCCGACATGTCCGTGAGGCCCAGGCGACCCAAGTCATAGCCTAGGGTAGCATCGACCAGGGTGTAGTCTGGCACCGTTTCGGTATTGGCGTCATCGGCTTGGATATCAGCGTGATAGCGAATGCCAAGCCCCGTATCTAAGCCAGCAAGTGCGCCGGATTGAAAGGCATAGCTGCCCCACACGGCGAGCTGGTGGCGTGGTATCTGGTTGTTGCGGTTGCCTTCATTGGCATCGCCGGTTTTCTCCAGGGTCACGTCGGTGTAGCTGTAGGCGGTTTGCAGGGAGATAGCATCGGTCAACTGATGATGCGCTTCCACTTCGACCCCTCGGGACTCTATCTTGCCGGTGGCGCGGTGGAAGGTTTCGTTGGGCAGCTTGGTGGAAACATTCTCCTGGGTGATATCGAACAGGGCTACGTTGTAACGATCTTGTGTGCCGGGTGGCTGATACTTCAAACCAAGCTCTACCTGTTCGCCTTCAGATGGCGCCAGTAGGTCGCCGTTTTGGTCGGTGGTGCTATTGGGGCTGAAGGAGGTGGTATAGCTGAGATAAGGCGCTAGGCCGTTGTCAAAGTGATAGAGCAAACCGGCGCGTCCGCTAAGCTGTGTGTCATCCAGTGTGCTGGCGGAACCGCTATCCGGGTCGGTATTGGTGATATCTACCCAGTCGTGGCGCAGGCCTAGGTTGGCGTGCCAATTGCCAAAGGCCATTTGGTCTTGCAGATAGAGACCGGTCTGTTCAAGCTCTCGGTGCTGGCGTGTTGCCGGGTACATCGCACTGGGGTCATCGCCATAGTGGGGGTTGAAGGCATCAATGGTCGGGAAAGCGCCCGAGGTCCAGGTGACGTCATTGTCGCGCTGCTGATAATCAAGGCCTAACAACAGGGTATGGTCCACACCGCCGGTGGAAACACGAGCCTCTAGCTGGTTGTCGACGGTTAGTGCATCAAGCGACTCGTCGCCGCCAGAGTAGTAGCGGTTGAGCTCGGTGGCCGAGGCCCAGCCAAAAGCATAAACCTGATCTAGTTCGACACTGGTTTCGGTGTAGCGCAGCCGTTGGCGAGCACTCACCGCATCATTGAAGTGATGTTCTACTTCATAGCCCACCATGACCTGATCACGTTGGAATTTTTCAAAGGCTTCTTCACCTTCAAAGAAGCTATTTGAGATGCGTCGGCCGTTGCGATCAATCACAGTGCCTTCATAAGGAAGACCTGCGTGATAACCCCCTTCGGGTTCATGCTGCAAATAGGCATGCAGGTTTAGGCTAGTGGCATCGGTTATGTCCCAGGTTAGCTGGGGAGCAATGGCGTAACGCTGCTCTTCTGCTGGGCCGAACTGAGTGTCGGCGGCTCGCGCTAGACCCGTGAGGCGGAAAGCGAGGCGGCGCTCGGCATCCAGCGGGCCGGTAACATCGAACGCGGCGCTGCGATTGGCGTGGTTGCCGAGGCGTAGGCGCAGCTCGCCGCCAGGTTCAAATTCTGGGCGGCGACTGGTCTGTGCGACCAAACCACCGGGAGAGGCGCGCCCATAAAGCACGGAAGCGGGGCCCTTGACGACCTCGATGGATTCTAGGAACCAGGGGTCGACCGAAAGTGAACTGAAGGAGCCTCCATCGCTCATGACTTTGAGACCATCGAGGAAGGTGTTGTTGATGCTGCCGTCGGCGAAGCCGCGCAGCACTAGGTAGTCATAGCGGTTGGAAGCGCCCAGCTGGTTGGTGAACACCCCCGGCGTATAGTCGGCGGCGCGCTGAACACTTTCGGCTCCACGGGATTCCCACTGTTTCCGCTCGACCACTGAGACGGCCTGAGGCGTCTCTATGAAGGGCGTCGTGGATTTGGTGGCAGCGCTGGCGGTCACCGTTAGGGTTTCGAGTGGCTCGTCGGCGAGTAGTGGCATTGAAAGTGGCATGGAAAGTGGCGCAGAGGCCAGCGCGATGGCCAGGGTTAGGCGGTTTAGCTGTGGCATGGATGCTTCTCAGTGTGAATACTTTTGGTAATGAGAATTGTTCCATTTTGTTGGCGTGCTGAGTTATGCGCGCTGGGCGATTTGCTATGCGCGGGACGCAGGTTGGGTTTGTTAATGGCGTTTCGTCAGGCTGCTGGGCTTCGTCAGACTGCTGGGAGAAACACCAAAGGCCCGACGGAAAGCGGTCGTAAAATTGCTGGCATGACGATAACCGCTCAGGTGGGCGGCTTGTTGAATGCTATGCCCATCAAGCAGTAACTCTCGGGCTAGCGTTAGGCGGATGCGACGCAGGTAGTCGATAGGCGAACAGCCGTAGGCAGTTTTGAAGCGACGCACCAGGGTGCTCGGGCTCATCGCGGCGCGCGCCGCTAGCACCTCTAAGCAATGCTCCCGTTCGGGGGCTTCCTCAAGCAGGCGGCGAACCAACTCCAGGCGGCTGGGTGACGCCGTTGCCTGAATGCTTTCGCGGGGCGGTGCCAGCCCCTGAGCCAGTAACTGCAGCGCTAACCCCTGGAAGAGCAGCCGTCGGGGTAGGTCCGTCAAAGGCGAGCGAAAACTCTGCTCTATAGACAGGGTCAATGGTGGGGTAAGTGGCCATGTACGAGATGGCGCCGTCGGAAACGTTTCGCCGCACCACTGGCGCATCGCCGCTTCGTCTAGTGATAGGCAAAGGGTGCGCAGTCGCTGGCCCTCGGGCTGGTAGGCGTCAAGAACTTGCCGTTCATCCAGGCGCACCGTATAGGCCTGTCCTGCCGTCAGCCAGTGCTGTTTTGTGCCCGAACCTAGCCGTACGCGTCCCTCTATGACGACCACGTTCAGCCGCGCTGCCGTGCCCAGTGAGTGCGAAGCATAAGGGTGAACCACTTCGATATCGGAAAGCACCAATTCGACACCAGGAAAGAGCACCATCTCTTCCACCCGGCCTTGGGCAACGGGTAGCTGGGCCACCCGCTCTGGTGGGCATGACGCGGCTGGAAAGCAATACTCAATGCAGTAGCGGTGGCCGTAATTGAGAAAATCCGCAACGGTCATCCGATAAATGCCAGCCCTTGCCATCCCCTCATCCTCTAGACGTTAGCGATAGACAGTAGCGATAGACAGTAGCGATACATGCCATGGTGTCAGTGGCCTACTGCTGTCTTTCAGAACCGGCAGGGTATAAAGACCGAGGAGGCGTTGCATCACTGCAAAGGTCATAGCGCACCACGAAGAATAATAACAAGATAGTAATATTAATAAGAACCATTATCAATAATGCTATTCTTAGCACGATGATGCGCTGACGCTGTTTGCAGTTGATGGTTGGCGTCTACCTGTTCTGCTATTAAGCAGAGCAGCTCGTACATTAGCGTGGCTCCCAGCAGTGCGGTATTGCCGCTGGCGTCAAACGGCGGGGATACCTCTACGACGTCAGCACCGATCAGCGGCAGGCCACGAAAACCACGCACTAGCTGAAGGGCTTGCAGGCTAGTGAGGCCACCTACTTCAGGCGTACCGGTGCCAGGGGCGAAGGCGGGGTCAATGCTATCAATATCGAAAGATAGGTATACGGGGCCACTGCCTACAATACGCCGCGCTTCGGCGACTACTGCCTCGATACCTAGGGTATCGACCTCCTCCATAAACATAACCCGCATGCCGGTAGAGGCCGAGTAGTCCCAGCCCTGGGGAGTATTTTGGGCTCCACGAATACCGATTTGCACCGTGCGTTTTGGGTCAATAAGACCATGCTCACAGGCAAGCCGAAAGGGGCCTCCGTGGTGAAATTTCGAGCCTTGAAACTCGTCCCAAGTATCGGTGTGGGCGTCAATATGGATTAACCCCACCGGACCATTGGTGGCTAAGCCACGCAGAATAGGGTAGGTGATGGAGTGGTCGCCACCGGCGCTAAGGGGGATAACCCCTGCCTTGGCAATCGCCACGTAATAAGCGGCAATATCATCAGAGACGTGTTCAAGATCGTAGATCGATGAAAACCGTACGTCGCCAATATCGGCAATGCGTGCCTGGGCAAACGGGTCAGTTTGGGTAACGTGATGCAGGCTACGCATCATGCTCGACTGGTTGCGAATTTCACGAGGGCCGTGGCGGGTGCCAGGGCGATTGCTCACCCCGCCATCAAACGGAATGCCGATCAGTGCAATATCAAGTGCTTCTAACGAATCGGCTAGCGGTGCCCGTAAGAAACTGGCGATTTCTCGATAGCGTGGTTCCTGGTGCGCGGGGTAACGTTCGCCGGTGGCTGCATTGCGGCGAGTCCCGTCTGTGCCCTTGGTCATTACGTGCCCTCCTTATCGGGTGAGGTTTGCCAGGCTGGCGGCTAATAGTTGGGTGCCCGCCACGGCATCACTGAGCGTGATGTGCTCGTCCGGGTGGTGGCTAAGGCCATGACGGCAGGGCACAAAAAGCATGGCCGTTGGGCAGTGTTTAGCAAGATGAATCGCATCGTGAAAAGCACCTGATACTAAGCGTGTTGTGGTGATCTCGAGCGTATGTGCAGTGTCGTCAAGCAGGCGGGTAAGTGAGTTAGGAAAATCCACCGGCTCAACGTGGGCCAGTGGTGTCAGCGTTGCTTGGCAGTCCGCCCAGCGTTGCTGGGCAAGTTGAGTAAAGGTGGCTTCCAGCGCTTTTAAGGTGGCAGCGTCGGGATGGCGTACATCAATACTGAAAGTGACATGGTCAGGGATGGTATTCACCGAGCCAGGGCTAACGACAAATTTACCAATGGTGAAACGCACTCGGTCTTCACTATCGCAGGCGGCTTCCCGTAGGGCGGTTGCCAACGCGCACGCGCCTTCGAAGGCATCACGGCGCAACGCCCGTGGGGTAGTGCCCGCATGGTTAGCACTGCCTGTTACCGTGACTTCAAACCAGCTAACACCTTGAATACCCTCGACGACGCCCACCGGTACCTGATCGCGCTCTAAGATAGGCCCTTGCTCAATATGCAGTTCAATAAAGGCGTGCATGGGGGTGGCCAGTGGGCGGCGAGGCACGCCTGCAGCATCCAGTTCAGCTAAACAAACATCCAATGCGCTGCCTAGGCTGATGTCGTCGCTGTCTGTCAGCTGTCGGGTGTCTTCCAGGCTTCGTACGCCGCAAAAAACGGCTGAGCCAGACGTGCCTGGCGAAAAGCGCGCGCCCTCTTCATTGGTCCAGCTGACCAGCGATAGGGGGCGACGCGGTGTAAAGCCTGCCTGCTTAAGCGCACGTAGCGCCTCAAGGCCAGCCAGCACGCCCAACGCACCGTCGTACTTACCACCTGCTGGTTGGCTATCCAAATGGCTACCCGTGACAACCGGTGCTAGCGAGGGCTGGCTACCGGGGACGTCAAGAAATACGTTTCCGATAGCATCAACGCTCGCCTTGGCACCCAGGAAGCTGGCCTGTTCGACCAGCCACCGCCGCGCCTGGGTATCGTTATCGTCCAGTGCCAAACGCGCCACGCCGCCATCTGAACGGCCGCCAAACGTGGCAAGCGTTGCCAGGTCATGAGCAAGACGGTCTGGGTTTACCGCCGCCGCGATGGCCTTCAGGTCCATCATGGTGCTGTCGGCTGTGTCATTTATGTGGCTTTCCATCAGGCATGTCCTAGTGGGTGCTCATACAAGCGGTGCTTTACACAGGCGGTTATTCATACACTTCAAAATGTACCTCGACAGGCACACAGTCAGCGCCGTTGATTGGGATGATGTCTTGTGGGCAGGCAGACATGGCCACAATACAGTCCATCTCGGCGCGTAGTTCGACATAGTCACCAGGGGCGGAAACTGGCGGGCACCAATCCACCTTCATTTGCGCATTAACGGGAATGTTCATCCATAGATTCAGTGGTTGGGGTACTTCAGGGGTATCAACACCAATGGCTTTCAGGGCCAAGCGCAGATTGTCGGCACAGCTATCATGGTAGCCTTCGACGCCTAGCGTCATGTAGCGGAACAAGTCGCAGGCCGCCATGAGCGTGTCGTGAATGCCGGGCGAAGTATCGGCTGTCAGGGTCATGATTGGACGCCGCCGGTTACTTATTAACGGATCGCCGACATTAGGAATCAGCGCGCTCAGCCAGGCGCGCCCATGTTCCCAGGACATAAATTCGTTGATGTTATCGGCGCTAAACGCCCAGGTATCACATACTTGAGTGCCATGGGTATTGATGATGCGGAGGGTTTGCCCCGCTTTTAAACGTACCGCCCGACCACCACGAGCGGCAACTTCATAGCGCTCACCCAGGATCGGCGTGCCATCGGGGGAGATGGGGTTTTCCAAACTGTGATTATGGCCGCAAGGTTCGCTGTTGCTGCGCGGTAGTTGCTCGATACGAGCATGGTCAAAACGTGGGTCAGAGCTCATTATATTCTCCAAGTGTCGTCATAATGCGAGCTAGTCGATGTGGCGCTCGCGCCAGGTATTAAGAAACTGCTGCAGCCGCTGGCTTTTAGGTTGACGAAACAGCGTGGCAGGCGGTCCGCTCTCTACGACGCGGCCTTGATCCATAAAAATCACGCGGTCGGCAACCTTGGCGGCAAAGCCCATTTCGTGGGTCACAATCACCATGGTCATGCCATCGGCGGCCAGGGCTTTCATGACATCTAGCACTTCACCTACCAGCTCGGGGTCAAGGGCTGAGGTAGGTTCATCGAAGAACATCACCCTGGGTTTCATAGCCAGCGCCCGAGCAATCGCCACGCGCTGCTTTTGGCCACCAGAAAGGCTTTCGGGGAAATGGCCTGCCCGATCGGCAAGGCCAACTTGTGCTAATAGGGTCATGCCTTCGGCTTCGGCATCACGGCGTGACAGGCCGTTGACCAGACGCAGGGCTTCGGTGACGTTCTCCAGCGCCGTGCGATGGGGCCATAAATGAAAGTGTTGGAAGACCATGCCCACGGGGGTTCGCACGTCATCCACGCGCTTTTCGCTAGTGCGCACCCGTTTACCGTTGCGATCCTCAAAGCCCAACAGCTGACCGTCGATATAGACGCTGCCGTGGTCATAGGGCTCTAAAAAGGCCAGACAGCGCAGCAGAGTTGACTTACCTGAGCCGGAGGGGCCAATCACACAGACCACTTCAGATGGAGTGAGGCTAAAGTCGATGTTGGTCAGCACTTCCAAATCACCAAACTGCTTACTGATGCCGTGTGCCTCGACAATCGCTTTTTGTCGAGCCGGTGAAGACGGCGAGCGCATTTCAGCCATTGGCATGGGAGTTGGCTCCTTGTTGCGCCACAGGGCGCGGTTGTCGATTGGCTAAACGCTTTTCCAGCGCATAGCCACCCCGGGCAACCAGTTCAATCATCAGCCAGTAGAGCAGGGCAACCGCTAAATAGGGCTCAATGACCTGGAACGTCTGGTTAACAAGTGTGGTGGCGTTTTTGGTCAGGTCATCCACCGAAATAATCGAGATCAGCGCCGACTCCTTGACCAAAATAATCAGCTGATTAGTGCCGGGCGGTACGATAAGGCGTGCCATTTGAGGGATTTGAATGCGAATCAGCGTTTGCCAGGGTGAAATGCCGAGCATGCGCGCCGCTTCCAGCTGGCCTTTAGGAATTGATTTGAAACCGCCGCGATAAATTTCTGCAAAGTACCCTGCGCCATACAGGCCAATGCCGGTGACACCGGCGATCTCGGCGTCCAGCCGCAGGCCAATACTGGGGCCACCGTAATAGAGTAAAAACAGCAGGATGAGCAGTGGCGTGCCGCGGCATAGTTCCACATAGCAGGCCACCGGGTACCCAAAGAGGCGTGGGTTAGCAAGCCGCAGAGCTGCCAGCACTAAGCCTAATGAAAGCGCCAGTAAGCAGCCTAAAAAGCAGATCCATAGCGTGTTCCACAACCCTTGCAGAATTAGCGCGCGGGCTTCCCATAGCAGGGTAATATCGAACATAACGGACACTTCCCTAGTCGGTGGCGAGGCCGCCGCTCATACGGCGTTCTAAGTAAGCGCTGATTCGTGCCAGCACCAAGTTAACCGCGAGGTAGAGCAGCGCAGCGGCAAGGTAGGTTTCCAGCGGCTGAAAGGTGCGCGAGGCAATTTGTTCGCTCACCCGCATCAGCTCTGTAACGGCAATTACCGAAATCAGCGATGAGTTTTTAACAATGGTGATGATTTCATTCGTCAGCGGCGGCAGAGTGAGGCGAAATACCTGAGGCATAATGATGCGCCTGCGGGTTTGCCACGCGGAGATACCCGCCATGCGCGCTGCTTCTATTTGTCCGGCAGGAATATGGCTAATGCCGCTGCGAAATATTTCCGCCTGAAACGCCCCGGTATTCAGCGTTAAGGTCAGAATGGCAGCCGAAATGGGAGCTATCTCAATGCCCATTTCGGGCAACAGATAGTAGACCAACAGTAGTTGCAGCAAGATGGGAGTGCCGCGCCAGAAGCTGCGGTAAAGCCCGCAGGGCCAGCGCACCAGGCGATAACGGCTGGTTAAACCAAACGCCAGCAAAACGCCCAGTACTAACCCCAATGCGATGGCGGAAAGCGAGACCACCAAGGTGGTGGTCAAGCCTTTGAGCAGCACAGGGTAGTGGTTGAGCAGAATCTCAAACATGTAGCACTCCTGTCATGTAGCACCCCCATGTAGCGCCCCTGTCGGTTAGCACCACGTCACAGTTAAACGGCAAGCAAGGAAATGGAACACTCACTGTGTGCCGTTTTACTCAGCCGATGGCAGTTCTAACGGGAGATCCATCGGGCCACCGAACCACTTCTCTTGCAGTTCATTCAGGGTGCCGTCTTGGTTGAGACGCTGAATCTGCTCGTCCATAAAGGCATTCAGCGAGGCGCTCTCTTCGTCATCACGTCCTGCCCAGGAGAAGTACACCGGGTCACCGAAAGTGCCAACCACTTCAAAGACATCTGGGCGGGTGCGTTCTGCTTCGAGCAAATTAGGCAGGCTATTAATCACCACATCTACGCGGCCGGTACCCAGCTCGGCGTAGGCTTCGTCAACGCCGGTATAAGTGCGGATATCGGCAACAGGCGTGCCTGCCTCTTCTAGCTGTGCGGCCAATGCTTCGAGTGCTTCCAGCTGGGCAGAGCCCGCCTGGGCAGCGGCTACTTTGCCGGCGATATCTTCAGGGGTGCTGATGTCATCTTCGCCAGCGCGTTTGAGAATCGCCATTGTGGCATCGGCAATCGGTGCGCTTAGGTGGTAGCGCTGCATGCGCTCGGGTGTGGCGGTAACAGAGGTAATGACGTAGTCAAAACGCTCGCGCTCAAGCCCCGGCAAAATGCCTTGCCAGGGTAGGTCCATACGAATTAACTCGACCCCCTCAAGCTCGGTCATGATGTGCTCCATGATATCGGCGGAGTAGCCGACAATTTCGCCATCTTCAATGTATTCAAAGGGGGCGAAACGCGCTTCCGTACCTACCGTGAAGGTGCCTTCAGAACGGATATCGTCTAATAGGTCGCCGTGGGCGGTAGTGGCGAAGCCAATGCCAAGTAGGAGGCCAGCGGTAATAGTCTGAATGCGTTGCATGGGGATGCTCCTCGGATGGTGAGACTCGAATCAGCGGCGAAGGCCAGCTGAGCAAGAACACCTTGAGTTAAGCAGGAGTTATGCAACAATAAAATTGTTATCTCTTGATGTTTATACCCGATTTATTGATGTTAATTGCACCAACGTAGAGCACGCCAATGAAGCTGTCCGCTGCTGACCTTAAAAGCCTCTCTGTTTTCCTTGCTGTGGCTGAGCACCGTGGTTTTGCCGGTGCGCAAACGGCGCTCCATATGAGCCAGTCCGCTGTCAGTTTTCATATCCGCGCGCTTGAAGAACGGGTGGGGTTTATCGTTTGTCGCCGTGGAAGGCAGGGGTTTGAGCTAACCGAGCGCGGCGCCATTGTGTATGAGCGGGCCAAGCTGCTGCTCTCTTCGGTAGATGATTTCGATAGCGAAATGAGCGAGCTGCGCAGCTCTGTGTATGGCACGCTGCGCTTAGGCGTAGTGGATAACACCATTATGGATGTGGATCTTGACTTGCAGGGGGTGATTGGTGAGTTTCTGCGTAAGAACCCGAAAGCGCGGCTGAATATTACGGTGGGAAGTCCTGATCGACTGATTGGAGAGATCGCCAACGGTGAACTACAGCTTGGTATTTTGCCGGAAACCGCGCAAATGGAAGGGTTGCAGCACCGCCAGATCTATACTGAAGTCCACGGCATTTATTGCGCGAAACGGCATCCGCTGTTCGCTCGTGATAGCGCCAAATTAACGGTTGAAGAAGTCATTAATCATCCATTTGTGGTGCGCCCTTACGCGAACCTACAAGAACTTAAAAGTTTTCCTAATGCCCAGGTAGGTGCCCATGCTTCGAATATGGAAGCCCAGGCGCTGCTGATACTCAGCGGTCACTTTATCGGCAATTTGCCGCGTTATTATGCTAACCACTGGGTTGAGCGGGGCGAGCTTAAAGTGCTGCTGCCTGATCAGGTAGAAATTGCCTCGCCTTTCTGTGTGGTGACGCGGGTGGGGCGACGCCCCTCGCTGATTGTGCGTACTTTTATCCAAGAACTCGTGGCTCGACTGTGGCAGCAGTCACATCGGCTCGATACCGATAAGAGCACCGATAACGGTGATCTACCCAGCGATGAGCAGCGATAATGATGGCTGAATGCTGTTATTTGAAATCGCTGGCGGTAAAGGTCACCCGAAGCGCAGACGCGTCGGCTGGCCAGCGGCCCGCTTGTGAGGTGTCAGCGCTTTGTCCGCGTACGACATAGCTTTGCTGTCCGTGGTGGCGCAGCGAGGCGGCGAGTTGGGTGATAGCAGCGGCATTATCGCCGCTCAGCAAACCGATGCGCGTGCCTGGTGCCATCCAAAAGCGTGCTTCCCCTGCATTCGCTATTGGCTGTGGCGGTGCGGGTAGCGGGTTGCCGTGACGCCACTCATTCAGTGCCTCGGTGGTGCCGATCACTAACAGCGGTGGCTGTGTCTCATCCTGCACGTTAACTGGCGTAGCAAGCGCTTCGGCATCTCGCCCTAACACTTGTCGTGCCAAGGGGAGGAGGGTTTCGTCCAGGGCGAGCACCTGCGTGGTTGGGTCAAGCATTAGCTGGCGTAGAATGGCCGGGGTTGGGCCAGGGTGGCGTAGCAGGTCAGCCGCTGGATCTACCTCAAGGGACAGGGGGCGAGCTGTCAAATGCAGCTCGAAGGATTGGTGCGTGTCATGCATGGCTTGGCGTACATTCACTGGGCCCTCTTCGGTGTTGACCACTACCGGAATTTCCATTGGCCAAGGTGCATGTTGGCCGCGCTGGATCAGCGTACCGCTGATGCGGTAGCCCTCGTCATGGGCTTCTGTTTGTATGGATTCTACATGTAGCGTGGGGCGTCCCGGACGGGTAAGCCAGGCAGTTAAGAAGGCTTGTTGTGACTCGCCAGAGGCCAGGCTGAAGGCGTCAATTAGTGCCGGCCAATCCGCCGTGCGGTGCATCCATTCACCTGCAAGGTGGCGTAGGCCGTTGTCAAACGCCTCATCGCCAATGCGCTGGCGCAGCATATGAAAAAGCATCGCGCCGTGCTGGTAGCCAATAAGGCGGCCCGCTGGGTCGGGGGCTCCACGAAAATCTTGCAAGGCGATTTCTTGGCTGTTGGGCAACGCCGCTAGGTCGGCCAGCCAGCGGTGTCGCATAGCATCGGCGTTGTCGCGCTGCTCCGCTAAGGCGTAATCGGCTAGATAGGTGGTGAGCGCTTCGGCCCAATTGCCGCTGGAGTAGTCAACATTGACCCCTGCCCCCCACCAAGCGTGCATCAGTTCATGAGGCAGCGAAGTGCTAGGAATAAAGGGTAGCGGGATGACCCGCTCGCCAAGCAGCGTAAAACCAGGAAAGGCAAGACCGATAGGCGCGGGCGATGCTGCGATAGAGAAGCTTTTATAAGGTAGCGGCCCCAGGCGTGCTTGAAAGAGTGCCAATTGTTTGGTGGCGTGTTGCAAATACGTCTCTCCGAAGGCGGTATCCAGCGCTTCGGGAAAGAGCGTGCGCAGAGTTACCCCGTCAACCTCACGTTCGCGAAGCTGCCAGGGGCCAGTAGCAATTTCTACATCACGAGTGTGCGGATGATAAAAGTGCGCCACATAGTGATCGCGTGTGCGTTGCTCTTCTATCAATGAGCCGGTGGCGACGGCGAGCTGCCCATTGAGCACGCTAACGGTTAACCCTAGAGGCATGGCGGAATCGCTTAGGTCGGGGTACCAGCCGGCACGGCTAGGTAGCAAGCTACCATCCGTTGCTACTTGGAGACGGCTGTTGGAACTGGCGTCTGGCAGCGTGCCTTCCCAGCGAAGTGTAATGGGTGTCGTGTTGTCTGCTGCATTGGTAACTGTGGGTAGCTGCCAGTGCCCATCAGTATCTTGAATAATCGTCAGTTCTTCATCGCCACGCTGCGCCGAGGTCAGCGTTAAGCCCTCAAGTAAGCGAAAGCGGCTTGAAGTAGAGAGAGGTTGACGCAGTTCGCCTTGAAGCGTCCGAGTGGTGGGGTCGAACTGAATGAACAGAGTGCGCTGCTCAGCTGATGCCGTGGTGGGTTCTCCCCAGACGTGTCCTGCTGTCAACAGCCATAAAAGAACACTTAGGGAACTAAGCCATAATAACGGGCTACGATAGCGTCGGCATGGGAACATTCGATACCCCTAGGCAAAAATAGAAGATTTATACTCTTGCGTGGCGTTAAGATGAGCAAAGTCACACAACGCCTTGTACAACTATCCGTAAACAACCATCTGTAAACAACCATCCGTAAACAATCATCAGTCATAAGCAATTATCAGTGGGGGGACGCAATGAGGCCACTTCGAAAACGTATCGGTCTAATGGCTGTTACTCTGCTGCTTGTAACCCTTATCACTGGATGTCGTGGCCAATTAACCGTAACGGTGCCGTTGACTATCTTAGCGAATAATCCCACTGCCTTTGACGACAACCAAATAGTGACCCATGGCGTGGTACGGCATTTTAATGATCCACTTCACTATTGGATTGAAGACGAACACCTCAATCGCGTTGAGGTTTTTCCTCATCAGCAAATAGCCCCATTTCTAGGTGACGTCGTAGAGGTAGAAGGTCGGTTTCAGTTTTCACCGCATGAGGGGCGACGGCTAACCTTGGCCCGGGTAGAGCGGGACGTTTCAAGCACTGAATGAAGGTAGTCTTCCTGGTAATCGCTTCACTTTGTAGAGTGTCACGTCATGTTATAGAGTGGGCTTTGTTGTTCGCTCTGTGTTTGCTTGTACAGCTAATGTATAAAAAATTATGGCCGTTGGCCAGAAGAACCGCAACCTAGCGCTATTTTCTGGCTTGCCCCCTATCGTTGATTAGAGACTTCTTGGTCATTTTTTCTCATTTGAAATATTTTCTTATAAATTATTTATTATTAGTGACTGAAAAGAATAAGCGGCTCCCGATCACAGGTAATTACTAATATTAACCATTAATGTGAAGAAGCTTGTATGCATGTAAGCTTATGCATAAGCACTTATTGAAATATTTATGGAAGCCGTTTTTTCTTATTTAAATCTTTTTTATGACTATGGTTGACGGGAGTGCTATAGAAGCGCAGACTGATTGCAGTTGGTTAGCAAGTCGAACGTTGTCAGCAGTATCGAAGCATTTTAGCGTTGAGCCTGGTGAAAGTTTCTTGTTCTGCCCTCTGTAACTCGGGTATTTCCCCGGCATTAATTTCGCTAAATCGAGGATTTCGATCATGGCAACTGGTACCGTAAAGTGGTTTAACGACACTAAAGGCTTCGGCTTTATTTCTCCTGAAGTTAGCGGCGACGACTTGTTCGCGCACTTCTCCGAAATTCAAGCAGAAGGCTTTAAGTCCCTGCAAGACGGTCAGAAGGTTTCTTTTGACGTCACACAGGGCCAAAAAGGCCTTCAAGCTTCTAATATTAAGGTTATGGAATAAACCCCATACTGCGATATTAGCTACCGACTAGTTCGGTAAGCTTTAAAACCCCGCCAAGTGCGGGGTTTTTGCGTTCTTAACTATTTATTTTTTACGTTGTTTTTAGCCTGTCTCTATAAAAAAGTCCTTTTATTTATATAGCCGGCCCAGGTTATAAAGAGTTGATCTGCCTGTTCTTTATTTTCGTTGGAAATGATTGGCTGCTATTACGTCGTTTAGCAATTATGTCTCTGCATTGCTCATCTTGGATGTTGCTACGACAATAACCTAATTGGACTTGCATTCACGCAGCATGTGACAGCGGAGACCCAGGATGAAGACCTTATCGAACATGGGGTTTGCTCTATTTGGGGCAGCCCTGGTCGCGATTAGCTATGGGCTTGCACGCTTTGCGTTTGGCTTATTCGTGCCTTCCATTAGCGCAGAACTGGAACTAACAGCGTACTTAGTCGGTATTATTGGGGCTCTGCCGTTTATTAGTTTCGTGTTGGCGACCCTATTTGCTCCGCTCGCCGCGGATCGGCTAGGGGCGCGGAACCTGGCGGTGCTCTCTGGTGGGTTCGGTGTGGCAGGTCTGGTCGTTATCAGTCAGTCGTCAAATGCCTTATCGCTTGGTGTTGGGGTGTTTATTTGTGGCATCTGCACGGGGTTGATGATGCCTGCGTTGACCGCTGCGATGCAGGCGTTGGTTAGCCGAACGATGCATGGCCGTGTTAGCTCTATTATGAATGCGGGCACGAGTGTCGGGATTATTGTGGCGGTGCCGACCGTTATATTTCTAGCTGATGCCTGGCGCTTTACTTACTCAACGTTTGCCGTGTTAGCAGGCCTGGGGGTGGTGGCCGCGTGGTACTTTATCCCCTCGGTTTCACGTGTAATACCCGCCAATGCAGCTCCGCCACCGCCAATTACGCGGTTGCAATGGTCACGTCTTATCCGGCTTTCACTCTTTGCGTTCGCAATGGGCGTTGTGTCTGCACCGTTCTGGCTGTTCGCCCCTGATTTGGTCGTCACCCTTGGCGCGTTGCCTGCTAATCAAACCGGTTGGCTTTGGTTTGCCGTGGGGCTTGCTGGGCTTGGGGGAGCCATGGTGAGTGATTTAGCTGACCGCAATAACCCGCCTATCACACAAGCATTAATGCTGATGATGCTCTCTTCAAGCCTAGTATTGCTGGCTGCTAGTCCAGATCAATTAGGGCTGGCGATGTTTGCAGCGCTAGTATTTGGCCTTGCCTATATGAGTTTAACGGGTCTGTATTTAATGACGGGCATACGGCTATTGCCAGGACGGCTTTCTATGGGGCCTGTGCTGCCATTTATGGCGTGCGCATTGGGGCAGGCAGCGGGGTCCCCGGTGGTGGGTATGCTGGTAGATAGTTCTGGCTATGCCTACGCGTTTTCGGTGTTTTCTGCTATTGGCATTGTGGTGGCGATCTTATCGCCTATTTATCCAGGCCATATTGATTACTGGGCAGACTGGACGGAGGAAACAGCAGAAGAAGCGCAAGAAGAGCAGCCATCTGTTGAAGATACTGGCCTTCAGGCAGCCTACGACCACCAGCTGCTTGACGAGAACGGCGAACCCATTGAGCCTGTCGCAATAAACGAAGCACAGTAACGGCGGCCCTCGTGGTCTTAAGAGGGGCGAGTGACTTTTCGCCAAGGCTTGCCTTCGCAGGTCGCATAATTTATGCAGTCGGCTAGGCAGCCACGGCAAGGTAATCGCGTTGGCGTTGTTGCTGGCGTCGGTTTTGTTGGCGCTGTCATTGTCATCGTTTTGGGCCTTTTTAGAGGATGGTACGGTTAATCTGGGCGCCATGGACTAATAGGGTGTGGGCGCTATTAGTTACTTTAACACCCCCTTACCCGGTAACCCAGCAGTGGCGAAAGCGCACACTACGCAATTGTTGGCTGCAGGCCGCCTTAGAGCCTGCTATGGTCGAAAACCGCTTTTCTTAGCGAGTATCTATCTATATGAGCCAGCGCCCCAATCGTCGTGTCCTGCTTCGGTTATTAGCACTTTTGCGTCCTTATCGTTTACGTCTTGCCTTAGCGGGCTTCGCCCTGCTGCTAGCGTCTGGCAGCGTGCTGTTGCTGGGCAACGGCTTACGTTTAGTCATCGATAATGGCTTTTTGGCGGCGGATTCCCAGGCGTTGGCCAAAACGCTGGGGTTAATGCTTGGCGTGGTAGCGCTATTAGCGATGGCATCAGCACTGCGTTACTACCAAGTCACCTGGATTGGAGAGCGTTTGGCGGCGGATCTACGCCAACGTGTTTTTGACCATTTGCTCACTCTGGAGCCGAGCTTTTTCGAGAGTGCTAGCGACGGCCGTGCAGCGGGGGAAGTCGCGTCGCGGCTGACTGCCGACACCAGTGTGTTGCAAAGCCTATTTGGGTCATCGATTTCACTGGCATTGCGTAATCTGGTCATGTTGGTGGGGGCGGTAGTGTTGATGCTGGTGACCCAGCCGTGGCTTTCAGCGATGGTGCTTTTGGGTATTCCTGCCACGCTGCTGCCGATTGTGTGGTACGGCCGGCGTGTGCGGCGGCTTTCGCGCACCAGCCAAGATCGTATTGCGGAGCTTGGTCGTTATGCCGAAGAGGCACTTAGCGGGCTCCAAACCCTCCAGGCGTTTAATCACGAAGCCGTTGATAAACGTCGCTACGGCCAGCGGGTAGAGCAGGCATTTAGTAGCGCGGTGGCGCGAACCCAGCAGCGTGCCTGGTTAACCGGTGTCGCGTTGCTGGTGGTTTTTAGCGGCGTTGGGTTAATGCTTTGGCAAGGTGGGCAGGCGGTGCTGGCGGGCACCATGAGTGCTGGTGAGTTGTCGGCATTTATTTTCTACGCGCTACTTGCGGCAGGTGCGGTGGCTACCTTAGCGGAAGTAGCTGGAGATGTGCAGCGCGCCGCGGGTGCGGCTGAACGGCTGCTGGAGCTATTGGATACCCACCCCACCATACAGTCGCCGGCCAACGCCGTGGCATTGCCGCCCGCCCGTGGTGAAATAACCCTAGAAGATATTCGCTTCACCTATCCGGGGAGAGAAACACCCGCCCTTAGTGGTTTTAATGTGAGCATTCAGGCCGGAGAGCGGGTGGCCGTTGTTGGGCCCTCTGGGGCTGGCAAAAGCACCTTGCTTGGGTTGCTGCTACGCTTTTACGACCCAGACCAAGGGCGCGTTACGCTGGATGGTCTTGATATTCGCACGATAGATATTGCTGAGTTGCGTGGGGCCATGGGATTAGTTGCTCAAGAGCCGGTACTGTTTAGTGGCTCGGTGGCTGACAACCTTCGCTATGGCTGCCCTGAAGCAAGCGATGAAAGGCTGCGTGCAGCTGCTGTTGATGCCAGCGCCAGCGACTTTATCGACGCGCTTCCCCAAGGGTATGACACGCCTCTTGGCCCAGGTGGTGTACAGCTTTCCGGTGGCCAGCGCCAGCGGTTGGCGATTGCCCGTGCGCTGCTTAAAAATCCGGCGGTACTACTGCTGGATGAAGCGACCAGTGCGCTAGATGCGGAAAGCGAGCGCCTTGTACAACAGGCGCTGGATAGGCTAATGCGCGGACGCACCAGCATTGTGATTGCTCACCGCTTAGCGACGGTGATTAATGCCGATCGCCTGTTGGTGCTGAAAGATGGCCGGCTTGTGGCCTCGGGCAGCCATGCTGAATTAATGACCACTAGTCCGCTTTATCGTCACTTAGCGGCGTTGCAGTTTGGCGCAGAGGCGTCGTTCGCCATATAGCAGTAAGCGCGATGAAATGATAAGGGGGATTTAACATATGTCATCACGACTGGGTGATCGTAACGTATGGTTTGGACTGCTGCTTGGCATGCTGGGGCTTATCTATATTCGGAGCATGGCTGCGAGTGGTTTGGCTGAGGTGCCACACATAATGGCGTCGCTGACCATTTTAATCCCAATGACCCTGTTTGGAGTGGTACTACGCAGCCCTTGGCCTGCAATCGTGGCGCTCGTTGCTTTAATGGTTATTAACATGACACTCAGCTAATGCTACCTATTAGCGGCACTTTTTTACTTTATACATAGCATTATCGGCATGCTTGAGCAGCGTATCGGCATCCTCCCCATCGGCAGGGTAGCAGGCCACACCGATACTACAGGATGGCATGCTGATCTCTCCAAATTCTGCGCCTAGTGGTTTCGCCATGACGGTGAGAATCTGATCTATCTTTTGTGAAACGCTCTTAATTGACTGGATGTCCGTCAGTAGTACCGTAAATTCATCACCGCCCATCCGCGCGACGGTATCCGTTTCGCGTAGGCAGCTTTCTAACCGTCGAGCCACCGTACAGAGCACCCCATCGCCCACGGCATGTCCATAGGTATCGTTAATTAACTTGAAGTCATTAATATCCAGGAAGAGCAGGGCGAGGCGATTCTGATGGCGCCGAGCTGCGCTGATACTGGTGGTCAAGCGATCATAGAAGAGCGACCGATTTGTTAGCTTAGTGAGTGGGTCGTGATGAGCAAGAAAGCGCAACTCCTCTTCGGCTTGCACTAGGGCGGTTACGTCCCGTGCTACACCTATCCGAACCTCCTCTTCTTTATACCAGCGGGCAGACCATAAAATGTGTACGGTGCTACCATCCTTGCGGAGATAGCGGTTGCGGAAATCGACATGGTGCTGGCCATTCATAACCCGGACAATAGATGCTCGCGTAGCCGATAGGTCATCAGGATGCATATAGTTAGTGATTAGAGAGCCAACCAGCTCATCGGCACGGTAACCAAGCAATGACTCACAAGCATCACTCACAAAGAGGATGTGATTGTCTCCATCGACCACGAAGACCGTGTCCAGCATCAAATGAACCAGCTTTGGATAGAGCGCTTGTAGGTCGACAGGCATAGGTTAATGTCTATTATATCGCTCGAGTAGCAGTGAGGTTTAATTTTTATTAACGTCACTATCATTAATAGGACACAATGACTCAAAAACCAAATAATTATTTACCAGCCTATGTATTTCGCAGGTGGGCGTGAATTATTTTTAAGAGTAGTTTGTAAAAGTCGCTTTTAAGAGCCGCTTTTAAGAGTAGTTGTTAAGAGCACTTTTTAAGAGCACTTTTTAAGAGTACTTGAACAGAACTTCTTTTAAGAATTGTTGTGAAGAATTGCTTTAGCGCTGCTTTGTCGTTGCTAGGTGGTGCTGTTCCATAACGTAGCTTGGGCGATTAAAACAGATTTAGCAGCTGCCCAAGGGTTTCCATGCCCCGTTCGCTCCGCGCTGTCCATGGATGGCCGTAGCTTAAGCGTACGCAGTGCCGGAACTGTTGGGTGGCCGAAAAGATGGGGCCTGGGGCTAAGCTAACGCCATGGTCGCGCGCCATGTTAAATAAGCGCAGCGAATCCACTTGCTCAGGAAACTCTACCCACAAAAAATAGCCGCCAGCAGGGCGGGTAATACGCGTTTGGGTGGGGAAGTGGCGATCTGCAGACGCTAGCATGCTGCCTTGTTGGGCTTCTAGCGCATGGCGGAGCTTACGTAAGTGGCGGTCATAGCCACCGTGCTGTAAATAATCGGCAATGGCTGCTTGGGCGGGAATGGAAGGCGAGATGGTCGTCATTAACTTCAGTCGTGAAATGGCTTCTGCGTAGCGTCCGCCTGCTACCCAGCCAACACGATAGCCAGGCGCCAAGCATTTCGAGAAAGAGCTACAGTGGATAACTAGCCCCTCCTCATCAAACGCTTTTACCGGAGCAGGAGGGGAGCTACCAAAGGTCAGCTCGGCATACACATCATCTTCTAACATGGGAACTTGATGCTGCTTTAATAGCTGATACAGCGCCTGTTTTCGTTCCTTGCTTAGACTGGCACCGAGTGGGTTTTGCAGATGGCTCATAAACCAGCAGGCTTTAATAGGCAATGCTTCCAGGCGTTCTGCCAATATCTCTAGATCAATGCCCTCCCGTGGGTGAACCGGAATTTCCACCGCTCGCAGCTTCAGCCGTTCCAACACTTGTAAGCTGGCATAAAACGCCGGCGACTCAATCGCTACAAGGTCTCCCGGCTGGGTTACGCACTGTAGGGCTAAGTTAAGGGCCTCCATTGCGCCATTGGTAATCACCAGCTCTTCCATCGGTAGTTGAATACCGCCTAGCATGTAGCGCAAGGCAATCTGTCGACACAGATCGATATGTCCAGTGGTCATATCAGCCACCACTTGCTGAGGCGAAAGTGCTCGTAGCCCCCGTGTCATGCTGGTGCTAAGACGCGACAGCGGGAAAAGTTCGGGGCTTGGAAAGGCGGACCCAAAGGGCACCGTTCGGTCATCCTGCAGTGAGTCGAGTACCGAAAATACGAGCTCACTGACCTCTACTTCCGCTGGGTCGGTGGGTTGCAACGTCATCCGTGGTTCACCCAGCAGGCGCCGAGCATGTTCACGAACAAAATAGCCTGAGCGCGCCCGCGCTGTGATGAGCCCGCGATTTTCCAGGAGGTAGTAAGCCTGAAACACCGTCGACGGGCTGATCCCGTGGCGGTGGCTGGCCTGGCGAACAGACGGGATCCGCTCGCCAGGGCCAAGCACGCCCTGGCGGATCAGCGTGGCTATCTCATCAGCAAATTGTTCATAACGTTTCATGGTGTAAACCATCGTCGATGCGTTGAGTAGAGCAGAGCGTCAATATACGCCATTACAGTGAGGCTCTCTGCCGTTGGGGGAGGCCACTGTGGCGCATGTAAGAAACTTAAAACAGGCTCACGTCTATTAAAAAAAAGCATATCAGCAGCGGGGTTGCTAGTGGGCAATCCTTAAACTGATACGCACTATTTCTCTAAAACTGCGCCTGTTTGTAGTGCCGCTTAGTGGGGATAGTAGTGGTGAATCATCGGCGACGCCCCTCGATCGTATAGACCTCTATTCTCTCCTTTTTGGATATCGGTATGACGCAACGCATTCCACTGCAAAACCTGACCACAGACCCTTCGGTTAGTCACCATACGCCATCCTCTCAGCCATCTCATGCTCAGCCATCTAGCTATCAGCCACCTCATCATAGTAAGCCCCCTAAGCTTGGGCATGTGTACGTGCGAGAGATAGGTGGTTTTTTTCAGCGCATTCGGCGGCGCTCGAATTGGTTGCTAATGGCGCTGTATTTTGGCTTGCCATGGGTCAACTGGGGGGATCGGCCGCTGGTATGGTTCGATCTTTCTGCACAAGAGTTTCATCTGTTTGCGGCGACGTTTTATCCACAAGATTTTATCTTACTTACCTGGATCTTAGTGCTGTGCGCGTTTGGCCTGTTTTTGATCACGGTAGCGGCTGGCCGAGTGTGGTGTGGCTATAGCTGCCCGCAAAGTGTTTGGACCTTTTTGTTTATATGGTTTGAGCATCGCTTGGAAGGGCCACGGCACCGGCGCATACGCCGTGATAAGGCACCACGTACGCTGGATACGCTGTGGCGTAAGACAGCTAAACATACCGCTTGGCTGCTAATTGCTTTGGCAACAGGGGTCACCTTCGTCGGTTATTTCACGCCGATTCGAGCGTTAGTGGTGGATTTTATCAGCCTAAATGCGCACCCCTGGGCGCTATTTTGGATCGGCTTCTTCACGGTTTTTACGTACTTAAATGCTGGCTGGCTGCGCCATCAAGTATGTCTTCATATGTGTCCTTACTCGCGCTTTCAGTCAGCGATGTTCGACGCTAATACGCTAATCGTGTCTTATGATGCTGCCCGCGGTGAGCCGCGTCGCAATCATCTCAAGAACAATCATCTCCATAAGGGTATTGAAACAACCCGGGTTGGCGACTGCATCGACTGTGAGCTGTGTGTTCAGGTATGCCCAACAGGCATCGATATTCGTGATGGGTTGCAGTATGAATGCATTGGCTGTGCCGCGTGTATTGATGCCTGTGACAGCGTAATGGCACGTATTAATAAACCGCTTGGCCTTGTGCGATATACCACAGAGCGGGCGTTGTCAGGTAAAACCACCCGTTTTTGGCGTCCGCAGCTAATTGCTTACGCGGTAGCACTGCTATCCATGGTGGTACTGCTCGTTAGTTTCTTGAATACGCGAGTACCTATTGACGTGGACATTGTGCGGGACCGGCAAACGCTGTTTGAAGGCACGGCAGATGGGCGGGTCATTAATTATTACAACGTAACGCTACGTAATCACGATAGCCAGCCGCATCGTTATGCGCTATCAGCCGCGGGTCTGCCAGGCCTGCGTTTACAAGGAGTGGAAACCATTGAGGTAGAAGCTAACAAAACCCGCCACTTACGCATTGCACTGACCGTAGAAGAGGACACCCTTAGGCTGCCTAGCCACTCTATTGAGCTACATTTTGTCGCTTTAGACGACCCGTCGATAACAAGCTCCAACGAAACACGCTTCCTAGGGCCTCAAAGAGAATAACTGTTTCCTGAGAACGCTCCCTCTGGGGGGCTTTTCATGTGGATATTGAAAATTCTTATCTTTGTATCAAATAGTTACGCTTTAAAAATGGCAACTTATTTCATTATCAGAGACTATACGCATATGTAAAATACTTTTACTCATAAATCATCGTGACTTTACTCAAGGCAGATCATGGTTATAGCTAACTTATATGCGCTTAATGATTTCCCTGTAGGGTGCATGGTGACCGACTATAAACGTCGGATTCTCTATAGTAATCGCTATCTTGAGCAATATCACGGTTATTCAACGGATGAAGTAGTGGATATTGATCTGTTTACGCTATTAAGCAGAGCGTCACAGATTATGTATGACACTTATATAGTGCCTATTTTGGTACGTGAAAAACGGTGCGAAGAAATCCGTCTTTCTATGGTGACCCGCTCTAATAGCGTACTACCCATTGTGGTTAGTGTACGTTGTGGCGATAGCGACAATGAACGACTTTTTTGGAGTATTAGTAGTGCTAGCCGCTCTGAACAACTGTTTGAAGAGCTGACAGAAACCAAACAACTGCTAGAGCAAAAAGTTTCTTTGCTGCGTACCATATCAGACACTGACCAGTTGACAGGTCTACCTAATCGCACTGCCTTGACCAAACACCTTGACCAGAAAATCGTTGATTCCAAGAAAGATGGCTTGGCATTTGCGCTTGCGTTTGTTGATCTTGATGGATTCAAAGAGGTTAATGATCGCTACGGTCACCATATGGGCGATAAAATACTCCAACTAGTCGCTAAGCGATTGGCCAGTAACCTCAGAAGTGATGACTTAATTGCCCGCTTTGGTGGTGATGAGTTTGTGATTTTTTTAAATAGCAGCTTTAGTGCCAGTTTAGTAGAAGAAGCACTTTCTCGGCTGATCAGTAAGTTAGCAGAACCTTTTGATATCGATTCTGTGCTTTTACAGCTCTCGGCCAGTATTGGCGTTACGCTATATCCACAGTCGAAAGACGTTGAGCCAGACCAGCTAATCCGTCAGGCTGACCAAGCGATGTATCAAGCAAAGCTTGCTGGTAAGAATCAGATATGTCTATTCAATGTCGACAATGAGCAAGTGCAAAAAGGCAAGCAATCAGAGCTATCTGCCATTAGGGAGGCGATGGAAGATGGCCAGTTTGAGCTTTACTATCAACCAAAAATCAATATGTTGACGGGTAAGGTGCTGGGAGCAGAAGCTCTCATACGTTGGAACCATCCTGATGAGGGGTTAAAAGCACCGGCTACTTTTTTACCTGTGCTTACTAATACGGCTACCGGGATAGAGCTGGGACGCTGGGTAATTAATAGCGCGCTTTGCCAGCTTCAGGCGTGGCTTCAGCAGGGTTTGAATTTCCATGTGAGTGTTAATATTGATGGGTATCACTTACAGCATTCCCAGTTTCTTCACGATTTAAGCAGCCTACTAGCAGGCTTCCCCAACTTACCTAAACAGCGGCTTGAGCTTGAAGTGCTGGAAACAAGCACTATCGAGGACGTCAGTCATGTTTACTCGGTGTTGACTGCCTGTCGTATGATGGGAATTCGTATCTCATTAGATGACTTTGGGACCGGTTACTCCTCATTAAGCCACCTAAGAGACCTATCGGTCGATACACTTAAAATCGATCGTAGTTTTGTACAAAACATGCTGACTAGCGTTGGCGACCTTGCCATTCTAAAGGGCGTTATTGGTTTTGCAGGCGCGTTCGAATGTGACTTGGTCGCAGAAGGTGTTGAAACTCTTCAACATAGTCAGCAGCTTATTGAACTAGGCTGTGAATGTGGACAAGGATATTTTATTGCCCGCCCGATGACAGCGACCGCTTTTAAAAAATGGATCGAAGAGTGGGAAAAAGGGGGATTTCAACGAAAATTTAAACATTCAGGTGTTTGAGTTCGACAGCATAAGATTAATTTTTTGAGATAATTTAGTGAAGTGTTTTAATCTAAAATTAGCGATAATTTTATTAAGCGATGTTGCTAAAAGAAGTTAAAGATTGTTGGAAGGTTTTAAAAAAATAGCAGATTTGTTAGAAGAAAGTAGAGGCGTTTACGTGTTGACGAAAGAAAGAGTAATTGAAAGAAATAATGTAAAAATTATTGGGTCTGGCAGCAAAACACTAATGTTAGCCCATGGTTTTGGCTGTGATCAAAATGTGTGGCAGTACCTCATTCCACAATTACAAGAGCACTATACGCTGGTGCTTTTTGATTATGTGGGATCAGGCCAATCGCAAATTTCGGCCTTCAGCGAATCGCGCTACTGTGCCCTGGAAGGCTATGCACACGATGTGACCGACATCTGTGAAGCTCTAGATCTGACTGAGGTGCATTTTGTTGGTCATTCAGTTAGTTGCAACATTGGCCTATTAGCGGCCATTGCTCAGCCAGAACGATTCTCCAGTCAGATTATGATCTGCCCTTCACCGTGTTTTCTAAATATGCCGCCAGATTACTATGGCGGCTTTGAGCGAGCAGATCTTGAAGAGCTTATTGAACTGATGGATCGAAATTATATGGGCTGGGCCAATTATCTGGCGCCTCTCATTATGGGGGCCGAGAGCTCTCAGCAATTAATTGGAGAGCTTTCCAGTAGTTTCTGCTCTACCGACCCGGTGGTGGCTAAATCGTTTGCGCGCGCCACTTTTTTCTCAGACTATCGCCATTTACTGTCTCAAACGGCACATCCCTCTTTAGTGCTGCAAAGTGAGATAGACTCCTTGGCAAATCCAGAGGTTGGTCATTACCTACATGCCCATTTACCTGATAGCACGCTGCGGATAATGGCAAGCGAAGGGCATTGCATTCACATGACCCATCCAGACCGCGTCGTTCGAGAAATTAACGCTTGGCTAGGTGGATGATGTTACTTAATCGTCGTTACTCCTATGATTCGTCGTTACTCTTATGCTTCGTCGTTACTCTTATGCTTCGTCGTTACTCTTGAGCGTTAACGTAAAGGTAGTGCCTTCTTGGTTATTACTTTCAACCTGGACGTCGCCTTGATGCCACTGTGCAATAGAGCGAACAATGGCTAGCCCTAAGCCGCCTGAACCTGCCACGCCGCTTCGCGCTGGGTCGCAGCGATAGAACCGCTCAAACACTCTTGGCAAGTCTTCTGGTGGTATCGCGGGGCCATGATTATGAATGCGTAACTCGATTTGGCCTTCAACGCTGGTGGTAGAGATGCTGATAGGGGTTCCTGAGCGCCCATAGCGCAGGGCATTAGCGATTAGATTGGCTAAGGCTGTGCGCAGTAGGTCACGGTTGGCAACCACGCTACCGTGGCTGTGGTTCACTAGCGAGCGATCATCGTCCTCTGCCATGCCCTCGAAGTAATCACATAGCTGAGTGACTAACTCACCGAGGTCGACCTGCTCACAGGGTAGGGTATGTGAAGGGCTTTCGGTACGTGCTAGGAACAGCAGGCTATCGATCATTCTTGATAAGCGCTCATACTCTTCGATATTCGATTCCAGCACCTGACGATACTCCGCATCACTTCTGTCCCGGCGCAGGGTATGTTGTGTCTGTCCTAGCAAGTTGGTTAAGGGGGTTCGCAGTTCGTGTGCCATATCTGCAGAGTGGCGTGAGAGCTGCGAAAACCCTTCTTCTAATCGATCGAGCATTCGATTCAGGCCTTGGCTGAGACGGCTGATTTCCTCGGTTTCGCCAGCCACACTTAGGCGATGATTCAGTTGGCGAATGTCAATGCGTGCCGCCTGTTCAGCTAAGCGTCGCAGCGGTTGAAGCCCCTGTCGGCTGACGCCCCAGCCAAGTAAAAATGCCAGTAAGGCGCCGACGATTAATGCAATCCATAGCTTGAACTGGTAGGCAGCGAGCATCTGATTACGCTCATTAAGTAACTTACCTGCGACCAGTGTTAATGGCTGGCCATTTTGTTCAAGGGTGTGCCATGCCAGTCTTGCTGGTATTGACCCGGACGTATCATTAAAGCGGACGGTCGTCGTCATCGGTAGATCCGGCACAGGCAGATTGCTTGGGTTAACCTCAATCAATACCTGTCCCTCGTTATCAATTACCCACAGTAAGCTGTCGTGATTGCCCAGCATGTTGGCATAGAGTTGAGGGCGTTGGTGAAGCATCGTAATACTTTCACCATCGTAGAGCAGCGCTTCCATGCGCTCTAGGCGGCCATGCAGCATTTGGTCATCACGCCAAGCAATTTCACGTGTCAGCGAGTGGTAGAGATAAGTGCCGATACTGCCCAGCAGTAGCACGCTGACCAGGGCAAAAAGTAGCGATAAGCGCGTTGCTAACGAGTTCAGCGTTGGCATTAAGAACGCTCCTCAAGCACATAACCCATGCCGCGCTCGGTGTGGATGAGTTTAGTGGGAAAGGGGTCGTCGAGTTTAGCGCGAAGTCGCCGGATAGCCACTTCGACGACGTTGGTATCGCTGTCAAAATTCATTTGCCACACCCGAGAAGCAATATAGGTGCGTGATAGCACTTCACCTTCTCGGTCGAGAAATAGCTCTAAAAGCGCAAATTCTTTGTTGGTGAGTGCAAGTCGTTCGCCTTGACGGGTAACGCGGCGGCGCAAAACATCCATCTCTAAATCGGCGACGCGAAAGTGCTCTCTTTCGCGAGGCGGGCTGCGGCGTAACAGTGTGCGCACGCGGGCTAGCAGTTCGACAAATGAGAAGGGCTTGACCAAGTAGTCGTCTGCACCTAATTCCAGCCCTTTAACGCGATACTCCACGGCATCGCGGGCGGTCAAAAATAGCACTGGTACTTGGCTGCGGCGGCGGATCAGTGGTAGCAACTGCCAGCCATCAAGGCCGGGCAGCATGACATCAAGAATGATCAGGTCGAATTCGTCCTCTTCAATGTAATGCTGCGCATCGTATCCATCGCGTGCTATCTCAACGGCATAACCTGATTCACCTAGCCCTCTGCTCAGGTAATCAGCGGTTTTTTGTTCGTCTTCTACTACCAGGATACGCATGCCGTGTCCCCGCGAAATCGACACAGAGTAGCCGGATCGGACGCTTTTTCACATTACAAATCTGTAATGCTGCCGTCAGGTGTTTGACGAGGTCGAGCTGTCAGGATGATGCCATCACTTGATAAGGAGACTTTCATGACATCACGACGTGCTCGCCTGCCCCTGCTTGGTGCTGTCTTGTTGGCCGGTAGCGTGCTTGCCGATACCGGGCCGCTACAGCAGCAGACGCTGTCGCTAGATCTGGCTAATCGCTTAGTGAATGCCACCTTGGAAGCGTGCCATGCCGATGGCCGTACAGCCGTGGTCGCTGCGGTAGACCGTGGTGGCAACCTGGTGGCTTTGCAACGCGATGACAACATCGGCCCCCACAACACGGTGGCCGCCCAACGCAAAGCATTTACGTCTTTGTCGACCGGCAGTACCAGCCGCGCGTTATCTGAGCATGCTCGCCAAGACCCTGAGTCGGCCAACCTAAACACGTTGGATGAATTGCTGCTATTGGGTGGCGGTGTGCCGCTCAGAGTCGAGGGTGAGCTGATTGGTGCCCTTGGCGTTGCCGGAGCAGGTGGTTCTGCCATTGACGAAGGCTGTGCCCTGACGGCTATCGACAGCGTAATACCCCAGTAAATCCCATAAAGATCGCTCTTTACCTATCACCCTAAAAGGATGTTTTTTTATGAAACTATTGTCTGCCCTGTTTGCCGGTATGGTTTTTAGCAGCGTTGCTGCCACTGCACTGGCGGCTGATAACCCGCTAAGCGTTCATGTCCTCAATATCCAGAACGGCCAGCCATCCCCCGGCGTTGATGTTGAGCTTGAACGACATACCGATGGGGGCTGGGAGTCACTGGCAACAGCAACTACCGACGATGCAGGTCGTGTGTCAGCCCTTTATCCCACTGATGAGGCATTCTTACCAGGTACTTACCGTGTGACGTTTGAAACCGGTGAATGGTTTGAAGCACACGGCACCGCTACTTTCTTCCCCAATGTACCAGTGCCTTTCGAGGTAGAAGATGCTGACCAGCATTACCACATTCCACTGCTGCTTAGCCCTTACGGCTACTCAACGTACCGCGGTAACTAATTAAGCATCGATGAACCCCCTGGTTTATTCGTGAGCACATCTTTTTAGATGTTCCATTTATTTGTTGCTTAAGTAAAACGAGAGAGAATGAATCATGAAAGTACTTAACATCGTCGCTGCCATCGCTCTTGCACTGGTCTCTGGTGTTGCGTTAGCAGAGCGGGGTTCTGGTGAAGATAATCAGATCGCCTATCCTGAATCGACGTCTCAACAGCAAAGCGGTGCTGATGGGCATAACGCATTTGTTGATCTGTCAGCCAGAAATCGTTAAGCGTTAGCGTAGCTTGAATAACTGTCTGTGTTAGTTCATTAGCATAGCGGCCTCTTTTATAGTGGCCGCTATGCGGCCATTCAGTCACCGCCTTTTCTTTAGCTGTCTCCTCATTCCTTGCTCTCCTCGTCCCTCATCCCTCGCTATTCTCGGTTTTTTTGTCTTTCTGCGCGGCTTTGTTTTTTAGTTTATGTTTCTCTCTTTGCGTGTAAGCAACAAAAAATAACCATTTTGGCCATTTCTATATGGCGGTCGCGTTGTGCCGAAACAAAGCCCGGCAGTAAGCTCCAAACCCAGGCTTGTATGGCCTGCAGGCTAAAAACAATTACTAAAAAACGTCAGGAGAAACGCAATGTTCAAGAAAACCGCTATTGCCGCATCTGTCATTATGATGTCGATCACGACGGCGCAAGCTGAAAGCACCTATCGCATTGGTATTACCCAAAACAACGTCGGTGTTGATAGTTACCAAACTACCTATGAGAGTGCCTTTGAAGCTGCTGCAGAGAGCGCTGGCAATGTAGATATTGTTGTGCTGGATGCTGGCGGCGATGTCGCGCGTCAGATTGGCCAGATGCAGGATCTTATTCAGCAGCGTGTCGACGCCATTATTATTTGGCCAACCAATGGACAGGCTGTTATCCCTGCCATTCGCCAAGCGCATAACGCAGGTATTCCGGTGGTCGTCACCAACTCTAAAATTGCTGAAGCGGGACTTGAGTTCATCGCTGCCTTCTCTGGCCCAGACAATGTCCAGCAAGGTATTTCCTCTGCTGAGATGATGTGTGATGCCTTGGGTGGAGAAGGACAAATCGTACAGATTGCCGGCCAACCCGGTTATACCACGGCCATGGAGCGTGCGGCCGGTTTTGAAGAGCGCCTCGCTGAAGCGTGTCCAGGTGTTGAGTTAATGGAGACCCAGCCAGGCAACTGGAACCGCGAGCGCGCACAGCGGGTGATGGAAGATTTCTTGACCAAGTATGATCGTATTGATGGTGTTTATTCCGGCGATGACAATATGGGCGTTGGCGCTTTAAATGCTGCTAAAGGCGCCGATCGTGCAGATGACATTATCTTCATTGGCGCCACCAACTTTGCAGTTGGCTACGACGCTATTGAGCGTGGCGAGTATTACGGTTCTATTTATCAGTCTCCTGTTGATGATGCGGAAGCAGCTTTGCAAACAGCCCTAGATGTACTGGCTGGAGAAGAAGTGCCGAAAATGAACTTCTTCGAAACACCAAAAATCACCGCTGAAAACCTCGAAGCGTTTGACCGTCCGGTTTTCTAAAGGCAGAGCGTACTGCTGCCTGGTGTTATGGGTGTGTATCGCCTACTAACACCGGCACGGCGTGACCCTAAAGGCAGGTTTCCTGCGTAGGGGGGTACGGTTAGCGTGGCGGGATAGCCCCCGTGCTAACCGGTGCTTTCCGAGGTGATTTTATACAGGTGAATAGCATGGCTTCCGCAGAGCAATCAAAACCTAGGCTGCTGCCGGGAAAACTTAGCAAGGCTGGTGTGCTGAGTTTTCTATCGGCTCAGGGAATACTTATTTTTTTCCTGCTCAGTATGTTCGTTTTTTCGTTCTTCTCTGAGCAGTTTCTCTCCCAGTCCAACATCATGACCGTGGTGCGTCAGGCATCCATCATTGGCATCATCGCAGTCGGTGTCAGCGTGGTGATTATCGGTGGCAACCTTGACCTCTCAGTAGGCTCGATGCTGTCGTTTTCTACCGTTCTAGTAGTCGATTTACACGACAAAATAGGCCCCACTAATGCCATTTTGTTGATGTTCGCGCTGACCCTGATGATTGGTGCTGTGAACGGGTTTTTGATTGGCTTTCTGCGTCTCAATTCACTGATTGTGACCTTGGCGATGCTATCGGCCATTCAAGGCTTTGTGCTGATCTACAGCGGCGGACAAAACGTCGATATCGCCGATCAGGAAGGCACCTGGTTTGCGTTCTTTGGACGTGGCTATGTCGGTGGTATTGCGGTCCCTATTCTTATGTTTGGTCTGCTAGCTATCGTGATGCAGGTGGTGATGTCCTATACCGGATACGGCCGACGCATTTTTGCGGTGGGCGGTAACCCGATGGCCGCCGTTTACTCTGGTATTCGCAAGAACTGGTGCGTGTTTAGCACCTATCTGATTTCAGCTTTCTGTGTGGCCTGTGCCGCTCTAGTACTTGGCTCACGGGTAATGGGCTCGCAAAACAACGTAGGCCAGGGCTACGAGCTGCTGGTATTGGCGGGGATCATTCTGGGCGGCACCAGCCTGCTGGGCGGTGCGGGCAGTATTTGGAAAACCGTGATTGGCGTGTTGATCCTGGGCTTTATCCAGAATGGCCTGCTGTTGATGGGCTACCCCTATTACATCCAGTGGATTGTGACCTGGGTCATTATCATTCTGGCCGTATGGCTGGATCTCGCTAACAAGCGTAAGAGCTTGTTCACGACCCACTCATAACGCGGAGGAATGCAACATGACATCAATTAAAGGATTCTTCCGTGGCAGGACGAGTATCCAGCCTATCTGGGTGTTTGTTATCGCGCTCTTTATTTTCTTCAGCTTTATGTCGGAGTACTTCCTATCGTTTGGCAACATCACCAATATTCTGGTGCAGACCTCAACGATTGGCCTGATCGCCCTAGGCATGACCTTCGTTATGATCAACGGCAACATCGATTTGTCAGTGGGAGCGATACTAGGGCTAGCCGCTTCCCTAGCGGTGGGTTTGCAGGAAGTTAGCATGACGCTGGCAATTCTAGCGGCCTTGGGTTCAGGAATCTTGCTGGGTGCCCTGAATGGGTTTGTGGTGTGGAAAACCGGTGTTAACGCTTTCATCGTTACGCTCGGCGCCATGCTAGGCGTACGCGGCCTGATTTTCCTGTACACCGGTGAGCAGTCCTTCTTTGCTATGAACTTTGCGTTTGCAGACTTTGGTACCAGCACGATTGGGCCGGTACCGGTGTTGGCCATCATCTTTCTAGTTTGCGCATTGATCATGCATCTGGTGCTAACCCGTACCGGCCATGGCCGTAATACCTTTGCCGTTGGCGGCAACCCTGAAGCCTCCATCGATGCGGGCATCCGCCTGGGCCGCCATATGATGATCAACTTTATTATTGTGGGCTTCTTTGCTGCCCTGGCAGGTGTATTGCTAGCCAGTCAGATGGGAGCGGCGACGCCGAATTTGGGGCGTGACTATGAGCTTTGGGTGATTACCGCGGTTGTGCTGGGTGGCACCAAACTGACCGGTGGCTACGGCAGCATTGTAGGCACCCTGGGCGGCGTGTTGGCAATCGGCATTCTGCGTAATGGCATGAACCTGATGCAGGTGCCAGCCTTCTACGTGCTGGTGATCCTCGGTGCGATCCTCATTTCAGTACTTATTATTGATAAGAAACTCAATGCGCCCTCGACCAAGGAGGTGCGGATATGAATCCCTCCCCAACCCAATCACGCCAGCCGGTTGACGCCGCGCCGATACTTGAACTCAAAGGTATTACCAAGCGATTCCCTGGTGTTGTGGCACTCAACAATGTCGATTTCGATGTCCGTCCCGGCGAGGTACACGCCTTGCTTGGGGAGAATGGCGCGGGTAAATCAACCCTGATGAAGGTGCTGGCCGGTAAGCATCAAGCCAATGAAGGCAAGATTATTCTGGGCGGCCAAGAGATGGCCTTTGAAAACCCCAAACATGCCAAGCGTGCAGGCGTAGTGCTGATCCACCAGGAGCAGTCGCTGGTACCGGAGATGACGGTCGCCGAAAACATTTTTCTGGGTAGCCTGCCAAGAAAACCGTTCAACCGCGTTGACTGGCGCAAGCTGCGCGAGGATACCAACAAGATACTGGAAACCCTCAAGTGTGGCTTTCAGCACGATGACCTGGTGGGTTCGCTGTCGATTGCTAAGAAACAGATGGTGGAAATTGGTCGGGCACTGGCCTTCACCCCCCAAGTCGTGGTGTTTGATGAACCGACAGCGTCGCTCACCGACCACGAAAAGCCGGTGCTTTACGATGTGATCAATTCGCTGTGTGAGCAGGGCGTGGGGATTGTGTATATCTCCCACCGTATGGACGAGATCTTTCACCTTTCTCACCGCATTTCGGTGCTGCGAGACGGCGAATACACCGGCACCGTCAATACCGTAGATACCAACGAAGACGAGATCACCCGGATGATGATCGGCCGCAGTCTGGAGCTTGATCATGCCAGCAAGCCAACGGAGTTCGGCGACAACCTGCTGGAAGTGCGCAACCTCTCGGTGAAGCGGGTGTTCGAGAACGTCAGCTTTAACGTGCGCAAGGGCGAGATTGTTGGCATGTATGGCCTAGTAGGGGCAGGGCGCTCTGAAGTAGCAGAAACCATCTTTGGATTGCGCACGCCTTCCGCTGGGGAAGTGGTATTGGATGGTGACGTTGTCAACTTTCGCAGCGCCCACGATGCGGTTGCCAGTGGCGTTGCGTTAGTCCCTGAAGACCGCAAAGACCAAGGGCTGATTCTGGGCATGAACTGCCGAGACAACATGACCCTGGCAAGTCTTTCTAGCGTGTCGTCACTGGGCTTTATGACGAGTTCGAAAGAGCGTGAAGTCTATGACAAATATCATCAGGCAATGAAGATCAAGACGCCTAGCTGGCGACAGAAGGTGGGCAACCTCAGCGGTGGTAACCAGCAGAAGATTGTTATCGGCAAATGGCTGCATACCCATCCGAAGCTATTGATTCTTGATGAGCCCACCCGAGGCATTGATGTAGGTTCCAAGTCGGAAATTCACACCCTGGTGAAAGACTTAGCTAAATCCGGCTATGCGGTGCTGGTGATCTCTTCCGAGATGCCGGAAGTGCTGGGGTTGAGTAACCGCATTATCGCTATGTACGACGGCCGTGTGACCGCTGAATTTGATGGCGATAACGTCAGTGAGGACGAACTGGTTCAGGCGATTACCGGCATGGGCAAGCAGGCACAGGCGAGCTAGCTCGCTGTGTTGCGACTGATGTGCACTGCAAAGAGCACATACAGACCACTTCAAACGTATAAGGAATGTTCCATGCAACCCTTTGTTTATAATGGCTTACCATCCCGCGTGGTGTTTGGCCGAGGAACCCTGTCACGTCTAAGTGAAGAGCTTGCTCATCTCGGCTGTTCACGTGCCTTGGTACTGGCCACGCCCCAGCAGCAGCAACAGGCCCAGGATGTCTTGCAGCAGTTGGGTGATAAAGGCGTCGGTGTCTATGCCAACGCCGCCATGCACACACCTGTGGAGATCACGGATGATGCTATGCAGGTCGTCAAGGAACTGGACGTGGATTGCACCATCGCCATTGGCGGTGGCTCTACCATTGGCTTGGGCAAGGCGATAGCGCTGCGCACAGGGTTAGCCCAGATTGCTATTCCCACCACCTATGCCGGGTCGGAAATGACGCCGATCCTGGGTGAAACCCGTGACGGTGAGAAAACCACCCAGCGTACCCTAGACGTGCTGCCGGAAACGGTGATTTACGACGTTGACCTGACCTTGACGCTGCCAGCTGGCATGTCGGGCACCAGTGGTATTAACGCCATCGCCCATGCGGTGGAAGCGCTTTATGCCCGCGATGGCAACCCAGTGATTGCACTGATGGCCGAAGAAGGCATTGCTGCTCTGGCGCGAAGCCTGCCGGTTATCGCCAATGATCTGTCCAACGTCGACGCACGTGCCGATGCACTTTACGGCGCTTGGCTGTGTGGCGCCTGTTTGGGCTCGGTAGGCATGTCGCTGCACCACAAGCTGTGCCATACCCTGGGCGGCTCTTTCAATCTTCCCCATGCAGAAACGCACACCATCGTGTTGCCGTATGCGGTGGCCTACAACGCCCCGGCCGCGCCGCAGGCGATGATGCGTATCCAACGCGCCTTGGGGTGCGACGATGCGGCCACTGGTCTGTATGACCTGGGGCGTGCGGTTGGCGCTCCCAGCGCACTATCGGAACTAGGCTTCGGCATCAATGATGTGGACAAAGCCACGGCGATGGCCACCCGCAACCCTTACTGGAACCCGAGAGACATCACCGTTGACGGGATTGCGCGCCTGCTGAGCAATGCCCAGGCAGGCTTGCGGCCACAATCTGAACGCGGGGAGGCGCTATGAAAACTCTGTTTATTAACGCTACCGTGATCACCATGGACCCAGCGCTGGGTGAGTTAAGCAACGGCCAGGTGCTGGTTGAGGATGAGCGGATTGCGGCCGTGGGCCATGATCTGGCGGCAGGTGCGGATGCCGAGGTGATTGACTGTGGCGGCGGTATCCTCATTCCTGGGCTGGTGAATGCGCATATGCATACCTGGCAGACCGGCCTGCGCGGCGTGGCGGCCAACTGGACGCTGCTGGAGTATTTCCGCCATGTACACCGTGGCCTAGCAGCATTGTTCACGCCGGATGATATTTATATTGCCACCCGCATGGGCGCGATCAATCAGCTTAACTGTGGCACCACCACGCTGGGTGACTGGTGCCACAATAACCCGACGCCAGAACACACTGACGCCGCCGTGCGAGGGCTGAAGGAAGCCGGCATTCGGGCACTGTTTATGCACGGCTCGCCCAAGCCTGACCCCAAACCCGGTCAGCCGCACTTTAGTGAAATTCCCCATCCGCGCCATGAAATTGAGCGCTTGCTGGCAGGGGAGCTGTCTGACCCTGCTGGCCTGGTCACTCTAGGGATGGCGATTCTGGGGCCGCATTACTCCACCCTGGAGGTCACCCTGCAGGACTTTGCCCTGGCCAAAGAATTCGGTCTGGTCGCGTCCATGCACCAGGGCGGTGGCGAAGCCGTGGCCCCCGGCGCCTGGGACGAAGTAGAAGCCCGTGGCCTGCTAGGCCCGGATATCAATATTGTCCATGGCCAGAGCCTGGATGATGGTCAGATGTCCCGGTTCTGTGCCAGCGGCGTGACCTTTTCAGTGGCCCCGGAAAACGAGATGACCCAGGGCCACGGCTTTCCGGTCACTGGCCTGGTACGCCAGCACGGCGGCGTAGTTTCACTGGGAGTGGATCTTGAATCGGTGCTTTCTGGCGATATGTTCAGCGTGGCCCGTGCGGCCCTGGGCATGCAGCGTTCCCTGGATAACGATGCCTCTCGCCGGGAGCAGGGCAAGATCCCCGATACCTCGACCATTACCACCCGGGAAGCGCTGGGCTGGATCACGCTGGATGGCGCGAAAGCCCTGGGGCTTGATGACCGCATTGGCAGCCTGACCCCAGGCAAGCAGGCGGATCTGGTACTGCTGGACAGCAATCAACTCAATATGCAGCCGGTCAACGACCCGATTTCCAGCGTTGTCATGCAGACAAGCTTAGCCAACGTCGACAGCGTCATGGTGGCCGGGCAGTTCAAGAAACGTGGCGGTCGCCTGTTGATGAACACTCAACAGGGCATTGCCGAGCTTGCCGCGTCAGGCCATCGCATTCACGCCGAACTGCTGGCGCGTGAAGCGCAATCCACACAGGAGGCACACTAATGTCCCATTCATCCTCCAAGGTCGCCTGGGTTGGCCTGGGCAAGTTGGGCTTGCCGATGGCCAACCGGATTATTCAGGCCGGGACTGCCGTTCAAGGCTTTGATCTTTCAGCACAGCGTCTGGCGCTCGCCGAAGACATAGGCATTACCCCGCATCAGTCGCTTGCCAGCGCCGTGGCGGAGTGTGGCCTGGTATTTGTCTCGATTCCCGATGACCGGGCACTGCTCAGCCTGTGTCTTGAACCGGGTGAGCTTATTCGTCACATGACGCCTGGCAGCATCCTGATCGAAACCAGCACGGTGAGTGTGGAAGCCTCAGCACGGGTAGCTGAAGCAGCCAAAGCCCAAGGCATTGCCTATCTGCGCAGCCCGGTGTCAGGCAACCCGGTGGCAGCAGAGGCTGGCACGCTGTCGGCGATGGTGTCTGGCCCACGCGATGCATTGGAAGCGGCGAAACCCGTGTTTGACGCCTTTACCAAGGCGCAGTATTGGCTAGGCGATGAAGAGCAGGCTCGGGTCGCCAAGCTGGCCATCAACCTGATGATTGCGGTGAGTGCCGGCATGCTGAGCGAAGCCCTGACCCTGGCGCGTAAAGGCAACATTGAATGGGACGCCATGTTGGAGCTGATTTCTGACAGCGCGGTGGGCTCACCCATGGTGAAGTACAAGGTGCCGCCGCTTTCACAGCGCGATTTCACCTCGACGTTTTCCGCCGCCCAGATGGCCAAGGATCTTGACCTGATCCTGAACTGTGCCCATGGCTCAGGGGTGTCGACGCCGCTGGCAGCGCAAATGCGTGAAGCCTATACCGCGCTGATCGCCACCGGACATGGCGATGATGACTATATCGCTACCGTACATCACACCGAACGCCTTTCCGGGCTGGGTGAGCCAACGCCTGCACAGCAGGGAGGGCAATAAGATGCGTAACCTGACCACCGACAATATTACCCAGGCAGTGATTGATGAATTTTCAAGCTGTGAGGACGAACGGCTTAAAACCTTGCTCAATGGCTTGGTAAAACATCTGCATGCGTATTTGCGCGAGGTGCAGCCCACTGAACAAGAGTGGACCCAGGCGATTGAGTTTCTCACCCGTACCGGGCAGATATGCGATGACGAGCGCCAGGAGTTCATCTTGCTGTCCGACACCCTGGGCGTGACCATGCTGGTGGATGCCATCAACCACCCAAGCAGTGACCCCAAGATCACCGAAAGCACTGTGCTAGGGCCTTTTTACGTCGCTGACCCTCCCCAAGCGAACCAGGGCGACGCCATCAACTGGGGCGTTGAAGGTGAGCCGTTATTTGTTGAGGGCCATGTCCACGATGATCAGGGCAAGCCATTGGCGAATGTCACCATTGATGTCTGGCAGTCGGACAGTGAAGGCTTTTATGACGTCCAGAAGCCTGAGCTTGAAAGCGCCTCGTTACGCGCGCGCTTTCACACCGACGACCAGGGGCGTTATGCCTTCTGGACGGTGACGCCATCGCCTTACCCGATTCCGACCGATGGGCCGGTAGGCAAGATGCTCGAAATCACCGGACGCCATCCGTATCGCCCTGCCCACGTGCATTTCATGCTGATGGCGCCAGGGTACGAAACTCTGGTGACTCAGATTTTTGCTGAAGACGATCCTTATCTCGATTCGGATGCGGTCTTTGGTGTGAAAGATTCACTGGTCAAAGAGTTTGCGCAGCAGCCAGCGGGACAGGCACCCGATGGCCGGCAGATGGAAACCCCTTACCGCTACTTCCATTACGACTTCGGCTTAAAGACGGCCTGAGCGTCTCACCCTGAACGCCCGGCTCGTACTGAGCTGGTTAAACCGAAAGAGGAAATGACATGACAACGATTGATCAAAAAGCTATCGCCACGCTATTTACTGAAGCACGTACCCATAACGTTTGGCAGGACCGTGAGGTAAGTGAAGACACCCTGCGCGAACTGTATAACTTGATGCACTTTGGCCCTACGTCGATGAACTGTCAGCCATCGCGGATTATTTTCCTGACTACTGACGAAGCTAAAGAACGCTTGAAGCCAGCGCTGCTGCCAGGTAACCAGGAGAAGACCATGAAAGCCCCAGTGGTGGCTGTGATTGGTTTTGATACCGAGTTTTATGAGCATTTGCCGCGCATGTTTGCCCACAACAAAGATGCTAAATCACTGTTCGAAGGCAAACCGGACTTCATTCACTCCACCGCCTTCCGCAACAGCTCGATTCAGGGTGGCTATCTGATCATGGCTGCTCGCGCACTCGGTCTGGATGCTGGCCCGATGTCCGGTTTCAACAACGCTGCCGTCGATGAAGAGTTCTTCCCTGATGGCAAGGTGAAAAGCAACTTCCTGTGCAACCTGGGCTATGGCGATCCAGAAGCGCTGTTCCCGCGTGGCGACCGCTTCGCCTTTGAGGAAGTTTGCCAGATTCTGTGAGCCTATCGGGATTCATTCCGATTAACGTGTGACAGAATCAAGTATCCGAAAAGGGGCCGTGACGATCATGGCCTCTTTTTTTATCCGCAGACTTTTTATCTACAGGCTTTTTTCTACAGACTGCGGCGCATAAAAGAGGCGTGTCATGACAATTGATTGGTTATTTGTTCTGCTGATGGTCGTCGCTGTGCTGCTGACCGGTATTTCCAAATCAGGTTTTGCCGGTGGCGTGGGCGTTGTGGCCGTGCCGTTGATCTCGCTCAAGGCAAGCCCAACATTTGCCGTGGCGGTGATGCTGCCGCTGCTAATTGTGATGGATATCTTTAGCCTAAAAGCGTGGTGGCGGCAGCGGGTTGATCGTTTATTGTGGCTGATGTTTCCACCTGCGATATTAGGTGTTGGAGTAGGTTATTTCACCTATGGCTGGTTTGATGAAGCACTGCTGAAACTACTGTTGGGTATTTTCTCGGTACTGTTTGGCTTGTGGGGGCTGTTTAAACCGTTACGTGGCAAGTTGATGCCTCGCTGGGTGGGGCGGCTGTGCGGCGGGATAGCAGGCTTTACCAGCTTTATTGCCCATGCGGGCGGCCCGCCGCTGAATTTTTACCTGTTGCAGTGCCAGCTGACCAAGCAGCAGTTTCTGGGCACTGCCGTGGTGTTTCTAGCGATTACCAACCTGGTCAAGCTGGTGCCTTACACACTGCTGGGCCTAGTGAATATTGATAATCTGACCATCGCTTTGTTGTTGATGCCGGTGGCGTGGTTAGGCGTGCGGTTGGGGCTGGTGATTCAGAAGCGCATTGATGGCGAGCTGTTTTTCCGGGTCATTCTTTGCCTGCTGATTCTGTTAGGGATTCGACTTATCATGGATGGCATACATTAAATAATGCAAAACAGGCCTTTGTCGGCACAATAATTAAGTGAGGCCGTGATGAGAAATACGCCGATGGCTGGTCAAGCCGGGTTAGATGACGTCAATCCTGAAGGGCCTTACGACAAACTATCGCAAATGCCGGTATCGAAAATATCCAATACTGAGCTGGCCCGCTTTATTGATTTTATTGAAAAGCTGGAAGATGAAACCGAAAGCACCTTGACCATGTCGCCGGGCTATCGCGAAATGCGCATGCTGCTACATCTGATGCGTAATCACCTGGCAGGCAGGCTGACGACGCCCACCTCGCTGGCGGATGCTTCTGGGCTTTCGTATGGAACGGCCAAACGAGGCATCGAAAGTATTCGTCAGCGTGGGCTGATTATCTCACGGCCCAGAACCAAAACCGGCAAAACCGTTTCTCTGCACCCATCGCCTGAAATGATTGAAGAGTGGGAGCGCTATGCCGAGCGTATCAAGGGAATCCTCGGGCCGCTGTTCGGGATAGACCCTGCCTCTGAGTCAGCCAGCAAGATATTTTTAGGGGCGTCAGCGTCACAGCCGGTGATATCCACGCCAGCGGTACTTTCTGCGCGGCTTGAATTGAAGGGCGGTCTGCGGGTGCTGGCCCATGCCGATCCCACCTTCATGGCGATGCACAACCTGAAGCGCCAGCTGGAATCGATCTTTGGCCTAGAAATTCGCAACAAGGCGCGTTCGATCGATAACCTGCTGGAAGATATCCACGATAATGCGCGCCTGACAAAATCACGCTATGACATTGTCGCCTGCGATTTACCCTGGTTTGGTGATCTGGCGGCCAGCGGTATCCTGATGCCACTGGATTCCTTGATTCAGCGCGATGGCCATGACTTGTCTGACTTCCACCCTATGGCGATCCAGAGCTCAGGCTATGCGGGCAGCCAGTATGGGATACCGGTGCAGACTACGCCTGAACTGCTCTGCTACCGCCAGGATATTTTCGCTGCCGCCCAGTTAGCGCCACCCACCACCACGGAAGCGCTGGTCAAGGTGGCCAGGCAACTGCACGACCCTGCCAAGGGGCGCTATGGCATTGCCTGGAATGCGGCCAGAGGTACACCGCTGGGGCATACCTTCAGCTTTCTGATGGCCAAGTTCGGCCAGCCGATTATTGATCTGCCGAGATGCCTGGGTGGCTATGATTTTCAGCACGCCAAAGGCCAGCAGCTGCGGCCCATGTTTCAGTCGGATGCCGCTTACCGCGCCTGTGAATACATGCTGGATCTGTTGAAATACTCCCCGCCGAATATCCTGACTATGTCCTGGTATGAGCGTGCGCAGTCCTACGCCTCGGGGGGAGCCAGCATGGCCTACTGCTACACCTTATTGGCACCGCTGATTGAGTTTGATAAAACGTCACCGGCTCATGGTAATACCGGCTATCTGTCGCATCCGGTGGGCAATCATGGGCGTGCCATCACGCCGATTGGTGGCTATGCGCTGGCGATTCCTGCCAACCTGGCGCCGGAGCGTGTTGAAGCGGTCTGGACGGCGCTAAAGCATCTGACATCGCCTAATATGTCCAAGCTTTACATCATGAACGGTAGCCTGGTGACGCCGCGTTTCAGCGTCAGCCAGGACCCGGAAGTCGCGGCGCTCTCGCCGCTGATTGAGATTGTCGATGACATGGCAAAGAAGGATATTTTACAGGCCTGGCCGCGCCCACCCGTGCCGGGTATTACCGAGCTGATCAGCATTGCGGGTAATGAGATCTTCGAGGTGCTGGATGGACGCCGCTCAATCAAGAAGGCGCTTTCCATTGCTCAGGAACGCGCCGATAAGGTGATGCGCGAAAAGGGGCATTACTAAGGCTGGCCACGGACACTCACGGATGGCACGGACAAAAACCAACATGGATTCCCGCTAAGGGCATGCGGGAATGACAGTTTGGCGGGGCCGTCCCCGTCACTCCCCCGTGAGCCACCACCGCGTCATTCCCGAATGAACCACTCCTCGTCATTCCCGAATCAACCACTCCTCGTCATTCCCGAATCAACCACCACTCCTCGTCATTCCCGAATCAACCACCGCCCCTCGTCATTCCCGAGCGGGGTTATCGGGAATCCACCTTGATCTTTCCCGCTGAAGTCTGAGTACTAGGTCAACATGGATTCCCGCTAAGGGCATGCGGGAATGACGGTTCTGCGGAGCCATTCCCGTCATTCCCGAATGATAGTTACTGCATGATCATGCCGCCATCAATCATCAGTAGCTGGCCGGTCATGTAATCAGATTCAGCGCTGGCTAGGAAAGAGGCGGTGCCGACCACGTCTTCCGGGTAGGAGTAGCGCTTCATTAGAATCATCTTCTCAGCAAGCTCGTCCATCGACTGACCCTGTTTTTCAAACTTACCGATGCTGACCAAGTCTTTATCAAGCTGTTCCCACAGTTCGGTGCGCACCACACCAGGGCCATAGCCGTTAACGGTAATATTGTGGTCGACCAGCGCCTTGGCGCCGCCGTTGATCATGGCCAGTACCGCATGTTTGCTGCAGGAGTAGGGCACCACGTCGTCAAAGGCCTGACGAGATAGAATCGAGCCTACGTTAATGATTTTATAAGGGCCGTTTTCCTTACCCTGATCAATCATCTGCTTGGCCGCTTCCTGCATACCGAGCAGACAGCCCAGCGCATTAACATCCATGATTTGGTGCCAGTTTTCTTCGGTAATATCCAGGAACATTAATGGCTTGTTGATACCCGCATTATTGACCATCACGTTCAGGCTACCAAAGGCGTCAACGGTGGCTTTAACTGCGGCTTGAACATCGGCCCGATCAGTAACGTTAAGTTTGACCGCAATGGCTTCACCGCCGTTAGCCTTGATACGTGCAGCCACTTCCTCGCACCCTTCAAGATTGATATCCGCCACACATACCTTTGCACCTTGGGCAGCATAGTGTTCGGCAACGGCAGCGCCCATGCCGCGAGCTGCGCCAGTAATCAGGCAGTGTTTACCTTTGAGTCGAGTGTTGTCCATGAGGTCACCTTAGAAATCTTGTTGTGTTGTGGGTATCTCCACGCCACCACGCTAAATAGTCGGTGTTGTTGGGCGTAGTGAGTCTGCGTTAACAAGGGCACCCGTCGTTTACTCGGCAGTGCAAATGACAGATTTTGTTTCCTTGTGTGGGCATATTCTCGGCAGGTCTCACGGGCAATGACAGGTTGCCCCAGCGCTAATATGACCAGATTGGATTTTTTTCATTGCTGGCTTGGACAGGCAACCACTGGGTGATAGGTAAGAACTACCCACTAAGCCAGGGCTCGGTTAGGCTTACGTTGCAGAAGGAGATTGAAAGCGAGATTGCAAAACTGAATGAGCAGGTGGGTGGCTACATAAAGGAGCTTGGTTATGGTGCCTGAAAAAGACAAGGAATCGCAGGCGGATCTCAGCCCCCGGCTGGTGTCTGAGATCCGCGAGCTGGTTGCCACTGCCCGCCAGCAGGTGGTGCAGGCGGTCAACAGCACCATGGTGCAGACCTACTGGCAGATAGGCCGCCTGATTGTGGAAGACGAGCAGCAAGGCGACTCCCGCGCAGCCTATGGTAAACAGCAGCTTCAGCGGCTCTCCAGCGAACTGACCCGTGAGTTTGGCAAGGGCTTTGATGTTACTAACTTGCGCAATATGCGGCGGTTCTATGAGGCGTTCCCAATTCGAGACGCACTGCGTCTCGAATTGAGCTGGACGCATTATCGTATTCTGCTGCGGATTGATAACCTTCAGGCCAGAGAGTGGTACATGGCAGAAGCGGCAAGCCAGCATTGGAGCAGTCGAGCATTGGAACGCCAGATCAGTACGCTGTATTACGAGCGGCTGCTGAGCAGTCAGGATCGTACAGCGGTAGAGCAGGAGGCCGAAGCTCGTACGCGCCCGTTAGCCCAACAGGCCGCCCGACACTACCTGCGTGACCCTTATATTCTGGATTTTCTCGACCTGCCTGCCGAGCGCTATCTGGAAGCAGATCTTGAACGCGGTCTGATTGATAACCTGCAAGCTTTTCTGCTCGAACTAGGCAAAGGCTTTGCCTTTGTCGCCCGCCAGCAGCGCCTCACCACCGAAGACCAGGACTTCTATATCGACCTGGTGTTCTATAACTTCAAACTCAAATGCTTTCTTCTGGTGGATCTCAAGCTAGGCAAGCTTACTCATCAGGATGTGGGGCAGATGGATAGCTATATCCGCATCTACGATCAGCATTACAAAGAGCAAGACGACAATCCCACCATTGGTCTTATCTTGTGCAGCCAGAAAAGCGAAGCGGTGGTGAAATACTCGGTACTCACCGACAGCGCACAGATGTTTGCCGCTAAATACCATCCTTATCTACCGACGGAAGAAGAACTGCGCCGTGAACTGGAGCGTGAGCGGGATCTGGTACAGCAGCAGATTGCACAGGCGAAGGCCTCTGGAATGGAGCTCACACACTCACCGACTGGCGGATGAGCTGTGCTTTTTCCATCAATAGCGGTCGATACGTTTCCAGCAGTGTCGACAACTCCACACGGGCTGCATTGGTACTGATGTTAATCGCGCCAATCAGCTTTTCGTGGGTATCAAATACCGGTACTGCTATTGAGCGCAGGCCGGAATCCAATTCCTGATCGGTGATCGCGTAGCCCTGTTCTCGTGCTTGTTGTATCGCTGCTTTCAGTGCTGCGGGATCGGTAATGGTTTTGTCGGTATGGCGCGTTAAGGTGAGCTGGCTCAGGTAGTTATCCAACTCGCTATCCGGCAACTGGGCAAGTAGCACTCTGCCCATGGAGGTATAAGCCGCCGGTAGGCGAGTGCCTACTGAAAGGGTGATTGCCATTAAACGGTGTGGGGCGGCTGAGCGGGCCAAGTAGATAACGTCGTCACCGTCGAGTACCCCCAGCGATGAGGATTCGCCGCACTGGCGGGTAATCTCCTCCAGATACTGCTGTATGACCCCCCGGTAATTATTAGACGCTAAATACGAGTACCCCAGCTGCAGCACCTTAGGGGTTAGCTCGAAGTAGCGCTGCTGCTTACGCACATAGCCAAGGGCGTGGAGCGTCAGTAAAAACCGCCGAGCTTTCGCTCGATTCATCCCTGTGCGCTCGGCGACTTCGCTGAGCGTCATTCGCGTGTGCGTCTCATCAAACGCCATCACGACCTCCAGCCCGCTGGCCAGCGCCGCAACAAAATCACGATCCGTTGGTTTTAAAACATCTTCTGGTAAGGCATTGCTCATCGGGGTCTCTGCTGCGTCGATGGGGAAACGAGGCGTGAAAATAACACTTTGTTCGAATGGCGAACAATAAGTGACAACGCTCGTTAATAAAACCCAGCGACAAATCGGAGTTGACTTGTGGGCGCTTGAGGATTAATTTGTTCGCAAAGAGAATATATGTTCGTTATGCGAATAAAAGCCTTCAAAAAGGCAATTATCAACGAAGAGGCACCTATCATGGCCGAGTTTCTCAGCTTGCATGACGCGGTAGCACGCTACGTCGACGACGGCGCTACCGTTGCCATGGAAGGCTTTACCCACCTGATTCCGTTTGCCGCGGGTCACGAAGTTATTCGCCAGAAAAAGCGCGACCTAACGCTGATCCGCATGACCCCCGATATCATTTATGACCAGTTGATCGGCGCGGGCTGCGCTAAGAAAGTGATTTTTTCCTGGGGTGGTAACCCAGGGGTTGGCTCACTTCACCGCCTGCGTGATGCGGTTGAGAAAGGCTGGCCGCAAAAAATTGAAATTTTAGAGCACAGCCATGCGGCGATGGCCTGCGCGTTTGAAGCCGGGGCCGCTGGCCTGCCCCTGGCTGTGTTGCGTGGCTATGTGGGTAGCGAGCTGCCGAGCGTGAATGATCAAATCAAATTTATTGAGTGCCCGTTTACCGGCGAACGCCTAGCGGCAGTGCCCTCGGTGCGGCCAGATGTGTCGATCATTCACGCCCAGCGGGCAGATCGTCAGGGTAATGTGCTGGTGGAAGGTATTGTGGGCGTACAGAAAGAGGCGGTGCTGGCTGCTAAGCACAGCATTGTCACCGTGGAAGAAATTGTCGATGACCTGAACGCCCACCCCAATGCCTGCGTGATTCCTGGCTGGGCGATTAGTGCCGTTGCCGTGGCAGAAAAGGGCGCGCTGCCTTCGTATACCCATGGCTACTACGGTCGCAGTAACCGCTTCTATAAAGAGTGGGATGCCATTGCGCGTGATCGCGATACGTTCACCCAGTGGCTCGACGACAACGTATACCGTGCTGACAACAACCCTGCGGGAGGCCAAGCCTGATGAGTTACACCTCTTCTGAAATGATGACCGTGACGGCAGCCCGTGCGTTGGAAAATGGCATGACCTGCTTTGTGGGTATTGGTCTTCCTTCTGAAGCCGCTAACCTGGCGCGCTTAACGCATGCGCCTGAGGTAGTGTTGATTTATGAGTCTGGCACCCTGCAAACCAAGCCTGACATTCTGCCGCTCTCGATTGGTGACGGCGAGCTGTGCGAATCAGCGCTAACCACGGTGGCCGTACCGGAAATGTTCCGCTATTGGCTGCAGGGTGGGAAAGTCAATGTGGGCTTTTTAGGCACCGCGCAAATTGACCGTTTTGCCAACCTCAACACTACGCTGATTGGCGATTACAAAGCGCCCAAGGTTCGCCTGCCAGGCGGCGGCGGTGCGCCTGAAATTGCCACTAATGCCGGTGAAGTCTTTATTACTCTCAAGCACTCCAAGCGTGCTTTTGTGAAAGATGTCGACTTCGTCACCACACTCGGGTTTGGCCGTGACGGCAAGGGGCGCGACAACGTTCCTAATATTGGTAAAGGCCCCACACGGGTCATTACCGACCTGTGCGTGATGAAGCCCGACCCAGATACCAAAGAGCTGGTGGTGGTGTCGCTGCATCCTGGCGTCACTCGTGAACAAGTGATCGATGCGACCGGCTGGGATATTCGCTTTGCTGAACAGCTGGAAAGCACGCCGGAACCGAACGCCAACGAGCTTGACATATTGCGCGAACTGAAAGCACGCACCGAGCGGGCCCACGCGGGCGAATAAGGAGCTTTGTATGAGTGATGTCTATTTATGCCACCCGCGCCGCACCGCCATTGGCCGCTTCGGTGGCACCTTGGCCAGCATGCGGCCCGATGATGTGGCCGCGACGATCTTTAAAGCGGTGTTGGCACAAGCGCCGGATCTCGATCCTGCCGCCATTGATGAAGTATTTATGGGCTGTGCCAATCAGGCGGGGGAGGATAATCGCAACGTGGCACGCATGTCGTCGCTGCTGGCGGGCATCCCGACCTCCGTACCTGGCACGACCATAAACCGCCTGTGTGGCTCAGGCATGGATGCCGTTGGTACGGCGTTTCGCGCCATTAAAGCGGGCGAAATGGAGCTGGCCTTGGCCGGTGGTGTCGAGTCTATGTCTCGGGCTCCTTACGTGATGGGCAAGGCCGACAGCGCTTTCGCGCGCGGCCAAAAAATTGAAGACACCACCATTGGCTGGCGCTTTATAAACCCGCTAATGAAAAAAGCTTACGGCGTTGATTCAATGCCAGAAACGGCGGAAAACGTCGCCGAGCAATTCAGTATCTCGCGGAAAGACCAGGATATTTTCGCACTGCGTTCCCAGCAGAAAGCGGCGAGTGCCCAGCAAGCGGGCCGTTTCGCGCAAGAGATCACCGCCATTGACATTCCCCGCCGCAAGCAGGCACCGCTGATCTTCGATCAGGATGAGCACCTGCGGGAAACTACCTTGGCAAAATTGGCGGCTTTACCGACACCCTTTCGTGATGGCGGCAGCGTGACCGCAGGCAATGCCTCCGGCGTTAACGACGGCGCAGCGGCGATGCTGGTGGCAAGCCAAGCGGCAGTAAAACAGCACGGCCTGACGCCGATGGCCAAAATTATCGGTATGGCCACGGCAGGGGTTGAACCGCGGATTATGGGTTACGGCCCAGTGCCCGCCGTACAGAAGTTGCTCAAGCGTACGGGAATCACGATAGACGAGATCGATGTGTTCGAGTTTAACGAGGCGTTTGCCGCTCAGGCGCTTGCTTGCATGCGCGATCTTGGGCTTAACGACGATGACCCGCGGGTGAATCCAAACGGCGGTGCCATTGCATTGGGCCACCCTTTGGGAATGTCGGGCGCTCGGCTACTAATGACCGCCGCCCACGAGCTTCAAAATACAGGTAAATGCTATGCGCTGTGCACCATGTGTGTGGGTGTTGGGCAAGGTATTGCCACGTTGATTGAGCGCGTTTAACGGAGGCCGTATGGCATTTCAAATGATGAATGATCGCAGCGTCGCCTATCGGCTGCTTGGCGATGAAATGAAGCCACTGGTGGTATTGGCACATCCGTTAGGGATGAGCCAAGCCGTGTGGGACGACATTATCCCCGCACTGCTGCCGCGCTACCGTGTTTTAACCTGGGATTTACCCGGCCATGGGGCCAGTCAGGCGGTTAGCGGTAAGCAACTTTCGCCCGCTGATCTCGCCGCTGAGGCGTTGGCGTTGGTGGCATTGGCAGGCGCTGAGCAGTTCCACTTTGTTGGCACGTCTATTGGTGGCGTGGTGGGTCAACAGCTAATCGCTGAACACAGCGATCGTTTGTTGACCATCACGCTGACCAATACTGGCGCAGTGATTGGCAACGCAGATTTGTGGAACACCCGCGCGGATAGGGTTCGTCATGAGGGCCTGGCGGCGATGGCTCAAGAAATTGTGCCGCGTTGGTTTGCCCCCGCGGCGTTTGAGGCAAGCCCGGCGCTGAAAGCAGGATGGTGCGTACAAATGGGCCGTGGCGACGATGAGTCCTACGCACAGCTGTGTGAAATGCTGGGCCGCGATACATTTTGCGGAAAGCTGACCGGCAAAAAAACCGGCAAGAGCGTGAAGGTGCAGTTACTTGGCGGCAGCGAAGATATGGCGACGCCACCAACAACGCTGGAAGCACTATCGGCCGAACTCGATGGTGCAGCGCTAACCATTCTTGAGGGCGTCGGTCACGTGCCCTCAGTCGAGGCACCGGCGCTGCTGGCGGAAAAGCTGCTGGCACTGCTTACGGCGCACGCTCACGCTGTTTCTCACTAACCTTTCCGGTTAACGAGCGGCGTCAGCGCTCAGCTACCGATTCAGCAAGGAGGGGCTCATGTCTAACCCCTGTATTATCTGCGTCGCCATCACCGGCAGCTTACCTCGTAAAGAGGATAACCCGGCAGTGCCGATCACCGTTGCAGAGCAGATTGAAAGCACTCAGGCAGCCTTCGAGGCTGGCGCAAGCATTGCCCACTGCCATGTGCGTAACGATGATCAAACACCCTCCTCAGACCCTGAGAAATTTGGCCGCCTGATGGAAGGGCTTAAACAGCATTGCCCTGGCATGATTATTCAGCTTTCCACTGGTGGGCGCTCTGGCGCAGGAGAAGCCCGTGGTGGCATGCTGCCATTGGCACCGGATATGGCCAGTCTCTCAGTGGGGTCGAATAACTTCCCTACACGTGTCTATGAAAACCCACCACAGCTGGTGCAGTGGCTCGCTGACGAGATGCGCACCTACGCAGTTAAGCCGGAAATCGAGGCGTTCGATTTATCCCATATTCATCAGGCGGTGGCACTTGCAGAGCAAGGCAGCATTACGTCTCCGCTCTATGTTCAGTTTGTAATGGGGGTTAAAAACTCCATGCCAGCGGACAAGCCTACGTTTGATTTTTATATTGAAACGCTCAAACGCTTAGCACCGGATGCCCAGTGGTGTGGGGCAGGTATCGGCGCTAATCAATACGTCGTTAATGAGTGGGCGATTGCTGCCGGTGGGCACACTCGCACAGGCCTTGAAGACAATGTGCGTCTTGATCGCGATACGCTAGCCCTCTCTAATGCAGCGTTGGTCGAACGGACTGTCGCGTTGTGTGAAAAGTATCAGCGCCCAGTGGCCACTTGGCAGCAGGCGCGCGATATTCTTGGATTGAAACAATCGTATTAAAAAATCGTCTTAGCTGCTTGTCTCAAGCGTCCATCGCGGTAGTGGCATTGCCACTACCGCGACGACGTTTAGGAAAATAGCGCTAGGACAACTAGCTCTAGGACAAATAAGCCAGCGCGCCGGTTGTCATCGCTTCAATGCCGGTGCGTAGCGTTACGTCATTGCCAGGAAAGTAGTAGGGGGAGTGTGGCATCTCAAGATGGCGCATTTTCTGTGAGACATTTTCGCCTGGCGTGTTGGCCCAGCGCTCTGCAGGCGTGGCACCGATAAACCAATACACATAGGGAATGTCATCGCCGCTAAAACCGCCTGCTTGTGCGTTGCCGAACAGCGGGAAATCTTCACTGCCATTAAGGCGTGGCATAGCGTAAAGATTAGCAACACCAAAATGCTCAGCGTGGGCGTGGCGCACATGCTCAACGGCCATCGGGTCGTTGTGCAGAGCGATGGTCTCGTTGAGCACTTGGAAGGTTGGCGGTTTAGGCGTGCGGCCTGCCTCACACTCAGCGCGGATAATACGCTCAATAGATGCCACTACCTGACGGTGCAGTGCGTTATCAAAGCTTCTAATATTGATCTCAAGCTCAGCAATGTGCGGGATGATATTAGCCTGAGTGCCTGCATGGAGCTTACCAACGGTGACCACCACGGTTTCTTCCGGTGGCACTTCTCGGGAGACAATACTCTGTAGGCGAGTAACGACATGGGCTGCAATCACCACAGGGTCTACCGTTTGGGCGGGCATGGAACCATGTCCGCCTGCGCCGTGAATAGTAACCGCTAAGTTGGTACACGCCGCCATGGCGCTACCAGAGATATGGCCAACGGTGCCCGCAAGGGCAGGCATATTGTGCTGGCCTAGAATGATATCTGGCCGGGGGAAGCGCGTATAAAGCCCATCTTCAAGCATCGCTTTAGCGCCGCCAAAAATTTCCTCGGCGGGCTGGCAAATCAGCATCAACGTACCTGACCAGTGCTCCTTCAGACCTGCCATTACAGCGGCTGTGCCGACAATGCAGCTGCTGTGTAGATCGTGTCCGCAGGCATGCATTAGCGGCACTTCTGCGCCATTTTCCGTAACGGCGGTGACCTGGCTGGCAAACGCCAGCCCGGTTTCTTCTTTGATTGGAAGCGCGTCCATATCACCGCGCAGCATGACCGTTGGGCCTTCGCCATTCCTGAGCAGTGCCACCACGCCAGTACCGCCCACGTTGCGAGTCACGTGATAGCCAAGGCTTTCCAGAGCTTTCGCGAGTTGCGCACTGGTGTTGTGCTCCTGGAAAGGCAGTTCTGGGTGTTGGTGCAGCTGTCGATAAAGCGCTTTAACATCCTCTATGGTTGCTGCTAGCTGGGTATGGATAGCGCTTTTGAACGTAAAACAGTCAAGCTGAGTGGTCATGCTGTTCTCCAGGCACTTAATGGGCATTAGTTGAGGTTGTTGAAGCACTAGGCTGGGCGGCAATTACCGGTGGTACGGCTGGTTTAATGAGCCACTGACATACCCCAACGACGGCGATATTAAGCAACATTGCCCAAACGCCCGCGTGCCAATTGAGGGGAGAGCTCCAAACAAAATCCATCAGCAGGTAAGCAATGCTGCCCACTAGCGCGCCTGCCATGACACTGTTGCGACGTAGCTGTGGTAAAAACAGCGCGCCAAGCACCATAGGGAAAAGCTGCACGATAAGGCCATAGGCACCCAACAAGAGCAGTACTAACGATGAAGGGTTGGCAAGTGCGCATAGGTAAGCAATGAGTGATAGACCAAGAACGCTCCAACGAGTAGCGCTGACCATCGCTTTTTCGCTAGCCCCTTTCATGACGGTCGGGCCGACTACATCACGCACTAACACTACTGCGGCGGTATGCGCTAAGTTGGAACCGGTCGACATGGCTGCAGCCAGCGCGCCAGAAAGCATTAGGCCGATCACCCAAGGTGAGAAGTTGGCTACATCCATCACCATACGCAGCAGTACCGTATCGGAACGCTCTAAAGGTGAGTCGGCGAAGGCCAGAATGCCTGCAAAGCCTATAAATAGCAGAGGTACCAGCAGATAGGCGTAAAGCGGGTAGAAAACACTGACCTTGCGCAGCGTTCTGCCACTATCAGCAGAGTAGAACTTCATAAACAGGTGTGGCCACATGGCACCGCCAAACGCGCTGACCAATACAGCGGTGCTGAAATAGCCCCAGTTCATGCCGGTAGCGCCTGGCATCGTCAGATATTCAGGCATGGTCAGCTGGATTTGGCTGAACATTTCGCCTACGCCGCCGTAAATGCGTTCAGAGATGCTAAGCCCCAAGAACCAGGCAATCGCGATCATCATGATGCCCTGGATCAGGTTGGTCCAACCAATACCGTTTAGCCCGCTGCAAAAAACATAGGTAGCGACGACCACAAAGGCGAGGAGTGCGCCTAGCCAGAATGGGATCAGCCCGTCGGTTGCTGCCTGAAACAGCAGTCCGGCACCGGCAATCTGAATCGTCAGGTAGGGCACCAAGGCCAATACACCAATCACCCCGGCCAGCAAGCCAAGCGATTTGCTTTGGTAGTGATCGGCAATCATATCGCCCTGGGTGAGATAGCCGCGCTCGCGGCCTAGTTTGGCCACACGTGGCCCCATGGCCCAAATGGTGATGGGCACTAGCGACAGGTAGGCAAGAATATAGAAGCCGGGAGCACCATGCTTGTAAGCCCAGCCCGGTGCGCCAAGAAACGCAAAGGCAGAAAAAATTTCCGCTCCCAAAATAAAGAACAGTATGACCACGCCTACATGACGGCCACCGGCCACATAACCTTCCAAACTAGAGTTTTGTTGGCCTCGGGCACGTAGCCCAACCCAAAGTACCAGGGCAAGATAGGTGAGGGTAATGCCAACCACAATTAGTGAATCATTCATGGCGGCTACCTCCGTGGCGAATCACGAAGGCAATCCACATGCCGATAAACAGCACCAGCATCCATAAAATGTACCAGAAGAACAGAAAGGGCAGGCCGAGCACGGTAGGTTCGATACGGTTGGCGATTAATGCGCCAGGCCAAATCATTGCTAGGGTGCACAGAGTAAAGTGCAGTCCAATAAGAAGGTGGTAGGTTTTGTTCATGGGATATCCTGCTCGTCATACGAGTCTTGTTATGGATTGTCCGTTCACTATGAAATAAGAATACCAATACCAGAAATATAGATTTTAGATACTGGCTATATCATATTGATATGGCTTTTTAAGAAGCTATTGGGAAAAGGTTAAGACACGCGGGTCTTGCCTAATTATTCAAAGGGTTAACTGAGGTCTTAGTGCGCCGATGGAGTTTCGTCAGCTGGAGTACTTTATCGCGGTAGTAGAAACGGGTTCGATATCGGCGGCTAGTCGACGCGTGCATATCGCCCAACCGGCGTTAACTCGGCAGATGCGCCTGCTAGAAGAGAGTGTTGGCACACAACTGTTAGATCGCCATGCCCGTGGTATTCACTTAACCGTAGCGGGGAAGGCGCTGTATAGCGAAGCCACGCGGTTACTTGATGAGCGCTCAGATATTAAAGCGCGGCTCTTGGCCCTGGGGAGTGGGCAAACCGGCAAGCTGAGTCTTGGGGTGACCGTTACGCACCTATGGCTGCCGGAAGTTGCCAAGTTAATGGGCGGCTATCGGGAACGTTACCCAAAGGTAGCGCTAGATGTCTTTCCGCTGCTTTCTGGGCCGCAGCTAGATAGGCTGCAGCAGGGCAGCCTCGACGTCGGTATTCTCTATCTTGATGATGACATGCCGTCGGGTATTGATGCGCAGCTGTTGCAGCACGATCATTTGGTTCTGGCGGTGCCCGCCTCATCATCATGGGCAGAGTCGCCGCCTGCAAGCTTAGCCGCGCTTTGTGACGCTGAGTTTGTATGGGGATACCGCAGCATTTCACCGGTTTATTTCGACCGGGTGGTCGCACACTTTGCACGCTTAAACTTTGAACCGCTCGTAGTGCAGTATGGGGCTGATAACCTGACTATTCTTAGTATGGTAGCCGCTGGGCTAGGGTTAGCGATTGTGCCCGCTGCCAGTCGTTGCCACCCGATGTCGGGTATCGTTTTTATTGAGTTAGAGGAACTATCATCCTGTGACATGCCGCTATGGCTTGCATGGCGTTCGGGAGAAGAGCCTCCCGTGCTCAAGAATTTTATCGATCTAGCAACAACGCTGTTTATATAAACATTTCTTATATAAAAATTGCCTATATAAACGTTGCCTATATAAACAGTTGGCGGGCCTTTTGGCCCGCCAACTGTTTGCGTTCAGTGAATAATGAACCCCTCCACTTACTTCGAATTCCTAATCGGTAATTCAGAGGCAGTGAACGTCGTGGCATCTGTTTGATGCTGTGCTGACGAGTCAGGGTAAGCGATTTGATTGTCTTCACCAGAGCCGCGTTCGGCAAGTGCTGCACCAGAGAATAGAATTAGGGCGGCGGCTGCTACTGTATTGATTAACTTCATAACTTTTAACCTCACGTTAAATAAAACGTCTCTAAATTTGCGATGACTATGCATCGCTGTTGGACGACGAGAGAGATTGTAAGCAGGCTAACATAATAATAAAATTGATTAAAAGTACATAGACCATTCTACTATTTAGAACGGTTTGAGAGGAGAGAGTAGCAAGGGAAAGAAGGTGAACTAGAGAAATGGAGAAGCGGAGAAGTAGAAAATGGGTTACTCCCAACGTTCTCGAAGACTGCCTACCATTATGCTTTTGTCGCAAAACAACCGGCTGACAGCAGACAACAGAAGAGACAGGTTCCAGCGTACTGATGACAGCAGCCGGCGTGGCTGGCGTTAGTAATAGGATTGTCAAAGGCCAAACACCGACAACGGTACAGTGCAACGCTGCGCCGTTTTTTATTTTGGCAGGGTTAGCTCAGCGGCACGGTGATAACTCATTGAAAAACGTCTATCTCTGTGGCGCTTTATCACACGCATAGAGCGAGACAGACAGCGTTGAGCAGCACAAAAAGGCGCATTTAGCCGTCTGGTAGCAATACCTTCTCGGTATGGCAAGGCACTCAAACAATATTGGTTTTAACAACTGGCGGCCACCAAACTGCCCCTAGTTAAACAACGCCAGACGCTGGAGCTGCCATGTCAACTGTCATCGAACATATTGAGACGCTGCTAGTCGATTTGCCGACGATTCGTCCGCATAAGCTCTCAATGACCACTATGGCCTGCCAAACCATGGTGATTGTGCGCATGCGCCACTCCGATGGTATCGAAGGAATTGGTGAAGGCACCACCATTGGTGGCCTGGCCTACGGCCCGGAAAGCCCTGAAAGCATTAAGCGCAATATCGATATCTATTTGGCGCCGCTTCTTGTCGGCCAGTCATCTAGCAATATCCACCAGCTGCGCTCCCGCCTGAACCGACATGCCCGCGGCAACATGATTGCTAAATCAGCGTTGGAAACGGCACTCCTGGATGCACAAGGCAAACGTTTGGGCTTAAGCGTTGCTGAATTGCTTGGCGGCGCTCGGCAGGAACATTTGCCTGTGCTGTGGACATTAGCCAGCGGCGATACCGCCAAGGATATCGATGAAGCGCAGCTGCGTTTAGAGCAGCGACGTCACTGCGATTTTAAATTAAAAATTGGTGCTAATTCACTCGACCAAGACGTAGGTCACGTCGCAGCTATTAAACAAGCATTAGGTGATCGCGCCAGTGTACGCGTTGACGTAAACCAAGCGTGGGACGAATCCACCGCCGTGCGTGGCATTCAAGCGCTACAGGATGCCGGTATCGAGTTAATTGAGCAGCCCATACCTGCCCGTGAACATGCAGGGCTTATTCGCCTAGCGAACCGTTTTAACGTGCCGATGCTGGCAGATGAAGCCGTGCAGGATGCCCGCGACGGCCTCGATCTTGTGAGCGGCGGGTTCAGCGGTGCCTTCGCGTTAAAAATTGCCAAGTCTGGTGGAATCCATGGTGTGTTGGAACTGGCGCATGTGGCGCAAGCCGCGGGCGTTGGCTTATACGGCGGCACCTTGCTGGAGGGCACCATTGGAACGGCCGCTTCACTACATGCCTGGGCAACGCTACCAGAAATGACCTGGGGCACTGAAATGTTCGGACCGCTGCTGCTGAAAGACGACATTGTCATTAAGTCACTTAACTACACCGAGTTTGGGGTGACGTTGCCCCAAGGGCCAGGGTTGGGCATCACCTTGGATGAAGAGAAATTGGCTTACTACTCACGTCAGTAACCCGATTAAAGCCACGCAACTATCCGTCGCAACTACACGCCGCATAAGTAAAAATTTGCCAGTCGATGTTGGCATCTGCGCGCGGCTGAAGAGGAGAAATTTATGCTGTTTCAGGTAGAGATGACAGTCAAGCTGCCGACCGATATGCCAGCAGAGCAGGCAGCGGATATTAAGGCCACTGAAAAGGCGTATGCCCAAAACCTACAGCGCCAAGGCAAATGGCGCCACCTGTGGCGGGTAGCGGGTAGCTACTCAAATATCAGTATTTTTGATGTTGAAGACAACGCCGAGCTGCAAGAACTGATCAGCAATTTGCCGCTGTTTCCTTATATGGAAATTAGCGTCAAGCCGCTGTGTCGTCACCCCTCTTCAGTACGTGAAGACGACCGCTGATTACCCAAGTAATACGCCAGTTCTTATTAATAAAACAATAGCCTATAACAAACTGAGGATGTCACCATGACCGTGAAAATTTTTGACACACCAGACGTACAGAACTTTTTAAAGACCATTGCTGGTTTCGACCAAACGGGTGGCAATGATCGCGCCAAACAGATTGTTCATCGCTTGGTGTCCGATCTGTTCAAGCTGATTGACGATTTTAACGTCACTGAAGAAGAGTACTGGGCTGCTGTTAATCTGCTTAACGCTTTGGGCAACCAAACACAGTTCGGTTTGCTATCGCCTGGGTTAGGATTTGACCACTTCCTTGATATGCGCCAAGACGCCATCGACGCTGAAGCCAAGCGTACTGGAGGTACACCGCGCACTATCGAAGGGCCGCTTTACGTGGCTGGCGCCCCAGAAGAAGAAGGCTTTGCGCGCATGGACGACGGCCAGGATAACGACGGCGAGACCATGTGGTTAACCGGCCAGGTACGTGATGTGGACGGGCAGCCAGTCAAGGGGGCTAAGGTCGAAATCTGGCACGCCAATTCCAAAGGCGGCTACTCCTTCTTTGATGAGACGCAGAGCGAGTACAACCTGCGCCGTACCATCTATACCGATGCGCAAGGCCGCTACACTGCGCGCAGCATTATCCCTTCTGGTTATGGCGTTCCTGAAGGTGCCCCAACGGATGTCGTGTTGAAGTCACTCGGTCGTCATGGCGAGCGCCCTGCCCATATCCATTACTTTGTCTCTGCACCGGGCCATCAGCACCTGACTACCCAGATTAATCTCGCTGGTGACCCCTACACCTTTGATGATTTCGCTTTTGCCACGCGTGAAGAGCTAGTCGTTCCAGCGAACAAGATCGACGATAAAAACACCATCGCCCAGCGCGAGCTAGACGGCCCGTTCTCAGAAGTTGTGTTCGATATTGAGCTCAACAAGACTGACGCCGCTGAGCTGCAAACACGCCACGCCCGCCCACGCGCTAAAGAAAACGAGGCTGATCAAGCCAGCCAGTTGGCCGGTACTGCCAAGGTATAACCCCCCCATCCTGATGAACGCGGGCCAGCCCCTAGGCCCGCTGCGATAAGACCGATAACTACCAGGAGAGAGATCATGACCACGAAGCTTGATCAGCTCGAAGCCCGCGTGCGCGGTGCCGTACAAGACGAACCAGAGAACGGTGTTTTTCGCTGCCATCGCAGTATGTTTACTGACCCTGAGTTCTTTGAACTCGAGCTAAAGCATATCTTTGAAGGCAACTGGCTGTTTTTGGCCCACGAAAGCCAAATCGCTGAGCCGGGCGACTACATGACCGTCACTATGGGCCGCCAGCCGGTGATTATCACCCGTGACAAACAGGGCGAGCTACATGGACTGATTAATGCCTGTGCTCACCGTGGCGCGACGCTGTGTCGCCGCAAGCGCGGCAACAAAGGCACCTTTACCTGCCCGTTCCACGGCTGGACGTTTAAGAACGACGGCAAGTTACTGAAAGCCAAAAACGAGAAGGTCGGTGCCTACCCCGACTCTTTTAAAGAAGATGGCTCCCATGACCTGAAACGCCTGCCTCGCTTTGAAAACTACAAAGGCTTCCTGTTCGGCAGTTTGAGTGCGGATGTTCAGCCTCTTGAGCAACATCTGGGCGAAACCACCAAGATTATCGATAACATCGTTGATCAAGCACCGGAAGGCTTGGAAATTCTGCGTGGCACATCCTCTTACACCTATTCAGGAAACTGGAAACTCCAGGCTGAAAACGGTGCCGATGGCTACCACGTAAGCTCAGTGCACTGGAACTATGCCTCCACCATGGAGCGTCGTAACTACGATGCAGGCGGCACCAAAGCGGTGGACGCTGATGGCTGGTCGAAGAGTAAAGGCGGTTTCTACTCTTACAAAAATGGCCACATGATGCTGTGGACACGTCTGCTTAATCCTGAAGTGCGCCCGGTCTATCAGCAAAAAGAGTGGATTCAGGAGCAGCTGGGCGACGCCCGTGCAGATTCCATCGTTAACCAAACGCGTAACCTGTGTCTCTACCCTAACGTCTACCTGATGGATCAGTTCTCCACGCAAATTCGCGTGTTGCGACCCATCGACGTTAACAAAACCGAAGTCACCATCTACTGCTTCGCTCCTAAAGGCGAGTCGGCTGAAAACCGCGCCGTGCGTATCCGCCAGTATGAAGACTTCTTTAACGTCTCTGGTATGGGCACCCCGGATGATCTTGAAGAGTTCCGCGCTTGCCAAGAAGGCTACAACGGTGCGTTAGCGGAATGGAATGACCTCTCTCGCGGCGCGAAACAGTGGGTTGAAGGGGCTGACGAAAATGCCCAGGCAATCGATATGAAACCACTGCTGAGTGGCGCTTCCCCCGAAGATGAAGGCCTCTACGTGTTGCACCACAAACACTGGGTCGACGAAATGTTGCGCGCAATTGATAAAGAGCGCAGTCAGTTCATTGCCACCGCATCCGCCTAAGTGTTTAGACACCTAGGCGCCGAGTGACCAGGGGAGAAACCACTATGAGCATTACCTATCACGACCTTCAAGCCTTCCTGTACCGCGAAGCCCGTTTACTGGACGACCGCGAGTGGGACGAATGGTTGGCCTGCTACCACAAAGACGCTGAGTTTTGGATGCCCGCTTGGGATGACGACGACCAGTTGACCCGTGACCCACACAGTGAAATTTCACTGATCTACTACGCCAATCGTGAAGGGCTGGAAGACCGGGTTTATCGGATTAAGACCGAGCGTAGCGGTGCAAGCACACCTGAGCCACGCACCACCCACCAAATTAGCAACCTCGAAATACTTTCCCAAGAGGGCGATAAGGTGGAGCTGCGCTTTAACTGGCACACGCTTAGCCACCGCTACAAAGTCACCGACAGCTTTTTCGGGGCAGCGTTTTACACCCTGGATGTGTCGGGTGAAACACCGCTCATCACAAGAAAAGTCGTACAGCTGAACAACGACTATATCCAGCAGGTCATCGACGTTTACCACATTTGACCTGATGTGGGAGGAGATTCAACCATGAGCTATACCATTGCCCTCAACTTTGAAGACGGCGTGACCCGTTTTATCGGTTGTAAAGAAGGGGAAACCGTTCTTGATGCTGCGTATCGGCAAAAAGTTAACCTGCCGATGGACTGCTCTGACGGGGTATGTGGCACCTGCAAGGGATATTGCGAACAGGGCCAATTTGACATGGGTGACGAGTACCTAGAAGAGGCACTTTCGGACGAGGAGGTGGCTGAAGGACAGGTGCTAACATGCCAAATGGTGCCCTCATCAGACTGCGTTATCCAAGTGCCGGTGGCCTCGACACTGTGTAAAACCCAGGTAGGCAGCGTTGAGGGCACGGTCGCAGCAGTCGAGTCGCTCTCTGAAGATAGCATTGAGCTTGTCGTTGATCTGGATAACGCCGACGGTCTGACCTTCCTACCCGGACAATATATCCATATTGATGTGCCAGGCACTGAGGTGCATCGCTCTTACTCATTTAGCTCACTGCCTGGCGATAAACGAGCCACTTTCCTTATCCGTAATATCCCTAACGGGGTGATGAGCGGTTACTTAACCGAACGGGCAAAGGTGGGTGATCGGCTTAAGCTGACTGGCCCGCTGGGTAGTTTCTACCTGCGCGAGGTGACCCGGCCGGTGCTGATGTTGGCAGGCGGTACTGGGTTAGCACCGTTCTTATCGATGCTGGCGCAGTTGGTACAAAAAGAGTGCGACGCACCGATCCATATGGTCTACGGCGTCAATAAAGATGATCACCTAGTGAAAACCGATGCGTTAGATGCCTTTAAGGAAGCGTTGCCGAATTTTAGCTACTCAACGGTCGTGGTTGACGACGCCAGCGAGCATCCGCGGAAGGGATATGTCACCCACCACATGGATGCGGGCGTTCTGCACGATGGTGATATTGATGTCTACCTTTGCGGCCCGCCCCCCATGGTGGATGCGGTACTTAACCATTTTGATACCGAAGGTATTACGCCGCAGAGCTTCCACTACGAGAAGTTCACTCCGAATCAAGTGGGAGAGCGCGCATGAGTAGCCAGTGTCTTAACCGTTTACGCTTTCAAGATCGCGTCATGGTGATCACTGGCGCAGCCCAAGGGATCGGGCGGCGTCTTGCTGAGCGCGCTGCGGCGGAAGGCGCGCGTTTGGTTCTGGTAGACCGCGCTGACCTCATTCACGAAGTTGTCGACCAGCTAAGCGGGCAGGGGCGTCAGGTCGTTGGTGTGCAAACGGACCTAGAGACATGGGCTGGTGCTGAGCAAACAATGCAGGTGGCATATAAGCAGTTTGGGCGTATCGATATTTTAATCAATAACGTGGGCGGTGCGATTAATTTTAAACCGTTCACTGAATTTACGGACGAGCAAATAGCCGCCGAGATCAATCGCTCTTTAATGCCTACGCTATGGTGCTGTCGGGCGGCGCTTCCCATGATGGTGGCACAGGGTAGCGGCGTGATTGTTAACGTCTCCTCCGCTGCCACCCGTGGTATTCACCGCATTCCTTATTCGGCGGCGAAAGGTGGGGTTAACGCAATGACCGCTTCGCTGGCATTTGAGTACGCCGAGCATGGCATTCGCGTCGTTGCGACAGCCCCTGGCGGCACTGAAGCGCCACCACGGCGTATTTCACGGGGCACACCAGAGCCGACCAGCGAGACAGAAAAAGCTTGGTTTCAAGCGCACATTGATCAAACCAAGCAGAGTTGCCTAATGGGTCGTTATGGCACGTTGGATGAAATGGTCGCCCCCATTTTATTCCTTGCGTCTGACGACGCCAGCTACATCACCGGCAGCGTATTACCCGTTGCAGGTGGTGATCTCGGATAACCCATCTATCGCTATAGTCACTTCAACGCTAATCATAACAATACCCTGGAGTACACCGTGAAACATATAGAGAAAGGCGTTAGCCTCAGGCACGCGCCCCGTGATTTCCTGCGCGACCTGAATGTTGATAATGCCAGTACCGGTTTGGTCGCCGGTATTTTAGGCCTTAGCGTTGGCGTCGTTCATATCAGTGCGGGCACTGCTGCTGGACTAGACTCTTCGTTTATTATGATCTGGGTGATCAGTTACCTGATGATCAACGGGCTATTTGGTTTGGTGATGCCCGCTTATTATCGGCTGCCCATTCCAATGGCTAACTCTATTCCAGGGGCGCTAATGTTCGCCGCCGTTATTCCCGTGGTGGGATTAGAAGCGGCGTTAGGAGCCAGCCTAATTGCGGGGGCGATTGCGCTGGTGGCGGGCCTAACGGGGGTGATGGGGATTGTGATGCGCTTAATCCCCATGCCAATCGTGATGGGTATGGTGGCAGGTATGCTACTGAGCTTTGGACTCAATATGGTACGCCCGCTGGAGAACGCGATAGTGCCAGCCTCGATTATGATTCTGGCATTTTTCATTTCCGCACGGCTATTTCGTAAAATTCCCCCTCTGATCGTGGCCATGCTCGCAGGTATTCTTTACCTGATAGCGACAGGCGTTGACCTATCAGGTATCGAAGCGACGATCCGTTTTCCGGAGTTTATTGTTCCCCACTTCACCCTAAGTGCTTTTCTCACTTATGGCCTGCCGTTGGCGATTATTCTAGTCGGTATGGAAACCCCTGCGGGCGTGGGCTTGGTGAAAGGAATGGGCTACAAAGAGGTGCCTGCCAACGGCATTACTGCCGTGGGTGGCTTTGGCACCATGGTATCGGCGTTTTTTAACCTGCACAGTACCTGCATTGCCGCACCAATGACCGGAATCTGCTCGTCCCCCGAGGCAGGTACCCATGATAAGCGCTGGGTCGCGGCAGTGGTGGCGGCGGCTATCTTTGTGGTGGCAGCGCCCTTTTACGGCTATGTCGTCAGCCTGCTGGAAGCGACACCGCGCTATTTTATCGCGATTATTGCTGGGCTTGCGCTGATGCGCGTCATTACCTCCTCAATGTCGATTGCCTTTGCTGGTAAAAAGCATGAAATAGGCGCGCTGTTCGCCTTTCTGATTGCGGCTTCTGGCCTGCAAATTCTGGGCATTGGCGCCACGTTCTGGGCGCTGGTGTTAGGTGTCATTGTTTCAGCGATTTTTGAAACAAAAGACTTTGAATTTATCTTCGCTCGCAACGTGTTGGAAAAGACAGGCTAAAACTCGGTCACTTCTTATTTGTTATTCTTTTTTAGCCCTTTTACTCGATATTCTCCTTGTCCCGTTATTGCTTTCGCAAAGCGGGATTTTTTTACACATTGGGTTTGCAGGGCGAGATTCAATCTACCTCTTTATTTAATGAGGGTTATCTAATGAGGTTTGTTTAATGAGGTTTAGTCCGTTAGGGGTAACGCCCTGAGCGACGATTGTCCACAAGCACCTTTAGAATTGCGTTTGCCTCTTCCATGATGGGTGATGGTTTGTCGCCCCGTCGACGGCTACATACCACAGGCGTCGTGATGCTCTTATCGGCAAGCGTTACGTAGGAAACACCTTCACGTTGAACCCGTTTAACTTGTTCAGGCACCAGGGTAATACCAATCCCCGAAGCCACAAGGCTCAGCGCCGTTTGCAGCTCATTGGCTTCTTGCACCACATCGATTTTTAACCGCTGACGACGAAAGATACCCAGCACCACGTCTGCCATGCTAGGGCGTGGTTTAGCAGGAAAAATAATCAGTGGGTTGCTGGCGAGCTCTTCACAAGTAGGTGACGTGCCCTCTAACGGGTGGCCTGTTGGGAGTGCTGCTATTAAAGGCTCGTTAAACAGGATCTCTTGCTCAACATCAGGATCATCAATGCGTAGCCTTCCAAAGCCAATATCAATACGCCCTGCTTTAAGTGCTTGGATTTGCTGGACCGTTGTCATCTCTGCCAGCGATAGCTCGATATTTTCCCGTTTTCTTAGGTCACGGACTAGCATCGGCAGTTGGCCATAAAAGACAGAAGGAACAAAGCCCACACCGAAGAGTGTTCTTTGGCTGCGCGCCATACGCCGAGTGGCGTCGATAGTAACTTCTACTTTTTCTAATATTTGCAGTGCATGTTGCTGGAAAAAAGTACCGGCGGGCGTTAGGCGTAAGCCCCGAGAGCTACGTTCAAACAGCACAGTGCCAACTTCTTGTTCCAACTGTTTAATTTGGCGAGATAAAGGAGGTTGCGACATATGCAGGCGTTCAGCGGCACAGGTGAGGTTCAGCTCTTCAGCAACGACGCAAAAGTAGCGTAAGTGGCGCAGTTCCATGATACCTCCTGGGTATGGGCAATAACTTAATCAATAGTCGTTTTGTTGTGGTTTGACGACCAGAATGAGCCTTAGTACCGAAACAGTGGTGGGCAAAATGGGGTGTTGCTATCTCTAGTTGAGCGATATCGGCACGCTGAAAGCAGGGGGCGTTAATGCGGTCTATTAGCCAAATATACTACCACATGATGCGTGGCTTCCCGACAGGCATTGGCTGACCGCTGCTGTTTTAAAACCTGTATCTATTTATAAAAAATAAAGGAGTGTGAGGTCATGTTTGATTCAATTCTAGTGCCGGTCGATGGCTCTGAACATGCCAAGCAAGCGGTTGACGTTGCTTGTCATTTGCTGAAAAAAGAAGGGTTGTCAAAAGTATATTTGCTGCATGTGCCTGAAGTGCTCGGCTACAAAACTACGATGGTCTGGGGATTAGGCGTGGTAAATCCTGAGTCGACCTTAGCAGAGCGCGAACAAGCAGGTGAAACACTGTTAGAAAAAGCCTCTGTCTTTGCCACTCAAGCAGGTGCGCCCCAGGTTGAACGGCTATTGGTTAGCGGTGATCCCGCCAGAGTAATTTTAGACGTAGCCAAGGCCAATAGCGTTGATGCGATCGTGATGGGCAGTCGAGGGCTTAGTGACCTAGGGAGTGTCATGATCGGCAGTGTTTCACACAAAGTTAGCCATGCCGCCAAGTGCTCAGTGATTACCGTGAGAAATTAACCGTTTGCTTGGCGCCTAAGCGCCACGCATTAATAAGAACGGCTCTGGCGACCCCCAGACTAAACGATATTGGCCTTCAGTGTGTCGCTTGTTTAGGATCAAGGATGCACCTTCATCAACTAGCGAGCCGTTCTTATGAAGCCTGAAACCATTGCTCTTCACCATGGCTATGCGCCTGATTCACAAAATGCTGTTGCTGTGCCGATCCATCAGACCACGTCATTCTCATTTGATAACGCCCAGCACGCAGCGGATCTGTTTGATCTAAAAGTGGAAGGAAATATTTACTCGCGCATTATGAACCCAACCTGCGCCGTACTGGAGCAGCGGGTGGCCGCATTGGAAGGCGGCATTGCGGGGTTGGCAGTGGCCTCTGGGATGGCTGCGATTACCTATGCGATCCAAACCATTGCTGAAGCGGGCGATAATATTGTCTCGATTAGTGAGCTGTATGGCGGCACGTACAACTTGTTTGCCCACACCTTGCCACGCCAAGGCATTCAAGTCAGGTTTGCCGATAAAGATGATATCGACGGCCTTGAAGCGCTGATTGACGAGCGTACCAAAGCAGTGTTTTGCGAGAGTATCGGTAACCCATCTGGTGGCGTGGTAGACCTGCAAAAGTTGGCTGACGCAGCCCACCGTCATGGGGTGCCGGTGATTGTGGATAACACCACCGCAACGCCGTTTCTATGTCGCCCCATCGAACACGGAGCAGATATTGTCGTTCACTCGGCCACCAAATATATTGGTGGCCACGGCACTACTGTCGGTGGTGTGATTGTCGACTCAGGTAAGTTCCCTTGGGCGGAAAATGCCAGCCGTTTCCCGCTACTAAACGAGCCGGATATCTCCTATCACGGCGTTAGCTATACTCGCGATGTGGGCGACGCCGCCTTTATTGCCCGTGCTCGCGTGGTACCGCTACGCAACATGGGCGCGGCGCTTTCGGCTCAAGCGGCCTGGAACCTGCTGCAGGGGCTGGAAACGCTGTCGCTGCGGATTGAACGCATTTGTGCCAATGCGTTAGCCGTTGCCAAGCATTTGGAAAGCCATCCGTTAGTCACCTGGGTGCACTACGCAGGTTTGGAAAACCACCCTGACCATGCATTAGCTAAGCGCTATATGAACGGCCATGCCTCGGGGATTCTTAGCTTTGGCATTGAAGGCGGCCAGGCCGCAGGTGAGCGCTTCTACGATGCTCTGGCGCTGATTCTGCGTTTGGTTAATATCGGCGACGCCAAGAGCTGCTCTTCGATTCCAGCATCTACCACCCACCGCCAATTAAACGAGCAGGAGTTAAAGGCTGCTGGCGTCACGCCGGATATGGTGCGCTTATCGATTGGCATTGAGCATATCGATGATTTGCTGGCAGACATTGACCAAGCGCTAGCGGCTTCTCAGGGCTAAGCTAATTTCTCAGGGCTAAGCTAATAGAGGTGCAGGGAAGCACCTCTACGGTTAGCGAGCGAAACGTATGGGGGAGCTAAAATGACAAAACAACAACGCTTGGGAATGAGCTCACTACTCCTGGGTGGGCTTATGTGGGGGGCCGGACACGTCGTTGCGGACGAGATCAGCGGTACGTTGGATGGCGAGCCTAAAGAGTGGCACATTGTTACTCACTCAGAAGGCTCAACAGCTAATTTTTCTGAGCTGATGCCGGGCATGGTGAATGTCACTGTCCAAGGGCATAGAGAACCGCGATTTGAAACCCAAGGCACGCTGAGCATTAGCTTTATAGTGATGAATGGTGACACGGGTGATGCCTCAGTGAGCTACTTTCCAGAAAGCGGAATGTTGCCCCACTATGGCACTGAACAAGACGTGCCTATTGAGATAGCGCTGCTGGAAATCGATGGTGACACCGGTCGGGTAAAAGGGCGTGTTGCAACGTCGCTTGCCTATGTGGCGTCGATGACAGAAGAGCATGATCACAGCAATACCATGGGTATTGATGTGTCTTTTGATGCGACGCTGGTGCGTGAAGAGTATTAGCCTTCACTCACATTATAAATGGTGTCACCGGCGGTTTTGACTCAGCCCACGTACGCGTGGGCTGAGTCACATTGGAATGCTCAATCTGTACGCCGATCACTGATTAAATAGCTCAAAGGGTGTAAGACTATCAAGGCAACAATAAAGGTTGCGATTGCGGCGCTTGTCAACGCCACCCAGTCAACCACTGTCGCGACGTAATCCAGCGTAGAGTGAGTAAACCAGGGCACCCAAACAAAGGCTGTTAGCCCGACCAGTCCGGCCAATAGTAGAGCAAGCACGCTACGGTGATGGGTGATTTGGTAGCCACGCAGATAAGCGAAAAGGTGTAGGCCAACGATAATCACAGCGGCTGCTAACATTAGCCAAATGAAGGGGGCGAGCGCGTACATTAAAATCGTAATGATGCCGGTAAGGGTCATAATGGTGCTCCTTAAGCTTGGCCTTCAAGAACGGCGTAATAAGCGGGTTGAAGCATGCGATCTTTCATTACCCAGGTAACCCAAGACTCGTCAGTAGGATCAATAAACGGGAAAGACGGCATAAAGGCGAAGTTGTCTTCATAACCAAACTCCACCAGCATAGCCTTGCCAATGCCGGTAATCATGGGGCATGAGGTGTAGCCGGTATGACGGGCGGGTAGCGGGTTTCCTTGCATGACAGCAATCAGGTTGGCTTCTACTACAGGCGCTTGGGCCTTAACGCTAGCAGCCGTTTTATTAATCGGTGCGCCGATGACATCGCCAATACCAAACACTTCGGGATAGCGGTTGTGCTGCATGGTGTAGATGTCGACATCTAACCATTCGCCTCTGAATGGGCCGTCTTGAGCGATAAGCGCACTCTGCTTGACGAAGTCGTGAGCACTCATCGGCGGCACTACGTGAATAAAATCATAGTCCGCAATCACCGTGGGTTGGTTATCGCGTCTGAACTCAGCTTCGCGAAGCTGGTGATGCGAGGTGAATTCGCTGTCAGGGCCAACAAAGGTGAACTCAGCCTGCTTGGCCTGAGGATCAATGGCGGAAAGGCGATAGTGATGCCGCCTATTGACACCTTGCTCGTCAAAGCGCTGTTTAACGAATTCATTAACCCAAGGCTGAGAAAACAGGGCGTCGCCAGGTGCCATAAAGTCTACCTCAAAGGCGTCGCGCCGCCCCGAAGCTTCCAAGCGACTTAACGTCGTAAAGGTCATTTTAAGCGGTGCGCCAGCACACTTAACCGGCGTGGGGGCCGCGGTAAAAATGCCTTTGCCCTGGCCGCTATCTAACCATGTCTGAATAGCTTGATTGGTGCGCGTAGCACCCTCAATGCTGGCGTAGACACTGCCAATTCCATGTTGACCTACTAACGATGGCGACATGCCTTCGATCAGGTGATAGTTGAGTTGAATGCCCGTAGCCACCACTAGGTATTCGTAGTCTAGTGTTGCACCATTGGCAAGGCCGACTCGTTTATTATCGGCATCAATGCTGGCTGCGTATTCGCGCACCCACTTCACTCCTCGCGGCACAAACTGAGCATTAGGGCGCATGGTTTTATCAGGCTGCCAAACGCCCGAGGCAACCAGTGTCCAGCCTGGTTGATAATGGTGTGTGCTGCGCGGTTCAACCAGTGTAATGGTTCCTCCTTCGAGCCGTGTGGCTAGTCGATTAGCCATTGCCATGCCCGCCGCGCCGCCGCCAAGAATGACGATGTGAGCCTGGGTTTGTAGGGTATTAGCAGAGACTGCGCTAAAAGGAAGAAGGCTGCTGATCCCTAGTCCAGTACCTACTTTCAGTAGCTCTCGACGGTTCAGCAATAGTGGCTTATGCATGGTTAACTCCTGAAGAGAAGTCTAATATATATTTTTTAGTTATATTGTTATTCTATATATTATGCGCTGCGCAGAAAATCGCCATTATCACTTTGGTCATTAACACTTCGTCGCAAGGCGTAACCAAAACGTTACGCCTTGCTGGGATAGTTACGCCTTGCTGGGATAGCTACGTTTTGCTCAGTAGTGGGCGGGTACTTGCAGGGGCTAAAAGGCTATTTAGACGCGGCCAGCGTATATAAAAACTCTAGCCCCAGGGTGGCTGCAGCGAGTGACGTGATATCGCCATGGTCGTAAGCGGGGTTTACTTCAACCACATCCATGCCAATTAACTCCATGCCGACCATGCCGCGGATCACTTTTAGCATTAGGTCGGTAGACATGCCGCCACATACCGGTGTCCCGGTTCCTGGCGCGTAGGCAGGGTCTAAGCCATCAATGTCCAGGCTGATATAAGCCGGATGATAGCCAACACGGGCACGGATGCGTTCCAGGACAGCGGCAGGGCCGTGTTCATTTACCCAGCCAGCATCTAGCACTTCATAAGGGTGGTTATGGCGGTCGTAGCTGGTGCGAATACCAATTTGTAGCGAGTGCTCCGGCACTACTAACCCCTCTTTTAAGGCATGGTGAAAAATAGTGCCATGGTCAAAACGCGTGCCTTGCTCATAGGTGTCGGTATGGGCATCAAAATGGATCAGTGCCAGTGGGCCATGCACCCGAGCATGAGCGCGTAGCAGGGGTAGGCTGATATAGTGGTCACCGCCCAATGTGAGCATTTTTTTACCGGCCTTTAGCCAACGCATCGCATGGGTTTCAAGGTTATCGACTAGGCTTTCCGGCTCGCCGTAGGCGTAGTCTAAGTTGCCCGCGTCGCATACCCCTAGCCGATCTTCCAAAGCGAAGTCCCAGGGCCAGCGTTTGCCCTCCCAGATCAGGTTAGCAGTGCTTTGACGAATGGCGTTTGGCCCCATGCGGGTGCCTGATCGTCCAGAGCACGCCAGATCAAAGGGCACGCCGCTAACCACTACCTCAGCATCGGTCGTTTTAGGATCGGTGGCCTTCGGCACGCCCATAAAGGTAGAAATAACATCACCAAACAGGCTTGGCATGATCTGAGATGGGGTCACCTAGCGTTTACTCCTATGGTGTGCAGTAACAATAAATCGGGGGGATTAGGCGAGAAGAAGCGCGACGATAAGGAATTTTTAGCGATGAATGAAATGAATGTTTAGAATGAAACTATTCGTTAAATAAATAGTGAGGCGCTATGCGTTCGCTTCGTCATTTTGATTTAAATCTTCTGTTGGTATTTGAAGCGCTAATGCGTGAACGCCATGTCACTCGGGCGGCGGAAAAACTGCATTTAAGCCAGCCAGCGCTTAGCCATGCGTTAAAAAGGTTGCGGGATGCGCTGGAAGATCCATTATTAATACGGACAAACACGGGGCTGCAGCCAACGCCTCGTGCGCTGGCGCTATTGCCCGTGGTGCAGCAGGCGCTGGCCATGTTGCAAGAAGGACTCACCCCGCCGACCAACTTTTTACCAGCCACCAGTGCGCGGCATTTTACCCTGGCTACCACGGATTATTTTGAAGAGGTCATGTACCCGACTTTTCTTAGCCAATTGCTGACTTACGCGCCGGATATCAGCTTTTCCATTGAGCTGATTACTCCTAACGTACTGAGTGAGGGCCTGGAGCAGCGACAAGTGGATATGGTGGTCGGGCTGGATAGCCAAAGCGCGCTGCCCAGTGGGGTCATCCAGCATGCTTGGATGGATGAGGCATTGGTTTGTTTAGCGGCAACGGATAATAACCAGGTAGGCGATGCACTGGAGCTTCACCAGTTTGCCCGTGAACCGCATGTAGCACTGACGGATATCACCGGTTTAAGGCCAAGTAATATCGATAGTTGCTTAGTGCAGCACGGCTTAACACGGCGGGTGATTTCAAAGAACTTAAATTATATTGCGGCAGCGCGGGTCGTTGCGCTCACTAATGCGATCATGACGCTGCCACGCCAAATGGCTAAGCGATTTGTCACGATGCTGCCAGTGCGTATTGTCGTGCCACCTAAAGAGTTACCTGCACTTAATATGACGCTGATTCAACACGGGCTGTATGCCAACGACCCCGCCCTCGTTTGGTTGACTCAATCGCTGATCGAATTCGCTAGCACCTTTAAGCAGAAAGGCGTCGAATAATAGCCTAACTCCGCTTGGTGGTGGGAAGTTGCTTCAAGCAAGGTGGATGACCCAGTAGAGATGACTCGGTAGTGATGACTCGGTAGTGATGACTCGGTAGTGATGACTTAGCAGGGATGACTTAGTAGAGTGTCATAAAGGACATAGTAAGCGGGATTTAGCTAAACCATAGGCAACCATAATAATGACAGCGACGTATAAATTTTTGATTGCCGACGATCATCCCCTGGTACGCGATGCGATAGCACGGGTGATCCGCGAAGCTTACCCAGATGCTGAGGTTATCGAGGTAGAAGACTTTGATACGGCCCTCGCACATGCTCAGCAAGATGCGGATATTGATTTAATACTGCTAGATTTAAATATGCCTGGCATGAATGGGTTAACGGGGCTTTTGCAGCTGCGTAATGAGCAACCGACGATTCCGGTAGTGATTGTCTCTGCGGAAGAGGATAAACAGATTATTCTGCAGGCGGTTTCCTGCGGTGCGGCGGGGTTTATTACCAAATCATTGCCCCGTGACCAGATGCGTCACGCCATTGCCCAGGTGCTGGAAGGCAATATCTTTCTACCTGCTGATGCCATGCGCGCGCCGGACAGTATTCGTAAACGTCGCCATCAGGATCAAGGCTTTACCGCAGAACAACTGCGCCTGTTGACCCGCAAGCAGCTACAAGTGTTAGAGCACATGACCCGCGGTGAATCTAACAAGATGATTGCTTATCATCTCAATATTGCGGAAACCACGGTGAAAGCCCACGTGTCGGCGATTTTACGCAAGCTGGGGGTAACCAGTCGTGTACAAGCGATTTTATCCGCCAACGATATCGATTTTTCCCAGTTCCTCAATCGCTGACTCGTTAAATTGATAGTGACCAGCGCTATCCAGCCAGTGGGTTTGCCAGCGGCCAACGTTGTTTATTTGGGTAAGTAAGTCGCCAAGCGCCTGTGAATGGAGGCTTTGCTGCCCAAGCCGATGCAGTGGTTGATTAGTACCTGCCAAGAGGCTTTGCCACTGGAGAATCAGCGCAGCCAGTGGCGTTTCAGGCGGTGTTAGCGTTGGCAGGTACGTCTGCAGAACGCCATTAGACGTTTTCCAGAGGGCATCGGTGATTGCTATTAGTCTTTCCTCTATCTGTTTCATCCCTGCCGAGCCAGCATCTTTGCTGGTTTGTACGACATAGCCAAGTGAGCAAGGCGCGCCGTCGCCCCTGCGAACTGCCGCCACATAGCCCAAGTGATGGTTGTAGCGTGCCTGCTGAAAAAAAGCCGCGCTGTGATGCTGCTCTGCAAGTGCCAATAGCAATCGCTGGCTGGAAGTGCCCGGTAGGCTCAGTGTCCGCATGATGGCGGTGCTGGATGGTAAGTCGGCGAGAGAAGCCTGCACCGTGTGTTTTTCAATGCGGCTCGCCAAATTCGCTAGTGCGTTGCAAACGACAGCGACCTCTGTGCCATGGGAAACCCATAGCGCAGGCGTGGCTGGCAGCGGCGCTAAGCGCTGAACCAATTGCTGGGCCAGCAGCCCTTCATGAGCGTTGGGGGCGGCTAATGTGGCTTTTTCTAATAGCGCCACCATAGCGTGATTGGCTTGACTACCGATCACTATTACCCAACTACCATGGGGCGAGCTCTCTTGCTTGAAGACAATGCCCTGAAGCGCCAGACTCTGAGCGGTGAGCGGGCTGGGTACAATCATTGCCCCCGGCACAAAGCAGGCCGCCCAGGCGTTATCGGCAAGTGCACCGAAATCCTCATCAACAGCGTACTGACCGCACCAACACTGCACGGTGGGTAAAGGCGTTGGGGAAGCATCAACAGCGCGAGGTGAAGCCGGTGAAGCCGGTGTAGGCGCGTTACCGATTAGCCAACGGGCGTTGCCAGCGGCGAATGGGCTTGGGGCAGCTTGATGTTCAGAGGGCGGCGTAGCGAAACGACGAGCAAGCGCTTGGCGGCGGGCGTGGGTAAACCAAGCAGGGGCTAACTGCACCGTATCAGCGGGTGGCTGCCAAATAGTGTCGTGATCGTTAGGTGTTGTCCCGGGCAGGGTTGTGAAGAAGGTTGCTAAGCGCTCACTTAGAGCAGCCGCAAGGGCTTTCACCTGCTCCTGTTTCGCAGTGCCACTTAACAGTAAGCTAAAGGCGTCTGTCGCCCCGCTAGGGGCCAGAGTTGCGCGGTAGTCGGTAATCGAATCAGGAAATTGTTCTACAAAATAGCCTTGCTGTACCGAATCAGCTAAGCCGCTAAGGGCGATAAGCTGATGACGTGCAATGGCCGATGGCAACGGCCACAGTAGCTCAACGGTATTGCCCGTACTGGCTACCTTCGCGCTGAGCTGGCGGCTCCAACGGGGCGCAATGGCAAGCGAAGGAGCGTTGGGTGGTGATGGACTAAACCGCGCGGCCATGTGTTGGGCAAGGCGCGTCATGTCTACCATCTCCCAGGGGCTGATAATGGCGATGCTAACGCGGCCGCCATGGTAATAGGCGTGATGAAGCGTGGTGAGCGCTTCAAGTAGCAGCGCCGTGTCACTGCCTAGGGTTTGCGCGTTGCCATGGCGGCAGCCTGCACCAACATGCTGTGGGTCAGCAAGTGCCGCGAGGGCATCCAGACGTTGCATTTGGGCGCTGTTCTGACGGGCGTTCCACTCGGCATCGATCGCCGCCACTTCAGCGCGAATAGTCGATAAGGGCAGCGGTGGCCTAGCGAGCTGACGGGCAACGGTGAGCGCCGCTGCTTCTAGTTTGTTTGCTGGTATCGAGAAGTGCACATCAGTGATGTAGTCATCAGTATGGGCATTCAGGCTGCCCTGGTGCTGGGCAAACCAAGTGAGCAGGCTGATGTTAGAAGAGGCTTCCAGCGGCGCTGTGGTCAGCACGTGCTCTAACAGGTGGGCCAGCCCAGGCAGAGCGGGTGGCTCATCCAAATAGCCTGCCGCAATGGCGATGCTGACATGAGCGCGGGTTAACTGGGGCGCGTAGGCTAGCACTCCCTGCACCCCATTAGGCAGGGAGATACAGGCTTGTTGGAAACTGAGCTTAGCCACTGAGCTTAGCCACTGAGCAGGCTACGCAGCAGCGCGCGCAGTTTGCCGGGGCGTACCGGCTTGTTTAACTGCGGAACGCCTGCATGACGCAGCCGCCTCTGCCAGTGGTCAGAGCGGTCGGCACTGAGAATAGCCGCTGGCAAGTGCGGGTCGTGCCAGTGCTGACGAAGTTGGCGAATAGCCTCTAGGCCAGTGACGTTATCATCTAGATGCAGGTCAACTAACAGCATATCCGGTGCCTCCTGGCAGGCTTTAGCGGTATCGACATCCAGGGCAGTATCGCAACTGATTTTCCATTCACTTAACAGCAGCGCCATGCCTTGCAAAATTGTTGGCTCATTATCCAGGATCAGCACGCGCAGCCCTTCAAACTCATCGTCAGCGGAGAGCGGCGCGCTGGGGGCTGGGGCTTGGCTAAAGGAAATGCCATTGGCACGGGGCACCGTAATAGCAAAGCAGGAGCCTTGGCCGGGTGCAGAGCGCACCGAGAGGGGGTGCTCAAGGCGTTGGCTAATTCGCTCCACAATGGCAAGCCCTAAGCCCACACCCTGGCGATCACGGGCGCGGGTGGCATTGAGTTGATGAAACTCGCGAAAAATAAGCTGGTAGTCACTTTCGGGAATACCAATACCGCTATCAACCACCTGCACGGCCAGGCTATCGTCACTATGGCGGCGGACACCTAGGCAGATCCCGCCACGCTGGGTATAGCGGCAGGCGTTAGCCAGAAAGTTGCGCACAATGCGGCTGAGTAGATAAGGGTCGCTGGTCACCGCTTGATGAGAAGGCACATAGTGCAACGTTAGCCCTTTACGTTGTGCCACCGGGGTAAATTCATCAGCCAAGTTGCTGAGGATATCGTCGAGCTTAAAGTGGCGTAGCTGAGGTTGCACCTGACCGTGGTCCAGGCGGGAGATATCAAGCAGATCGGAAAGTATCGCTTCGGCACCTTCCAGTGAGTTTTGCACACTCTCAACCAAAGCCAGATTCTCGCTATCGGTCAGCCGCTCCTGTAGCGAGGCCACCAGTAAGCGCGCAGCATTCATGGGTTGCAACAGGTCATGGCTAGCGGCGGCTAGATAGCGGTCTTTACTTTGATTAGCAAACTCTGCCGCATCACGGGCGCTTCTAAGCTCCTCGTTGAGCCGCTCAAGCGCTTGAGTGCGTTCAACGACGCGTGCCTCTAGATGGGCGTTGAGGGTTTCTAAATGCTGTCGCGCTCGCTCGCGCTCGGTAATATCCGCTACAAACCCTTCGATCAGGTCTTCATCCCCGACAAGCTCGGCGGGCTTACGTATTAGTGTAATTGCTACGGGCACCTGATGACCGGAGGCACCTTGCAGCCAGGTGGTTTGACCCGTGACGTGTCCTTGCGTGAGTAGCAGGTCGCGCAGCTGTTGCCCTGTAGACGTGTTAACAAATAGCGCATCAAAGCGCGCGCAGCGTTCGAGCGTATGCGCCACGCTACTATCATCGAGCATAGCGGCAAGCGCTGGGTTGGCGGCGCGCAGCTTGCCGGAAAGTGACGCCTGGAAAATTCCGTGTAGCGCGTTTTCAAATAGCCACTTGTAGCGGTTGCGCTCAACCTCCAGCTCTTCTAAACGCACGGAAAGCTCGCGGTAGTAGCTTTTACGCGCCGACTGCTGGCCTAGCCCGAGCAGGTCGCTGACCGAAAAGCCCGAAGGGTCGCTGGCTTTTTTCATAGTGCCTCTTCGTAGACCACTGCCACGTCACGTGAGTTGGAGCGACGAGGGTTAGTCAGAATGCAGGGATCGCCCAGCGCATGGTTGGTGAGAAATGGCACATCGCTGCGTGAGACGCCCATTACGCCAAGGGTCCCGCCCAGTCCAACCGCATGCTTTAAATCGACTAAGTACGTAAATAGCGCCTGTTTAACCTGTTGCTGTGTTAGCCCTCGGCAGTCGATGCCAACGGCGTCGGCAACTCGTTTAAAACGATCCGGAGCGGCTTCGTAGTTATAAGCCACCACATGCTCTAACAGCATGGCGTTACACAGGCCGTGGGGTAAATCTAAGAAGCCCCCCAAGCTATGGGACATCGCATGTACTGCGCCTAAAATCGCATTAGAAAACGCCAGCCCTGCTTGCATGCTGCCCAGCATTACTTGGGCACGCAGCTCGCCATCGGTTGGGTTAGCCACTAGTGCTTCGAGATGGCTGCTAATTAAGCGCATGGCCTCTAAGGCGTGGGCATCGGTGAGAGGGCCGCTGCCGGTTGAAACAAACGCTTCGATAGCATGCACCAGCGCGTCGATTCCAGTACACGCGGTGAGATAGGGCGACATGGTCATGGTGACCTCAGGATCGATCAGCGATACATCCGGCACCACGGCCTTGCTGATGATTGAGAATTTCATGCGTCGCTGCTGGTCGGAAATAATCGCAAACTGGGAAATATCCGCCGAGGTGCCCGCCGTTGAGGGAATAAAGATCAGCGGCGGAATGGGCACGCGAATCGTATCAACTCCCTCAAAATCAAGAATGTGGCCGCCGTGGGCGGTGACAATGCCAATGCCTTTGGCGCAGTCCATGGGGCTGCCGCCGCCCACGGCCACAATCGCTTTGCAGCCGGTTTCACGGTAAATCTCGGCACCGGCCATAATCTCATCGACCCGTGGATTGGGCGATACGGCGGTAAAGCGCTCAACGGCAATGTTGGCTTCCAGCAACTTGGCTTCAATATCGGCGACCCAACCCGCCAGCAGCACGCCGGGGTCGGAGACCAGTAGCACCTTTTCTGCGCCGAAGGTGGTGACATAGTTGCCTGCAGCGTGGCGTGCACCGTCGCCAAAAATAATTTCAGGAGCGACAAACTTACGTAGTTGCGTGAGCGGCGATGTCATGGGGCGGTCTCGTTTATAGTTATTAACCATTATCTTAAGCACCTTAGGGGGTTGTTGCGCTACGACCTTGGTGCTGTCGCGGGGTATAAAGCACGCTGTTGATGTACGTGCGATTAGAAATGTTGTTGAAAACGTAATTAAAAATGCTGATAAAAGGCCAGCTCGCGGGCCAGCATGGTTTGGCGAGCGCTAGGATGGCGAATGCCGTGGCGTTCGTTATCAAACAGCAGCGTTTGTGCTTCGCCACCATGCTGCTCAATATGTCGCGCCATGGCGTGTGTCTGCTCCGGTACTACTACGGCGTCTTTACCACCCTGAATAAACAGCGCCTGAATAGGTCTTGTGCACAGGCTAATCTTATAGGCAGGGCTGCGCTGAGCTAGCAGGGCGTCATCGCCGATTAGCCAGCCCAGATAGCCGGACTCAAAGCGGTGGGTTTGTGCCGCTAGGGTGAGCGCATTGGTGACCCCGTACAGGCTGGTGGCCGCAGCAAATAGCGGTGTGGCCGCTAGGGCATTGAGGGCAGTAAAGCCGCCCGCGCTTTGGCCGCGAATAAAGCAGCGCGCTGTGTCAATCGCAAAGCGTGCGCAAACGGCGTTTACCAGTGCAATCACATCCTCGGTATCGCTGACGCCCCACTGGCCGGCTAAACATTCACGGTAGCGGCGACCAAAGTTGCCGCTGCCACGGGGGTTGATATCTAAAACGTGAAAGCCCTGCTGCTGCCAATAGGCCACCAGCGGATCGTAGATGGGGTAGGTGGCGGCGGTTGGTCCGCCGTGAACGCGCACAATCAGCGGTGCAGCGGGGCTAGCTGAGGCTGAGTAGAAAAAGCCGTGAACCGTTTCGCCTTCATTACCAACCGGCGCTTCAACCCACTGGGCGGTGGCAGGTGCTTTTGCGATTACGCTACCCGTTGAGTTTGCGCTATCCACTGAGTTTGCGTTACCCACGATGTTACCCACTAAGTATCTGCGTGAGCCATTTTCGTTGAACCGTATAAGCTGGGCGCCGCTGGTGGCGCTTTGCACTATGGCGTAATCGCCGTGTTGTGCCAGCGTGATGCTTGCCACTCGGCCGGGGTCGGGTAGCAGTGCTTCCACCTGCTCGCCGGTACGGCGGTATAGCTGCGCTGCACCCTGGTGTAGTTGGCAGTAAACCTGCCGATTGTCTCGCCAAGCGTGCTGGCGCTCACCGAGCTGCCATGGCGTGGTGACGTGATCAACAGGGGCGCTGCTCAGGCAGATGGGGGAGGCCAGATTAACCTGCCAGGGTTGCCACCAGCCAGTGTGATCGCTGATGCAGATCAACGCGTTATGTGGGCCAAACTGTGGCTGACTAATCGCTGCGCCGAAGTCCCAGCTTTCAAAGGCTTGAAGCGTACCGTCGGCTGCGATGTTTGCGAAGTGCAACTGACTACGCTGCCACGGCATATAAGGCAGTGACCAGCTCACCCACGCTAGATAGTTACCATCGTCGCTTATTATCGGCGCGCCGTAGAAGTCGGCACCTTTTGCCAATACCTGCCGATCGCTATCAGTGACGGCGACCAGCCGCTGACCGTGGACATCTTCCTCAACCGCTAATACACGCTGGCGCTTAGGGTCGGCGCACAGCCCACCGTAGGCGGTTTGCGGGCGCTGTTGCCAGCAGTAGCTTGTACCGTGGCAGCCGAGCTGCATGATGGCTTGGTCGTGCTGGCGCACCCATACGACGCCCCCTAGCAGTGGCGTGTAGCTGCCACCGCCGTACTGGTTCACGCGGCTACCCACCGCTTCTTCTATTACACAGTGCGGCGGCTTATTGCTGTTAGCTCGCCACTGCCAAAGCTGCATGTCGCCCGTTTGCGGGCAGCGAGACAGCCAGTAAACCGTCTGGGCGTCGCTGTGCAGTTCGCTCAGGGTATCGCAGGGCTCGGCAGCATCTGCCAGGGTAAGCAGCATAGGCATGCTCCTTATTGTGGGGCGCCCCACATCAATCGTGCTTCATAGCGTGGGTAAAGTTGCATCACGCTGCGGGTAAACTCGTATTCGGCGAGTGCGATGGTGCTAAACGTGTCAGGTAGTTCAACAGCCAAGGCGTGATTGGCACCCAACCCTTCGCTAGCCACGTCACTGAGGCGCTGGTCTAGCCATTCAAGGTAATCAATGGTTTGGTCAATGATCGTTGCGGACGGTGCGCTGGGGCCATGGCCGGGCACGGCAATGGTGGCGTTGAGCGCGCGCAGGTCGTGTAGTTCTTCTTGCCACTGTTGAAGGCCTGGGGTGTGAGCGGTAGCGGCAGCGCGTTGGTAGAAGCCCATGTCGCCCATAAACAGCACGCCGGTGGTGTGATCCATAATCACCAAGTCTCCACCGCTATGGCCGCTCATGGCATATAGGGTGAGTGGATAGCTGCCCAGCGTTATGTCACCGGCCTCAATCACCTCGGGTAGGGCAACAGACGAGCGTTCCAAGCTGCGCCCGGTCAGCCGCTCGACGTTGTCGATCAGCGCGTCTGTGTCGCGAGTCATCAGGTCGCGGGTCGTGGCCAGAGTGAGGTGCTGCGCCTTGTCAAAGGCGGTATTGCCAAAAAAGTGGTCGGGGTGGTGGTGGGTATTCAACACCCAGCGGACGGGGTGGGAGGTGTGCTGAGCAATCAGCGTTTTTAGCGCCTCGCCAAAGTGTGGGCTACTGCCGCTGTCGATAAGGATGACGCCGTTGGACGTGGCAATAAATGCCTGGTTGCCAATATGGCCACAGTTGCTGGTAGAGAGCTCTTCTTTTACGCCTTCCACTATCCAGGTGTTTTCCGCGACCAGCTGCGCCACTAGCGGACGTTCGCAGAACATTACCGGTTCGCTAGCCAACAGCGGTGGGGCTAGCAGTGCCGCTAGGCTAATTAAGAAGGGCGCTTTCATGGCTGCAGGCCAATGGAAAAACGATTGCCGTTGTTATCCCGCGCACCAATCACATAGCCGCCCGGCGAGGGGCGCATATGCAGCCCTAAGGTGGGGTTAGCGCTTACCGAGGCGTCGATATCCAGGGCGGCCACTTGCTCGCCCTGCTGATCCAACAGTTCAAACGACTGCACATAAAAGGCCGGTTGGCTGGGAATCAAGCCGCTGTCCATAGGATGGGAAAGACGCACCCGCAGTCGCTGTTCGCCCTCATTAGCAAACAACCGCCCCTGCAGCTCGCCGAAGGTGTTTTCCCAGTCGGTGTCTGCGCTGGCAATGCCGGGGGTGGTGCAGCCGCCGCCTTCCGCTTCAATATAGGTGCCGCCCACATGCCAGGTGTCTCCCTGCTTCACCGCGACGCGCACCGCGGAGGCTTGTTCCAAGCGGATATTTAACGATAGCTTGGCTAAGCCGTGGCTCATCGGGGAGTAGCGGAACAGGCGGGGAATCGGGTTGAGATCCACCCAGGCAATAATGTCAGTGATTGGCTCGCCGCTGGCTTCTAAGGCGCTGGCGTCTAGCTCAATGGGCACTTGTCCTGAGTCTTCAGCGAACCCTGGTGCATTCACGATGACTCGCTCGTCAAACACCACGGGGGCGTCGCCTAGAAAGCGCTCGCGGTAGACAGGCCACATAAAGGAGTTCAGCGGGTCCTTTTCAGCCGTATTCTCGGTAGCCAGCGCGCTGGGAGGCAACATAACGACTAACCAACCAAGCGCAGCAAGAAACGCGGCAAACCGTTGTAACGTGATTAGGGGGGATAGGGTTGCCATGGTGCCTCCCAGCGTGAGGGTTATTGTCCGGTAGTTTCCATACTGACCGTCTCCAGCCACGTACGAATGGCCCACAATCCTTCTTGGCTAACGTAGTCAGACATACGCGGCATTAGCACACGGCCGTTGCGCTCGGCACCATTGGTGACCAGCTCTTTGAACCACTCATCGCCCCATGCGCCGTTCTCCAACTCGCGCAGGTCCGGGGCGATGCCGCCGGATTTTGCCTCTAGCCCATGGCAAGCGGCGCAGTTGCTGTTGTAAGCGCGGGCACCAATATCGATGGCTAGCTCTTGCTGGGGGTGGTCACGGTAGGGGTTCTCTTCCCGCCAATCGTCGCCCAAGCGTTCGAGGTCTTTAATGTCAACGGCTTGAGGAGTCACGCTGCCGTGAGACCAGGCCAGTGGTGACGCCAGTAGCGCCGCAAGGGCGAGAGCGCCCACTTGACTGCTGAGGCGTAAGTGCGTTTTTTTAAGGGCGGTTTTTGTAATGGTTTTTGTAATGGTCATGGGAAATGCTCCTCAGGGGATCAAAGTATCGTCACTGGAGTGAGCATAGGCAGGCAGGCTTTCCGAACCTATAGCACCTTAGGCATCGCTGGGCTCCTCCTTTGGAAGTAGTGCTAAATCAGGATGAGAACGCGACTGGAGGGGTAGGTTGGTTTGTTATCCGAGCTTCTAAGCTGAGCTTAGTCTTGCTGGCACCACGCAAGCAGCAGCTTGGCCGCTTTGCAGCCATTGCATTGTGATCATTACTCGGATGGAAAACCCATGACATACGCTATCAATAACAACACGTCAGTCCGCAAAATTTCGTGGCCCTTTCGCCTGCGTACACTCACCGCCGCCGTTGCTTACGCCTCTGCCTTAGGCGTTGGGGGTGTTGCGATGACAGCCCACGCCAGCGAGGTGACCTGGGACGATATTCTCAACGACCATAACAACACTGAAACGGTGTTGATGTATGGCATGGGCGTGAAAGCACAGCGCTATAGCCCGCTTGATCAAATTAACGCAGATAATGTCGAGATGCTGACCCCTGCGTGGTCTCACTCGTTTGGCGATGAAATGCAGCGTGGCCAAGAGTCTCAGGCCCTGATCCATGAAGGCGTTATTTATGTCACCGGCTCCTACTCACGTATTTTTGCCATAGATGCGCGTACCGGCCAGCGGCTGTGGTCTTACAATCATCGCCTGCCCAGCGATATTCGCCCCTGCTGTGACGTGGTGAACCGCGGTGCGGCCATCTATGGTGATAAAGTATTCTTCGGTACGTTGGATGCTGGCATCGTGGCGCTGAATAAAGATACCGGTGACGTGGTATGGCGCGAACGCTTTGGTGACCACCGTGCGGGCTACACCATGACCGGTGCGCCAACGATTGTAGAAGATAGCGAAACAGGTCGCGTGTTGCTGATTCATGGCTCTTCGGGGGATGAGTTTGGCATTGTGGGTAAGCTGTATGCCCGCGATCCGGAAACCGGCGAAGAGATTTGGATGCGGCCCTTTGTTGAAGGCCACATGGGACGTTTGAACGGTGAAGAGAGCACTCCGACAGGTGATGCCAACGCGCCTTCCTGGCCCGATGACCCCGATAGCGAAACCGGCAAAGTACAAGCCTGGAGCCAAGGTGGTGGCGCACCATGGCAGAGCGCCAGCTTCGACCCTGACACCAATACCATCATCATTGGCGCCGGTAACCCCGCTCCCTGGAACGGTTGGGCACGTACTTCAGAAGATGGTGACCCGTCTGACTACGACAGCCTCTATACTTCGGGTCAGCTGGGTATTGACCCTTCGACCGGCGAAGTGAAGTGGTTCTATCAGCACACGCCCAACGACACCTGGGACTTCTCGGGTAATAACGAAATCGTCTTGTTCGAGTACGAAGATGAGAATGGCCAAACGGTGAATGCAGGTGCTCACGCTGACCGTAATGGCTTCTTCTATGTCACTGATCGGACCAACGGCGAGCTTATCAACGCCTTCCCGTTTGTCGATAACATTACCTGGGCCACCCACATTGACCTGGAAACCGGCCGTCCCGTTGAGGCTGAAGGCCAGCGACCACCGCGTTTGGAAGAGGGACAAACACGCTCTGAACCAGTCGAAGTTTCACCGCCATTCTTGGGTGGTAAAAACTGGAACCCGATGGCTTATAGCGAAGATACAGGGCTGTTCTATGTGCCGGGTAACCACTGGAAAGAAGATTACTGGACTGAGGAAGTTGAGTACGTGGAAGGCGCGGCCTACTTAGGTATGGGCTTCCGCATTAAGCGCATGTACGACGACCACGTCGGTATTCTGCGCGCTGTTGATCCGGTGACTGGCGAGTACGCTTGGGAGCATAAAGAACCCATGCCGCTATGGGCAGGCGTGCTAGCGACCCACGGTGATTTGGTGTTTACCGGCACAGGTGATGGCTACTTCAAAGCCTTCCACGCTGAAACCGGTGAAGAGCTTTGGAAGTTCCAGGTAGGCACCGGCATCATTTCACCACCGGTAACTTGGGAAATGGATGGTGAACAGTACATTGGTGTTACCGCCGGTTATGGCGGCGCGGTTCCTCTCTGGGGTGGTGATATGGCTGAACTGACGCGGCCGATTGCTCAGGGTGGTTCGTTCTGGGTCTTCAAGCTGCCATCTTTCGTTCAAGATCTGGCTAATCGTTAAGTTATTGACACCTCTTGGGCGGCCTTTGCCGCCCTTTTTTGAATAACATTAACGGTAATGGAGAGAACAATAATGATAACGCGTAATGCTCTACCTATATTAAGCCGCCAAGCAACGGCGATTTTTCTCTGTCTGAGCGCGATAGGCAGTGTTGTTGCCGACGATTATGTTGAAGCGTATCAACCGCCAGTACATAACGGCTGTGAGCTGGTCCCAGGTGCTCAGTGCGCCAATATGGATTTATCGGGCGGCGACTTTTCTAACCTTGACCTACAGGGCGCTAACTTTGCGGGCAGTAACCTAGAAGGCGCTGATTTCCGCCACAGCAACCTACGCAGCGTTGATTTTGAAGGCGCATCGTTGCGCTATGCCAACCTCAATCGCGCGCGTATGCCTAGCACTCATTTACGCGGTGCTGATCTTTCCCATGCCAGTTTGGTCGGGTTGGATAGCTGGAGTATCTATGCCCAGGGCGCAACGTTTGACCATGCTGATTTGACTGGCGCTAACCTGGAGTTTGCCCGGCTTTCTGGAGCTAGCATGCAGGGAGCGACGCTGATGGGCAGCAACCTGGAAATGGCCTGGATGAATAAGGTCAACCTGAACGGAGCGGACCTGCGCGATGCTAATCTGCAAGAAGCCAAAATGAACATCGCGCGCCTCAATGATGCGGATATGACCGGTGCACGCATCCACTACGGAAACTTCCAAATGGCCCAAATGGAGGGCTGTACCGCCTGCCCGTTTGATTGGGAGTAAGGTCACCATGTTGACGCAATCTCCGGCGCACTCTGTGCGCCGCTATATGCTCTGTGTGGCGTGGGCAGCGGGTGTATTCAGTGGAGCGGCACACGCTGAAGCGCCCTCAGCGGCATTTAACCAAGAAGGCTACCGCTTGCCGCCTTTCAAAGCGCCCGTAACCGCACCGCTTCCAGGGGTGACCACGTTAGATGACCATGCTTTTCAAGCGCTGCTGGAATCGCCGCCAGTGATTCTGGTGGATGTCTATGCGCTGCCTTGGCATAACGGCCTTTTTCTGCAGGATAGTGCGCATTTAACGATCCCAGGGAGTATTTGGCTGCCTAATGTGGGCGCGGCTAGCTTGGAAGAGGAGTGGCATGATTATTTTAAGACAACGCTAGATGCACAGCGTGAGCGCGCTGAAGCCGCGCCGCTGGTGTTTTTCTGCCGTGCTGACTGCTGGCTTTCCTGGAACGCTGCACGGCGCGCCGAGGCAATGGGCTATGAAGAGCTCTATTGGTACCCAAAGGGGGTGGATGGCTGGCAAGCGAGCGGACATTCGTTAGCAGCCGTTTGCCCGCAGCTGCCCGCTCATGCTGAGCGAGCCACCTGCGAGCCTTAATAGGTTTGTAACTATTAACCAGGTTTGTTACGGATAGTTACGGATAAATAGATTTACTGCCGATAAATCAGCTCGAGTGGTTGGCGGGGCGAAGGCGCTGCCAAGCCGCTCTGACTCAAGCCACTCTGACTTTCAGCCTGACCCTGCAACTGCTTTGTTTGCAACTGCTTTGACTGGCGAGCATTGCGGGGTATCAGGGTCGCTTGATCAGAAGTGATTGTGGCATTTTCTGTGATCAGGCTCTCTAACAACCCATGCTGAGGAGAGTGCTGGCACACGGGGTCAGTGGCGTTCATATCGCCGGTTAACAAATAAGCTTGGCAGCGGCAGCCGCCATGGTCTTTATCGCGATCGTCGCACTGTTGGCAAAGCGTCGGCATCCACTGGGTGCCGCGAAAACGGTTGAAGGCATCGCTTTGGTACCAAATGTCCTGCAGTGATGTCTCTTTGACGTTGGGAAACGCCATCGGCAGCTCCCTGGCGCTATGGCAGGGCAATACGGCGCCATCTGGAGCAACGGTCATAAAAATACTGCCCCAACCACCCATGCACGCTTTAGGCGCTTGCTCAAAGTAGTCCGGCACCACAAACAGCAATGACATATCGCGGCCACGCGCCGCGAGTGTTTCACGCCAGCGGTTGGTTTCCGCTTCGGCACGTATCAGCTGTTCACGGGTGGGCATCAGCGCTTGACGGTTCAAAAACGCCCAGCCGTAATATTGGCAGTTGGCCAGTTCAACCGCATCTGCGCCTAGCTCATCGCAAAGCGCAATCAGGTCGCCAATTTGATCGATATTGTGCCGATGCAGCACCACGTTCAACACCATGGGGTAGCCTGCCGATTTGACGGCTTTGGCCATCGCCAGCTTGTTGGCGTGAGCCTTGGCAGAGCCTGCCAGTGCCTGGGCCAGTTCGGGGTCGGCGGCTTGCAGGCTAATCTGGATATGATCCAGACCTGCTTCTGCCAGGGCGTCTACCCGCTGGGCAGTCAGCCCCACGCCGGAGGTCAGCAGGTTGGTATAAAAGCCAAGCGTGCGTGCTTCGCTTACTAGCGCTTCCAGGTCTTGGCGAATCAGCGGCTCGCCGCCGGAAAACCCCAGCTGAGCCGCCCCCATGGCCCTGGCTTGGCGCAGTACGCTAAACCACGCGTCGGTATCCAACTCGTTTTGGTAGCGGGTAAAGGCCAGCGGGTTAGAGCAGTAAGCGCACTGCAGCGGGCAGCGGTAGGTGAGTTCCGCCAGCAGCCATAGTGGCGGTGAGGTCGCTTCAGCGGCTGGGTTGGCTGAATGTTGATTGAGCAAGTTTTTATTAGCCACAATGCACCTCCTTCATGGCTAGCCAGCCGTTGCTGCGGGCTTCATCGATAAACTGCACGACGTCGTCTGCTAAGGTCTCTGCGCCTGGGTAGCGTTGCTGTAGGGTGGCGATAATGTCGCCGATAGTTTGCTGGCCGTCGACCTGTTCAAGAATCGCGCCGGCAGTCGCGCTGAGCTTGACCATGCCCTCGGGGTAGAGAATAACGTGGCAGCCCTGAATGGCTTCCCACTGTAAGCGCCAGCCGCGTCGCAGCTGGTAAATATCGTGATGTGACATGGCGAGTTGTTGTGACATGGCGAGTTGCTGTGACATGGTGAATTCCCCAACGCTGGTCGATCATGGCCTAGTAATGTGAGTGCTCAAGCCCACGGTGATATACCGCTTCGCGGGTGACGGTGTGGTAAGGCGGGCGGTCTAACTGATAGGCCATAGTCATGGCATCCAGCATGCTCCACAGCACATCGAGCTTAAATTGCAGAATGTCCAGCGCGCGCTGCTGCAGCGCCACGGTCGTACATACGCCTAAGGCGATTTCCAAGCCATGCTCAACGTCTCGGCGGGCCTCGCTGAGCCGCTTGCGGAAATAGCGATAGCCCTGCTCGTTTATCCATGGGTAGTGCTGGGGCCAGGTATCCAAGCGGTTTTGGTGGGCAAGTGGCGCAAACAGTTCAGTCAGCGATGAGATCGCTGCCTCCTGCCAGGGCGCGCGGGCGACAAAGTGGCGGTAGGCATCAACTGCAAAGCGCACGCCGGGTAACACACGCTCCTGGGAAAGCAGCGTATGACGCGGTAACCCTACGGCTTCACCGAGCGCCAACCAAGCTTCAATACCGCCTTCATCTTCAGCGTGGCCGTCGTGGTCAAGCAGGCGTTGCACCCATCGCCTGCGGGTAGCGGCATCGGGGCAGTTGGCCAGCAGCGCGGCATCTTTTTGGGGAATCATCAGCTGGTAGTAAAAGCGGTTAGCCACCCAGCCCTGCAGCTGCTCTCGGGTAAGTTCGCCATTGGCCATCGCCTGCTGAAAGGGGTGGTTAAGGTGGTAGTACTGCCCTTTACTCATTAGCGCTTCACGGAACGCCTCCCGGCTGAGCGGGGTGGTAGAAGCGCAGGGCGTTATCGCTGTCAGCGCCATGATCTATCTCCTGATTGTTATTGTTAGTGCTGCTGATGTCAGTGCTCTATAAAGAAAAAGGTCGGCTACAGGGTAAGTTTCATACCGTCATAAGCGGTTTCGATGCCTGCGGCCTGCACCGTTTTCGCTGCATCGCTTGCGCTGTCCAATATCGGATTAGTGTTGTTGATATGAATCAAAATGCGCCGCGTGCTGCTGGGTAGTTCGCTCAACAGTTCACACATGCCGCCGTTGCCATTGAGCGCGAGATGACCCATTTGTTGGCCTGTAGAGGTGCCAACGCCGAGTGTCTGCATTTCATTGTCTTCCCACAGGGTGCCATCGACCATCACCACATCAGCGGCGTTTAAGAAGCGCATCGCCAGCGGTGTTGGGTTGCCAAGCCCAGGGGCATAGCAAAGCGACTTGCCGCTGCGACGGTCGACTATATACAGCCCTAAATTATCGCCACAGGAGGGTGCGCCGCGCCGTGGTGAGTAGGGCGGGGCATTGCTGTGTAGTGCAAAGGCGGTGAGTGCGATATCGGGCAGAAAGGGAATCGAAAATTCGGTAACTTCCTGCTGATTTTCCAAACCAATCGGCTGCCAATGAAGTCCGCCCCAGTGCTCCAGCATCGGGAAGAGCGGAAAGCCGGTAGATAAATCGCGATGCACATTGGGCGTGCACCATACCTCCAGCGGGCAGCCCTCTCTTAGGGAAAGTAGCCCAGTGACGTGGTCGATCTGGGCATCCACCAGCAGCACGCCGCGAACACCGCTGCCACGCAGCTCGCTTGGCCATAGTTCTGGGTTGGCATTGAGCTGGGCACGAATGTCAGGGGACGCATTGCACAGCAACCACTGCTTGCCATCCACGCTTAACGCAATCGATGATTGGGTGCGCGGTTGATGGTCAGTACTACCCTGGCGTACGTGATAACAGTTAGGGCAGTTGCAATTCCACTGGGGAAAGCCGCCGCCTGCGGCAGCCCCAAGAACTAAAACTTGCATAGGCTGGCCTCCTACGTTGGTGCTGCGGTGAAAGCCCCTGCCTAGTGAAAACATGGTGAAGACAGGGGCCGCGGCTCAGTCGCTAGAGATTAGCGGGTAGAGATATACAGCGTTACTTCAAAGCCAAGGCGCATATCTTGATAGGTCGGTTTGGTCCACATAAGAGACTCTCCTGCGTTGTTAAGCATGTTGTTGTGAGTGTTAATGCGAGTGTTAATGCGAGTGTTGATATGGGAGTTGGTGGCAGTTCATCGTGTTTGCCCTACCCACTTCTTCAGTTAATCACTGGTAGGGCAAACTGCCTGCGGTACTTTGGGAGTAGTTTTCTCGCCCTTTTGGTGGGGATTGCTGCTAATTCAAGTGCATGTTGTAGTTAAACAACGCAGTTGAATCCAAGGTTGAATAGTAACTGGCGGTCGCTGCGTTAGATCCTAGACTGCTATCTGGCGTAATCACTTGCGCTAGCAGTAAGGTTCAGCGCTCAATGGCCAGGGGTGAAAACATAAGCGTTTTGGTACTGGCGCTGGAAATGGGCTAATTAAGGGAGAAAGCGTGTGAAAATAGGCGCACCGAAAGAGACAGCTCAGGGAGAAGCGCGTGTAGCGTTGACTCCTGAGAGCGCAAAACAGCTTCAAAAGCTAGGCCATGAGTGCCTAGTAGAAGCCGGCGCGGGGGCTGCTGCGGGCTTTAATGACGACACGTATCGCGACGCAGGCGTCAGCGTTGTGGAAAGTGCGGAAGCACTGTGGCGTGATGCGGACGTGGTGATTAAAGTCCGTGAACCTTCGGAAAAAGAGGCTCACTACTTACGCGAAGGCCAAACGCTGATTGCGTTTTTCTGGCCAGCACAGAACGAAGCGCTGCTGGAAACCTGTAAAGCGCAGGGCGCAACGGTCATCGCGATGGACATGGTGCCGCGTATTTCACGGGCGCAGAAGATGGACGCGCTCTCCTCCATGGCCAATATCGCGGGCTACCGGGCGGTCATTGAGGCGGGTAACAACTTTGGTCGCTTCTTTACGGGTCAGGTCACCGCTGCCGGTAAAGTGCCGCCAGCTAAAGTGCTGGTGATCGGCGCAGGTGTCGCGGGCTTGGCGGCGATTGGTACCGCCACTAGTTTGGGTGCCGTGGTGCGTGCGTTTGATGTGCGCCCGGAAGTCTCCGAGCAGATTGAATCCATGGGCGCTGAATTCCTATTCCTCGATTTTGAGGACAGCCAGGACGGCTCGGAAAGCGGTGGCTATGCCTCGCCTTCAAGCCCCGAGTTTCGTGAAAAGCAGCTCGAATGTTTCCGCGAACAAGCGCCGGACGTCGACATTGTGATCACCACCGCGCTGATTCCTGGTCGACCCGCGCCAAAGCTGTGGCTGGAAGATATGGTCGCCGCCATGAAGCCTGGCTCAGTGATCATTGATCTAGCCGCTGAAAAAGGCGGTAACTGCGACTTAACTAAGCCAGACGAGCGTGTAGTCTCTGATAACGGCGTTGTGGTAGTGGGCTACACCGACTTCCCCTCACGCATGGCTACCCAGGCGTCGCTACTTTACGCCACCAACATCCGCCATATGCTGACCGACCTTACGCCGGAGAAAGACGGCGTCATCCATCACAACATGGAAGACGATGTCATTCGCGGCGCGACGGTCACCCACCAGGGCGACATCACCTTCCCGCCACCGCCGCCTAAAGTAAAAGCGATTGCTGCGGCGAAGCCGAAGAAAAAAGAGAAAGAACCAACGCCTGAAGAGAAGAAGGCCGCTGAGCTGGCCACCTTTAAAGCACAAACCAAGCGTCAAGTTGGTTTGCTTGCCGTGGGGGGAGCGCTCATGCTGCTGTTGGGACAAATAGCCCCCGCCTCATTTATGCAGCACTTTATTGTGTTTGTATTGGCGTGCTTTATTGGCTTCCAGGTGATTTGGAAGGTCAGTCACTCGCTGCATACGCCGCTCATGGCGGTGACCAATGCCATCTCAGGCATCATTATCTTAGGGGCAATTTTGCAAATCGGCTCAGGCAGTGGCGTCGTTATCGTGCTGGCGGCCATTTCGGTACTGATTGCATCGATTAATATCGTGGGTGGCTTCCTGGTGACACGCCGGATGCTTGCCATGTTCCAAAAATCCTAAGCGGCGGAGAAACGATATGTTAGGACAAGGGTTCGTATCTGCCGCGGCAATTGCGGCAAGTGTGCTATTTATTTTATCGCTAGGTGGCCTGAGCAATCAGGAAAAAGCCAAGCGCGCCGTATGGTACGGCATCGTGGGCATGGCCGTAGCCGTGTTCTTTACCTCCTTCGGGCCTGGTATTGGTGGCTACTGGTGGCTGATTCCGGCCATGCTGATCGGGGCTGGGATTGGTGTCTATGTGGCAGGCAAGGTCGAAATGACCGAAATGCCTCAGTTGGTAGCGGCACTACATAGCTTTGTGGGCTTGGCCGCGGTTTTTGTTGCCTGGAGTGCAGACTTAGAGCGTCGCCGAGTGCTGGCAGCACAAGCAGCCGATGGCGTGATGCAAGAGTTTTCTGCGTTTGCTGCCTTGGTGGCTACAAAAGCCCCTGACGAGCTGACCTTTTTGCAAATTGAGGTGGTGTTTGCGATTTTCATCGGTGCGGTGACCTTTACCGGCTCGGTAATTGCGTTTGGTAAGCTGGCAGGTAAAGTCGATGGCAAACCACGCCAACTGCCGGGTGGGCATATGCTCAACGCCGGTGCGGCGGCGCTTTCATTGCTACTCGCGATTCTTTACCTCAACGGCGCAGGTTTCTGGACACTGATCGTGTTGGCCGCGTTGTCGTTCTTCATTGGCTATCACCTGATTATGGGCATTGGCGGTGCCGATATGCCGGTGGTGGTGTCGATGCTGAACAGCTATTCCGGCTGGGCCGCAGCGGCGATTGGTTTCACGCTTTCCAACGACTTGTTGATTGTCACCGGCGCCCTGGTGGGGTCTTCAGGGGCGATCCTGTCTTACATTATGTGTAAGGCGATGAACCGCAACTTTATCAATGTCATCCTGGGTGGTTTTGGTGGTGCTCAAGGGCCAGCCGCTGAAATTGAAGGCGAACAGGTCGCGATTGATGCAGGCGGTGTCGCGAGCGCCTTAAACGATGCGGATAGCGTGATTATCGTGCCGGGTTACGGCATGGCGGTAGCGCAAGCACAGAGTGCCGTCAGTGACTTAGTGCGTAAGCTGCGCGCAGCCGGTAAAACCGTACGCTTTGGTATTCACCCGGTAGCAGGGCGTCTGCCTGGGCACATGAACGTGCTGCTTGCTGAAGCTAAAGTGCCCTACGATATCGTGCTGGAAATGGATGAGATCAACGACGACTTCCCAAGCACTGATGTTGTGATCGTGATCGGCTCCAACGACATCGTTAACCCAGCGGCCGAGGAAGACCCCAATAGCCCTATCGCCGGTATGCCGGTGTTGAAGGTGTGGGAAGCCAAGCAGGTGTTTGTTAGCAAACGCGGCCAGGGCACGGGCTATTCGGGCATTGAGAACCCGCTGTTCTTCAAAGAGAACACGCGTATGTTCTACGGCGATGCAAGAGATAGCTTGAACACGTTGCTGCCGTTAATCGATTAACTTTAGACAGCGATAGTCTTGTTGTCATAAGGGGCAGAGCGCAAAGCGCTCTGCCCCTTTTTATTAACTAGCTTAATTGATGTTTTCTTCGCCACTCAGTTGCCGCCAAGAGCGGCGGCCTAGATGATCATTGCTAAAGCCAATGGCGATGGAACCATCGCCGTTGGGCGAGGCGTCTGGATCATCGGGATTGCCCACAAATAGCCGCTCGATATTGCCGTCGTTCACGCTAACTAAGCGCTCGCCAGTCCCTGCTTGTAAACCGGTAATAGCCTCGCCGTTAATAGTGGCATCGCTGTCTTCTTTGCCATCCCCGTTGAAATCAAAGGTAGTGGTGCCACCGCTACCTCCTGTGTCCGCTAGAAGCGACATAAAGAAACCACTGCGCCCGCCGCCACAAGGGTCAGACTCGTCGGGCAGTAGCGTCGAAAATCGCACCCTCCGGGGCAAACTGCTTGAAATAGAAGGCCTAGCAATAACACGTTCGCCGGGAGGAAGTTCCAAACGCCAGCCACGCTGGCTACTGGTGGGGGCCTCGTTAGAACTGGCGCGTAAGTTAAAACCATCCCGTGTAGCGTTTCCGGTAATGCGCTGTAAGGCTAAGTTGGACGACGTAAAGGGAAGGCTACGGTCAACGCGGTCCTCTAAACCAATGAGCTGCTGCTTTGAACTGTCGCCAATATCGCTACTGCGGAAGTAGCTGCCGGTGCCGAATAGCACCATCAGCGTATCCGGCGAGTCGCTGCTTAGCGTCACGGCAGGCGCTGAGGTAATTGGCTGGTCGGCTTGGCCAGCATATAGCCGGTTGACGCTGCCCGTGTTGGTGAGCGGAAAGCGCCACATATTACCTGCTAAATCACCCGCGTAAGCGAACTGTGCACCTGAAAAGCGTGGCCAGGCGGTGACCGTTGGGGTTGCTAAGCCATTCGGTGCCTGTTGAGTGCCCGAATTTGTTTTTAAATGAGCGATAAGCTTACCGTCAGTAAGGCGCACTACAAATAGCGACGCCTGATAACCGGTACTGTTGTAGCCATTACCAAAAATGGCGACCCAGGTGCCATCAGTAAGCTGCGTAATAGTGGGTTCGCTAACCCCGGTGCCTAGTTCTGGGTGGCGAAATTCCCACAGCACGTCGGATGCGCCCATATTGCCGGGGTCGCTAACATCCAGTGCAAACACTGTGCGGCCGCCTGCCCCCATAGTACCTACGGCGACGGCCTCAGGGCCGCTCTGAATATTCACCTCTCGTACTGCAGGCGTGCCATCCATAAAGTAACGGTGGTTATAGTCTTCACGGGTTAGCGCGCGCAGAACGGGCGAATCGCCCTGGGTAAGTTCAGCGGGTAGGTAAGCAAACAGCTCACTGCCGTTAGAGGCGTTAAAACCATGCAACATACCGTCGTTGGCAGCCACTAGCAGTAGCGACGGGCGTGTTTCATTACCCTGCAACACGACTGGATTGGCGTTGATAACATCGCCCAAGAGTGAATTAGCACGAGGACGAAGACCCTGAACATTCAGCCCCTGTAACCAGCTGATTTCGGCACTGGTGAGACCACTATTTTCAGGAATTAACAGAGCGCCAATGCGCTCTCCTTCGTCTAAGCGTTTAGACGTTAATAGGCGACGGTTACCTACCTGCTGAGCAAGTGTGGTTTGTGCATTCCAGCGTTCGCTACGGCTACCGTCTGGCTGAATCACTGATGCCGCTAGGCGGCCAGACCAGTCGTCGCTTCGAAACCCAGCGGTAAACAGTAAATTACCGCCTTCAAGCCCAAACTCATCGCTGTTAACCGCCGCAGAGGTGTTGGACTGAGAAGCGGCAATAATATTACCTAGTACCTGCTGCATTACCTGGTTAAGCGATGCTTCGTCGTTAGCAAAATAGGCGCGTTCGGTGCCGCCTGCGCGGGCTAAATCGCCAAGCGGGTCGTCAGAAACGTTGGGCAGATTGGCAATATCGGGCGGTAGGTTAAAGCCAACCACGTAGGTTTTAACGGGGCTGGAGAGCTCTCTATTAGTATCATCGTAAAGGCGCTTAATGGCGGCCTCGGCGCTGCTGAGTGCCCTGCTAACGTTGTTGCCCAGCGAGTTGCCAAAGCGGTCTACTGAAGGTAAGCCGTCGGTCAGCCAAATATTAGCGTTAACCAAGCACTGTTGGGCATCGGGGTTATTGATATTGGGAATGGTAATGCCGGCTTGGTAGCCTTGGTTATTCTTAAAATCGCCGCCCCAGCTAGCGTTGTTCAAAAAGTAATCCCGCACGGTATACATGGTGCCTTCAATAGGCGTTAGGCCTGTCGCGATTAGCGGCCAGTTCGGGTCTGTCATGGGGTTGCCTGAGCCATTCCACTCATGTCGCTGAGAGTCCAGTTTTGTTTCGATCGCCTCCCAGTGCGCGTCGTTAACCGTCCCATCGGCGTTTAATCCACCAATCGGTACGTGTAAATAGCCTAAGCCCGGCGAAGAGGTGGTTCGCCATTCCCACTGGTTTAGTTGTATTGATGCGGTATGCGATCCCCAGTTAGGAATCCCCCGTTGGCGTAAGCTGTCGACCAGCGGTAAGGTGAAGTTAGACCTGACGGGGGAGCTATAGTAAATACCGTCGCCAATAAAGGGTGAGCCTGAAGATCCGCTAGTGAGGCTACGGTAACGCTCTGATAACTGATCAGACGTTGCTGTTGGGTTGGAAATACGCCGCCAGTACTCGGTGATGTCGTTAGTGGGAAGCCCAGTGCTGAAGTTCTCTTCAAACATATAGCCGGGTACACCAACATTAAAAAAGACGTAAATATTCAGCCCTGGCAGGCGCGCCCGATAGCGTTTCGTTGCTGCATTCCATGCGCCTTCAAAGTCAGGGTCATACCAATTTGGGTTAGCATTAGTTGAGTATCGCGGCTCAAGCGCACGCTCGGTCAGTCGCCATACGACGGTGCTACCACTAAAAGCATTATTCCGTGTTCGAGAGGCTGGGTTCTGCTGATAGGCCATCAGGCCCATATTAATATCGCCCCGATAGCGTTCAATTAGCTCACTACCTACGCGCTTCATAATGCTGGATTTGCTAAGCGGTGAGCGTGCTCCTGCAGGGCAGTTAGTGGGATTTAAACTGCTCCCCTGACAGAGAGGTGTTTCTCTATCACCAAGCTCACGTCCCACTGCCACCCGGCCATCTAAGCCTTCCTGGCCGCTTTCTGAGTTATCCAAGATCAGCAGTACGTTAGGTGGCACACGGCTAACCACGTTTAACGGCGCTGGTGAGATCCCTGTTTGCTCTTCGGGGATTTCATAGTCTTCATCAATGGGGCCGTCATCGCCTCCGCCAATGGGAGGTTCAGGCTCTGGTTCCGTAGGTGGCTCTGGATCTGGATCTGGGTCTGGGTCAGGCTCTCCAGGGGTTGGAGGTGGTTCTTCAGGCGGCGGTTCAGGTGGAAAAATGCCAGCACCTAATGAAGCTGGTGTGGTATAGCCAAGCGTTAACACGAGCGCCAACGCAGCGGTCGACAAGCGGTAGAGCGCAATTTTGATAGGCCGAGCTGTTATGGAGCTAACTGTTATGGGGCTTGTTTTCATGGCGCTTCCACTTGCTGCTGGCGAACGTAAAGTGCCTCTAAGGCAACATTAGTGTCTGCTCCAATACCAAATCCTTGCGCTTCAATACGGTAGAGCACTTCAACCAGTTCCACGCCTGCATTGTTGGTGTGTGAGCCTAGTGGCGTCATTAGTTGCACGCGATAGCGTGGATTGCGCGACAGTTCGTCTATACCCAGTTGATGAGTGCGCCAGCCATTAGTGAGTGCAATGCCGTTTTGAAGCTGACTCTCTGCGCTACCCAGGGCGGCTTCTGCCGCTTGGAAGGCAACCGTGTAATCTCGTTGGTTAGCTGCCATGCGGTCTTGGGTAATGGCCCCTTGCATAGAAGAAAGACTGAGAACCGTGATGATGACAAGAAAGATAAGGCTTAGCACAAGCGCCATACCACGCTGCTGGGAAACGCCTGAACGTTGCATATTAGCGGTTCCTCAACGAAATGGTGGTGGTGAAGGCTTGATAAAGCCGACCGTCATCGGCGGTGAAGGCGTTATCGTCGCGAAAATTCCCCGTGGCAATGGATGTCGGCGTGCGTCGCAGGTTAGCTTGATCGCTCTGTATAATTAAACTGATGCGCAGCGCGCGTACATCTTCCCATTGAGCGTCACTGAGCTGTTCGGGAGGAAGGTATTCGTCATCCATTAAGAAAGCGGTGCGCATGGCAACAACGTTGCTGGCAACTATTTCGTTGCGTGGTGTCCTCTGGCTCAGGTTTAAACGCATTAACGAAGGGGGAACATCGTTATCTGGGTCTTGGCCGATATAGTAAAGCGCGCTGTTAAGGGCGCTCAGCGAAACGTTTTGACCCACGCTGTAGAAAATACTGTCAGCGTCGTTATTGCCTAGCCATCCTGCCCCCGTCGCTTTTTGAAGCACGCTGTCGCTGTTTGAGGCGTTATAAAACACATCACAAGTTTGTAAACCTTGGAGAAGGACCAGCTGATTGCGGTACAGGCTGTCTACGTTTCGGTTAAGAGTAAAAGGGGAGTTACTACTTACGGTTAGCGAGTTGTCAGCAAAGCCAGTGCGAGTGATAAGCCCACCACGAAACACGATGCTGTGCTGGCTTTCAATAGGGTTGAGAAGTTGCGATGCAAAGTTGCTGGTGCTTGTGTCACTCCATGCCTGAATCGCGTTATGGGCATTTCCAGTATCGTCAATATTGCGTAGATGATTGGTCATCTGTGAAGGTGCACAGCCGCCGCTGAAGTCTGCTTGGCGCAGTTCTTGAGCTACCGTATCTAGTGCGAATCGGCCAGCATCCTGCATATTCGCCAGTGCGGTTTGAAACCGGTAGCTTTGCTGAGACGAGATAAAAAGCTGGGTGGCCCCGGCCATGACGAGTAAGCCAATCACCATCGCAACGAGCAGTTCTACTAAGGTAAACCCCGATTGAAGTGCAGAAGCGTGATGAACCTTAGGCGTTTCGTCCATCTTACAGCTCCGATACAAGCTGAATTTGACGCGTATTGCCAGGGGCAGAGGCGTCTGTCCAGCGTACGGTGACATTGACACGACGATTGTTGATGGCAACCCCTCCTTCACCGTCAGGCAGCGCGCTAGCAAGATCCTCGACCCACTCGGATTGGTCGTTGGCGGCTAGTCCGTTGCCAAGTACCGTACTGCCGACACTTAGTGCATAAGCAGCGGTCTGATCAGGATTGGCGCGTATGCGGTCGAGCATGTCTTGGGCCATATTGGTTGCCTGGGTTTCAAAGTAAGCGGCACGGTTGTGCATCAGCGACTGTGTTTGTAATCCCACTACCCCTAATAACCCGATGGACAGTACGAGTAGCGCGATCAGTGACTCCAGCAGAGAAACACCGCATTGTGGTTTAGGCATAAGCAGGGCTCGATGTTAGGTCAATCACAAGCTTGACGACGCGATAACACGCGAGAGATACCGCTTGGCTCTACCCGAATACAGCGGCCTAGTTCCTCTAGTGCTATTGATACGTCCTGTGAAACAAAGTCTGTTGTAGCAAGACGACCTTGGCTGTTAAAGGTGAACGATTCAGGTGCACCGTTAACTGATATATCGGGCTGGGTCTGTGACCATGTACGCAGTTGGGTTGTATCATCAGTCACCTCCCAGCCCGCACTCCAGCCGTCGGCTACTGGCTGTAAGCGAATAGATTGATTGCGTCTGACGGCTTCACTGCGCGCGTAACTTAAAGCAATTTTGTAGTCGTTGGCCGTTGTTATGACACGATTTTCCTGAATGATACGTGCGAAATTAGGGATGGCGATGGTGGCTAGTGTGGCAAACAGTGCCAGTGCAATGAGCAGCTCTAATAGCGTAAAGCCGCGGCCGGAGTGTTTTGCCGTCACCATGAATTGCTTCTCGGTTGATATCTGTTGCTTTAACGCCTGAGTAAATCCTGTGTATTTAACAAAATATCACAATTCAATTCATCGCCAATTAAAAAATAATCGTCATAAAAGAGCGCTATTTAGTCAGCCGGTATATACGAAAGAGGTCATTAACTGGTACTGATAAATACGTATGGCTATGCTCTTAAGTAGTTACCTTAAAACAAATAGCTAAAAGCTATAAGGTTGGTCGTAAAATGCAAATTGTAGCTATCGTCAATGTGCTTTAAAACAGTATTACGTTGATGACGCATTCTTGACTGTACGCAGTGTAATAATTTGCAGTGCAGTAATACTAAGAAGAGTGCCAACCGTCTATTTCCTTGGCTGGTCCAAGGCAAGAGCAAGAAGGGGAGAGAAATATGAGTGGCAAATGTCCTGTAATGCATGGTGGAAACACCTCTACTGGCACCTCCAACAAAGATTGGTGGCCAGAGGCGCTTAATCTAGACATCCTGCATCAGCATGATCGCAAAACTAACCCGATGGACCCAGATTTTGACTATCGGGAAGAGGTCAAGAAACTCGATTTTGACGCCCTAAAGCAAGATGTTCATGCCTTGATGACCGACAGCCAAGCCTGGTGGCCAGCCGACTGGGGCCATTACGGTGGCTTAATGATTCGCATGGCATGGCACTCTGCGGGCACCTACCGCATTGCTGATGGCCGTGGTGGCGGTGGTACCGGTAGCCAGCGTTTTGCGCCACTGAACTCCTGGCCGGATAACGTCAGCCTTGATAAAGCGCGCCGTTTGCTGTGGCCAATCAAGAAAAAGTACGGTAATAAAATTAGCTGGGCAGACTTGATGATCTTGGCAGGCACCGTGGCTTACGAGTCCATGGGGCTGCCTGCCTACGGTTTCTCGTTTGGCCGTGAAGATATTTGGCACCCAGAGAAAGACATTTATTGGGGCGCTGAAAAAGAGTGGTTGGCGCCTTCTGACGAGCGCTATGGTGACGTTACCAAGCCGGACACCATGGAAAACCCGCTTGCAGCGGTTCAAATGGGGCTTATTTACGTTAACCCAGAAGGGGTGAACGGTCAGCCTGATCCGCTTATGACGGCAGAGCATGTGCGTCTTACTTTCGCCCGTATGGCGATGAACGACGAAGAAACTGCCGCGCTAACTGCGGGCGGCCACACCGTGGGTAAATGCCATGGTAATGGTGATGCCGGTGCGCTAAGTGCCGAGCCGGAAGCCTCTGATGTCGAAAATCAGGGTTTTGGCTGGAACAATCCGCACATGGACGGTAAAGCGAGCAATGCCGTGACTTCCGGTATTGAAGGCGCTTGGACCACCAACCCAACCAAGTTCGATATGGGTTACTTTGACCTGCTGTTCGGCTACGAGTGGGAGTTGAAGAAAAGTCCTGCCGGTGCCCATCAGTGGGAGCCTATCGATATTAAAGAAGAAGATAAGCCGGTTGATGCAACCGACCCTTCTATTCGTCACAACCCCATCATGACCGATGCGGATATGGCGATGAAGATGGACCCGTCGTACCGTGCCATTTGCGAAAAGTTCATGGCCGATCCTGAGTACTTTAAGCAGACCTTCGCGAAAGCGTGGTTCAAACTGACTCACCGTGATATGGGACCGAAAGCGCGCTATATCGGCCCGGAAGCACCGGCGGAAGATCTGATTTGGCAAGACCCGGTGCCTGCTGGCAGCACCGATTACTGTGAAGAAGTGGTTAAACAGAAAATCGCTGAGAGTGGCCTAAGCATCAGCGACATGGTCAGCACCGCGTGGGATAGCGCGCGCACTTACCGTGGTTCTGATATGCGCGGTGGCGCCAACGGTGCCCGCATTCGCCTAGCACCACAGAAAGACTGGCAGGGCAACGAGCCTGAACGTCTTGCTGATGTGCTTAAGGTGTATGAGCAGATATCTGCTGATACCGGTGCCAGCATTGCCGATGTGATTGTGTTGGCAGGCAGCGTGGCTATCGAAAAAGCGGCTAAAGCCGCGGGCTATGAGGTACACGTACCGTTCCTCAAAGGCCGAGGTGATGCCACTGACGAAATGACCGATGTAGATTCTTTTGAACCCTTGGAGCCGCTTGCCGACGGTTTCCGTAACTGGCAGAAGAAAGACTACATCGTCAAACCTGAAGAGATGTTGCTGGATCGCGCCCAGCTGATGGGCCTGACTGCACCGGAAATGACCGTGCTGCTGGGTGGCATGCGGGTGCTGGGCACCAACTATGGCGGCACCAAGCACGGCGTGTTTACCAACCGTGAAGGCCAGTTGACCAACGATTTCTTCGTTAACCTGACCGATATGGGCAATAGCTGGAAGCCGGTGGGTAACAACGCCTACGAAATCTGCGACCGTGCCACGGGTGCCGTGAAGTGGACCGCTTCGCGTGTTGACCTAGTGTTTGGCTCTAACTCACTGCTGCGCTCTTACGCAGAAGTGTATGCTCAGGACGATAATGGCGAGAAGTTTGTTAAAGACTTCGTCGCTGCCTGGACAAAAGTGATGAACGCAGACCGCTTCGACGTGGCATAAATGTTGAAGTAACCATTACTCTAAGCAACGCCTTGCTTGTTCTAACCCGCATCGAAAAGATGCGGGTTTTTTTTGGTTCGATATAACACGTAAGTTTAACTGCAGTGTCACTTACCGTTCATAAACATTGCTGATTCTTATCTCCTGGATTTGTCGGCGTTAAGCCACAGTGGTTTTTTTAAAGGGAGAGTTCTTATGGCGCAGCGGCATTTTGTTCCAGGTAAGGTTTCAGTAGTTCTCGCAGAAGGTGACGAACCCCTTAGCAACGTCTCTAACAATGCTTATTTTGGCGATGTGCTCGAAAAGCGGTTAACTCGGCGGGGCGTGCTGAAGGGTGGCCTGGCTACGGTGATTGCCGGGTTGATGGCAACCAAACTGCCCTTTAATAATGCCTTTGCAGCACAGGAGGGTGTTTCATCGCCTAGCCTTGGGTTTAAGCCAGTACCGGTCAGCGCGGCAGATAAAGTGGTAGTGCCTGACGGTTATCGTGTACAGAGCTTTATTCCGTGGGGAACGCCGATTAGTGGCGATATGCCTGCTTTTACTCACAATGGCAGTGGCGACGATCAAGCCCAGCAGGTAGGAAGCCATCACGATGGCATGCACTTCTTCCCACTAAACGGCAGTTCCACCGATGGCCTGCTGGTGCTTAACCATGAGTACGTTGAACCGCGCTTTTTACATGCCGCGGCTGCTGGGTTGTCATTAGATCGTAATGGTTTCCCTCAGCATGCGGATGGCAGCCGCGATGCTGACCAAGTCATCAAGGAAATGAATGCCCATGGCATCACGCTGGTACGTGTTCGCCAGGCTGAGAGCGGTGAGTGGGGCGTTGTGCAGGATGCGCTAAACCGCCGTGTGACTGCACAAACGCCGATGCGACTTTCAGGGCCAGTAGCTGAGACTGACCACGTAAAAACACACTACAGCCCTGACGGCACCATGACGCGCGGCACGATTAATAACTGTGCTCATGGCGTTACCCCGTGGAACACCTATTTGGCTGCGGAAGAGAATTGGGCGGGCTACTTCGCCAATACCGATGCTGATATTGACCGCAGGCAAACCCGTTATGGGATAGAAACGCGTGAGACAGGGCGCTACCAATGGCATCGTGCTGATCGCGAAGATGATATGTTTGCCCGTTTTGATGCGAGCAGCAAAGGGGCAAGTGCGACTGACGATTACCGCAACGAGCCGCATACTTTTGGCTGGATGGTTGAAATTGACCCCATGTCGCCGGACGCTGCTCCTGTCAAGCGCACCCATCTTGGGCGCTTTGCCCACGAAGGCGTTATTTTCGCGCCTGCGGTGGAAGGGCAGCCAGTGGTTGCTTACTCAGGGGATGACGCTCGCTTTGAGTACATCTATAAATTTGTTTCTCGTCAGCCGTACCAAGCTGCAACCGCGGATGGCTCACTGTTGGATGAAGGTACCTTATACGTTGCCAAATTTAATGAAGATGGCAGCGGTGAGTGGCTAGCGCTTGCGCCTGGTCAGAACGGTTTGACGCCCGACAATGGTTTTGCAGATCTGGCGGATATCTTAGTCAATACGCGCAGCGCTGCGGATGTTGTCGGTGCCACAAAAATGGACCGCCCTGAATGGGGAGCAGTCGACCCTGTCACTGGGCAGGTATATTTTACCCTGACCAACAACACCCGCCGTGAAGAGGGCGATGAAGACGCTGCCAACCCGCGCGCCAACAATAACTTCGGGCATATTATTCGCTGGCAAGAAGAGGGCAGCCATGCTGGTGAACGCTTCCAGTGGGATCTGTTTGTACTTGGGGGAGACCAAGAAAGCAGTCGTGATCTCGCAGGTAACACCTTAAATGACGACAATATGTTCTGCTGCCCTGACGGTTTATGGATCGACCCTGACCGCCGGGTATGGATACAAACGGACGTCAGCGAGTCGGTAATGAATACCGGTATCTTTGAAGCCTTTGGCAATAACCAGATGTTGGTCGCTAACCCAGAAACAGGCGAAATAAAACGCTTTTTGACTGGGCCAATAGGCCAGGAGATCACCGGCGTAGTGACAACACCTGACCAGCGCACCATGTTTGTTAACGTCCAGCATCCAGGAGCCACGACCCCTGCGGATGACTTTGCCGCTGGCAACTTTATTAGTCACTGGCCTGAGGGGGGAAGCGCTATTCCACGCTCTGCGACGCTGGTGATTACCCGTGAAGATGGCGGTATTGTTGGCGCTTAAGAGTGAGTAACGCCACTGTTAATAAAGGCATCCCGTTGGATGCCTTTTCTATTTTAGGCAGCCTGTTTTATTGCCATACACACATCTGATTCCGATAAGCGACTTGCGCTTGGCTGGCACTGATCGGGCGCAAACGCACCTCTGTTCCTGGTAAGCATTGAGCAAGCAGGGCACAGGCCATGGGTGTAAGTGCACCTAAGCGTGGGTAGCCGCCGATGGTTTGGCGATCATTCATCAAAATAATCGGCTGGCCGTCGGGTGGGATTTGCACGGCGCCAAGTGGAATGCCTTCGGAAATAATGCCGCTCAGTGAGCTGCGCAGCGGTGCTCCAGTGAGACGAATACCCATTCTATCAGCGCGGTTATCTACCGTCCAAGGCTGGTTAAACGCGTTGTACAGACTACGTCCGGCGAAATATGAAGCCTGCGAGCCAAGCACCATGCTGAGTTGGCAGTTTTTTTCCGGCATGGCGGGTTTTGTTCCTTCAGGCATCTCACGCTTGGCGGTAACGCCGCCGTGCCAGATGAGCTGGTCACCGGTTTGCAGCGGTTTGCCATCATCTCTGAGCCCGCCAATTTGCTCGCGGGCAGTGCAAGCGCGGCTGCCCAGTACTTCTGGCACGTCTAACCCTCCCGGAAACGCGAGGTAGGCTCGCAGACCACGGCGGGGCTGGCGGAAAATGAGCGTTTGTCCAGAGCGCAGCAGAAAGCTTGTATTGGTGGCAAGTGGCTGGCCATCGACGGTAGCGCCAAGGTCGGCTCCAGACAGTGCTAGGCGCACCTCTGCATTAGCAACCAAGCTGAGATTACCACCCATCACAATTTCCAGCGCCGCGCAGTCTGGCGCGTTACCGAGTAGCCAGTTTGCCCAGCGAAACGATATCCAGTCGGCGGCACCGCCCTGGGTGACACCCAAATGGCCCACGCCGAATCGTCCGGTATCTTGAATGAGCGCTAGCGGCCCGGCTTGCTTAACGGTCAGCATTGCTTGGCTCATGACCGCTCCTCCATCGGCGTTGTATCGCCTCCTGCTGTTGCGAATTCTTGTTTACTGATTGCTTTGAAGCGCACTTTGTCGCCAGGGCGTAGTAGAGGCTCGCCCCGCTTAGCGTATTCAAACAGCGGTACGGCGGTGCGGCCTAAAATATTCCACCCCCCTGGAGAAAGGAGTGGGTAGATAGCGGTTTGTCGATCGGCAATGCCCACACTGCCTGCCGCGACTTTGCGTCGCGGTGTTTTCAAGCGTGGTGTAGCGATGCCTTCGTCTACCAAGCCCATAAAACCGTAGCCGGGGGCGAAGCCCAGCGCGAATACGCAGTAATCATGGTCGCAGTGACGTTCAATCAAAGCCTCAATGCTGATGCCAGCGCGCTTTGCCACCAGCGGCAGCTCAGGGCCAACGCTTTCGTCGTACCACACAGGTATCTCATGCAGTTGGCCGTTCTGCGACTCAGCGGGCGTTAAGTCGCGTAGGGCATTGCGAATTAGCGTCGTGACGTGGGCAAATGTGAGTTGCTGGCTGTCATAGTGCACCAGCAGCGTGGTGTAAGAGGGAATTAGGTCAATGAGTGCCCCACCCAGCGCCTTGCGTAGGGTTTGATCGGCAGCGATGATCCACGCCATATTGGATTCATCGATAGTATCAAACAAGCGTACCGTTATGGCGTCCATCGCCGCCGTTTCTAAACGCAGTTTCACGCCGACTCCAGCGCTGTAAAGGCATCGCGAATAGCCCGCACGGCAGCGACTGATTCTGGGTTGTCGCCATGCACGCACAAAGTGTCGCAGGGCAGCTGCAGTGTGCTGCCATCGCGGGCAGTCAGCGCCTCGCCTTTGGCAAGTGCTACGGCCTGCGCAACGATAGTGGCTTGATCGTGATGAACCGCACCTTCCAGGCGACGAGAGGCGAGATGGCCGGTTGCTTCATAAGCGCGGTCAGCAAAGGTTTCAAACCACAGGGTAATGCCCATTTTTTTTGCTAACTGACGATGAGGCTCGGGGTCGGCGGTAGCCATTACCATCAGCGGGAGGCTGGCATCATAAGCACGAACTGCAAGCATAACGCCTTCCAGTAGTTCAAGGTTGGCCGCCATATCGTTATACATTGCCCCGTGGGGTTTAATGTAGCTAAGTGCTGTGCCTTCTGCTTGGCAAATAGCGGCTAGCGCACCCACTTGATAGAGCACCATATCTTCCACTTCGGCGGGGGAACAGGCCATCGAGCGGCGGCCGAACCCCATTAAATCGGGGTAGCCTGGATGTGCGCCGATCCGTACCCCATGTTGTACCGCGAGCGCAACGGTGCGACGCATGACATGGGGGTCCGAGGCGTGATAGCCACAGGCAATGTTGGCACAGTCAACGTGAGGCATTACTTCAGCATCTAAGCCAATTGACCAATTACCAAAGCTTTCGCCCATGTCGCAGTTCAACAGTGGGATTGCCATAATGTCTCCTAGCCGTTTTTTTTGAATTTATTAGCTTAACGTAGTGGTTAGCTGCCTATTATTCATAGCAGCAGTAACAAAATTCTGTTTTTAATAATAGAGCGCTAATATTAAATAAGCCGTTGTAAAGTACCGATTATAAATGTCGGCCGACACCATCAGTTGTAACTAATTAGCTTGGTTAGCAGCATGGTTGCTTAAAACCAATATATGAACCTATCTTGTTAAGTTCCAATCGTTTTTACTGATACTGAGTATCGGAGCTTCCTATCATGCTGTTATTTATTGGAAAAATAGTTGACCCTGAGCTTGGTTACGATTATCAAATAAATAAAGCGACTTGATAAAAGATTATAAAAAAGCGCTCACGCCAGCTTTAGAAAATATCTGCAGCAGAAATAATAATCGGCGGTTAGTGAGACGTTTGAAGGAGTGAAACATGCAAATGCCGACCACGGAACAGTTTGTTAGCGTTCAGTGTGCCGCCATAGGTAACACCACCATGCTGGCCTTAAGATTGCATCACAAAGTAATGCGCTCGTTTCACTCAGTGATACATTGCGCTAGAGAGCGCCATAGCGCGCGACGCTACCTGCGTTGTGTGGCAACCTCTGCCGATATTACTGCAACCGTTGGTTAGGCAAATGTATGCTTGATTTCAAAGAGCTAGACGCTTTTGTATGGGCGGTAAAACTGGGCTCTTTTCGCAAGGCTGCCGTACGCCTGCATATTACCCAGCCCTCTATTTCTGAGCGTATCTCACGTTTAGAGAGCACCGTTGGGGAGCTGTTGCTTGAGCGCTCTGCGCGTCCAATTCAGCCGACTATGCGTGGCCGTGAATTCTTTCTGCATGCTGAGCGCATACTGCATCAGCGTGACGAGGCGCTAAAGCTGTTTGATAACGCTGAAACGTTTTCCGCTCCCTTGCGGCTTGGCACTATCGAAACCATTGCCCATAGTTGGTTTCCTGATTTTATTCAGCGCCTTACCGAGCGTTATCCCAAGCTAATTATTGAGCTCACTGTCGACTATTCGCCGGCCCTCAATAATCGGTTGATAGGTAATGAACTCGATATTTTACTGGCCATGAATGGCTACCTAGCCCCAGAGCAAATTGAGTGCGATAGGTTAAGCCCTTATGAAATGGGCATGTTTGTCTCACCTCGCCATGCCGCGTTGCTAAGCGAACGCCCAGACGCTTGGTGTCACGCGTTGCCGTTTATCTCCTTTGGTCGGCAGGCCCGCCCTTATGAAGAATTGGTACGTTATCTTGCTGATATGGGCGTCCAGCAGCCGCGCATCCACAGTGTCAGCACGCTAATGACTATTGCGCGGATGACTATGGAAGGGCTGGGGATTGGCGCGTTACCTGTTGCCACCGTGCTGGATGAGTGGCGCCGGGGTGATCTATACCGTTTAGCGCTCCCCGCCCCTTTGCCGCCGATGAACTATGATGTGATTTGGCGCAGTGCAAACCACCCGCGCTTTTGTCGCAGCGTGGGCCGGATCGCCCAAGAGTGTGCCGCTAACTATGCTAGAGAACGGCGCGCTGACATGGCAAATACATGTTTTACCGGGCGTTGGGTTCAACCTGGCGCGACCCTTGCCACCCCCGAAGTAACACCTCGATTAACCTGAACTCCCATTAATATGAATAAGAGGACGTCCCCATGCATAAACATATAACAACGCCATTACTGCTAGTGACCGCTTGCAGCCTTGCTGCTGCGGCGACCGTTCAGGCGGCTGAGTGGACCATGGCAACGCCTTATGGTGATGCAAGTTTCCATACCCAAAACAACAAACAGTTTGCAGAGGATGTGGCCGAAGCCACTAATGGTGATTTAACCATTACGGTGCATAGCGGTGGTTCTCTGGTTTCTCATGGTGAAATTAAACCGTCGGTGCGCCGCGGCACGATTGATGCTGGCGAAGTTTTTCTCTCCATTCTTTCAAACGATGATCCTATTTTCGAAGTCGATACGTTGCCGGGGGTAGCCGGTAGCTATGAAGATGCCTATGCCTTGTGGGAAGCCACTAAGCCGATGATTACTGAGCTATTTGCCTATGAAGGAATGGTTCCTCTCTATGCTGTCGCTTGGCCCGCCCAGGGAATTTACACTTCTGAGCCGTTAACGGACCCCGATCAGTTTGATGGCTTGCGGGTGCGTGCGCCGAATATTAATACTCAGCGTTTCGTTGATAATTTAGGTGGCAGCCCGACGGAAACTGAGGAGTCTGATATTCCTACTGCATTTAGCACCGGTCGTGTGGATGCCATGATTACGTCCAGTTCTACCGGCAACTCAATGGCTGCCTGGGACTACGTGACCGACTACACCGATGCTAACTTGTGGCTGCCTAAGAACATTGTGTTTATGAGCCAGCGCAGCTTTGACCGTTTAGATGAAGCTACCCAAGATGCCCTAATGGAAGCCGCAGCGCGTGCTGAAGAGCGTGGCTGGCAAATGAGCCGCGAGAATAATGAGGCTAGCCTGGAAACACTGAAAGAAAATGGTATTTCGGTTTCTGAGCCTAATGAAGCGGTTTCTGCTGCACTGCAAGCGGCTGGTGATGAGCTATTTGCCGACTGGGAATCTCGTGCTGACGACGATGCAAAGCAAGCCTTAGAGAGCTATCGCGAACAGCGCGATAACTGAGCCTTAGTATCTGGTCTTAGTATCTAGTCTTAATGACTGGTTTTAATGACTGGTTTTAATGACTGGTTTTAATAACTAATGCTGGCTTTAAGGGCGGCTAATTGTGTCGCCCTTTCCACCCACGCGCTCAATGAGACTGCGAACATGATGTTTAAATTCGACAAACTCTACCGCCTCGGTGCCTGGGGTGCAGCCGCGTGTATGGTGGCTATTTGTGCACTTATCGCACTGCAGGTCACGTTTCGCTTAGTAGATGCGCTGCTGGTTTTGGTTGGCCTTAGCCGACTTGGCGTGAGCATCACCGGCGTGTCTGAGATGGCTTCATATCTGTTAGTAGGCGCCACATTTCTTGGGCTGGCCTACACCTTTGTTCATCATGCCCATATTAGGGTGACGCTACTTATCTCGCGTTTACCTGCTGCAATCCGCGTCTGGTTTGAGGTGTTTGGATTGCTTGTTGCGGTAGTGATCAGCCTTTTGCTGGCCTACGGCTTAATTGGATTAGCCAGGGAAAGCCTTCAATACAACGACGTGTCGTCAGGCTTTTTATCTATTCCCTTGTGGATACCTCAATCAGTATTGATTGTTGGGGTAGGGCTGTTGGCATTGGCGCTGATGGAGGCACTGTGGATAGCGCTGCGCATTGCCATTCGCGACCCTGCGAGCTTCCGTGAAGTGACCGCCATCGACGACAACGAAGCGCATTAAGACGCTACTCGGGAGATACCCTCGTGCTATTACTCAGTTTGGTTACTATTTTTACCCTCGTGGTGCTGTTAGGTAGTGGCGTCTGGATTGCCTTTGCTCTAATTGGCACTGCCTGGGTTGCCCTTCAGTTTTTTAGTCCTTTTGACCCCGGCCCTATTCTTGCCTCGGATTTTTGGGGAGCGAGCTATGGCTGGGATTTAACGGCGTTGCCGATGTTTATCTGGATGGGTGAGATTCTGTTTCGCTCGGGTCTAGCCGACAATATGTTTCGTGGTTTGTCACCTTGGTTAAACCGCCTACCGGGTCGCCTGTTGCATACCAATATCATTGGTAGTGGCATGTTTGCCGCCGTATGTGGCTCTTCGGCAGCGACCTGTGCCACGGTGGGGAAAATGACCCTGCCGGAACTCGAGCGGCGCGGCTATGACAGCAATATGGCCATTGGCACTTTGGCTAGCGCATCGACGCTGGGACTACTCATTCCGCCTTCCATTGTGTTGATTGTATATGGTGTAGTGACTGAGCAGTCCATTACTCGGTTATTTATGGCAGGTATTGGACCAGGGCTGATGATCTTAGCCATGTTCATGACCTATCTCGTGTTGTGGGCTCTGTTGAAAGGTAATCGAAACGGGTTAACCGGTGCTGATGAGTCGGGTATGAGCTTCGTTGAGAAGCTGCGCAATACCTGGTCGCTGGTGCCAATTCTGCTGCTTATTGGCGGTATTATCGTATCGATTTATGGAGGCCTTGCATCACCAACAGAAGCTGCAGCGGTGGGCGTTGTGCTGTCGATGGTTATTGCGCATTTTAATGGCCACTTTAATCGCGACATCTTTACCAGCTCGTTATTTGCCGCCGTGCGTACTGCATGCATGATCGCCTTTATTATTGCCGGTGCGTCATTTCTCACCTCAGCAATGGGTTTTACTCAGGTGCCGATGCAATTGGCACGGGCGATTGGTGAGATGGGGTTATCGCCTACAATGCTGTTAGTAGCTTTAACGCTATTGCTACTGATTATGGGCTGTTTTCTGGATGGTATTTCGCTGATTTTATTAGTGACTGCGATTATCATGCCGGTCATTAGCGCTGCTGGTTTCGATTTGATTTGGTTCGGTATCTATCTTGTGATTGTGGTGGAAATGTCGCAAATCACCCCGCCTGTTGGATTTAATCTATTTGTAATTCAGGGGCTTACAGGAAAAGATATTGTCACTATCACGAAAGCTACGTTGCCGTTCTTTTTACTGATGCTGCTAGCAATTGCCTTTATGCACCTCTTTCCAGAGATTGCGTTATATCTACCAGAGGCAATGAACAGATAATAAAAGAATAACGGTTACTATTGGCATGGCTAATCTTGACCATAAACAGAGATGCCCCGACGGCCAGAGCGTTTGATGAAGTACATGCTTTGGTCGGCGGCATCTATTAGATCGCGTTCATTGCGGAAATTGCCATCACTTAAACACGCAATGCCCATGGAAGCTGTTATATATAGCGCTTCCTGATCTACGGTTAGCATAGGTTGCTCTTTTAAATGCAGTTCAATCCGTTCAGCTAACTGTTTAGCGGCTTGAGATGTTTCATCAGGCAAGATAATTAAAAATTCTTCGCCGCCGTAGCGCCCAGCTAAATCACCTTTTCGAATTAACGACGCCAGCGTTTTACCAAACCGCTCTAAAATCAAGTCACCGGCCTGATGACCATAGCGGTCGTTCAGCACTTTAAAGTGGTCTAAATCAATGAATATGACCGACATAGTGCGGCGTTGCTCGTTACAAAGAGCAAAGCGCTCTTCGAGCTGTTTTTCTAACCAAGCACGGTTAGCAAGCTGGGTAAGTGAGTCAATACGGCTGCGTTTTTCTAATGCAGCGTTGTGCAACTGTAATGTATTCAACTGCTGCTGTTGATCATCTAACCGTGCGGTAAGTGCTAGTGAGTGTTGATAAAGCAAATGTTTGGCTTCTGCTAGCAGTGCATGGCTGTCGATAGACGACGGTGCCGTAAGGTTAAGAATGTCCGTTAATAGGTCTATCTCTTCGGGTAGTCGGTGCAAGAGTGCTTCAATTGCATGTGTTGGCACTGTCTCCGCGATGGCTATCTGTTTTAGTAATAGCGCTAACGACACACTTGGTTCAGGGCTAAGCCAAGCATCAGCGATAGCGCCTGATAAACGTAAGCAAAGAGTCTCCATGTCATCGGTTACAAAGCCATCATGGCTTTGGTAAATAGCCCGCACGATGGGAGAAGGTAGCCCCCACTTCGCGGCTAACCAGGCGCCAATTCGCGTATGATCACTGCCAAAGCAGTGGCGCTCTGCGTTGATTAACTGTGCATGGGACGCTTGGTAATCAGCGTATAGTGTATCTGCTTCGTCAGGATAGGTGGTAATGATTGCCAATATGCCGATGTCTTGTAGTAGGGCAAGTGTGAACGCGCTGCCCACTTTCGTAGGGCAGAGTTGGTTAGCCAGTTTACCTGCCACTACCGCTGCAACAATGGCACGCCGCCATGTTTGAATAACCACGGTTTCTGTCGGCGGCCAGGGCAGTAGTGTGAAGCTCAGTACGGTAGCAAGTGTGGCATCCAGGCCCAGGCGTTGCGTCGCTTCTAAGCTGGTTTGTGCTGGGGGAGCCGAGCGTAGGTAATAGACACTATTAGCGACCGCGATTAGACGTGCTGTTAACCCAGGATCACGTTCAATGACACGCGCATACTCGCCCAGAGGGGCGTGGGGAGAGCGAGCGACTTCGAGTACCTGCAACGCAACGGCAGGTAACGAAGGTAAACTCGCCGTTTGCAGCAGTGCTTCCGTAAGAAAGGCGGGAAGCTCATTGGTGAGCGAAGCATAAAGCGTTTCATCTTCGGCTGAAGGGCCCGTCATGTTATCTCCAAACGTGCTGTCCAACACAGCGATCAGCCACAAGGGCATATTCTATGAGTACAAGCATGGAATCAGCATGCGCTGGTATTGCCATATGTAGGCATTGTAAATCAGTAAAATAGCTGTTTATGCTGTAGTTCGCTGTAATTTATTAAAACAGCGCTTTGCGGACAGCTGTTTCTAGAATGACAAAAGTGAGTGCGCCAATGCACACCAGGAACGAAGCGGCAGAGATCTTTCGCCAGTTGGCAGAAGGGCTGGGACGAAGCGGTACGCCTGATTTTTACGCAACGCTTGTCGAGCAACTTGCCGGTTTGCTTGGTGTTGATCATGCTTTAATCGCTGTTGTCGATACGCCTCATAGGGCCACAACGTTGGCCGTTTGGTCAAATGGCTGTTATCAGGACAATTTTTCTTATCCACTTGCTGGAACGCCGTGTGAAAACGTTTTAGGACGTGAGCCCTGTTTTTATGCCTGTGATGTCCAAGCGCATTTTCCTAATGATATGTTGCTTGGGCAGCTTAGTGCTGAAAGTTATATGGGGTTGCCTCTGTTTTCTGCAGATGGCCCGGTCATTGGTATTTTAGCGGTATTAAGTAATCAACCGATGCAGCCGGATGGCCTTGAAAATGAAATCTTACGCATTGTGGCTGCTCAAGCAGGCGCAGAGCTGAGCCGTTGCCAAGCCGAAGAAGCACTTCGCCACAGCGAAGGTGTCGCTCGCGAAAGTGAAAGGCGTTTAAATACGCTGCTTAACCATCTTCCGGGGATGGCCTATCGGTGCCTCAATGATCGTCATTGGACGATGCAGTTGGTGAGTCAAGGAGCCGAGGCGCTGACGGGCTATCACCCGGATGAATTACAAGATAATAGGCTCTTAAGTTTTGCCTCCCTGATACACGAGGCTGATCAAAATCGTCTATATCTAGCCGTACAGCAGGCAATTCAGCAGCGTCAGCCTTATCGCGTTGTCTACAGACTGCGCCATCGGGATGGCAGCCATCGCTGGATGTGGGAGCAAGGGCAGGCTGTCATGGGGAATGCAGGACAGGTTGCCTATCTTGAAGGTTTTATCTCTGATGTAACCGATCAACAAGAATCACAGCGCGTGCAAGAGGCGGTTGTGCAAGTCGCCTCCACTGTAACGTCACGAGTGGGGGATGATTACTTTCATCAATTGATTACAACGTTGGTCACTTTATTAGAAGCTGATGCTGGGTTTATCGCCTTGCTAGATCAACCTGTACCCCAGTACTCGGGCTCAACAGCCGCCCGTAAAAGCACGTTGCTGCCAGCGATGACAACTCACACAGTGAGCTTAGTGGCAAGTGGTAAATTAGTTGATAATCAAACATTTATGTTGTGTGGGACGCCGGCTGAGAAGGTTGTTTTTGAAGGGGAAAGTGTTGCACAAAGCGGCCAGTCTTTTATGTTGCCAGGAACTTCGCTGGGTACCCAAGCCTGGATCGGCAGACGTTTAGATAATGCCAAGGGGGATGCTATTGGCGTGATGATGGTGTTTTATCAATCACCACTCACCACCAACGCCTTTGCAACGTCTGTGCTACAAATTCTTTCAACAGGTGCTGCTGCTGAATTAGAGCGTCGCCGCGACCATCGGCATATGCACCGCCTCGCTTATACCGATGGCACCACCGGTTTACCCAACCGCGCGCGCTTCATTGAGCTATTGGCTAGTATGGGAAAAGAAGCTACCCGGCAAAATCACTCTCTCTCGTTACTGCTAATAGATATTCGGCGCTTTAAAGAGGTAAACGATTTACATGGTCATCAAGTAGGCGACCAGTTATTGGCGACCGTAGCCAAGCGGTTGCAGCAAGCCAATTTTCCCAAGTGTGCTGTTGCGCGACTGTCTGGTGATGAGTTTACGATACTCTTGCCCAGTGTAGAGGATGTTCATCTCCAAGAAATAATGCTGCAGCTATGTGAGATTATTAAACGTCCCATTCAGCTTGAGCATCGCGTTTTTAACCTTGATGTCAGTGTTGGTGTTGCCAGTTATCCTAACGATGTATCGGACGCTGGTGAGCTGTTTAACGCAGCCAGCATTGCCCTGCATCATGCAAAACGACGTGACAATAGCGTTTGCCCCTATACACAGACGATGCGGCATGCCTTAGAGCGTCGACAATGGATGACCGAGCGATTGCATCAAGCTATTCTTGGGCATCGTTTGGAGCTCTACTTCCAACCCCAGTTTAGTCTGGCAGACAAAACCCTAACCGGGGCTGAAGCGCTTTGTCGCTGGTATGACCCTGAGTGGGGATGGGTAAGCCCTGGCGAATTTATCCCTTTGGCAGAAGAGCGTGGCCTAATCCGAATGCTGGGCGATTGGGTGTTGGAGGAAGCGGCAAGCCAGCTAGGCGTTTGGCAAGCCAAACACACGCCATTGCCGGGTAAATTATCCATCAATATTTCTGCCCAACAGTTTGCCGATCCTCAATTAACCGCGCATGTGGCTAAGTTGACCACCGGTGTACCGCCGGGTGCGATTGCATTAGAGCTAACCGAAAGCGATTTTATGCGCGATCCCGATCAAGCGGTCACGATTACTCATTCGATGCGGCGGGCAGGCTATGCGCTGTTTATTGATGACTTTGGCACGGGCTACTCATCACTCTCTTATTTACGTCGTTTCGCTGCAGATGCGTTAAAGATAGATATTTCGTTTGTGCGTGACATGCTGGATAACCATCATGATCGTGCGATCGTGCAAACAATTATCGCCATGGCCGACACGCTAGATATGAAAACCCTCGCAGAAGGTGTTGAAAGCCCGGCTCAAGCCGATTTGCTAGCAAAAATGGGCTGCAGCGAAGCACAGGGCTATTGGTTTGGACATCCCCTACCTGCCGATGAATTTGCGGCAACGTGGTTAACGCCATAATTTTCACTGTCAGGCACCATGATCAGCAGTTTTTATCGGCAACTCCGATTTTCAGTCAGGGCGTCATCGTCTTGTCATCGTCGTTGGCATACGCTACGCGCCGCCGAACTCGTGAAAAAACGAACTCGTGAAAAAAGGAGTGCCTCATGCGCCTTGCCCTGTTTGACCTTGACGACACCCTCCTGGATGGAGACTGCAGTGACCGCTGGAATTTATGGATGATCGAGCAGGGCTGGATCAGCGACGCCGAAACCTTTATAGCCCGTGCCGAGCAGATGCAGCAGGCTTATCACGCCGGTAAGTTAAAGTTAGAGGAGTACTTAGCAATGACCTTGGCACCGCTGCGGGGTCGCCGGGTGGTGGATGTGCAAAAAGAAGTTGAGCGCTTTGTCGCTACTCATTTGCAGCCACGTATTTTTGATCAAGCGTGGCGCTGCTTGGAAGCACACCGTCAGTCAGGCGACACCCTGGTGCTCATTTCTGCGTCATCGCATCACTTGGTCGCACCGATTGCGACGATGTTAGGGATTGAACATGTGTTGGCGGTAGAGCTGAGTGTTGAACATGCGGCAAGTGGGGCGAACTACACCGGCCATAGCAAAGGCGTGCTCTCTTACCGCGGGGGAAAAGTGCTGCGTTTTCAACAGTGGTTAACCGAGCAAAACATTACCCCCAGTCATACCATGTTCTACTCAGATTCTCGCAATGATATCCCGCTACTGCAGTATGTCGACTGCCCAGTGGCGGTTAACCCTGACCCCGTGCTGGCGGAGGTCGCTAGTGTGGAAGGGTGGCGGCGTTTAGACTGGCGAATGGCAGCGTCGTCAGGCGCTTCATCGGCCAACGATCTATCAGGAAAATCGGCGCATGCCTGATGCTTACTATTTACAGTTAACAGAGCAACTTCGTTATTTAATCACTCAGCATGCCACGCAGTGGGAAGGCAAGTTACCCGCAGAACGAGCGTTGGCAGAGCGCTTCTCTACGACCCGCGTTACGTTGCGCCAAGCGTTGGCACAACTGGAGGGAGAAGGGCTTATTCACCGCAGCAACCGGCGCGGCTGGTTTATTTCACCGGCTAGGCTGGTGTATGACCCCACCCGGGATGCAGGTTTTAACGACTATGTGCGCGCTCAGGGGCGGCAACCACGTACAGCGGTTCTGATGCTTGAAACCCGCCCACACCTGGCGGCTGCCCGTGCCCTGGAACTGGCTGATGACCAGCCGTTCCACCATATTCGCCGTCGCCGTTACGTGGATGATCGCGCTGTACTGGTGGAGTCGCTTTGGGTAGTGCCAGAGTGTGCGCCCGAGCTATTAGATATCTACAGCGGACAGTCGCTATGGGGGCTGTTAAGAGAGCGTTGGGGGCATCACTTGGCCAATCGCTCAATACGCATGGTGTCTGAAGCGTTGTCGCCCTTAGATGCTGAAGAGTTACTTGTTGCCCCAGGCACTGCAGGGCTGAACATTTGTCGCGCTATTTTTGACGATCAACAGCGCCCCATTGAGTTTGATGAGGAGCACTGGCTGCATGACTCTCTGTGTATCAGCGTTGACCTTTCTGGTCAGCAATAGCGCGCGGCGATGATGGCGGCTATGTGATAACGCCCGTAAAGGGTCACAATACAACTTCAAAAATCGGTCAAACAAGCGTCATCGCACTGTCATTTAATGTCGGCAAACTCCTGGTCTATACCAACACGCTGGGAGCCTACCATGTCGACACTTCACCGCTTTTTCCAACCTAATCAGATGGCAACTGCTTTGCTTGCGACAGCTGCTGTTGCCTTCTCTTCTATGGCCAGCGCCACTGAGTTAACGGTGTACACCGCCGTTGAGTCAGATGACCTGCAAAAATACGCCGAACGCTTCAATGCCGCCCACCCCGATATCACTATTAACTGGGTGCGAGACTCTACGGGCGTGATTACTGCGCGTCTGCTGGCAGAAAAAGATAATCCCCAGGCAGACGTTATCTGGGGCTTAGCCGCTACCAGTCTGCTGGTGCTTGAAGAAGAGGGCATGCTTGAACGCTACGCCCCCGCTGGCGTTGAAAATCTCGATCCCAAATTTATTGATGCGGCATACCGTAACGGTGAAGACCCCGCGTGGGTAGGCATGGACGCCTGGGTAGCGGCCATTTGCTACAACACCATTGAGGGCGAGCGACAGGGTGTGCCCATGCCGACCTCCTGGGAAGACCTGACCCAGCCTGAGTTTGAAGGGCATGTGATCATGCCTAACCCCAACTCCTCCGGCACCGGCTATCTGGACGTGGTCAGCTGGATGCAGCTGTGGGGTGAAGAGCAAGGTTGGGACTACATGGACCGTCTGCATAACAACATTTCCCGTTACACCCACTCTGGCTCTGCTCCTTGCAGCCTGGCGGCCACCGGGGAAGCAGTGGTTGGCGTGTCATTTGCCTTCCGCGGGGCACGTTTGAAATCCCAAGGTGCACCGATTGAAGTGGTCTTCCCTGAAGAGGGTCTTGGCTGGGATATGGAGGCTGCCGCTATCGTTGCGGGTACCGCCAAACAGGAAGCTGCACAAACGCTGATGGATTGGGCCGTTTCCCGTGAGGCTAACGAACTCTATAACGAAGGCTACGCCGTAGTGGCCTACCCAGGTGTGGCGCAGCCGATTGAAAACTACCCCGCTGACATTGCGGATCGCATGATTGATGCCGATTTCCAGTGGGCCGCGGTTAACCGTGAGCGCGTGCTGGCAGAGTGGCAGCGCCGCTACGACGGTAAAACCGAACAGTAAGCACGAATCAGTTGCCCCGGCCAAGGCCGGGGCTTGGAGATGTTATGCAGACCACACTGACATCGCCGCTGACGGCTCACTCGGCGGCGAAACCCCACTTACCCTCTGCGCACCTAAGCATAGATGGCGTCACTAAGCGCTTCGGTAGCTTTACCGCGCTGGACAGCATTGCGCTACAGATTCAGGAAGGCGAGTTTGTCTGCTTTTTAGGGCCTTCTGGCTGTGGCAAAACAACGCTATTGCGCACCATTGCAGGCTTAACACAGCAAACATCAGGTAGCCTAATTCAGCGTGGCAAGAATATTTCCACGCTGCCCCCGCAGGCGCGGGATTTTGGCATTGTGTTCCAATCTTATGCGCTGTTTCCCAATCTGACGGTGTTCGATAACGTTGCCTACGGGTTGCGCAACCGTCGCAGTGATCGGGCGACTATTCATGCCCGCGTGGCGGAGTTACTGGCACTCGTTGATCTTAGCGGTAGCGAACATAAATACCCTGCCGCGCTTTCTGGCGGGCAGCAGCAGCGGGTTGCGTTGGCGCGGGCGCTGGCGACTGAGCCTGGCCTGTTACTGCTGGATGAACCGCTCTCAGCGCTGGATGCGAGAGTACGCGGCCATTTGCGACATCAGATCAAAGCCCTACAGGCGCGTCTTGGCGTGACCACCATTATGGTGACCCACGATCAAGAAGAGGCGCTCACCATGGCTGATCGTATCGTGGTGATGAACCACGGAGTGATCGAACAAGTGGGTACGCCTGCCGAGATCTACCACCAGCCTGCTAGCGCTTTTGTGGCGTCATTTATCGGCACGATGAACTTTCTAGAGGTGACCGCACAGGCGAATAACCACGCGTTGCTAGGCACTATTTCATGCCCTTGCTTGCCGCATGCCTACGCGAAAGACCAAGCAGCTCAATTGGCCATTCGCCCCGAAGCAGTCGCGCTTAGTGTCAGCATCTCTGAGCTGAGCGGTGATGTCATAGGCATTGAATTTTTAGGTGCATTTCAGCGGGTATCGCTGCGACTTAACGGTACCGAGCAACGGTTGCTGGCTGATGTTCCCAGCCGCGATAGCGCCACACTAGGGTTGCGACTAGGGCAAACCCTGGGGATTCACTTGCCTGCCGATGCTGCCCGTCTATACCCGGCAGGGAGCAACCAGTCATGAAGGCGAGTACATCTTTAGCGACTGCATCAACGCCTTCGCTGGAAGCATTAATACGCCTGATTGTGCTGCTAGCGGGCGTGGCGCTGTTAGTGTTCGGCCTGCTGTTTCCGCTATTTGCGATGTTGGTGAAAAGCCTGCAAGACCGCAGCGGCGACTTTATTGGGCTAGCTAACTTCGTACAGTATTTTCAAACGCCAGCATTGGTCAATTCGATTGCCAATTCATTGCGCGTTGCGTTCACCACGACGGTGGTCGTCGCTGGGCTCGCTTTTTTATGCGCCTACGGCATTACCCGTACCTGTATGCCAGGCAAACGGCTCTTTCGAATGTTGGCGATTTTGCCCATTTTGGCACCTTCGTTGCTACCCGCCATTAGCTTGGTGTATCTGTTTGGTAACCAGGGTTTTTTGAGCGACGTGCTGGCTGGTCATTCGATTTATGGACCGATTGGCATTGTAATGGGCATGAGTTTTTGGATTTTTCCCCATGCGCTAATGCTGCTTACCACTGCACTGACCAATAGCGATGCACGCCTCTATGAAGCAGCAGAAGCACTGGGCACGCCGAAGTGGCGTACGTTTTTGACGATTACCCTGCCAGGGGTGCGTTACGGGCTGATTTCATGCCTGTTCGTCGTCTTTACGCTAGCCATTACCGACTTTGGTGTGCCGAAAATTATTGGCGGCCAATTTAGCGTACTTGCCACCGATGTGTATCGCCAAGTGGTGGGGCAGCAGAACTTCCAAATGGGCGCGGTGGTTAGCGTTATTTTGCTAATGCCTGCGGTGCTATCGTTCATCGTTGACCGCTGGATACAAAAACGCCAAGTGGCTCAGCTTTCGGCTCGGGCAGTGCCATGGCAACCAACGCCTAACCCGTTGCGAGACTGGACGTTTGCGCTGCTGTGTTATTCGGTTGCGGGCGTTATTCTGCTGGTTATTGGTACCGCAGTGTATGCGTCGCTCATACAATTTTGGCCCTATAACCTGTCGTTCACGCTGCAGCATTACACCTTTCAAGGTTTAGCGGGCGGTGGCTGGGGGGCGTGGTTCAACTCCCTCAAGCTGGCATTTAGCGTCGCGTTAGTGGGTACACTGGTTATTTTCTTTAATGCATGGCTGATAGAAAAGAGTGAAGGCTATCGCCCATTGCGCCAAGGTTTGCATTTTATGGCCATGCTACCCATGGCGGTGCCGGGCATGGTGCTGGGCCTGGCTTATATCTTCTTTTTCAACCAGGCAGGAAACCCCTTTAATTGGCTGTACGGGACCATGGCGATCCTGGTGCTCAACACGCTAGTGCACTTCTATACGGTGTGTCACCTCACCTCTGTCACCGCGCTGAAACAGCTAGATCCAGAGTTTGAGGCCGTGGGGGCTTCGTTAAAAGTACCGTTCTGGACCACGTTTAGCCGCGTGACGTTGCCGGTATCGCTGCCTGCCGTGTTGGATATTTCTGTCTACCTATTCGTCAATGCGATGACGACAGTGTCTGCGGTAGTGTTCCTCTATAACAGCGATACGCGGCTTGCTTCGGTAGCGGTACTGCATTTGGATGAGGCGGGCTATTTTGCTAGCGCCGCGGCCATGGCTGTGCTGATTTTCCTGACCTCGCTGGTGGTTAAACTGCTTCACGCTGCGCTTACCCACGTTCTCTTAACCAACGCTCAGCGTTGGCGTCAGGCGGGCTAAAAAGCCCGCTATGCCAGCCGCTAATGTGTGCTTATAATCTGGTATAGACCAAAATGATGAGTAATCTAAAAGTGCCTTACCTTTTAACCCCAGGACCACTAACCACCTCCCATGCGACCAAAGCAGCCATGTTGCGTGACTGGGGCTCCTGGGATGACGATTTTAACCGTGTGACTGCAGACGTGCGTGCGCAACTGCTTACCATGGCCGAGGCGGCAAGTGACACGTATGCCTGCGTGCCGATGCAGGGCAGCGGCACTTTCGCCGTTGAAAGTGCACTGGCCTGCGCAACTGACCCTAGTGGCAAAGTGTTGGTGTTAATGAACGGTGCTTACGGCAAACGGGCTGCTCAACTGCTCGCTATGATGGGCCGCCGTTATGTGACGTTGGACAAAGGTGACTACTTACCGCCGCAACCCGACGAAGTGGCGACACTGCTACAGCAAGATGCTGACATTACCGCAGTGTTTCTAGTTCATTGCGAAACCAGCTCAGGGATTTTGAACCCGCTCGACGCCATCGCTGAGGTGGTGCGCGCTCACGGAAAAACGCTGATTGTAGACGCCATGAGTTCGTTTGGGGGCATACCGATCAGTCTGACAAAAACGCCTATTGATGTGCTGATCTCTTCTGCCAATAAGTGCATCGAAGGCGTACCGGGCTTTGGGTTTGTGATCATTCGCCAGACGCTACTTGCTGCTGGTAAGGGACGCGCCCACTCGCTGAGCCTGGATTTATACGCTCAGTGGGACTACATGGAGCGCACTGGCCAGTGGCGCTTTACCCCACCCACTCATACGGTGGTGGCCTTCCAAGCGGCGCTTGACCAGCACCGGGAAGAGGGTGGTGTGCCGGGGCGCTGCGCACGTTATACCCACAATCGTGATGTACTGGTAAAAGGCATGCGGGCGTTAGGCTTCAGCACACTTTTAGAAGATCAATGGCTATCGCCGATTATCACCACTTTTTTGAGTCCTACCGACCCTGCGTTTGAATTTAAGACCTTCTACGCAGCGCTGAAGTCGCGTGGCTTTTTGATCTACCCGGGCAAGTTAACTGACGTCGAAAGTTTTCGCATCGGTTGCATTGGCCAATTGGATGCGGCGGTGATTGAACAGTTACTCAGCGTTATTCAAGACACCCTGACGAAGATGGGTGTTTCTCTCTTTTCTGAATCAAGGAGTGCCTGATGCATTATCAATCTCCCCAATGCCTGCAGGCGGTGATTTGTGACTGGGCGGGCACGCTGGTCGATTTTGGCTCCTTTGCACCGACCCAGATATTTGTTGAAGCTTTTGCCGAAATGGGTGTGGCGATCAGCCTAGAAGAAGCACGCGGCCCGATGGGCATGGGCAAATGGGATCATATCCGCACGCTGTGCAATCAGCTTGAGATAGCCGAGCGCTTTCTCCAGGCGGTGGGCCACCTGCCGACTGATGCCGATGTAACGGCGCTTTATGAACGGTTTATGCCGTTGCAGATTGCCAAAATTGCCGACCACTCGGCGGTGATTCCTGGCGCACTTGATACGCTCACCTGGTTACGAGGGCAAGGTCTGAAAATAGGTTCCTGCTCCGGCTATCCAGCGGTGGTGATGGAAAAGGTAGTGGCGCTAGCCGTTGATAACGGCCTGCAGGTAGATCATGTGGTGGCCACTGATGAGGTGCCCAGTGGCCGACCACACCCTGCCCAGGCGCTGGCCAATGTGATTGCCTTAGGCATCAGCGATGTCGCTGCCTGCATTAAAGTAGATGACACCACACCCGGCATTCTAGAAGGGCGCAGTGCTGGAATGTGGACGGTCGCACTCACCTGTTCGGGTAATGCTTTGGGGCTTCATTATGACCAGTATCAAGCGCTGAGCGATAGCGAACGCCGTGCAGCCCATGAGCGAGTGGCCGCTCAATTTGCCCCCTCAAAACCGCACTACAGCATTGCCACCATCGCCGAGCTGCCAAGCGTTGTGGATGCCATTAATGCTCGTTTACAGCGGGGAGAGCGGCCTTGAGTCCAGCCGCACTAGCGTTAGTGCTGTTTTCGGTATGTATGCATGCTGGATGGAATGTATTGGGTAAGCGTCATGCACCGTCACTGGCATTTTTTGCCTTGGCTTACGGGTCAGGCGGTGCGTTGCTGCTGCCGCTGGTGTGGCTTGGGCCATCATTAGCGGCGCTACCCAACACATTTTGGGGATGGTTGGTGCTTTCCGGGTTGTGCCAAATGCTCTATATGGGCGGCTTAGCCTGGGCTTATGCGCGTGGGGAAGTCAGCGTTCTGTATCCCATCGCACGGGCGCTGCCGGTGGTGCTTGTGCCGCTAGTGTCTATTGCGCTGCTCGGCAATCGCGCGTTGGATGTGCGGGATGGCATCGGCATGGCCTTAGTGGTGGTAGGCGCACTCTGCCTGCCACTAAGCCACCCAGAGGCGCGCAGGCTATCGACCTATTTAACACCTGCCATGGGGTTTGCACTGTTGGCAGCTGCAGGCACGGTGGGCTATTCGCTGGTAGATAAACAGGCGCTGGCGTTGATGCAGATAGCAGGCCATAGCAGTTTAACCGCAGGCGCGGTGTTTATGGTGCTACAAGCAGTGATGACGTTGACCTGGGCGATTCCGCTGCTGGCGCTGCTACCCGCAGAGCGTCGCCGGCTGCCCTTACTCCGCCAGCAGGGGCTAGTGATGCTGGTGGTCACAGGACTGATGATGACCTGCACTTATGGTTTGGTACTCATGGCAATGGCGCTGACCGACGAAGTGAGTTATGTCGTGGCGTTACGCCAGCTCTCTATTCCAGTCGGTGTATTAATGGGCGTGTTGTGGCTAAAAGAACCCGCCTCTAGGGCAAAAGCCTTGGGCACACTGATCATGCTGAGCGGACTTTTACTGGTGGCACTTTAAGCATGCACTAGCCTACTGCTTGCCAAACCAAGTTAATTCCCACCACGAACATGGCCAGGATTACCAGGCGATAAAATAGCGCTTCGTTGACGCGGCTTTGCAGCCACAGCCCATTGCGCACGCCGATCCATGCTACCGGCACTAACAGCAGCGACGCCCAGGCGCTGGTTACATTGACTTCGCCAAGCCACATATACGGGCCTAACTTAATGACATTCACTACCGCGTAAATAACCGTGCAGGTGGCAATAAAGGTCTCTTTAGAGAGTTTGCGTGGCATCAAGTAAATGTTTAGCGGTGGTGCGCCTGCATGGGCAATAAAGCTGGTAAACCCACAAACGCTGGCGGCAGGCAGCGCCCAGCGGGTTGAAATCGGCTTCTTCGCGACTGGCTTCAGCAACATATAAGCTGCAAACGAGACGGAAATAATACCGAGTACTAAACGTACGCCCTCTTCGCTGAGGCTACCAAATAGCAGCGTGCCTACCGTGACACCAATAAATAGCCCCGGCACAAACCGCCACACCTCGGCGTTTGCCTGCTTTCCCCACCATGCCTTCACCGCAAACACATCCATGACGAGCAAGAGTGGCAGTAACAAGCCTGCCGCTTGGGTAGGGCTAATCGCTAGCGCCATCAACGGTACCGAAAGGGTGCCAAAACCACCTGCAAAGCCGCCTTTTGAAACGCCGGTCAGGTAAACAGAAAATACGATCAACACCCACGCGATGACGGAGTAATCGGGGAGCATGGAAAATCCTTGGCAAACAGTCGTTAAAATAGCCTAACGTGAAAAACCCCGCATTCGCGGGGCTGCAGAGTTTTACACAGGTAAGCAGGGCGAGATAAATGTTAGCAGGCAAATAGAACGATGTCCCACCTGCTTAAGTGATGAGTAGTGTTGCTCACAAAATAATTACTGTCGCGAGCCCTAAGAACGATAGAAAACCGACCACATCAGTAACCGTGGTTAAAATGACGGCACCTGATAATGCGGGATCTATCTGAAATCTTTTTAACACTAAGGGAATCAGCACGCCCGATAAGTTAGCCAGACTCATATTTACAAAGATGGCCAACGTAATCACCAGCGTAATCAGCGGGTCGTTGAACCACAGATAAGAAATACCACCGACGACTAGCGCCCACACCAAGCCGTTGCTCATCCCCACCCACAGCTCTTTGTTATAGAGCCACTGTTTGTTGTTACCGGCCAGTTGGCCGAGCGCTAAGCCGCGTATCACCACAGTGAGGGTTTGGCTGCCTGCAATCCCGCCCATACTCGCGACTACCGGCATCAGGATGGCCAGCGCTACAATTTGATCCAGCACCTCTTCAAACTGTCCAATTACAAAGGCCGCTAAAAAGGCAGTGAGCAAGTTAATGCCCAGCCAAATACCGCGACTCTTTGCGCTGCGGAGTATCGGAGTGAAGACTTCTTCTTCATCGCTGACGCCCGACATGTGCTTTAACGTCATATCAGCATCATCTTGGGTGATTTCTAATACATCAGCGGCGTTCAACTGGCCCACTAACAAACCGTCACTATCGCAAACCGGAACAAAAGGCAGCTCTTTAGAGCGGAGTAGAGCGGCAGCCTCGCTCACCTTCATCTGGTCATTTAGCGTGAAGGGAACATCCATATACTCATCAACGACGCTCTCCTGAGGTTGTTTGATGAGATCAATGAGCGTCAGCGTGCCCAGCAGCCGCTTATCCTTATCGGTAATCATGATCTGTTGTGACTCATCATCCAGTAGGTGATGAATGCGGATATAGCGCTGTACTGCCTCCAGTGATACGCCCTGTTTTACATTGACCGTCTCTGGGTCCATGTAACGACCGACTACGTCATCTTCATAAGAATGCAGGTTCTCAACCTGGGCGCGGATCTCCTGATCTAAGCTGGCATAGACAGTCGTTTTGATCTCTTCATCGGCGACGTCGAGAACTTCAGCCACTTCCTGGGCATCTAGGCCTTTAACGATTTGTTCTACATCGCTGGCAGAAAGATCTTCAATATAGTCGGCACGAATATCTTCATCGACTTCGGCGAGCACTTCCCCGAGCAGTGTTTCAGGAATGAACTCCCACAATCGGTCGCGAGTTTTGGTTGGGAAAGACTCAAGCGTGCGCGCAGTCGCTAAGATATCAAGCTCAGTAAACAGCTCACTCAGGGCGGCAGTATCTTCTTCATCTAATAGCTTTTGAAGATAAAGTAGCTGCTCTTCAAGATTTGTGTATTTTTCCTCATCGCGCATAGAGTCCATCCTTTCGAGAATTAATTTTTAACACAACCACTTGAAAGCACTTGATGGCTCACTATGAATCTTATCGATAGGCGTAGTTAAAAGCCATGATGGTGTGTAAAGCCAGCATGACCATCATGGAAAAGTGACGCGATAGTTGATGATGTAAATAATTGATGGTGTAAACAGTTGATGATGTAAACAGTCGGTAAGCTAAATAGTTGGTGGCTTAATTAGTGTCGCGTTTCGAACGCGACGCGAACGCCATAAGCCATGCGCTGTTGTGCAGAAACTGGCGGGGTGTCGTTGCCGATCATTTCATCGACGGCGTCTGCCCAGGTGAGTACACCGTGAGTAAAGCCAAGCGGTGCAAGTGCACGGCTGACCCACTGCGTGCCGCTAAAACGCTTGGTTTCACCCTGAGCATCGACCAGCAAACTAACTGAATCATGGTGATGCAACCGCACGATATACCAGCCCATATCGAGCCCCAGTAACTCTACCTCTGGAAGTGGAAAGGAGGTATTTGTGCGTTGTGAGAGTTCTTCAAGTGTAAGGCGCGGGGGAAGCGTTGACGACATAGCATCACCTCATTGGCTGATAATCTCCTATCCTCAAGTCTAAATTTTGTGATGTTTTTGTACAGCTTTTTGTATCGTTTTTTGAGTCATTTTTTTGTAGTGATCGCTTGTTCCTCTTATGACGTTGGATTAGGTATGGCTAACGCGCTAGCGCGAGCCAAGTGGCAATACCTGATCGATGTGATGCTGGGTGGCTCAATGCAGTAATATCGGCATGATAGATAGCCGCTATGCGTTGAGGATCAAGCACCTCGGCTGGCGTGCCGTGGGCAATGCGTTGACCTTGGTGCAACAGCCATACCCGGTCGGCATAAGTGCCTGCGAGATTGAGGTCGTGAAGCACGCAGACAATGGCCATATGGTGCCGTTCTGCCCAAGTGCGCAGCTGGCGCATTAAGCGCTGCTGCTGGCCGATGTCGAGTGCACTAGTGGGTTCATCCAGCAGTAAAAGACCACCATCCTTTGCGGTAGAAGCGCGCCGTGAAAGCAACTGACAGGCTCCTCGCGCAATCATTACCCGCTGGCGTTCGCCGCCTGAAAGGGAGAGCACGCTGCGTTTGGCTAAATGTATCAGGTCTAAGTCATGCAGCAGTTCCGCAATCAGTGCGTTACTAGGGTTGCTGCCTAAGCTCACCAGCTCAAAGGTTTGCCAATCAAAGCCGGGCAACTCTTGCTGGGCGACCAGCGCCCGGCGATTGGCAAGCTCGCTGATTGGCCAATCACTTAGACGTTTGCCATCCAGGTGTAGCTCGCCTTGTTCACAGGGGCGAAACCCTGACAGCATGCTAAGTAGTGTGCTTTTGCCCGCGCCATTGGGGCCGACAATAGCGAGTAGCTCGCCAGGGCGAAGGGTGCCGTCCAGCGGTGCGATAGAGGGCGTGGTGGTGAAGCCCGCTTGATGTAGGGTTAGCATGCCCGATTCCGACGCATTAGAAGGTAAAGGAAATAGGGGCCGCCCAGTAGGCTAGTTAACAGCCCGACGGGAATTTCGGCCGGGGCGCCGAGGGTGCGTGCCAGGGTGTCGGCGACCACTAGCAGTAGTGCACCGCCTAACATAGAGGCGGGTAGCAGCAGGCGATGACCAGGCCCGAGCCAAAGTCGCAGGCAGTGGGGGACGAGCAAACCAAGAAAGCCAATCACGCCGGTCAGCGCGACGCACAGCCCTACGCCCAGCGAGGTAGCAACGACCACGCGGCGTTTGAGCCGGGTGGCATCCAAGCCTGCCGCATGGGCGGTAGATTCGCCTAGCTGAAGTAGGTCAAGCTCACGAGCGCTGCGTATTAACAGCCATAGGGCAACAGCAATAAGGGCAAGGGCTATGGCGGTGGTGCGCCACAGAGCGTTGGTAAGCGTGCCCATTCCCCATAAACTGAGCTGACGGAGCTGTTCATCGCTGGCAATAAACGCCAGTACGCCGCCCCCAGCGCCTGCTAAGGTGTTGATTGCCAAGCCTGCTAGTAGCAGTGACATAACGGCGGCACTGCCACCCCCTTGGCGCTTGGCTATGCCAAACACCACTAAGCAAACGCTAAGCGCACCGAGAAAGCCCGCTGCAAACTGGCCGTAAAGACTACCAGCAGCGCTGCCCTGAAATAGTACAATCCAAAGCGCTACAAATAGCCTCGCGCCGCTGGCGAGCCCAAGCAGAGTAGGGTCGGCCAATGGGTTTCTAAATAGCCCCTGCATGGCGGCACCACTGCCCGCCAGCATTGCTCCCACGGCAACCCCCAAGAGCAGGCGCGGTAGGCGTAGCTGCCACCACACTTGAACACTGAGCTCATCTGCGCTGCCATTGATGAGTGCCCAGGGTGACACGCCTAACGCGCCTGAAGCAGAACCCCAGCCAATGGCGATCAATAACGCCAGGGTAAGGCCACTTAACACGCGTGCTGTTCGACTAAGCGGTAATAAGGGGCGATAACGATCATGGGAAGCGCTGGTAATCATCGGCTGACCTGCTCTGTGCCAAGCAGTGCTTCAATATTTTGGCGCAGGGTAAATAGCTGGTCAGGCGTGCGAGGGCCAAAACCAAGCAGCGCCTGATCATCAATCACAATAAGCCGCTGTTCGCGTCCTGCGGGTGTTAAGCGCATACCCGGTAGCTGCCATAACGCGTTTTCACCGCCCAGCGCGTCTAACCCCCGCTGGGACATAATTACCAGCGTGGGTGCTTCTTTGGCCAGGGCCTCTGCCGCAACGCTTTGATACCCCGCCATATTGCCAAAAGCATTGTCGATTCCAACGGCCTCCAAGGCGGTATGGGCGGCGGTGTCGTTGCCAGCGACTCGCGGTGTTAGGCCGCTATGGTGAAGAATAAACATCGCTCGCGTGCCAGGCAGCGGGGGAAGGGCTGCCAATCGCTCAAGGGTGGCGGAGAGTGAGGCGGCCAGGACGTCGCCCTCTTGCTGGAGCTGGGTGTGCTGAGCCACCGTGCGGACTTTCTCGGCAATTGAGGAAAGGTCAGCAGGTGCCTCAATAACATCAACCGTTACACCCACGGCCTCTAGTTGTTCCAGCACTTCTTTCGGGCCGGAATGTCCCGCTGCCAACACACGGTCCGGTGCCACTGAGAGCACGCTTTCTGCCGACAGCTGGCGCAGGTAGCCTACCGAAGGCAGTGCGGCCATTTCTGGCGGGTGGAGCACCGTATCGTCGCGGGCAACGACCTCGATATCCGCGCCAAGCGCGGCGATAGTTTCAGCGATATCGCCGCCCAGAATGACCCAGCGTTCATTAGCTAGCGCCCCGCCAATGGTTAACCAGCCAACCAATAGCGCGGCAAGTGACTGGCGTGCGACACGTGTGGTGCTCATGCCACGGCCTCTTGGCTGCCGAGTTCAGTTAGCAACTGTCGCCACTCGGGCCGCTCCACGCGACCTTCCTGGCGCTCTGCGTAAATTTGCAGCACTAAAGAGCCCTCGGCATCAAAGGCTTCTACGCTGGTAACGCCACCGTCGCGGTTAGGCTTGCTGACCTGCCACACTTGCTCAATGGCGGTGTCATTAAGATGCAGCGTGAACTGCTCGCCAAATAGGTTTAGCCAGCCGCGGGCGCGCTGGGGCACAGGTACTATTCCAGTGCGAATCTGCACGCAACCGGGGCTTGCCACAAACAACATCAGTGGCAGTGCGCGCTGACTTGCGTTAGTTAATAAATTTTCCAGGGCATCGACGGGAAGCGCGTGCGTATAGCGGCCTTCCATTAGTTGGTTGGCTTCGAGACGCTCAAGGTGGTGGCGCTGCAGGAGGGCGAAGAATTGATGCACATCGCGCATCGCCGCCCATTCGCTGGCTAGCGTTGGCGCTTCCGGGAGGGCGCGCTTTAAGCGGGGAACGCACTGGGTAAACGCGGGAGTATCCATGGTGCCCAGTGCGGCTAGCGCTCCCCAGTGGCGAGGTAGCGGATTTTCCAGCGCAAAGCTCTTATGAATGGCGCAACCATGTTGGTTGAAAACTTGTAGGCTCCAGCGCCACTGGGCTGTTTCGTTACCCATGGGCACCGGGTCACGGATCAGGCAGGCCCAGTGCCAATGGGAAAACAGCAGCCGTAAATCTAAGCCACCTGGGTCAAGCAGCAAGCCGGTTTGCGGTCCGCCGTTGAGGTCAGGGTAATCGCCGGTTTGTTCAAGCACGGCTAAACGAGAACGAGTGAGTGCTTTGACTCGGCCTAACAGAGGGAAGCGAGCTGCAACATCTTTCGGAGCGAGTGGCAGCGTCCATACGTCACGGCCTAAGCGCGCGGCTTGAAGTTCACCTTCGCTGATCGATAAGCGTTCGGCAATTTCAATTGCGGGCAGGCGAGGCTGTGCTGCTCGTGCTGCGTCAAAGGCTTCTAGAATTGCGATCTGCTGAGACTCAATCATACGTCACCTCTAGACTTAACAGGGCAGCGGGTTACCACTGCCAATTGAGAGTGGCGAACAGGCTGCGCCCGTCGCCCAGGCTGCCATCAGGCCGATACCATACTTTGTCGCCAAGGTTGGCGAGGCGCAGCGCGGTATCAATAGCAGGGGTGATTTGCCAGGCAAGGTGTATATCGTGCAGCCCATAGCCTGGGAGGCGTTCGTCGTCGCCTTGCTTGTCGAAAGCTTGAGCAAAGCGGCCTTGCCAACCGACCCGTATAGCGCTGTTATAAAGCGCGACATCACTGCCCAGCGTCATTTCCAGGGGTGTTTGGCTACCCAGAGCCTCACCGCTGTCGCGGTCTTTGCCAGATACCTCTGACAGGCCTACAAAGCTGGTCAGCATCGGGAACTCGCTAGGTTGCCAAGTAAGACGTGCGTCATAGCCCCATAGCTGGGCACGCTGCACGTTTACGGCTTGGGTAGTGCCCGCCATGATATCGACCTGAGTGTCGATGAAGTCATCTGCACGGGTGTCGAAGTAGCTGGCACGCACCTGCCAGTCACCTTGGTGCCATACCACGCCGCTTTCCCAGGTACGGCTGGTTTCAGGCGATAGGTTGGGGTTGGGAATCCAGTAGTTGTCGGGCGTACAGAAAAACGGTCCTGCACAGAACCCAGCAAAGTGGCGCTCGTTAGCGTAAAGCTCGGAAAGGCTGGGCGCGCGGAAGGCTTCGGCGTAGCCGGAGAACAGCATCAAGGAGTCGTCGGGTCGCCAGGCAAGACGGAAGCGCGGCGACACTTGGTCGTGCACGCTGTCGGCATTGTTTTGACCGCTGGCGTCATAGCGGTCGTAGCGAGCGCCAATGCCGACGTCAAACTGCCCCGCGCCGCCCTCTGCTAAATAGCGGCCTGCAGTAAGCGTGGTGTCAAGATAGGCTGATTGGGTATCGATATCAGCCTTAGGGAAACCATTCGCTTCACCATCAGGCCGCTGGCGGGCCTGCTCCAGCTCTGCACCAAACACCAGCGTTTGTGAAAGCCAGCCATGGTCGATGCTGTGATAGCCGTCGCTCTGCAGGCCGACCCGCTCAAGGGTACGGCTAGCCTGTGGCTCGTCGATATCCTGTTGGCTAAAGGTAAGCTGTGAGGTGATTTCAGTGGCACCACTCGGTTGCCAGCGGTGGCCAAGTTGTACGTTATTGCTCTCAACGTCACGATCGCGTAATGGGTTGCTAGCGCTGGTTGATAGCTGCTGCGGGTTAGCGGGTTGGGTGGCGCGCTCGTCATAGTGCTGCCAGCTAATAAACACCCGCTGTTCTTCATTTGGCGTCCAGCCGCCTTTGAGCAGCAGGCTATTGAGGCTGGCATCTTCTACTGCTTCATCACCGCCCGCGCGACGAATATCGCCGGACTCGCTACGGCCGACAGAAAATAGCCCATCCACTTGCCCATTAGCCGTTTCACGGCGGCCAAATGCCGTTAGGCTGCCGCGTAGCTCGTCGTTAGCCGTCGACCCGCCTAGGGAAAGACGTGCACCGCTATCTTCATCTGGGGCTAATAGGTCGCTGGCCTCTACACTGGTAAAGCTAACAACACCGCCCATGGCGTTGCTACCGTATAGGCTGGAAAGCGAGCCACGGGCAATCTGCACCTCTTGAATCAGCGCTGGGTCTAGAAAAAAGTTGCCTACATGACCGGTGGTAATATCTTGGCGAATGCCATCTAAGCGAACCAGGACACCATTTTTCCCGAAGCCACGCATGCTCAGCGTTTGGCCATTCCGGCGTCCTTGGCCAGCAACATGCAGGCCAGGTTGGCGACTCAGCACGTCTTCAACGCGACTTGCGGTGGCAAGCGTTGCATCTTGGCGGTCGATGATGTCGATAATCAGCGGTGCGCGGGAAAGATCCGTCGGTGCTCGGGTGCCTGTTACCGTGACGGGATCTAAGTACGTGTCATTGGCGTAGGCGGGCAGAAGAGGAAGTAAGGTAAGGCAAAGGCCTATCGTATGAATTGGTTTCATGGGCCAGACAGTTCCAACAGAAAGTGATGGATAATGTTGCTGGCTGGGTGCGATGGGCTACCTGGCTGGCTAAAAGCGGTAGTAGTAGGTAAGCGGTTATTTTTAAGTGGTTTACGCTGTTAGGATCAGCTTGCCGCTTTTCGTGCGGCGCAGCACATAGCGTCGCTGTTCATGATGAATAACCAACTGACCGTCTTGATCAAGCAGCGCCTGACTTGTCACCTCGCGAGATGCGCTAGGCGAGCCTTCTAGCGGAACGTCTTTTTTCCTAGGCTGCATGAGAGGCTATGTCCTGTGTTAATGATAACTATTAGCGTTAATTTATCAGGTTTGGCTATCGCTCACAACCACCTCTCACAACCACTTCTCACAAGCATCGTGCAGTTGGTATGTTGAGGCTGTTGCTTTGAGGCATGTCGAAAGCCATCGAGTAACGAAGTGAAGTAAAACGCCACTATTACAATGAGTGACGAAAGATGGCTAAACGAGCGACTTTCGCGCAAACCGCTGGGTATGAGCTACGCTTAGCGACGCTGGTGTCGTTTTTTATTTATCTCAGTGCTTTTTTGGCTGTGGCTGTGGATAAACGGCTCGTTTCTGGGATGAGACAGCCCCACGCTAACATTCATTGGAAGAAACGATTATGTTGGAAACAGGGAAGAACGTTCTGCTTGCAATTAGCGAACCAAGTAGCCAAGCGACTGCCGTGTTAAGCCGACAACCCAATGGCGACGGTATCCGCATTTTGGATGTGAGTGACGAGTACGTTCAGTTTTGGGGAGGAAGTCGTCACCAATGGCTTGGCTCAGCTCCAAAAATTGTTCATCACGAAGCCAAAAATCAGCGGCTTCTTAGCCGACTGCATAATGCATTAAATAGTGGCGAATTAAGCGTAGGCTGTTCGATATCAGGTCTTGACGATGGCAAACGCACGCCCAATGTGGCGGGGGGCAGTGTTATTGAATGGCGCATCACCGCCATGAATGTGCCTGGTTATACTGATAATGTCTTAATACTTGTTCAGCGTGATATTTCTAAGCGTGTTGAGAAAGAAGCCGAGCTAAAATGCTTAGCAACGACGGATATGTTAACCGGACTAATTAATCGGTCACGTTTTGACTATTTGCTAAAGCATGAAATAGGGCGTTTTAATCGTTATGTGCGCCCTTTTTCGCTAATCATGCTTGATATCGACCATTTTAAGTTAATTAATGATAACCAGGGCCATGACGTTGGTGATCAAGTCTTGGCTGCGCTTGCCAAGCTGTTAGAAGATAACTTACGCGCTGCCGATTACTGCGCACGTTGGGGTGGTGAAGAGTTTATGATTTTAGCCCCTGAAACATCGCTAAAACAGGCGGTAAAGTTGGCCGATAAAATACGCTGCTGCATACGAAAAGCGCAATTTCCCTCGATCGGTAGTGTGACAGTTAGCTTAGGTGTAGTTGAAGTAACGCCTGATGAATCCCAGCAGAGCGTGATGAAACGGGCGGATAACGCCCTTTATCAAGCGAAAGAAAAAGGGCGAGATGCGGTAGTCTATTAACCCTCTGGCAAGACTAACCTCTGGCAAGTAAGGGGCTTGTGGCCCCTTTTTTTAACGGGAGTTGTTCGTAGCGGTTGCTAAGAATCGTTTTTCAGGGGCTATTTCCATGGGCTGTTTTTAATAACCATCCCTGATAATGCTTTTAGCTTTTGTTTAGACAGTGCCAGCTAATAAATACCGTTAACGCGTAGCGGCGAGTGAAGCTGCTTGAGAAGTATCCACTGCATCTGCCAGCATTTCGGCGGTAACCGCAGAAAGTGTCCAGCCTAAATGGCCGTGTCCGGTGTTATAGAACACCGTGGGTAAGCGGCCAGGCCCAACCTTGGGTAGCATATTAGGTAGCATCGGGCGTAGGCCTGCCCAGGGCACGACACGCTGGGTGCTCACACCTGGGAAGCACTCTTCTACCCAGCGAACCAGCGGCTGAATACGGTCATTGCGTATATCGCGATTCGCGCCGTTAAACTCTGCGGTACCCGCCACGCGGAAGCGGTCATTTCCTAGTCGGCTAGTCACCAACTTGGTTTCATCATCTAGCAGGCTGACCGTTGGCGCAGCTTGCTGAGAAGCTTCGTCATCTAGCTGCACGGTAATAGAATAACCCTTTACTGGATAGATATTGACCCGGTCGCCAAGTTTAGCGGCAATGGCGCGGCTGCCAGTACCTGCGCAAACCACCACGCTATCGAAGCTCTGGCGTGTTGTTTCATTGTCGACCGTAGCACTCACCCATGCCCCGTTCTCGTCTGCGCCGATATCATCGATATGGTGGCCGTAATTCAGCTGTACGCCGCGCTTGGCTGCAGCGCGTGCCAAGCCATTGGTGTACTTGTGGATATCGCCAGTGGCGTCGCTTTCGGTATAGAAACCGCCATGGTAGCTGCCCGCAAGTGTAGGCTCGATGGCGCGCATTTCGTCTGGGGTCACTGCACGTCGCTCAAGGCCACCTTTCGCTAGCAGCTGGGATACCCGCGCTGCGTGATCAAAACCGGCTTTGTCACGGTAGATGTGCAAAATGCCCTGTTGCTTAAGATCGAACTCAATCTGCTCGTCTTTCGCCCACTGAAAGAGATGTTCTCGGGCAGCAATGGCTAACCGAGTGGTTTCTGTGGTGTTGTCAGCATAACGGGGGATAGCGGCGATAAATTCGGCGAACCAGCTGAGTTTATGCCAGCTAGGGCGGGGGTTAACTAGCAGCGGTGCGTCGTTTTTCAGCATCCAGCGCAGGCCTTTAATGACTGTCGGCCAGTGGTTCCACACTTCTGCATTCGACGCTGAGAGCTGCCCGCCGTTGGCAAAGGAGGTTTCCATTGCCGCATAGCGGTGTTTTTCAAAAACAGTGACGTCAAAACCACGCTTTGCTAGGGCATAAGCGCTTGTAATACCGGTGATTCCACCGCCAATAACAGCAATGCGTTGCATGATACTCTCCAGATTGTATGAGCGTCGGGCGATACCCCCAGCATACAAATGGCTAGGCGTACCCCTTCCGTCATGGAACCTGAGAGATTCACGCATCAATTGAGGCGCTTGCTCCTTCGGTGGGCTGAGTGACGCAGTCATCAACCGCTCTTCGGAACGTATTTTTAAATAGGCAGTAGCGGTCCGTTGGCCTGAGAGTTTCCGGGGTCGTTGCTCCTTCGGCGCTGGTGGCAGGCACCAGTCTCTCCCGCTACTGCATTGTTGACGTTTTAACGTGTTTGCCGTGAAAGTGAAATAGGGTAAACGTCTTAAGGGTGGACGTAATAAGCATAGGGTTTAAAAGGATAGGGTTTAAAAGGATAGGGCGTTAAAGGATGAGGCGCGAAAGGGAGGAACAGGCTGCTTTGTCGGTATGCTTTGCAACGGCTATGTTTTCACTGACAATACCGACAACTTTTTTAGCGATGGACGAGACCCATGCAGGCAAACGGATTTTTTGACGGTACAGGCGAAGCCATTGGCGACGCTATTCGCGTGATGGTGGAATTTTTACTGGGCTTTTTCACCAATTTTTTTGGCGCGTTTGACGACTTTATCGACGGTCTTACTCGCTCTTTGGGTATCAATGCGTCGTTCTTCAGTCTATTGGTATTGGTAATTGGCTTGTGGTTGTTGTGGCGAGGTATCCGAGCATTACTACGGGGCTCCCTGTTGGGAGCCATCGTGCGCATTGTGCTAGCGGTGTTTATCCTGTCGTGGCTAATGGTCTAGGCCGCCGCCCACCCATCCAGGCTTGCGCTATGCCGCAGGCAATAATCAGCGCGCAGCCGCTTAGCTGCAGCGGCGATAGCGCCTCCCCAAATAGGCTCCAACCGAAAATCACTACCGCTACCGGCTCGCAGTAGGCCAGTGTGCCGTATAGCGCGGTGGGTAAGCGGCTTATCGCCATGACGGCACACAGCAGCGCCAAGAATCCAGGCACGAAGCCAGCCACTAAGAGCCAAGGCCACTGCCATGCTGCGGCAGTGAGCCCCTCAGGCTGCCACAAAGCAAACGGCAGGATAACCAGCGCACCGACCAGCAACTGCCAAAATGCGCAGGCACGGTCATCCAGACGGCTTGGTAAACGACGGTTCATCAGAATAAAGCCGCTGTAGGCAAACATAGCGGCTAAGCCAAAGCCCATACCGATCACGTCTTGGCGGTTGTCTAGATTAAGGCGAAACTCCTGCATCATGGCAAACCCAAATAGGGCTAACCCAATAAGTCCCACCTGCGTGAGTGTTAGGCGCTCAGAGAACAGCAGATGAGCCACAATGGCGGCAAAAATCGGCGCAAGATACACCATCAAAATAGCGTTGGCCATTTGGGTATAGTTCATGGCTTGAACGTAAAACAGTATAAACGCCGCTAGTAATACACCACTGATCACCACGTGCCGTCCCGGCAGCGCTTTCAGCATAACGTGGCGTTTTGTCAGCACCAGATAGATCAACAAAAATGCTGCCCCCAAGCTCAGCCGGTAAAAAGTAATACTTTCGGCATTTAGCTCGGTAATCCGAGAAATAACGCCAATTGTGGCCATCCCAACGGCCGCTACCACGGCCAATATCAGGCTAGAAGGGGCGATTGCCGAGGTGGTGGGGTGTGCTGAAGAGAGTGTTAAAGAGGGTGTTGATGGGTGGTTCATAAACGGCGCACCTGCTCTTCCAATGAGTAAACATGGGCATCATCGATACCCAATTCGCGCAGCGCTTGGGCCAGGTTTAACAAGTAAGCTTTATTAGAACCACTTGGTCCATGGGCCTGGGCGATCTGTTGGGCGATGTCGGTTAGTGGTGCATCGCCTAAAAAAGCGGGATTGTCGTCGGTAGCTAAGTAGATTAGCCCTTCAGCAGTTGCTTGGGGCGGTGGTGCCTTATCTGGTTGCCCTAGAAAAGTCAGCGGCACTTTTTCACGCAGGTAGCCGTTCTTTTCACGTACATCCAGTGGTGCCAACACATCAGGAGTAATGCGATACGCCATGCCATGGCAGACAGCCCCTTGGGCACGAATTAGCGTCGCAACGCGACCCGGCGAATCAGGCGTGCCACGGTGGTCGTGGGAGCCTTGCCAAAAGCGTCGTGCCCAGCCAGTAATATAGGCAGGCTGACGTTCTAGGTAAGCAAAGTCGGCCTTCCAGATCAGCGAACCGTAACCAAAAAGCCAGATATCGGCATGGCCATCGAAGAAGTTTCTTTGCTGGTTTAGGGCGGTGGTATCAAGCAACATAAGGCATCTATGCCAAATCAATATTAATTAACAAAGTGGCAACGCACACATGGCGTTAACGATCGTGCATCATCCGGGTTATACGATTAATTTACCAGTCAACCACCCCTTTCCGATGGAAAAATTTCGGGTGCTCAGGCAACTGCTTGGCGAACAGCCGTTGGCTTGCCCCGTTGAGTGGCTAATGCCTGAACCAGCGCCTATCAACACCCTTGCCCGGGTGCATACCCACGATTACCTAAACGCGCTAATACAGGGCACTTTAGATCGTGCCGCTCAACGGCGTAGCGGCTTTACGTGGTCACCTGAATTAGTCGAAAGAGTGAGGCTAGAAACCGGCGGCACGCTGCTCACGCTTGAAGCGGCGCTGACCAATGGCGTTGCCTGTAATTCGGCAGGCGGCACTCACCATGCCCATGCCGATGCTGCCAGCGGTTACTGCCTAATTAACGACCTGGCGGTGGCGGCGGCCCAGGCGTTGGCCTGTGGTTGGGCTGAGCGGGTACTGATCGTTGATTGCGATGTTCATCAAGGCGATGGTACTGCCCGATTGTTTACCGGGGTGCCTGGGGTATTTACGTTTTCCATGCACGCCGCGGGTAATTTTCCAGCGCGCAAGGCCTCAAGCGACCTAGATATTGCGCTGCCTGATGGTATGAGTGATGACGCTTATTTGGCCGAGCTTGCGTCCCGGTTGCCAGGGATTCTGGCAGCTTATCAGCCAGATGTAGTGCTGTATGACGCGGGCGTTGATGTCCACCAAGAGGATCGGCTGGGCTATTTAGCGCTTAGCAGCGACGGCCTGTATGCCCGCGACCATTATGTGCTTCGCTGCTGTCGTGATGCAGATATTCCCGTGGCGGCAGTGATTGGCGGCGGCTATGACCGCAATATCATCGCACTGGCACAACGTCACGCCCAGCTGCATCGCGCAGCAGCGGATGTGCTTACTTCTTAGCTTGTAAGTTTAAAAACCAGCAACTAACACCGATAGGAATACCGACATGCGCGCGATTTTTCTCGTCGATAACGGCTCATTACGGCCCCAGGCAACCCATAGCTTGCGCCGTGTAGCGTTTGCGCTCAGCCAACAGCTAGGAGAAACCGTGCAGGCGGCTTCTTTGCTGCACTCCAATAAAATTCCTCCTGAAGAGGTCGACGGTATCCCCGCGATTACCCTAGGCCCAGCGGCTGAGCGAAGCGCCGAGCAGGGGGCGACAGAGATCATTGTGCTGCCATTCTTCTTTGGGCCAAGCAAGGCTCTGACGGGCTACCTGCCAGAGCGCATGGCAGCACTGCAGGCGCGGTTTCCTCAAGTGAGCGTTCGTGTGGCCCAGCCGTTGGTAGATGAACGGGGCAATAACGACCTGCGTTTAGCCAAGCTGCTGGCTGACAATGTCCGCGACAAGCGCCAGGCGGGAACGACGCCACACGTAGCCCTGGTGGATCACGGTAGCCCGATTCCTGACGTGACAGCCGTGCGCAATCGCTTAGCTGGGCAGTTAAGCGTGCTACTGGGAGATGACGTTAGCTGCGTAGCAGCGGCTTCCATGGAGCGCCGTGATGGTGACGAATATCGCTTTAACGAGCCGTTGTTGGAACATTTGCTGGATACGCCGGAGTTTCAAATAGGCTCGGTGATTTTAGCGATGCTGTTTCTCTCGCCTGGGCGTCATGCGGGTGAAGGTGGCGATATCGCTGAGATTTGCGCCGCCGCTGCACAGCGCAACCCAGGGTTGAGCGTGACAACCACAGCGCTGGTGGGCGAACACGCTGGCATTGTCGATATACTCAGCACGCGATTGCGCCAAGCGCTTGATGGTGAACGCTTTCTACTTGAGCTGCCGGCTAAGTTAGGGAATGCCCGCTAGAGGGGAGGTGTAACGCTGCTCAAAGGCGCGTAGAATCGCGGGCCTTTGAACGCGCAATTACACTGTTAACCAGGGCTCACATCTTGATCGCAACCGCCAATATCACCATGCAGTTTGGGGCCAAGCCCCTGTTTGAAAATGTTTCCGTCAAATTTAATAACGGCAATCGCTACGGTTTGATTGGCGCCAATGGTTGCGGTAAATCCACCTTTATGAAAATTTTGGGTGGCGAGCTTGAGCCTTCGTCCGGTCAGGTCATGCTTGATAGCAGCACGCGGCTGGGTAAACTGCGTCAGGATCAGTTTGCCTATGAGAACGAGCGGGTCATCGACACCGTTATCATGGGTAACGTTGAACTCTGGAAAGTAGCCGCCGAGCGCGAGCGGATCTATTCGTTGGCAGAAATGAGTGAAGCAGATGGCATGGCGGTGGCTGATCTTGAAGTGCGCTTTGCCGAGCTTGACGGCTATACCGCTGAGTCTCGCGCCGGAGAGCTACTGCTAGGGCTAGGTATTCCCATTGAACAGCATACCGGCCCGATGAGCGAAGTTGCTCCCGGCTGGAAGCTGCGCGTGCTGCTCGCCCAGGCGCTGTTTTCCGACCCGGATGTACTGCTGCTCGACGAACCGACTAACCACCTGGATATCAATACGATCCGCTGGCTGGAAGATATCCTTAAAGCGCGCAGCAGTACCATGGTGATTATTTCTCACGACCGTCACTTCCTGAATAGTGTGTGCACGCACATGGCGGACCTGGATTACGGGGAGATTACCCTGTTCCCTGGCAACTACGACGACTACATGACCGCTGCCACCGCTGCCCGCGAGCGCCAGCATTCGGATAATGCCAAGAAAAAAGCCCAAATTGCCGAGCTTCAGCAGTTTGTTAGCCGCTTCTCGGCCAACGCCTCTAAAGCCAAACAAGCCACTTCACGGGCGCGCCAGATCGACAAAATCAAGCTGGAAGATATCAAGCCTTCAAGCCGGGTTAGCCCGTTTATCCGCTTCGATCAGAATAAAAAGATCCACCGCAATGCGGTGAACGTTGATGCGATCACTAAAGGCTACGACGATGAGAAGCCGCTCTTTGAGCGTTTCTCGATGACCGTCGAAGCGGGTGAGCGGATAGCCATTATCGGCCCCAACGGCATAGGTAAAACCACCCTGCTGAAAACCCTGGCGGGTGACTTGCACCCCGATGCCGGTGAAGTGAAATGGACTGATGCCGCGGAAGTTGGCATTTTTGCTCAAGATCACACCGATGACTTTCCTGTTGATGCCACGCTCTTCGAGTGGATGAGTCAATGGACCAAAGGCGGCGAGCAGGTGGTGCGCGGTGCGTTGGGGCGGATGCTGTTTTCCAGCGACGACATTAATAAATCTGTCAGGGTGATTTCAGGTGGTGAGCAGGGTCGTATGCTGTTTGGCAAGCTAACGCTCACTAACCCCAACGTTTTGTTGATGGATGAGCCGACCAACCACCTGGATATGGAATCGATTGAGGCGCTGAACTTGGCGCTGGAGAACTATCCAGGCACGCTGATATTTGTAAGCCACGACCGCGAGTTTGTTTCGTCATTGGCCACGCGCATTATCGATATGCAGCCCGAGGGGCTTGTCGACTTTAGCGGTAGCTATGATGACTACCTGCGTAGCCAAGGCGTGGTTTAATCGCTAAACAGGTTAGCCAATAATCTGTGTGTAGGTCGTTTCCGTGGCAGGTTCCCGGTCGACATCCAGTAAATCGCCGCTAAAGGTCTCGTGTAGTTCTTTGGCGAGTTCGACATAAACGTACATTTGCTGATTACGGCGTTTATGCAGCGGCGGTTTTACTAGCAGGCTAACCCCACGAATGGGTTCGTGGGTTTCCCCGCGCAGTAGGTCGGGCATCTCACCAGGCGGAAAGGCGTTAGCGATAGTGACTGGGTTGGAAGGCTGCTTGCCGCTGATAAGATAAATTTTCTTAACTGGGTCATAGGTGGCTTCTTTTCCCCGCAACCACTCGGCCAAACGTTCGTCTGTGGTGGCATCGGGGTGGGCAAAAATCACAAAAAGGGAGTGTTGTTTTACTTTCTCTTTACGCGCAGCAGGAGCTGGGGCCTCTGGTTCAGGCGGGGGAGATTGTGGTTCGGCTTTGGGCGTTGTCGGCGGCGTGGCGGCCTTTGCTTTAGCGCGGCGTCTTCTAGGTACCACCACATACACAAAAATGGCAGCTGCCAACAAGCCTAAGACTAATGAGGCAACAGCGAGTAGAAAAGGAAGCGAAGTGACATCCATGTGATAAACCCTGTCGATGGGCGTTTAGGCCCTGTGATTTAACCGTAGAATAGACGTATTAAGCGTCAACGCAAGCGCCACCCAAAGCCAGTAAGGCACCATTAACCAAGCCGCCAACAGGCTCACATTAGCAAATAGCACAATGGCTAGTGTAATTAATCCCAACAGGAGCACGATATCTGCCAGCGCTGTGGTGATCTGCTTTCGGCCAAAGAATAACCATGACCACGCCGCATTAACCAACAGTTGAAGGCCATAAACTATCAAGCCTGCCGTGCGTAAGGGTGAGTCATCGGCCATATAAATGCGCCATGCCGCAATGGCCATCAATAGATAAAGAATGCCCCAGGCGATAGGGAAGGCGATGTCAGGTGGCGTCCAGCTGGGTTTGCGCAGTTCGCGGTACCAGTCATCAGGACGAAAACGCGCCCCCGTGGTGGCAGTAAGGCCAACAAGCAGGAGCGACACGAGCAGAGCGAACAGCGAACCGAGCATGACTCACCTGTAGGTTAAAACGCCAGAATCAATAGCCTAGCAGCGTTTGGGCAGGCGCAGACAAAAAAAAGCACCACTTAAGTGGTGCTTTTCATTCTTATGGCATGTTGTTGGGCAAGCTCTTTAGTCAATACGATCGTAGCCGTTATCCATAAATGGATAATCGGTATAGCCTTTTTCGTCACCACCGTAGAACGTTTCGGGGTTCGGTTCGGTAAGTGGCGCGTTCACTCGGAAGCGTTCTGGCAAGTCTGGGTTGGCGATATAAGGACGGCCAAAGGCCACCGCATCAGCAGTTTTTTCGCTAATGCGAGCTTCTGCGTGAGCAGCGTCGTAGTTGCCGCAGTAGATCAGGCAGCCGTTAAAGCGTTCGCGCATTTGTTCCCGAAAGCCGTCAGGGAAGGTGATGTCGCCACCAATCCAGTTAGGCTCATTTAAGTGCAGATAGGCTAAGCCGCGTTTGGACAGTTGCTCCGCAAGATAGAAAGCCATGGCTTCAGGCTCATCATCGGTCAGGCCGAACAGTTCGATAAACGGCGTCAGGCGAATGCCAACACGTGCTGCGCCAAATACCTCAATCACCGCATCGACGACTTCCAATGGAAAGCGTGCGCGATTCTCCAACGAGCCGCCATATTGGTCGGTACGCTGATTGGTGCCGGTGGCCAAAAACTGGTTAAGCAAGTAAGCATTGGCTGCATGCACTTCAACCATATCGAAGCCTGCGCGTTTGGCGCGAACGGCCGCTTGGCGGTAGTCATCGACAATGCCTGGGATCTCATCGGTTTCCAGTGCACGGGGCGTACTGGTAGGGTGCTGGCCAGCAGTGCCGTCTTCAAACTCAACAAAGCACTGAGCGCCTTCCCCTTTTAATGCACTAGGGGCAACAGGCTGTTGGCCATTCGGTTGCACCATTTCATGGGACACGCGCCCAACGTGCCACAGCTGCAGCGCGATACGGCCGCCTTTGGCATGTACTGCATTCACCACACCCTTCCAGCCAGCTTCTTGATCATCTGTCCAGATGCCTGGTGTATACACATAACCCTTGGCAGTAGGGGAAATATTGGTGGCTTCACTAATAATCAGCCCAGCCCCTGCTCGTTGGCCGTAATAGGCTTCCTGCATCTTGCCTGGAACGCTGTCTGGGGTGCGTGAGCGTGTTAGGGGCGCCATGATCACGCGGTTCGGAATCGATAAACTGCCTAACTGAATAGGGGTGAAGAGCGTTTCATACGCCATGGGCAAACTCCTTTTGGAAACGGTCAATTAGATCGAGATGAAGAGAATAGACCAGTTTACTATAAACTGCTAAGCAGTGATATAGATGCCGTTAGGCCGCCAGGGGCATTCGTTACATCACAGAGCTGCAACATTTGTAGATAAAAGCGCCATTTGCTTGATGCGTGTCAATTACGTGAATTTTGTTAAAAAAAGTTAAAGAGTAAAATGAGTGTGTTGTTGAACTGTTAAACCAAACCGCCATGCGCTAATGCGCCGAGAGCTATTATGTTGCGAATGACAATTAAAAAACGCCTGATCTTGATGGTTATCGTAATGCTAATACTCATGTTAGGTATTAGCGCAATGGGCTTTAGCGGAATGGCTTCCTCTAATCGCGCTGTGGATACGATTTATCAAGAAAATTTACGTGATACCCAACGCATTGCTCAGCTTAATGACCACTCTAAAGATATGATTATGGAGTTGTCACTTTCGGGGCAGCATGACCCGGTGCTGTCAGTCAGTACGCTTCACGATCACTCTGTGCAGATGCATATGGATAATATTATTCAAAATATCTCGCAGATCGATGCTATATGGCATGCGTACTCGTCTAATGAAATGTCTGCCGAAACAGAAGCGCTCGCGGCGCGTTTCCGCGAGAGTTATCAGCAGCTTTTAGTGACGGTAGCTCCCACGATGCCTCTTTACTCAGTCGGTAACTACGAAGAGGCCAATGAGATGGCCTTCACCCAAGCGTTACCTGCCTATCGTCAAATGCACGCCACGTTAAATGAACTCATTGCACAGGAAGAGCGCGAGGCTCAGGCGGGCTATGAAAATGCAGTATCACGCGCGGCAACGATGAGGAACTTAATGATCGGTGCCCTACTGGTCGCTGTTATCCTGGCGGGTATTCTTAGCTGGCTGCTAATTCAACGTATCTTGCAGCCGCTGGTACAAGCGCGTCGTCATTTTCATGCGATGGCAGAAGGCGACCTAACGCAAAAAATTCACCATGCCCACCGCGATGAAATCGGCGATATGCTTGATGAACTAGGCGATATGCAAGGCAAGCTGCAAGGACTTATCGGTAGTATTCAGGCCTCAGCGGGCGCCATCTCGAGCGCTTCAAGTCAAATTTCGTCGGGCAATATTGACCTGTCACAGCGTACTGAAGAGCAGGCATCTAGCCTTCAAGAGACTGCCGCAAGTATGGAACAGGTGGCTGCGACGGTAAAAAATAATACCCAGCACACTGGCGAAGCGAACGCGCTTGCACACACCGCTAGCCGCTCAGCGAGCTATGGTGGCGAAAAAGTCAAAGAAGCCGTCAATAAAATGGATGAACTCAATCACAGTTCAGAAAAAATTAGCGGTATTGTGGCTTTAATCGACGGTATTGCCTTTCAGACCAATATTTTGGCGTTGAATGCCTCGGTAGAAGCAGCCCGTGCTGGAGAGCAGGGGCGGGGCTTTGCGGTGGTTGCTCAAGAAGTGAGAAGCCTGGCGCAGCGCAGCGCGGACGCAGCCAAACAAATTCAAGACTTGATCACCGACAATAACAGCGTGGTTGAGCAGGGAAGCAATCTGGTGAAAGCCGTTGGGGAGTCAATGGCACAGATAGTGGTAAATATCGGTAAAGTGTCGGACCTTATGGAGGACGTAAGCCGAGCATCTGATGAGCAGACCTCAGCCATTGATCAAATGAGCATTGCGATTAACCAGATGGATGATGTCACTCAGCAAAACGCCTCACTGGTTGAGCAAACGGCCACTGCATCGGCCTCGTTGGGAGAGCAGGCGCAAGACCTTGCGAACGCAGTTGCCTATTTTAAAGTGGCGGAGGGCTATCAGCTACCGATGCCACAAAAATCAGCAAGCGTGAGTAAGCAACCTGTTTCTAGCTATCAAGCACCTACTCAAAAAGCTGAGCTTGTTGCTGACGAGTGGGAAACATTCTAACGAACCAACCATTTAAAAGCGTCGCTGCCAAGGCCAGCGGCGCTTGGCTGGCGTGTCGGTTTGTTCAATCGCGTTGGTTAGCGCCAGCATAATCGCACTTAGCTGACGGTAACAAACAGCGCTGCTTAGTACGCCAGGGCACTGCTTGAGGAGCAAGTCGCACTGCTGAGAGGCGATAAACACTTGCTCGGTGACAAGTGGCGGGAAGAGCGGTTTGGCTTGCTGGCTGCAGCGGGCTAATTCCCGCGACATCAGGGTGAGCATGCTGGTGTCTAGCCAGCAGGGCAGGGGGTCGTCTAACCGGCCGGCAATCGAGTGCTGCACTGCTTCAAAAGAGGTGCGTAAAAAAATCAACGTTTGGCGAAGCTGGCGTTGCTCACTAGTCATGGCACTTATCCATAGAGCTTACTTTTAGTAATGACTGATCGAACTTGCTATCGAGGCTTACTAACAGAACTTACTATCAGGGCTTACTAACAGAGCTTACTATCAGGGCTTACTAACAGAGCTTGTCGTTACCTCCACTGATTGTCACCTCAGATGAAAGCATCTATGAAAAGATAGTAGTTCTCATTTGCATTTTTGGTGACAATAACGCTGGTTAATCATACTGTCAATCTTAGGTTATTAGCGCGATGATCTATTCGTTATTGATCGGTTGCCTGATAGAGCTGCCAATCGTTGTTGGTCAGTGGCTCAGCGCCGTGTTGGGTAACCACCACGGTATCGCTTAACCCTACCCCCCACTGGCCCGGAACGCGTAGGCAAAGCGGTAAGTGGAAGACCATGTTTTCTTCGAAGGGGCGATGTAGGCCTTGGGCGATATAGCCGGTGCCTTCCACCCAGCTAGGGGGGAATTGTGCGCCTACGGCGTAGCCAAATACCCCCGAGAAAAACAGCTGGTCACGGGTGGGAGCCAGCAGGGCATCCGCTGCCCTCGCGGCATTATCAAAGGTGTTGCCTGGTTTCATGTGGCTGCACAGCGTCTCGAACAGCGAGCGGCACAAATCGCGGGTGGCGGTTAATTCAGCGTTAGGCTTACCTGTCACCGCCGTGCGCATCATTGGGGCGGTATAGCGCTGGTAAGCAGCACCAAATTCTAAAAATATCGGTTCATTGGGCTGGATTACGCGACGCTTATGGTTAACGTGAATCACGCCGATGCGGTGCCCGCTGGTCACGATAGGCTGCAAACTCATGAACTCGCTACCGTTTTCTAGCAGTGCTTTAGCACCGATGGCCGCAATATCGTTATCGGTCATGCCTGGGCGAATAGCGGCCATCGCTGCCTCTAAGCCCGCGGCGGTAATGCGCGCACTCTCGCTGAGCATTTCAAGCTCGGCGCTACTTTTAACAATGCGAATCGTATCGAGCAGATCACCTGCTTCGCAGAAGCGCTCTTTACCCACCGAGCGGGCCAGCGCGTCCATCACGCCTACACGTAAACCGCTGCTCCAGCCGTCGATGCCAATTTGCTCGCAAGGCGTGAGTAAGTCCGCAAGCGGCGTGATGATCTCATCCAGGCTTTCCCATCGGTAACCAATGATTTCATCAACACGCGCCGTGACCACGGCCGCCCCTGTTTCGATAGAGGCCACCTGCAACACCAGCTGTGTAGGTGTGCACACTAAGCAGGCGTGTACTGATACCTCAAAAGTGTGATAGCCGGTTAAGTAGTTAATGTCGGCAGGGTCGGTGAGCAGCAGTGCATCCAGCCCGCGCTGGGCCATGGCATAGCGCACCTTGTCTAGGCGCGTTTGGTATTCGGAAGGCGCAAAGGGCAACTCACTTTGGGCGAGCGTCTCGGCAAGGGCGGTGCGGTAGTGTTGATAATCCATAGCGGTCTCCGGTGGCGGCTATGGTGAGTATAAGCAGATGCGCTAGCGTTACGCCGCTGAGGTTATCAACGCTAGCGATAACGGCGAGCCGCGACTCAATCATGCCCTTTAATAAGATACCAACAGATAGCACGACATCTCGCCCTCAATGAGGCGATGCATAAAACAGGTGGTGCCTATTTTCAGTGTAATGGTCGTGTGTTTTATACCCAGCTGTTGCTTTTTTAATAACATTTATTTTGTGGTAAAAGGTGCGGTTACCTTCTATATCCCCATTTTATGCTGTTGCTTGCGCATTAGTACGCCGGTCTATATGATCAGATTGGTTAAAATAATCAACAAAAGGAAGGTGGCAAATGCAACCTCAAGCGTCTTCTGGTCATGTAGCGTCTTACTACGCGGCATCGTCAAACTCCACTTCTCAAAGGCCTATGCTGGAAGGGGACATTGAGTGTGATGTCTGCGTCGTCGGGGCTGGGTTTACGGGTGTTTCTGCAGCTCTACATTTGGCAGAGCGCGGCCACCGTGTAGTGGTGCTGGAAAGCGTGGCGATTGGCTTTGGGGCGTCTGGGCGCAACGGTGGCCAGATCGTTAACAGCTATAGCCGTGATATGGATGTTATCGAGAAACAAAACGGCGCTGAAACTGCCCGAGCGCTGGGTGCGATGGCCTTTGAGGGAAACCAGATTATCCGTCAGCGCATTGAAAAGTATCAGATCAACTGCGACCTAAAAGAAGGCAATTTGTTTGCCGCCTGTAACAAGAAACAGTGGGAAGGCCTGAAAGAGCAAAAAGCCTTGTGGGAGCGTTACGGCCATCAGCAACTGGAGCTGTTGGAAGGTGAAGAGGTCAAACGAGAAATAGGCAGCGACCGTTATGTGGGAGCGTTGGTGGATCATTCTGGTGGACACCTGCATCCGCTCAACTTAGTGCTGGGGCAGGCAGCAGCGTTGGAGTCGTTGGGTGGCAAGGTTTTTGAGCACTCCCCCGTGACGCGCGTGGAGCACGGTGAGCCGGTAATGCTGCATACGCCCAAAGGCCGCGTGACCGCTCAACGAGTTGTCATGGCTGGCAATGCTTATTTGCAAGGGTTGCTGCCCAAGCTGGAAAGCAAGGCGATGCCGTGTGGCACCCAGATCATTACCACTGAGCCGCTGTCTGAAGCGCTAGCTGCACGGTTACTGCCTAACGATAAAGCGGTAGAGGATTGCAATTACCTCTTGGATTACTATCGCCTGACCGCCGATAACCGCTTGCTGTATGGCGGTGGGGTGAACTATGGCGGGCAGGCGTCCGCTAGTATTGAGGCCGCTATTCGGCCGAAAATGCTGTCTACCTTCCCAGAACTTGGCGATGTCCGCGTCGATTACGCCTGGAGTGGTAACTTTTTGCTGACACTTAATCGCCTGCCGCAGTTCGGCCGCATTAATAGCAACGTTTACTACGCCCAGGGGTACTCTGGTCACGGGGTAACGTGCTCTCATCTGGCTGGCAAGTTAGTGGCAGAAACGATCAGCGGTGAAGAGACGCGCTTTGAAGCTTTTGCACAAATTTCCCACTTACCAATGCCTGGTGGGCGGTTGTTACGTGTCCCGCTTTCCGCGATGGGGGCGTGGTTCTACGCCATGCGTGATCGGCTGGCAGTTTAGCGCTCTAGAGCGAACCACTTTCTTGGCAACGGGGTGACGGAGATATTCGTCACCCCGTTTTTAGATTAAATGAGATAGCACGGTAAAGCAGGTGAAAAGGCGTAGAGGGGGAGGGTTTAAAAGCGTGCTTATTAAAAAAAGCACCTATAAAAAGCACATAGAGAGAGGCGAGGACCTCTCTCTTTTCTATTAGCTATTTATTAGTTGCCTACCAAATCATACGTGTCGTAAGTACCAGTCATACTCCATGGCGCTAACTTCGCGCATGGTTTCGGCGCGCTCTGCTTGGCGGTTGGCAATGAACACTTCAATAAAGTCTTCGCCAAGCTGTTCGCCAAGTACGCGGTTGTTATTCAACAGGTGTAGTGCTTGTGTCCAGCTGTTAGTCAGCTGAGGCGCGACTTGGTCATAGGCGTTGCCGATGATTGGCTCCGCAGGTGCAATCTGTTGAGTTAGGCCATGGTGAATAGAGGCTAGCACGGTGGCCAGTAACAGATAGGGATTAACATCGGCACCCGCCACGCGGTGTTCTATGCGCCGCGCTTCTTTAGGACCTGCGGGGACGCGTATTGCCACAGAGCGGTTGTCGTACCCCCAGGTAGGTGCCATGGGCACATAGAGTCCTTCCTGAAAACGGCGGAACGAATTGAGGTTGGGGGCCAGCAGTGCCATGGAGTCTGGCATCAGTTCCAGCAGCCCTCCTACCGCGTGTTGCAGTGCGGAGCTCTCCAGCGGTTCGTCGCCGTTTTCGGCAAAGATATTATGTCCGTTGCTATCTACCAGGCTGACGTGAACATGGGTGCCGCTACCCGCTTCTAAGCCGTAAGGCTTGGCCATAAAGGTAGCTTCAAAGCCGTGCTTTAATGCAACGCCTTTGATCAGTCGTTTGAGTAGTACCGAGTGGTCGCAGGCGCTTAACGCATCATCTGTGTGAATCAGGTTGGCTTCAAACTGGCCGGGTGCACACTCTTTTAATACAGTATCCAGCGGCAAGCCTTGCGCCTGGGCGGCACTCTGCAAGTCATTGATAAATTCAGCATACTCGTCTAACTCCAACACCGAATAAAGCTGGCTTTGAGTGGCGCGCTCGCCGCTGCAAGGAGATTGCGGTGGCTGAATCAAGTTTTCTTCGTCGCGTAAACGATCAACCAGATAAAACTCTAGTTCGAGAGCAACAACGGGGGTTAATCCTCGGTCGGAGAACTGCTCAAGAATGCGCCGCAGAATCTGGCGTGGATCAGCAAAAAACGGCGAGCCATCCATCTCCTCCATGGTCATTAATAGCTGGCCATACTGGTTGTTATTCATCCAGGTGACCGGGTTGAGCGTGCCGGGAATGGCGCGACATACGCGGTCGCCGTCGCCGCTGGAAAGTCCCAGGCCTGTCTCTTCCACGGTGTTGCCATTGATGTCCAACGCAAATACCGAAGCAGGCAAATAAATGCCTTTTTCAAACACTTTGCCAAGGTTGTCGCTAGGAATGCGTTTACCACGAATAACGCCATTAAGATCACTGATTAACAGGTCAATGCTGGTGATGTCTGGGTGACTGTCAAGAAAGTCCGAGGCTACGTTTTGAACATCTGAATTATTGGCAGAGGACATACGTTGTACCTTATTTTTATGCCGTTTTAGTTGTGTTTCTGCTAACAGTATCCTTGCGTCGACAGTCGCCTGTGTCAATTATTTAATAACAAAAAATAGTGGTTTTAATTTAGGAATTGTTAATTTTATTTTTTAATTGCTTGTTTATCAGATAATTGTGGTGTTTTTTCATAAAAATTCTATTTTGCTATTGGAAAATAAAACAAGCCACGCTATGTTGAAGTGACTGTTGAATAAAACATAACAACTGACAAAGTGGTTTGACTATGCAAGCAACGCATTTCCGACGCCCACTGGTGGGTGTTATCGCCTGCTGCCGAGAAGTGGAAGGCCATCCTGCGCAGATAGTGACCGATAAATATCTGGAGGCACTCTACCAGTACGACATCACGCCGGTGATTCTTCCTGTGTTAGCCGCTGATATGTTGACACCCGAGCAGCGTACTGAGCAGGCCGTCGCTCTGTTGAGTAGTCTGGATGGCTTGCTGCTAACCGGCAGTTATACCAACGTTGCTCCTGACCGCTATGGTGCTGAACGCGCCCAAGAGAATACCCGCGCTGATGCTCGGCGCGATGAAGCGGCGCTTTGCTGGGTGCATGAGGCGCTACGTCAGGCGTTGCCTCTGTTTGGCATTTGTCGCGGCTTTCAGGAAATGAATGTCGCCTTTGGGGGCACGCTTCATCAGGCAGTTCAAACGCTACCAGGCATGCTCGATCATCGTGAGCCGCCCGCTGACGATGTGGCGGGCCACTATGCTCCCTCTCATACGGTAAGCATCCGCCCGGGTGGTGCCTTGGCAGCGCTCTATAGCAGCGAGCAGGCTGAGGTGAACTCACTTCATCAGCAGGGGATTAATCAGCTTGCAGCGGGCCTTGAGGCAGAAGCCTGGGCGCCTGATGGGTTAGTTGAAGCGATTTCCGTACGCGACGCTGCTGCGTTCGCCCTGGCTGTTCAGTGGCATCCGGAGTGGCGTCCTAAAGAACATCCTTTCTATGACGCACTGTTTCAGGGGTTTGCGGCGGCCTGCCGTCAGCATCGTACCCAACGCGCCGCCCAGCTTGCTGCTAGCTGAACGCTTGTTGCAACGACTTGAACAGGAACTGACCTATGCAGACCCAGGACTATCAGACGCTGGATCGCCAACATCACCTTCATCCATTCACTGATTTTAAATCACTTGGCGAAGAGGGTAGCCGAATTATCACCCATGCCGATGGGGTATACATTTACGACAGCCAGGGCAGTCGTATTCTTGATGGTATGGCGGGTCTTTGGTGCGTCAATCTCGGTTACGGGCGTCAGGAGTTGGTTGACGCCGCCACCGAGCAGATGCAGCAGCTGCCGTATTACAACAACTTCTTTAAAACCACCCACCCACCGGCAGTGAAGCTGGCCGCAAAGCTGAGTGAGCTGGCACCCGAGCATATCAATCATGTGTTCTTCACGGGGTCCGGGTCTGAAGCCAACGATACCGTGCTGCGCATGATACGACGCTATTGGGCGATTAAGGGCAAGCCGGAAAAGCAATGGGTTATCTCGCGTGAAAATGGTTATCACGGCTCTACTGTCGCAGGCATGAGCCTTGGCGGGATGGCGCCGATGCATGATCAAGGCGGTCCATGTGTGCCGGGGATTACCCATATTTGCCAGCCTTACTGGTTTGGTGAAGGGCGCGACATGAGCCAGGAATCCTTTGGCAAGCAGTGTGCCCAAGCGTTGGAAGAGCAAATTCTGGCGTTAGGTGAAGACAAAGTGGCGGCTTTTATTGCTGAGCCGGTGCAGGGCGCAGGCGGTGCGATCATTCCGCCGGACAGCTATTGGCCTGCGGTGAAAGAGGTGTTGGCCAAGTACGACATTCTGTTGATTGCCGATGAAGTCATTTGCGGCTTCGGACGTTTAGGCGAGTGGTTTGGCAGTACTCACTATGGGTTAAAACCTGACCTGATGCCGATTGCCAAAGGGTTGTCGTCGGGCTATCTGCCCATTGGCGCGGTGCTGGTGGGAGATCGCGTAGCCGATACGCTGATCGAAGACGGCGGTGAGTTCTTCCACGGCTTTACTTATTCCGGCCACCCTGTGTGTGCGGCTGTTGCGCTTAAAAACCTCGAATTGCTGGAAAGTGAACGGGTAGTCGAGAAAGTCCGCGATGAATTGGGACCCTATCTGGCTAAGCGTTGGCAGGAACTGGCTGAGCATCCGTTGGTGGGTGAAGCCCGTTCGTTAGGCTTGATTGGTGCACTAGAAATAGTCGCCGACAAGAGTACCGGCGAACGCTTCGATAAGTCTCTTTCTGCGGGCAATCTGTGTCGTGATTTGTGCTTTGAAAGTGGCCTGGTGATGCGTTCAGTGGGCGATACGATGGTGATCTCTCCGCCGCTCACTATTACCTGCGATGAAATCGATGAATTAGTCAGCAAGGCGCGTTTGGCGTTGGATAAAACCGCTGAAAAGCTGGCGATAACACACCCTATGGAGAGTGCATAATGGCGGCAGATACACCGAAAACCCTCGCCGACTGGCAATCAAAAGCTTCATCGTTGAGCTTTGAAACGCGCGCCTTCATTAATGGTGAGTTTGTCGCTGCCGTCGATGGCAGCACGCTGACCAGCATTAACCCTGCCACCGGGCATGTTCTTGCAGAGGTGGCCAGCTGCGATGCTCAAGATGCTGAGCTTGCGACGCAAGCAGCCCGTGCAACCTTTGAAAGTGGTGTCTGGTCACGTTGCCACCCAAGTAAGCGCAAGCGGGTGCTACTGCGTCTAGCCGAGCTGGTAGAGGCCCACCGCGATGAATTGGCGCTGTTAGATACGTTGGATATGGGTAAGCCGATTTCCAGCTCGCTAGGGGATTTGGCAGGCACTGTTGCCTGCCTGCGCTATCAGGCGGAATGTATCGACAAGCTTTACGGTGAAGTGGCACCTACTGGAGATCGCGCGCTAGGGTTGGTACTGCGCGAGCCAATGGGCGTTATCGCTGCCATTGTGCCGTGGAATTTCCCACTAATGATGACGTCGTGGAAGATTGCACCGGCTCTGGCGGCGGGCAACAGCGTCATTCTCAAACCGTCGGAAAAATCACCTTTGTCAGCGCTGCGCTTGGCACATCTTGCCAAGGAAGCGGGTATTCCCGATGGCGTCTTTCAGGTGCTGCCAGGTTACGGCCATACGGTGGGCAAGGCTTTGGCGCTTTCAATGCAGGTCGATGGTCTTGCATTTACAGGCTCCACCGGCGTGGGCAAACAGCTGATGCAGTACGCGGGACAATCCAACCTGAAACGCGTGTTTCTGGAGTGTGGCGGCAAAAGCCCCAACATCGTTTTCGCCGACTGCCAACACCTTGATGCCGTCGCTAAAAGCGCTGCGGAAGCTATTTTCCACAACCAAGGCGAAGTCTGTATTGCTGGTTCACGCCTGTTGGTGGAAAACAGTATTCGCAAAGACTTTGTGGCCCGCGTGGTGAAAGCTGCTGAGCATATGCAACCTGGAGACCCGCTCGATCCAGCTAGCTTCATGGGCGCCATGGTGGATGAAGCGCAGTACCAACGCGTACTGGAGTATATACGCCAAGGTGAAAATGAAGGCGCTACCCTGAGGCTAGGCGGCGAACCTAGCGGTTCCAATGGGTATTTCCTGCCGCCTACAGTCTTCGATGATGTAACTCCCGAGATGCGCATTGGCCGCGAAGAAATATTTGGCCCTGTGCTGAGTGTGTTTGGTTTCGACAGCGAAGAGCAAGCGATTGCGCTGGCTAATGACAGCGACTACGGCCTTGCTGCTGGAGTTTGGAGCCAAGATATTGACCGCATCATGCGGGTCTCTCGGCGTCTGCAATCTGGCCAGGTATATGTGAATAACTGGGCTGGTATCGATCAGACTGTTCCCTTCGGTGGCGTTAAGCAGTCCGGCAATGGGCGCGATAAATCGCTTCACGCGCAAGAGAAATACTGTGAAGTGAAAACAGTGTGGATGTCGCTTAGCCCCTAAACATTGCGGTTCGTGACGAGCGAACCGCCATTGAAGACATTACGTTGAGTTACCTACAGCGCCAGGCGCTGCCGTTCAAGCGGTGGCACCTGGTAACGGCTCCCCTGTGCCTAAACACCTTATCAAACATGTAATAACACGCTTTGCGATGGTCCTAGCGGACCTGCAAAACGGTTTTTTACGCGGCTATATCGCTACCAACACCAACAACAAGCAAATGCTGAGTGAGGACATTATGTCGACCGACACTACTGCTAAGGACGATCAGGAAACACCGCGGCCAAGTTTAAAAGCGACCATGATACCGATTGTGTTTATGGCGGCATCATTGGGCGTATTTATTGGCTACTTCGAGACAGATCCGCACCTGCCACTGTTTTTAAGTGCGATTGTGGCGACGGTGGTGGCTATTGCGACGGGTAGCCGCTGGAAACAACTTGAAGCGGGTATCATGCGCTCTATTGGCCTGACGACTCAGGCAATTGTCATTCTGATTATTATCGGCACGATTATTGGCTACTGGATTGCTGGTGGGATTGTGCCCACGATGATCTATTACGGCCTGAGCATTCTGGCGCCAGATTACTTCTTGGTCGCGGCGTGCTTAATCTGCTGTTTAGTATCGTTGGCTGGGGGAAATGCCTGGACGGCGGCCGGGACTATTGGTATCGCCTTAATGGGCGTTGGTGAAGGGCTAGGCCTTAATCCCGCAATGGTCGCGGGAGCCGTGATCTCAGGCGTTTATTTTGGCGACAAAATTTCTCCGCTTTCTGAAACCACCAATATGGCGCCAGGTGTGGTTGGCGTTGATCTGTTTGAACACATTCGCTATATGCTTTACACCACGGTCCCTGCGCTAGCAGTTGCTTTGGTGCTTTATACTATCATCGGCTTGAACATGACGCCTTCTGGTGATGGCGCAACACAAGTAGCCGAGTTGCAGCAGAGTCTCAATGAGTTGTTTATCATCAGCCCCTGGCTGCTGCTGGTACCAGCGGCGGTTATCGTGATGATGATTAAGAAAGTACCCGCCATTCCTGCGCTTTCTGTAGGCTCATTGATGGGGATTGTCTGCGCGATTGTGGTTCAGGACGTGCCTTTAGGCGATAGCTTCACTATTTTTGTGGAAGGCTACGCGGTCGATACTGGAAACGTGACGGTAGACGAGCTGCTGACCAACGGCGGTGTCAGCGCCATGATGTGGACGGTTTCGCTAATCATTATCGCGATGAGCTTTGGCGGAATTCTTGAGTCGGCAGGGTTCTTTCGCACGATTGTTGAGAGTCTGCTTAAACTGGCTAAGACTACTGGCAGCCTGATTGCTACAACGGTAGCAACATCAATGGCCGCTAACGTCGTGGGTTGCGATCAGTATCTGAGTATTATTCTGCCTGCCCGTATGTATGCCAACGAGTACAGGCGCCGTTCGCTCAAGCTGAAAAACCTGTCTCGCACGGTAGAAGATGCAGGCACCATGACATCACCATTGGTGCCCTGGAATACCTGCGGTGCCTTTATGTTTGCCACGCTTGGGGTCAGTGCCTTTAGCTATGCGCCCTACGCCTTTCTGGCGTTGCTGAGTCCGATGTTTGCTCTTCTTTATGGTTTTACCGGCTTCCGTATCGCCTATGAAGACGACCCTCAAACGGCGGGTAACGACGCAGGGTTGGCCGGTGCCCGTAGCGCCTGAGCGGAGTATGATGGCTGAGGCTGATTAAGATACCTATTTTTCAAAACACCACGTTAATTGAGAGATTGCCCCACAGCCGTGGGGTTTTTTTTGCGCTATTATGTGCCCGTCAATAAACCGTCAACGTAATTCACTGATTTAAATTAATTCACTTATTAATAGGGAGTGAAAAAGGCATGTCGGATGACGTGGGTGCGAGCTTGCGCTCCTTGCGCAAACAGCGAGGAATTTCGCAGCGTGAACTGGCAAAGCTGTGTGGGGTCACTCACTCAAGCCTTTCGCTTATAGAGCAAGGAAAAGTTAGCCCATCAGTCAGTTCTCTGAAGAAAATCCTAAACGCTTTCTCTATGAGCGTTGGTGATTTTTTTACGATGGATCTTGATAGCCAGGAGCAGATTTTCTATTCGGCGGATGACTTGGTTGATATCGCATCCGGTGATATTTCCTTCAAGCTGGTCGGAGCAAATCGGCCCAACCGTGCATTGGCGTTTATGGTCGAACAATATTTGCCGGGCGCTGACACTGGCCAGGCTATGATTACTCACTATGGTGAAGAGGCTGGCTTTGTAGTAGAAGGCGAGATCGAAGTTATTGTTGGGAGCACTGCTAGACGTTTAGGGCCGGGGGAGTCTTATTATTTCAAGACAAGCGTTCCGCATCGTTTCCGAAACATTGGGGATGCTCCCTGTAAGATAATTAGCTGCGCTACGCCCGGTAAGGCGTTCTGACATCATTGGCATGGCTACCGTTATTGTTTCACCATGCCAACTATTACCACGCCAGAAAGTAGTGTTGTCAAAAACACAACGCTTACTAATGCCGTGCCACTTATTAGCCATGTCACTTACACGCCACTTAGTAGTGCTATGAGTGAGCCTCTTAACTACGACAAAACGGCCAGACTTGATAAAACTTGCGGCACTGAAACTCTGCTTCGCAAGCGTTGAGCTGCGCTTGATAACGGTTAGCGCGGGCTGCCACTTGGCTGCCTGCACGCAGTACGTGGGGTTTACTGCGGTAGGAGCCTCGCTGATAACCCCCTGCGCCTTCATGGTAAGCGTAATAAAGGTGTTCAGGATTACTTAGCGAAATGCCCGCCTGTTGCTGAGAACGGCGATTATACCAACCAATAAAATCAGTGGCGTGCTTCATATGCGTACGCCGTGCCATCAAACTGCCTGCTTGGTCACGGTACTCTCCCCATACTGGGTCTTGGGCCTGGGCATAACCTTTAGCTGAAGAAGGACGGGGGCCGGGAATAAAGCCCAGGTAATATTTGCGGTCTGGGCGCACATGGCTGCGAAATGAAGATTCCTGCTGAATAAACGCCATCTGCGTGGCAATAGGCGTGCCCCATTTCTCTTCTGATTCCCGAGCATAGTCATACCAGCTCGGCTGCTCACGAAAGATTTCACAAATATTGCTCTGATCTTCAGGCGGGCTAGGAGCAAAGGTTGCGCAGCCTGAAACAACGAGTATGGCGCTCAGCGCTATCAATAGGCGGAGTGCCGTGAAGGGTAACGAGAACCTGACCCTAAAACGCTTATCGATAGAATTATCAACAGGGCGACGCATGACAAAATCCTTGTGAATAAGTTTTTATAAATAAGCTCTTATAAATAAGCTCTTATAAATGAGTTCTAGTGAAGACGTTTTTGCGGCTGCGCTTTTATCAATAGACCTAAAGCGTGCCACTAATACTTTCTAAACCTTGCGCTTAACGCAGCAGTAACTCTAAACAGCGGCGCAGCCGCTGTGCTTCACGCACTAATGTTACCCCTGATAGCATGCCCACGCCCATTACCAAGCCAACGCGTGGATCTGTCTTAGTGCATACCGTGCTTAGCGGACGAACAATGAAGTGTTCTTTGAGCAGTGCTTGGGCAAGTGCCACATCATTAACCCCTGGTGCAAACTCAACGCACAAGCTAATTGCGCTAGTCGGGGGAGACACATTGCTTACCTTGGGCAGTGAGCTGAGTTGGTCATGAAGCACCTGCTGGCGGCCTAAATAGTCGCGCTGAATACGGCGGCACCAGGCATCTAAATCACCATCAAACATAAACTGTGCCAATACCGCTTGTTCAAGCATACGGCCTTCGCGAAATAACTCGCTGCGCAAGCGATTCATCGGGCCTGCCAAGTGGTGTGGCACTACCAAGTAGCCAAGCCGCAGGCCGGGAAACATCATCTTAGAGAACGAACCTACTAGTAAATGGCGTTCCGAGTTTGGATCAAACAGCAGGTTAGTGTGATCGTCTCGGGTGAATTCGTAGTCATCTTCAACCACATAAGTAGGCGATAGCGCAGTACACAACTGCTGCTTATGCGTAGCGTTTGTAGGCACGCTAAGCGGGTAGTGATGTGAGCCGGTCAAATAGGCAAGCGCAATATTATCGGTTGTCTGCGGTAAAGCGTGCCCGCTATCGGGAAACCAAGGCAGCATCTCAATCGAAAGACCGGCCGCAGTGAATATGTTGCGCGCCCCCCAGTAGCAGGGTGACTCTATTGCCACGGTATCGCCTACATCGGCTAATGCCATGGCGCATAGCTCAATGCCGTTATGGGTACCGTCGGTGATAATGATTTGCTCAATATCACAATGAATATTGCGCCAGCGTGCCAGAAACTCTCGGATTGCGCGCTTAAGCGGGCCATATCCGCCGGTAGAGTAAGAGAGCAGCAAAGCATTTTGTGGCACGGTGACGCTGGCATAAAGCTGACGCCACTTGCGCATTGGAAACTGCGCGATGTCCGGTATGCCAGGCACAAAGGCACCGCTTTGCACCGTGCTCGCCCCTGGCCAGCGCAACACTTGTTGAGCGCGTTTCGAAAGCTTAACACTTGGCGGTGTTGGCGCGGCAGACACTTCTTTCTTACAACTCCAGGTGCCTTTGCCATGAAACGTCGTCAGTAGGCCTTCTTCAATAAGCGACGCAATGGCACGAGACAGCGTGTGTCGAGCAACACCCAACGTTACTGCCAACTGCCGGTGTGATGGCAGGCGAGTTTGGTGCGGCCACGCTTGGGAGACCGCCTGTCTCAGGGCTTGCTCTAGGCGCACTTGTTTACTCAAACGCTCAGGCTGCTGGGCATAGCGTTTTACAAGTTGCTGTAACACGTCCTGGCGATCCATTCACATCCTCTTATTGTCATGATGCTCCTCGTTTAACTAGTAAAACAGAAAAGTGGTCTGGTTGAACGCAAAAGTGGTGCATTCGCCTACCAACACATTGCTGCTAGCGTGCCTATCATGTTGCAGACCAGGAGAAGGTGATGAGCTTTATCGAACAGTGGTTACACGATGCAGTGCCCACCCTGGTGGGTGGCGAGTGGCGCAAGGGCCAACAAACCTTTGCCGTTGATAACCCCGCTACCGGCGAGACGATTGCCCGCGTTGCCGACTTAGGCGCCGATGACGCCCGCGACGCAGTGGCTGCAGCGTATGCCGCTGGGCCAGCCTGGCGCGCAACGCCAGTAAAACAGCGCTCGGCATTGCTGCGCCGCTGGTTTGAGCTGATCAATGAGCACGCCGACGACTTAGCTCGCTTGATGACCCTAGAGCAGGGCAAGCCACTGACGGAAGCCAAAGGTGAAGTGGCTTACGGCGCTTCATTTATTGAGTTTTTCGCTGAAGAAGCCAAGCGTATGGCCGGGGAAACCCTGCCCAGCCACGGCGCGGACAAGCGCCTGCTGGTGCTGCGCGAGCCGGTCGGCGTGGTAGCCGCGATTACCCCGTGGAACTTCCCGCTAGCGATGATTACCCGCAAGTGTGCCCCGGCCTTGGCCGCAGGCTGCACCGTGGTGATTAAGCCTGCGGAAGCTACGCCGTTAACCGCGCTTGCTGCCGCTTACCTAGCACTAGAAGCGGGCTTGCCAGCCGGCACCATTAACGTGATTACCGCCTCACAACCGGCAGCGGTTGGCGACGTGCTCACCACCGATGCGCGAGTGCGCAAAGTTTCGTTTACGGGCTCGACCCCGGTGGGTAAACACCTGCTCGCTCAGTGCGCTAGCACAGTGAAGAAAACCGCCATGGAGCTGGGCGGCAACGCGCCGTTTATCGTCTTTGATGACGCTGATGTGGACGCCGCTGTAGAAGGGGCGATTGCCTCAAAATTCCGTAACGCCGGGCAAACCTGCGTGTGTACTAACCGCTTCCTGGTACAGGATGGCGTTTACGATGCGTTCGTCAGCAAGCTGACCGAGCGTGTTAGCGCGCTGAAGGTCGGCGATGGTTTAACACAAGGCAGCACCATCGGCCCGCTGATTAACCAAGCAGCGGTGGAAAAAGTGCAGCGTCACGTTGATGATGCGGTGAATCAAGGCGCGCGACTGCTCTGCGGTGGCAAGCCCCACGCGGCAGGCGAGCGTTTCTTCACGCCCACGGTGCTTGCTGACGTCACCACTCAGATGGCAGTGGCCGATGAAGAAACCTTCGGCCCAGTGGCTCCCATATTCCGTTTCCAGCGTGATGAAGAAGCGATTGCCATGGCCAACGATACGCCGTTTGGCTTGGCAGCTTACTTCTACGCCATCGATTACCGCCGTATCTGGCACGCCATGGAGCAGTTGGAATACGGCATGGTTGGCGTTAATGAAGGGCTGATTTCTACCGAGCTGGCGCCGTTTGGTGGCGTGAAAGAGTCCGGGTTGGGGCGTGAAGGTTCCCATCATGGGTTGGATGAATTTACTGAATTGAAGTACGTCTGTGTTGGCGGTCTATAAGGAAAACGATGATGAATAACCAAGAATTGAACGAACTGAAAAACCGCTACGTGGCCAACGGTGCCGCCACGCCGACAACCCAGTTTGCCGAGCACGCTGAAAACGCCGAGTTGTGGGATGCCGACGGCAACCGTTGGATCGACTTCGCGGGCGGCATTGGTGTGCTCAACCTGGGCCACCGCCATCCAAAAATTGTCGCGGCAGTAGAAGCGCAGCTTAAAAAAGTCATGCACACCAGCGCGGCAGTGATCTCCTACGCCCCTTACGTGCAGCTGTGCCAAAAACTTTGTGAACTGACGCCGGTGCGTGGCCCCGAGCGTAAAGCAATGCTGGTGAATACCGGTGCGGAAGCGCTGGAAAACGCCGTGAAGATTGCCCGCGCGGCGACTGGCCGTACAGGCATTATCACTTTCGACGGTGCTTTCCACGGCCGTACCATGATGACGCTGGCCATGACCGGTAAGGTACTGCCCTATAAGAACGACTTCGGCCCTATGCCGGGTGATGTTTTCCGCGCGCCGTTCCCCAACCCGCTGCACGGTATCAGCGAAGAAGCGTCGTTAGACGCCATTCGCACGCTGTTCAAAACCGATATTGCCCCGCATCGCACAGCGGCCATCGTGATTGAACCCGTACAGGGCGAGGGCGGTTTCTACATCGCCTCACCGGATTACCTGAAAGCGCTACGTGCGCTGTGCGACGAGCACGGTATTCTGCTGATCGCCGATGAAGTGCAGTCCGGCTTTGCCCGTACCGGTAAGCTGTTTGCGCTCGAACATAGCGGTATTGAAGCGGACATCCTCACCACCGCCAAGAGCCTGGCGAACGGCATGCCGCTATCGGCGGTTGTGGGTAGTGCCGAAGTGATGGACGCCTCTGGCCCCAATTCTCTGGGCGGCACTTACAGCGGCAACCCGCTCTCTTGCGCAGCGGCGTTAGCGGTGATTGAGGTGATCGAAGAGGAAAACATTCTGGCGCGCAGCGAACAGATGGGCAACATGCTGGCCGAGCGCTTTGCCGTGTGGGAAGAACGCTTCCTCGCCGTCGCCCACGGCCGCCAGCTCGGCGCCATGGCCGCGTTCGAACTGCTCAACAGCGAAGGCAAGCCGGATACTCAGATGACCGGAGCGCTGTGTGCCAAAGCCCGTGAAAAAGGCCTGATCCTGCTTTCTTGTGGCTTCTACGGCAACAGCATCCGCATTCTGGTGCCGCTAACGGTTTCTTCTGCAGTGCTGGAAGAGGGCTTAACTATTATCGAGCAGTCTCTGGAAGCGCTTAGTTAAAGGTCTATTTCTGGTCAAGAAAGAACGTTTGGCAGGTGAGCAATTAGGGGGCCAAAAAGGCGGCAACAGTGGATGCGTTACGTTCTGTTTGCTGAACACCTGGATGTCATGTTTACGCGGTAATGATGAGACAATCGCCAACACCTGGCGACTGATTGAAGAGCGCTACCGCAATGGCTATACCTCCCCGTATCACTGAGAAGCAGGCCTGTTGGTACGGGTGATCGACAGCGCTCAACGGGCAACCCTGCTGGCTCGGTAAGCCCGGCGACTGGGCAGCACGTCCACAAAACAGCGCGCCGTACACGGCGTCACTCAACCGATTCGCTTCCAAGGCTAATGGCGCGACGAGCAGTCTTTGATACGCCCCCTAACAAAGCCATGGTAAATGCCGTCGATTTTTTCGCTGATTTCCGTTAAACGCTAGATTCTTCTCTTAACAAACGCCTTAGCCGGCGTTTTTTTTGTTTTTCTTGCTTGGGGTGGTGGCTAGCGCCTGCTGTGCTGTAATTTGCTTAACAGCGCTAACAAACAATCGAGAAGGAGAACGCCAATGAAAATCGCCGTTCCAAAAGAAATTAAAAATCACGAATATCGAGTGGCGCTCACCCCGACAGGTGCGCGGGAACTTGTGGGGCGCGGCCACTCGGTGAGCGTGCAGGCTGCTGCAGGAGAAGGCGCAGGGTTTAACGACAGAGACTATGAAGCCGCTGGCGCTAAAGTAGAGGCAAATGTAGACGCGCTGTGGCAAAGCGCCGAGCTGATTCTCAAAGTTAAAGAACCACAAGCCGAAGAAGTGGCGCGTCTAACAGCCAATCAGACGCTATTCACCTACCTGCACTTGGCTGCGGAGGAAAAATTAACACAAGGACTGATGGCCAGTGGTGCTACCTGCATTGCTTATGAAACCATTACTGATGCAAAAGGAGGCTTACCGCTGCTAGCGCCGATGAGCACGGTAGCCGGACGCATGGCAGTTCAGGCGGGCGCGCATAGCCTGGAAAAAGCTCAGGGGGGCTCTGGCGTGCTATTGCCAGGTGTACCAGGCGTTGCGCCGGGTAAAGTAACCGTGATTGGCGGTGGTGTGGTCGGTGAAAATGCCGCCCGTATGGCGCTAGGATTGGGAGCTGAAGTGACTATTCTAGATAAGTCGATTGCTCGCTTGGAAGTGCTGGACGACCGTTATCAGGGACGCATCAAAACCGTGTACTCAACGGCGGACGCCCTTGATCAGGCGGTAAAAGAGTCCGATATGATTATTGGCGCCGTGCTTATCCCCGGTGCCGCTGCGCCTAAGCTGATTACCCGGGCCATGCTAGCGGATATGAAGCCGGGTAGTGTGCTGGTAGACGTCGCTATCGACCAGGGCGGTTGCTTTGAAACCAGCAAACCCACAACGCATGCCGAGCCGACCTATATCGTGGACGGCATCGTGCATTACTGCGTAGCTAATATGCCTGGAGCGGTAGCGCGTACATCTACGTTGGGGCTTACCAATGCCACCTTGCCGTTTGTGCTGGCGCTGGCTGATAAAGGCTGGCAACAGGCGCTTAAAGACGACCCACACTTCCTACCAGGGCTTAACGTTCACAATGGCCAAGTGACTTATCAGGCCGTTGCCGATGCTTTTGGACTCAAGAGCATCGACCCAGCAAGCGCGGTGGCATGATAATCAGGACGTCAATTAGTAGTAGTTGTTACTGCGAGTAACCGAGAGTTAGTGCTAATAGAGTTAGTGCTAATAGAATTAGTACTAATAGTGAGGGGGTATGTCGTCTTCTGGGCGAGTATCCCCCTGCGAATCACCCGCCTGAAGCGCCTGATATTGCTCGCGTAAGCGGTCACGCATCAGTGTACTTAGCTGCTCCAGCTTTTCTAGACGACGTTCTTGCTGGGCAACCGCCTGGTCAAGGGTGTCTAACCAGTGTTCCTGGTAAGCCAGTCGACTCTCTAAAGATTCAAGAAGTTGAGTTAGCTCAGCAGGCGATAATTCGTTTGTCATGATAACATCGTCACCTTATGTAGTAGATAGTATGTAGTATGCTCGGTACGGTTAGGAATGGGCCTAGCTGGCCGAGTATTGTCCTTCGTCTGTTACCCATACAACAAGAGAGCTTTTATCATCTATGAATCCAAAAGTTGTTTTTCGCTGTTTCTTCATCAGTGTTTTACTTGCCGCCCCCACGCCACTTCTTTTGGCGGGGATTGTTCATTTAACAAATGCCCCACTTGCTGAGCAGTGGCTAGCTGAGCTTGCTATTAGCGGCGCTAGTGGCGTTTATATTGCTGCTGCTCTAGGGTGTTTTATCGCGCTGTTTATTGGCACGTTAGCCGCTGCTGCTTTGGCTCCGCCAATGGTAGTAAAAGCGGATGTTGCGCGTACTAAGCCTGCTCCACGTCAGCCTCAAGCGGCTCCTGAGATGGAAGACGATGATGAAGAAGAGGAAGATATCATCGACCCCAATGATGGGCGTGAAGAGGGTGAGGTGAAGTGGTTTAATACCAATAAAGGTTACGGCTTTATTACCCGGGATAATGGCGAGGATGTGTTTGTGCACTTTCGTGCGATCCGGGGTCGTGGTCCACGTATGCTTGCCGAAGGTCAAATTGTCCGTTATCACGTGATTAAAAACGACCGTGGTCTGCAGGCGGATGATGTCAGTATCATTGAGTAGCTTTTATTAAATCGTTTGTATTTAGACGTCGCTTTTATTGAATAACGCTGGCGTCGCCAGCGACTAAAACACAAGACCCCGCAATGCGGGGTCTTGTGCGTTTAACGACCTGAATCGGGCCATTCAATAGCTTTTTCCTGGCCGCCAGGCAATACCTGCCAGAAGCGGTCGGGATCATCGCCTGGGTGCCAGCCACCTAGCGAGCAGCGTACTTCCGTTTGCAAAGCTTCTGCAGCGTGCTGAGCGCACTCTTGGTCGGTACGCCACGGGGTGTGTTGGCTATCGAACCATAGGCTGGCAAAGCCATCGGCAGCTTTATCCACGAGTAATACTGGTACCGCGTCGCCCTGGTAGTGCCCGCGGGTTTTCCATTTGCCTTTGCCCGCGGGGCTAAGCGGTGGTGCGTTGAGGGCGTCGCGTAGCCATGTATTGATGTCGTCTATCGTTACGCTCGCCAAGTACACTTCGATATCCGGAAACCGCTCCATCATACGCTTACCTCGTTATCCGTTAACAGGGCTTGAAGCGTAGCTTCATAGATGCGGCTGAGCTCATCCAGATCGCTGGCGCGTACGCGCTCATTCACTTTGTGAATAGTGTCGTTGAGTGGGCCAAGCTCTACTACTTGAGCGCCAAGTGTTGCAATAAATCGGCCATCTGAGGTGCCGCCGCTGGTCGAAAGCGCAGGGCGCTCGCCGGTAACGGCTTCTACACCGCGAATGGCAGCATCGACTAATTCGCCTTCTGCGGTCAGAAATGGCTCGCCGTTGAGGGTCCAGTCGATGTGGTACTCAAGGCCATGCTTATCCAAAATCGATTCGGTGCGGCTTCTTAGCATCTCATGGGTAACTTCCGTGGAATAACGGAAGTTAAACACAACTTCTACTTCACCTGGAATGACGTTAGTGGCCCCGGTGCCCGCGCGAAAATTAGATATCTGGAAACTGGTGGCAGGGAAGAAGTCATTGCCCGCGTCCCAGTGCTCGTTAACCAATGCATCCAGTGCGGGCATCGCTTGGTGAATAGGGTTGCGCGCAAGGTGTGGGTAGGCCACATGACCCTGAACCCCTTTGATATGCAGAACACCGCCCAATGACCCGCGGCGACCGTTTTTAATCATATCGCCCAGTCGTGAAGTTGATGAAGGTTCACCGACAATACAGTAGTCCAGGCGTTCGTTGCGTTCGCGTAAATGCTCAACCACAGCACGGGTGCCATCAACGGCAGGGCCTTCTTCATCGGAGGTGATTAAAAATGCTATTCGACCATCGTGCTCTGGATAGGTCGTCACAAAGCGCTCAACAGCAGTGAGCATAGCCGCTAGACTGCCCTTCATGTCTGCTGCGCCTCGCCCACAGAGCATGCCGTGCTCATCAATACACGGCTCAAACGGTGGGAATTCCCAGTTTGTGTGGGGCCCACTGGGCACGACGTCAGTGTGGCCAGCAAAGGCTAATACGGGGCCATGATGGCCTCTTATTGCCCAGAAATTTTTGACATCGCCAAACGGCAGTTGCTCGATATGAAAACCGAGCGCCGTTAAGCGCTCGATCATAAGGTCCTGGCAGCCTTCATCATCCGGCGTTACCGACGCCCGGCTAAGTAGCTCAAACGCAAGCTGCAACGTGGGCGACAGCGTTTCAGGCTCAGTTGTGGGCATGCAGTGCCTCGTTCAGCGCAATGGCGCTTTTATTGGTCAGGCACTCAATACGGCCGTTTTGTGAATTGCGGCGCAGTAATAAGTCATCTTGGCCTGCTAACTCGCGTGCCGCCACGGTGTTAACTTCCTGATTCTGGTCGTCGAGCAGGGTAACTTTCGAGCCTGCGGTAATATACAGCCCCGCTTCTACGGTGCAGCGATCACCTAATGGAATACCGATGCCAGCATTGGCACCAATCAGGCAGCCTTCGCCCACCTTGATAATGATGTTACCGCCACCCGATAGCGTGCCCATGGTGGAGCAACCGCCGCCCAGATCAGAGCCTTTGCCGACCATAACGCCTGCAGAAATGCGCCCTTCAATCATGCCGGGGCCTTCAGTACCTGCGTTGAAGTTGACGAAACCTTCGTGCATTACCGTGGTGCCTTCACCCAGGTAAGCGCCTAGGCGCACGCGAGCGGTGTCACCAATGCGAATGCCGGTAGGTACTACGTAATCGGTCATTTTAGGGAATTTATCGACGCAGTCGACGGATAGCGCGCGACCCGCTAAGCGTGCTTTCAAGCGGCGGGCGGGCAGCTCTTCGATATCAATCGCGCCTTCGTTGGTCCATGCGATATTGCGCAGCAGGCCAAACATCCCCGTCAAATCCAAGCCATGAGGCTTCACTAAGCGGTGAGAGAGTAGATGCAGCTTCAAGTAGACTTCAGGAGCGGTTTGCGGAGCTTGATCGCTTTCTAAAAACATTGCGACCAAGGGGCGATGGCTGGCGGCGAATGATTCAGCGAGTGCGGCCTGCTCAGAGTGGCCAGCAGCTTCCAATGCTTTTGCTAAGCGCGTGCAATCTTCGGGCAGAAAGCTGATCGATGCATTGCCGGTGGGGGCGTCTAACGCCTCTTTGGCTGCGGTTACTAAGCTGTCTGCAGGATTAAGCAGCGGAGCTGGGTAGTAGATTTCCAGCCAGTCGCCCTGAGTATTTTGGGTGCCGATTCCAAGCGCGAAGCTCAGCATAACGCGTCTTCCTTTAAGTTTTGAATAACAATCAGTTGTTAAGATTCAGTGGCATATTAGCCGCTGAGAGAGTCGTAATCGCCGTCGCGGTATCCCACTAAAATAGTGTCGTCATCAACTTCTAGTAGTGGTCTTTTGAGCAGCGTGGGCTGTTCAAGCAATAGCCTACGGGCAGACGTAGCATCTAAGCTGTCTTTTTCTTCCTGGGGTAAGTCGCGCCAGGTTTTGCTGCGTTTATTGATGGCTTCTAATAGTGGTACACGCTCAAGAATGTGCTCGAGCAAACTGGCGGACAGGCCATCTTTGCGCAGGTCATGGGTCTTGAAAGGAATGCCTTTCTCTTCAAGCGCTTTGCGTGCCTTGCGGCAGGTGTCGCAGGTGTTGATGATATAGAGTGTCAGCATACAACCTCCTTATAAATCGGCGGCGTTCTAGCCGCGCTCCACTAATTGGCGCAGACGCTTAGCAGCCTCTAGCGTTGGCGCGAGTTCCGCCACTAATGCCAGGCGCAGCCGACCAGCACCTGGGTTAAGGCCGTTTTGCCCCATGCGGCCCATCAAACTGCCAGGTAACACGCTGACGTGTTGCTCGCTAAACAGCCGTTGGGTAAAGGCGATATCATCACCGTCGGGCACCGCTGGCCATAGGTAAAAGCTAGCTTCCGGTGTGGGGAAGTCCATTACTGGTGCGAGAACGTTGGTCACGGCGCTAAATTTTTCGCGGTACGCATCGCGGTTGGCGCGGACGTGGGTCTCATCCTGCCAGGCGGCAATAGAGGCGTGCTGAAGCGGTAGCGACATTGCACAGCCGTGGTAGGTACGATAGCGTTTAAACGGTGCCAGAAGATCAGCATCGCCTGCCACAAACCCAGAGCGTAGCCCTGGTAAGTTGGAGCGTTTAGAAAGTGAATGAAATACTACGCAACGTTGATAATCGTCGCGGCCAAGCTCTGCACAGGCTTGTAGCAGCCCAGGAGGGGGCGTGTTTTCATTCAGGTATAGCTCTGAGTAGCACTCATCGGAGGCGATGATAAAGTCGTGCTCATCGGCCAGTGCGATGAGTTGTTTGAATTCAGAAAGTGGCGTGACCGCCCCTGTGGGATTGCCAGGTGAGCAAATGAATACAATTTGTACATCGCGCCAAGTTTCAGCGCTTACCGCCGAAAAGTTAGGGCGAAAGCCGTTGTCTGCTGTGCAATCTAAATAGAGCGGCTCGCCCCCTGCTAGTAGGGTGGCTCCTTCGTAAATTTGATAGAAGGGGTTAGGGACAGCCACCTTGGCTGGGCGATGGCGATCCAGGGCTGCTTGCACAAACGCAAAGATGGCTTCTCGGGTGCCGTTAACCGGGAGTACCTGGCGTTCGGCATCTAATCCGGCAAGTGAGAAACGTCGCGTTGCCCATCGGGCAATCGTTTCGCGTAAAGCAGCTAGGCCGTTGGTTGCTGGGTAGCGGGCCATCTCTAATTGATGAGCCACCAGTGCTTGTAATGCCCCAGAATAAGGCGCGTGCTGCGGCTCGCCAATGGTGAGCGGAATATGCTCAAGGTCCGTCGGGGGCACCAGCGCCGCTTTCAGGGCTGCTAGCTTTTCAAACGGATAGGGGTGAAGGGCGTTCAGATCGGGGTTCATGGCGAGTCCGTTGATAGCCTAAAGGCGGTGCTGGAGGTCCGTAAAGCGGCCCATTAAACTGCCGATTATAGGCAAGCCCTGGGGCCACCTCAAACTTAACCACCAGGACTTGGTTTATTTAAACGCTTCTTGAAAGCTTACACGCCAAGCACTTCGATCAGCCGTTCGCGAAGCTGCTGCTGCCGTGTTACGTCGGTCAGTGGTTCACCGGATTTCGTGGTAATAAAGAAAACGTCTTCAACTCGCTCGCCCAAAGTAGCAATTTTTGCCGCAGAGAGGGCAATATCCTGTTCCATGAAAATACGTCCTACCCGTGCCAGAAGGCCTGGGCGATCTGGGGCTGTCAATTCTAGCAGCGTACGTTCGTTGGCTGGATCTTGTTCAATGACGACTTCTGTGGGCACTTTGAAGTGTTTCAGTTGGCGCGGTGTATGGCGCGTGACGATCTCTGGGTAGTCATCTGGGTCGTCCAGCTCTTCAACAAGGTGTCGACGCATCTCCTCAATATGCTCAGGATCGCGGATAGGCTGGCCATAATGATCTAGCACAATAAACGTATTTAGCGTCCAGTCGTTGTGCGAGGTGGCGATGCGGGCATCATGGATAGACAGGCCTAACTGCTCCATGGCAGCGGCGGTCGCCGCAAACAGATCATCTACCGAGCGGGTATGGATAAACACCTTGGTGCCACCTTCGGCCATATCGGCGGTGGGGGCGCTAATTAAGACCAGCGGCAATTCAGACGGCTGGTGGGCAAGAATACCTTGGGTCTGCCAGACAATTTCGCTAGGTGCGTATTGAAGGAAATATTCTTCGCCGAGGGATTCCCATAGTTGATCAATCTGAGCGCTATCTACACCGACGGTTTGCAGTAACGAGCGGGCTTCTGTGCGAGTTTCGCGCACCCAGTCATCTCGGTCAGGCGGATTTTTAAGCCCCCTTCGCAGCGCCCGCTTGGTTTCAGCATGTAGTTGACGCAACAGCGACGCCCGCCAGCCGTTCCACAGGGTGGGGTTGGTGGCATTAATGTCAGCCACGGTGAGTACATAGAGATAGTCTAGGCGAGTCTCATCGCGCACAGTGAGGGCGAAATCGCGAATCACATCGGGGTCGCTGATATCGCGTTTTTGAGCCGTCATTGACATCAGTAGGTGGTGCTCCACCAGCCAGCGCACTAGGTTGGTGTCGTGTTGAGAGACATGGTGGCGATGACAAAACTGCTCTACGTCGCGCGCGCCGATATCAGAATGGTCGCCACCGCGGCCTTTGCCGACGTCATGGAACAGCCCGGCAATCCACAGCAAATCCATTTTAGGCAATTGATGAATCAGTGTTGCGGCAACCGGGAAGTCGTCTTTAGCATCGGGCTTGCGAAAGCCGTGTAAAAATTTTAGTAAAAGGAGGGTATGAGCATCTACGGTGTAAATATGAAATAAGTCGTGTTGCATCAACCCAACCGCACGACCAAATTCGGGCAAGTACTTACCTAGAATACCGTAGCGATTCATGCGTCTTAGCTGGCGGGGTACATTGCCCGGTGAACGCAAGATTGACATGAAAAGCCGCTGATGGCGTGGGTCTTCGCGGTAGTGATCATCAATTTGATGACGGTGATCGCGAATTAGACGAATCGTGTCTGCACGTACGCCTTCTATTTCTGGGTGTTTAGCCATTAGCAGAAACAGTTCCAGCATGGCCGCAGGGCGCTCACGAAACAGATTGCGTGAGCGTACCTGGATGTAGCCGCCTTTCGTTTCGAAACGCTCATTCAGCTTAACGGTTTCCAGCGCTTCTTTACCGCGTAGAATAACCTCATCAAAGTGCTGTAATAGCATGTCGTTAAGCCCTGCTAAGGCGGTTACATGCCGGTAGTAGCGCTTCATAAACTGCTCAACTGCTAGGCGCTCAGGGGTGTCTCGAAAGCCAAACATCTCGGCAATAGTACGCTGATGATCAAATAGCAAGCGGTCTTCGGCACGGTCTGTGAGCATATGCAGGGCGTAACGCACTTGCCACAAAAAGGCCTGCCCCTGGCTGAGGATGCGCAGCTCGGCATCGTTCATAAAGCCATTCGCGACAATGTCGGCATAATGCTCAGTGCCAAAATGGCGCTTGGCGACCCAGCCAATCATTTGAATATCGCGCAGCCCGCCGGGCGAACTCTTAAGGTTTGGTTCTAGGTGGTACTCAGAATTGTTGTAACGGTAGTGGCGGGCAATTTGTTCTTGCCATTTTGCTTCAAAAAAGCGATCAGCAGGCCAAATGTGCTCGGCACTAAGGCGTTCACGCATCTTTTGGCGAAGATGCTCAGGGCCAGCGATGAGGCGTGATTCAAGCAGGTTGGTCATCACGGTAACATCAGCCTTAGCTTCACGTTCACAGTCATTTAGTGAGCGTACGCTATGACCGATCTCAAGACCGATATCCCATAAGAAGGTAATAAAAGCGCTTAGCGATTCTTGGAAGGGAGTGTCATCGTCGTGCTCTAGCAGCAGCAACAGATCGATATCTGAGTGCGGATGTAGCTCGCCACGCCCATAGCCACCCACAGCCACCAGAGCAACACCTTCGTCAGGCCAATCGTGCTGTTCCCAGGCGATTGCTAGCAACTGATCCAGATACCACGCTCGTCCGCGGACTAAGTCGCGTATATCTGCCCCTGACCGAAACTGTTCATCCAATCTAGCTTGGAGTTCGCGCAGCGCCGCCTTAAACGGCGCAATCGGAGAGCGTGATCCGGCTAGCTCGGTACGAAACATAGCGAGATCGTACAGCGTGGTGTCCGGTTCAAACCGGTAGTGATGAAGAAGCATCAGCGATTCAAAAAACTGAAGTCTTCATCGCTGCGTGCGGTCAGCACGTCAACACCGGTATCCGTGACCAGCAGCGTATGCTCCCACTGAGCAGACAGGCTGCGGTCTTTGGTGACCGCTGTCCAGCCATCGCGTAGAACCTTGGTTTTGTAGCCGCCCACGTTAATCATGGGCTCGATGGTAAAGCACATGCCTGCTTCCAGTGGAATATCAGCATCTGGCGCATAGCCATCATAGTGAAGAAACTGTGGGTCCTCGTGGAAGTCTGCGCCGATGCCGTGGCCGCAAAAATCGCGTACCACAGAATAGCCGTGGGCTTCAGCATGTTGCTGAATTACTCGGGCGAGCTCCGACAGACGTACGCCTGGCTTTATCAGGGCAATGCTTTTGTACAAGCACTCTTGAGTGATACGGCATAGACGCTCGCCCTGAATGGTGTCGCCAATCACGAACATCACACTGGAGTCACCGTGGTAGCCATCCGTCGTTCTGACGGTGATATCCAGATTCATGATGTCGCCATTCTTTAGCTTTTTGGCGTCATCGGGAATGCCATGGCAGACCACGTGATTAATCGATGTACAGGTTGCTTTCGGAAAACCGTGATAGTTCAGCGGTGCAGGTGCAGAGCCTAAAGTGTTAACAATGTAATCGTGGCATAGGCGATCAATTTCTCCGGTGGAGATCCCTGCCTTGATGTGGGGAGTGATCATTTCAATGACGCTGGCGGCTTGGCGCCCGGCTTCGCGCATTTTCTCGATTTCAGAAGGCGTCTTGATAGGAACGTTCATGAATTCTCGATGTGGATTCTAAGTAAGTGGTGAACGGCAATGGTGAGCGGTAAATTAAAACCGTTACATGCGCTGTGACTTCATCTTGGTAATGATCTATGGTATAAAGCCGCGCGCTTTCCTGCAATCGCCATCCCACGCTTCTTTGTTGGTTGGTTATCTGCAGAAAGGCTATTTAAACGCAATGCAGGAAGTCTGCATTGTTAAACAGCAAGCCTTGAAAACACACATGCACCGGCACATGGTCCCGGGTGCCGCTGGCGACGTGTAACGACGCCACTGGTCGGATCCATGGGGTGCGTGGAGGCCTAACCCGAGTTTCAGGAGTTTTATCATGTCTCACGTTAATATGCGTGACCTGCTAAAAGCAGGCGCTCACTTCGGTCACCAAACCAAGTACTGGAATCCGAAGATGGGTAAATTCATCTTCGGCGCGCGCAACAAGATTCATATCATCAACCTTGAGCACACCCTGCCGGCGCTGAACGAAGCGATCGATGTGGTTGAGAAGATGGCGGCATCCAACAACAAAATTTTGTTTGTTGGCACCAAGCGCAGCGCTAGCAAGATTATCAAAGAAGAAGCAAACCGCGTTAACCAGCCGTTCGTCAATCATCGCTGGTTGGGCGGTATGTTGACCAACTTCAAGACCATTCGTCAGTCCATCAAGCGCCTGCGTGACTTAGAAACAATGCGCGAAGACGGCACGTTCGAGAAGCTGACCAAGAAAGAAGTCTTGATGGCAACGCGTGAGCAGGAAAAGCTTGAGCGTTCTATCGGCGGTATCAAGAACATGGGTGGCCTTCCGGACGCACTGTTCGTTATCGATGTTGACCACGAGCGCATCGCGATCAACGAAGCCAACAAGCTGGGTATCCCGGTTATTGGTGTAGTTGATACCAACTCCAACCCAGATGGCGTTGATTACGTGATCCCGGGTAACGATGACTCCATTCGTGCTATTCAGATCTACGTGAAAGCTATTGCTGACGCGTGTGGTCGTGCGAAAGAAGGTCGTCCGGATGAGTTTGTCGAAGTGACTGAAGAAGCCGCTTCTGCTGACACTGACGCTGCTGCCGAGTAACGGTTGCAGTGGTGCGGTGGTCAGTTAAAGCCGCATCATGTTTAAGAGGGGGCCTTACGCCCCCTTTTTCCCGCTTTGAGTTCGCTCAGGCGGGCCGATTATGCCGGACGCTTAATGCCGGCGAATGCTCTGCAAAGTGATACGCAACGGTCATCTACCGAGCTTATACTCTGTAGCGCGTTTAACTTTCAGCTAGAACCATTTCCGAGGTGAAAACTCATGGCAGCTATCAGCGCCTCTCAGGTTAAGGAACTGCGCGAACGTACCGGTCTTGGCATGATGGAGTGTAAAAAAGCACTTACTGAAGCCGACGGTGATATCGAAGTTGCAATCGAGAACTTGCGTAAAAGCTCTGGCCTTAAAGCCGCGAAGAAAGCGGGTCGTACCGCTGCAGAAGGTGCCGTTGTTACGCGTGTAGCAGAAGACGGCAGTTACGGTGTGATGGTCGAGATCAACTCCGAAACTGACTTCGTTGCTCGTGATGATAACTTCATTGATTTCTCCAATAAGATCGTTGACGCGTTCTTTGCGGCGAAAAACGAAGACGTTGCAGCAGTAATGGCTGGCGAACTCGAGTCCACTCGTGAGCAGCTAGTACAGAAAATCGGCGAGAACATCGGCGTGCGTCGTGCTGTTGTTGTAAACGCTGTTGAAGGTGGCCTTGTAGGCGAATACGTTCACGGCGGCCGTATCGGCGTCTTGACCGTTCTGAAAGGTGGTAACTCGGAAGCTGCTAAAGACGTTGCTATGCACGTTGCAGCGATTAATCCGTCGGTTGCCCATCCAGAAGATATGCCGCAAGAAGAGCTAGATAAAGAAAAAGCGATTATTCTGGCCCAGCCGGACATGGCCGGTAAGCCTGAGCAGATCGCTGAGAAAATGGTTCAAGGCCGTCTGAAAAAGTACTTGGCTGAGAACAGCCTGACCGAACAGCCGTTTGTTAAAGACCCGAACCAGTCGGTTGCTGAGTTTGTTAAGGCAGCGGGTGGTGAAGTGGTTAGCTTCACTCGTTTCGAAGTGGGCGAAGGCATCGAGAAAGAAGAAGTCGATTTTGCTAAAGAAGTTATGGAACAGGCTGGCCGTCGCTAAGGTCAGATGTTTTAGAAAGAAAATGGCGTGCGCGCGAGCGCACGCCTTTGTGTATCCGGCCCCTGTGAAAAATGGGGGTCGTCTCGCCCGCCTGTGTTCAGGTCTGCCTCAGGAGAGATGCCATGTCACGTGAAGTTCAAGAGTCCACCCCCGCGGTTGCTGTCAGTAAGACTGAAAAGTCGAAATCAAAATACAAGCGTATTTTGCTGAAGTTGTCTGGCGAAGCGCTAATGGGTGAGCACGATTTTGGTATTGATCCGAAAGTGCTGGATCGTATGGCGCTAGAGATCGGCCAATTGGTTGGTATTGGCGTTCAGGTGGGTATTGTAATCGGTGGTGGCAACCTGTTCCGTGGTGCGGCGCTTAATGAAGCGGGTATGGATCGGGTGACGGGTGACCACATGGGAATGCTGGCAACAGTAATGAATGCGCTAGCAATGCGAGATGCACTTGAGCGTTCTAATATTCGCTCGCGTGTAATGTCAGCGATTCCCATGAGTGGTGTGGTGGAGCATTACGATCGCCGCACTGCCATCCGCTACTTAACGTCAGGCGATGTGGTGCTGTTTTCCGCGGGCACGGGAAACCCTTTCTTCACGACCGACTCTGCCGCCTGCTTACGCGGCATTGAAGTAGATGTTGATGTCGTGATCAAAGCGACCAAAGTAGACGGTGTGTACAATAAAGACCCGGTTAAGCACGCCGATGCTGTGAAATATGACCAGCTCTCCTATGATGACGCGCTAGACCAAAAGTTAGGCGTTATGGATTTGACCGCAATCTGCCTGGTACGTGACCATAATATGCCGGTGCGGGTATTTGATATGAACAAGCCTGGTGCTCTACTAAATTTAGTAGTAGGGGGCAAGGAAGGCACGCTGATATATAGAGGGTAACCACGTGATCAATGACATCAAAAAAGATGCAGATTCTCGCATGAAAAAAAGTGTTGAAGCGCTTAACAGCAACTTCAACAAGATCCGCACAGGGCGGGCTCATCCCAGTATTCTAGATGCTGTTACCGTTGATTATTACGGTGGTCAGGTGCCGCTGAATCAAGTAGCTTCTGTTAACGTTGAAGATGCCCGTACGCTAACGGTAACGCCCTGGGAACAAGGCATGGTGCCTAAGATTGAGAAGGCGATTATGACCTCTGATTTAGGTCTGAACCCTTCTAGTGCTGGTAATGTCATTCGTGTGCCAATGCCAATGCTGACCGAAGAGACACGCAAAGGTTACATCAAGCAGGCACGTAGCGAAGCTGAACATGCGCGCGTGGCGGTTCGTAACGTACGTCGTGATGCCAACGGTGATTTTAAATCTTTATTAAAAGATAAAGAGATTACTGAAGACGATCAGCGCCAGGGTGAAGATGAAATCCAGAAGCTGACGGATAAGTATATTGCTGAGATCGATAAAGCGCTTGCCGCAAAAGAACAGGATCTCATGCAGGTATAGTTTTTAAAAATAGCTACCTGCTTTCAATCAACCACGGGGAGCCTCGCTGCCCGTGGGCCATCGCTTGGCTTTATTATGACTGATCTTTGGTACGAGAACCCATGACGTCTCCGCAGCTTCCTCAAGCGCAGCAGGAGAGCGCGCCGCCTTCTCGATCCGAGGAGGTGCCGCCATCCCATGTTGCTATTATTATGGATGGTAATAACCGCTGGGCGCGTGCAAGAGGGCTTTCTGGTGTGCGTGGCCACCGAGCGGGTGTCGAGGCCGTGAGAGCGGTTATTGAACGCGCTGCACAACGAGGCGTTCAGACATTGAGCCTTTTCGCTTTTTCTAGTGAAAACTGGAAGCGTCCGACTGCTGAAGTGAATGCGTTGATGGAGCTTTTTTTGATGGCGCTTAAGCGTGAGGTCAAAAAGCTCAACGAGCGTAATATCCGTTTGTCCATTATTGGCGAACAAAGCGGTTTTTCTCATGCTATTCAAAAGCATATTCAACGTGCTGAGGCATTGACCGCAGAGAACACTGGCATGCATCTAGTTATCGCTGCAAACTACGGTGGCCAATGGGATCTTGCACGAGCGGCTAAGCAGTTGGCGAAACAAGTAGCGGCAGGTGAGCTGGCAGCTGATGACATTGATGAGGCGTGCTTCGATGCGGCGATGAATACGCACAATGTACCGCCAGTAGATTTATGTATCCGCACCAGCGGCGAGCAGCGCCTATCTAATTTTATGTTATGGCAGCTGGCCTACGCGGAACTGCATTTTTCACCACTGCTATGGCCAGATTTCAATGGGGCGGCACTAGATGAGGCGCTTAATGATTTTTGCCTGCGTCGCCGTCGTTTTGGTATGACCGATGCACAAATAGAGGCGCAAGGTGCTTAAACAGCGGATAATTACTGCAGCCTGGTTAGCACCCTTAACGCTGATCGGCTTGTTCGGACTACAAGGTGGGGCCTTTGCACTATTTACAGCGTTAATTGTGCTGCTAAGTGCTTGGGAGTGGACCAACTTAGCTGGTGTAACTCGTCATGGAGCACGTTTTGCCCTGGTCGCAGTGATGGCAGTGTTGATGCTGGCGATGTGGTTAGGGGGGGCTGCTTTTGCCGCTTGGCCGCTGTGGCTTGCAGCTGTTGGGTGGCTGGTAAACCTTTACTGGGTGACCCACTACCCTGGCACCGTTGGTCAGTGGCAAGCCACCTCACGGCGATTGCTGATGGGAGGCTGGGTATTGCTGCCATGCTGGGTAGGATTCAATGTGCTCCGCGACAGTGGTGCAGTATGGCTGCTGTTTGTGTTGTTGCTGGTTTGGACAGCGGACATCGGTGCTTACTTTGCTGGCAGGCGGTGGGGGAAAAATAAGCTAGCACCGAAAGTAAGCCCAGGTAAGTCCTGGGAGGGTGTTTATGGTGGCCTGGCGGCCACACTGCTGTTAGCGATTGTGTTTGCTGCGTGGCAGCCCATTAGCCTTATGGGCGGCATTGCCCTCGTAGTGATCACCGGACTAGTTACGCTGGTGTCAGTACTGGGTGATTTGCTAGAAAGTATGCTCAAGCGCTATCGAAACATTAAGGATTCAAGCCAGCTCCTGCCAGGCCATGGTGGCGTACTGGATCGTATTGATAGCCTGACAGCGGCAGTGCCTATTTTTGCACTGTTCTATCTGCAGGTGATCCACTTACAGGTAAGCGCTCTATGAGTCAGTCAGCTGTTCAGCGCATTACTGTGCTTGGTTCAACAGGCTCAATTGGTAAAAGTACGCTTGATGTGATTGCGCGGTATCCAGATCGTTATCACGTTTATGCCTTAACGGCTCATACCTCCAAAGAAGTGCTCTTCACACAATGTAATGCTCACCGCCCTTCAATTGCCGTACTCAATGACCCTGCTGATGCTGTGTGGTTGCAGCATGCGCTTGCATCAGTAGGATTGGATATTGAGGTGCTCGTTGGCCCTGAAGCATTGTGTCACGTTGCCCAAGATCCAAACGTAGATACGGTGATGGCCGCTATTGTTGGTGCAGCCGGACTACTGCCTGCATTAGCGGCAGCTGAGTCAGGGAAGCGTGTATTACTAGCCAATAAAGAAGCCCTGGTAATGAGTGGCGCGCTATTTATGGACGCCGTCTCACGCTCCGGCGCTACCTTATTGCCGATTGATTCCGAACATAATGCTATATACCAGTGTCTACCTATCGAGCATCGAGGTGGGCTGCGTCAGCACGGTGTTCGCCAGTTGCTGCTTACCGCCTCTGGTGGGCCGTTTCGCGGCTGGCAGGCAGACGATATTGCTAAGGTAACGCCCGAGCAGGCTTGTCATCATCCTAACTGGTCGATGGGGCGTAAAATTTCGGTTGATAGCGCAACGTTGATGAATAAAGGGCTAGAGCTTATCGAAGCGTGCTGGCTATTTGATGCAACGCCTGATCAGATACAGGTCGTGGTTCATCCGCAAAGCGTTATTCATTCGATGGTTGCCTATGATGATGGATCGGTCATTGCGCAATTAGGTAACCCAGATATGCGTACGCCGATCGCATATGGTTTAGCGTGGCCGGAACGCATTGACGCCGGAGTTGAAACGCTGGATCTTTTTCAAGTAGCGCGTCTGGATTTTGAGGCACCTGATGAATTACTTTTTCCCTGCTTGAGGCTTGCTCGTGAGGCAATGCACAAGGGGGGGGCAGCGCCAGCGATTTTAAATGCTGCTAATGAAATCGCTGTAGAAGCCTTTCTTGAAAAACAGCTTGGCTTCAGCGCGATTGCTGATGTAGTGGCTAGCGTAATGGCGTTGCCGTTTGAAGAGCAGGCTGACACGCTTGAACAGATACTAGCCGCAGATCAGTGGGCGCGAGAGCAGGCAGAACGCCTCGTTCATCAGCAAGCTGTTTAGCATCATCACCGTTGATCAGCGAGTCACGTAAAGGAGCAAAGAGTGGGCCTGATACAGAACATATTAGCGGTGATCGTGGTGCTTGGGTTGTTGGTAACCTTCCACGAGTTTGGTCATTTCTGGGTGGCTCGACGCTGTGGTGTCAAGGTACTGCGTTTTTCTATTGGTTTTGGTAAACCCCTCTGGTCGACAGTTGATCGCCATGGTACCGAGTTTGCAGTAGCGGCTATCCCCTTGGGTGGCTATGTAAAGATGCTGGACGAGCGCGAAGCGCCTGTACCTGATGAGCAATTAGACCAAGCATTTAACCGCAAAACCGTGTGGCAGCGTATTGCAATTGTTGCCGCGGGGCCGATTGCTAACTTTTTACTTGCGATAGTTGCCTATTGGGCGCTGTTTGTTGCTGGTACTACAACGGTGATTCCTGTCGTTGGCGACGTTACGCCTAACTCCCCGGCGGCAGAGGCAGGCCTTACTCATGGCGCTGAAATTACCTCGGTCCAGGGAGATGCCATGCGCTCCTGGGAAGAGATTAATTTAAAGCTTGTTTCTATGATCGGATTCGATGGCGACTTAATACTTGAGGCGCAGCCAGAAGGGTCTAATGCTGCTCGGGTTTATCAGCTTCCCGTGAGCGACTATATGGTCCGTCAGGATCCGCCTCAACCGCTACAAAGCTTGGGAATTACGCCATGGCGTCCGAACGTTCCCGCAGTGCTAGGCCAAGTAGTAGAGGGGCAGCCCGCTTCTCAAGCGGGGCTTCGTGTTGGCGACCGTATTGTGTCGCTAAATGGCGAGCCAATTGACGACTGGATGCAGTTTGTTTCAGTTATTCGAGAGAATGCGGGTCAAACCTTAGACGTTGGTTATCAGCGTGGCAACGAACAGTCTAGTCTCTCTTTAACGCCAGCCCGTAATACGCTGGAGAGTGGCAGCGAGGTTGGTTACATTGGAGCCGGGGCGCAACAGGTATCTTGGCCCGAGGAGCAACAGCGTGAAATTCGCTATGGTCCTATCGAGGCTGTTGGCCAAGCACTATCACGTACAGGTGAGATGACGCTGCTAACGGTAGATGCTATTCGCAAAATGTTGGTAGGGCTTATTTCACCGTCGAACCTTTCGGGCCCGATTACTATTGCACAGATTTCCGGTGATTCTGCCCGGGCAGGTATGGAAGTGTTTATAGGCTTCTTAGCCTATCTTTCCATCAGTCTAGGAGTGCTGAACTTACTACCGATACCTGTGCTCGATGGCGGGCATCTACTTTATTACTTTATAGAGGTTGTGCGTGGGCGGCCGGTCTCTGAGCAAACGCAAGCGGTAGGGTTGCGTATAGGGCTTGCCATGGTAGGCACCCTAATGTTGACGGCTCTCTATTTTGATCTGATGCGCCTGTGGTAATGACGCGTGTAGGGCGCTGGATGCCTTGTCATCTGCCTGCACAAATGTATATGGTGCCTATCTGGAATGATAGGCAGACCAACGCGAGCGAACTGACTGCATGAAAATCAAGACCCTTGGAATGGCGGCACTGTTGCTGATAGGTACCAGCAGTGCCCAAGCACAATCCTTTGATGTTTCCGACATTCGTGTGGAGGGACTGCAGCGGGTATCTGCCGCCTCGGTCTTTAATGCGTTTCCCGTCAATGCCAATGACCGCGTTAGCGAACAGCAGCTGGCTGCCGCGGCCAGGGATCTGTTTGCTACAGGTTTGTTTGAAGACGTTTCTCTTGCGCGCGAGGGCGACGTGCTGGTTATCCAAGTCGTTGAGCGACCGACCATTGCGCGCTTGAATATCGAAGGGAATCAGCAAATTTCTGATGAGGATTTGCGCAATGGTCTGCGCGAATCAGGCCTTTCTGAAGGACAGGTGCTGCAGCTTTCCACGCTAGAAGAGATTCAGCGTGAGCTTGAAGGTGTTTATCAAGCTCAAGGGCGCTATAGCGCAAGTATTGACGTAGAAGTTGATGAAATTGATGAAGGCCGTGTTCAGGTTAATATCAATGTCAATGAAGGCGAAGTTGCTAAAATCCGGCAAATTAATATTGTTGGTAATGAAGCATTTGACGACGATACGCTGCGTGACGTATTTGAATTAAATGACCGCCCAGGACGTATTTTTGGCTGGTTCTCCAGCGACGAGTACTCCCGCGAAGCTCTGGCGGGTGATATTGAGCGCTTACGCTCTTTCTACCTTGATCGTGGTTACGTTAATTTTGATGTTACTTCAACGCAAGTATCGATTGGTCCTGAAAAATCTGAAATTTTCATCACTTTAAACATTGATGAAGGCAACCAGTTCCAAATCGGGGATATTCGTTTTGCCGGTGACCTGCAAATTAACGAAAACGAAGCGCGCGAATTACTTGAAATTGATAGGGGTGACACCTTTTCGCGCGGCGAAGTAAATGCGTCGACTGAAGCGCTTCGCCAACGCCTTGGCGCAGAGGGATTTGCATTTGCTGACGTACAAGGCATTCCTGAGCTATCCGACGATGGTGAAACCGTTGATATCGTCATTGCCGTGGATCCTGGTCAGCGCACCTACGTGCGTCGTATTGAATTTTACGGTAATACCACAACGCAAGATGAAGTGCTGCGTCGTGAAATGATTCAGTTAGAAGGCGCTCCTGCATCAACTGAATCGATTACCCAGTCACGCCAGCGCCTGGAGCGTCTCGGCTTCTTTAGTCAAGTTGAGGTCAGCACCCAGCCAGTCCCTGGTCAGCCTGATTTGCTAGACGTAACGTATAACGTTGAGGAGCAGCCATCCGGTTCTGTCTCTGCCAGTGTCGGCTTCTCACAAAGCGCAGGTGTCATTTATGGCGTTGGGCTGGCCCAAAATAACTTTCTGGGCACCGGTAACCGCGTTAATGTGGGCGCGCAACGTAGTGATACGTTTACCAGCGTTAACTTTGCCTTTACCGACCCCTACTGGACATTAGATGGTATTTCGCGCGGATATAATCTTTTTTACCGCGAAACCGATTACGGCGATTCCGATATCTCTACGTTCTCTACGGACGCTTATGGTGCCGGCATTAACTTTGGTTATCCGATTAGTGAACTTTCTCGCCTGAATTTTGGTGCTAGCCTTGAAGAGCTGACGGTTAAAACCTACAACGATTCTGCTTCAGAAATTATTCGTTATGTCGACGATCAAGGCGATAATGCGCAAAGCCTTAAATTAACGGCGAGCTGGACGCGTAATAATTTAAATCGCGGCATTATGCCGACAGCAGGTAATTATCAACGTCTATCACTAGAAACAGGTGTGCCGGGCAGCGATGCCGAGTACTACAAGGTTCGCGCCCGTGCACAGCAGCTGTTTCCAATTAACGATGATCAGACCTGGGCGCTGAAGTTTAGTGGAAATTTGGGATATGCCGATACACTTGGTGGCAATGATCCTTACCCGTTTTATGAGAACTTTTATGCCGGTGGCTTAGGTTCAGTGCGCGGCTTTACCTCCAACACGTTGGGTCAACGCACAACTCCTACCCGTGATGGGGGGCGTGATCGTACATTGGGCGGCAACGTATTAGTGGAAGGCTCTGCCGAAGTGCTCTTCCCCATGCCGTTTGTGGAAGATAAGCGGTCAATTCAACCCTCCCTCTTTTTGGATGCAGGTAATACCTTCTTAAGTTCTTGCTATGATGTGCAGGAGGCAGATGTTGGGCGTCAGCAATGCAGCTCTGGGGTCGACCTGGGCGACTTGCGCTACAGTGTAGGCATTGGACTGTCGTGGCTAACACCGGTGGGTCCGCTGACCTTCAGTGTGGCAGAACCGCTAAACGAAGAGAGCGGTGACGATACGCAGTTCTTCCAGTTCTCGCTGGGCCAAACATTCTAATATAAGGAGTAATATTGATGCGTAAACTGACAGCCGCCGTGTGTTTACTGGGCGCGATGACACTACCTACCTATGCCGTTGCTGCAGAAGTGGCTGTGCTCGATTGGCGCGCCGCCTTAATGAATACACAGTCAGCCCAGTCGTCACTAAGCCAGTTGGAAGGGCAAATTGGCAACCAGCAGCGTGAGGCCCAAGCATTAGGCGAAGAGCTTCAACGCTTGCAAGAGCGACTGCAGCGTGAAGGCGAGACAATGTCCCAATCTCAGCGAGACCCACTCATTGCTGAACTGCAGCAAAAAGGTAGTCGTTTTGAGGAATTGCGCCGTGAAGTGCTTCAAGCACAACAGGCTTCTGAGCAGCGTTTCTTAGAGGGCGCTGAGTCAAAGCTTGAAAGGGCTGTTGAGCAAGTGCTTGAGCGCCACAGTATTGATGTCTTGGTAGAGCCTCAAGGGGTATTGCACTCATCAACAGATCTGCCTAACGTGACCAATGAGGTTACGCAGATTTTTGATTCGCTAAACTAAAATTATGATTGATGGTGCGGCTAGCCCGCACCCATGTTTCACTGGGCTCCCATGACGCACGCTTTTCACTATCTAACCCTTAACGATGTCGCACGTCACTTGGGCATTGACTTCGAGGGTAACGCCGACCAGCCAATTAAAGGTTTGGCCACACTTAAAGATGCGACGTCGGATCACGTTGCTTTTCTAGCCAACCGTGCATACCTAAAAGATTTGGCGACTACAAAAGCAGCCGCTGTATTGTTACATCCTGAGCATGCTAAACATTGTCCTGTGGCACGCTTAGAGATGAATAATCCTTATTTGGGTTACGCCAAACTCTCACAGCTATTTGATCCATTGCCTGCTCGGGATATTCCCGGTATTCACCCATCAGCTGTGGTAGCGGACAGCGCTATTTTAGGTGAGGGAATTTCTGTTCAAGCACATGCTGTGATTGAAGCAGGTGTAGTGCTAGGTAAGCATGTGGTGGTTGGCGCTGGCAGTGTGATTGGTGCCGATAGTGTAATTGGGGATGATACGCGACTACACGCTAACGTTACTGTTTGCCACGGCGTTGTAGTGGGAAAACGAGCCATCTTGCATAGCGGCTGTGTGATTGGCGGCGATGGTTTTGGTTTTGCTCACGACGGTGCTGGTTGGCATAAAATTGCTCAGCTAGGCGGCGTCGTGCTGGGTGATGACGTTGAGGTTGGCAGTTGTTCAAGTATTGATCGCGGTGCCTTAGGCGATACGGTGATTGGTAACGATGTCAAAATTGATAGCCAAGTACAAATTGCCCATAACGTGACGATTGGGGATCACAGCGCTTTAGCAGGCTGCGTTGGTATTGCTGGTTCTACTAAGGTGGGCAAGCACTGCATGCTCGGCGGTGGCGTTGGGCTTTCTGGTCACCTCACCATTTGCGATGGTGTGCAGGTAACGGGTATGAGCTTAGTGACCAATTCGATTCATGAGCCAGGTGTTTATTCGTCGGGTACTGGTGCTATGAACAATACCCAATGGCGTAAAAATGCGGTGCGATTTAAACAGCTCGATGAAATAGCCAAGCGCTTGTCTCGACTAGAGAAAAGCCAGCGCAGTGAGTCGTTATGAGTCGTTATGCCAGCAATTTATAGGCAGGTAACTTGAGGCTGTATAGCAGCAGGTTATAATTCACTGCTTTTTTACCAGCAAACTTGCTGGTGCGTGCCTGATATTACTCAGGCCTTTTGTCATTTAGAGGTCGTTACGATGGTTATGGATATTAACGAAATTCGCGAATACTTGCCCCACCGCTACCCATTCTTGCTGGTGGATCGAGTAACGCAATTAACCGTGGGCGAAACCATCGTTGCGTATAAGAATGTTAGCATCAACGAGCCGTTTTTTAATGGCCATTTCCCTCATCACCCTATTATGCCAGGTGTTTTAGTACTAGAAGCGCTGGCTCAGGTGTGCGGAATTTTAGGTTTTAAAACAGTCAATAAACTGCCCGCTGATGGCTATGTTTATTATTTGGTAGGAAGTGATAATGTACGCTTCAAGCGCCCCGTGATGCCCGGTGACCAATTAGTGCTGGAGGCAAATGTGATTCGTGGTAAGCGTGGCATTTGGAAGTTCGCCTGCCGTGCGACGGTTAACGGTGAGCTAGCCTGCGAGGCAGAAATTATCTGTGCTGAGAGGAAGGTAGCTTGATACATCCTACTGCACTGGTTGATCCTAAAGCGCAGCTTGCTGATGATGTCGAGGTGGGGCCATTTAGTGTGATTGGGCCAAATGTCACTATTGGCGCTGGCTCTGTGATTGGCTCTCACGTCGTTATTAAAGGACCTACCGTTCTAGGCGAGCGTACACGAATTTTTCAATTTGCTTCGGTAGGCGAGGATTGCCAGGATAAAAAATACGCTGGCGAACCAACACGCTTAATTATGGGGGATGATAACGTTGTTCGTGAAGGCGTTACCCTCCATCGTGGTACCGTACAAGATCGCGGTGAAACCACCATTGGATCGCGTAACCTGTTTATGGCGTATGTTCATGTCGGCCATGACTGCGTGATTGGCAACGACTGTATTCTAGCGAACCAAGTCACTTTGGCAGGTCATGTTGTACTCGGCGACCATGCTATTTTAGGTGGTTTGGCGGCTGTTCATCAGTTTTGCCACTTTGGTGAACATGCGATGGCCGGGGGTGGGTCTATTATTACCAAAGATACCCCCGCTTACGTGATGATCAATGGCAATCCTGCTGAAGCACGAGGCCTTAATCTGGTTGGCTTGAAGCGGCGTGGTTTTAGCCGTGATGCAATCAATGCCTTAAGCAGTGCTTATAAGTTAGTGTATCGCCAAGGTTTAACCGTTGAGCAGGCAGTTAGCGAAATGCGCAGCCGGTTCGATTTGCCAGAAGTCACCACGTTTGCCGACTCAATTGAGCGGTCTACGCGCGGTATCATCCGCTAACAACGTTGATGGCTAGTTAGCATCAACGATGGACTCAAATGCTCATATCTCTTCCTTTCTCATCATGACACTTCAGCGCGTATACATTGTCGCAGGCGAACTCTCTGGCGATATTCTCGGTGCAGGGTTGATGCATGAGCTTACGCTGATGCATCCCAACGTTGAGTTTCGAGGTCTAGGCGGCCCACGTATGGAAGCGCATGGGCTGACGAGCCGCTTTCCCCTTGAAACATTATCGGTGATGGGCCTGGTGGAGGTCGTCAAGCACCTGCCTGAACTCATTCGCGTGCGCCGCATACTGCGCGAAGAAGCACTCGCCTGGCAGCCGGATATTATGATTGGCATCGACGCGCCCGACTTCAATATTGGCCTTGAAAAACAGCTACGCGCTGCCGGACTGAAGACAGCCCACTATGTGAGCCCTTCGGTATGGGCATGGCGGCAAGGGCGTGTGAAAAAGATCGCTAAGGCGGTTAATGGCATGTTAACACTGCTGCCGTTTGAAGCTGATTTTTACCATCAGCATCAGGTGCCGGTTGCTTTCGTTGGCCATCCATTAGCGGATGAATTACCGCTTGAGAATGATCGCCAAACGGCTCGCCAAACACTCGCATTGCCTGCTCAAGTTCCTGTTTTGGCAATATTGCCTGGTTCGCGGGGCAATGAAATACGCTTTTTGGGCGATACATTTTTACGCGCTGCCGAATTGCTCTGTCAGCGTAATGAAGCGCTGCATGTGGTCATTCCCGCAGCGACCCATCAGCGGTATCAAGAAATCATCCAGCTTCTGGCAAGCTACCCTATGTTAAGCAAGCGGGTCATGCTCTTGGAAGGTCAGGCACGAGAGGCAATGGTAGCCAGCGATGCTGTATTGCTTGCCTCGGGCACCGCGGCACTAGAGGCCATGTTATGCCATCGGTCAATGCTGGTAGCTTACAAAATGGCACCGATGACCCACTGGCTGGCAAAACGCTTAGTGAAAACTAAATGGATTTCATTACCTAACTTAATTGCTCAAGAGAGTGTGGTGCCAGAACTGATTCAGGATGCGGCAACGCCAGAAGCGATTGCTGAGCAGCTCGACGAAATGATTAATAATGCAGCAGAACGCCACGCCCTAGAAGCACGCTTTGCCGATATGCACCGTGGTTTACAGCGCAATGCCAGCCAACGTGCTGCGCAGGCTATAGCCTCTCTGGTGGCGGGCCAGCCATTGGATTGCAGTGGCGAAGTTGCCCAAGAAGGAAGCCATCATGGCCGTTAAGCCGACTGCCTATCCTCCTTTAGTGATCGACTACCATGGTGACTTTCTAGCAGGCGTTGACGAAGTCGGGCGTGGGCCTCTGATCGGCAGTGTTGTTGCATCGGCGGTAATTCTTGATCCTAGTCGCCCGATTGAGGGGCTAACGGATTCCAAAAAACTTACCGCTAAAAAGCGTGAAGCGCTGGATGTACAGATTCGTGAGTGCGCATTAGCGTTTGCTGTGGCAGAAGCCAGCGCTGCTGAAGTCGACCAGCTAAATATTTATCATGCCACTCATCTTGCTATGCGGCGTGCCATTGATGCCTTAACACCCGCGGCAGACTATTTATTGGTAGATGGTAATCGGCTGCCTGGGCATGAGCTGCCTGGGCAAGCGGTAGTGAAAGGCGATGCTCGTCATCCTGCGATCGCTGCTGCATCGATTTTGGCTAAAGTCGCCCGCGACGCACAGATGGCCGAGCTTGATCTGCGCTATCCTGACTATGGCTTTGCCCGTCACAAAGGGTACCCAACGAAAGAACATTTGGCGGCACTATCTGCCCACGGGCCGCTTGCCGAGCATCGCCGGAGCTTTGCGCCAGTTCAGCGTCAGTTAGCGCTGCTGTAAGCTTTTTCTATTTATCTAGCCTTGTTGCTGAGAGTCCCATGACGGTTCCGTTTGTTCATCTACGTTTGCACAGTGAATACTCCCTGGTTGATGGCTTGGTAAAACTCAAGTCACTGGTCAGCACCACCGCGGAGCGTGGGATGCCAGCACTGGCCTTAACCGATGAAGCTAACCTGTTTGGTCTGGTTAAGTTCTATAAAGCGGCCCAGGGTGCTGGCCTTAAGCCGATCATCGGTAGCGACTTATGGCTGCACAACCCTCATGATGAGGCCCATCCATATCGCATTACGCTGCTGGCGATGAACGATGTTGGTTATCGCAATCTCACTGAATTGATTTCTAAAGGGTGGACGGATGGCCAGCGCCACGGGCGAGCCATTCTGGACAAGCAGTGGGTGCTAGCGCAAAGCGAAGGATTGATTGCACTATCAGGCGGGCGTGAAGGCGAAATAGGTCGTCACTTGCTGTCTGAGCATGAGCGCGAAGCCCGGGAGCTGTTAGAAGAGTGGCAGCGCGCCTTTCCAGATCGTTTTTATCTGGAGTTAATCCGTACCGGGCGGCCGCTTGAAGAAGAGTGTGTTCACGCGAGTGTGAAGCTGGCGATCGCATCAAATACCCCGGTGGTCGCAACCAATGACGTGCGCTTTTTAGAGCGGGAAGACTTCTGGGCCCACGAAACCCGCGTTGCCATTGGTGAAGGCAAGGCTTTGGATGATCCTCGCCGTGAACGACGCTATACCGAAGAGCAGTACCTGAAAAGCCCTGAGGAAATGGCAGCACTGTTTGCCGATATTCCTGAAGCGCTTGAAAACAGCGTCATGATTGCTGAGCGGTGTAGCGTTGACGTGCGCCTGGGGGAAATTTTTCTGCCGGAGTTCGAAATACCCGACGGGATGACCCAGGATGAGTTTTTCCGCAAAGTCTCCCATGACGGTCTCACTGAACGGTTAGATTTTTTGTTCCCAGCTGAACAGTACCCTCGCGATAGCGATGCTTATCGCGAGATTAATCAGCGCTACCGTGACCGGCTTGAATTTGAGCTGAACGTTATTATCCAGATGGGCTTCCCTGGCTATTTTCTGATCGTGATGGACTTCATTCAGTGGGCCAAGGATAACAACGTGCCAGTTGGCCCAGGGCGGGGTTCTGGTGCGGGCTCCTTAGTGGCTTACGCGCAAAAAATTACCGATCTTGATCCGATTGGCTACGACCTGCTATTTGAGCGCTTTCTTAACCCTGAACGTGTCTCCATGCCTGACTTTGACGTCGATTTTTGCATGGAAAAGCGTGACAAGGTGATTGAATACGTGGCGAATCGCTACGGCCGCAATGCGGTATCTCAGATTGTTACCTTTGGCACCATGGCCGCGAAAGCGGTGGTGCGCGATGTGGCGCGTGCCCAGGGGCGGCCCTACTCGTTGGGCGACAAGCTCTCCAAGCTGATTCCCTTTGAAGTGGGAATGACGCTTGCCAAAGCGATTGAGCAAGAACCAGCCCTGAAAGAGTTTATTGGCAACGACGAAGAAGCCGAAGAGATCTGGGAAATGGCCCTTAAGCTTGAGGGCACCACGCGGGGGACTGGTAAGCACGCGGGGGGCGTCGTCATTGCCCCCACCAAGCTAACCGACTTCTCGCCGCTGTTATGCGATGAAGATGGTTCAGGCCTCGTGGTTCAGTTCGATAAAAACGACATCGAAGACGCCGGGCTAGTGAAGTTCGACTTCTTGGGCCTGCGGACGCTGACGATTATCGACTGGGCGCTGGAAATGGTCGATAAAGTGCGTGGGGTAAACGGTCAAGCGCCGCTCAATATCGACGCTATCCCGCTAGACGATAGTAAAACGTTTGAGATGCTGAAACGAGCGGAAACCACCGCTGTTTTCCAGCTGGAATCTCGTGGTATGAAGGAGCTGATTAAGCGCCTGCTGCCAGACTCTCTCGACGATATGATCGCCTTGGTAGCGCTATTTCGCCCAGGCCCGCTACAGTCGGGCATGGTGGATGACTTTATCAACCGTAAGCATGGCCGTGCCGAAGTCTCTTATCCACACCCAGATTATCAGCATGACCTTCTAAAACCGGTGCTCAGCCCGACATACGGCATTATTTTGTACCAAGAGCAGGTCATGCAGATTGCTCAGGTAATGGCTGGCTATTCATTGGGTCAGGCCGACATGCTGCGCCGCGCCATGGGTAAGAAAAAGCCCGAAGAGATGGCCAAGCAGCGTTCAGGCTTTATGGAAGGCTGTGCGGCTAACGGTATCGATAAAGACCTTGCAGGCAATATTTTTGATCTTGTTGAGAAGTTCGCTGGTTACGGCTTTAACAAGTCGCACTCAGCCGCTTACGCTTTGGTGTCGTATCAAACTGCCTGGCTGAAGGCGCACTATCCTGGGCCGTTTATGGCCGCCGTTATGTCAACGGAAATGGATAACCTGGACAAGGTGGTGCCGCTGATAGAAGAGTGTCGCCACCTCAAACTGACGGTTACACCGCCGGATGTTAATGTCGGTGGCTACAAGTTTACCGTAGATACCGAAGGGCGCGTGGTGTACGGCTTAGGTGCCATTCGCGGTGTCGGTGAAGGCCCGATTGGGGCGATTGTTGAAGCTCGTAATACGGATGGTCCGTTTAAAGACCTGTTCGATTTTTGTCGGCGCATGGATCCCAAGCGCATGAACAAGCGTACGCTGGAAGCGCTGATTCGGTCGGGTGCGTTAGATAACTTGGGTCCGAATCGGGCGGTGTTATCCGCTGCGATGGAAGATGCCTTGAAAGCCGCTGCGCAAAACCACGCCAATCAAAACCTGGGTATGCTGGATATGTTTGGCGATGCGTTTAGCGCAGAAGAGGAAGCGACAGACCCTTACGCTGAGTATCAAAGCGCCCGTGAGTGGACGGATCGTGAGCGCCTTTCTGGGGAAAAAGATACGCTGGGCCTCTATCTAACCGGTCATCCCATTGATGAATATGAGCGTGAGCTAAAACGCTTTGTTTCTACTCGCATTAGTGATTTGAAGGCTTCGCGTGAGCCGCAGCGGGTGGCGGGATTAGTGGTAGCTATGCGCACCATGAAGTCCAAGCGTGGCGATACCATGGCGTTTATCACACTAGATGATCGTACTGGGCGCATCGAAGCTTCGCTATTTGGCGAACTATTTGATCAACTGCGGGGCCAAATTGAGTCTGATCAAGTGATCATCGTTGAAGGTGAAGTATCCAACGATGACTTTTCCGGCGGTTTGCGCTTGCGGGGCAAAGACGTGACGCCGATGGTGACCGCACGTATTCGCTATGGCGAAGCGGTGGAATTAGCATTGGATGCTGAACAGATCAACGGACGTCTAGTCGATAGCCTACGCGAGAGCCTTACGCCATACCGCGATACCGGCGGATTGCCAGTTCGGCTGCAGTATCGTCACTCAGAAGCGGTCGGTTGGTTAGCATTGGCGGATGACTGGAAAGTAGCTCCCAGCGATGATCTGCTGTTAGCCCTTCGTGATGTGCAAGGGCAGGTAGGTGTTCAGCTACGCTACCGTTAGAAAACGCACTAAACGTATACGAGCCGGTGTCAGATGGAAGACTAAATGACCGTGCGGCACGCTAATTGAAAGGGTACTGCCTTGCGTGGCAAGTTCAGGGTGCGATAATGCCCCTATACATGCCCGTTTCAACAAGGCTTCTTTTTTTATAGGCAGCTTACAGGCAGAGCCGATGAATCCTAATTATCTCGATTTTGAACAGCCCATTGCCGAGCTTCAGGCAAAAATTGAGGAGCTGCGTTTGGTTAGCTCCGATAGCCAGGTTAATCTTTCTGACGAGATTTCTCGTTTAGAGGAGAAGAGCCGTAAGTTAACCGAATCGATCTTCAAGGATTTAACGCCCTGGCAGGTTTCTCAAATATCTCGTCACCCCCAGCGTCCTTATACGCTGGATTATCTTGAGCATATTTTTACTGACTTTGATGAGCTTCATGGTGACCGTAACTTTGCTGATGACGCCGCATTAGTTGGTGGCATTGCGCGTCTGGACGATCAACCGGTGATGGTCATTGGCCATCAAAAAGGTCGTGATGTAAAAGAAAAGGTGCGCCGTAACTTTGGCATGCCGCGGCCAGAAGGTTATCGCAAAGCCTGTCGCTTAATGGAGATGGCAGAGCGTTTTAAAATGCCCATTCTAACCTTTATCGATACGCCTGGTGCCTACCCTGGGATCGATGCGGAAGAGCGGGGGCAGTCGGAAGCCATTGCCTACAATCTGGCAGTGATGTCGCGCCTAAAAACGCCGATTATCTCCACCGTGGTGGGTGAAGGTGGCTCCGGTGGCGCGCTAGCCATTGGCGTATGCGACGAGCTACATATGCTGCAGTACTCCACTTATTCGGTGATTTCACCGGAAGGCTGTGCGTCGATTCTTTGGAAGAGCGCTGAAAAAGCATCTGACGCCGCCCAAGCCATGGGTATCACCGCCGAGCGCCTTAAAGAGCTTGGCTTTGTTGATGAGCTAATTAAAGAGCCGTTGGGTGGCGCTCATCGACATCCAATGACTACCGCCGAGCGCGTTAAAGAGGCGTTGGCTAACAGTCTGGAACGTCTGCAAAGCTTTGATAGCGATGCACTGCTAGAGCGTCGCTACAAACGGTTGATGAGCTATGGCGCTCCAGCCGCCTAAGCCGCTGTTACGCTTGCTAAATGACGCCCTGGCGGAAACCCCGCCGGGGCGTACTATTTGGGTGGCGCTTTCTGGGGGGCTGGATTCTTCGCTGCTGCTGACGTTGGCCGCTGAAGTTTGTCGAGATGCAGGACGCCCACTGCAGGCGATTCATATTAACCATGGCTTGCAGGCCGCAGCTAGTGCCTTTGAAGCGCATTGTCTGGCGCTGTGTGATGCGCTTAACGTAACGCTGGTGACGGCAAGCGTCGCGGTAGACACACTCGGCGAGGGCGTTGAGGGGGCGGCACGGCGAGCACGCTATCAGGCGTTCATGACGCATATTCCCGCTGGCGATACGCTATGGCTAGCCCAGCACCAAGATGATCAAGCGGAGACGTTGCTGTTGGCGGCGCTACGCGGCAGTGGCGTGCGTGGGTTGGCGGGTATGCCTTTTCGCCGTGATTGGCAGGGGCTGACCCTGCTACGGCCCTGGCTGAGTATCAGTAGACAGACGTTGGCTGATGCAGCGCATGGGTTATCAATCAGTTGGTGCGAGGACCCAACCAACCGCGATATCGCGTTTGATCGCAACCGCTTACGCCATCAGGTGATGCCAGCCTTACAGCTACGTTGGCCTGACGCTGCACGGGCCCTTGCCAACAGCGCCCAACATGCCGGCGAGGCAGACCAACTGTTGGCGTCCTATGCCGCGGAAGAGCTAGCAACGCTAATGCGAGGAGAGCGCTGCATGGATGCTACGCTGCTTAGCCAATGCTCTTTACCGCGCCAACGACTGCTCGTGCGTACACTTTGTGAGCAGCTAGCGCTCCCAACGCCGCCGCAGAAACGTCTGGAAAGCTTGCTTTCGCAACTAGGTGCGGCAAGCGATGCCCAGGTCAAAGTGGTATGGCCGGGTGCAGAAGCACGCATGTGGCAGCGCCGTCTCTACCTCATGCCTCCGCTGACGCCGTTGCCTAGTTGGGAAGTTGAATGGGACGGTGTACTGGAGCAGACAACGCCCTTAGGACCGCTGCAAGTAGCGTTGACACCACCACGCCGCGTAACGCTGCGTTGGCGACGGGGTGGAGAGGTTATTGCGTTAAAAGAGCGCGGAAGGCGAGATATTAAGCGCTTACTCCAAGAGCGGGGAATACCGCCCTGGGAGCGTGAGCGTTTGATTGTCGTGATGGATGGAAAGGTATGTTTGGCCGTTATCCTGCCGCCTGCTAATGTGCTCTGGCAGGCAGAAGGGGTTGTTATTGATTTGCCTCTACTACCAAAAACGTAAAGCCAGCCGCTGTCATATAGGCTTGTTCTTGCTCCATATCGGTACTTAGCAGTGTCGGCTCGTCGCTGGCAGGTAGCGTTATCGTCAGCGTTTCGCCTTCTGCTTTAATAGCCGGTAACGGTGGAGCAACTTCAGATCGCGAGTGATTAATAAGCACAGCAAGACGCATCAGGCGGGCAAGTTTGGCGCAGCCTTCCTGATGGGAGGCGGGTAACGCCTGCCACTCTTTGGTGGGAAACTTGCGGCGATGGGCACGCACTAAAAACGCCAGTAAGCGCTGTTCAGGGCGCGAAAAGCCAGCTAAGTCGGAATGTTCTAGCAAGTAGGCGCCATGGCGATGAAACTGGCTATGAGAAATAGCTAGGCCAATTTCATGCACATGACTTGCCCAGACAAGGTAGTGGCCTTGCTCTTGGGATAGCCCCCAGGCTTTTTTTACGTCGTTAAATAGCCGAAGGGCAGTGTCGGCAACATTTTCGGCTTGCCGAGAGTCAACATCATAAATCCGCTTCAATGCATCTAAGCTTTTAGAACGGGTATCTTCTGCGCTATTTCGGCCCGCCATATCATAAAGCACCCCTTCGCGCAGGGCTCCATCCGCGAAGCGCATTTGGGAAAGATTAAAGGCTTCAAAAATAGCGTTTAAAATGGCAATACCTGCCGGAAAAACTTTTGCTCGATCAGGTTTTAGGCCATCTAGCTCAACTTTGTCTAGCTGTTTGCATTTGAGTAAGCGTTCGCGCAGCTTTTTTAATCCGCTGCGAGTGATAACACCTTCCTGAGGCGTATCGCCATAGGCATATAGCACGCTAGCAGCGGCTTTAATCGTGCCACTAGAACCTACTGGATCCTGCCAGCCAAGGCGTTGGTAGGGTCGCTGAATATTGGCCAGTTCTGACAGGGCGGCGAGCTCAGCGCGACGCATACGTTTTTCACTGAGCTCGCCGTCACGAAAGAAACGGCTGCTGAAAGTGACGCAGCCCATGCGTAGGCTTTCAAGTGCTTTAGGCTCAAACGCTTCACCAATAATGAACTCGGTAGAACCACCGCCGATATCGACAATTAAACGGCGTCCATTCTCAGCCAATGCGTGGGCGGCCCCCAAATAGATCAGGCGAGCCTCTTCACGACCAGCAATAATTTCGATGGCGTGTCCAAGCTGCGCTTCGGCACGCTCAATAAATGTTTGGCTGTTATAGGCATCACGCAACGCATTGGTTCCAACAATGCGAAGGTTGGCACTCTCAATGTCGGTGAGAAACGGCGCAAAGCGGCCTAGGCAATCTAACGCTCGCTGCATCGCGGCTTCGCTTAAATAACCGTTTTCATCTAGCCCAGCGGCTAATTGAACCTTTTCACCCATCCTAGCGACGACTTGCAGGCGCTCATGTTGATAGTTGGCGACCAACAAATGAAAGCTATTAGAACCCAGATCAATGGCGGCTAAGCGCTGCGGTTCGGTGTTATCCAATTCAGCCGGCGACGCGGCGAGAGGGAATGAAATTTCCTTGGGCATGGGCGTTCCTTCCTAGTGGCTATGCCAAGGTTGCGGTGCCTCATTAGTATTGTCAATTGTCAAAGGCTTGCGTTTATCTCGGGCCTTGACTACCATCGAGCTACTGGCTTGATCCGAGTTAGCTTGTTTGTCTATTAAACAAGTGTATTTAAGCGAGTGTATTGCTCAGATATTTTGAGTGGTACGTATCCAATTGACATCAGCCAGATGTCCAAGTCGTCAGATAACCCCTGAAACAGCACCTTTCTGTGCTAATCAGATTAACTAGTTTGCTAGCACCCTCACGCTGAGCAGTCGATTATGCCGCTACTCCTTCTTAGGCATAGCTATGATAACTCTCTAGCGATCAGTATCTGAGCGTGTGCTTAGTGGGGTTCTGAACGCATCACTCGGCGCTTAGCCCTACTATTTAGGCCACGCCTCCTGTCTTATTCCCGGCGCTTGTCGCCTAGCTTTCATGAGCAACTTTCTAACACACCGATGAATCTCACTGAACTCAAGCAAAAAACCGTTCCCGAGCTGCTCGATATCGCCCGTGAAATGGGTATCGACAACCTAGCCCGTTCGCGCAAGCAGGACATCATCTTCGCTATCCTCAAAAAGCATGCAAAAAGCGGTGAGGATATCTACGGCGATGGTGTGCTGGAAATACTTCAGGATGGCTTTGGCTTCCTGCGTAGCGCCGACAGCTCGTACCTCGCCGGACCGGACGATATTTACGTATCGCCGTCGCAGATTCGCCGTTTCAATCTGCGTAAAGGTGATTCCATTTCCGGCAAAATCCGCCCGCCAAAAGAAGGTGAGCGCTACTTTGCCCTACTCAAAGTTAGCCAGATCAACTTTGATCGTCCGGAAAATGCCAAGCATAAGATTCTCTTTGAGAACTTAACGCCGCTATTCCCAGATGATCGGATGCGCATGGAGATCGGTAACGGCTCTACCGAAGATCTTACCGCGCGCATCATTGATCTGACGGCGCCAATTGGTAAAGGTCAACGTGGTCTGTTGGTGTCACCGCCTAAAGCGGGTAAGACACTGATGCTGCAGAACATCGCGACGTCGATTACGCGCAATAATCCTGAGTGCCATCTGATTGTATTGCTGATCGATGAGCGCCCTGAGGAAGTTACCGAAATGTCGCGCACCGTGCGTGGCGAAGTGGTTGCTTCTACTTTCGATGAACCGCCCGCTCGCCATGTGCAGGTTGCCGAAATGGTCATCGAAAAAGCCAAGCGCTTGGTAGAGCACAAGAAAGATGTGGTGATTCTGCTCGACTCTATCACCCGTTTAGCGCGTGCCTACAACACCGTGGTGCCCAGCTCCGGCAAAGTGCTCACCGGTGGTGTGGACGCTCATGCCCTTGAGAAGCCTAAACGTTTCTTCGGTGCCGCGCGTAATATCGAAGAGGGCGGTAGCCTGACGATTATTGCCACCGCGCTAGTTGATACTGGCTCGAAAATGGACGAAGTCATCTTCGAAGAGTTCAAGGGCACCGGTAATATGGAAGCGCACCTTGACCGCAAGCTAGCTGAGAAACGCGTGTTCCCTGCAATCAACATTCGCCGTAGTGGTACTCGCCGCGAAGATCTGCTGGCGTCTGAAGACGAAATGCAGCGCATGTGGATCCTTCGCAAGCTGCTTAACCCGATGGAAGACACCGCTGCGACAGAGTTCTTGATTGATCGTCTGAAAGATACCAAGACGAATCTGGAGTTCTTTGAAGCGATGAAGCGACGCTAAGTGCTTCATTTGCAGCCAAGCACTGGCAACAGTAATGGCTGACAGCCGGGTAAGTGCCTTGAGGAGAGTGCCTTGAAGTACCACGACTTGCGCGATTTTATTGCAGCGCTTGAAGCGCAGGGTGAACTGAAGCGGATTAAAGCAGAAGTCGACCCCTATCTCGAAATTACTGAAATTTGTGACCGTACACTGCGCGCTGGTGGCCCTGCACTATTGTTTGAGAATGTGAAGGGCCATGATATGCCGCTATTGGGCAACCTGTTTGGTACGCCTAGGCGGGTAGCGCTCGGTATGGGTCAAGATTCAGTAGAAGCACTGCGCGAGGTAGGTAAACTACTGGCGTTCCTAAAGGAACCTGATCCGCCGAAAGGGCTTAAAGACGCCTGGGACAAGCTGCCGATTTTTAAGCAGGTGCTCAGCATGGGGCCCAAAAATGTCAAGCGAGCCCCCGTGCAAGAAGTGGTGTATGAAGGTGATGAGGTTGACTTAGGCCGTTTGCCGATCCAGCACTGCTGGCCAGGTGATGCCGCGCCGCTGGTAACTTGGCCGCTGGTAATTACCAAAGGCCCGCATAAAAAGCGCCAAAATCTTGGCATTTATCGTCAGCAGAAAATCGGTAAAAACCGTCTGATCATGCGTTGGCTCTCCCATCGCGGTGGTGCGCTGGATTTTCTTGAGTTTCAAAAAGCGCATCCCGGTGAGCCATTCCCTGTGGCAGTGGCGTTGGGGGCTGATCCTGCAACAATTTTAGGTGCCGTGACGCCGGTTCCTGATTCGCTGTCTGAATACGCTTTTGCTGGGTTGCTTAGAGGCTCGCGCACCGAGCTGGTCAAGTGCGGTCATGCAGAGTTGGATGTGCCTGCGTCGGCTGAAATCATTCTTGAAGGGTTTCTCTACCCCGACGATATGGCACCAGAAGGACCGTTTGGCGATCACACCGGTTATTACAATGAAGTTGATCACTTCCCTGTGTTCACCGTGACGCGGATGACCATGCGGCGGGACGCGATTTATCACTCCACCTACACCGGCCGCCCACCCGATGAGCCAGCCATTTTAGGGGTTGCGCTTAACGAGGTGTTTGTTCCCATTCTGTGTAAGCAGTTCCCCGAAATTGTCGATTTCTACCTACCACCGGAAGGGTGCTCCTATCGAATGGCTGTTGTGACCATGAAGAAGCAGTACCCGGGTCACGCCAAGCGCGTCATGATGGGGGTGTGGAGTTTTCTGCGTCAGTTCATGTACACCAAATTTGTCATTGTATTAGATGACGATATCGATGCGCGTAACTGGGAAGATGTGATGTGGGCCATTACCACGCGCATGGACCCGGCGCGGGATACGGTGATGGTGGAAAACACGCCTATTGACTACCTCGATTTTGCGTCGCCGGTGTCTGGGTTAGGTTCCAAGATGGGGCTCGATGCTACCAATAAATGGCCAGGCGAAACGGATCGTGAGTGGGGAACGCCCATTGTGATGGATGATTCGATAAAAACCCGCGTTGATGAGCGCTGGGACGAGCTGGGCATTGATATCCCATTACCCACTCCTCGCCACGGCTAACCCAGTGGCGCAGGTCGGGCGACTTTCTATATAGAGGCTTTCATGAGCGCAAGCACGTTAACTTGCAGAACGTTAATCTGCCAGGTAACCGCCGTTGAGGATTTAAATCCCGATGTCTTTGGGGTGACCCTGGAAGGGCGGCCCGAGGCCATGCAGCATGCGCCTGGGCAGTATTTAGAGCTCAAACTAGACGATAACACTTGGGTACCGTTTTCTATTGCCAGCGCGGAACGCGGTGACGGTATTATCGAATTACATATTCAGCACTGGCCTGAGCGAGATAACTCTGCTCGCCTGCGAGAGTTATTGCAGGTAGCTAATCAGTTGACTGTTCGCCTACCCAGCGGTGAATGTGTATTAGACACGCAAAGCGAGCGTCCTCTGTTGCTAATTGCTGCAGGTACAGGCTTTGCACAAATGAAGGCGATTGTTGAGGCGGTACTAAGACAGCAGCCTGAACGGCCCATTTCACTATGGTGGGCCAATCGCGAACATCGTGATCTTTATGCGGAAGATCTGGCCTGCGAATGGGCACAGCAGTATGCCAATATTTCTTTCCAAGCGGTGACAGAGTTTCCACTGACTGAGCCGCTAGCAGAAGGCGAGCGTATCACGCATCATCAAGGGCGCATTGACTTGGTGTTAGAGAGTGATCTTGAGAACATGCTTGAGAGTGGAATGGCTGGGTCGCCCAGCGGCTGTGATATCTACTTGTCGGGTTCGCCGGGTATGGTGTACGCCTGTGTTAATATCTTAGAACGGAAAGGTATTGACAGTGAGCGAATGTTCTCAGATGTGTTTGCTTACGCGCCTCGTCCTCACTAAAATAGCTGGCCAATAACTGGTGTTCGGCATATGCCGGTAACCGATACTGATAAAAAGGAGGCTTTCATGGCCCACCATGACGACAACTTTAAAGACGAATCAGGTTTGCTTGCTATTGTGCTCGGTGTTGTTGTGCTGGTGAGTATGAGCGCACTGCCCGCTACTATTGGTTGGATACAAGCGTTTGGCGGTTGATGGTTGCCATTTTGCCTCTATGCAGGCAGGATTAACCCATTAGAAGCACTGTTCTCGACAATTAATGTGAATCAGGACGTAGCCATGCACACAGCACAATGCATTCAACACACACAAGCAAAGCCAGCATCGGCGGCTGGTGTGTGGGCGTGTGTTGCTGCGTTCTTTTATGCTGTCTATTGGTTTAGCTACGGTGTGCCCCTGGCCGACCAGTAGCGTCGCGTCATCAGGCACACCGACTAGGTTGCCTGCCGCATGCAAAGAAGCCTCGGTTGGTAGCCCAACCGAGGCTTCTTTTGTTTTAACTGTTTATTTAGGTTAATTGCTCAGATTTCACAGGACTTTCATCAAGGAGCTGCATCATGATGTACCGCGCAAACTCTCTCGCTAATCTGCTCGCCAACGTTGCTAACTATATCGGTTATGGCTATGGCTGGCGATTTAGCGACGCGCGGTCGGTGCAAGCTGCCACCTCCGACCGTGCAAGCCAGGGTGGCATGTTGTTGTTATCACGATGTCATACGCTTCCGGAGAGTTAAGTTATGAATGCCCATGTCAGCCCTGCTTGTACAACCTTGTCAAATCTAGCGTCATTAACGAATGGCCCCACGAACTCATCGCAGCCGTTGCCTTTGCCAGCAGAGCTACGCCGCAGTGTAGGTATCGATAGCCAATTGAATGCGCAAATTGCCCATCAGCGCCAAGCGGTTCAGCGCATTTTGAATGGTCAAGATAACCGCTTATTAGTGGTAGTTGGCCCTTGTTCTATCCATGACCCGCATGCCGCGCTAGAGTACGCCGATCGGCTGGCTGCGCTTAGTGAAGAAGTGAGCGAGCAACTGCTACCGGTAATGCGTGTTTACGTTGAAAAACCACGAACTACAGTGGGTTGGAAAGGTTTGGCCTATGACCCTGATTTAGACGGCAGTGGCGATATGCCAAAGGGTATATCGCTCTCTCGTGAGTTGATGCATGCCGTAGCCTCACGGGGCTTGCCGGTGGCTACTGAGCTTTTACAGCCCATGTTGGCACCTTACTTAGATGATCTGTTGAGCTGGGTCGCTATTGGCGCACGTACCACGGAATCACAGCTGCATCGCGAGCTGGCCAGCGATCTCACGGCAGCAGTGGGGTTTAAAAATGCCACTAGTGGCGACGTCCAGGTTGCTATTGATGCTATGCAGGCAGCGGCGCATTCCCACCAGCGTTTCGCAATGAATAGTGAAGGGCGGCCGGTCATGCAGGAAACCGCTGGTAACCCCAATACGCATGTGGTGTTACGAGGTGGTCATGGCGAACCAAACTACCAAGCGCATCATGTGCGAGCAGCGGTGAATACCTTACGAGACGCCGGACAGAATCCTCGCTTAATGGTGGACTGCAGTCATGCCAATGCGCGAAAAGATCACCGACGCCAAAGTGAGGTTATGCTCGACGTGCTGGCGCAGCGTAAAGCGGGCGATGCTAATTTGGTCGCATTAATGCTCGAAAGCCATTTATATGAAGGTAAGCAAGCGCTGTCGCCCAACGCGATGCGTTACGGCGTGTCGGTGACCGATGCCTGTGTGAGTTGGGAAACGACCGAACGGTTGCTTAAAACTGCTGCCGAGCGAATGAGTTAATACTGGTTATCTACGGCGAGCTTGATAATCACTTGTTTGCCCTGGTCAGCCCCGTATCATAAGGGACTACTTTTGATGATGAGGTTGGCCATGGTTTTCACTCTTGAGCAGCATGACCCTAGCAGTTATCAGCGCAAGGCGCGAATGATCAGCATTGCCATGGCAGGGCAGTTGATAGTCTTTGGGCTACTGTTCTCAATGCTTTTAACATCTGCTTTTGGCAGTAGTCTATGGCTTAATGCGCTGGGTGTGTTTCTAGGTCTATTAGCCACTAGCGCGATGTTTGCAGTTCTCAAGGATCGGCCTTGGATGACTGAAATGCGCTATGTTTGGCAGCTCAAGCATCACCTTTCCCATATTAGTGGTTACCTACAGCCACTGCGCCGGGGAGTGGAAGAAGATAATCGCGTAGCGCTGGATATTGTGACGTTTTACCATCAGGGGATGACGCAGCTCGCTGAACTCAACGGTCGTACTACCGATGATGATTCAGAACGTCTCGCTGAAAAAATGCAGATAAGGCTAAAACGCGAAGAATTAGGGCTGCCAGCCCAGGTTGACAGTTTTGATCAACAGGACTTAAAAGCATTTAAGCGTCGCTAAACGAATTGAATTTGTTTATTCAGAAGAAATGCGCTGAACGCTAAGTAGGCGTCCATTGACGATGTTTATGATGATGAAAAACATCACAAAGATAGCGGCATGAATAGTAATAGTGGTAACAACAGTGGTAACAACAGTGATAACAACAGGGAGCAGGATGCATGACTTACTTACCTAATCGGTTAACTGGTTTAATTGCGCTGACTGCCTCGGTTGTGCTGGCAGGCTGTGCAAATACTGGGGCAACACCTGCTGATTCTACTGCTGAAGTGTCTAAAACAACGGTACATAGCAGTGCACCATTACTGCCTGCTGTCCTGTTTCCTGGTAGCGCGTCGTACTTTGACGCCTGGGAGTGTCAGCCCGCCAACCAAAACTTGGTCACCGCGGTGAACGACGATAATTTGCGGCTTTGGTCACTGCATGGTGCCTGGCGTTTACCAGAAGCGGTCGTGGCAAGCGGTGCGCGCTATCAGGATGGAGAGGTCAGCTTCTGGAACCGTGGTGATCAGGCGCAGGTGGAAACACCGCGTGGTCAGCTTCAATGTCGACAGGGGCAGCGCCGAGCAGCAGCCACACGGGCGGATCACCCCGGCGTGATGTTCTTGGGGCGTGGTAATGAGCCAGGTTGGTCGATTGAGCTTGCCCATGATGCGCCGATCATGACCTGGACAACAGCCTACGGTAGCGAGACGCAAACGATGCCCTATATGGTGAGTGTCATGGATAACGAAGCGGGTAGGGTGGTGATTGAGAATGCCAACGCTGATCAGTTTTTCCGTGTACGTATTGAATCAGGCGCCTGTTTTGATGATATGAAAGGCCAGCCATATCCCGCCCGAGTCACATTGACCATCGGCGGGGAGCAGTACAAAGGCTGCGGCCAGGGTATTGCCCCTTAATTGGTGCGAACTTTTAAATTCACTGGTGTGTTAGCAGCGGTAAAGGAAAGGCTCGAAACGCCAGTGGGGTTCGATAAAGTCGCTAGCGCATAGTGCGGTGACATTGCCCGTAGCTCTCACAGCAAGTCTGGAGAGTGTCGCAAAACGAAGGCCGCGTGATGTGTCTACTTCTTCGCTAATCTCTACTGGTTGCCAAAGGTCACCATCCCGGGTTGCCAGGGTAAAACTGAATGGATGAAACCCGGGAAAGCCAAGTCGAATATCCGTGGCGATCAACGTTTCCTGGCCATCAACCCACTGTGTGTCATAACGCAGAAATGGACCTGTAAACCATACTAGCCGTTGTCCTAGCGGCTCTGCCAGGGCACTTTCCTCCAGTGCAACGTTGCGTTTGATAGGCTCAAATATTGGCTCTCGCTGGCCATCAAACACGCTGATCAAACTCTCAAAATAGCGATCTCCGTCAATAACAGTGGCGCGCCACAATGCAATATTAAACGGTGTTGGTTGAATCAATATAGGGGCTGCTTGCAAACCAGCGTCCGCTAATGCTGGTGCTAAGCGCTGCTCAATGCTCCATTTTGTGCCTGCTGCCAGTAGCAAATATAGGCTGGATATTGCTAATCCGATCGTACAAGCCTTACGTACTTTTTTTGTGGCAATGGCGATAATCAGTGCTAACAATAGTGGCAGGGTATAAAAAGGATCGATAATAAACACGATAGGCCACGCTGCAGGTGGCATATCGAGCGGCCAGAACAACTGTGTGCCGTAGGTGGTCAGTGAATCCAGTAGCGGGTGGGTGATCAAAATGAGCGCAAAAAAGCACCACCATCTTCCCAAGGATATATCCCGAGCAGGCGCAAAACGATGACACAGCAGTGCCAAGACGGTAGCTAAGCCGGTTAGCACAAACAGCGAGTGGCTAAAACCGCGATGCTCTGTCACATTGGCCACAGCATCGCCATAGTCGAGCACAACGTCTAGGTCCGGCAGTGTGCCAAGCAGCGCGCCAATAAACACGGCTTTGCGGCCCAGTCGTTTACCTAGCACCGCACCCCCAATGGCAGCCCCAAGAGTAGCTTGTGTAATTGAATCCACGAATGTCTCCTTGGGGGGTTCCCCGACGACTAAACAATAAATATATTATTATACAGATCTGTGAGGAGGATGTTTAAATGTCAAAAAATCGTCTAACTAAGCGTCTGGTAGCCAGTTTTTTTGCTGCGTATTCACTCAACGCATTAGCAGCGCCCACTGTTGATGTGCACAGCGACCCTAACTGTGGTTGTTGCAGCGACTGGGTGAGTCATCTCGAAGAGGCTGGGTTTGAAGTGAATCATCAGCGAGATGGCGATCTAAGATCTATTAAAATGGCTAATGGCGTTCCACCAGAACTAGCTTCTTGCCACACAGCCTTGATTGATGGCTATGTCATTGAAGGCCATGTGCCCGCATCCGATATCAAGCGACTGCTGGAAGAGCAACCAGAGGTGGTTGGGCTAACGGTGCCAGGCATGCCGCATGGTTCTCCAGGCATGGAGACAGGCCGAGTGGATGATTATGCTGTGCTCAGTTGGAGCCGAAGTAACAGCACGCCCGAAATTTTTAGCGACTACACCCAGAAATAATGAAGGGAGAGTGACATGCAGTTTTTGCATACTATGGTGCGGGTGAGCGACCTAGACGTGTCGCTAAATTTTTACTGCGATCTCTTAGGCTTAAAAGAAGTACGCCGTAAAGAAAACGAAAAAGGCCGTTTCACCTTGGTCTTTCTCGCTGCCCCAGAAGATGAAGCGCGCTCTGAACGCTTAACCGCACCAGAGCTTGAACTGACCTATAATTGGGATCCGGAAGAGTATAGCGGTGGGCGCAATTTCGGCCACCTAGCTTACCGAGTTGACGATCTCTATGCGTTATGCAAAAAGCTTCAAGATAATGGGGTCACTATTAACCGTCCGCCGCGGGATGGTCATATGGCATTTGTGAGGTCGCCCGACGGTATTTCTGTTGAGCTGCTGCAAAAAGGCGATGCGTTGCCGCCTCAGGAACCATGGGTGACAATGGAAAATAGCGGAAGCTGGTAATTTTCAATAAGGAGCATAAGACAGTGACGGTCAAATTTGGAGCAATGCTAGCCGGTGTCGCTACCGCGCTACTGATCAGTGCGTGTAGCAGTTCACCAGAGCAAGAGAGTACAACAGCGCCGGAAAGCATGTCGCTATCAGGCGCGATAGTCGATCAGCGTTGGAATTTACTGCTAATAGGTACCGATGAGCGGGTATCGTTACCCGATACGCCATTCTTTAAAATTGAACGCGACGGCAGCGTGAGCGGTTCGGATGGTTGTAACCGATTTACCGGCAGTGTGGAGTTGGGTGAAAACCAACGTATCGAGTTTAGCCAGCTCGCCTCGACACGCATGGCTTGCCCCAATATGGAAGATGCCAAGCGGGTAACCGACATGCTCGATACGGCCTACCGCTACCTGATTGACCACGACAGGCTGGTATTTTTTGGACCAGATAGCCGTGTATTAGGCGGCTGGCGCGAAGCCAACTAAGCTTGAGATCAGTATTTGATCTCAATTAGCTAGCGTTCAAAAGGCGGATTGAAGCGGGCGATAAAGCGCGCATCAATCCGCCTTTTCCATTCTCATGCCCAGCGGCTGGAAAAGTCGAAGGCGCATCTTCTGGAAATTATATGACTGTTTCCGAACTGCGATAGTGCACTCTGGAACGTAAAAAATATCGCTCTTCGTTGCTAACTAAACCTTAAGAATTAAGGAAGTTGCAGTTTCTTTTGTCATTACCGTTCAACCATTTGGGTTGAAACAATAACATTAGTAAATTTCGAGTCAATTCGTAATGCTAAAGTATTATTGACTTGAAAAAACTGCTTTACAGTAATTCTAGGCAGAATTATTGTGGTTTAAAGGCCAGCGATAAAAATCAACTATGGTCTTTTACGGGAGGATGCCAGACTGTCTTTATTGGCTGCTGGTTTTATGTCAGGTATTCCTTTATTAAAAAAAGAATATTAGGAAAGAAAATGGTAAAGACTTTTATTGTCGGCTTCGATGGCACAGATGCATGTCAGCGTGCTGTAGACTTTGCAGTAGCCTGTGCTAAACATCAATCTGCTGAAGTGCATCTTGTGCATGTTTTGGAGTGGTCTCCTTATAAATTTATGTCTAGCGAAGAAATGCGCGAACGCCACGAACGTAAGCAACAAGAAGTGGCTAGTGCAGAAAAGTTTATCAAGCCAATTGTCGAAAAGATGCGTAAAGATGGTGTTAAGATTACCAGTGAAGTTCAGCATGGTAATCCTACCGAAATTATATGTAGAATTTCAAAGAATAAACCAGATTCGCAGATTTTTGTTGGTCGTAAGGGAGCTTCTAAGCTAACTAAGTTATTGGTGGGAAGTGTTGGTATGTCGTTGATTCAGAGTTCACCGGTACCAGTTACTATTGTACCCTAAGTTGCTTTTTACTTAAAAAAGTAATGCTCTCTATGTCGAATGTATTTCAATTGTTAATTCCCTGATCCGTGCAAGCTGCTGGAGATTCTTAGATGCATAGTCTACTAACCCGCATAATTGCGATTGCAGTACTTTTTGGTTTTTCCTCTCAAGCTTTTGCTCAAAGTGGTGGTTTGGATGAAGCAATTAGTCGTGTTTTCGAACCTATTGCTACCCCTATTGTAAATGTTATTTTTTATTCGGTACCTATCGGCGGTGTGCAATTTCCGCTTATCGTAGGGTGGCTAGTTATTTGTGGTCTTGTTGCAACTTTATTTTTTAAATTCGTTCAGTTTAGGGGGTTTAAACACGCCATTGACTTGGTACGCGGCTGTTACTCTAAACCAGGAGATGCAGGAGAGGTATCCCACTTTCAGGCGCTGACTACGGCGTTGTCTGGTACGGTTGGGCTAGGAAATATTGCGGGTGTTGCTGTTGCTGTTTCTATTGGTGGAGCGGGTGCAACTTTCTGGATGATTCTCGCGGGCCTGCTGGGAATGGCATCTAAATTTACCGAATGCATACTTGGCCAGAAATACCGAAACGAACTACCTGATGGCAGAGTTTCTGGCGGTCCAATGTATTATTTAGAGCGTGGCCTGCGAGAAGAACGTAATCTAGGGGGTTTGGGAAAGTTCTTTGCGACTGTTTTCGCTATTTGTTGTATTGGTGGTGCGCTAGGTGGCGGCAATATGTTTCAGGCCAACCAAGCTTATTCTCAAATTGTTAATGTTACCGGTGGTGCTGAGAGCTTCTGGGTTGGTAAAGGCTGGTTGTTTGGTTTAATTATGGCAGTCGTTGTTGGAAGTGTCATTATTGGCGGTATCAAATCTATTGGCCGTGTTACCGAAAAGCTGATTCCTACTATGGCTGGCCTCTATTTTATTGCTGGTCTTGTTATTATCGCTGTCAATATTGATATGGTTGGATGGGCTTTTGGTGAAATTTTCCGCGGAGCTTTCACGGGTGAAGGTGTCGTTGGTGGTGTTCTGGGCGCTTTAATACAAGGTTTCAGAAGGGCTGCTTTTTCAAACGAAGCAGGTATAGGTTCAGCAGCGATTGCTCACTCCGCAGCTCGTACTAGTGAGCCAGTGTCTGAAGGCTTTGTTGCCCTACTTGAGCCATTTATCGATACCGTTGTGATCTGCACAATGACCGCGCTTGTGATTATTATTTCTGGTGCGTTGTTAACTGACTTAACGGGAGTTGAATTGACCTCAGCAGCTTATGCGACTGTCCTGCCATGGTTCCCGATAGTTCTAGCGATTGCGGTCGTTTTGTTTGCACTTTCAACCATGTTTGCATGGTCTTACTATGGTCTAAAAAGCTGGACTTATTTGGTTGGCGAAGGTAAGGCTAAAGAGAATGCCTACAATTTCGTTTTCTGCTTATTTATCATTATTGGTGCCAGCATGAGTTTGGGGCCTGTGATCGACTTCTCGGATTCTATGCTGTTCGCGATGGCTATTCCAAATATCATTGGTATTTATCTATTAATGCCTGTTGTTAAGCGTGAGGTGAATAAGTATTGGGCTAAAATAGAAAGTGGTGAAATCGAAAAAGTAAAATAAAGATAAAAGGCGCAAGGAGGCGCCTTTTGTTATTTAGGAAAAATAGCATTATGCGTCACTTGTTATTGTTTTTATTTGCTTTCTTACCCTTGATGATGGGCTGCGACAATATGCGTCCAACCCCTATAACCTCCGAACTATTACATTTAAGTGTTGCTGAGCTAGTTGGGAAAATAGACAGTGCTTTAAGTCGGCTTGAGTACAGTAATGGTAAGGTGGGGGTTAACCTGGGGCGCGTAGGCATGCGTATGGAATTGCGTACGTTACAGTCTTGTTTAGAGCAATTAGACTATTTTGACGGACCGCGTTTGGGTATTCTTGATGATAAGACGGTTGCTGCTATTGAGCGCTATCTAGCTAATCGGGACAGCCTGTTGTAGGAGCTTGTTTTGCTATGAGTTTAAGCCTTTGGCTTGCTTTTGTGGTTGCTGCTGGGGTTATTGCAATTACCCCAGGCCCTGGGTCTATTCTTGTGTTATCAACTGGCCTACGCTATCGTTACTCTTTTGTTTTTAGAGCACTTTTGGGCTTAGAACTTGCCTTGTTGGTTCACCTTGGTATTGTCGCACTCGGGCTGGGCGCTTTACTGACGGCTTCGAGTACCGCCTTTCTTGTGATGAAGATCATCGGCGCAGTTTACCTAGTCTGGCTGGGCATTCAAAAATGGCGAGCTAGCGTTGAGCCGATTGATACAAGCCAGTTCCACATTGCCGCCAACAGACAGCTGTTTCGCCAAGGCTTGCTCGTCAACCTAACTAATCCCAAGGCCGTCATCTTTATTGCTGCTTTAGTGCCACAGTTCATCAACGCCAATGCCCCTCAACTACCACAGTATCTGATCATTGGCGCAACCATGGTAGGGGTGGATGTTTTCATAATGACGGCCTATGCCTTGCTGGCTGGTCGGTTTCGTAACTGGTTTCAAGATACTCGGATGTTGCGCTTACAGAACCGTGTTTTTGGCGGAATATTCGTATCTGCCGGAACATTGCTGGCTGTGTCATCTCGCTAAACGCTTGAGCCTGAGCATCGTGAAAAAATGGGCTTCAAGAGTGTTTATCGAGCTTGATAGCGCCGGGCGGATTGAAGCGGGTTATAAAGCGCGCATCAATTCGCTTTTTCCACTCCCATACCCATTTCCCCGCGAAGCCGATCTGGCCGCGGCTGGCAATTGCGCGGCTGTCGCCCGTGCCAATCAGCGCCAGCACCCGTTTGGGTGGCTGCCAGTTAGCCAAGGGTTGTCCGTGGCAGGCGGCGCGCAGATTCCCTGCTAATACTGGCCCCTGGCGTACGGCGTATACCCCGGCTTTGGGTAGCGGCGGGTTAAACTGAGCGCAGTCGCCTGCGGCAAAAAGCTGAGGTATGCCGGTAACCGCTAATGTTCGCCCGGTAGGAATAAAGCGTTTTTCGTTTAAAGGGAGCGTGGTTTTGGATAGCCACGGATGCCCGACCGCACCGGTGGCCCAGAGCACGATATCTGCTGGTAAAGTCTGGCCCTGGTCATCCTGCACGCCTCCATCAACCAGTTCGGTACCACGCCCACGATGCACCTGAATACCGGCTCGCTTAAGAGCGCGGAAGGTTAACTGACGGGGCAGCCAGCCAGCGTCGCCGAGCAGGTTGGGTGATGCACTAAGAAGATGCCCCTGCCAATCAATATCTGCGCGATGGTGGCGAAGCTGGGCCAGCACGCTCATCAGGGTTTCGCAGCTGGCTGCGCCGCCGCCAACGCTGACGATCTGCTGGGTCGAACCACCAGGCAACGTCTGGATACGTTCCTGCAGTGCTTGCCAGCGGTGATGCAGTGAGCTTAACGGGCGCATGGCCAGCAGGTAGGGCAAGCTGTCGCCGTGGGTCGCGGGGAGTTCCAGCGTCGAGCCGACGTTTATCGAGGCAACGTCAAAGGTGAGTATCTGGCCGTTGGCCAGGCTGACCTGACGTGCCTTGTGATCCAGGGCGACCACCGGGGATTCAATCAGCGTTGCGCCTGCTCGCTGGCAGAGCGCTGCGACATCAAGCTGGGTATCGCGTAGTGAGCAATCTCCCGCCAGCCAAGCAGGCACGCTGCCGGAGTAGGCGGCCAGGGAGCTATCGCTGACCACGGTGATCGTCACCTCAGGGTCAGGTGTCTCTGCAAAGGCTTCCAGCACAAAGGCATGGGCATGGCCTGCGCCGATCAGTAATAGCTGGGTCATGCTTGATCTCCTTGCTCTCGCTCTTTCTGGGTATTCTGATGACCCCGCCGCCAGCGGAAGTAGCGTTCCAGTAGTGTGAGAACACGTTCAGGCTTGTGGGCGTTTTTCCAAACCCCGGCGCTGGCCTTGGCCGCTTCCCCGAGAGTCGGGTAGGGGTGAATGGTGCCAAGCAGCTTGTTCATACCCAGACCGTGTTTCATGGCAATCGTAAATTCACCCAGCCACTCACCGGCGTGTTCGGCAACGATGGTAGCGCCGAGAATCTTGTCGCGGCCAGGAACGGTCAGCACCTTAATAAAGCCCTGGGTGGCCCCTTCGGCAATGGCGCGGTCGCTTTCGGCCATGGCGTAGCGGGTCACCTCAAAGGCGATGCCCTGAGCTTGGGCGTCTTTTTCGTTCAGCCCGACCCGTGCTACTTCCGGTTGGAGATAAGTGACCGCAGGCATAAAGCGATAATCCACAGCAAAGCTCTTCAGTTCGCCAAACAGAGCGTTCACGGCAGCATGCCACGCCTGGTGGGCGGCCGCATGAGTAAGCTGATAGGGGCCTGCTAGGTCGCCGCAAGCCCAAATGTTGGGTAAACGAGTTTGCAGACGTTCGTTGAGTTCTAATGTTCCTGTGTTAGTGGTGGTGATACCTAGCGCTTCCAGGCCTAAACCTTCAACATTGGCTTGGCGGCCAACGCTAACTAGCAAATAATCGAATTCAATGGTGGTGCGCTCGCCGTTATGCTCTACCACCAGCTGATGCCCCGGGCCATCTTGGCTTATTTCCAAGGCATTGGCGGCGGTCATTACATTGACGCCTTCTTGGGTTAGCGTGCGTTCAACGTGTTCGCCTACATCTTGATCCTCTCGACCTAGCAGCTGTGTCATACCTTCCACTAAGGTGACATGACTGCCTAGGCGAGCAAAGCTCTGGCTAAGCTCGCAGCCAATGGCCCCACCACCCAGTACGACCAAGCGTTTAGGCAGCTCAGTGAGTGACCAAAGATTTTCCGAAGTGAGCACTGGCGCATGCTCGATACCAGGCAGCGATGGCACGCGAGGGCGTGCGCCGGTAGCCAGCACAATATGTCGGGCGGTAAGGGTTTTATCACCGACCTTAATTTCCCAAGGAGACGTTAGGGTAGCGTGGTCCTGATACACCTCAACGCCCAGTTTGGTGTAACGCTCGACGCTATCGTGGGGTTCAATATCAGTAATGGCTTGGTGTATATGTCCCATCACCTTGGTGAAGTCGATCTCTGGCTCGCCAGCGTTGACCCCAAAGCGAGAGGCCGTGCGTACTTCATGAGCGGCATGGGCGGCACGGATCAGTGCTTTTGAGGGCACACAGCCAGTGTTCAGGCAGTCGCCGCCCATTTTGTGCTTTTCTACCAGTGCCACTTTGGCTTTTACCGCGCTGCCGATGTAGCTAGTGACGAGGCCCGCCGAGCCGCCGCCGATGACCACAATGTCATAATCAAAGCGGGACGGGCGCTTAAAACCACGATAGGCATTGCGCTTTTGCACCAGTAGCGCAATACGGCGAGCTATCCAAGGAAATACTGCCAGCAGCGCAAATGAAGCCAAAAGCCCAGGAGAAATAATACCTCCCAGGCTTTCAAGTTCACCTAATTGGCCGCCAGCGTTCACGTAAACCACGGTGCCGGGCAGCATGCCAAGCTGGCTCACCCAGTAGAAGGTGACGGTTTTAAGCCGCGTTAGCCCCATCACTAAATTAATCATAAAGAAGGGGAATATTGGCACTAGGCGAAGGGTGAAGAGATAGAAAGCACCATCTTTATCAACGCCACGATTCACCGTCTCGAACTGTCTGGGAAAGCGCTTTTCAATTGGCTGGCGAAATAGAAACCGCGAGAGTAAAAAGGCCAGTGTGGCACCGATGGTGCTGGCAAAAGAGATAATCAATAGCCCCCAGCCAAGGCCAAATAGCGCGCCACCCAACAGGGTTAGCAGGGTTGCACCAGGTAGCGATAGTGTTGTCATGACGACATACACTGCAAAGAATATGCCCGCAACCTGCCAAGGTGATTGCTGAAATGCTGTCTGGAAATCGCTGCGATAGGCTTGCAGAGTTTCCAAGGTAAAAAACGTGTGAGCACCGCTCACGTAAAAGCCGAACACGGCCAGTAGCAGCAGGGCGATAATCATCAGGCGCTGACGGTTCATGGCAGGCTCCGTTGGGGCAAGGTGGTGTTAGAAACAGAACATTCGTTCAGTAACAGTGACGTAAAGAGCGGAATCCTTACATGCTGTTTGCGTGCTTCAGCGCTTGTTGCCAGCGTTGCCAATCTTCCGGTCGGTCAATATCCCACATGGTATCGGGAAAAGCGGCGTCCAGGCCCAGCGCGGCAAGCCGCTGACGAGTGACCTTGAGCACTTGCTCGGTTCCCCATGGAATATCCTCAAACAAGCTAGGGCAGTCGTTATGAGTGCCGATCAGTCCGTAACCGCCGTCTTCGGCGGGTAGAATCACAACCGGTACGTTTTCAAGTGCTGAACTGCACCGCCTAAGCATGGCAACGGTGATGCTTGGGCAATCAGTGCCCATCACCATTGACGCACCTTGTGTACTATTAAGTGCGTGACGAACGCGCATTCCCACATCACCTTGCTGTTGAGCGGCAAGTGCTATCCCGTAGTGTGTCTGCAGTTCCATGAATAGCGGATGCTGATGCTCTAAGGAAGTCCATAGTGTGACGTGCTGCGATCCCAGTGCTTGGCAGGCGGTGGCAACGCAGTGGCGAACCATGGTGGCATGGGCTTGCGCCGCACCTTCTGGCCCCAGGTAAGGAATTAAGCGCGTTTTCGCCTGTCCAGGCAGTGGCGCTTTGGCCAGCAGATGTAAATGGGGCTGCACGGATGGCTTAACGGGCATTACGATACTCCTTGGCCAGTTGGCTGGCGCTGACGCCACGCCAGTAGCGGTAACGTAGCCGCCACATCAGGCAAATAGTTTTCCAGGCGCCGAACTTATCCCAGCGCCTGCCTGAGCTTATCACTTTGGTGCGTAGGCAGTTGGGGGAGGCAAGTGCCTTTAGCCGTTTGCTTAACTCGATATCTTCCATCAGCGGCTGATCGGGAAAGCCGCCAACGGTGTTGAATGTTGTGCGGCGGATAAACAGGCATTGATCGCCGGTGGCAATGTCTGTCAGCCGCGAGCGCAGGTTCATCATCCGGCTGACCAGGGGTAACCAGCGGCTCTGGCCTTCCAGATGAATATCAAAACGCCCCCAGCAGTGGGTGTTAAGCGCCTGGGTGATCAGTTCAACAGCCCCTGCGGGAAGCTGGGTATCGGCATGTAAAAACACCAGCGCCGCTGCGCGGGCGTGTTCGGCCCCCAGATTCATCTGTCGGGCTCGGCCGGGGTCGCTGATCAACAGCGCATCTGCCAGCGGGGTGGCCAGCGCCACGCTGTTATCACTGCTGCCACCATCGACCACAATGATCTCTGTGCCAGCTTCGCGTAGCACTTGCAGCGGCGCCAGGGCGGTCTGAATGTCAGCTGCTTCATTGAGCATGGGGATGATAATGCTGAGTGTCGGCGTGTCAGCGTCTGGGTTAGCCAAGGGCAATGATCGGCCCTCCGGCAGCGGCGGCATCGGCTTCGTCATGGGTGACCAGCAGGGTAGGCAAGCCCGCCTTGCGCAGCTGGCCAAATACCAGGGCGCGCATTTCCTGGCGCAGCGCGGTGTCCAGTTTGGAAAACGGCTCATCCAGCAGCACGGCGCGGGGTTGTGATAGCAACAAGCGCATCAGCGCTACTCGGGCCTGTTGGCCACCGGAAAGGGTCGCCGGGTCGCGGTTTTCAAAGCCTGCCAGCCCGACCTGCTCCAGCGCTTGGGCGATCTGTTGTTGCTTATTGTGAGTGCGCTTGGGGAGGCCAAAGCGCAAATTACCCGCCACGCTTAAATGCGGAAACAGCAGCGGGTCCTGAAACAGCAGGCCAATGCCGCGCTGCTCGGCGGGCAAGGTCAACAGATTCTGCTCACCCAGCCGCACCTGGCCCTGGGCGTCAAAGGCGCTATCCAGAAAGCCTGCCACAAAGGCTAGCAGGGTGGACTTGCCCGAGCCGGAAGGCCCCATCACCGTCAGCACCTCGCCGGGTGCAATCCGGGTGTTGACCTGCAGCAATGCTTGCCCCGCCAGGTGGATGCAGACCTCTTCCAGAGTCAGTGATTCAGTCGCAGCGTTGTTCACAGAAATCCTTGATAAGCATACGGTTAACGGGCTGATCCTCGCTGGGGAGCACCTAGCCAGCGGGGTAGCGTCAGGGCGATGATAAAGCCGATCAGCGGCAGGCCTGCCTGTACCAGCGCCCAGACGCCGATCAGCCGACGGTTGCCGCCAGAGGCCAAAGCGACGGCTTCGGTGGTTACCGTTGTGACCCTTCCTGCGCCAAGAAGTTGAGTCGGCAGATACTGGCCGATGCTCACCGCCAGGCCGACCGCCACTGCCGTCAGCAGTGGCGCCAGCAGCAGCGGCAGGCGAACCTTCCAGAATGCCCGGTTGCGGGAGACGCCTAGCGACTGAGCTATCTGCAACCAGCGTGGGTCCAAGCGCCGGTAAGACTCGCCCAGCGAGAGATAGACATAGGGCAGTACAAAGAGTGCATGGCCGGCGATGACCAACGACAGCTGAGGGCGAACGCCGATCTGTTCCGCGGCCACCACCAGGCCGAACAGAAAGGCGATCTGCGGTACCAACAGGGGTAAATATAACAGCCACAGTGCCCGGCGTGGATGAAGGTGCTGGCGCTGTTCGTTTTCCAGCGCGGCAACTACCAGCAGGGTGGCCAGGCCGGTGGCGACCAGTGCAATCACCCCAGTGGTGACCAGGGGCGCTGCCAGCATGGCGGCGCTGCGCTGCCAGTGATCGAGGACCAGGGATTGGGGCAAAAACTCCGGGAAGCGCCAGAAACCGGCTACTGAAAACAGCGCCAGGCCCACCAAAGCCGCAAGGGCGCTCAGGCTGGTCAAGGCTAGGCTGCCACGGCCTGCCACTGTTAGCGTTGCCGCGCCACGGCGGCGGCTGCCGTTGGTTAGCCAGTGGCGGCTGCATCGGCAGATCAGCTGTTCCAGTAGCCACCAGCCGATAAGGGCGGCCAGGGTGACGCCAAGCTGGAGTACTGCGGCCGCTGACGCCATAAAGCGCCGAGTGATATCTGGGTCGTTGAACCAGCCCAGAATCGAGACACTCAGGGTCGAGGGCAGCCGTGGGCCGAGTATCAGCGCCATATCCACTACCGAGGTGGCATAAGCTATCACGGCATACACCGGCAGGCGAATCAGCGGGTAGAGCGAAGGCAGGATCACTTTCAGCCAGGCAATGGTCGGGGCATAACCCAGTGAACGCGCCAGCTGCAGGCGCTTGTCAGCCTGCAGCTGTGGCAGTGCCGCTAGGCTCATCAGCAGCAGAAAGGGCGCTTCCTTGAGCACCAGGCCAAAGGTTAATGCCAGCCCCCAGGGGTCATTGACAATCAGCGCATCTGGCGGGCTTTGCCAACCGGACGGCCAGGGGGAAATCAACCGGGCCATCAGCCCGGAAGGAGCGATCAGAAAGGCAAAACCAAAGGCCACGGCAGCATGGGGAATCGCCAGCAGGGGTGAGACCAGGCGACGTAGGCTGCGATCCAACCAGGTGCCTTGGCTGGCGGCCAGAAACAGCACCACGATCAAAAGGGCCAGCGCCGTGCTAGCTAGGCCGCTGGTAAAGCTGAAAGCCACCGAGCGCCATAGCCCCGGCTGGCTGAACAGGGCCTGCCAGGGCGCCAGGCTCAACTGCTCGCCACCCAGCACCGGCAGATAGCCAAAAGCAGGCAGCAATACCATGCCCAGCCCCGCGGTGACCGGGATCACCAGCAGGGCAATCATCAGTATCGGCACATACCGCAGCATCAATCAGTTAACACCATCATCAGTTGACACCCCTATCAGTTGACAACATAACGCTCAAGCCAGGCGTCCTGCAGCGCGGTCATCCAGCTGGGGTGAGGTTCGGCCAGGGTGTTGGAAAGTGCATCCACCGGCAGCGCTGAGGGGTGCTGCTCGCCTTGCTCGAACAGGGCCTGGTCGCTGTCGTCGAGCTGGCTGATGGCCAGCACGCTGCGGTCGCCCCACATGTCCAGCGACTGCTTTCTTGCCTGGGCCTCGGGCGACAGCAGGAAGTTGGCCAGCGCCATGGCGCCTGCCTTGTGGGGTGAATTGTAGGGAATGGCTACAAAGTGAACGTTGCCCAGGGTGCCATCTTCCAGCACATAGCTGCGCACGCTTTCAGGCAGTTCATACTCCATGACGGCCACAGCCGCATCGGTGGGGTAGAAGGAAAACGCCAGGCTGAGTTCGCCATCACTCATCAGGGTGCGCAAGTTGGGGCCGGAATCGGGAAAGCTGCGACCGCTGCGCCACAGGTGGGGATGAAGCTCATCCAGATAGGCCCATAGCGGCGCGGTGATTTCTGCAAAGTCGCTATCTTCCACCGGCTGGTAAAGCGCATCGTCCTGGTCGCTGAGTTCGATCAGCGCCTGTTTCAGGAAGGTGCTGCCGGTAAAGTCGGGAATCCGCGGGTAGCTGAACTGGCCAGGGTTTTGCTTAGCCCATTCCAGCAGGGCGTCAATGCTCTGGGGCGGTGCGTCCACCTGGGCGCTGTCATAATAGAAGGTGATCTGCGCCTTGCCCCAGGGGGATTCGTAGCCGTCAGTGGGCAGGGTGAAGTCAGTGACCACTTCCGGGTTGTTGTCCGGGTCGGTCAGGGCAAAGTGGGGCAGTGTATCGGCGAAGGGCCCGAACAGCAGATCCTGTTCGCGCATGGCGGCGAAGTTTTCGCCGTTGATCCAGATCAGATCGATACTGCCCTCGTCATCATTACCGGCCTGTTTTTCTCCCAGCACCCGTGCCACCGCACTGCTGGTGTCGTCCAGTTTGACGTGCTCTACCTCGACCCCGAAGTCTGCCTGCATCTGTTCGGCGACCCAGGCAATATAGCGGTTGGTGCGCGCATCGCCGCCCCAGGCGTTCCAGTAGACGGTCTGGCCATTGGCCTCTTCCAGCACCTTCTGCCAGTTATCCGGGGCAGGTGCGGCCACAGCAGGGAGTGCGCCGGGCAGTGAAAGAGCCAGCATGGCCGTGGCGATAACCGCCGAGAGTAGGGGTCTTGATTTCATCATGAGCCTCGTAAAAATCAGGTGCTAGAGCGTCGTTTGCAGGTGCAGCAGTTCGTTGTGAACGTGTTCGATGGCCGCTGGCGATAGATAGTGTTCGACCCGGTCGCGCACATGGGCAATCACGCTGGCATCGGTCAGCTCTGCCGACCAGTCCTGGCCGCGGTGCTCAGCATCTTTGCTGTGTAAATGCTGGGCGCGCCACTTGGCACACCAGGTCAGCGACCATAACCAGGTGGCCCGGCGGCAGGCGATCAGGGTTTGTGCGCTGGGCGATTGGCCCATGTGCGCCTGCCAGCGGCGATAAAACTCAATCACCTGGTCGTGGGTGAGCACAGCCTGGCTGTTCACATCCCAGGTGGTTGAGGTGTAAAGCGAGGTGTGAGCTAGATCAATCCCCGGCAGGCCATAACGGCCCTTTTCCAGATCAACCAGCACGGCCCGGCCATCCTGAGTGATCAGGAAGTTGCCGGGGTGGGTATCAAAACTGATCAGGCAGCGCTTTGAATCCGGCAGGGTAACCGGCAGGGCATCGAGTTCGTCACGTACTCGCGCGATGGTGTCCGGGTTCAGGTCGGCCTTGTCCAGCCATTCGGCCTGGCGGCTGACCTCCTCGCGCATCGCCTGCCAGGGGTCGTTGGGGGCCAGCAGCGGCGCTGTCTGCGCGGGCAACGGCAGTTTGTGAAGACTGGCCAGCGCTTCCGCGATGCGAGGGAGATCTTCCGGCAGTTGCGCCAACCGGCCTTCGATGGCGTCGACCACCAGGCCGCCACGGGGCAGCGTCTCGCTTACCGGCAGAATGCCGTGCAGGTGCGGTACATGGTCACCGGCGCTGGCGCGCTTATAGCAGGCGGCTTCATAGGCCAGGTTATCGGCAGGGCCCAGATCCATCTGGCTCTGTTTGGGAAGCCGAGCAACCCAGTCATTGCCGGTGCGGTGAATCCAGATATGGTCGTGGGCCAAGCCGGTGTCCGCCATCAGCGAGAGTGTTTGGTAGGTAATACCCGCCTGTTGCAGGGCATTTTTCAGTGCTTGTAAACGTGCCTCAGTTGGTGTCGGCATAGCCTCATCCGCGTCGATATATGTTTAGCAATGCCAGTGAGTGGCTGTTCTTGTACCAACCTTACACGGTTATCAAGAAAAAGTGATTAAGACGCGGCAGAAGAGCGCAGAGTCGTTTAATGCACGAAAATTCACAGCGCTAAATAATGGTAACGCTTTTGTTTAGCTGTATAGACGTGGGCTATACGAAAAATGGCACCTTGAGGTGTAATGCTTGTCAGTTAAGCTTGCCATAAGTGGGTTTAGAAGGGGGCCGTGTTGGATACCGGCCTGGTCTCCATAAGCATTCGGTTCACATATACATTCAATGCGTATTGTGCGATTTATTGGCAGCAAATTTTACTAGGTGCTTTAACACCTATTTTTCCACAAGCGTTTCTGCACAACCTACCCTGTTGAAAAGTTGGTTTTTTTGCAGATTTTAGTGGAATTTATTTCCATAAAATAATGCGTTGCATCAATAAGCAAACCTTTATGGCTGGTGTGTTTATGCATAAGTTGCAGCAAATAACGCTGAAAAGTTACGAACATGAAGGAAACAGAGTTAAAACGACTGTTTTTCTGCAAAGTTTACTACGTGCTTGAGACGCATAGGTTTTTTCTATATTCTGGAGTGACTTTTCTACTTTAGGCTGATTGGACCTTGACCATGATAGATGCAAATAAGCAAGCGGCTTTGGATTATCACGCTAAACCGATTCCCGGTAAGCTATCTGTGGAGTTAACCAAACCCACGGCTACCGCGCGTGATCTGGCGCTGGCGTATAGCCCTGGCGTTGCTGAGCCGGTTCGCGAAATCGCTCGTGAAGCGGAAAATGCCTATCGCTACACTGGTAAAGGCAATCTGGTTGCTGTTATTTCCGACGGGACCGCCATTTTGGGTCTGGGCAACCTTGGCCCGCTGGCCAGTAAGCCGGTAATGGAAGGTAAGGGCGTACTGTTCAAGTGCTTTGCAGGCATTAACTCTGTTGATATCGAAGTGGATGCTGAAAGTCCGCAGGCGTTTATCGATACAGTTGCGCGTATTGCGGACACTTGGGGTGGTATTAACCTGGAAGATATCAAAGCGCCTGAGTGTTTTGAAATTGAGAAAGCCTTGATTGATCGCTGCAGTATTCCGGTATTCCACGATGATCAGCACGGCACCGCCATTGTAACCGCAGCCGGCATGCTGAATGCGCTGGATATCGCGGGTAAACGTATTGAAGATGTAAAAATTGTCTGTATGGGTGCGGGCGCTGCGGCAATTGCCTGTATGCGTTTGTTAGTCTCTTGTGGCGCTAACAAAGAAAACCTAGTGATGCTGGATCGCCGTGGAGTCATTCACACTGACCGTGACGGTATTAATGAGTACAAGGCGGAGTTCGCCCGTGCTACCGACATGCGCACGCTAGACGATGCCATCGATGGCGCTGATGTATTTATTGGCCTTTCCGGCCCTGGGCTTCTTTCTGCCGAACAAGTGAAAAAAATGGCCGCAGATCCGGTTATTTTCGCCTGTACAAACCCCGACCCGGAGATTCATCCCGCTGTGGCTCGTGAAGCACGTCCTGATGTGATTATGGCGACAGGCCGTTCGGATTATCCGAACCAAGTAAACAACGTGTTGGGTTTCCCGTTTATTTTCCGGGGAGCCTTGGATGTTCGGGCGACACGTATTAATGAAGCCATGAAGTTGGCAGCGGTCCACGCCCTGAAGGATCTAGCCCGTGAACCCGTTCCTCAGGAAGTGTTAGACGCCTACGAGCGCACTGAAATGAGCTTTGGGCGTGAGTATATTATCCCGACGCCCGTCGATATTCGCTTGCTAGACCGAGTTTCCTCTGCAGTGGCTCAAGCAGCGGTAGATTCTGGCGTGGCACGTAAGCCTTATCCTGCCCACTATCCGCTGAAAACCATCAATGACGTTTACGGTAAATCAGTAGGTTAATTATCTGCTGATGTGTCACCCGCGCCCGCTAATTGCGGGCGTTGGTGTTTTTAGCGTGTATGTAATTGGTGTGTGTAATTAATGAGAAGGGTAGCGTACCAATCCCTCTTGAGCGCTAGAGGCCACTAAACGCCCATCACGGCGGTAAATATGGCCACGGGCTAACCCGCGGGCGCTGCCTGCCCAGGGAGAGTCAATCACATACAGTAACCAGTCATCCAAACGGGTATCTTCGTGTAGCCAAAGAGAATGGTCTAAGCTGGCAATGCGCAGTTTAGGGTCGGTGTATTTGACCCCGTGGGGAATCAACCCAGTGGTTAGCAGGTTGAAGTCTGAAGCATAGGAGAGCAAGTGGCGATGCAGTGCTGGATCATCAGGCAGCGTGCCGCCTGCTAAGCGAAACCATAGGCACTGGCCTGCAGGTGACGCATTATCTGGATTGCCCTTCAAGTGCAGAAATTCGATAGGGTGTCCTGGAAAGCGCGCGTGTTTAACGTCGCCACTTTCAATTAATGCTTCCGGCGTAGGCACGGTGGGCATTGCGCGCTGGTGGCTCATGCCCGTTTCATCGCTTTGAAATGAGGCGCTACAGAAAAAGATTGGTCGTCCTTTTTGAATGGCGGTGACGCGGCGAGTCGTAAAACTGCCGCCGTCGCGAATGGTATCTACTTGGTAGACTACCGGGCGATGAGGGTCGCCGGGACGCAGAAAATAGCCATGCTGGGAGTGTGGTCGGCGTTCATCGGGCACTGTGCGGGCGGCGGCTGCCAGTGCTTGGCCCAATACCTGACCGCCGTATAGCTGAGGAAAGCCTAAGTCCTGGCTTTGGCCGCGAAATAGTGTCTCTTCAAGCATTTCTAGTTCTAGTAAACTTACCAGTGACTTCAGCGCATCGTTCATTCTCGGTATCCTTGGTGCTGTCTGTTTTGCCGCTGATGATGGCGAAGATATTTATGCGGCTATCACACAATTAAAACGATCGTTTTTTCTACCTTAGCGGAGTTTGCTTTGATACGCAGCGATGAATTTTATATGCACCGTGCGCTCGATCAGGCACATCTTGCTTTTGTCGAAGGAGAAGTGCCGGTGGGTGCTGTCGTCGTTGATGCCCAGGGAACCATTATAGGCGCAGGGCGAAACTCACCGGTAGCGAGCTGCGACCCCAGTGGTCATGCAGAAATTCGCGCGTTGCGAGAGGCCGGGCAGGAGCTAGGTAACTATCGCTTAGAAGGCTGTACGCTGTTTGTGACGCTTGAGCCCTGCATGATGTGTGCAGGGGCCATGGTTCATGCTCGGTTAGCGCGCTTGGTCTATGGTGCAGCAGAGCCGCGCACAGGGATGGTTGAATCAAAAGCCAATCTGCTTGCTCAGCCGTGGTTCAATCACCAAGTGGCAGTGACCAGAGGCGTGCTGGCAGCGCCAGCTAAAAAGCTGCTAAAGCAATTTTTTGCTACAAAACGTGAATCCATTACGCAGCGTTAAGGTGCCGCTATCCTCTGTGGATAAAAGCGCTAGGATTCGTCATCGTGACCTATTCCACTGGCGGAATAATATCAAAGAGTAACAGCGGCTCGTCGCTAACTAATGTCTGTTCCAACTGGAAAAATTGCTGACGACTGCGCTCAACGTACTCAATCATCTCGTAGTAACGACGAATATTGCGCACATAGATGACAGGCTCGCCGCCGCGCGCATAGCCATAGCGAGTTTGGCTGTGCCACTCCCGTTGCTGAAGTAAGGGTAGCGCTGCGCGTACATCCTGCCAGCTATTTGGGTCACCGCCGCGCATTTCAGCTATCTTACGGGCATCGTATAAGTGCCCAAGTCCCACGTTGTAGGCTGCCATCGCCATGTAGAGCCGATCATTGCCGACAATGCTTTCTGGTAGGCGATCTTTAATACTGCGTAAATAGCGTGCGCCACCGTCGATGCTTTGAGCCGCATCTGTACGATCGGCAATGCCCATCTCTTTGGCGGTTGGGTTAGTCAACATCATCAGGCCGCGTACGCCGGTAGGAGAGACGGCGTCGGGGTCCCAGTGAGACTCTTGATAGCCTACGGCCGCCAACAGCTTCCAGTCAAAGCCAGTGCTTCGAGCAGCTTCTTTGAAGAGCTCGGTATAGGTGGGCAGTCGTTCATCAAGATGGGCTAAAAACGTGCGTGTTCCGACGTACTCTAGATAGTCATCATGGCCAAAATAACGGCTGACTAACTGTTCCAACGTACCATTTTCTTGCAGCTCTTGAAGAAACTGGTTGGCTGCGTCCAATAACCCCAGCCCGCGCCCACTGGGAACCGCCCAGGTTAATGACAGTGGCTCACCTAAGAAGAAGCCGCGTTCGACGTTAGGAAAAAAAAGCCGGTTGAGACGAAACTGGTGATCAAAAATAACGGCCGCATCCAGCGTGCCGTTTTCCACCCGCGCCAGCAGCTCTGCCACTTCAAGTTCATGGGACTCTTTCCAGCTTAAGCTTGGGTAATCGCGTTGCAAAGCAAGAAGCGCTTGGCTAGTGCCTGCTTCACTCAGCGTGCCCAGTTCCAAGCCAACTAGATTTTCCGGTCCGTTGATACCGTTCAAGCCGCGACGATAGACCACCAGCGGCTGCATTTGAATAATCGAACGAGTGTAATGAATACCAGGCGAGTCGGGTAGCAGTGGCAATGCTGCAGCGCCCAGGTCACCTTGTTTTCGCACCGCAGGAAGCACGCTTTCAGGGTGATGGCTGGCATTAAGGTTTAGGCTAACGCCTAGGTAGTCAGCAAACCGATGCATTAATTCATATTCAAAGCCTGTGGGGCCTTGGCGGCCTTCGTAATAGGTGGTGGGCGTATTACGGGTATGAATAGTAATAAAATCTTTTGCAGTGATCTGAGCTAAATGTTCACCGGGCAGCTGCGAAGAGACGCGCGGAACTAACACTAGGAAAAGCGTGGCAGTCACTGCGAAATAAGCGTGTAAACGCTTCATAAAATGTCGGCAAATCAACGTCAGCATGGCGTCTTGTCGGCATGAAACAGGCTGCCACGATACCCAGCCTGAGTGACGCTGTCACCTTGTTGATTTCGTGTGGCCGCCGCTTTCCAGTATCATAGCCCCTATTAGTGTCATTAAAGAGGGCCGCGCTGCGGCCTGTTGATTTCCTGCACGAACTCTTCCTGCTTTAGAGGCTCCCAGATATGCTCGAACTGCGAGGCGCACCTGCCCTTTCTGCCTTCCGCCATGAACGGCTGCTAACGGTGTTGCGTGAACGTGTTCCCGAGGTGGAGGCGCTGTCCGCCCATTACGTCCACTTCATTGATCACCAAGACACGCTGGATGACGCCGCCCAAGAGCGTTTGGCCCAGCTGCTTGACTATGGAAGCCACGCTAGCCAAGACGTACCGGAAAACGCCCTGCGCTTTTTGGTAGTGCCTCGCTTGGGTACCCAGTCTCCCTGGTCCTCTAAAGCAACCGATATTGCCCATAACTGCGGGTTGCATCAAATCAGCCGCATCGAACGTGGGGTCGATTACCGGGTGGCGCTGAGCGGCGAACCAACTAGCGACGACCTGGAAGCGGTCAGTGCGCTGCTGCATGACCGTATGACAGAGAACGTGCTGGCTGACGTCGCTGATGCGGTCAAACTGTTTGCCCATCACGCACCTGCCCCGCTGGGCAGTGTTGATATTTTGGAAGGCGGCCGCGAAGCGTTGGCAACCGCCAACCGTGAATTAGGGCTGGCGCTTGCCGACGATGAAATCGACTATCTGGTGGCTGCGTTTGTTGAGCTTGGCCGCAACCCTAGTGATGTCGAGCTAATGATGTTCGCTCAGGCCAACTCTGAGCACTGCCGCCATAAAATCTTTAACGCAGACTGGGTTATCGACGGTGAAGCCCAGAGTCATTCGCTGTTTAAAATGATTAAAAACACTTTTGCGACGTCGCCAGATAATGTGCTCTCGGCCTATAGCGACAACGCGGCGGTGATCAAAGGAAGTCATGGTGGGCGCTTTTTCCCCACGCCTCTGGTCGGCGCTGAGGGCGAGCGGGCAAGCTATGATGCCCATCAAGAGCCGATCCACATTTTGATGAAGGTGGAGACCCACAACCACCCCACAGCGATTGCGCCATTCCCAGGCGCAGCGACCGGTTCTGGCGGTGAAATACGTGATGAAGGGGCGACCGGTATCGGCGGTAAGCCGAAGGCGGGTCTGTCAGGCTTTACCGTCTCTAACCTGCGTATCCCGGAGTTTGTGCAGCCCTGGGAAGCCTTTGACTACGGCAAGCCTGAGCGTATGCAGTCAGCGCTGCAAATTATGTTGGATGGCCCTATCGGCGGTGCCGCATTTAATAACGAGTTTGGCCGTCCTAACCTGACGGGCTACTTCCGCACCTATGAGCAGGATACGCTGAGCGACGATGGCATAGAACGTCGTGGCTTCCACAAGCCGATTATGCTGGCCGGTGGTTATGGCAATATTCGTGCTCACCATGTGCAAAAAGGTGAAATTCCCGTTGGTGGCAAGCTCATCGTGATGGGTGGCCCAGCCATGCTGATCGGTTTGGGCGGTGGCGCCGCGTCTAGCATGGCCTCTGGCGAGTCTAGCGCGGACTTGGACTTTGCCTCGGTGCAGCGAGAAAACCCAGAAATTGAGCGTCGCGCCCAAGAAGTCATCGACCGCTGCTGGGCGCTGGGCGATCAAAATCCGATTCGTTTTATTCACGATGTAGGCGCCGGCGGTCTTTCCAATGCCCTGCCGGAGCTGGTCAAAGACGGCAATCGCGGTGGTGTGTTCGATCTGCGCGCAGTGCCTAACGCCGAGCCGGGCATGAGCCCGCTGGAAATTTGGTGCAACGAAGCCCAAGAGCGCTATGTGCTGGCCGTTGCCCCTGAAGACCTGGATACTTTTGACGCCCTGTGTAAGCGCGAGCGCTGCCCCTATGCGGTCGTTGGCGAGGCCCTGGAGCATCATCACCTGGAAGTGCGCGACGGCCATTTTGATACCAAACCGGTCGATCTGCCGATGAGCGTGCTGTTTGGCAAACCGCCGAAAATGACGCGCTCGTTTGAACGTCAAACGCCTGAGCTGTCTGGCGTTATGCTCGATAACCTAGATCTACGCGAAGCGATGGATCGGGTGTTGCGCCTACCTACGGTAGCATCGAAAAGCTTCTTGATTACCATTGGCGACCGCTCAATTACTGGTCAAGTCGCCCGTGACCAGATGGTTGGCCCTTGGCAAGTGCCGGTGGCCGACGTTGCCGTTACCACCGCAAGCTTCGACACCCACGCTGGTGAAGCCATGGCAATGGGCGAACGTCCACCGGTAGCATTAATTAACCCTGCTGCCAGCGCCCGTCTAGCCGTTGCCGAAGCGATTACTAACCTAGCCGCTGCGCCTATTGCCAAGCTGTCGGATATTAAGCTCTCAGCGAACTGGATGAGCGCCGCTGACCATCCTGGTGAAAACCAAGCGCTGTATGACGCTGTGCACGCCGTCGGTATGGAGCTGTGTCCGGCGCTAGGCATTGCCATTCCGGTGGGTAAGGACTCCATGTCCATGCGCACCGCTTGGCAGGAAAGTGATGAGGCTGACGAAAACAGTGCTGACGAAAAGAGCATTACATCGCCGCTTTCGCTGGTGGTAACTGGGTTCGCGCCGGTCACCGATGCAATGGCGACGTTAACGCCGCAAATCAACCTAGACCAAGACGAATCCGACCTGATTCTAATTGACCTGGGGAATGGCCAAAACCGCTTAGGCGGCTCTGCGTTGGCGCAAGTCTATGGTCAAGTCGGTAACGAGTGTCCTGATGTTGATGACCCAGAAGACCTGAAAGCGTTTTTCGAAGTCATTCAGGGGCTCAACCGCGACGGCAAACTGTTGGCCTACCATGACCGTAGCGATGGTGGCCTGCTAGTGACGCTGCTGGAAATGGCCTTTGCGGCCCACGCGGGCCTTGAGATTAAACTGGATTGGCTGATTGACGAGCCGGTGGAAGCTTTCAACGCACTGTTCTCCGAAGAGTTAGGCGCGGTCATCCAGGTGAGCCGTGAGCACACAGAAGAAGTGCTCACTCAGTTTGCGGTGGCAGGTATCGAAACATGCGGTGTTATTGCGCGCCCTCGTTATGACGACCAGGTGCGGGTAACGCTGTTTGAAGAGCCACTGTTGGAAACCACCCGCCAACTGACCCAGCGCACCTGGGCGGAAACCAGCTACCGCATGCAGGCGCTGCGTGATAACCCCGAATGTGCCAAGAACGAATTTGATAATCTGCTGGACGTCCGTGACCCTGGCCTAAGCGCTGCGCCTAGCTTTGATATTAATGATGATATCAGTGCGCCGTTTATTAACACTGCCAAGCCCGCTGTTGCCGTGCTGCGTGAGCAGGGCGTGAATGGCCAAGTCGAGATGGCTTGGGCGTTCCACAAAGCAGGCTTTGACGCAGTGGATGTACACATGAGCGACATCCTTGAAGGGCGTGTTTCCCTTGATGAGTTCAAAGGGCTTGTCGCCTGCGGTGGTTTCTCTTATGGCGATGTACTAGGTGCAGGCGGCGGTTGGGCGAAATCGGTGCTGTTCAATGAGCGTGCCCGTGAGCAATTTGCCAACTTCTTCACCCGTGATGACAGCTTCTCGCTGGGCGTGTGCAACGGTTGTCAGATGCTCTCGCAGCTGAAATCACTGATTCCGGGCGCTGAAAGTTGGCCTGCGTTTGAGCGTAACGAGTCCGAGCAGTTTGAAGCTCGCGTGGCGATGGTGCGGGTAGAGAAAAGCCCATCGATTCTGCTGGCCGGTATGGAAGGCTCTAAGCTGCCGATTGCGGTGGCTCACGGCGAAGGGCGTGCCGAGTTCCGCGATACTGCACACTTGCGCAGTATGCAGTCCAGTAGTCAGATAGCGCTGCGTTATATCGATAACTACGGCCAGGTAACGACCCGCTACCCGGCTAACCCCAACGGCTCGCCGTCAGGGATCACCGGCCTCACCACGCCGGATGGCCGCGTCACCATTATGATGCCTCACCCAGAGCGGGTGACCCGTGCGGTCACTAACTCCTGGCGTCCGGCTGAATGGACGGAGGACGGCGCTTGGCTACGCTTGTTCCGTAATGCCCGCGTATGGCTGGGCTGATACGCCCTGCCATGCTAACGAAAAGCGGCCTGCGGGCCGCTTTTTGCTAGGGGGGGCTCTAGGAGGGCAAAGCAGTACAGCAATGGCGAAAGTAAAATAAAACGTTTGTTTGAAAAGCGTTCATCTTCGCGCCACACTCACTTCATAGACGCGGTTATCAGTTTATCAGCGGATTAGCCCACAAACGCAGCGATCGCCCATCGGTGGCGAGCCAAAGAAAGTTTCAGGGAGCCCGAATGCATCACATCTTCAATGAGCGTGTAACGCTGACCTTCACCGACCATGTGGCCGACGTTATGTTGTCGCGCCCCGACCATCATAATGGTTTGGATTGGGCCATGATCGATGGCCTGCTGGCAGCCCAGCAGCACCTGCCCCAGCTTGCTGGGCTGCGGGCGGTGGTTTTAAGCGGTGATGGTGATAGCTTTTGCGCAGGGCTAGATATGGCGTCGATCATGAGCGAGGCGGAGCGGCTGCCCACCCTGCTGGCGCCTGACAACGCGGGTATCAACCCGGTTCAGCGCTTGGCGCTAGGCTGGCGCGAGGCGGGCGTGCCCGTGGTGGCTGCTCTGCATGGGCATGTTTACGGTGGTGGCCTGCAGATAGCACTGGGTGCCGATATACGCATTCTTCACCCTCACGCGCGCCTGGGGCTGCTGGAGATCGACTGGGGCATTATCCCCGATATGGCGATTAGCGTGACAGGCATGGGGCTGCGTCAGGATGTGCTTCAAGAACTGGCGATAAGCGGGCGCAAGGTATCAGGGGAAGAGGCGTACCAGCTGGGGTTAGGCAGCCGCCTAAGCGATGTGCCCCAGGAAGCAGCTCGTGAAACCGCAGCGCTTATCGCCTCGCGCTCACCTCGGGCGGTGGCGGCTGCTCGCGAGCTGTTCGCTCGCGCGCCGGATCTAGCCCATGGCGAGCGGCTGGCCCTCGAAGCGCATTTGCAGCAGCAGCTGTTGGCGGGTGCCGAGCATCGCGAGGCGGTAAGCGCACGGATGGAGCGTCGCGCCCCGCGCTTCGACTAATATGTCTTCATTCAGCTCGTCCAGCAGCGCTAGTTCCGCTTCGCCGCCCAGCTTGCGCCCTTACCAAACAGAGGCAGTCAAGCGGGTGGTGGAGCACTTCCGCGCGACCAGTGCGCCCGCGGTGGTGGTATTGCCTACCGGTAGTGGCAAGTCGCTGGTCATTGCTGAGCTTGCCAGGCTTGCCCGTGGCCGCGTTCTGGTGCTGGCCCACGTACGTGAGCTGGTCGAGCAAAACCATGCTAAATATCAAGCCTATGGGCTTGAGGCAGATATTTTTAGCGCGGGTCTCAAGCGTAAAGAAGCCAGCCGACAGGTGGTGTTTGGCTCGGTGCAGTCGGTGGTGCGCAACCTAGAGCGTTTCAGCGATGCAAGTTTTACGCTGCTAGTGATAGACGAGTGCCACCGGGTCTCGCTGGAAAAAGACGCCAGCTATCGCCAGGTGATTGAACATCTTCAGCATCACAACCCGCAGCTAAAAATTCTCGGTTTAACTGCCACGCCGTTTCGGTTGGGGCAGGGGTTTATCTACCACCGTCACCACCATGGCATGGTGCGCGGTGATGACGCGTGCTTCTTTGCCGACTGCGTCTTTGAACAGCCGCTACGGCTAATGGTGAAACAAGGCTTTTTGGCGGAGCCTAAACGGCTGGATATGGCCATTGAAGGCTACGACTTTTCCGCCTTGGCTCCTGCCTCCAGTGGGCTGTTTCGTGAGGAAGAACTCAACCGTGTTGTTGCCGGTAGCCGCGTTACGCCAGGGATTATTGCCCAGGTGGTTGAGTATGCCGCCGCGCGTCAAGGGGTGATGATTTTTGCCGCCACGGTCGCCCATGCCGAAGAAATTATCAGTTATTTACCCATCAACCAGTCAGCGCTGATTACCGGTGCGACGGCCTCTCACGAACGTACAGCGCTGATTGAGGCGTTCAAGGCGCGTGAACTTAAATTTCTTGTTAACGTCGCCGTGCTGACGACTGGATTTGATGCGCCCCATGTGGATTTAATCGCCATTCTGCGGCCCACAGAATCGGTAAGCCTTTATCAGCAAATTGTTGGCCGAGGGCTGCGTCTTTCGCCGGATAAAGCCGACTGTCTAGTGTTGGATTATGCCGGAAACCCCTGGGACCTCTATGCGCCAGAGGTCGGCGAGCCAAAGCCGGACAGTGACAGCGAGCCAGTACAGGTTGAGTGCCCGGCCTGTGGTCATGCCAATCTATTCTGGGGTAAACGTGATGGTGAGCTGGTAATTGAGCATTTTGGCCGTCGATGCCAAGGGCTGGTAGATAATCCCAATCCACCTGCTAAGCCAGGCAAGGGCAGGTGGGGCACCAATCAAAAGCAGTGTGACTTTCGTTTTCGCTTTAAAGTCTGCGAGCAATGTGGCGCTGAAAATGATATTGCCGCCCGCCGCTGCCACGGTTGCGAGCAATTGTTGGTAGATGCTGACGATAAGCTCAAAGATGCGCTTAAATTAAAAGATGCCAACGTGCTGCGAGTCAGCGGTATGCAGTTAGAGGCCATCACGAATGGGCGAGGGCTGCCGCGATTAAAAGTGACCTATTACGATGAAGATGGCGCCAGCTTGGCCGAGTGGTTTGCGCTGGAAACGCCGGCTCAGCGGCGGGCATTTTATGCGGTTTTCTTACGTCACCATTTGCGTGCGCCAGGGACTAAGTGGCAGCCTGCTTCGCCAGCTGAGGTGGTCGAAGAACAGCGCCGCCTACGCCACCCAGACTTTGTGGTGGGCCGTAAAGTTGGGCGGCACTGGCAGCTTCGCGATAAGCTGTTTGACTACCAAGGGCGCTACCGTAAAGCCGCCGAGGCAGGCTAGGTGCCGCCACGGCTTGCACGCTGTTACACTGGCCATCATGGATGTTTAACTGATAAAGGAATACGCCCTGCGTGAGCGAGACGCCAAGCGCTACCGTTGACCATGACTCTCTCGACGCCCTCGCCACAGCACCCATGGCGGAAGTGCTAGGGCGTCTGTTTGATGAGCCCATCATGCAGCTGCCGGAGGATCTGTATATTCCACCGGAAGCGCTGCGCGTGTTTTTGGAAGCCTTCGAGGGGCCGCTTGATCTGTTGCTCTATCTGATTCGGCGCCAAAACCTGGATATTCTCACGATTAACGTGGCAACCATTACGCACCAGTACATTGAGTACGTCGAGCTGATGAAAGCCATGAAGATTGAACTGGCCGGTGAGTACCTGTTAATGGCAGCGACGCTGGCGGAAATTAAGTCGCGCTCACTGCTGCCGCGCCCGCCGAAGGCGGAAGGCGAAGAGGAAGAAGACCCCAGGGCTGAGCTGATTCGCCGCCTGCAAGAGTACGAGCGTTTAAAAGAAGCAGCCGAAACGTTAGACACGCTGCCTCGGGTTGGGCGTGACTGGTTCAGCGTTCAGGCAGGGTTGCCACCGCTGGAAGCGCGAGTGATTCACCCTGACGTGGGGTTAGACGAACTGTTAGGGGCGCTGTCGGACATTCTGAAGCGCGCTGAGCTGACACAATCCCACCAGATCAGCCGCGAGGTGCTGTCTACCCGAGAGCGCATGCTGAAAATTATGGAGCAGCTAAGTCACGACGCTGAGCACCAGCGCTATACCCCCTTTGAAGCGCTGTTTACGTTGGAAGAGGGGCGCGCTGGCGTCGTAGTGACGTTTATGGCCATTTTAGAATTAGCCAAAGAAGCCATGATTGAAATTGTCCAGAATGCGCCGCTGTCGCCCATTCATGTGCGTGCGCGTCAAGCGGCCTTGGCAGATAGCGAAGAGAGCGCGTTTGAAGACGTAGACAGCGAAGACGATGCCTCTGAGTCTGCGTTTGACGAAGTGGTGTTTGAAGAGCCAGGGTTTAAAGAGCCAGCGTTTGAACCTGACGAGGAGTCGCCGTGAGAGACACCACGTTAGACGATATTATTGAAGCAGCGCTGCTTGCTGCTGGTGAACCGCTTTCCTTAGAGCGGCTTGAAACGCTGTTTTTAGAAGACGAGTGCCCGCCCAGAAAAGCGCTGCGGGATGCATTGGCTCGTCTTGAGCTGCGCCATGAAAACGGGGCGCTGGAGCTGGTGGAAACGGCATCCGGTTTTCAGCTGCGTATTCGGCCACGGCTTTCGCACTGGGTATCGCGGCTATGGGATGAGCGGCCGCAGCGTTACTCACGGGCGCTGTTAGAAACGCTGGCGCTGATTGCCTATCGCCAGCCAGTAACGCGAGGCGATATTGAAGACGTGCGCGGCGTCAGTGTTAGTAGTTCGATTATGCGTACGTTGATGGAGCGAGGGTGGGTTCGCGTAGTAGGCCATCGAGATGTGCCCGGACGCCCCGCTGTTTACGCCACTACTCGTAGCTTTTTAGATGATTTTGGCCTGAAAACCTTGGATGCATTGCCGCCCATGCATGAACTGGTCAATGCTGATGATCGCGATACGGATATTGGGCAAGATGAAGCGCAACCAGCACTGGACGAAACGCCTGAAACCGTGCAGGATGCGCCACCCCAGAGTGAAGAGATAACCTCAGCTGAGAGTGTTGCTGCTGAGAGTGTTGCAGCAGAGGTTGTTACAACAGAGATTGTTACAGCAGAGATAGCTGATAAACACGCCGAGACGGCGTTAACCCAGCCGCTGAGTTTCGCCGATTTAGAGGCGCGCCTAGCGGCACGTGCGCAGCGTAACGACGATGATGCGCGCACGCAGACTAACGATGTGAGGTCAGACGACCATGAGTCAGAGTAATAACACCACGCCCCCGACCAGCGAAAAGCTGCAAAAAGTATTGGCTCGGGCAGGGCTGGGTTCTCGCCGAGAGATGGAAACTGCCATTTCCGACGGCCGAGTAAAGGTGAATAGCCAAGTCGCCAAGCTAGGTGACCGGGTAGAAGCCCGCGACAAGGTAAGTTTTGATGATCGCCCCGTGTCACTGCGGCCCGAAGAGGAAGTGCCGCGCCGGGTGATTATGTACAACAAGCCAGAAGGCGAACTGTGCACCCGTAAAGATCCAGAAGGGCGTCGCACGGTGTTCGAACGCCTACCGCGCCTGAAAGGCGAGCGCTGGATTGCCATTGGCCGCCTGGATATTAACACCAGTGGCTTGTTGCTCTTCACCACAGACGGCGAGCTTGCTAACCGCTTAATGCACCCATCAACCCAGGTAGAGCGTGAATACGCGGTGCGGGTGATGGGTGAGGTCAAGCGCGAACACATTGTTGCGATGGTCGACGGCGTGATGCTAGAGGATGGCCCGGCGCGTTTTACCGACGTACAAGAGTTCGGTGGTGAAGGCATTAACACCTGGTTTCACGTGGTGATTTTAGAAGGTCGTAACCGCGAAGTGCGTCGCCTGTGGGAATCCCAAGGGCTCACGGTTAGCCGCTTAAAGCGGGTGCGCTATGGCAATATCTTCCTTGATAAGCGCGCCAAAGCAGGCGAGTGGGTAGAGCTTTCCCAGGACGAGGTCGATGACTTGGCCACGTTGGCAAATCTAGAAACCCGCAAAGTGCCCGCATTAACGCCAGATGAGAAGAACCGTTGGAGCCGCGATAAGCACAAGCGCCGCCCGGTTCAAGCTATGCGCAAGCCAAAGCCTAAGCGTGGTTAATAATTAAGTATGGTTGGTAGTAGTTCGAAGAAGTGTTTTTGACGGATGTGTATTGGTAAAAGGTAAAAAAGGCTTGCTATTAGCAAGCTCTATCCGTACTATATGCATCCGTTCGAGGGGGTCGTTAGCTCAGTTGGTAGAGCAGTTGACTTTTAATCAATTGGTCGTAGGTTCGAATCCTACACGACCCACCACTTGAACAGAATTACCGCTTAAGCGGAAACTTAGCGCCAAGTTGCTTGTAATAAGTTGTTAACTAGGTGCATAGCAATATTTGGGTCGTTAGCTCAGTTGGTAGAGCAGTTGACTTTTAATCAATTGGTCGTAGGTTCGAATCCTACACGACCCACCAAATTTAACGCCCTTGGTAGCTTGCTGCCAGGGGCGTTTTGCTATTTGGTGATGAAGCCAACTAACGCACACTTTATGCTTGCAGCGGGCAACGATTTAACACCACAATAGTCCTAGTTATAGCTACCAATGATGTCATGGTAGCGCTGTCCACTTATGGTGGGCAGAGCGATGAGTCCCCGCGAAAGACGCAGCGGCTTATCGCATCGAGTGCGGCGTTTGCAAAGTGCACACGCCGTGACCGGTGTTTAACAGGGGGATTCCCTGTTCGTCACAGTGGTAGACACGATGACTATTATGACTACTCAAGCTGAGCTTAGCGCTCCGCTCCCCAGCCCATATTGCCCCACCCGTATTCCTGCGGAAGATGAGGCACGGGTGGCTGAAATCAAGCAACTACTCAACGCAAACAATGCAGTGCTTGTCGCTCATTACTATACCGATGATGCCATTCAACAGTTGGCTGAAGAGACGGGTGGCTGTGTTGCAGACTCTCTTGAAATGGCACGCTTTGGTGCACGACATGATGCGACAACGCTGGTCGTTGCAGGTGTGCGCTTCATGGGAGAAACGGCGAAAATTCTATCGCCAGAAAAACGCGTTTTAATGCCTACTCTGGAAGCGACCTGTTCGCTGGATATTGGCTGTCCTGCCGATGAATTCAGTGCTTTTTGTGATGCGCATCCTGACCGTACCGTGGTGGTATACGCCAATACCTCTGCCGCCGTGAAAGCCCGTGCTGATTGGGTTGTTACCTCCTCAATTGCGGTTGAAGTTATTGAGCACCTTCAAGCGAAAGGGGAAAAAATACTGTGGGCACCGGATAAGCATTTAGGCGGTTATATTCAGAAAAAAACCGGCGCAGATATGCTGATGTGGGATGGTGCTTGTATCGTTCACGAGGAGTTCAAAGCGAAAGGTATTGAAGATCTCAAGCGCCTTTATCCGGAAGCTGCGGTGCTGGTGCACCCTGAGTCACCGGATGCAGTCGTTGCTTTGGCTGACGTGGCAGGCTCTACTTCGCAACTGATTAAGGCTGCGCAAACGCTAACTAATGACAAATTAATTGTTGCCACTGACCGCGGCATTTTCTTTAAAATGCAGCAGGCCGTGCCCGATAAAACCCTGTTTGAGGCGCCCACAGCGGGCAACGGTGCAACCTGCCGTAGCTGTGCCCACTGCCCATGGATGGCGATGAATGCTCTGGATAACCTCGCGGGAGCGCTGCGCGACGGTAGTGGCGAAATTTTTGTTGATGACACGCTGCGGCTGCAGGCGTTAAAACCACTAGAGCGAATGCTGAGTTTCAATGCCTAACGTATAAACTCACTATGATAGCTCGAAGGGTACAGCCCGAATGCGATAGGCATTCGGGCTTTTTTTAGAAATGTCAAAACTTGTCTAATGCCTCGCGATAGTCAATGAACGCTTCCCTGCGTTGTTCAATACGCGCTAATACCTGCTGATCGTTCTCTTGCTGTGCGGCATCTTTAGCGATATTTAACTGGCGAATACCGCGGTCAACTCTACCGGTTAGCTGTAAGTGCTCTGCTCGTGCTAAGTGACCCCAACCGTTATAACCACTTCGTCCCGCTGCTTCGGCAAGTAGGTTGAATCCCTGGGGGCTTTCAGGGTGCTGCGCAGTAATATCACGTAGCAATTCATAAGCAGCCTGTGGGTCGCGCTGCAGCTGAGCTTCGGCTAACACCAATTGCGCCGGTAAGTAATTGGGCATGATTCGCAGTAGACGCTGGCTACGCGTAATAGCTTCCTCATAGCGTTGGGCTTCTAACGCAACTGTAGCGGCAGAGGCAGGTAGCATACCGTAGTCGGGTAATTCACGGGCCAGTTGATCGATAGTTTGCAGCGCGTTGTCAGTTTGGCCGTTTCGAGCTGCGATTAGCGCCGATAAATAGCGCTGCGCTTGCTCTTCACCATTTTCTTGGGCAAGGCGTGATGCAGCTTGTTGCGATGTGTTGTGGTAAATGCTCAAAAGTGCGCGAGCGCGCATCATGTCGTATAACGTGTCACTAGTATAAGTGTCGGCAATTGTTAGCTGTGATGCGCGTGCCTGAGCATCGCTTAGCCGGCTATCGCTCACTGGGTGGGTAAGTAAGAATTCTGGTGGGGTGCCGCCCTGGAGCCGTGCCATTCGCTGCATAGCACCAAACATTCGTACCATCGCATCTGGGTTGTAACCGGCACTTGCCATTGCCTGCAGACCAATACGGTCAGCTTCTTGTTCAAAACGTCGTGAATAAGACAATTGATCTTGAATTAGCGCCGCTTGAGAACCCATGGCAGCGGCCATGCCTGCATCACCGCCACCGCTAGCGGCAATGAGCATGCCTGCAAGCATAGCGGCCATCGCGGGTAGCTGCGTTTGCTCTGCTCGTGCACTGCCCCTGGCGTAGTGTCGCTGAGACAGATGGCCTAGCTCATGGGCGATAACCGACACAAAGGCTCCCTCATCTTCAGCAAAGGCGAATAATCCAGAATTGATGCCTATGACCCCGCCAGGAACTGCGAAAGCATTGAGAGAACCGTTATCAACCATCACGGTCGTTGTGCGAAGGCTGCCAAGCTGACTATGAGGAGCAAGGCGTGCAACTAGGCTATTTAGGTAGTCATTTACGATAGGGTCTTGCCATTGTGGTGCCTGAGCACGAAATTGACGAAGCCAAGCGCGACCTAGACGATACTCCTCGTTGCTAACAGAAGTTGAAGCGCCGCCTAGGCTAGGGAGCTGATAATCGTCGAAGCCAAGGCTGGGCGAGCTAACGCTGGCGATGCTCAGCATAAGTGCCAGTGCATAGGTTCGGCGAAAAGGTACGAGTCGAAGGTGCGGCATGGCATCCTCATTGGTGTTCCTGAGTTCAAGTAATATACGCAGCAAACAGCGGTGTGACATTGATTCAGGCAGGGAAGTGCCGTTAAATCAAATTCTCAATGAGCATTTGAAAGAAATAGTGGTTGTAACAATACCGTATTCGAGCAAATATTTTTCAGGAGAGGGTATGTCCGAGCAAACAGATTCTAGGCCAGTTAATAGCCTTCAGCCAGACACCGTGTTAGATGCCACCGGATTACATTGCCCGCTACCGCTATTAAAAGCCAAGCAGGTACTGGCTGGGTTGGCCCCAGGTCAACGACTAGAGGTGAGGTCAACCGATGCTGGCTCATGGCGCGATATGGCATCATTTACTGAGCTAAGCGACCATACGCTTGAAGGGCGCGAACAACGCGGCGATATTTACTACTTCTGGATACGCAAAGCAGGGATATCTCGCTCATGACCGTGCGTACCATTCTGAAAAGTTGGGTAGAACGCTACTTTTCAGACGAAGAGGCGTTAATCCTTTTGCTTGTGTTAGTAGCTGGATTTGCAGCCATTATTTGGTTTGGCAGAATGCTAGCGCCGTTTTTCACTGCGCTTGTGCTAGCGTTTTTGCTGCAGGGGGTAGTGAGTGCGCTGACCCGGCGCGGGGTGCCTCATTTGCTAGCGGTTATTGTTGTGTTTGTAGCATTTGTTAGCGTGTTATTGACGCTTGCTTTTATCTTAATGCCACTGATCTGGAATCAGCTTGTTGGCCTTGTTCAGGAAACTCCCCGGATGTTTGCTAGTGGCCAGGGGTGGTTAGACGACCTACAGGGGCGCTATCCAAATTTAATAACCCCCGATCAAATGCAAAGCTGGATAGGCGTTGCCAGCCGAGAAATCAGCCAGCTAGGGCAGCGTGCATTAACACTTTCACTGGCGTCGCTTGGCAACATTATGTCGCTGATTATTTATCTCGTGTTAGTGCCGATACTGGTATTCTTTATGCTCAAGGATCGCCAGTCATTGGTAGGTTTTACGCTGTCGCTGCTACCACAAAAGCGCACGCTGTTGACCCGCATCTGGCATGAAATGGATCGTCAAATTGCGAATTACATACGCGGCAAATCGATTGAAATTATTATTGTTGGTACGGTTTCTTTCTTTACCTTCGCTTTCTTTGGCTTGCCTTATACCGCGTTATTAGCAGTGCTTGTGGGTTTCTCTGTGCTGGTGCCTTACATTGGAGCGGCAGTTGTCACTATTCCTGTGGCGGCGGTTGCAGGGTTTCATTTTGGAATCAGTGAGCAATTTGCTTATGTGCTGATTGCCTATGGTGTGATTCAAGCACTTGACGGGAATGTGCTTGCACCCGTGTTGTTTTCAGAAACGAATAATATCCATCCCGTTTCAATTATTGTCGCGGTGCTGTTTTTTGGCGGTATTTGGGGGTTTTGGGGCGTTTTCTTTGCAATCCCCCTGGCTACATTGCTAAAAGCATTGGTTTACGCTTGGCCAAGGGGGATTGAAGAACGAGAAGGAAAAAAGCAGCTACCAGTGGTTGAACATTAATAGGCGCTATCTACTCGTAATGCATGTGAACGGATAAGAGAAACGAGCGGAGATGGCATCCACAAGGGATACGGCAGTCTTGGTCTTGTTAGCTGGCATTTAATGCTTCTGCGGCTGCCAATACGTCATCAACGTGCCCTGGAACTTTAACGCCACGCCACTCTTGAGCAAGCTTACCCTCACTGTCAATCAGGAAGGTGCTACGCTCAATGCCAAGGTGCTCTTTACCGTACATTTTTTTGAGCTTGATAACGTCAAAAAGCTGGCACACAGTTTCATCCTTATCGGAGATAAGCTCGAAATTGAACTCTTGTTTCGCCTTGAAGTTCTCCTGAGCACGGATACCGTCTCTAGAAACGCCGATAATGACTGTGTTGGCAGCATCGAAACGCGGTTTGCGGTCTCTGAAATCGCCACCTTCGGTAGTACAACCGGGTGTACTGGCTTTCGGGTAAAAATAGATAACTACCTGTTTACCGCGCAGTTCAGACAGTGTCACCGTTGTATCACCGGTGGCCGAGGCGGAAAAGTCAGGTACCAATTGGTTAAGGCTCACTGACATGTAAAGCTCCTTTAATGGGACAATATAGTGAGTTGATTACACGCAAGTAACGCGCTTATGTCAAAGCGAATAAGCGCCTAATAGCGAAGGGCTATAAAAACTCTCAGTGCTTTGCGCTGTACAGGTTCGAGTCGCCTGAGTACCATTTGTTTTTTGTAGAACCCCTTGGAGCACAGCAGAAGGCGAAAGGCATAAAATGGCAGCTAGTCGAATTGCCCCACTATGTATGCTCAATGTATGCCCATGCGATACCCAGGCTAATGGTCGTGGCTACTCGATTTCTTTGAACGAATATCGTTTGCCGCGTAATTTTATAATTTTGTAGGTGAGGAACAAGCGGATGATCACAGGCAGCATTGTCGCCCTGGCGACGCCGATGAAGATCAATGGCGACATCGACTGGGAGGCGCTTCGTCGTCTGGTGAACTTCCACCTCGATAATGGCACTGATGCCATCGTTGCAGCGGGTACCACCGGCGAGCCTACTACCATGTCATTTGCCGAGCACTTCGATGTGATTCGCAGCGTGGTAGAAGAGGTGAATGGCCGAATTCCAGTGATTGCCGGCACCGGGGCTAACGCCACATCAGAGGCGGTTGAGCTGGCACGCTATGCCAGTGAAGTGGGCGCAGACTACTGCCTATCGGTGTGCCCTTACTACAATAAGCCGACCCAAGAAGGGCTATACCAACACTTTAAAGCCGTTGCTGAAGGCAGTAATCTTCCAGTAATTCTGTACAACGTTCCTGGTCGTACCTGCTCTGATCTCTACAATGAAACGGTAGTGCGCTTGGCAGAAGTGAAAAATATCATTGGTTTGAAAGATGCGACGGGGAACCTTGAGCGTGCCGAGGATCTAATTACCCGCTTGAAGGGCAGCGATTTTATGCTCTACTCCGGAGACGATGCCACTGCCTGTGATTTTATGTTGATGGGTGGCCACGGTGATATTTCCGTTACTGCGAACGTAGCGCCTAAAGCAATGCATGATTTATGTGCTGCAGCAGTGGCCGGTGATGCAGACAAAGCACACCAAATTAATACGCGTTTGATGCCGTTACATACTAATTTAGGCATCGAAGCGAACCCAATCCCGGTTAAGTGGGCACTGCATCGCATGGGGTATATGGACGCAGGGATTCGTCTGCCGTTAACTTGGTTGTCTGAAAAGTACCACGCCACTGTGAGTGAAGCGCTGCAGTTGGCGGGCGTCGTAGAGGAGTAATTCGACGCAACCCCTCTGTTACCCGGTGGTCGTTGTTGACTCACCGGGTACTCGATCTGTTGACTGTTAAGGTGGCTCGATGCGCCCTGTTCTTGAAAAACGCTTGCTTGAAAAACGTGCGCTTAAATGGATACCGCTGGCACTCGCAACAGCTGTTGTACTTGCCGGATGCTCGCGCGATGGTTACTACCATGACCGCAATTTAGACTACACTGAAGCCGCCCCAGCGCCCCCCCTAGTACTTCCTGACACGCGCAATACCCAGCGTTACCGCGATGCTATGCCTGTGCCGCAAGTTACTGCACAAGATACGCGCCCTCAACAGGCCGCTGAGATTTCTGCGCCTCCGTCATTAGCGATTGGCAGTGGTTTAGAACCAGAGTTCGTAGAGCGTCGTCAGGTAGGTAACCAGACATGGCTAGTAGTCGCGGCAGACACGGGAACCGTTTGGCCACAGCTAGAAGCGTTTGCGCGTAGTCGCCAGCTAGGTGTACAGCAAAGTAATGCAAGCCAAGGCGTTATAGTGACCTCGCAAGCCACATTGACGCTGCAGAGTGCGTTGAGGTCGGGCAGCAGTGAGGTACGCTGCGAACAATCAGGGCAAAGCGTAGCAGCATGTCTTGACGCGTTAGAACAGTACCTAGGTGCACGTAGTGCCACCGCTAGCGCTTCTTCTTGGACAGCTCAACGACTTGCAGAACAGCAAACGCCTCAGTTGCAACAGCAAGGCGACGACTGGGAAGTGGTAATTCCTCAACCGATAGATCGTGTTTGGGCGGAACTTGATCATTATCTGGAACTTGATTTTAGTGTAGAGGGCGAGCGTGACTTATTAGCAACTTCCGCTGATAATTATGAGTTTTTGGTTGAGTATATGACGGAGACAGAGCGGGGACGTAATCCACTGCAGATTGTCTTTAGCCCCGATGTACGCCGTATGTCACAGCAAATTCGTCTTGCTCTTCAGCCTAACGGTGATAAGACGATTCTGCGCGCCATTAATGCCAGTGAACGTAGCTTTAGTGCTGATGATCAGCGCGAGCTGCTTGAGCGTGTCTCCGGCTATCTACGTTAACGTCTAATTTTGTAACCTTTTCGGAGTCCCCATGGAAAAGCGCCAAGAGCTCTATGCTGGTAAAGCAAAATCTGTTTATACCACCGACGATCCAGATTTGTTGGTACTGCATTTTCGTGATGATACCAGCGCGTTTGATGGCAAAAAGAAAGAGTCACTGGCCCGTAAAGGCAAGGTGAACAACATCTTTAACGCATACATTATGCAACGTCTACAAGAAGCGGGAATCCCTACGCATTTTGAAAAACAGCTTTCGGATAACGAAAGCTTAGTAAAAAATATGCAGATGATTCCTGTTGAATGTGTAGTACGCAACATTGCGGCTGGCGGTTTGGTTAAACGGTTGGGCGTTGAAGAGGGGATGGCACTGTCTCCTCCGACCTTTGAGCTGTTCTTAAAGAATGATGAAAAGGGCGACCCAATGATTAATGAGTCGCTAGCAGAAACCTTTGGTTGGGCAACCCCAGAGCAACTGGCAAAAATGAAGACACTCACTTTTAAAGTAAACCATGTCCTCAAGCAGCTATTTGCCGAAGGTGATATTTTGCTTGTCGATTACAAGCTAGAGTTTGGCATCTTTAAAGGCGAGGTTGTACTCGGCGATGAATTCTCTCCGGATGGTTGCCGTCTATGGGATGCCAACACCCGTGAGAAACTTGATAAAGACCGCTTCCGCCAAGGGTTGGGAGGCGTCATTGAGGCTTATGAGGAAGTCGCTCGGCGCATTGGTATTCATATTGACTGAATAGCATAGCCCCCCATGGTTGAGTGGCTTTAACAGCAAAACCCGCTTAGGAAATCAATTTCCAAAGCGGGTTTTTTGCTATTGTGTAATGGCTTTCGCCCTCAATTCAATAGCTCAATAGCCCCTCTATTTGCTTACGGTTGCCTCAGTCATTTCGTCAAGCGCCTGTAGTCGGTAGCCATATCCATAAACCGAAACAAGATTCCAGCCAAACTCTGAAGTTAGATTCAGTTTTTTGCGTACCCGGTGTATGTGGACATCTAGCGTGCGTGTGCCCGGCGGGTCACTTTTCCCCCAAACATATTCATATAAGTAAGAGCGTGAAAGCGGACTGCCAAGCTGGTTGAGTAGAAGGAACGCCAAGCGAAATTCCTGCCGAGTCAATGTCACTTCTTCACCGTCTACATACGCCGTTTCACGGTTGGCATTCAGCTTAATACGGCCAAATTCAAGTGCTTGCTGTTGCGCCACGCTAGGTGTGCGTAATGAGTGGCGGCGTGTGGAAGCATAGGCTCTTGCAGCAAGCTCACGGGGTCTGAAAGGCTTGCTAATAAAGTCATCAGCACCTGCATTCAACGCCTGAATGACATCTACTTCCTCCTGCCTCAGGGTAACCATAATGACGGCAGGAAGGATCTGCAGATACGTTTTCATCCAGTTGAGCAGAGCGATGCCTGTTCCATCAGGCAAGTGCCAATCAAGCACCACCAAGTCGAACGTGTTACGACTGGCGGTATGTATGAAGGCTTTACTGGTTTCAAAGGAGAAGATATTAGCTTCTATGCCTCGTTCGGCAAACCCATCCAAAAGCGCCTTTTCAATGCGCTCTGAACCCACCTTCTCATCTTCTACTATTGCAATACGCATAGGCCATATCCAAGTCGTGTCTTGTCAGTGAAAGTAAGCAGCATGCTGTGTAGGTCTATCCATAGAGTTCAACGAGAACAAAAGTGCGGTCGTCCGATATGTTTTCCTCGATATCAGCAATACAAGCGCAGATAGTACTGTTAATTAGTCGTTTGTGTTATCTGAATCATAGGGTTGATCGTCTTAATGTAACAATAAGATAAAATTACTAATCTGTTCATTTATCGTTAAAAAATGGTTTATTTTAGTGACTAAACATCAGTTCAACTGCAATTTTGTTAGCGTGCTTGTAGAAAAGCCGACCATAAGATAGACGGTTTCCGTGCGTTACCTTAAGGATAAGCTATCGAAAAATTAAGCCCGCCTAGTAGTAAAATGCTAGTACTATAGTTGTCGCAGATTTCTCCTAAAAAATCGAGCAACAATTTTTCAAATTAAGATCATGTAAATATCAAACGGTGAGTAAGCTAACCTTTATGCTTTCAAATGTTAAGTACTGTCAAAAAATTGCGTTGCTTAACATTCGCTCTATTGGTGTAAGAGGAACGTGACGGAAATAGAACTAGCGCTAAGCAAGCTATCTAAATTAGAAATATAATACCTTAATTAATCCAAACGATAGACACTAAAGGTTACCCAGCAGCTGATTATGGCATGATAGCACCATTCATTGAGTGCGTTAATGGAGGTGACATCAGTGATTGTCCATGGTCTGTGACTGCTTGATTTTATCCACACAATTAGAGTTAAGAAATCCACCACGCTGTGATAGCAGTAGTGAAAGCCGTTTTACTGTTTCAGCACAGAACCTGTTTGTGAACAATGGTTAATCTGAGAGTATGGTAGGGGAGAAAATAAAATTATAAATAATCATTAAATATTAAAACAGTGTTTCTAAATTAAAAAGGCACTGCCAAAGGCAGTGTTGTGTTTGAGAAATTTGAGGTGATTATTTAACTTTTTGTAATATTTTACTGGCATTTTTCCACTATTTTTTATCAAAATGAAGTTTTTTATAACTATTTTTTAAATATCTATAAGTGTTTTTATTTTTATTGTTCTAATAAAGGTTAAATAATGTTTTCAGATGTTTGTTAATAATTGTGCGTATCTTGAGTAAATATGAACAATAATTTCACTGTATTGAGTTAGCACTAATCTAAGTACGAGAATGAACCCACTAAATAAACGCCTTGAACGGTATTAACTAACTTCTGTGTTTTAACACAGGGGTGTTAGTGCTTTGGAAACCGCATATCACGCAGTGCAGTGTTGCTTACTCAGGTGGCTCTGCGCGTTGGTAGTCAGTGGTTGCCCGGTCGGATGGAGGTTGCCAGGTGAGGTGTTACGCCTCAACGCTTCAGCACCACACCGAAATGGCCAAGGGAAAGATAGTTGTGCGAGGTAAACGCGCCTCCTCACTGAACAGTTAGTGGAGTTCTAAGCAATGAATAACGTATTTCGCTTAATCTGGAACCGTACGCTTGGCCGGTTAGTGGTAACTTCTGAAGCGGCCCGCAGCCGCGATAAATCCGCCACCCGGCAAGGGCTCGTTGGCCAACTACCAGCGCCGCAAACCTCCTCCAGTATTTCTGCCTTGTTGCGCCCAGCCGTGGTCGCCGTGGCGCTTGCCGCCGGCTCGTTGATGCTGGTAGCGCCGGAGGCAAGGGCTGATGCACTAATGAATGCCAATACATGTGCTAATAACGGGTTTAACAATACCCGTATTGGCATTGGCACAAATGCTGAAGCATGTGAGGACGGTGCGGTTTCGATTGGCTGGAATTCGTCCGCGGTAGGGCGCATTAATGGTGGTGGTACTACCCAACAGGGTACATCGTTGGGCCAGACGGCAACATCATCCGGCGGTGTGGCGATAGGCTTTCGCGCGAACTCGGTGGTCCCGAATGGAATAGCAACAGCCATTGGTGCTGGAAGCCAGGCAACGGGAAATTTCTCGATTGCGATTGGTACCCACGACCATCAACGTACTACCGCTACTGCCGATGGAGCCATTGCTCTAGGGTCATGGGCTAAATCGACCGCACTTAATGCGGTCGCCATAGGACGACAAAGCGAGGCGAATTCTGATCGAACAGTCGCGCTGGGGCATAAAGCCAACGCCGGTGGTGGCGATGGGTCTGTGGCGGTAGGGGCAGATAGTGTATCCAGTGGTGGTGGTTCTGTTTCGGTGGGTTTAAACAGCAACTCAGGCACTACTGCTATTGAGCTTATCAATCAGCCACTTCCTTTGGATGTTTTTCAACGTGGTATTGCAATTGGCATGAATGCCGATGGCGTTGGTTCTGTCGCCATTGGGCATGATGCGTATGCTGGTTTGGCGGATGGTACGGGTACTGGTCGAGTGGGTACCGCCGTGGGTGCTGGAACGCGTGCTGAAGGGCACCGTTCCATTGCTATTGGTACTGCTCGTAACCGGGTGACAACAGCAACGGGCATTCAAGCAATTGCTATGGGTAATGCGCTAGAGGCAGAAGGCATTAACGCTATTGCCATTGGTAACAGCGCCGCACCGCAAGCAGATGGTACATGGTTAGAAACGACACGCCATAGTGCTAACGGTAACCGTTCCATCTCGCTGGGTTTCTCTTCACAAGCGAATAGTGATGATGCTATTGCCGTAGGGTCGAGAGCTGCAGCCATTAATGCAAATGCCATTGCCATAGGCCGTAACGCACAAGCTGAGTCGCGTTTTAGCCCAACGGGTACCGGACTTCCTGCTGAGTTTTTAATGGGTTCTGTAGCCTTGGGTGATGGCGCTAAAGCCTTATCAGGTACGGCAGTCGGTGCAAATGCGGGCATAGTGGGTACTGATGCTACAGGCACCGCTATTGGTGGCGGTGCAACAGCGGGCAATGGCTCTATCGCCCTATCGGGCGCTGAGTTCAGACCTGCAAGTGCACTAGGGCTATCTTCTATTGCTGCTGGTAGTAATGCGCAAACAACAGCTGTTTCTACCAGCGCGATTGCACTCGGCTCTACCACTGCAGTGGACGGTAAACACTCCATTGCCATGGGGCGTCAGTCTGAAGTGTCAGGCGAAAGAAGCATGGCCCTGGGTCAGGATGCCAAGGTGGGCACCTATGATACCAATGGCGATGCAACCGGCTCTGCCAATAGCGCCATTGCGTTAGGCGATTTTGCCAATGTACAGGGCAATAATGGTATTGCTATTGGTAAGGAAAGCCTTGCCTCGGTTGAAAACACCATCGCTATGGGTGCTGGCGCGCAAGCCTCTGGTCTCGACGCCATTGCCATGGGTACCGGTGCCAAAGCCTCTGGTGAGCAAAGTATCAGTATTGGCTATGGAAACGAAGTTTCGGGCGATCATTCGGGGGCCGTTGGTGACCCGAATATTATAAGTGGTACAGGCTCATACGCACTGGGTAACGACAATACCATTGAGGCCGACAATGCCGGTGCTTTTGGTAACAACAATACCCTTACGGCCACTGCAGCCGGTAGCCGTATCATCGGTAATGACAATAACCTTGATGTCGCTGATGCCTTTGTAATGGGTAATGGCGCGGATGTCACCGTTGCCGGTGGGGTGGCGCTGGGCAATGGCGCTATCGCAGATACGGGCGCAGGCATCCCAGGCTACAACCCACTCACTGCCGCTGCTGACGGCTTGGATGCAGGCATCGCCGCAACCCAAAGTACAACGGGTGCGGTTGCGGTAGGCGATGCTACAGGCGGTGTATTCCGCCAGATTACGGGTGTTGCTGCTGGTTCTGAAGACAGCGATGCGGTGAACGTTGCTCAGCTAAAGGCCAGCGAAACCCACTACTACAGCGTCAACGATGACGGTACGCAGCAAGCTAACTTCAACAATGACGGTGCTTCTGGGGTTAACGCCCTGGCGGCGGGCACCAATGCAAGCGCTTCAGGGGAGAGTGCAGTTGCCGTCGGTGATGGGGCAGACGCTGGTTCTTCAACCATTTCTGCTGGTGCGCTAACTGGTGTTACTAACCCCAATGGTTATGCAGTCGGTGATAATTTAGCTTCAACTGCTGTTGGTGCAGGCGCAAAGGTAGTCTCTGGAACAGCCATTGGTTTTGACGCGGTAGCCGGAAAAGATGTCGGCGGAGCTACTGTCAATACTGGTACAGCCATTGGTGGCGGTGCGCAGGCGACAGGAAATGCTTCTATTGCCATCTCGCCTGCTGCTTACGCGCCTGCCATCGCTGAAGGCGATAGCTCCATTGCTCAAGGTCTTGATGCGCGTTCCCCAGGAAGTGGTTCAGTAGCAATTGGTGCGCTTACTAGTGCTGCTGCTGATGGCGGTATTGCTCTTGGTGCTTCAGCGGCGGTTGATGCGGCAGCAAATAGTGGCATTGCGCTTGGTAATAGTGCGAACGTAACAGCAACAAACGGCATGGCATTGGGCGCTAGCTCAAAAGCTAATGCTGATGCCGGTATTGCTCTTGGTACTGCAGCGACGGTTGATTCGACAGCAACTAATGGCATTGCGCTTGGTCTTAGTTCGAACGTGACAGCAGTGAATGGCGTAGCCTTGGGTGCTGGTTCAGTTGCCACTGTTGAATCAGGTGTAGCTGGCTACGTTCCCACCGGCGCTACCGCTGCTGATTCGACCAACATTGCGGGCACCGTTGCCGCTCTCGGTGCGGTTGATATTGGTAGTCGTCAAATCACTAGCGTTGCCGCTGGTACCGAATTAGATGATGCCGTTAACGTCGCTCAGTTGGTCGCTGTTGAAAATATAGCGAATACCGGCTGGGATGTTCAGGTTAATGCTGAAACCGCGGATAACGTCGCACCGGGTGAAACGGTTCAGTTTATCGATGGCAAGAATATCGAGATAAGCCGCAATGCCGATCAGGTGATTGAAGTTGCGACTGCTGATGAAGTTGAGTTCACTCAGGTAACGATTGGTGACGCTACTAATAACACCGTGATCACCAGTACGGTGGATGGCCTGGACGTAGGGGGTGACAAGATCACCAACGTGCAAGCGGGTGATCTCAGCGCGACATCTACTGACGCTGTCAACGGCAGCCAGCTGTTCGCGACGAATGAAAATGTCACGACCAACACGACCAACATCACCAACAATGCTGCCGAGATCGACAAAGGCATTAACTTTGGCGACGGTGCTACATCGAACAAGTACGCGTTAGGCGACACCATTAATGTTAACGGTGATGCCAACGTTACCTCTACCACCACGGCAGACGGTGTACAGCTTGGCCTAGCGGACGTGCTCAGTGTGGGGTCTACCAACCCTGTCTCGATTGATGGCGATGCCGGCACGATTAGTGGCCTGACCAACACCACCTTCGACCCGAACGCCACTTACACCGGTGGCCAAGCAGCGACACAGGAGCAGCTGACAAGCGTTAGCAATGTTGCCAATGCTGGCTGGGATGTTCAGGTTAATGCTGAAACCGCGGATAATGTCGCACCGGGTGAAACGGTTCAGTTTATCGATGGCAAGAATATCGAGATAAGCCGCAATGCCGATCAGGTGATTGAAGTCGCGACTGCTGATGAAGTTGAGTTCACTCAGGTAACGATTGGTGACGCTACCAATAACACCGTGATCACCAGTACGGTGGATGGCCTGGACGTGGGGGGTGACAAGATCACCAACGTGCAAGCGGGTGACCTAAGCGCGACATCGACGGACGCCGTCAACGGCAGCCAGCTGTTCGCGACAAACACCAACGTTGCTAACAACACGACCAACATCACCAACAATGCTGCCGAGATCGACAAAGGCATTAACTTTGGCGACGGTGCTACGTCGAACAAGTACGCGTTAGGCGACACCATTAATGTTAACGGTGATAGCAACGTTACCTCTATCACCACGGCAGACGGTGTACAGCTTGGCCTAGCGGACGTGCTCAGTGTGGGGTCTACCAATCCTGTCACGATCAACGGTGATACCGGCACGATTAGTGGCCTGACCAACACCACCTTCGACCCGAACGCCACTTACACTGGTGGCCAAGCAGCGACACAGGAGCAGCTGACAAGCGTTAGCAATGTTGCCAATGCTGGCTGGGATGTTCAGGTTAATGCTGAAACCGCGGATAATGTCGCACCGGGTGAAACGGTTCAGTTTATCGATGGCAAGAATATCGAGATAAGCCGCAATGCGGATCAGGTGATCGAAGTTGCGACTGCTGACGAAGTTGAGTTCACTCAGGTAACAGTTGGTGACGCTACCAATAACACCGTGATCACCAGTACGGTGGATGGCCTGGACGTGGGGGGTGACAAGATCACCAACGTACAAGCGGGTGATCTCAGCGCGACATCTACTGACGCCGTCAATGGCAGCCAGCTGTTCGCGACGAATGAAAATGTCACGACCAACACGACCAACATCACCAACAATGCTGCCGAGATCGACAAAGGCATTAACTTTGGCGACGGTGCTACATCGAACAAGTACGCGTTAGGCGACACCATTAATGTTAACGGTGATAGCAACGTTACCTCCACCACCACGGCAGACGGTGTACAGCTTGGCCTAGCGGACGTGCTCAGTGTGGGGTCTACCAACCCTGTCTCTATTGATGGCGATGCCGGCACGATCAGTGGCCTGACCAACACCACCTTCGACCCGAACGCCACTTACACTGGTGGCCAAGCAGCGACACAGGAGCAGCTGACAAGCGTTAGCAATGTTGCCAATGCTGGCTGGGATGTTCAGGTTAATGCTGAAACCGCGGATAACGTCGCACCGGGTGAAACGGTTCAGTTTATCGATGGCAAGAATATCGAGATAAGCCGCAATGCCGATCAGGTGATTGAAGTTGCGACTGCTGACGAAGTTGAGTTCACTCAGGTAACAATTGGTGACGCTACCAATAACACCGTTATCACTAGTACGGTGGATGGCTTGGACGTGGGGGGTGACAAGATCACCAACGTGCAAGCGGGTGATCTCAGCGCGACATCGACGGACGCCGTTAACGGCAGCCAGCTGTTCGCGACGAATACCAACGTGACGAATAACACCACCGAGATCAATAAAGGTCTCAACTTTGGTGACGGTGCGACGTCAAATAACTACGCGTTAGGCGACACCATTAATGTTAAAGGTGATACCAACGTTACCTCTACCACCACGGCAGACGGTGTACAGCTTGGCCTAGCGGACGTGCTCAGTGTGGGGTCTACCAACCCTGTCTCGATTGATGGCGATGCCGGCACGATCAGTGGCCTGACCAACACCACCTTCGACCCGAACGCCACTTACACTGGTGGCCAAGCAGCGACACAGGAGCAGCTGACAAGCGTTAGCAATGTTGCCAATGCTGGCTGGAACGTGCAGACCAACGGCGATACAGCGACAAACGTTGCACCCAATGCCACCGTCCAATTCATAGATGGTCAAAACATCGATATTACGCGTACGGGCACCGATATTACGGTTGCCACGTCGCCAGATCTGACGGCTGACAGCCTCACCATTAACGGTGGTCCGGTGATTAATAACACCGGCATCAACATGGGGGGGAACACCATCACCAACCTGGCACCTGGTGTCGCTGGCACCGATGCTGTCAACGTTAATCAATTAGAAGCACAGAAAATCCGCTACTACAGCGTGAATGATGCTGGCACTCAGCAAGGCAACTTCAATAATGACGGGGCAGTAGGTACCAACGCCCTGGCTGCGGGTGTAGATGCGGCAGCAAGTGGAAATAGAAGTGTAGCAGTGGGTAATGGAGTTGCATCCGAGGGAGACAGAAGTGTTGCCATAGGCTTTGAGTCAAAGGCTTCAGCATTGGGTTCAAATGCTATAGGTCAAAATGCAACTGCTTCAGCGGAGTACGCCACTGCGATTGGTACTTCTTCAAATGCCTCGGCAGGATTTTCAAATGCGATTGGCCGTAACGCAACGGCTTCTGCTCGTGTTTCAAATGCGATAGGCCATCAGACAATTGCTTCTGGAGAGTTCTCAAATGCAATTGGTCGTGACGCAACCGCTTCTGCGGATTACACAAATGCGATGGGCTTCCAGGCGACTGCATCAGGTGGCTCTTCAAATGCGATGGGATTCCAGGCTATTGCTTCTGGCAACTCTTCAAACGCGATAGGCCGCAATGCAGAAGCAAGCAACGCAAATGCTGTTGCTATTGGTCGAGGGGCCCAAGCCTCAGCAACCAACAGCATTGCTCTGGGTTCCAACTCCGTTGCCGACGGCAGCACGTTGAGTACAGCGGCTTACCAACCGCTGGATGTTAACGGCAACCCGATCGCTGTTGCAGCGCCCACGGCGGATAGCGAAGTTTCAGTCGGTAGTGCTGGTAACGAGCGTCGCATTACTAATGTGGCTGCTGGTGCAACTGACACTGACGCGGTTAACGTCAGCCAATTAAAAGCAGTGAATGAATTGGCCAATGCTGGCTGGGATGTTCAGGTTAATGCTGAAACCGCGGATAACGTCGCACCGGGTGAAACGGTTCAGTTTATCGATGGCAAGAATATCGAGATAAGCCGCAATGCCGATCAGGTGATTGAAGTTGCGACTGCTGACGAAGTTGAGTTCACTCAGGTAACAATTGGTGATGCTACCAATAACACCGTGATCACCAGTACGGTGGATGGCCTGGACGTAGGGGGTGACAAGATCACCAACGTGCAAGCGGGTGATCTCAGCGCGACATCGACGGACGCTGTCAACGGCAGCCAGCTGTTCGCGACGAATGAAAATGTCACGACCAACACGACCAACATCACCAACAATGCTGCCGAGATCGACAAAGGCATTAACTTTGGCGACGGTGCTACGTCGAACAAGTACGCGTTAGGCGACACCATTAATGTTAACGGTGATGCCAACGTTACCTCTACCACCACGGCAGACGGTGTACAGCTTGGCCTAGCGGACGTGCTCAGTGTGGGGTCTACCAACCCTGTCTCGATTGATGGCGATGCCGGCACGATTAGTGGCCTGACCAACACCACCTTCGACCCGAACGCCACTTACACCGGTGGCCAAGCAGCGACCCAGGAGCAGCTGACAAGCGTTAGCAATGTTGCCAATGCTGGTTGGAACGTGCAGACCAACGGCGATACAGCGACAAACGTTGCACCCAATGCCACCGTCCAATTCATAGATGGTCAAAACATCGATATTACGCGTACGGGCACCGATATTACGGTTGCCACGTCGCCAGATCTGACGGCTGACAGCCTCACCATCAACGGTGGTCCGGTGATTAATAACACCGGCATCAACATGGGGGGGAACACCATCACCAACCTGGCACCTGGTGTCGCTGGCACCGATGCTGTCAACGTTAATCAATTAGCAGCACAGAGAATTCGCTACTACAGCGTCAATGATAATGGCACCCAACAAGGCAACTTCAACAACGACGGTGCAACAGGTGTCAATGCTCTTGCAGCAGGTACCAACGCGTTAGCCGCGAGCGATTCTTCAGTTGCTGTGGGTGATGGCGCTACAACACAGGTCTTTGGAAGTGGCCAGGTAGCCATCGGTAATGACGCTACCACTTTTGGCCAAGGTGATATTGCCATTGGTATGAATGCTCAAGCCAATGGTGCAGGTAATGTGGTGATTGGTGACGGTGCTAAGGCCTCGACGGTCGGCGAGAGCGATGGTGTTGCACTTGGCAAAAATGCGGATGTTACTTATGACGCGGGTGTTGCGCTGGGTAGCGGCTCTGTTGCTAATGGTAGCACCCTAACAGCAACAGCCTATGTACCCACAGGCGCGACGTCTGTGGCAGCTGATTCAGCAGCTAGCGAAGTTTCCGTCGGCACCAGTGGTAGTGAGCGTCGTATCACCAACGTGGCTGCCGGTGCGACAGATACCGATGCGGTCAACGTCAGCCAGTTGAAAGCAGTGAATGAGTTGGCTAACAGCGGTTGGAGCCTCCAAGCCAACACTGAACTTATGTCCGAAAACATCGGCCCGGGTGAAACGGCGATTTTTGCTGAAGGCAAGAATATTGACGTTAGCCGTGATGCAAACAAGATCACCTTTGCCACCGAGGACGAAGTTGAGTTCACTCAGGTAACAATTGGTGATGCTACCAATAACACCGTGATCACCAGTACGGTGGATGGCCTGGACGTGGGGGGTGACAAGATCACCAACGTGCAAGCGGGTGATCTCAGCGCGACCTCGACGGACGCCGTCAACGGCAGCCAGCTGTTCGCGACGAATGAAAATGTCACGACCAACACGACCAACATCACCAACAATGCTGCCGAGATCGACAAAGGCATTAACTTTGGCGACGGTGCTACGTCGAACAAGTACGCGTTAGGCGACACCATTAATGTGAACGGTGATAGCAACGTTACCTCTATCACCACGGCAGACGGTGTACAGCTTGGCCTAGCGGACGTGCTCAGTGTGGGGTCTACCAATCCTGTCACGATCAACGGTGATACCGGCACGATTAGTGGCCTGACCAACACCACCTTTGACCCGAACGCCACTTACACTGGTGGCCAAGCAGCGACACAGGAGCAGCTGACAAGCGTTAGCAATGTTGCCAATGCTGGCTGGGATGTTCAGGTTAATGCTGAAACCGCGGATAACGTCGCACCGGGTGAAACGGTTCAGTTTATCGATGGCAAGAATATCGAGATAAGCCGCAATGCCGATCAGGTGATTGAAGTTGCGACTGCTGACGAAGTTGAGTTCACTCAGGTAACAATTGGTGATGCTACCAATAACACCGTGATCACCAGTACGGTGGATGGCCTGGACGTAGGGGGTGACAAGATCACCAACGTGCAAGCGGGTGATCTCAGCGCGACCTCGACGGACGCCGTCAACGGCAGCCAGTTGTTCGCGACGAATACCAACGTGACGAACAACACCACCGAGATCAATAAAGGTCTCAACTTTGGTGACGGTGCGACGTCAAATAACTACGCGTTAGGCGACACCATTAATGTTAACGGTGATGCCAACGTTACCTCTACCACCACGGCAGACGGTGTACAGCTTGGCCTAGCGGACGTGCTCAGCGTGGGGTCTACCAACCCTGTCTCGATTGATGGCGATGCCGGCACGATCAGTGGCCTGACCAACACCACCTTCGACCCGAACGTCACTTACACTGGTGGCCAAGCAGCGACACAGGAGCAGCTGACAAGCGTTAGCAATGTTGCCAATGCTGGTTGGAACGTGCAGACCAACGGCGATACAGCGACAAACGTTGCACCCAATGCCACCGTCCAATTCATAGATGGTCAAAACATCGATATTACGCGTACGGGCACCGATATTACGGTTGCCACGTCGCCAGATCTGACGGCTGACAGCCTCACCATTAACGGTGGTCCGGTGATTAATAACACCGGCATCAACATGGGGGGGAACACCATCACCAACCTGGCACCTGGTGTCGCTGGCACCGATGCTGTCAACGTTAATCAATTAGCAGCACAGAGAATTCGCTACTACAGCGTCAATGATAATGGCACCCAGCAAGGCAACTTCAACAACGACGGTGCAACAGGTGTCAATGCTCTTGCAGCAGGTACCAACGCGTTAGCGGCTGGCAATTCTGCTACCGCCGTAGGGAATAACAACTCTGCATCTGCCAATAATGCGACGGCAGTGGGTACTGGAAACACGGCGGAGGGAGAACGTTCAGTAGCCTTAGGTTTCAATAACAATACAAACAGTCAAAGTCAGATTGCTATAGGTGCAAATAACGTACTGGGTGCAGGCACACCAGGGGACTCATTTACCGCTATTGCCATTGGCCGCGAAAACAAGTTGCAGGCACAAAATACGACGGTAATTGGGCAGCTGAACGAAGTTTCCGGCCGTTTTTCTTCAGCCTTCGGTTTCACGAACAACATTTCCGGTGAAAACTCCACCGCATTTGGTATTCGTAACCAAGTGGAAGGACGAACGTCTGTTGCGATGGGCTTCGAGAACAAGGTAACCGGCGGTGGTTTCTCGCGGGCGATCGGCTACCAAAATGAAGTTTCTGGCAAGCTCTCAACAGCGTTAGGTGGTCAAAATACCGTTAGCGGTAATCTCTCCTCAGTGATCGGTGCGGTTAACAATATTGATCAAGATAACGCCTTTGTGCTTGGTAACTTTGCTGATGTTAGCGTAGAAGGCGGCGTTGCCATTGGTACCGCTTCCAACGCCAATACTGGAGCGGGTATTTCCGGTTATAACCCGTTGACGGGTATCGCGGATGATAATGATCCAGCGATTACGGCCACCAAATCAACCTATGGTGCCGTGGCGGTTGGTGATGAAGGCGTTGGCTTATATCGTCAAGTCACCGGCGTTGCTGCAGGTACCGCTGATAGCGACGCCGTTAACGTCGCGCAGCTGAAGGCCTTGAACAACGTCGTTGACCAAGGCTTCAACATCACCGCAGACAATGCCGATCTGGCCGATCCAGCGGCGACCGAAGACACCGTCAAGCTGGGCGAGACCGTGGCCTACACCAGTGACGATGGCAACATCATCACCACGGTGCGTGACAACGAAATCGACTTCGCGTTGAACACCGACCTCACCATTGGTGGTCCGGGCGCGCCTGGCGAACCAGGGGTGGACGGCACGTTAGGGGTTGACGGTGCCGACGGCGTGAGTGGCGTTGCGATCAACGGCGCAGACGGCTCCATCGGCCTGACAGGTCCGGCGGGTCAGAATGGCATCAGCCCACAAACCATCCTGCGTCCGCAGATCCTACCGGGCGACGTCATGGCCGACGCCACTGACGTGACACGTCTGACCTTCGAAGACGGCGATGGCAACAACAAGACCGTGGCCACGCTGGAAGATGACGGCCTGCGCTTCTCGGGTAACGACAACACCGGTACCGCGGATGGTTACGTCACCCGTAATCTGAACGACGAACTGCAGATTGTGGGCACCGGTGCCGACACCGATGCAGCGGGCGCCCCGATTGCCTACTCCTCAGGCAACGTCAAGACCGTCGCAACCCAAGCCGGTGGTATTGAAATCCAGTTTGCCGACACCCCGAACTTCCAGGGTGCCGACATGGGTGACAAGCAAATCACCAGCGTGGAAAGCGGCCTGACCGGCACCACCCTAGAGACCGCCACCGGTGATGACCTCACCAATGCGGTGAACGTGGGCGATCTTCAGAACGCCAATAACACCCTGGTCACTACAGGCTTCAACATCACCGCAGACAATGCCGATCTAGCCGATCCGGCGGCGACGGAAGACACCGTTGCCCTGGGCGAGACCGTGGCCTACACCAGTGACGATGGCAACATCATCACCACGGTGCGTGACAACGAAATCGACTTCGCGTTGAACACCGACCTCACCATTGGTGGCCCGGGCGCGCCTGGCGAGCCAGGCGTCGACGGTAAGATTGGAGTTGACGGTGCTGACGGCGTGAGTGGCGTTGCGATCAACGGCGCAGACGGCTCCATCGGCCTGACAGGTCCGGCGGGTCAGAATGGCATCAGCCCACAAACCATCCTGCGTCCGCAGATCCTACCGGGCGACGTCATGGCCGACGCCACTGACGTGACACGTCTGACCTTCGAAGACGGCGATGGCAACAACAAGACCGTGGCCACGCTGGAAGATGACGGCCTGCGCTTCTCGGGTAACGACAACACCGGTACCGCGGATGGTTACGTCACCCGTAATCTGAACGACGAACTGCAGATTGTGGGCACCGGTGCCGACACCGATGCAGCGGGCGCCCCGATTGCCTACTCCTCAGGCAACGTCAAGACCGTCGCAACCCAAGCCGGTGGTATTGAAATCCAGTTTGCCGACACCCCGAACTTCCAGGGTGCCGACATGGGTGACAAGCAAATCACCAGCGTGGAAAGCGGCCTGACCGGCACCACCCTAGAGACCGCCACCGGTGATGACCTCACCAATGCGGTGAACGTGGGCGATCTTCAGAACGCCAATAACACCCTGGTCACTACAGGCTTCAACATCACCGCAGACAATGCCGATCTAGCCGATCCGGCGGCGACGGAAGACACCGTTGCCCTGGGCGAGACCGTGGCCTACACCAGTGACGATGGCAACATCATCACCACGGTGCGTGACAACGAAATCGACTTCGCGTTGAACACCGACCTCACCATTGGTGGCCCGGGCGCGCCTGGCGAGCCAGGCGTCGACGGTAAGATTGGAGTTGACGGTGCTGACGGCGTGAGTGGCGTTGCGATCAACGGCGCAGACGGCTCCATCGGCCTGACAGGTCCGGCGGGTCAGAATGGCATCAGCCCACAAACCATCCTGCGTCCGCAGATCCTACCGGGCGACGTCATGGCCGACGCCACTGACGTGACACGTCTGACCTTCGAAGACGGCGATGGCAACAACAAGACCGTGGCCACGCTGGAAGATGACGGCCTGCGCTTCTCGGGTAACGACAACACCGGTACCGCGGATGGTTACGTCACCCGTAATCTGAACGACGAACTGCAGATTGTGGGCACCGGTGCCGACACCGATGCAGCGGGCGCCCCGATTGCCTACTCCTCAGGCAACGTCAAGACCGTCGCAACCCAAGCCGGTGGTATTGAAATCCAGTTTGCCGACACCCCGAACTTCCAGGGTGCCGACATGGGTGACAAGCAAATCACCAGCGTGGAAAGCGGCCTGACCGGCACCACCCTAGAGACCGCCACCGGTGATGACCTCACCAATGCGGTGAACGTGGGCGATCTTCAGAACGCCAATAACACCCTGGTCACTACAGGCTTCAACATCACCGCAGACAATGCCGATCTGGCAGATCCAGCGGCGACCGAAGACACCGTCAAGCTGGGCGAGACCGTGGCCTACACCAGTGACGATGGCAACATCATCACCACGGTGCGTGACAACGAAATCGACTTCGCGTTGAACACCGACCTCACCATTGGTGGTCCGGGCGCGCCTGGCGAACCAGGGGTGGACGGCACGTTAGGGGTTGACGGTGCCGACGGCGTGAGTGGCGTTGCGATCAACGGCGCAGACGGCTCCATCGGCCTGACAGGTCCGGCGGGTCAGAATGGCATCAGCCCACAAACCATCCTGCGTCCGCAGATCCTACCGGGCGACGTCATGGCCGACGCCACTGACGTGACACGTCTGACCTTCGAAGACGGCGATGGCAACAACAAGACCGTGGCCACGCTGGAAGATGACGGCCTGCGCTTCTCGGGTAACGACAACACCGGTACCGCGGATGGTTACGTCACCCGTAATCTGAACGACGAACTGCAGATTGTGGGCACCGGTGCCGACACCGATGCAGCGGGCGCCCCGATTGCCTACTCCTCAGGCAACGTCAAGACCGTCGCAACCCAAGCCGGTGGTATTGAAATCCAGTTTGCCGACACCCCGAACTTCCAGGGTGCCGACATGGGTGACAAGCAAATCACCAGCGTGGAAAGCGGCCTGACCGGCACCACCCTAGAGACCGCCACCGGTGATGACCTCACCAATGCGGTGAACGTGGGCGATCTTCAGAACGCCAATAACACCCTGGTCACTACAGGCTTCAACATCACCGCAGACAATGCCGATCTAGCCGATCCAGCGGCGACGGAAGACACCGTTGCCCTGGGCGAGACCGTTGCCTACACCAGTGACGATGGCAACATCATCACCACGGTGCGTGACAACGAAATCGACTTCGCGTTGAACACCGACCTCACCATTGGTGGCCCGGGCGCGCCTGGCGAGCCAGGGGTGGACGGCACGTTAGGGGTTGACGGTGCCGACGGCGTGAGTGGCGTTGCGATCAACGGCGCAGACGGCTCCATCGGCCTGACAGGTCCGGCGGGTCAGAATGGCATCAGCCCACAAACCATCCTGCGTCCGCAGATCCTACCGGGCGACGTCATGGCCGACGCCACTGACGTGACACGTCTGACCTTCGAAGACGGCGATGGCAACAACAAGACCGTGGCCACGCTAGAAGATGACGGCCTGCGCTTCTCAGGCAACGACAACACCGGCACGACGGCGGGTTACGTCACCCGTAATCTGAACGACGAACTGCAGATTGTGGGCACCGGCGCCGACACCGATGCAGCGGGCGACCCGATTGCCTACTCCTCAGGCAACGTCAAGACCGTCGCAACCCAAGCCGGTGGTATTGAAATCCAGTTTGCCGACACCCCGAACTTCCAGGGTGCCGACATGGGTGACAAGCAAATCACCAGCGTGGAAAGCGGCCTGACCGGCACCACCCTAGAGACCGCCACCGGTGATGACCTCACCAATGCGGTGAACGTGGGCGATCTTCAGAACGCCAATAACACCCTGGTCACTACAGGCTTCAACATCACCGCAGACAATGCCGATCTGGCAGATCCAGCGGCGACCGAAGACACCGTCAAGCTGGGCGAGACCGTTGCCTACACCAGTGAAGATGGCAGCATCGTCACCACGGTGAGCGATAACGCCATCGACTTCGCCCTGGGCAGTGATCTGATCGTGGGAGATGACACCACCCCAGGCAGCATTGTCGTCAACGGCAAGGATGGTAAAGACGGCGTTGCTATCGATGGCGAGAACGGCACGATCGGCCTAGCCGGTCCGGCGGGCCCCAACGGCACGGATGGCCTAACCACCATCTCGATCCAGGACGGTGCACCGGGCGTTGATGGCGTAGACGGCGTGACACGCATCGTTTACACCGACCCGGAAGGCAATGATCAAGAAGTTGCCACGCTGAACGACGGCCTGAAGTTCCAGGGCGACGACGGCGAAGTGGTAACGCGCAAGCTGAATGAAACGCTTGGCTTGACTGGCGGCGCTGATGTGAACGCCCTGACGGACGGCAATATCGGCATCACCAAAGATAGCGATGGCAGCCTAAGGGTTCAGCTGGCTCAGAACCTAAGCGGCCTGACCGAAGTAGCGATTACCGATGGCCCGACGATCAACAACGGCGGCATCGACATGGGTGATACGAAGATCACCAACCTCGCCCCGGGCACAGACGGCACGGATGCAGTGAATGTCGATCAGCTGAATGACGTCGAAGCGATTGCCAACCAAGGCTTCAATATCGCCGCGGATAACGGTGCCGACGACAACGTCCAGCTGGGCGAGACCGTTACCTACACCAGTGGCGACGGCAGCATCGTCACCACGGTGAGCGATAACGCCATCGACTTCGCCCTGGGCAGTGATCTGATCGTGGGAGATGACACCACCCCAGGCAGCATTGTCGTCAACGGCAAGGATGGTAAAGACGGCGTTGCTATCGATGGCGAGAACGGCACGATCGGCCTAGCCGGTCCGGCGGGCCCCAACGGCACGGATGGCCTAACCACCATCTCGATCCAGGACGGTGCACCGGGCGTTGATGGCGTAGACGGCGTGACACGCATCGTTTACACCGACCCGGAAGGCAATGATCAAGAAGTTGCCACGCTGAACGACGGCCTGAAGTTCCAGGGCGACGACGGCGAAGTGGTAACGCGCAAGCTGAATGAAACGCTTGGCTTGACTGGCGGCGCTGATGTGAACGCCCTGACGGACGGCAATATCGGCATCACCAAAGATAGCGATGGCAGCCTAAGGGTTCAGCTGGCTCAGAACCTAAGCGGCCTGACCGAAGTAGCGATTACCGATGGCCCGACGATCAACAACGGCGGCATCGACATGGGTGATACGAAGATCACCAACCTCGCCCCGGGCACAGACGGCACGGATGCAGTGAATGTCGATCAGCTGAATGACGTCGAAGCGATTGCCAACCAAGGCTTCAATATCGCCGCGGATAACGGTGCCGACGACAACGTCCAGCTGGGCGAGACCGTTACCTACACCAGTGGCGACGGCAGCATCGTCACCACGGTGAGCGATAACGCCATCGACTTCGCCCTGGGCAGTGATCTGATCGTGGGAGATGACACCACCCCAGGCAGCATTGTCGTCAACGGCAAGGATGGTAAAGACGGCGTTGCTATCGATGGCGAGAACGGCACGATCGGCCTAGCCGGTCCGGCGGGCCCCAACGGCACGGATGGCCTAACCACCATCTCGATCCAGGACGGTGCACCGGGCGTTGATGGCGTAGACGGCGTGACACGCATCGTTTACACCGACCCGGAAGGCAATGATCAAGAAGTTGCCACGCTGAACGACGGCCTGAAGTTCCAGGGCGACGACGGCGAAGTGGTAACGCGCAAGCTGAATGAAACGCTTGGCTTGACTGGCGGCGCTGATGTGAACGCCCTGACGGACGGCAATATCGGCATCACCAAAGATAGCGATGGCAGCCTAAGGGTTCAGCTGGCTCAGAACCTAAGCGGCCTGACCGAAGTAGCGATTACCGATGGCCCGACGATCAACAACGGCGGCATCGACATGGGTGATACGAAGATCACCAACCTCGCCCCGGGCACAGACGGCACGGATGCAGTGAATGTCGATCAGCTGAATGACGTCGAAGCGATTGCCAACCAAGGCTTCAATATCGCCGCGGATAACGGTGCCGACGACAACGTCCAGCTGGGCGAGACCGTTACCTACACCAGTGGCGACGGCAGCATCGTCACCACGGTGAGCGATAACGCCATCGACTTCGCCCTGGGCAGTGATCTGATCGTGGGAGATGACACCACCCCAGGCAGCATTGTCGTCAACGGCAAGGATGGTAAAGACGGCGTTGCTATCGATGGCGAGAACGGCACGATCGGCCTAGCCGGTCCGGCGGGCCCCAACGGCACGGATGGCCTAACCACCATCTCGATCCAGGACGGTGCACCGGGCGTTGATGGCGTAGACGGCGTGACACGCATCGTTTACACCGACCCGGAAGGCAATGATCAAGAAGTTGCCACGCTGAACGACGGCCTGAAGTTCCAGGGCGACGACGGCGAAGTGGTAACGCGCAAGCTGAATGAAACGCTTGGCTTGACTGGCGGCGCTGATGTGAACGCCCTGACGGACGGCAATATCGGCATCACCAAAGATAGCGATGGCAGCCTAAGGGTTCAGCTGGCTCAGAACCTAAGCGGCCTGACCGAAGTAGCGATTACCGATGGCCCGACGATCAACAACGGCGGCATCGACATGGGTGATACGAAGATCACCAACCTCGCCCCGGGCACAGACGGCACGGATGCAGTGAATGTCGATCAGCTGAATGACGTCGAAGCGATTGCCAACCAAGGCTTCAACATTGCCGCGGATAACGGTGCCGACGACAACGTCCAGCTGGGCGAGACCGTTGCCTACACCAGTGAAGATGGCAGCATCATCACCACGGTGAGCGATAACGCCATCGACTTCGCCCTGGGCAGTGATCTGATCGTGGGAGATGACACCACCCCAGGCAGCATTGTCGTCAACGGCAAGGATGGTAAAGACGGCGTTGCTATCGATGGCGAGAACGGCACGATCGGCCTAGCCGGTCCGGCGGGCCCCAACGGCACGGATGGCCTAACCACCATCTCGATCCAGGACGGTGCACCGGGCGTTGATGGCGTAGACGGCGTGACACGCATCGTTTACACCGACCCGGAAGGCAATGATCAAGAAGTTGCCACGCTGAACGACGGCCTGAAGTTCCAGGGCGACGACGGCGAAGTGGTAACGCGCAAGCTGAATGAAACGCTTGGCTTGACTGGCGGCGCTGATGTGAACGCCCTGACGGACGGCAATATCGGCATCACCAAAGATAGCGATGGCAGCCTAAGGGTTCAGCTGGCTCAGAACCTAAGCGGCCTGACCGAAGTGGCGATTACCGATGGCCCGACGATCAACAACGGCGGCATCGACATGGGTGATACGAAGATCACCAACCTCGCCCCGGGCACAGACGGCACGGATGCAGTGAATGTCGATCAGCTGAATGACGTCGAAGCGATTGCCAACCAAGGCTTCAACATTGCCGCGGATAACGGTGCCGACGACAACGTCCAGCTGGGCGAGACCGTTGCCTACACCAGTGAAGATGGCAGCATCATCACCACGGTGAGCGATAACGCCATCGACTTCGCGCTGGGCAATAACCTAAGCGTTGGTCAAGCAGGCCAAGATGGCGTCGACGGCACTATCGGTGTTAACGGCAAAGACGGCTCCAGCGTTGTGCTTAACGGCAAAGACGGCACAATCGGCCTGACTGGTCCGGCTGGCAGCACCACGATTGGTATTGACGGTACGAATGGCAGCGATGGTGTCGACGGTGAAAGCATTACCCGCATCGTTTATGACGACCAGGAAGTCGCCACGCTGAACGACGGCCTGAAATTCGGCGCGAATGACGGCGATGTCCACAATGCCAAGCTGAATACCCAGGTCGATATCACTGGTGCTGCAGGCAATACCGATTGGTCAGCGTTCGATGAAGGCCAGAACATCATGACGCAGGTCGACGGTAACAACATCACCGTTGCCCTGGCCAGAGATCTTACTGGCCTAAATAGCGCCACCTTCGGTGACATTACTGGTGATACGTTCTTCACCATCAATGACATTGGTGCTCAGTTCATTGATGGAACTGGTAGTCAGGTGGCCAATACGCCGAGCATCACTATCGGAGGCATTGACGCGGGTAATCAAACGATTACCAACGTGGCGCCAGGCGAGGTGAGTGCGACGAGCACGGATGCGATCAACGGAAGTCAACTGCAGGCGGTGAGTGATCAAGCCAATGCTCCGCTGACCTTTGCAGGTAACACTAACAGCATCCAAAAACGCCTGGGTGAAACGGTTAGTATTTTGGGCAACGGTGATAAAGCAGATGCCTCCTACTCAGCTGACAACATCAAAACCATGGTGAATGCCGAGGGCAACCTCATGGTGATGATAGATAAGGACCCAACGTTTGACACGGTTGTTCTCAATGATGGTAACAACGGCCTGTCGTTCTACGGTATTGATGGAGCAACGGGCTCGCGGGGTATTGATGGTGAAGATGGCCTCTCTCGTATTGCCTACATCAGAGATGATGCGGATGGCAACCCTATCGAAGAAACGATTGCAACACTGAGTGATGGTTTGATCTTTGAGGGCGATGATGAGGTATCGGTTCTTCGTAACCTTAACGAAACGCTGAGCCTAACGGGTGGTGCAACGGGTGAGTTGAGCGAAAACAACATCGGCATCACTCACAATGGTGAAGGCGGCCTGAAGGTACAGCTAGCCAATAACCTGACGGGGCTAGAAAACATCACCAGCAATAACCTCACTGTCACGGGTGAGACCAAACTGGGCGATCGTTTCGTAGTGAACGGTGATCAAGTCACCTACAACATCGCGCCAGAGGGCATCACCGAAGGTAACCAAGTTGTTAACAAAGACTATGTTGACAACGCGGGTGATCAGTTAATTGCTACTAATCCGCTGACCTTCGGTGCTGACGAAGGTGAAGATACCCAGCGCCGCCTCGGTGAGCGTCTAGATATCGTGGGTGAAGCAGATGAAAAGGGTAACCGCAATATCGTTACCAAACTGACTGATAAACAAACATTAGCACTAGCGCTGAATGATGACCTGGAGATCGGTAACAGCATTAGCGTCGGTGATAGTGGCCCGGTGATCAGTGCTGATGGCATCAGCATGGGTGATAACAAAATCACCAATATGGCTGATGGTGACGTATCGGCTGATAGTAAAGATGCGATCAACGGCTCTCAGCTGTATCAGTTGGAAAGCATCGTGACGAACGTGACTGGCGATATTAGTAATGAATACGTTACTGACAATGGCCTGGGTATTCGTTATGTGCGCACCAATGATCGTGGGTTGAGTGTCAGTGATGCTTTTGCTCAAGGGCAAGGCTCAACGGCAGTCGGTTACGAAGCACGCGCTGCCGCCGACCGTGCGCTGGCTCTGGGTTATCAGGCAGTGGCATCGCATCAAGGTAGCGTGGCGTTAGGTGAAGGGTCTGTGACTGCCGACACTGTACGCACGACCTCGGTAGTTATTGCAGGCACAACGTATCAGTTTGCCGGTGCTGGTGAAGGTGTGGTGTCAACGGTCAGTGTGGGAAGTGAGGGTAACGAGCGCACTGTGACTAACGTGGCGGCAGGTCGGATTTCTGCCGAAAGTACCGATGCAATTAATGGCAGCCAGCTTTATGCCACTAATCAAGCGGTCGGCGCGTTAGACAGCCGCGTTACCAACGTTGAAGGCGATATCAGTAATATCACCAACGACTTGGCGGATCTGGATGACCGAGCGGTGAAATATGACCGCAACGACGATAACAGCGTTGATTACAGCACCATTACCCTAGCGGGCGACAACGGCACCACCATTACTAATGTAGCACCGGGTGATGTCACCAAAGACAGCATGGATGCGGTGAATGGTAGCCAGCTGTGGGAGGTGAGTAATCAAATCACCAACATTGAGCAGGGTGGCTCTAAGTACTTCCGCGCTAACAGTGAAGGACCTGCTGCCAACCCGCAAGGCGCTGACAGCATTGCGATGGGGCCAAGCAGTGTTGCTGCGGGTGACCGTAGCGTTGCCTCTGGTGCCGGCGCCCAGGCCAATACGGAAGGTAGCGTTGCACTAGGTGCAGGATCTGTTGCAGACCGTGAAGGTATGAATGGTGAGCGCGAGCGCTTCTCTAATGAAGCGGTGGCGTCTACCCAAGGGGCTGTTTCTGTAGGTAGTGCCGGTAACGAGCGCCAGATTACCAATGTGGCGGGCGGTACCCAGGCTACCGATGCAGTTAACGTTCGTCAGCTAGAAGCGGTACAGCGTGGCGCGGTGAACTACGACCGTGACGAAGATGGCAATGTGAATTACAACACCATCACACTGAGAGGAGAAGAAGGTACCACTATTACCAACGTAGCCCCTGGTATTAATGAAACAGACGCGGTGAATGTAGGCCAGATGAATGAGCTTGGTCGTCGCTTCACTAACGAGATCAACAACGTGCATGGCCGTATTGATAGCGTTGAACGTAATGCTAATGCCGGCTCTGCCAGCGCAATCGCGGCGTCAACTGTGCCGCAAGCCTGGATGCCTGGTAAGAGCATGATAGGGGTTGGTGCAGGTACCTATGGCGGTGAGTCTGCTATCTCGGTAGGTGTGTCGCGCCTCTCTGATAATGGCCGTTGGATTATCCAAGGTAAGATCACCGGCGACTCGCAAAGCAACTTCGGCGCAGGCATTGGCGCTGGCTGGCATTGGTAAAGGAGAACGACGTGAGAAATCTTCGTAATAAGATGATGAAAAAGGCGGCCCTTGGGGCCGCCAGTATGGCCGGCGTTCTCATGTTGGCGGGCTGTGCCAGTCCACCCAACAACGACCGTACTGAGCTACGCGAGGCAGGCGATGGCTTTCCTGCACTGGCAGGTAACTGGTATGACGGGGGTAAGTTCGTTGACCCTGAAAGCATCCTACGTATCAGGGAAAGTCAAACCAAGGATCAGGTACGCCAGTTAATCGGTAACCCCCATTATGCAGAAGGATTCTTTGGGGTTCGCGAATGGAACTACGTCTTTAACCTCTATACGGGTAATGGTCAGGATTACATCACATGCCAATACCAAGTGCATTATGACGACGATATGGCGTTAGAAAGCACACGTTGGCGAGATGCTCAGTGTCCCGCTCTTTTAGTGCCTATTGAAGTAGAGGAAGTTGCCGCCGAGCCACGACAAGAAAAGTTAACACTATCGGGTGATGTATTATTTGATTTTGATAGTGATAAATTAACCTTAGAAGGCCGTCGTGTTGTAGATATGGTCACCCAAACGATTAATGAGGATTTTGTAAGCCCTAATATACTGATTATCGGTTATACCGACCGCTTTGGTAGTGAGGCTTATAACTTAGCGCTATCTAATTCTCGTGCTGAGACAGTCGGGGAGCGTATGGTTAACCAAGGGATCAGTCGCTCAAGTGTTATGACAGCAGGGCGTGGTATGGCAGACCCTGTTGTAGAGTGCCCCGGTAGAACTGCAATACCAAGTGTTACTGAGTGTTTAAGGCCGAATAGGCGTGTAGAAATTACGGTGACAGAAACTGCTCAATAGTTGTGTGGCTAAATGGTTTTACTGCTAAGTAAAACATGCATGTGAAAACAGGGGGGATTAATGCCCCCCTTAAGAAACTTAAAAATAGGACACTTGATAATGAAGTATGTTGGTTACATTGCTACTTTCGCCGCCTCAGTTGTGACGGCCGTAAGCCTTGCTGTGTTTAGTATGAGCGTGATGGCCGAGCCTCAAGAGGTACCTTCTCTCCCCACCGTGGACCAAAGCTCAGTGTGTGTGGCCGCCAGTGACGAGCAAGCGTTAGAGTGTCCTGCTGGAAGTTTATTTATGGCAAGGCTAGCAATTAATGAAACTGACCTGCAAAACCCATTAATACTTGAAAGCCGCCTACTTAACACGATGGCACTCTACTGTGATACGAATTTTGATATTCAGCATACTCTCACAGGTGTGCTGTGTGTATTGACCCACGAGCGTATTGGTACACCTCCTGAAAACGGTGACACTATCGAAGTTGATGACTCTATTGAAGCAAGTGGCTCTGTCGAACTCGACAGTGACGAGGCTACAGAGTCAGCTGAATAAAACGTGTAACGCAGCGATTAATAATTATTAACGTTGTTTTGAGAAACTACTTAGCTATAGAGGTAAACTTTGATGAGCAAACAGCGTCCCACCGTTTCAGCAAAAAGCAGAAGCGCCAGTAAAACAAGCACTACTGAAAAAGCAGCAGATGCTATCGAAAAAGCAGTAAACGCTACTGAACAAGAAATGAGTCATTCAGAAAGTGAGTCGGCTGTTGCCGTCGGTGATCAAGTATCAGCGCCAACGATCACTATTGATGGCCAAGTATATACCCTTGAAAGTCTGGGGCAGCAGGGACGCGAGCAGTTACAAAATCTGCGCGTTACTGATCAAGAACTACAGCGTTTACAAGATCAACTAGCGATCACCCAAACAGCACGTAATACTTATGCTCGCATACTGGCAGAAGTAACCAAAACGGTGACACCAGTGAAATAACTTATTTCGCTGGCGTAATACACTGCACCGTTGAATGCCCGGTAGGCGAAAGCCTACCGGGCTTTTGTGAAGGAAGAGCCTAATATGAAATGGTTACCCTTGGTTGGTTTTGTTTTCTTAGGGGCGAGCGCGCTGGCCAGTGCCAATTATGAGACGGGACTGCAAGAGTACCAGCGTGGCCATTATGCCTCGGCTATCCACGAGTGGCGGACGGCGGCCGAGCGAGGTAACGCAGACTCCCAGTTTGCATTAGGTATGATGTTTGAGCGCGGCCAGGGAGTAGGCGCTAGTATAGATGAAGCTTATAAATGGTATCGGCTTGCGGCGGATAATGGCCTAGCAGATGCACAGGTCAGGCTGGCAGAACTTTACTTGCTTGGACGTCTTGAAGGTGAGCCTAGCTCAGCCGCTCAATGGTTTGAAAGAGCAGCGACATCAGGAAGTGCAGCAGCACAGTTTCAGCTAGGCCTATTGTACTTAGAAGGTGAAGGCGTTGACGCTGACTCTAGTATTGCCGCGCGCTGGTTTGAACTAGCCGCTGAACAGGGGCATGTGGCAGCACAAAATAATATTGGTAGCCTTTATGAAACAGGCCGTGGCGTAGAACAAAGCTTCACCCGTGCCTTCGAGTGGTATGAGCAGGCTGCCAAACAGAACGACCCTTTTGCACAAAATAATCTCGGTGCGATGCATGCCAGAGGGCAAGGGGTAGAGCGAAATCATGCCTGGGCAGTTTTCTGGTTCGTTATGGCAGCTCAAGGTGGAAATGATGTCGCGAGAGAGAACATCGAAGCTAGCTTGCCTAACTTAGAAGAGAAAAAAATAGTGGGGTCTAGCGTCAATATTCGTAGCGGAGCAAGCACTAACTTTGATCGTATTGCATCGTTGACAAGAGGTACATCCGTCTATGTGCTGGGGAGTATGGATGGGTGGAGCCAAGTTTATTTTCAGGATAATGGCTTACCTACATTAGGCTGGGTATCTAATACGCTCATTGAATAATGATGGGCGTTCGGCAATAGAACTTCTGTTAAAGAATAACTATACGAAGTGGGTATGCCGATGTAAAAAAGGGATGGTGGGGTTATGAAGAGCAACTACAGTCTGCATGGGCAACTAATTAGCATATTGGTACATTGCTTCAAGCGGGTCGAAGTTTCTTTGACACATTATGTGGTGCTGGCAAGTATTGCAGTGCTTGTGGGAACAGCCGCCAATGCGGCTGAGGTATCTAACGATTATTACCGTGTAGTTCCTGGTGACACGTTGTGGGATATTTCTGAACGTTACTATGGCACGCCGGATAAGTGGCCTCACTTACAGCAGCTAAATGCTATCGCACAGCCCACACAGCTACTGCCAAATACGCTGGTTGATCTTGGAACCTCTGATCCTTTTCCATTAACAGTGCTTTATCGTGCAGGTGAAGCATGGCTGATTGAAGGGGATAATCAATTTACATTACAAAATGGCGATACGGTTAATGTCGGCGATGTGGTGCAAACTGGAGCGGGATCTATCACTTTGCAAATGCGTGATGGTGCCAGAGCTGTTTTACCTTCAAACTCGCGAGTTGTCTTACAACGAGAAGGTGAGCGAGGTATCACGTTTCGGTTAGAGGAAGGGGAGGTTGAGTCTTATGTGCCAACACAGCGCTCGCCAGGCCGAGCTTACACCATAGAAACAAAAACCGGTTTTTTAGGCGTCCGCGGTACGCATTTTCAAGCACGCTATGAAGATAATACGTTATTAACCTCTGTCTACGATGGTCAAGTTACCGCTCAAAGCCGAGTTGGTGTTGAACAAGCTGCAGTAGATAACGGTGAAGGCGCACGTATTGGCATCGGTGGCGATGTCCAGGTTGTTCAACTTCTACCACCGCCCGAAGAGGTAAGGATTACCTCGCTGCTTCTTGACGATGTGCAGATTGAAGTCTTATATCCAAGCCAAAATGTCACTTATCGAGCGCAAATAGCAAAAGATCCTCACTTTTTAAACATACTTCGTGACCAGCGATCACTGGATGGACAGCTGCGTTTCACAGGGCTTCAGCCGGGGTTTTATCATTTGCGTTTATCTGCGGTTGATAGATTAGGTATTGAGGGCCGTAGCGCTTTCTTTGTTGTGCATCATAATGACCGTCATGTAGCCGTTATTAGGGAAAGTAGTGAGGGGCATCAAGAGGGCAGCCAATGGTTATTCGAGTGGTCTCATCAAGCGCAGACAAGTTATCGTTTACAACTAGCCGCTGATAGCGAATTTAACAGAGTACTATTAGATCATGTATCACAGCACAATGGGCCGTTACGGGTAAGTCGTTTACCTGCAAACGATATTTACTGGCGAGTGGTCAGTACAGACAACCTGACGGGTATCTCAGAGGTGATAGATACGGGAACGCTAAATGACTCAAGTTAGCGGTAGCCTTTCTAAAGCATTACGCCGTCGGTTAATGCTGACATGGTGTGCAATGGGCGGCTTATTACTGCCCATTGCTTTTTGTGTTTATAGTTTGTCTCCTTTACTGTTCGATAATTTTTTTTATGATACGTGGCTGTCGAGGCACGTCACTCCACCCTCTTCAGATATTTTGATTGTTGCGATTGATGAGCCAAGCCTACATGCACTAGGGCGTTGGCCTTGGTCTAGAGATGTACACGCAAAGCTCATTCAGCGGCTAGACGAAGCTGATGTTAAGACTATTGTGCTTGATGTTCTCCTCATTGAGCCTAGTCGTTTTCCTGAAGAAGATACGTTACTGGCTGAGGCAATGCGGCATAATGGAAATGTCTATATACCTATTGCCCTTCTGTCTGAGCATATTTCCGAATACGGGATGCGCGATATTTTAATGCCTTCCTCCCCATTATTAGCGGCAGCAAAAGGGGTGGGGCATATTAATGTGAGCATTGACGATGATGGTACAGCACGCTCGGTTAATCTTGTTGAAATGCGCCGGGGAGAAACATGGCCACAGCTAATGGCTCTATTAGTTGAAAAGACGCATCAGGATAGTAAAGACGTTTCTTTCCGTCGGTGGCCGCATAATACTGTTAGAATACCGTTTAAGGGACCGGAAGGTACTTATCCTACTGTTTCTTATAGTGATGTTCTGATGGGATATGTCCCTGCTTCACTACTACGTGACCGCACCGTATTAGTTGGTATGACCGCTGCAGGCTTAGGTGATCGCTATAGTGTTTCTTTATTGCCAACGGGGTTAATGCCAGGCGTTGAAATACATGCGCATCTGCTTGATGCGTTAAGAGATAATAGTTATATCAGAAATGTTGAGAGCCGGGTGGGGGCCTTTTTGTCAGTTGCTCCTATTCTTTTTCTCATGTTACTAGCGTGGTGGTTTCATTTTCGTTATTTATTGGTCATCGTTATTGCTTTGGGTATATGTGTTCTTCTTTCCTCTATCCTAGCGCTGAGTTTTAGGTGGTGGTGGCCGCCCTCCGCTAGTTTGATAACCCTTGGCGTTGCTTTCGTTCTTATTGTCTGGCAGAGCCAGTCGGCGCTATTGGCGTGGTTTAAACGGGGGCTTGAAAAGCTCTATCAAGAGCCTTCTATTTTGCCATTTCAAGAACCTACTTTACCGCCTGGAGAAGGTGGTAAGCTGCAACAGCAGTCCAGGGCGCTAGAGTTTGCTTTAGGGCGTATTGTTGAAGGGCGTAGATTTATTCTTGACGCGGTAAACTCTCTACCTCTTGCCATTTTTGTACTTAATAAACAAGGCGAAGTTTTGCTAGCAAATAGAAAAGCTCAACAAGTTTGCTGGGAGAGTAATCAGAGAGCTATTAGCCACATTGGCGATCTTCCGAAAATACTTAACTTTGAAAACGAAAATGCTTTTGCGTCATTTTGGCCACCCCGCCCAAAAGGTACTAATGAATTCACTAATGTTAAAGTTAGCGGGTTGTGTACCGATCAACAAGGCCGTACTTATCGTCTGGAAATGGATGAGTTAACGACTACTGCGAATAGTGTGGCGGGCGGTTGGTTAATATGGATGGTGGATTTGACCAGTGAGGTTGATGCGGAGGCTCAGCGCTCTAGTATGCTGAGCTTTTTATCGCATGATATGAAAGCACCTCAAGCTAGAGCGTTAGCGCTTTTAGATGCACAAAAAGACCCTAGCTCCGCAATGTCACAAGCTGATTTCTATGAAGGGTTAGGTCAGTGTCTCACGACAGGGCTTGATATGATTAACGATTTTATTAGTTTGAATCGAGCTAGGTCATTCGACCTGAATAAGCAGTTTTTATTATTTGAAGATGTCGTTATTGAAGTGTTGGATCAAGTGCAGCCTATTGCAAAAATGAAAAAAATTAAGTTGTTAAATGATTTGCAGGGTGATGATGGTTTGCCTGTAATTGGAGATAAAAGCTATCTTGCAAGAGCGGTCTTTAATGTTATAGAGAATGCTGTTAAATATACGCATCCTTATGGTTCTGTTAGTGTACGTCTTTACAGAGAAGGTGAGAGTGTTGTATTAATAATATCTGATAATGGCGTTGGAATTTCAGCTCAGAATATTGATAGCATTTTTGATGATTATCAGCGTAGTGATGAAGGAAATGTTGCTAGCGGGCATGGTTTGGGTCTGGCATTAGTTAAAACAGTCGTCACGAAGCATCATGGTACAGTAAAGTGTGAAAGTGAGCTGGGAAAAGGAAGTACTTTTACATTGACACTGCCTGCCTGCGTCGATTGAGATGGTGTTAAACGTCTATATTCTGAATGTCGATGATAAACATAATGGCTGTATTATCCGTGAGTTGCCGGCTTTGAAAACGAATATTCACGTCTCTTAACTGCATGCCGTACTCTCGTGACAGCCCATTGCTGTGGTAAGCAGGTCGAGGATCTTGGCCTACCACTTGGACGATCAGTTGCCGAAGCCCATCAGCATCAGAGTGCTGCTTGAGCGTACTGTTTGCAGCTATTGAAAACTCGACGGGATAAACGGAAGGCGGTTCTGGCGCAAAGCCTGAACGTGCATCGGGGAGCGCTTCGGCCCATGGTAAGTATGGTTTGATATCTACTACCGGAGTTCCAGTGACTAGATCGGCGCCTTTTAAAAGTAAGCAAACCCCACCCTGTGTATTAATATCCACCAACTCAACAAGCGACAGCCCCAAGCGATTAGGCCGGTGTGTGCTACGGCTAGCGAATACCCCGGTTTTCTTATTGCCACCCAGCCGAGGCGGACGTACTAAAGGGGACCATTCCTGCGGGCTGCGATGAAAAATAAAACTGAGCCATAAGTGGCTAAATGCCTCCAACCCTCTTACACACAGCGGTGAATTAAACGGCGGTGTTAGGACTAGCGTGGCTTTTGCTGCTGTCGCAAGCCCTGGCTGGCGGGGCACGCCAAACTTATCAGGATAGTCACTTTCGATGTAGCCTAGGGGGGTGAGGGCAAATGACTCATTGAGAGGTGTATTGCGCATCATATACCTTGTGTATCCAATTAAGATAAAAGTATAAAGCAAAGAGTCTATCTAGACATACATTGCGAAGTGATAGAAGCCATACGTGTGTGGTGGTTCAGTGCATGAAAATGTACGTAAATCAGTGCTTAAAGTAGGCCAGCAATAAACAGCTTAGAGGTAACAGATGCTTAATACTGACGTGATCACAGCAGCGCCTACGCCCAGTACGCCAAGAATCACCTACCGTGCTGGGCTTGTTCGGGATGCCGCTGACCAAGCCGAAGTATTTTATCATGCCGTTATGCAGGGAGCGGCTACCCATTATGGTGTGGAAGAGCGACATGCATGGGCCAATGCTCTACCTCGAGAGGCCAGTGCTTGGGCTGCTCGTCAAGCGCTTTATACGACTCTAGTTGCAAGCTGCGATGGGAGATGTGTCGGTTTTTTAGAGCTAGATGTTGCTGCTAGGCGTATCGAGACGCTTTATGTATGGCCCTCTTTAGCAGGTCGCGGCATTGGCACGACGCTGCTTATTCATGCTGAGCGTCTGCTGCTGGAAGAGGGAGTTTCTCGTGTCGAAATTGAGGCAAGTACCATGCTTTACGAACGCCTGCTTCGCCGAGGCTTTAAAAACCTCGGCGAGCAGTGGGTAGAGCGCAGTGGAGAACGATTAAAGCGCTATCGCCTCGTCAAAGAGCTCAGCGCCATCGAAACCTAGCGCCATTAGACGTTGTAAGTTTTAGTAATACGCATTGAAAGATCAATCGATGCTACATCTTTGGTGAGCGCGCCGCTGGAGATGCAGTTAACGCCAGTGTTTGCAATCGCTTTTAACGTAGTGGCATCGACGTTGCCAGAGGCTTCTAGGGTTGATCGCCCGCCGTTTATTTCGACAGCAACGTATAGATCTTCCAAAGCGAAATTATCAAGCATGATAATGTCTGCACCTGCCGCCAATGCTTGATCGAGTTCTTCAAACGTTTCAACTTCTACTTCGACGGGAAGGTCGCTTGCTAGCTTGCGCGCTTGAGATACAGCAGCCTGAATGCCGCCGCAGGCAGCTATATGGTTCTCTTTAATCAAAAAAGCATCCCATAAGCCAATACGGTGGTTATGGCCACCGCCGCAAGTTACCGCGTACTTTTGGGCTAGGCGCATGCCCGGCAGTGTTTTACGGGTGTCGAGTAAACGAACGCCGGTGCCCTCGATTAAATCAACGTAGTGACGCGTTGCGGTTGCAGTGGCGGACAATGTTTGTAGTACGTTTAGCGCGGCCCGCTCTCCGGTCAAAAGGCTACGCGCAGGCCCTTCTAACGCTAAAAAACACTGGTCTGCTTCCAGGCGATCGCCATCAGCAGCTTGCCAGCGCAGTGTCACGCGGTTGTCCAAGCGACGAAAAATTTCGTCTACCCAGGCAACGCCACACAGCACCGCTGGCTCGCGGGTAATAATGTTAGCAGTTGCCCACTGATTTTCGGGAATCAACTGTGCGGTAATATCGCCAGGCCCAACATCCTCAGCCAACAGGCGGGCGGCGCTAGCACGGACTTCTTCGGCAAGAGCGGTTTCATAATGCATGGTGTTGCTTTCTCTGGGCGTCAACAAATGTGATAAGCATTATAGTGAAAGAGAACGCCAACGTAGAGGAGAGCGTGCGTGTAATGAAAAGTGAAATTTGTGACGGCCAGTGGTCAACAGCAAGACAAGTGATATCGCCCAATCATGATCAGCGTCCCCATGGAGAGGTGTCGCTGTTACTTATCCACGCAATTAGCTTGCCACCAGGTCAGTTTAGCGGTGACGCCATTGAGGCGCTGTTTACTAACCAGTTAAAGTCAAAAGAGCATCCTTTTTTTGCTGAGATTGCCCACCTTAGGGTGTCGGCACACTTTCTGATTCGCCGCGATGGCCACTGCGTTCAATTTGTTGACACGAATCAACGTGCCTGGCATGCCGGGCGTTCATCATGGTTAGACCCGTATCAGCAGATATTGCGCACAGCTCTCAATGATTTTTCGGTCGGAATCGAATTAGAGGGCGATGATGAGACGCCGTTTACCCGCGCACAGTATCAGGCGCTGGTAGCCGTGACCCAGTGGTTGATCGCACGCTATCCACTGCTGGATAAAACGCGTATCACAAGCCATGCGCATGTGGCACCTCTGCGTAAAACCGACCCAGGCCCAGCTTTTGATTGGGCTTATTATTACCAAGAATTAAGCAGGTAGTCCTAGGGTACTTAAGTCACCTAAGAAAGTTAAAAAAACTAATTAAGTGCTTAAGTCGTAAGTAAATAAAACGGTAGTTTAGCTACATTTTTTGGCGGTTAGTAGGTTCATCTAAAGTATACAATGTTCATTATGTTGCGGTGCAATAGTTTGTTTTCGATAGCCTTTTAGCGCTTTCTAGAATTGGCAGAGTGATGACTTTGCGGTATCTTCGCCTATACAAAAGGCTAACTTTCATGACAATTATGTAGCTTTACTACATCAAAAAGAACGTAGCTTGTTGAATGTAGAACGAAAACTTCTGCAGGGTGCTTTGGCGCCAACATCTTATTGGCTAGTGGTGACTAAATAACACCGCAGCCGCCCCAGGCCCTGAGGGGTAGCGGGGCTAATTGTCATTTATCGTCATTCGGAGAGACCTCTATGAGTCTGGAGACAAGAGAAGATCTCGATCCACTCGAAACCACGGAATGGTTGGATTCCCTGGAATCAGTCCTGGATCGTGAGGGCGAAGATCGTGCCCGCTACCTGATGACCCGCCTGGCGGATCGCCTGCGCCGGGACGGGATGAAGGTGCCCTTCTCGGTGACAACCCCGCACCGGAATACGATCCCTGTGCATCGTGAAGCACCGATGCCTGGCGATCTGTTTATGGAGCGCCGCATTCGGTCATTGATCCGTTACAACGCCATTGCTCAGGTCATCCGTAATAACCGCGCCAACCCCGGGTTGGGCGGCCATATCGCCAGCTTTATGTCGTCGGCCACGCTCTACGACGTCGGCTTTAACCACTTCTTCCGCGCGCCCAAGGGCGATTTTGAAGGCGACCTGATTTACATCCAGGGCCACGTCGCCCCGGGTATTTACGCGCGTTCTTACTTGGAAGGCCGGTTGTCAGAAGAGCAGATGGACAAATTCCGTCGCGAAGTCGACGGCGATGGCCTCTCTTCCTACCCGCACCCGTGGCTGATGCCGGACTACTGGCAGTTCCCCACGGTGTCTATGGGGCTCGGCCCGATTCAGGCCATCTATCAAGCCCACGTGATGAAGTACCTGCATCACCGTGAGCTGAAAGATATGTACGACCGCAAGATCTGGTGCTTTATGGGCGACGGCGAGTGTGATGAGCCGGAGTCACTGGGCGCGATTTCCCTGGCGGGACGTGAGAACCTCGATAACCTGATCTTCGTCATCAACTGCAACCTGCAGCGCTTGGACGGTCCGGTGCGCGGTAACTCCCGCGTGATGGACGAGTTCGAAGGCGTGTTCCGTGGTGCCGGTTGGAACGTCATCAAGGTCGTCTGGGGACGTCACTGGGACCCGCTGTTCGAGAAGGACAAGAAAGGCATCCTGCAAAAACGCATGGATGAAGCGGTCGACGGTGAGTACCAGAACTACAAGGCTAACGGCGGTTCCTACACCCGTGAGCACTTCTTTGGTAAGTACCCTGAAACCGAAGCGATGGTCAACGACCTGTCTGACGAAGACATCTGGAAGCTCAACCGCGGTGGTCACGATCCGTTCAAGGTCTATGCGGCCTACCATGAAGCGGTCAACCAGACTAACGGCAAGCCCACAGTCATTCTGGCGCACACCGTCAAAGGCTACGGCATGGGCAGCGGCGATGGCGAAGCCGCCAACGAAGCCCACCAGGTCAAGAGCATGGAGTACGAAGCGCTGCGTAAATTCCGCGATCGCTTTGGTATTCCGATCAGCGACGAGCAGCTCAAAGACGTGCCCTACTACAAGCCGGAAGAAGACTCCCCCGAGCTTAAGTACATGCACCTGCAGCGCGAACGCCTCAACGGCTACCTGCCCAGCCGCCGCAGTGACTTTGAGGCGCTGGAAATCCCCAGCCTGGAAGACAAAACCTTTGCCTCGCAAATGGGCGGTTCCAAAGGGCGCGAAGTCTCGACCACCATGGCGTTTGTGCGCGTGCTCAACGGCCTGGTGAAGGATAAGAAGCTTGGCAAGCACGTGGTGCCGATTATTCCAGACGAAGCACGTACCTTCGGCATGGAAGGCATGTTCCGCCAGTTGGGCATTTACACCTCCGAAGGGCAGAAGTACGAGCCGGTCGATAAAGGCCAGATCATGTACTACCGCGAGGACCAGAAAGGTCAGGTCCTCGAAGAGGGGATTAGTGAGGCCGGCGCGATGTCCGCGTGGATTGCCGCCGCGACGTCCTACAGCAACAACAACGTCACCCTGCTGCCGTTCTACATCTACTACTCGATGTTCGGCTTCCAGCGGATTGGTGATTTGGCCTGGGCCGCCGGTGACCTGCAAGCCCGCGGCTTTATGGTCGGCGGCACCGCCGGGCGTACCACGCTCAACGGCGAAGGTCTGCAGCACCAGGATGGCCACAGCTTGATTCAAGCCTCTACCATCCCCAACTGCCGCAGCTATGACCCCACCTATGCCCACGAAGTGGCGGTCATCCTCCAGGATGGTCTGAAGCGCATGTTCACCGACAAAGAGAACTGCTTCTACTACCTGACGGTGATGAACGAAAACTACGAGCATCCGGTCATCGACAACGTGCCCACCGACGATATCGTCAAAGGCATGTACCTGCTCAACGAAACGCAGGGCGATAAAGGCCGCGTACAGCTGATGGGCTCCGGCACCATCCTGCGCGAAGTCGAAGCCGCCGCAGAACTGCTGGCCAACGATTGGGGCATTGGCGCAGATATCTGGAGCGTCACCAGTTTTAACGAACTGCGCCGCGAAGCACTACTGCTGGAGCGTGAAGCCTTCTTAAACCCGGACGTTGAGGCCACCAAGCCCCACGTCACGAAGTGCCTGGAAGGTCGTGACGGTCCGGTGATTGCCTCCACCGACTACATGAAGCTCTACGCTGACCAGGTGCGTGCCTGGGTGCCGAGCGAGTACACCGTGCTGGGTACAGACGGCTTCGGCCGTTCCGACACCCGCGAGAAGCTGCGCTACTTCTTTGAAGTAGACCGCTACTTCGTCACCGTCGCGTCGCTACGTGCGCTGGCAGACCGCGGTGAGCTTGATCGTAAGCATGTCGGCGAAGCGCTGAAGAAATATGGTATTGATGCCAACAAGCCGAACCCGCTGACCAGCTAAACCGCTGCCCGGCGGGCAGATGCCCGCCGGCTCGATCCGATTTGGAAGGAGCGCGACCTTGAGTAGCGAAATCATCAAAGTTCCCGATATCGGTGGCGACACCGATGTCGAAATCATCGAGATTGCGGTGTCAGAAGGCGACGTCATTGAAGCGGAAGACACCCTAATCACCCTGGAATCTGACAAAGCCAGCATGGACGTCCCGGCCCCGAAAGGCGGCAAGGTGCTCAAAGTGCTGGTCAAAGAAGGCGATACCGTCTCGGAAGGTGACGACATCGTTGAGCTGGAGGTTGAAGGCGGTGGCGATGCCAAGCCGGAAGCAGCGGCTGACAGCTCCTCCGACGAAGCCCCCGCACCGAAGCAGGAAGACGCCCCCGCACCGGCAGCGAAGAAAGCCGGTGGCGGTAAACAAACGGTCGATATTAAAGTGCCGGACCTGGGTGGTTCAGACAACGTTGAAATCATCGAAGTGGCGGTCAGCGCCGGCGATGACGTCAACGCCGAAGACACCCTGATCACCCTCGAGTCGGATAAAGCCTCGATGGATGTACCCAGCCCGCACGGCGGTAAGATCGTTGCGCTCACGGTGAAAGAAGGCGATACCGTCTCGGAAGGCGACGTGATCGGCCAGATGGAAATCGCGGACGAAGGCGGTGATGCATCGGCTGAAGAAGACGCGCCGCAAGCCGCTAGCCAAGCCAGCAGCGCGTCGGAAGAAGAGTCTGCCGTTGAAGAAGATAGCGGTAGCGGTGAGCCTGAGCGCAAAGAGATTCGCGTACCTGATCTGTCAGGTTCTTCTGACGTGCCGATTATCGAAATTGGTGTCGCGGCAGGGGATGAGGTCAACGAAGAAGACCCGCTGATCACCCTGGAGTCTGACAAGGCCTCTATGGACGTGCCTAGCCCTTACAAAGGCAAGCTCTTAGAGCTTACCGTGAAAGAGGGTGACACCGTTTCTGAAGGCGATGTGATTGGCTATATGGAAGTGGCTGGTGCCAAAAAGGCTGCCGCTAAGAAAGCGGCGCCGGAGAAAGCTCAGTCCTCTAGTGCTAATCAGTCAAGCACCAGTCAGTCAAGTACCAGTCAATCAAGTGCTAGGCCAGCAGCTTCACCAGAAGGAACGCCTAGCCCAGAAGCGCAGATGGCTGCCCATAAGCCTCGCGATGGTAAACTGGTGCACGCAGGCCCTGCGGTGCGCATGCTGGCTCGTGAGCTTGGCGTTGACCTTGGTCTTGTTAAGCCTAGTGGCCCGAAAGAGCGCGTGCTGAAAGAAGACGTCCATGCTTACGTGAAACAGGCGATTGCTAGCCAGGGTAAAGCGCAACCGGCTGCTGCTCCTGCAGCGAGTGGTGGTACGGGTATTCCTGCGATCCCAGAAGTCGACTTCAGTCAGTTTGGCGAAGTGGAAGAGAAGCCGATGGGCCGCCTGCTGAAAATGGGCGCGACCAATCTGCACCGCAGCTGGCTCAATGTACCTCACGTGACGCAGTTCGACGAGGCCGACATTACCGAGCTTGAAAGCTTCCGTAAAGCTATGAAAGCCGAGGCCGAAGCCCAAGGTGCCAAGCTGACACCGTTGCCGTTTATGGTCAAAGCCTGTGCCTTTGCACTGCGTAAGTTCCCCCAGTTTAACGTTAGCCTCAAAGGCGACGGCGAAACGCTGGTATGGAAAAACTACGTGCATATTGGGATTGCCGTGGATACGCCTGATGGTCTGATGGTGCCGGTAGTGCGCAATGCCGATAAAAAATCCTTGATTGAGATTGCCAAGGAGATGGCGGAGCTAGGTAAGAAAGCGCAAACCAAGAAGCTTAAGCGTGATGAGATGACCGGTGGCTGCTTCACCATTTCGAGCCTTGGCTCAATTGGTGGAACCGCGTTCACGCCGATCGTTAATGCGCCGGAAGTGGCGATCTTGGGGGTGTCGAAAGCGCAGATGAAACCGGTATGGGATGGCAGTACCTTCCAGCCGCGTCTGATGATGCCGTTGTCGCTCTCCTACGATCACCGCGCAATTAACGGTGCGGATGCCGCCCGCTTTACGGCCTTCCTGGCCGATGTGCTGACGGATATTCGCCGGTTACTACTGTAATCGTCTCACAGTAAGCCACAAGCGGCGCCCACTAGGGCGCCGCTTGTGTTTAAAACGGTTCGATAGGTCAGCGAAGCAGGGGTGACCAAAGTACAAGGAGTTGCCAGTTCACTGTTTTTGCTTAAGAAAATGTTAAAAAAATGCATTATCAGGCTTTTGGGGAGTTGTGTCGTCCGAACGGCACGGTTATTGTCAGTCCATTGTTCAACATTACTTATATCTAACGACTAACATTCAAGGAGCAGTGCCATGCGTTTAATCCTGTTGGGTGCCCCCGGCGCGGGGAAGGGAACTCAGGCTCAGTTTATCTGTGAGCAATTTAAGATCCCGCAAATTTCCACCGGGGATATGCTGCGCACAGCCATTAAGGATGGCACTGAACTAGGGCTCAAAGTAAAAGAGATAATGAACAGCGGCGGTTTGGTGTCTGACGATGTCATTATCGATCTTGTTAAAGAGCGCATCAGCCAGCCTGACTGTGAAAACGGTTTCTTGTTCGATGGTTTCCCGCGCACTATTCCGCAGGCTGATGCGATGAAAGAAGCTGGCGTTAAGCTGGATCACGTGCTGGAAATTGCCGTACCAGACGAAGAAATTGTTAGTCGTCTGGCAGGTCGCCGTGTACATCCAGCGTCTGGGCGTGTTTATCATGTCGACCACAATCCACCCAAAGAGATGGGTAAGGATGATGTCACAGGTGAAGCACTGATTCAGCGTGAAGACGATCAAGAGTCCACCGTGCGTAACCGCTTATCGGTTTATCACGACCAAACCGCTCCTCTGGTTGACTATTACCAGCAATGGGCGAAAGAAGACCCTGAGGCTGCGCCGCAGTATCATCGCGTAGAAGGTGTGGGCAGTGTGGCTGACATTACTCGGCAAGTAAAAGAAGCGCTTTGCTAAGTAACGGTTGCTAGTGATTTGTACGATGGCCCGCAGGTTTCCTGCGGGCCATCGTCGTTGGAGCTGTGTAAAGGTATAATGGCCGACTATTTTAGGGAGTGCAGAACCGATGTCATCGTTATACCTTCTCGCACTGGATGCATCTTCTAGTGCCTGCTCAGCGGCTTTGTTGCGTCAACAGGGTAATCAGCGTGACTGTTTGGCGCGTTTTGAGATGACACCGCGAGCTCATACTCGGCGTTTGATGCCGATGGTGGATGACATACTTGCTGAAGCCAATATATCGGCCCAGCAGTTAGATGCTGTCGCGTTTGGGCGTGGGCCCGGTTCATTTACTGGCTTGCGTATTGCTGCGGGTGCAGCGCAAGGCTTGGCGTTTGGGTTGGATTGTCCATTGCTGGGTATCTCTACCTTAGAAGCACTCGCTCTGCAGGCCCACCGCCGCTACCATTTTCGCCATGTAGTCACCGCGTTAGATGCCCGAATGGGAGAAGTTTATGCGGCTACTTGGCACTGCCTTAACGACACCCTTAGCTTAAAAAGCGATGAGATTGTCATCGCGCCGACAAATTTTTGCTTACCTGCCAGCGAAACCGACTGGGTAGGTGTGGGGTCAGGTTTTACACTGTGGGATGAGTTTACGTTAAGCACGCAAACGGCGATGTCTCAGCACCTCACTGATCTTGAACCTCGGGCGGAAGAGATGGCATGGTTGGCCATTCGCGATTTAGAAGCGGGTTTGGGCCAAGCGGCCCATGAGGTACAGCCGGTTTATTTGCGCAATGACGTTGCCTGGAAAAAGTCAACATGAGTCAGGTGGTGAATCCCTCCTCGCTTGCGTTGCCGACGGGGTTAGCGCTTAGCTATGTGAATGGCCAGTTGGCCCTGTCAGGGGATGATCGCCAATACGGAAATCCCCTAAGCGTCGATTTCGCCGCTGGTAAAGCGGCTCATCGGCGTCAGTTTGGTGGCGGGCGCGGGCAGCTAGTGGCAAAAGCCTGTGGGCTGGCTAAAGGTATTACCCCTTGTGTTGTGGATGCCACTGCGGGGTTAGGGCGTGATAGCTTTGTGTTAGCCAGCTTGGGCGCTCAGGTGTTATTGATTGAGCGCGTCGCAGCGATTGCCGCGTTGCTTCAAGATGGCCTCGCCCGTGCCGCAAAAACAGACGCGACAGCAGAGATTGCATCGCGTATGACGCTTCGCCATGGCGATGCAGCCGAGCAGCTTGCTGCTATTGTAGCAAGCGCAGCTTTTGCTCCTGACGTTATTCATCTTGATCCGATGTTTCCACACCGTGAAAAATCGGCATTAGTCAAAAAAGAGATGCGTTTGTTTCGAGAGCTGGCGGGGGATGATGCTGATGCTCCGCGCTTATTAGAAGCCGCGCTGGATGTAGCGACACATCGCGTGGTGGTTAAACGACCTCGTAAAGCGCCTCCGATTGCTGGGCCTGCACCACAGCATACGCTAGAAGGTAAAACGAGCCGTTACGATTTGTACGTACATCGTTCGTTGATTCGCCGCTAAGCCGTTTCATCAAGAGAGGGAGTCTCTATGCAGCACGTGTGGCGAGAAGGCAACCGTATTGCCCTGCTGCCAGAAGCGACTCGGTTTTTGCCTGCTATGTTTGAAGCTGTTAACCAGGCGCAGCACTATGTGCTGGTAGAACTCTATTTGATGGAGTCAGGTAAACTAGCGAGCCAAGTAAGTGATGCGCTGATTAACGCTGCCGAGCGCGGCGTGGAGGTGTATTTATTGCTCGACGGCTATGGCTCAATGGGGTTGGAGCATCATGACCGTAAACGCCTAGAGCAAGCAGGTGTCGTGTTAAGGTTCTTCAATCCTATCGGTTTTCACTCGTTAGCTCGCAACTTAAGTCGTGACCACCGCAAAATTGTTGTCGTTGATGGGGAGATTGCTTTTACTGGCGGGTTTGGCGCGGTAGATGAGTTTTTGGAAGCATGGTATGAAATTGCGCTGCGTATTGAAGGCCCGGTAGTGGCCGATTGGGAAAGGCTTTTTCGCCGTTTATGGCATTCCCGGCTAACCCGGCGAGCAGGTGATAGGCAGTGTCGCGCGCTGCCAAAACAGCGGACAGCAGAGCATTATGCTGATGGTATATGCGGCCGGGTGATGTCAGCGCAAGGGTATCGTTATCAAGCAATTCGCCACTCGCTTTATGCCCAGGTAAATAAGGCAAACCAGCGGCTCTGGTTGTGTACGCCTTATTTTGTCCCGACCTTCACGCTACGCCGACGCCTTGTTCGGGCGGCACGCCGTGGCATTGATGTTCGTTTGTTGTTGCCAGGGAGTAAGCATGACCACCCAGGAGTGCGTTATGCAGGGCAGCGCTTTTACCAAGTAATGTTAAAAGCAGGCGTACGAATTTTTGAGTTTCAACCTACGTTTATTCATGCCAAGTGTGTGCTAGCAGATAATTGGGTCAGCATTGGGTCCTGTAACTTCGATCACTGGAACCTGCATTGGAACCTTGAAGCTAACCAAGAAATAGACAGCTCAGCCTTTGCTTGCGAGGTTCAGGCGCTATTTGAGCGTAACTTCGCCGCTAGCCAAGAAGTCGATGCCACTGCCTGGGCCGCACGGCCCTGGGGGCAGCGGGCCCGAGAGTGGGTTTATGGTGTTATAGATGGGATTGTCACCCGCCTTAAATAAAGACCGCTCATTTACGCTTTTTATTTTTGGCTGGCGTTTTCTTGCGTGGCTTGGGTTTTGGTGTTTCAGGAGGCACGCGGTAGTGTAGATAAAGGTCCAGTACTAATTCTGGCAGTTGAGCGGCAAAGGTTTCCTGGCTGGCTTGATCTTGGGCCATTTCTGCCATTTCGGGCTCATCATCGAATAACCCTGAGAGCGACATAAAGGGCAGCAGCAGAGTGGCTGCGGCCTCTTCGTCTTCCTCAAACCAAGCGCTTTCATCACTAAAGACACCTTCCATAAAGCCCGCACACCAGTCTCCGATCGGTGTTTCCTCTGCGGGAATGCCGTCTAGCGTTAGCTCGAAGGGTAGTTCTGGTAGGCCACCTTGTTCAAGCACTGCAACTGCGTTATCACGCAGCAGTGTTAGTAATTGGGTAATCTCGTCTCGTTCGGCATCGTCACGGTAGCTGGGCTCTCCCTGAAATAGCTCATTTAGCCATTGCTGGGAGGGTAATTCGCTAGGGGCGACTGCCAGTGCCACTAAAAAGCCATGGGCAGAGATAAGATCCAATGCATCTTCGCCCACTTGCTCTGAATCGAGAAAGTCGTCCAATCTATCAAGCTGCTCATCGTCAAGCAGCGGCTGAGGCGGGGTAGTAGTGGGCGACGTTGCTGCGGGCACATTATTGCGCTCTGCCATAGGGGGCCTCATCATAAAAATCGACTTTGAGAAAACGATGTTAATCGGCAACAATCGTTGGCGACATCATTATGAGCTAGTTTATCACTAATGAAGACGCTACCACTGCCCCCTTGGCCTGCTGAAAAACTCGCGATGCTATCGTCAGAGGCGCTCAAGCACGCTGTGCGAGAAAGGGCTGATGAAGCCTTAAAACGCTGTCAAGAAGTCTATCCTACGTTGCCTGCACCAATGCTGTGGTTCGACCTAACAGGTGCCTCGGCAGGGCAGGCGCATTTGGGGCGTGGAGGACTACGTTTTAATCTTGTTTTGCTGAGTAATAATCGGCAAGCCTTTTTTGATGAGGTGATTCCTCATGAAATGGCACATTGGCTGGTTTTTCATTTAGCAAATGGTGCGCGATTTAAACCCCATGGACGTGAATGGCAAGTTGTCATGCGCGATCTGTTTGGTCTTACCCCTAAGGTGACCCATCATTTTGACATTAAGGAAGCACAGTCGCGCCCTTATTATTATCAATGCGGTTGTCAAACACATCGTTTTACCGCTAGGCGTCACGCTTTAGTAGCAAAGGGGAGCTGCTATCGCTGCCGCCATTGTGATCAGACCTTGGTCTACAGCTCTTTTGAAAAAGCATGAAAGTGATTTAAGCTATTGTTTTTAATTTAAAAAATGTTAATACCAATGTCTAAAGGGAAGCTGGCCTTGGGAGGTTTATGCTAGATAAATATTTAACGTATCGGTGCGACTAATAATAATACCGACTACATTTCCAGAAAGTGCATTTTCACGGACAGAGGCAATTTCATGAGCGAGCATAATAACGTCTATCCAGTGCGCGATAATATCGCTGCCAGTGCATGGGCTGATAAAGATAAATATGCGGCAATGTATCAACAGTCCATGAACGATCCAGAGAGTTTCTGGGCCGAACAGGCAAAGCGGCTTGATTGGATCAAGACGCCAACCAAGATTAAAAATACCTCATTCTCACGAGACAACGTTGATATCCGTTGGTTTGAAGATGGTGAGCTTAACGTCAGCGCCAACTGTTTAGATCGTCACTTGGAAAAGCGTGGCGACCAAACGGCGATTATTTGGGAAGGCGATAATCCCAACGATTCAAAAAATATCACTTACCGTGAGCTTTACGAGCGCACGAACCAGCTGGCCAACGGGCTGAAATCGCTGGGTATTAAGAAAGGCGATACAGTCACGTTGTACATGCCAATGATTCCTGAGGCAGCCATGGCCATGTTGGCCTGCGCCCGCATTGGAGCCGTTCACTCCGTGGTGTTTGGTGGTTTTTCGCCGGACGCAGTGGCTCAGCGCGTCATTGGTGCTGATTCTAAATTGGTGATTACTGCCGATGAGTCGGTGCGTGGTGGCAAACACGTTCCTCTTAAAGAGAACGTCGACTCAGCGTTAACCCGTGATGGCACGGATGTGTGCAAAAACGTATTGGTGGTGAAGCGCACCGGTGGTGATATTGAGTGGCAGGATGGGCGTGATATCTGGTTTGACGAGCTAGTGGATAAGCAGTCTACCGAGTGTGCTGCCGAAACCATGAATGCTGAAGACCCGCTGTTTATTCTGTATACCTCCGGCTCTACGGGCGCGCCGAAAGGTCTGAAGCATACTACCGGTGGCTACCTGACCTACGCTGCGATGACCCATCAATATATCTTCGACTATCAAGAAGGCGAGGTATACTGGTGCACAGCGGACGTAGGCTGGGTGACAGGTCACAGCTACATCGTGTATGGACCGCTTGCCAATGGCGCTACCACGTTAATGTTTGAAGGTGTGCCAAGCTATCCTACCCATGGACGCATGGGCGAAATTGTTGATAAGCATCAGGTTAATATTCTTTATACCGCACCTACTGCTGTCCGTGCGCTTATGGCGCATGGCGACAACGTCATGGATTCTAGCAAGCGCGAATCGCTACGCTTGTTAGGATCTGTGGGCGAACCTATCAACCCAGAAGCTTGGGAGTGGTTCTATCGCGTCATCGGCAATGAGAAATGTCCGATTGTGGATACGTGGTGGCAAACAGAAACAGGCGGCATTATGATCGCGCCCCTGCCTGGCGCTACTGATCTGAAGCCTGGCTCTGCTACCACGCCCTTCTTTGGTGTGAACCCTGCACTGGTAGACAACGAAGGCCATCTGCTAGAAGGTGAAGCAGAAGGCAACTTAGTGATCCTTGATTCCTGGCCGGGGCAAGCACGCTCCATTTGGGGAGACCACGAACGCTTTGTACAAACGTACTTCTCTACCTACGACGGTATGTACTTCACAGGAGATGGTTGCCGCCGTGATGAGGATGGCTATTACTGGATTACAGGCCGTGTAGACGACGTACTTAACGTTTCTGGACACCGTATGGGTACTGCTGAAATCGAGTCGTCTTTAGTCGCTCATTCAGCAGTGGCAGAAGCCGCTGTTGTTGGCTTCCCGCACGATATTAAGGGTCAGGGTATCTATATCTATGTCACGCTAAACGATGGTATTGACCCTACCGATGAACTTAAGAAAGAGCTAACCCAGTGGGTGCGTAAAGATATTGGTCCAATCGCATCGCCAGATGTGATCCAGTGGGCGCCAGGCCTTCCTAAGACGCGTTCAGGTAAGATTATGCGCCGCATTCTACGCAAGATTGCTGCGAATGAGTGCGACGGCTTGGGGGATACCAGTACACTAGCTGACCCATCGGTAGTTGATGAACTCATCGAGCATCGTGCCAACCAGTGATGTTTTACTCCCCCTGCCTTGTTGGGGGAGTGCTTTTTAATGACGGATGTCAACTGGTTGCTATGTTAATTAGGGCAAACTAGTTCAGTCTGTTACAGTGCCGGCTATCAAGCCGGCACTGTTATTTTGGTTCTAATGACGTATCGATGACAAATTATGCATGTGATGCTTGGGAATGACGAAGCCCATGGGGTACCATGCTTCAACCGTATGAGCCTAGCGTCGCGGCGGCAAACAACCCCGCTGCTCGAGGAACCGGAGGAATATCCATGGCAGTAGCCCATAAGTTTATCGTCGCTGACGACCATCCGCTGTTTCGTGCAGCGCTTACCCAGGCGTTGCGCCAATTAGCTCCCCAGGCTGAGATTGTCGAAGCCGATACTATGGAAGCCACCACTGAGGTCGTCAATCGGCACCCGGATGCTGATTTGATTTTATTGGACTTACACATGCCTGGCGCGCATGGCTTCTCGGGATTGATTCAACTGCGAGGTCAGATGCCAGATATTCCGGTAGCGGTTGTGTCAGGCAGTGATGAGCCCTATGTCGTACGACGCGCAATCGATTATGGCGCATCAGGCTTTATTCCTAAATCATCATCGCTACAGCTAATTGCTGAAGCGGTGGGAGAGATTATGGAAGGGGAAGTTTGGCTGCCAGAAGCATTGGCAAATGTATTAGATGAAACCAGCGAAGAAGAGTCACGTTTTGCAGAGGCAATTGCCTCGCTGACACCTCAGCAGTTTCGGGTCCTCAATATGCTGACCGAAGGGCTGCTCAATAAGCAGATCGCTTATGAGCTTAGCGTCTCAGAAGCAACGATTAAAGCGCACGTAACGGCTATTCTGCGCAAGCTAGGTGTTCATTCGCGCACTCAGGCGGTTATTGCTGCTCAAAAGCTGGAAGTAGAGCCGCCGAAAGTTTCTTCTTAATAGCTAATTAATATTAATATATTTTTTCGCTAATACGTGTCTCGCCTCTTTGTCATTCCCGCGTGCTTTTAGCGGGAATCTTACTTAGAAGCAGGCACTCATATCAGCGGATAAGGTCAAATTGGATTCCCGATAACCCCACTCGGGAATGACAGTTTGGTGCATCATTTGGGAATGACAGTTTGGTGCATCATTTGGGAATGACGGTTTGGTGCGTCATTTGAGAATGACGTTATGCTGTATCATTACGTTTTCCCTCCTGCCCGGCTAGCCTGAAGGGTGCGAGTTAAAAGCGCGCGCAGCGCGGCAGGTTTGACTGGCTTAAGTAGCAGTTGATAACCCGCACGTTTGATCTCTTCTGCTACCGTTTCGGTGCGGTCGGCGGTGATGACAATACCAGGTACCGCTCCTTCAAAGCGCTCACTAAGGGCTTCAAGCGCCATTAGGCCGGTCACTTCGTTATCTAGGTGGTAGTCTGCCAAGATGGCGTCAGGATCACCGTCCATATTACGCAAAATCGATTTTGCACCACCAATACTGGTGGCTGTAAATACCTCGCATCCCCAGCCTGTCAGCATGGCGGTCATGCCTTCTAAAATCAGAGTTTCATTATCAATACACACTATGCGAGTACCCGCTAGCTTATTACCGCTACGCCGGTTCTGAGGTTCTTGATCCGCGACAGTTACTTCACGGGCGGCCACAATAGGTACACTGACGCAGAATGCTGTCCCCACGCCGACCCAAGACCGAACCTTAATAGGGTGGTCAAGTACGCGGCTCATACGGTCTGCGATAGAAAGCCCTAAGCCTAGGCCTTTCTCACTCTCTTTATGGCGTGATACTTGATCCAAACGCCGGAATTCTTGAAAAATTTCCGTAAGCTTTGATTCTGGTATGCCAGGCCCGCTATCCCATACTTCAATAGAAAGGCGGTCATTTTGTCGGCGGCAACCTAGCAGTACACGGCCTTCTTGCGTATAGCGGATTGCATTAGAGAGAAAGTTTTGCACAATTCTGCGCAGCATTTGTGGATCTGAGTCTACCCACTGTTGCGTTGGTACAACTACGAGATCCAGGCCTCTGTCTTCTGCCATCACTTCAAACTCTGCCCGCAATGGGCGGATGATATCGGCTAATGCAAAGTGGCTGCGGCGGGGCGTTAATGCGCCTGCATCAAGTTTAGAAATGTCTAACAACGTACCCAGTAGCTCCTCTGCCGCTTGAAGTGAGTTATCAATATGGCTAATGGTGCGTTGGGTATCGCTGGCAGTAACGTTTTGCATTAACGCAGAAGTAAACAGTCGCGCGGCGTTAAGTGGCTGCAATAAATCATGGCTGGCAGCAGCTAAAAAGCGTGTTTTAGACGCGTTAGCATCTTCGGCTAATTGCTTCGCTTGACGCAGCGCCTGTTCGGCTTCGGCGCGCACACGGTTCTCCTGACGCAACGCCGCATTGGCCTCGGAAAGCGCCTGAGTGCGCTCGCGAACGCGCTCTTCAAGCGTTTCGTTGGTCTCTTTCAAAGCGATTTCGGCTTGGCGGCGCTCGGTAATGTCTTGATAAAGTGCGAAGAAGCCTAGGATCGATTGGCTGTCGCCAAAGTGGGGCGTATAGGTGACCAGCATATAGCGCATGGCGTCGTTGACACGCATCGAGACTTCAAAACTTACCCGTTCGCCTGCTAGGGTTCGCTGTACCCATGGCATACGCTCTTCGGCCTTTTTAACGGGCAATACGTCTTCGTAGCGCCGCCCAATGACGGCATTACGATCTATGTCGAAGGCTTGTTCATAGGCGCGGTTGGTGAATAAATAGCGACACTCCTTATCAAAGTAAGCAATCAGTGCCGGTACATTGTCTGTGTAAATACGGATATTATTTTCAGAGCGTATCAATGCTTCTTCGATTCGCTTCTGTTGGGTAATATCCTGATAGGTATAGACAAACCCCCCGCCAGGCATCGGGTTGCCTTGGACTTCCAGCACGCTGCCATCTTGGCGATAGCGCACGTATCGATGGGGTTGTCCGTCACGAATATTATCTAACAGCAGTTGGACATGCTCTTCCGGATCGCCGGGGCCATATTCGCCGTTATGGGCGTTATAACGAAAAATGCGGTCCATCGGTGCGCCAACCCGTATCAAATGGTCTGGGAAGCGGAATAGCTCTAAATACCGTTGGTTCCACACCACCAGACGCAAGTTCTGGTCTACAACGCTGATGCCCTGGTTGATATTTTCAATAGTGGCTTGCAGCAATGCGCGATTGAACTCCAGCACTTGGGATGCTTCATCAACAATTGAGATGACATCTGAGATACCAATGCCACGCCCTTGAAGTGCTGAGTTAACCACTATCCGGGCCGATGATGCGCCTAACACTGAGGCAAGAAAACGTTCGGTAAACTGAATAACGTCGATGGACGCTCGGGAGCTATCTTCCATAGGCTTGCCCGCACGGCGTGCATAATCCTCGAATGCTCGTTCCACTTGGCTGGCGCCTAGGAAGCGTTCGCAAAGCACTTTCAGGTCACCAACGGTGGTGGCACCGGTCCAGGGGCGGTTAACCGAGGTTTGGCGAGTTTCAACACTATCAACAAACAGTGATGCCTGAATACGTTCTACGACACGCTGAGACGTCACTTGTGAAACGAAAATATAGCAAAACAGGTTGATTCCCAGCGATAGCATGACGCCATGTGTGAATGGATCACCTAGGTTCAGGCCAAATAAGGTCGTGGGAGATAGCCAAGTCAGTCCTAGTGGCCCGCCTGCTAGCCATGCTTGTGGTAGTACGCCCGCGTTGATCATTGCCGGCATTAGCAGGCTGTAAGTCCAAATGGCGAAGCCAGCATTCATGCCGACAATCACGCCAAGTCGGTTGCCGCGTTTCCAGTACAAACCACCGATAAGTGCTGGCGCAAACTGAGCGGCGGCTGCAAAAGAGAGCATGCCAATGGACGCTAGAGAAGTGAACTCAGCAATGAGTTGATAGAAGCCGTAAGCCATCGCCAAGACAGCGACAATGGTCAGACGGCGTGCGCGTAACACCAAGCGCCCATAATCGCGTGCTTTGGTGTCAAACCAACGCAGTCTAAATAGCGCCGGAATCACTATTTCATTAGAAATCATAATGGAAACCGCCACTGCCGCCACAATCACCATGCCTGTGGCGGCAGAAAAACCGCCAATAAAGGTGAGAAGCGTCAGCCACTGCTGGCCGGATGCCATAGAAAGGGCAAGTACATAGGTATCAGGCTCGACCCCGCTTTCAGAAAACAGTAACAGGCCGGCCGCCGCTAAAGGCACAACAAAAAAGGCGACCGCGAGTAGATAAAGTGGAAATAGCCAGCGTGCTTTTGTGGCGTCATCCGGATGGATATTTTCCACAACGGCGACATGAAATTGGCGTGGCAGACAAAGTATGGCGAGCATTGCAAGCAGCGTTTGTGCCCAGAAGCTTTGGCCAAAGTCTTGGTTGGCTAGCTGGCGCTGTAGCTCTAACTGGCTCTCGGCATGGCCCATTAGCTCACCTAGGCCATCAAACATGCCCCAGGTAACAAAAGCGCCGAGTACCACAAAGGCCAATAGCTTTATCAAAGATTCGAAAGCTACGGCATGAATTAGTCCTTCGTGATGCTCTGTCGCATCGGTATGACGTGTCCCAAACAGGATGGCGAAGATCGCCATGACAATCGCGACGTAAAATGCAGTGTCGCCAAACAGCGGCGTATGGGTCATATCCGCAGCGTCGGTAAGCACACTAAACGTGGTAGACACCGCTTTTAATTGCAGCGCAATGTAGGGCAGAGTGCCAATAAGGGCGACTAAGCTGGCAAAGGCGGCGAGAGATTGCGTTTTGCCGTAGCGAGAGGCAATAAAGTCAGCAATTGACGTAACGTTTTGATGCTTTGCAACGCGAATCATTTTTGCCAGTACAGGCCAAAACAGTAAAAACGTTAAGATCGGGCCAACAAAGATACTCGCAAACGACCAGCCCGCCGTGGCTGCTTGCCCTACCGCGCCGTAGAACGTCCACGAGGTACAGTAAATTGCCAATGCCAAACTGTAGATAATTGGCCGTCGGCGGCTGGCACCATGGGTACGTGCACGGCGGTCACCAAACCAGGCAATGCCAAATAACACTGCAATATAAAGCAGCGATACTGCGACCAGTAGACCGCCATGGAACATGTTGTCTCCCTACATTAAAAGCTTCACTTAGCGACTACGCGAATAAACGCTTCATTTTAAGCGAAGGCAGACCGCTACGTCTGCTGCTGGTCAGCGGCAAGTTGGCAAACAGTTGTCAGCAAAGGAGCCGTTTCCCGCAATGTGCGTAGTCTGCTTACTTCAGCATCACCTGTCTCCGCATTTAGGGGCATTAGTTCGCGGTGAGTGCAGTTCAATATATAAGGCTGTGTGGTCAGTACGTCGGTATGGTGACGTTCAAACTGGTAAAGAATAAACTCAGCGATGAGCTCATTGTCAACGCGGCGCGCGCGTACATTGTCGCTATCAACAATGCTGAATTTAGTCGTCATAGGATAGGCAAACGTCCAAGGCCGCCATACCGCGCTGGAGGTGTCACTGGAAATGACGATAGCTGTTTCGGGCAGTTGAGAACGCTTGTGATCAAACCAGCTATATTCGGTGGAGACCTGATACCCCAGCATGCCTAAACCACCAAAGACGGGCACTATCCACTTGGGTAGCCGCTTGCGAGTGAGTGTTCTAAGCAGTAGGCCTATCCCTGCGGCGGCAAGCCCTGCGAATACAGCGGCAACAAGATGCCATATCATAAATTATCCTTCTTAAATGACATCGGGCCTCCCTAAGGAAGCCCGATGATAAGTATCGATCCGAACCTGATGGCAGTGCGCCAAGGAGGGGTCGATTATGACTTAGTGGTCAACCGCTACACCAGCACCTTTCGGGTAACGAACGCTTTCTACCAGGTCTTGAATCTCTTGTGGAGGCTCTTCCGTTGCACTAGAGACAGCAAAGGCAACTGCAAAGTTGATCATTGCCCCTATTGCACCAAAGGACAGTGGTGAGATGCCTAAGATCCAGTTGTCTGGTGTGTTAGCCAGCATGTTGGTGCCGGGAACAAAGAACCAGCCTAGGTAAGTGAAAATATACAGCAAGGTGCAGATTAAGCCTGCCAGCATGCCGGCAATTGCGCCTTTGCTGTTCATGCGCTTAGAGAAGATACCCATCATTAGCGCTGGGAACAGCGATGCACCGGCGATACCAAAGGCAAGAGCTACGGTCTGTGCTGCGAACCCTGGCGGATTAAGCCCAAGATAGGTAGCCAGAAGAATGGCGCCACCCATAGAGATACGTGCTGCCAGCATTTCCCCTTTCTCAGAGATCTTCGGATTGATCATTGTTTTGATCAAGTCATGGCTAATAGCCGATGAAATTGCCAAGAGCAGACCCGCAGCGGTTGAGAGTGCCGCTGCGATACCACCGGCAGCGATAAGACCAATAACCCAGCCTGGCAAATTAGCGATTTCAGGGTTAGCCAGAACGAGAATGTCATTGTTTACCGTTAGCTCGTTACCTTCCCAGCCACGATCAGAGAAATCGACAGCATCGTTGTACATCTGGATGCGGCCATCGTTATTGAGGTCGTTGAAGGTGATAAGCCCGGTTTCTTCCCACGTGCGCACCCACTCCGGACGATCTTCATAGAGAATCGGATTGTTGGCTGCTTCTTCGTAGTTTTCCACCTGCCCCGCCATTTCTGGAAACACCGTGGTCGCCAAGTTCAGGCGTGCCATGGAACCAACCGCAGGCGCGGTAAGGTAAAGCAGTGCAATGAACACCAGTGCCCAGCCAGCGGACCAACGTGCATCAGCAACTTTAGGTACGGTGAAGAAACGAATAATAACGTGTGGCAGACCTGCTGTACCCACCATCAGCGAGAGTGTGAACAACACCATATTGAGCTTATTGTCGACGTCAGCGGTATAGTCGCGGAAGCCAAGCGCATTAACTACTTCGTCTAGCTTCGTCAGTAGCGGAATGCCGGATTCAGTATGCGTACTGAACATACCAAACATCGGAATCGGGTTGCCAGTAAGCTGCATGGCAATAAACACCGCCGGAATGGTGTAAGCAATGATAAGTACTACGTACTGGGCAACCTGTGTATAGGTGATGCCCTTCATACCACCGAAAACGGCGTATAGGAAAACAATCAATGCTGCGATCCAGATGCCCCAGGTGTTGCTCACTTCCAAGAAGCGTGAGAAAGCAACGCCTGCACCGGTCATTTGACCGATAACGTAGGTCACAGAAGCAACAATCAAGCACACAATCGCGACGAAGCGCGCTGTGTTGCTGTAAAAGCGGTCACCGATAAAGTCAGGCACCGTAAACTTGCCAAACTTGCGTAGGTAAGGCGCTAGCAACATTGCCAAGATAACATAGCCGCCGGTCCAACCCATTAGGAAAGAAGAGTTAGCATATCCACCGGATGCTAGCAGGCCCGCCATGGAAATAAACGATGCAGCTGACATCCAGTCGGCGGCCGTTGCCATACCGTTCGTGATAGGGTGAACGCCGCCACCAGCGACATAGAAATCTTTGGTCGATCCCGCTCGCGCCCATATCGCAATCCCGATATAGAGCGCAAATGAAGCGCCAACAAATAGTAAGTTAATTGCAAACTGGCTCATGCTGACTTACTCCCCAAGACCGAATTTTTCGTCAAGCTTGTTCATTTTCCAGGCATAGAAAAAGATCAGCACGATAAAAGTGAGGATGGAGCCCTGCTGAGCAAACCAGAAGCCCAAGTCAGTCCCGCCAACGGGAATACCAGCTAGCAGGGGGCGGAAAAGAATAGCGCATCCGTAGGAAACAAATGCCCAAACGGCTAGACATCCGAATATTAGTCGAACGTTGGCTTTCCAGTATTCAGCAGCATTAGCTTTGTCATCTGCCATTGTGTTGCTCTCCAGTTGTGATTTTTAGGGTTGGAAAGTGAACTCAGGATAGCGTGTGATCCATCAGGGTAATCCGTCATAGAAAAACGCTTTTTTAGTTATCTGTGATGAATTAGCACGGTTAAGCGCATTACCTTGTTGATTAAGCGGTAGTGCCTATTATGGCATTGATTACGGTTGTGTAGTGAATCGGTAAGCATCGTGCGAATAACGCATGATTACCCTGTGTGGCTCGTTGTTAATAGTGGGCAATAATTGCAAAAAATAAATCCCAGACTTTGGTATCAATGAGCTTCTTTGAAACATTATGACGTTTGATGTGGTAAATAACGACTTGTTTTTGAAGTTTTTTTATATTTTTTTAGCGTTTTTTGTCTTGTGATAGGACGATGGTCTATGGGTTAGTCAAAAGCAATGTTTGCTACTTTTAATAAACGTCAGAGTTAATTGGCCAAGCTTAATTAAGAGAGTCACTACTTTGGTCGATAAGCTAACGTCGTTTCGACGTTAGCTCTATAGCTAAAAGTATAATGTGAAAGGGTCAAATGAAACTTTCAAGCAAATAACCGTATTTTAAAACATCTTTATTCTTCATCACGATTAAGTGGGGTCATTTATGATTGACGTTGATCTTTCCCAGCTCCCTTTTACATTAATCGATGATGAAGGGCGTGACCACGTTCGTCGAGGTATGGACATCGCCTATTTTGACCGCAATGAAATTATCATTGAGATGGGGCAAACGGGTGAGTCAGTGTTTTTAATTCATAAAGGTGAAGTTGCTGAAATTGATCCCACCCTGCCTGCATCTAGTGCACGGATTGGGCATTACACGTCAGGTGATTTGTTCGGTGCCATTAGTATTCTGAATGGCAAGAGTCGGTACCGTTTCCAAGCTGAGCAGGAGTGCTTGTGTTATGTGATGCCAAAAGCGCTGTTTATAAAGCTTTGCCGTCATCATCCTGACTTTGAAAGCTTCTTTAAACAGTCATTATCACACAAGGCGCGGCTGTTGACCGAGAAGCGAGCGGAAGGCGGTGTGACGATGGCGGGCTTCATGCTGGCAAAAGTTAGTGAATGCATGCGTGAGCCACTGATTATGGATGCTTCTACCGATATTGCTAGCGCAGTGGGGCAACTCAACGATAGCCATGCCGACAGTCTACTGGTCAATACTCAAGGTAAGTTTGGCATCGTTACAAAAACTGATTTGCTCAATGGTATTGTGCTCGACAATTATGATCACACTTCTTCCGTCGAAAAGGTGGCCCATTTTTCACTGGTAACTGTTACGCCGAACCAGTACCTATTTGAAGCACTTGTATTGATGACACGTCATAAGGTGACGCGTGTAGTAGTCATGGAACAGGATGCCTTAAAAGGGGTGGTGGAACTGACAGATGTACTTAGTTATTTTTCTAGCCGTAGCTATGTGGTTAGTCTACAGGTGGAGCAGGCTAATAGTTTGGAAGCATTGGCAGCTGCTAGCCAACGCACGCCTGAACTGGTCAATGCACTGATGGCTCAGGGGGTCAAGCTGCGTTTTGCCATGGATCTATTGGCTGCATTGAACGGCCGAATCATGAGCAAAGCATGGTCATTTATCATTCCTGAGCAGTACCACGCCCAAAGCTGTTTGATGGTCATGGGAAGTGAGGGCCGCGGTGAGCAGATCCTCAAAACAGATCAAGATAATGGCCTTATTTTAGCTGATGATAGTCACTGGCCTTCGCTTGCCGAAGATATGAATGCGCTGACTCAAACGTTAATTCAGCTCGGTTATCCTCCATGCCCCGGTAATATTATGGTGTCTAATCCTGAGTGGGTTGGCACGGTGTCGCAGTGGAAAAGCAACATTGCCAAATGGGTGAGTGCAAGAGATGGCGATAGTCTAATGAAGTTAGCAATTTTGTTGGACGCTCATGGTGTTGCAGGAGATCCGAAATTGCTAAACAGTGTGCGTACAGCGTTATTTGAACGCTGCTCGCGTGATGAGTTATTGCTGTCATATTTTGCTCGTGCAGCTCTGCGTTTTTCTACGCCGCTTACCTTATTCGGTTCCTTAAAGAAGCCCCAGCATGGCATTGATATCAAAAAAGGCGGCATCTTCCCGATTGTCCACGGGGTGCGCACAATGGCCCTTGAGCGACGAATTAACGCTACGTCCACCCTAGACCGCTTGGACGCTCTAGCAGAAGATGGTCGTCTTGATCGCCGTTTTGCTGATGACCTGGGCGAAGCGTTGGCACTGTTCACTGAATTACGTTTAAAGCAGCAGTTGCAAACAGCAGAAGCGTCGAATCAGCAGCGTAGTAACCGTGTAGTGGTGCAAGAACTTTCATCCCTTGAACGTGACCTATTGCGTGAGGCGCTGCATATCGTGAAAGATTTTAAACAGCGGCTTTCCCATCGTTATCATTTGGAGTATTCGTGAGCGGAATGCGCTTGTTAGACCGGCATATGTCACTATTTAGTGGCTCGCTACGTACATTAATGCAGCGTGAAAGCGACCGTAGACGCTGGGCAGACTCTTCCTACGCTTGGCTTTTTCAGCCCTACATGGGGGAGGAGATGGTAGCGCTTGCTTGTCAGGTTAGCCCAGGCCAATCGCCCGTGGTTAGTGTAGCTGCGGTTATCTTTAGCCCGGGTAGAGTGCATACCAGCCAAGCTTGGGTGGCAACCTTGGCAGATGAGCGAAGCAACAGCGCTACGCTGCGGCGACACCAGCAGCTGTATGCGACTGACAAAGTGCTCATGCCTAACGCCGAGCATCTTGGGGCGTTGGCTGAATTTATTGGTAATCGGCCGCTAATTGGTTGGCAGTTAGAGCACTCGTTGGAACATCTAAACCATCTGTTCAAAGTAGGGATAGGATTTGGTTTGCCTAACGCCCAGGTCGATGTTGGAAAGCTGCACTATCGCCAGTTACGCCGGCTACATCCTCAGAGTGAGATGCGTAGTCAGATTGCAGAAGCATTAGCTTGCTGGCAAATGCCAGTTTTCCAATGGATCGGCGTATTGGGGGATGCAACGGCGAGTGCTCTTTTGTATCTACGTTTGCAACGTGAGGCAGCTCGGCACGTTTAGCGTATTATTCCTATTAACGTTGAATTAGCCCGTTTATGTTGGGTGCAGGGAACGAGTATTGTTAGAATGCCCGCTGCTTCTTCTACCATCGGCAGTGCCCACATTATGCTATCACCTGATTATTTTGATCCCGCAGCGTCTGAAAATACTTCTGCAGACAAGTGTTCTGTTGATCACCTTCAGGCGCAGTCCGACCATCACGATGCTAAGCAGAAGCGTGAATTCAATAAGCTGCAAAAGCGCTTACGGCGAGAAGTCGGCAATGCCATTATTGACTATCAGATGATTGGTGAAGGTGACAAGGTGATGGTGTGCCTGTCTGGTGGCAAAGATAGCTATACGATGCTGGAAATACTGCTCAACCTACAGCGAAATGCACCGGTTAACTTCTCTTTGGTCGCTGTCAATATGGATCAAAAGCAGCCAGATTTTCCAGAGCATGTGCTGCCCCAGTATTTGGATAAATTGGGTGTTGAGTACCACATTCTAGAGCGTGATACGTATTCAGTGGTGAAAGAGAAAACCCCAGAGGGCAAAACGACCTGTGCGCTTTGTTCTCGATTAAGGCGTGGTTCACTTTATGGTTTTGCTGAAGAGATTGGTGCGACAAAAATTGCGTTAGGGCATCATCGTGAAGACATTTTGGAAACACTGTTTCTAAATATGTTCTTTGGAGGCACTTTAAAAGCAATGCCACCTAAGCTTTTGTCAGATGATGGCAAAAATATTGTCATTCGACCCCTTGCCTACTGCAAAGAGGCTGATATTGTGGAATTTTCCAGGCTAATGGAATTCCCCATTATTCCTTGTAACTTGTGTGGCTCTCAGCCCAATCTTCAGCGACAAATTGTAAAAGATATGTTGGCCGAATGGGATAAAAAGCACCCAGGGCGTCTAGAAAGCATGTTCAAAGCGGTGACCAATGTGGCGCCTTCACAGCTAGCAGATCGCCAGCTGTTTGACTTTACAGGGCTAGAAGCCAAGCAGGCGGCGCTGATGGAGCGCCGTATTCAAACGCTTAGCGTTGAGTCTTAGCGTAGAGCAGTCGGCTGCTCTTCTTCTTCAGCCAGTGTAATAAGACGCTGCATATCTAAAATATTAACCTCGCGCCCCGAAACTGCGACCACTTCTTGCTGTTGAAAGCGACTAAGAATTCGGCTGACCGTTTCTACCGCTAAGCCTAAGTAATTACCAATGTCTGCGCGGGACATAGAAAGCCTGAAGCTGTAAGGCGAGTACCCGCGCCGGCGAAAACGGTCTGAAAGCGTGACTAAAAAGCTGGCCAAGCGCTGATCGGCAGTTTTGCGTGATAACAAGCGCATCATGCGCCGATCGTCTCGCAGCTCTTTACTCATACTGCGATATAGCTGTCCACGCAGTTCCGGAAGTTCTTCAGAAAGTAGATCCAAACGATCAAACGGAATTTCGCACACTGTGGTAGTTTCCAGGGCAATCACGCTACCGGGGTAGTGCTCTTCATCGATGCCGTCCAATCCGACCAGTTCACTGGGCAGGTAGAAATTTGTCAGTTGATCGTTGCCATTACCTTCGCTGGTCACCTGTTTTAGACTGCCTGAGCGAACGGCATACACACTGGTAAAACGGTCGCCCTGACGAAACAGTGGCTCGCCTTTTTTGAGTGGTGCACGGCGACGGATGATCGCATCAAACTGGCTCATGTCTTCAAGTTCTAATGCGAGCGGTAGACACAGTGAGCTTAAGCTACAAGTTTGGCAGCGTGCTTCTTGCAACAGTGAGCGTCGTTGGCTGACGGGGTGTGGCATATCATTCTCCCTTTCTCGTTAGCCATGATAGGCCCTGGGGCAAGACGTCTCAAGAAGCTTACACAATCTTTGAGTAGCGTTGGGTCGACTGATCCGCGAGGCGAGCATCAAAGGCCATTGCTAGATGGCGAATCAACAGCCGACCAATAGGGGTGGCGCTAATCATTTGCTGATGAAAAGTGACTAATCCATCTTGTTCAGCGTTACGCAGCTGTTCAAGAGCAGTGGAAAAATAGTCGCTAGCATCAATGTTCCAACGCTTTCCTATGGCTGCTAAATCAATGCACATATCGCACATTAGCCGCTCAATGACGTCTCTGCGTATTAGGTCGTCCTTATTTAACCTTAATCCTTTGACGGTTGCCAGCCTACCTTGATCTAAAGATGTTTCGTATTGATCAAGCTGAGTCGGATTTTGTGCGTAAACATCGTCAATCCGTGAAATGGCGGAGACGCCTAATCCAACTAAATCGCACTGTGCATGGCTAGAGTAACCCTGAAAATTGCGCTGCAAGGTTCCGTTGCGCTGAGCAATTGCAAGACTATCATCTGGGCGCGCAAAGTGATCCATCCCGATATGCACATAGCCTGCGTTAGTTAGCATCTCAATGGTGGTATGCAATATTGCCAGCTTCTCGTCAGCGTTGGGGAGGTCTGCTTCATTGATACGTCGCTGAGGGGCAAAACGGGTGGGCATATGGGCATAGTTAAATACTGACAGGCGGGCAGGATTTAATTCGATAATCTGGCCCAGTGTTTCAGCAAAGCTTTTTTCCGTTTGAAAGGGCAGCCCATAGATTAAATCAAGATTGAGCGAGCGAAAGCCAAGGCGGTGCGCTTCTTCCATGAGTGTTTCAGTAAGCACCCGGGGCTGCACACGGTTAATCGCTTTTTGTACCTGCGGGTTTAAATCCTGTACGCCCAGGCTTAAGCGGTTAAAGCCAAGCGACTGCAAATGGCGCAGGGTAAAGACGTCTGCTTCGCGGGGATCAATTTCAATCGCGTAATCGCGGTCCGCTGAACCAGATAAACCAAAACGGGCGTCGAGGCGATCAATCAGGTCTCCCATTTGTGCTAAAGAAAGAAACGTGGGAGTACCACCGCCCCAATGCAACTGCTGAACTGGGCGCGATGTGTCTAAATGGCGTGCAGTCAGCACCATCTCTCGATCTAGCCGGGATAGGTAAGGCTCGGCAAGAGCGGTATTCTTCGTTGCAATCTTATTGCATGCACAGTAGAAGCAAATTTTTCGACAAAACGGTACATGTACATACAGGGAAAGCGGTCGGCGGCTTGCATTACTGCGTTCTAACGCCTGGGTAAAGTCAGCGGTGCCAAACTGCTCATGAAACGCAAGCGCCGTCGGGTAGGAGGTGTAACGCGGGCCACTTTTGTCGTAACGCCACAGTAGCGCTTCATTCCAGGCAGTTGCGCTAGGTACTTCAGTGGGTGTTGATGAGAACGATGTTGATGAGAAGGCAGCAGTAGCATGGGCTGACATGATGAACGCTCCAAAGTGAAAAGTAAGCGATGTAATCAAATTGAGCGATGTCGCTCAGCTGTTGATCCTTATGCTAGTGCAGTGGCACTTTGAAAGCGTTGAGCTATATCAAGCTATGGGGGCTGCTTAATGCGCAGTGTAAGGTGCTAGAGACCACAGCTGCCAAAGTGCAAAGCCAATGATTGACAGTGCGGCAATGCTGCGAGTGGCAGGGTGACGAATTAAATGGCTCAGCTGCTGTGCTGCTAGGCCGGTTGCCAGCAAGGCAGGTAGGGTGCCGAGGCCAAAAGCCCCCATTAGAAGAGCACCGTCGATTGGGTCTGCAATGGCTAGGCTCCAAGCTAGCATTGAATAAACTAAACCGCAGGGTAACCAGCCCCAAAGTGCGCCAAGGGCGAAGGCTTGAGGAAGATGCACAACCGGCATCAGGCGTCTTCCCACCGGTTCTATATAACGCCAAAGATATCGTCCGACTGCCTCTACTTTTAGTAGTCCTTTCCACCAGTTAGCGATATAGAGCGCCATTAAGATCAGCATTACTGCGGCGAATGCCTGGAGCGCAATACGTGCGTTTGGTGAAAGAGAGATCAGTGTGCCAAGTGCCGCTACACTAGCGCCTGCCACCATATAGCTGAGAATGCGTCCCGCGTTATAGCTAATCAGTAGCCCACCCATGCGGGCTGGGTGCCGCATGCTAGGTGGTACGGCAAACGTGAGTGCGCTCATAATGCCGCCGCACATGCCGATACAGTGAGCGCCACCCATTAAGCCAAAGACAAACGCAGCGAGTAGTGGCGGTAAATCAAACCCCGTGGGATTCATACGGGTGGCTCTTGATTGTCTTGAGAAGAAGACACGTTTTTTTTACGCTCGGCGCGTTGTTCGGGGGGCAGGTCATTCTCATCATCGTCAAACAGGATACGGTGGGCGGGACCTTCGAGGTCGTCAAACTGGTCATGCTTAACGGCCCAGAAAAACGCCCACACCGCGAGGCCCAGCAAAATCAGTGAAAGTGGAATCAATAAATATAAGATTGTCATACACTCACCGGTGTGGATAGGCCAGCCTGAGTAACAGAAGGTGTGCGCCAGCGCGTGAGACGTAATGCGTTACCTACCACCACCAAGGAACTTAGTGACATGCCAATTGCGGCCAGCCAAGGGGGAATTAACCCCATCGCTGCCAAGGGCAAAGCCGAAAAATTGTAGCAAACCGACCACATCATGTTTTGACGCATAATGCGACGCGTGGCGCAGGCAATATCAATGGCTTCAAAAATACGTATTAGACGTGGACTCAGTAATATCGCGTCGGCTCGTGTGCGGGCAAGGTCTGTGGCGCCGTTCATAGCAATGGCGACGTCAGCGCCAGCCAATACCGGTACATCATTGATACCGTCACCGATCATCACGACCCGTTCACCATTGGCTTGCAGCTCACGTAACCGTTCAAGCTTGCCTTCAGGCGATTTACCAGCGTGCCAAGTGGTGATGTTGAGCTGCTCTGCCAAACTCTCTACCGCTTCTTGCGTGTCGCCGGAGAGCAGCTCCACTTCAAGCCCGCGGGCTTGAAGGGCAGCAACGGTTTGGGCCGCATCTTCTCGAATGCCATCGTGCAGTTTAAACCAAGCGCGTGGCGTATTATCTTCACTGAGTAGCAACCACTGACCAAATCCTGGTGGAGCCAGGGCGGCTGTCGTGGCAAAGTCTGGTTTGCCTAAGCGCCATGTTGCGCCGTTCAACGTGCCTTCAAGGCCGCTTCCGGTCACGCTTTTAACGTTGCGTGCTTGCAGGGTGGCATCCCGAAACGGTCGAAACGCCCTGGCAATGGGGTGCTCTGAATGCGCCTCTAGCGCCGCGGCAATAGCCTGCGCATGCTCCTCACTGAGTGGGGTATGGTGGTGGGTGAGAGGCTGTTGGGTAATAGGTTGAGTTTGAGTCAGTTGCATTTCGCCGCGAGTCAATGTGCCGGTCTTATCAAAAATAACCCGCGTGACGTTGGAGAGTGATTCAATCGCGTCGGCACGGGTAATCAGTACGCCTCGCTGGCGCAGCTGGCCATGTCCTGCTGTTAGTGCCGTGGGGGTTGCCAGTGCAAGTGCGCAAGGACAAGTCACTACCAATACGGAAAGCAGTACCCATAACATACGGGAGGGGTCGATAAACCACCACGCGACGGTGACACAGGCGGTAACGATCAGTAGTCGTAGTACAAACAGGTGAGCCATCCGCGCCGCCATTTGGGCAAGGCGTGGGCGGCTGGCAAAGGCGCGATCCGTTAAGTCAACGATGTTAGCAACCCTGGCGCTGTTGCCTGCATGGGTAACCCGCATGACGAGTGGGTTTTCCATGTTTTGGCTCCCACCCACCACGCATTCGCCTACTCGACGGGTCACTGGTAAGTACTCGCCAGTGAGCATCGACTCGTCGAGGCTGGACTCGCCATCTTCGATAATGCCATCAGCCGGCACGCCGTGGCCGGGTTTAATTAGCACTCGGTCGCCTTCCGTGAGTTCGCTGGCAGGCAGGATGCGTTCGCTACCATCCTGCTCTAAGCGAATGGCAGACACAGGTAAAACACCGCTCAACGCATTACCGCTATGGCCGCTGCGCCGTCTGGCCCGGCCTTCCACGTAGCGGCCAAACAGCAAGAAAAAGGTAAACATGGCCACTGAGTCAAAATAGACCTCGCCAACGTTAAACAGTACCGCGTAACTACTTGCCAAATAAGCACCGCCAATGGCTAATGAAACGGGCACATCCATGCCAAGCACACCTGTTTTCAGGTCGCGTAATGCGTTACGGAAAAAAGGCTGCGCTGAGAAAAATACCACGGGCGTTGCGAGAGCAAATGATAGCCAGTGAAACAGAGCGTAAAAGTCTTCGCTAAGCTCACCTGGCCCCGATACATAAATGGGAATAGAGAACATCATGACTTGCATCATGCCTACGGCGGCAACAATTAGGCGACGCACATTCATGCGTTCTTCATGTTGCAAGCGCATTTGGGCTTGGTCAGGCTCGTAGGGCTGCGCATCGTAACCAATGGCCGCTAGTTCAGCGAATAATTGAGAAAGGTTAATAACCTCTGGGTCCCAGCTAACGCGAAGGCGGTGATGGGTTAGGTTAACGGCGCTTGATGTGACCCCTTCTAGTGCGTTCAATCGGTGTTCGATGAGCCAAGCGCAGGCTGCACAGGTGATACCGTCTATCGCCAGTGTGGCCCTTACTTCTCCTTCATCTCCTTCGGGGTGAACAAACTGCGCTTGTAAACCAGGGTCGTCAAATACTGACCAAGTTTCTGCCTTGGCAGCTTGGCGCTCATCAGGGCGCTCGGGCATTTCGGTGCGATAGCGATAGTAGCTTTCCAAACCACCATCGACGATGGCATGAGCGACGGCTTCGCAACCGGGGCAGCACAGTGGTTGGGGGGTGTCGTCAATATTAATACGCCACGGTGCCCCATCGGGCACCGTGTTACCGCAGTGATAGCAGCTAAGGGGGGTCTTGATCATTCGTTCTCCGAGCGTCCACCCGGTAGTAGTGCAATAGTATTTTCATCAGGGAAGCGTGCTTCGCCGATTAGTCGCCAGTCAGCGTCGCCGCCTTGCTCTGGCTGTAGCTGTAGATACCAGCGATAGCGTAGATTGTCTGGGCCTTGGGTGATATAGCGCCCGTCGCGGACATGCTCTAGAACAAACGACTGATCGCGGTCATCTTCAGTGGGAAAGATCAGATCGAGGTAGAGCTTGTCTGGACGAGCATCGCCAGCAAGATCAACAACGATATCACTGGTCAGCGGATCAATGCGTAGCTCGGCGCTTAAATTTAATGCCCGTGCTTGCTCTTGTTTTGCGAGCACCACGTTAATTGCTTTGCCGTGTTCGTAATAATCTTCTTGTACCACCATACCGTCGTAGCTTTTGATCGACAAAACTGCAAAGGTCGTGCTGACAACAATGGATGAAAACAGTAGGCCTAATAAAAACCATGGCCAAAACTGCTTATACCAGGGTGTAATCGGTGAATCTGACATAACGCATTTATCTCCTGGCATTACCTAAGAAGCGAGCTTCACGCTCCTGACGGATTTGCTCATCTTGCACTGCTTGAAGCGCAAAAGTAATGGGGTGGCTAGGCTGGTTTAAGTCTTGAGGGTTCGCAAGTACGGTCACAACCTGAATGCGCGACTCGCCTGCAGGCACGCTAATCGACGTATGATCCAGGGTTAAGCTAGGCAGACCTGACACGCTGATCTGATAGGTATGCGGTTCGTTATCCAGGTTACGTACTGTGATGCTATAAACATTGCTGATCTGGCCTTCGCGAGTCATTTGATACAGCTGAGTGCGCTCGCGTTCGGCATCGAAGCTAAGCGGAATGCGGTCATTAACTGCCCATGCAAATGCTGCCACCATGATAATCAGCGCGACAAAGTAGCCCAATAGCCGAGGGCGCAAAATATGGCTTTTTTTACCTTCTAGCGCATTCTCTGTTGTGTAACGAATAAGGCCCTTAGGATAGCCCATTTTATCCATGACGCTATCGCAGGCATCAATGCAAGCCGCACAGGTAATGCACTCATATTGCAGCCCGTCGCGAATATCGATACCCGTTGGGCAGACTTGAACACATAGTTCGCAGTCAATGCAGTCGCCAAAGCCAGCTTCTCTTGCCTGGGTGTGGCTAAGCGATTTTTTACGTCGGCCTCTTGGTTCACCGCGTGCCTCGTCATACGACACAATTAATGTATCGCGATCAAACATGACGGATTGGAAGCGAGCGTAGGGGCACATATAAATGCACACCTGTTCGCGTAGCCAGCCAGCATTTAAGTAGGTGAATACTAAAAAGAAGCCAACCCAAAAATAGGACCAGCCATGGGCTTCTAGCGTCGGTAATTCCATTACTAGCGTTCGAATGGGGGTGAAATAGCCCACAAAAGTGACGCCAGTGGCCAGGGCTATCAATAACCAAGCGGTATGTTTGGCCCCTTTTCGCCATATTTTATCAGCAGTCATGGGCTGCTTATCGAGCTTAATACGTTGGTTTCTAGAGCCTTCTATACGATGCTCAAGCCAAATAAACAAAAAGGTCCAGACGCTTTGAGGGCAGGTGTAGCCGCACCAAACGCGCCCAGCAAAAACCGTGATAAAAAACAGCCCAAAGGCACAGATAATAAGTAGCCAGGAAAGTAGGACGAACTCTTGCGGATAAAAGGTGGCAGCAAAAATATGGAATTCACGGCCTGGTAGGTCAAACCAAACCGCCGGTCGATCACCCCAGTTTAGCCAAGGGAGCAGAAAAAAGCCGAGCATGAGCGCCCAGTTAGCGCTGCGTCTAACTTTTTGAAATAAACCTTTAATTTCGCGCACATAGATATGACGGCGCTTAGCATACATATCCTGAGTTGTGCTCTCTCCAGGGGTATGGTGCCCCACAGACGGTGTAATATCTTGGCTAGGTATTTTTTCCATGGCGATGATCACAGCTCAATAAGGCAGGAGTGGGCGGCAACATAGATATCGTGGCGTTAAGACCCGTAACGTTAGAGATAACGCAACTGTATGCCGTGTCGCTAAATCATAGTGTAACGGATAGAGAAGTTGTCTGGATGAGCGATAGATGAAGAAAGGGTGCGGTATGAAACCGCACCCTGTCATGCACCAATGTCTATACCGCTAACGAAAGGCTAGTCGTTGAAGCGTAAACTGTAGACATAGGCTGCGACCAAGTGAACGCGTTCTTCACCAATGTAAGCCGCTTGCGCTGGCATATGGCCATTACGACCATTACGCAGCGTTTGACGGACAGAGTCGGCAACGCTTTGGCCTGGTGCCTGATAAAGCCAAATGTCATTTGTCAGATTGGGCGCGCCTAATGCGATGTTACCCGTTCCGCTTGGTGTATGGCATGCCGCACAAGCCGCAAGGAACGTACTTTCACCGCTAGCCGCACGCTCTGCATCATGCTCCAGATCAGAGAGCGAGAGCACGTACTGAGTGAGGTTTTCAATATTATTCTCACCAAGCTGCTGCCAAGCAGGCATTAACCCATTACGACCGTTGTTTAGCGTCATCATGATGTTTTCTGGTTCGCCACCATAGAGCCAATCATCATCGGTCAGATTTGGGAAGCCGTAGCCCCCTTGGGCGTTCGAGCCGTGGCATACCGCACAGTTGTTCAAGTAAACACGCTCTGCTACCCGCATTGCTTCAGCGTCTCTAGCCAGTTCAGGAATAGGTACTTCCTGGTACTGGGCAAAAATCGGCGTGAAACGCTCTTCAGCATCAGCGACTTCTTCTTCCCACTGACTTTCTTGAGACCAGCCCAAAACGCCGGCGTAGTTACCCAAGCCTGGGTAAAGCACTAGATAACCCAGGGCAAAAATAACGGTGAGTACAAACAGTTGAAACCACCACCGAGGTAATGCGTTGTCGTACTCTTCAATTCCATCAGCGGCATGGCCAGTGGTTTCGACATTACCATCAGCATCCGGCGTTTTATCGGTTCGGCGGTTGGCAAATAGAATCCAAACGCTTAATGCGATAGTGCCTAGCGTGATGACAATAATCCAGGCGCTCCAGAAGCTGGATAGGGAGTCACCCCATAAATTATTCATGTATTTTTATCTCCCCTGTCGTGGCGGGAATCCACTTCGTGTTTAGTCGAAGCATGCTTATCACGGGTCGGTTGCTTATCATCATCTTCATCGGCGAAGGGCAGGTTAGCCGCTTCTTCGAAGTCTGGTTTGCGTCGCTTTGAGTAGGCCCATATAAAAATGCCAATAAAAGCGACGATCAAAAACAGCGTGATAAGACCGCGGAAAGTTCCCGTATCCATAGCTTAACGAGTGCCCTCGAGCACGGTTCCTAGCTGCTGCAGATAGGCCACCAGTGCAGTGATTTCCTGGGTGCCGCGAACGTCTTCTGTCGCAGTGGCGATATCTTCATCGTCATAGGGCACCCCTAGCTGTTGTAGGGTGCGCATTTTTGCCGGTGTAGATTCGCCATCCAGAGTGTTTTCAAATAGCCAAGGATAAGCAGGCATGACCGACTCAGGTACCACATCGCGGGGGTTATACATGTGCGCGCGGTGCCAGTCATCACTATAACGTCCTCCCACGCGAGCAAGGTCAGGCCCGGTGCGCTTAGAACCCCATAGGAAGTTATGCTCATAAACTTGCTCGCCGGCTACGTTATAGTGGCCATAGCGTTCAGTTTCTGCGCGGAAGGGGCGAACCATTTGTGAGTGGCAGCCTACGCAACCTTCACGGCGATAAATGTCACGTCCTTCCAACTCCAGTGCGCTTAAGGGGCGTAGCCCCTCAACTGGCTCTGTTGTTTGCTTTTGAAAGAACAGCGGCACCACTTCGGCCAAGCCGCCAAAGCTGATCGCAACCAGGATCAACACGGCGAGCAGGCCAACGTTCTTTTCGACAATCTCGTGTTTCATTGGTCTCAACTTCCCCGGTTTAAGCGGCCTGTGGCGCTGAATAGCTGCTAATCGTTTCGCGACGCTTGACGGTCATGTAAACGTTGTATGCCATGATTAGCATGCCGACAACCCAGAACAGGCCGCCTATGAGGCGAACAAAGTAGCCTGGGCCGCTAGCTTCGACAGACTCAACGAAGGTATACATTAATGTGCCGTCAGCGTTGATTGCGCGCCACATTAAGCCCTGCATAATGCCATTAACCCACATAGCGGCGATGTACAGCACAGTGCCAATAGTAGCTAGCCAGAAATGCACGGCAATTAAGTTGACCGAGTGCATTTCAGTACGCCCAAATAAGCGCGGGATCAGGTGGTACATAGACCCGATCGTAATCATGGCTACCCAGCCAAGTGCACCCGAGTGTACGTGACCAATGGTCCAGTCGGTATAATGCGATAGCGCGTTGACGGTCTTGATCGCCATCATCGGACCTTCGAAGGTCGACATGCCGTAGAACGAAAGTGCGACAACCAAGAAACGCAGGGTAGGATCGGTGCGAAGCTTATGCCAAGCCCCGGATAGCGTCATCATGCCGTTAATCATGCCGCCCCAGGAAGGTGCCAGAAGAATGATAGACATGATCATACCTAGCGACTGCGCCCAGTTAGGCAGCGCTGTGTAGTGCAGGTGGTGAGGGCCAGCCCACATGTAAATCATGATTAACGCCCAGAAGTGGACGATAGAAAGACGGTAGGAGTAGATCGGGCGTTCGGCCTGTTTTGGCACGAAGTAATACATCATACCCAGGAAGCCTGCCGTCAGGAAGAAACCGACCGCGTTATGGCCGTACCACCACTGCACCATGGCATCGACTGCACCCGCATAAATCGAGGTGGAGTACATGGGGGTGACCGGAATCGCCGCATTGTTAACGATATGCAGTACTGCAACGGTTAAAATAAACGCTGCAAAGAACCAGTTCGCCACATAGATGTGTGACGTGGTGCGCTTTTTAATCGTCATCAAGAAAACAATCGCGTAACTGATCCACACGACCGCAATCAAAATGTTGATAGGCCATTCGAGTTCAGCGTACTCCTTTGTCGTGGTGTAGCCCAATGGTAGGGACACCACAGCAGAAAGGATAACCGCTTGCCATCCCCAGAAGGTAAACGCTGCAAGCTTGTCAGAGAACAGACGTGTCTGACAGGTACGCTGTACGACGTAATATGACGTCGCAAATAGTGCCGATCCGCCGAAAGCAAAGATAACGGCGTTAGTATGTAACGGACGAAGACGTCCAAAGCTTGTCCAAGGTAAGCCAAGATTCAGTTGCGGCCAAACTAGCTGGGAGGCAAGGATGACGCCTAACGTCATGCCTACAATGCCCCACACAACGGTCATGATCGCGAACTGCCGAACTACCTTGTAGTTGTAGGTCGGGTGTTCCAGTGCTGTGCTCATTTCATGTTCCCATCGAACGCGGTTAGGGGGTAACCCGTAGCATTTTGCATTAGCATTTTGCACGGGTGCGACCACTCGCTTGATGATGCAGGTCAAGATCCGTTCTAGATTCTATCGCAGCCGCGCCCTAAGCTGAACACGCCAATAGAAGTAACGCTGAATTATTAGGAGTTAAACGTGTCGTATTACGCGGATTCTGGTTTTGTCGATATATCCCCAGAGGCGTTGAATAATGCGTTAGCTAAGCCTACCGTGCAGCGGTTTATGGTGGCTGGACACGGCCCGCTGACTGTTTTGGGTATGCCTAAGGTTGGCCGAATACTGTTTGCTCATGGTGCCGGAGCGGGTCATTGCTCTGCGTTTATGCGGCAATTTGCCGCGACACTGGCAAGGCAAGGAATCCAGGTCTTAGCAATTGATTTTCCTTACATGCAGCAAATTAACGAGCAGGGCAAGCGTCGTCCGCCACCACCCATTCAGCAAACAGTAGCTCACTTCACTGCATGGGCCACACTGCTCGCGCCTTTAAGCGATCAGCCGTTATGGGTAGGCGGTAAATCGATGGGAGGACGTGTTGCGACACTATTTGCCAGTGAAATGGTAGGTCATCAGGTGCATTGCCAAGGTGTTATTGTTGCAGGCTATCCTTTTCATCCGCCTAAAAAACCAGATAAACGTCGTTTAGAGCACTTTCCTGCTATTGGTTGCCCAGTACAGATTTTACAAGGTGAACGGGACCCCTTTGGCAACGTTGGCGATGTTTCAGACTACAGCTTGCCCAATAATATTAACGTTGTTTGGCTGGCGGATGGGGATCATGACTTTAAGCCCAGACGTATTTCTGGGTTAAATCAGCAGGTTTTGATTGACGAAGCAGCCCTACTTGCGGCATCCTTCGTCCGCGCTCATCAAGCAGGTGTTGCAGAACTTGTGTAGTAAAGCCATTACGCTGGTTTAAATCAAAAATTTAAATGCATCGTATTGACAAATTACTAAGCTTCTGTAGAATGCAGCGCCACGTGACCAGCGGGTGGTTAGCTCAGTTGGGAGAGCACCAGCCTTACAAGCTGGGGGTCACTGGTTCGAACCCAGTACCACCCACCATTTAATTGGTCGTTTGGGAACGTGAAACAGTAGTAGCTGATGCATTAAGTGGACCGGTAGTTCAGTTGGTTAGAATGCCGGCCTGTCACGCCGGAGGTCGCGAGTTCGAGTCTCGTCCGGTCCGCCATCATCAATTATCGCTGTGCATAAGTTATCGCTATTCGGACCGGTAGTTCAGTCGGTTAGAATGCCGGCCTGTCACGCCGGAGGTCGCGAGTTCGAGTCTCGTCCGGTCCGCCACGATAGCTTACATTAGTTGTGCCATTGCTAAGCATAAAGCTTGCAGTGCCTTGGGTGGTTAGCTCAGTTGGGAGAGCACCAGCCTTACAAGCTGGGGGTCACTGGTTCGAACCCAGTACCACCCACCATTTGGTTTAATATTTTAAGCGCCTCTGAACCGCTTATAGATAGCTAACTTAATGGTAGATAAGAAGTCACTTAACGTGGACCGGTAGTTCAGTCGGTTAGAATGCCGGCCTGTCACGCCGGAGGTCGCGAGTTCGAGTCTCGTCCGGTCCGCCATTTAAGTGTTTATTGTTATAGATTTGTTGATGTAAAAAAGTAATCGACTTGCTGTGTCAGTCGAACGAATTCAAAAAACCCAGATCATTGATCTGGGTTTTTTATTGCGTATAAGTTAGGAACTATAAATTAGTTCCCATAAATTAGCACCTTTAGCCCATTACGTGCAGCCATTAGGCTGCACGGTAGCATCAAGCTATAACGCTTACACCTGCTTTGGCGATCTGTACATCCTGATCCGGTTTTACGCCTGAAATACCGACAGCACCTACGACGTTGCCATCTACGATGATAGGAACGCCACCTGATAATAGGCCTTGTAGTGGAGCAGACAAAAATGCAGTACGGCCGCCGTTAATCATCTCTTCAAAAACTTGTGTTTCTTTACGACCTAACGCTGCACTGCGTGCTTTTTGGGTCGCTACCTCTGCACTGAACGGCGCAGCATTATCTAAACGACGTAGGGCAAGTAAGTGTCCTCCATCATCTGTTACGGCAATGGTGACTGGCCATCCGTTGTTATCGGCTTCTTTTTGAGCAGCATCTAGCACTTGAATAACGTCGGTTTGGCCGAGAACAGCTTTGGTTTGCATCAATCTTTCCTTTTTATCAAGGGGAGTAAAATGCCGCGCCAGTGTTGCTTGTAAAAGCGTATTAGCGCGGCAAAGTGAATTAGTGTTTATACCAGAGCGGCATCAACCACTTCTACCCAGTGCCTTACCGGGGTGCGATTGGCGCTAGCTAGATGGGTTTGGCAGCCAATATTGGCAGTAACGATAACCTCAGGATTACTCGCTTCAAGCGCATCGAGCTTATTGTTGCGTAGCTGGGTAGCAAGTTCTGGTTGAGTCACCGAATAGGTGCCTGCTGAGCCACAACATAAATGGGCGTCTTTCACTGGTGTTAGCGAAAAGCCCAGCTTGCTTAGCACGCCTTCAACTGCACCATTGAGCTTCTGGGCGTGTTGTAGCGTACACGGGCAGTGAAACGCGAGACGTTGATGCTCTTTAAGCTGTAGCTTCTCTACTGGCTCATCACGCAGGATTTCCACAATATCTTTTGCTAGCGCACTTACTTTTTGCGCTTTCTCTGCATAGGCTGGGTCGTCTTTGAGCATGTCACCATACTCTTTAACAAAGGCACCGCAGCCACTGGCCGTTTGAACAATGGCTTCAGCTCCTTGTTCAATCTGTGGCCACCAAGCATCGATATTAGCCCGCATACGGGCACGGCCATCATCCTGGGCATTCAAGTGGAAATCAATGGCTCCACAGCAGCCTGCTTCGCTGATAGGCGTTACGCTAATGCCAAGCCGATCTAAAAGTCGAGCGGTCGCTGCATTGGTATTCGGAGATAGGCCTGGTTGAACGCACCCTTCTAATATTAACACCTTACGAGGATGGCGCTGGCTATCCGGACGTTGGCCTGCATCTACTGGTGCTGGCGGCATTTTGCTACGCAGTTTGCCAGGCACCAGGGGTTTGAAGGTTTGCCCTAATGTCAGAAGTGCTTTGAAGCGCTTAGGGTCCACCAGCATTTTACGTAGCGCATAGCGTTGGGCGCGTTCAGCCATTGGGCGAGGTACCCGGCGATCAATTTCTGCACGGCCGATATCTAAAAGTTTGTGATACTCCACGCCCGATGGGCAGGTAGTTTCACAGTTGCGGCAGGAAAGGCAGCGGTCTAAATGTAGACGCGTTTCTTCAGTGACCTGGTCATCGTCATCGCGGCTCTCCAGTAACTCTTTCATTAAATAGATGCGCCCACGAGGGCCGTCACGCTCGTCGCCCAATAGCTGATAGGTGGGGCAGGTGGCATTACAGAAGCCGCAGTGAACGCAGGTGCGTAGAATACGCTCAGCCTCCTGAATATGCGGTTTTTGGCGGTCAGCATCGGTAAAGTGCGTCTGCATGTCAGCTCTCCTGATTAAAACGCCGCATAAAGACGACCTGGGTTGAAAATGCCGTAGGCATCCAGCTCGGCCTTCAGATTGCGATGATACTTTTCAACTACAGGGTTGAGCGGAGTAAACGGCGATTCTGCTCCGCCTTGAGCGAAAGGAGTGAAACAGGTGGCATGGCCACCGGCTTGCTCGCAAGCCGCGCGCAATGTGTCAGCCGTCATATGAGTTTTTACCCATCGTTGGCTGCCGCCCCAGTCATAAAAAAGATCGCTTTGAGGAATTTCTAGGGCGAGTGGTGGCGTATTGGGGGGGAGTGATAAACGCCACAATGCCTGCCCCTCATTCAGCTTAAAGAAGGCGTGTTGGTGGTCACGCAATTGCTGCCAGAAGTCGTTAGAAAGTGACTCACCGCCCAGGCGCTCTTTGGTCGCGTTAACTGAGCTTGCACCGCCTTCCAGGCGAATAAATAGCTCGCCTGCGTGCCATCCTGCGGCGGTAATAGGCAGGGGCTGTCGTCCTAATTCGGCGAGTTTGGCCAGCGCTTCTTCAAGGCCCATGCTAAGGCGCAGGCTGTGGTTGGCGGTGGGGATAGGCAGTACTTTAAAGGAAATATCAGCCAGTACACCTAGGGTGCCCTGAGCGCCAGCCATCAAGCGTGACAGGTCGTAACCCGCAACGTTTTTCATGACTTCGCCGCCAAAACGCAGCAGTTTACCTTCCTGGGTGATCACCCGTGTGCCTAAAACAAAGTCCCTTGCGGCGCCAGCCCATGGGCGGCGTGGGCCAGACATGCCGGTGGCAACAGCGCCGCCGATGGTGCTGGCATCGCTAAATGCGGGTGGCTCAAAGGCCAGCATTTGATTTTTTTCAGCCAGTGCAGCGTTGAGTTCGCTTAAACGCGTACCAGCACGAACAGTAACCACAAGTTCTACCGGGTCATAAGAGACAATACCGCTATGGGCCGCCATGTTGAGGGCGTTGCCTTCTACCGGTCGGCCATAAAAAGCGCGAGTGTCGCCACCTACTATGCGCAGTGGTGTGCGGTCGGCATAGGCGCTGCGCACCTGTTCACACAGGTTGGCAGCGATATCTCGGTCGGCAGCATGTATCGCTAGTTCAGTCATGGTCATTCCTAATAATTATACTTCCTAGTGGTTAGTCGACTAGGAGTGGCATCAGAAGCGTGGTAGTTCCGGATGCGGTAGCTCGTTGTTGTGCACGTGCATGGCTCCAAACTCGGCACAGCGCGCCAGGGTGGGAATGTTTTTCCCTGGGTTGAGAAGGCGCTGTGGGTCAAAAGCGGCTTTCAATGCATGGAATACCGTTAATTCGTCGGAGTGAAATTGACTGCACATCTGATTGATTTTTTCGCGGCCAACGCCGTGTTCGCCAGTAATAGAGCCACCCGCCGCCACGCATAGCTCTAGAATTTTTCCGCCTACATCTTCGGCGAGCGTCAACTGACCCTCTTTGTTGGCATCAAATAGAATCAGCGGATGCATATTGCCGTCACCGGCGTGGAAAACGTTGGCAATCGCTAACCCACTCTCTTCCGACAGGGCCGCAATGCCCTTGAGTACTCGGGGGAGCTCGCGACGTGGAATCGTGCCATCCATGCAGTAGTAGTCAGGCGACATGCGGCCCACGGCGGGGAACGCATTTTTTCTCCCTGCCCAAAACTTGGCACGCTCGGCCTCATCGCGCGCCTGCTGAATATCGGTTGCACCGGCTTTTTCTAAGACTCGGCGAACGGTTTGGCAATCATCATCCACGTCGGCTTCAACGCCATCTAGTTCACACAGAAGAATAGCTTCTGCTTCAACGGGGTAGCCTGCCTTGATGAAATCTTCTGCGGCCTTGATGGCAAGTTTATCCATCATTTCTAGCCCGCCAGGAATTATCCCAGCAGCAATAATATCGCCAACCGCACGGCCCGCTTTTTCTACATCATCAAAACTGGCCATCAGTACTTTGGCAGTTTCAGGTTTTGGCAGCAGTTTTACGGTGATCTCCGTGACCACGCCCAGCATGCCTTCAGAGCCGTTCATCAGCGCAAGAAGATCAAAGCCAGGTGCATCTAGTGCTTCGGACCCTAGCGTCATGCGCTCACCTTCAATCGTCATTACATCAACGCGCATTACGTTATGGACCGTGAGCCCGTACTTTAGACAGTGCACGCCGCCCGCATTTTCAGCCACATTGCCGCCAATAGAACAAGCGATTTGTGAAGAAGGGTCGGGTGCGTAATAGAGCCCATAAGGCGCGGCAGCCTCAGAGATCGCTAAGTTGCGCACGCCAGGCTGCACACGTGCGGTGCGGGCATCTGGGTCAACATTAATGATGGTGTTGAAGCGTGACATGACGAGCAGCACGCCCCGCTCAAGTGGTAGGGCACCGCCGGAAAGTCCTGTGCCTGCACCACGGGTAACCACAGGAACACCTAACGCATGGCAGCGCTTTAAAAGGCCTTCTACCTGTTCCAGCGTTTCGGGTAATGCAACCAACATTGGCAGGATTCGATAAGCGGCAAGGCCATCACATTCAAAGGGGTGTAAATCCTCTTCCCTGTGAAGCAGTGTTAAGGAGGGCACTGCATTTTGCAGATCCTCTAATACGTCTGCTTTATCGCGGTATATGAATTCGCCGTCGAGGCGTTCATCGAAATGAATATTCATGTTAGCTCCTGTGGATGAGGAGGGCAGGAAGGTATCTAATCACTTTATGGAAAAGCTTTCCATAAATAACTAAAGCGGCACTAGAAAACTTTTTCATACTGTGAAAAGGCTAGACATGCTGGCGTGGTTTAGATGGCTGAGCATTGAAAACGTTCTTACGGCTGCTGGGTAGCCCTAAGGCTACCCAGCGTAGAGTGCTTAATAATGACTAACGCTTCACCGTCACATTAATGGGTCGGTAATGCCAATCACATAAAAAGCGATTAACGCAATGATTCCAGTAAAGATTAGATAGTAGATGGTGGGAATAATTGTTTTACGAATCGTTGTACCTTCACGGCCTAGTAGACCTACTGTTGCTGATGCGGCGACAACGTTATGAATCGCAATCATATTACCCGCTGCTGCACCGACTGCTTGCAGCGCTACCATCATTGCGGTAGATAGGCCGAGCGTTTCGGCAACGCTAAACTGGAATTCCGCTAGCATCAGGTTAGAAACGGTATTTGAACCGGCAATAAAGGCGCCCATCGCACCAACGGCTGGCGCAAAGAAGGGATAGATACCGCCAACACTGCTCGCTACCGCTTGGGCCATCATGACGGGCATTGACACAAGGTCAGCGCCATTAACACCAGAGTTAATCAGGATACGCACCATCGGAACGGTGAAGATTAAGACAAAGCCGGCACCAAAGATGGTTTTAGTCGATTCAGAGACAGCCGCACTGATTTTCTGCGGGTTCATGCTGTGCAGGAAGTAAGTGACGATGACCACTGCAACGATAATGCCGCCCGGCAGATAAAGTGGTTGCACACCACCGCTGATACCCGCCTCACCCAGAATATTGGTCCAGCTCAGGCTGACAGAGGTCAGTGCGGACTTCAGCGGCTCAATAATACGTGACGCGACCAAGAAGACTGCAAGTAGAACGTAAGGAATCCAGCCTTTTAGCGTTGACATTGGCGCTTTGCCAGCAACGTCATCCAGTTTGATTTGTAGGTTACCAATCCACTCATCGGGCCATGACGTTGATTCAGGGAAGTCCCAGGTGTCTTTCGGCAATAGGAAGCCTTTACGCGCGGCAGGTACAACGATTGCCAGACCGACCATGGCGCCAATCATTGATGGGAATTCAGGGCCTAAGAAAACACCTACCAGCATGTATGGCACAACGAACGAAATACCGGTGAAGATGGCAAAAGGCGCAATAGATAGACCTTCTTTCCAGGAGCGGTTAGCACCAAAGAAGCGCACCATAATCAACACCAGAATCAACGGCATTAAAATGCCCACGATGCCGTGAGTGATGGCGACAGAGCTGGTGACCTGCTGGAAAAACACATCCCACGTAGAACCGTTTGCTTCTAATTGTGCAGTGATGCCTGCACGGTCCAGCCCGCTACCAACGCCAACAACAACCGGCGTGCCGACGGCACCAAAAGAAACGGGTGTGGACTGAATCATCATGCCGACAACAACCGCAGCCAGCGCAGGGAAACCGAGTGCCACCATCAATGGCGCAGCAACCGCGGCTGGGGTGCCGAAACCAGACGCACCTTCAATAAAGCAGCCAAACAACCAAGCAACAATTAGCGCCTGAACGCGACGGTCAGGGCTGATGCCTGAAAAACCGTTACGAATCGCAGTGATGCCACCAGAATGTTTGAGCGTGTTCAGCAGTAAGATAGCGCCAAAAATAATCCATAAAAGGCCTGCTGTTTGGATCAAACCTTGAATAGTAGACGCGGCAACGCGGCTAAACGACATATCCCAAGCGGTTAGACCAATGATGGCTGCCGTCAGGAAAACAATCGGCATCGCTATTTTTGCGGGTATTTTAAAACCAATGAGCAAAATACCGGCAAGCAACAGCGGCAGAAATGCCAGAAGTGCAAGTGTAGTTTCATTCATGTGAGGAATGGCCCCTTGTTATTGATTTGGTGTGCTCGGCAGATGCCAGCGGTTTGTGGCAATGCTGGTCGGGTCAGTGCGAAAGATACGGTTAGGTAGAAAAAATGGCTATATTGGATAATTGGTAAGACCAATTATGAGGAGCTATCCGTATAGGCTTTGAACCACTTTTTTAATTTTAACGATTTGTTTTTATTTGCTTTTAAATCTCCTCAATGTAGTGAGGCTGGCATCAAGTTATTAGACTAATAGACAGTACAGTTTCCATCCAAGTAAGCGGTGCAGAGCCAGCAACGTTTGCGAAATCCTTTCCTTGATAAAGACCATTTGCCTGCTGATGGAGGACGATCAGCCTGGGCAAAGCCACTTGCGTCCTTGATGGCTTGCGCCCATTGTTGTTGATTGGAGCTTCCGTTGTGACAATTTTGCTTAAACAACTTTTTAACTACTCTCTTCAACAACAAGGAGACCGCTACCGTGGCAATAACCCTTTATGATTTATGTGGGCGCGATGAGCGCTTACGTTTTTCACCCTACTGCTGGCGCGTGCGTATGGCACTGGCACACAAAGGGCTGGAATATACGACGGTCCCTTGGCGTTTTCGTGAAAAAGAGGCGCTTGCCTTTGCAGATTACGACAAAGTGCCGGTATTAACCGATGGCGACACTGTGGTCACCGATAGCTTTGACATCTTGCGTTACTTAGATGAAGCCTACCCTGCGAACCCCGTGTTGGGAGAAGGAGTGAGTTATCAGCGTGTGCACTTTTTTAAGCTCTATGTTGAGCGTAGCGTTACACCGGCACTTTTTCGAACAGTGGCATTAGATTTATTGGAGGCCATCCATCCTGACGATCGTGCTTATTTCAGAGAGACCCGTGAAGCCCGTTTTGGTATGCGATTAGAAGAGGTTAACAATCCAGAGCAAGGGAGAGCTCAGCTAAAGCAGCTATTAGCCCCAGTGCGTGATCAGTTGCGAGCAAGTCCGTTTCTGGATGGTGAAGCCCCTAGCGGAGCGGATTACCTGTTATTCGGTAGCATGATGTGGGCGTATACCGTGTCCCTTGAGCTATTAGTTGATGCGAATGATCCGGTGGATGAATGGTTTAAGCGTATGCTGGAGGTGCACGACGCGGTCGCGGGTAAGGCCGTCACTATTCGTGATTTATAATGTGTCAGGCGGCAGCGTTGCCGCCTGTATCAATCGTATGTACTAGTAAAACCACGCAAGCGGCTTACGCCGCCTGTGTGAGAGGAGATGGCAATGATTGACCTGTATTACTGGACAACTCCCAATGGCCACAAAATCTCCATCATGCTTGAAGAAGCTAAGCTTCTTTATCGGGTAAAACCTATTAACATTGGGCGTGGGGAGCAGTTTGATCCCGAATTCTTAACCATTTCGCCTAATAACCGTATTCCCGCCATTGTTGATCATGCGCCTAAAGATGGCGGCCAACCCCTAGCGCTCTTTGAGTCGGGCGCTATTTTAGAATACTTGGCTGATAAGTGTGGCCAGTTTCTACCCTCAGAAGGGCGTGAGCGCTATGTCGTGTTGCAGTGGCTTCATTGGCAAATGGGTGGGCTTGGGCCGATGGCAGGCCAAAACCATCATTTTTGCCAATATGCTCCACAGAAAATTGAATACGCTATCGAACGTTATGTTCGTGAGACGCATCGCTTGTATAGCGTGTTAGATCAGCGTTTATCCCAGCAGCACTACGTAGGGGGTGACTGTTACTCCATTGCTGATATGGCGATTTATCCCTGGATTGTGCCATGGGATAAGCAGCGACAAACGCTGGAGGAGTTTTCTGATTTAGAGCGATGGTTTAATGAAGTGGCGCAACGTCCTGCTGTTCGAAAAGCTTATTCTTTGATCGAAGACGTCAACCCGCAGGGAGGCGGAGAAATGGATGAACAAGCGCGTAAATACTTGTTTGGCAATCGTTAAGTCGTCGCTGCCAAAAAAGCAGGATATTTATATTAATGATCTGACGCAAGATTATGAAAAAATCATGTTGCGCTGCACAAAAAGCGCTGCTAGCTTTGTTGTTATTAAGACAGTAGTTACTGAAAGTAGTAGTTACTAAGGTTAGTAGTTACTAAAGACAGTAGCTAATAAAGGCAGTTGTTAGTAAAGGCAACCGCCTGACCATCGACCGCTCATCGATGCGAGTCGAATCGCTAGCTCACTCAAGGGGATTATGTGATGAACAAGGCCGCAGAGAAAACCAGTCAGCAGTTTGAGTCTGTTATTTCAGCACCCATGCGCTCTTATACGCTGGCAGCGCTTGATTATTATCAACAGATTGTTAGTGCGCAAATGGATGCAGCGCGCGCTTATTCCGATATGACCATTGCACAGGCACGCACATGGTTAGACGTGAAAGATGCCGATAGCTTTAAAAAAGCCATGGAAAGTCAGCAGAAAGCTGCAACTGACCTCATGGAGCGCATGAAGGGAGACTCTGAGAAAGTCACTTCTATCAGCCAAAGCTTTATGCAAGAAAGCCAAAAAATGGCAGAAGAAACCACTAAGAAAGCAGTGGAAAGTACAAAGCAGTAATACACCATGCTTTAGATAAGCGTTTGAAAGAAAAAGATTGAACGCTATCAGTTGGTAGATAAATGCCGCGCTGGAAATTAGGTGCGGCATTTTTGTATCTACTTAGATTATGCCAATTACAACAGCTGCTGTTCGGCCCGCCCGTTCAGCCGAAAGCGAGCGATACGGATAATCTGTTCAATGGCGGTTTTTCTCTCCTCAGCAAGATCGTTATTTAGGCGTTTTTCAAACGCGTACAAAATAGCGTGACGATCAAGCCCCTTCACGGCAATCACAAAGGGGAAGCCAAACTTTTCTTTATAAGCTGCGTTTAGCTGTTCGAAGCGCGCAAACTCCTCTGGCGTACATTGATCTAACCCGGCACCAGCTTGCTCGCGGGTAGAATCTTGAGTTAGCTCACCCGATATTGCCGCTTTGCCTGCTAAGTCAGGGTGTGCCTGAATAACAGCAATTTGCTGCTCAGGTGTTGCCTGCTGAAGCATAAGGCCCATGAGATCAGCCAGCGCGTCCGGTGCGTCATGCGCACTGTTTAACCCTTCCTTCCAGGCGGCTTCCGCTACCCAAGGAGAGTGTTCATACACATCACCATAATGGTGGGTAAAGGTTTCCAAGCTGCATGTGCTAGGGGCGGGTGAAAGCGTGAGTGGTGTTGAGTTAGGCACAAAATCTCTCCAGTGTGTTTAATAATGGAAATACTGTATACAATAAATGGTATCAACGGTACTCTTTGACCACTAGGTTAAGTCGAACAACTACTATCAACAACCGCGATTATTAAGGAGTGGCTATGGGACGGTTAACTACCCACGTACTCGATACCGCCAAAGGGCAGCCCGGTCAGGGGATCACGATTGAGGTGTATCGCTTGTCAGGGAACACACGTGAACACCTAGGCAGCGTTACCACCAACAGTGACGGTCGTTGTGATGGGCCTATCTTAGAGGGTGATGCCCTTACAGTAGGTGAGTATGAGCTGGTTTTTCACGCGGGTGACTACTTGCGCGCTCAGGGCATAGCTTCTCAAGAGCCGCGCTTTCTAGATGTTATTCCTTTACGTTTTGGCGTTGCGGATGCCAGCCAGCATTACCATGTACCACTGTTGCTGTCCCCCTATAGCTACTCTACCTACCGCGGTAGTTGAGGGGGGCGGTTATGCAAACCTATCTTATTGATTTCGCAAATTTATTGTTACGCTGGTTGCATGTTATTGCGGCTATCGCCTGGATCGGTGAGTCGATCTATTTTGTCATGTTGGATAATGGTCTAAGAACGCCGAAAGCAGCCGAAGATCGTGAAAAAGGCGTATTTGGAGAGATGTGGGCGGTACATGGCGGTGGTTTCTACCATAATCAAAAGTATGCTACCGCACCCGCTAAACTGCCGAACGACCTTCATTGGTCGTTCTGGAAAGCCTATACCACGTGGCTATCAGGCTTTGCTTTGTTCGTTATTCTTTATATGGCAAACCCAGGTTTCTACCTAGTTAACCCCAACAGTAGCTGGGCGTGGGCGGCTAGTATGACTGGCTGGCAGGCCAATCTACTGGCATTGGCTTTCTTGCTTGGTGGTTGGGTGGTTTATAACGAACTTTGTAAGCGCATAAGTCCTAACATGGACCGCGATGGTCTTCTCAGCGTTGCCGTTGCGGTGATGATGATAGTGGTCGCCTATTTAAGCACTCAGATGTTCGCAGGGCGCGCTGCCTTCTTGTTAACTGGGGCGGTGATGGCAACAGCCATGTCGGCTAACGTTTTTTTCTGGATTATTCCTGGTCAGCGCCGCATGGTGAAAGCCATGAAGGCTGGCGAAACGCCTAATCCGCTAGATGGTAAGCGTGGCAAGCAGCGTTCGGTGCATAACACTTACTTTACGCTGCCAGTCGTTCTGCTGATGGTGAGTAATCACTACTCGTTCATCTACTCCCATGAGCTTTCCTGGGTAGTGATGGTGCTGTTTATTTTTGCTGGCGCGCTGATTAGGCAGTTCTTTGTATTAATGCATGCTGGAAAGACGCAACCCGCCTATCCTGCCGTTGGGATAGGGCTTATTCTATTAGCATTTTGGGTGGCCGCGCCTAGCCCTGGTGCAGGTAATGCGAGTATCTCAGGTGCGCCCAGCCAAGCCCAGATTTCAGGGTTAATTGATCAGCATTGTACTCAATGCCATGCTCGTCAACCTGAACATGCCGGTTTTTCAGCGCCGCCCGCAGGTTATGCGTTTGATAGCTGGGAAGATATTCTTGGACATCAAACGCAAATTCAGCAAGTTGTCGCGAGTCGCTATATGCCTCTTGGTAATATCACCAACATGAGCGACGACGAGCGCGATATCATTGCCGCGTGGGAGGAGTGATTAAAGTCATAGACAGGAGATCCTATGAGTGATGCGCAGGCGGCGTTAAAGCAAAGACCCTCGGAAAAAGAAGGTGAGGAGCGCCACGAGTCGATCTATCGCGCGGTTAGCGACGCTATTGTCGAACAGCGGCTAAAGCCAGGCGCTCGGCTGCGTGAAGATGCTTTGTCAGAAGTTTTTGGCATTAGCCGTACCGGCATCCGCAAGATCTTGCAACGCTTAGCGTTAGAGCAGCTGGTCACGCTTACGCCGCGGCGCGGTGCTAGCGTGACGCGCCCCACTGCAGACGAAGCAAAAGATGTGTTTGATGCACGTCAGATGATTGAGTGTGGGCTAATGCCTGATGTGGCAAGGCGGATCGGAGAGAAAGAGGCCGCCGAACTGCGTGAAATGGCTCGCCAGGAGCGTCAAGCGCTACGCAATGGTCAACAAAGCGTCGCTATTCGCCTGTCGGCTGACTTTCACGTGCGCCTTGCCCAGCTTTCGGGTAATGCAACGCTTGCTGAGTTTGTTGAGCGTCTATGCTCACGCTCGTCGTTGATTCTGGCGGTTTACGGCCATCGCGGTCACTTAGGCTGTGAATCCCATGATCACGATGACTTGATCGGCTATTTGGAAGCGGGCAACGGCGAACGAGCGAAAGCATTTATGAGCCGCCATCTTAAAGCGATTGAAGCATCACTTTCGATGGTCGAAGAAGAAGAGAACGTACCAGATCTACAGCAGATTTTTGGTGGTTAAGTTGCTTCGTAAAGTTAAAAAATGCCCAGACAATATTGTCTGGGCATTGGGATAGCATCACCTCAGGAGCAGTCACAGCAGGGGCGTTGCGGCCCTATTACTGGGTAAACCGCTGGCAGGCAGGCCAATGCTTCATCAGTAGGTAATAGGTCAGCCCAGCAGGAATAAGGCTGGCGTACCAAGAGATCGAAGAGAAGGTTAGTGCGGCCACAATACCAACTACTGTTGCGATTAGGGCAGCTTTGTTGACACCTTGATAAGGGCCAGAAGGGTCGTACAGCTTGCTAATGTCTAGCGTACGGCGGCGTATGATGTAGTAATCCACGACCAGAATGGCAAAGATAGGGCCAAGAAAGGCCGAGTATGTTTGTACGAAGAGCTGCAGGCCAGCGGCGGACTCAGGCTGAACCAGCTTCCAAGGGAAAGTGGCGAAGGCTAGCAAGCCAACAATAACGGTGGCTACCGGAAACTTAAGTTTAAATACGTCCATTAATACGTAGGTGGGTGGCACTACGTTGTTAAGGACGTTGGTAGTGACTTGGGCAAAGGCAATAAAAAGCAGCGTGGTCATCAGCAATGGCGTGTTATCAACCGCATTGGCAAATACTTGAATGGGGTCAGCCGTGCCCGTCGCTTCTGACACCATATAGCCAATCAAGCCCATGAACAGCGTGCAGGGCAGAATCGACATGGCGTAGATAGTGGTTAACACGCTCTGTTTCGTGCCTTTCTTATGTTCTCGCGAATAGTCGCTGACATTAAGCATCATGGTGCTATAGATGCCCAGGAATAGCATAGTGGCACTCCAGAACGGCAAGCCCCAAGAGCCTTCCATAGTCAAAATGCTAGCCGACAGCTCATCGCCATAGCGTTGCACCGTGGCGTAGAACATGTACATCAGTGAAAGCAAAATAAAGACGCTGCCGATATTCTCAAGCCATTTAATGCCTTGAAAGCCCAACACTGACAAACCAATTTGCAAAAACTGGAAGGTAATAAAGTAGAAAATGAGGTTGTCGAAGCCAAATAAAGTGGCTGAGACCATATTCAATGCGCCAGCGCCAATCCAGCTTTGAAAGCCATACCACACCACGGCAGGCACGGCCCTTACTAGGCCAGGAATGCGGGTGCCGGTAAAGCCAAAAGCGCTACGTGCCTGCACCATAAAGGGAATGCCGTATTTGTAGCCCGCTGCACCGTTAATGGCCAGTGCGATGCCAATCACAAAACAGCCAATGGCAATAGCCAACGTGGCTTGCAGTAGGTTTAAGGTGCCAACCACACTTGAACCCATGGCGAAGGTGCCAATAGAGACACACCCGCCAAACCAAGCTAAAAAGTAGGATGTTCGTCCCATAATTCGCGTGCTTTGCGGTGCAAGGCTTTCAGCGCCTATAGCTTTCTCAGCTATGGCGGTGTTCGCAATGGGGGCTTCTTCTGACGTAAGAGCAGGGTTAGAGTTGCTCATGTTTCCGTCCTCGCAAGATTATCGATGTTATTGGTAGCCTGGGCGCGTTGTGTGCCCAAGAAGTGCTTGCGGCGTAGCGTGCTGACGAAACGGCTGTTTCTTAATGGTTATGTTGTTAGTTATTGAGCTATTTATTAGTGCATGGTCAGTGGTTAAGTGGTTATCACCTTGAGGTAGGAAGTTGCAGGTCAGATAGCGCGGCAAACTTGCCGGTAAACGATTTCGGGCGCGGATAGTCCAGATCGCCGTGTTTACTGGTATGAAGGCCCAGGCTAACCAGCGATTCCGCCAGCTTTAACGCGGCGCTAACACCCTCGACGACAGGCAGCCCTACTTCACGGCTAATGTCGGCCGTTAGGTTCGCCATTCCACCGCACCCCAAGACAATGGCGCCAATACCATCCTCATCACGAGCACGGCAACACTCTTCGACAATGCGGGTAAAGGCTGCGTCTGGGTGGTGTTCAAGATCAAGAACAGGAATTTCTGCAGCGCGGATGCGGCGGCAGTGGTGGCGAAAGCCGTACTGTTCCAGCAAGTGTTCGGCAATAATGCCGGTGCGTCCTAATGTCGTCACAATAGAGAAGCGAGTGCTTACCAGCGTGGCTAAGTGGAAGGCAGCTTCTGCAATGCCGATGACCGGGGCGCGGGTTAACTCTCGGGCTGCGAGTAAACCAGGATCGCCAAAGCAGGCCACTACATAAGCATCGATGCCGCCTTCACGTTCTCCTTTAAGAACTTCTTCGGCTACGCCTACCGCGCTAATCGCCTCGTCAAAATGGCTCTCAATGGACACTGGCCCTGCATCGGGCTGGGTGGTGGTAATGGTGGTTGATGCTGCTGCCTGACGCAGGGCGGACTGATGGATGGCAGCAGTCATAGAAGCCGTCGTGTTGGGATTAATAATGCGTATGTGCACGTTAGTCATCCTTCAGGTAAACAATTTTATATATCTTGTATACGAAAATAGGGGTGTTTCGCGTAGACCGCAAGCTCTTTTATATGGCATAAAACAAAGTGTTAATTTGACCAACTGTTCAGCTTTCAACTGCTTAGCGCTGTGTAAGCGCTAAAATGTAAGTAGAGTCAGCTAATTAACGTGCAGCTGGATTGAAGTGATTACCAAATGCCGCTATCTTGTATACAATTATTTTTGTATTGCGATATTGTTAATATTAATAAAATGCGCTGCATCCATGAAAGGAGCTGCTGAATGTCGACTTCATCTGATCAACTCTTAAGTACCTACCCGCGTGACTTAGCAGGCTATGGCCGTATCCCTCCTCAGGCTAATTGGCCAGGCAAGGCAAAAATTGCTGTTCAGTTTGTGTTGAATTATGAAGAGGGCGGGGAGAACTGCGTTCTTCACGGTGACGCAGGGTCAGAGCAATTTCTGTCTGAGATCATTGGCGCGGCCAGCTATCCAGACCGGCACCTAAGTATGGAGTCGATCTATGAATATGGCTCTAGGGCAGGCGTATGGCGGATTCTGCGCGAGTTCGAAAAGCGTGATTTGCCACTGACGGTATTTGGGGTAGCCATGGCGCTAGAGCGTAACCCCGACGTCGCTCAGGCATTTAAAGAGCTGGGGCACGAAATTGCCTGCCATGGCTATCGCTGGATCCACTATCAAGAAGTTCCTGAGCATGTAGAGCGAGAACACCTGCAAAAAGCCATGGACATTTTCCAGCGTCTTTATGGTGAAAAACCGCAAGGCTGGTACACCGGGCGCGATAGCCCGAACACGCGACGGCTGATTCTAGATGAGGGCGGTTTTCTCTACGACAGTGACTACTATGGTGACGACTTGCCGTTTTGGACCTCTGTGACAGACAGCCAAGGCAGTGAGCATAATCACCTGATCGTGCCCTATACCCTAGATACCAACGACATGCGCTTTGCCGCTCCTCAAGGCTTTAATACCGCGGATCACTTCTTTACCTATCTGCGTGATGCCTTTGATGTGTTGTATGCCGAGGGAGATGAGTCGCCCAAAATGCTCTCGATTGGCATGCACTGTCGGTTGCTAGGCCGTCCTGGGCGCTTGCGCGCGCTGCAGCGCTTTTTAGACCATATCGAAGCCCATGATCGCGTATGGGTAGCACGTCGTGTGGATATCGCTCGCCACTGGGCTGAGCAGCATCCCGCTCCAACTCGCTGAAAGGCAATATAATGAATAAATCTCCTTACTACGCCCCTACAGGGGGGCACCCGCCGCAAACACAGCTAACCGCTGATCGTGCCGTATTCACTGAAGCGTATGCGTTGATTCCTAAAGGCGTGATGCGCGATATCGTCACCAGCAACTTGCCTTTCTGGGAAGGCACGCGGCTATGGGTGCTGGCACGCCCGCTTTCTGGCTTTGCTGAAACGTTCTCTCAATACATCATGGAAGTTCAGCCTGAAGGCGGCAGTGACAAGCCGGAGTTAGACCCCCAGGCCGAAGGCGTGCTGTTCATTGTAGAAGGCGAGTTAACACTCACATTGGCAGGCGAGCGCCACACCATGCGCCCCGGTGGCTATGCATTTATTCCCCCTGGCAGCCACTGGCAGGTGCGCAACGAATCGTCTGCGCCCGTGCGTTTTCACTGGATTCGCAAGGCCTATGAGTTTGTGGAAGGGTTGGACGTACCGAAGGCCTTTGTCACCAATGAGCAAGACATCGCCCCCAATGAAATGCCGGGCACAGAGGGTCGCTGGGCAACCACGCGCTTTGTCGACCCTGGCGATGTGCGCCACGATATGCACGTCAATATCGTGACTTTCCAGCCAGGTGGCGTGATTCCTTTCGATGAAACTCACGTGATGGAGCACGGGCTTTATGTGTTGGAAGGTAAAGCGGTGTATCACCTTAACCAGCAATGGGTTGAGGTAGAGGCTGGCGACTTTATGTGGCTTCGCGCATTTTGCCCTCAGGCGTGTTATGCCGGCGGCCCGGGGCCATTCCGTTACTTACTGTACAAAGACGTCAACCGCCACGCCGCACTCAAGTTCTAGTGCTTGTTCTTCAGTGCTTGTTCTCCAGTACTTGTTCTCCAGTACTTAGACTATGACGTTGGCTGCTTCGCTGCATTTCCCCCAGCGAAGCAGGTTATTTTAGGATGTTATAATGATTAAACTGATAGCTGAACCGCTAACAGCGGAGGCGTTTGCGCCTTTTGGCGATGTGTTGGATGCCCGCACGTCAGCGTCGTTTCCCATCAATGCTGGTCGTACCCAGCGACACCACAACCTGGCAACCGTAGAGACGCTGGGTGAAAACGCCCATACGCTGATCAATATTTTTGTCAGCCAGCCAGTTACGCTGCCGTTGGAATTAACCTTTTTAGAGCGTCATCCCCAAGGTAGCCAAGCTTTTATGCCGTTGCATCAAGAGCGCTTTATTGTGGTAGTCGCTCCCCCTGGCGATATCATTGATAAGGCGGACGTCCGCGCCTTTGTCACAGACGGCCGCCAGGGCGTTAACTACCGGGCCGGCACCTGGCACGCGATACAGTCGGTGCTTGAGCGTGAAGGCGAGTTTTTAGTGGTAGACCGTGGTGGCGATGGCAACAACTGTGATGAATTCCCTATCGCGATCTGCATAACCTTGGCATAAATCATTTCACGGTGTTGCATCGCTGTCATACTGGACGCGTTACACTGATTTATTAGTGTCATTAACTATAATTTAAATGGTTGGATTCTTATGAACGCACTGCACTTCTCGTCGATCCGTCGTACTAAAATTGTCGCCACCCTTGGTCCCGCCAGCGATCGGGAAGGTGTCTTAGAAGCCATGCTTGCGGCGGGCGTTGATGTGGTGCGTTTGAACTTCTCTCATGGTAGCGCAGATGATCACCGTCGACGTTTAGTGCGTGTGCGGGAGATCGCTGCTCAGTTAGGCCGCAGCGTCGCGGCATTGGGTGATCTTCAAGGCCCTAAAATTCGTATTGCGCGTTTTAAAGAAGGCGCTGTGGTACTTAAAGAGGGTCAGCCGTTTATTCTTGATATGGCGCTTGATGGCGATGCTGGCGATGTGCACCAGGTGGGCTGTGATTACAAAACGTTGGCGCAGGATGTCACGGCCGGAGATCGCTTGTTGCTAGACGATGGCCGTGTAGTGTTGGACGTTACCCGGGTAGATGGCCAGCATGTGCATACCCAAGTAGTGGTTGGCGGTAAGCTCTCCAACCATAAAGGCATTAATAAGCAAGGCGGTGGGCTATCTGCTCCTGCCTTAACAGAAAAAGATAAAGACGATCTAAAAACCGCTGTGGATATTGGCGTCGATTATCTAGCTATTTCGTTTCCCCGTCATGCTGAAGATATGCGAGAAGCGCGCCGCTTACTTGGTGAAGCAGGTAAAGATATTGGCTTGGTGGCAAAGGTAGAGCGCGCCGAAGCGGTGGCGGATGAGGCGACTCTTGACGGTATTATCGAAGCGTCTGAAGCGGTCATGGTGGCGCGGGGTGACTTAGGGGTTGAGATTGGAGATGCTAAACTGGTGGGCGTGCAAAAGCGCATGATCAAGCGCGCGCGCTCGCTTAACCGCGCTGTGATTACCGCCACGCAAATGATGGAAAGTATGATTTCAGCGCCGCTGCCCACCCGCGCCGAGGTCTTCGACGTTGCTAATGCGGTGCTGGATGGCAGCGACGCGGTGATGCTTTCCGCCGAAACCGCTGCGGGCGACTACCCAGTGGAAACCGTAGAAGCAATGGCTCGGGTATGCTTAGGTGCTGAGCGAGAAAAAACTGCCCAGGAATCAGGCCACCGTATTCATGAAGGTTTCTCTCAGCCAGATGAGACCATTGCGCTTTCAGCCATGTACGCCGCCAATCATATGCAAGGGGTCACGGCGATTGCCTGTATGACTTCCTCAGGTTACACGCCGTTGATTGCTTCACGTATCCGCTCAGGTCTGCCCATTGTTGGGCTTGCCCATAACCCTATCGCCCAGCGTCGTATGGCGCTATATCGCGGTGTTGTGTCACTTCCGTTTGATACCTCAGAAATGGGCGCTACGGAGCTGAATGATGAAGCACTAACGTTGCTGGTTAAGCAGGGCGTCGCTAAACTTGGTGACTATGTCATCCTGACCCGAGGCGATCATATGAATGCTCATGGCGGTACCAATACCATGAAGGTGATGTTGATTAACGATCAGCACGTTGAACAAGCACAGCGCTAGATGATGCGAGCGCTGCTGTTGATATGTTTGTTACTGGTTACTGCGCCTGCATTTGCAGGCGCACCTATTATTGCTGCAGCCTCTAACCTGCAGTTTGCATTAGAAGAGGCGGCTGAGCGTTTTACTCAGCAAACGGGGCATGTTCTGCGCCTCAATTTCGGTTCCTCCGGAAATTTTCGTCGCCAAATAGCTCAAGGGGCTCCTTTTGAGCTATTTCTTTCGGCGGATGAAGTATTTGTGCAGGCGCTTTATCAACAAGGCCATGTTGATAATGAGGGCGTTATTTACGCTCGCGGTCGGCTGGCATGGGCGCAGCCTAAAGGAAAGTATCCCCTCCCTGATAAGCAGACACCGCTTGCGGGGGTGCATGAGGCAATTGCTGCACATGACGCCGGACAGCGTCAGCGAATAGCCATTGCCAGCCCTGAGCACGCTCCTTATGGCGTAGCTGCCCAAGAGGTACTGCAAAGCGCTGACCTATGGGAAGCCAGTGAGCCGCTGCGCATTCAAGGAGAAAATGTGTCTCAAACGCTGCAGTTTGCCCTTTCTGATGATGCCCGTGGAGGCTTAGTTGCCTACTCGCTGGTGCTTGCGCCAGCACTTAGCGAACGCAGTGAGTTTGTATTAATTCCTGAAACATGGCACACGCCGTTGCGTCAACGCATGGTGTTAACTCCCCAGGCGGGCGAGGTTGCGCAAGCATTTTATGCGTGGCTGCAGGAAGCAGACGCGTTGGCTATTTTTCAGCAATATGGCTTTAGTACCGAATAATGGATTGGACGGCGCTCTCAGTATCGCTGCGCTTAGCAGGTTTAACCTGCCTTTTCTTACTCCCCGTAGGAATATGGTTGGGCCGCACGCTAGCAACAGCAAAGTTTCGTGGCAAAGGGCTATGTGAAGCACTAATCGCGCTGCCGCTAGTGTTGCCGCCCACCGTGCTTGGCTTTTATTTGCTACAGCAGTTTGGTCGTGATGCGCCTTTAGGCGGCGTTTGGGCCTCGCTGACAGGAGGTGGGCTCAACTTTACTTTTAGCGGTATCTTGTTAGCCTCATTAATCGCTAATTTACCTTTTGCGATTCAACCGATTCAGCGCGCCTTTGAGAACGTGCCAACTAACCTGCGAGAAGCTGCTTGGTGCAGCGGGCTGAGTCCTTGGCAGACACTGGTACGCATTGAGCTACCGCTGGTGTGGCCGGGCATTCTCTCTGCAGCTGCCTTAACGTTTGCCCATACGTTGGGGGAGTTCGGGGTGATTTTAATGGTTGGCGGCGCGATTGATGGGGAAACCCGCACGCTGGCGATTGCCATTTATGATCGAGTACAGGCGTTTGATGAACAAGGTGCTGCGCGCATGTCGGCACTGCTGTTGTTCGTGTCGTTAACAACCCTTGGTTTAGTTTACGGGTTGGCTGGTAGGCGAAGGTGGGTGCGTGGCTGACATAATCACAGGCAATGGACTGACGGTGGTGGCCAAGCAGTGCGGGCCGATCCCGCTGGATGCGTCGTTTAGCTGCCCGGCAGGCCAGCTGTTAGCGCTGGTAGGCCCTTCTGGCAGTGGCAAAACCACGCTATTGCGTACCATCGCTGGTTTGTACCAGCCTGAAAAGGGTCTTGTGGCGTGTGCGGGTAACGTGTGGTTGGCAACTGAGCGAGGCTACTCCCTTACCCCCCAGCAGCGCAAAATCGGCATGGTGTTTCAAGATTATGCCCTGTTCCCCCACCTCAGCGCGTTAGAGAATGTCCAGCTTGCCATGGGGCATCTGCCCCAGGCTCAACGCCAGCTCCGTGCAAAACAGTGGCTTGCCAATGTGCGCTTGGAAGGCCTGGAAAAACGCTTTCCTAGCCAGCTTTCTGGCGGGCAGCGCCAACGGGTGGCGCTTGCGCGCGCTTTGGCCCGTGAGCCGCAGGCACTGCTGTTAGACGAACCTTTTTCAGCCGTTGATCAGGTGACCCGCCGCCGGCTCCAGCGCGAGCTGGCACTGCTGCGCCAGCAGATCTCTATCCCGATTATTCTGGTGACCCACGATTTAGAAGAAGCCGCTGCGCTGGCAGATCAAATTTGCGTGTTACATAACGGCGTGAGTTTGCAGCAAGGAAGCCCCGAAGCACTGTTTCGGCGGCCAGCTTCGCCGTTGGTGGCAAGGTTGTTAGATCGTCACAATATTTTCGAAGGGCAGGTGGTCAGCAGCAACGGCCAGCGTCGACTGCAGTGGGGAAAGTACTGTTTAGAAGTTGCCGGAGGTCTCGACGATTTGCCGCTTGGGGAAAGCGTCACCTGGTACCTACCGCCTTCTGATATTGTGTTACATCGTCGTGATCGACCTTCACAGGGTGAGCGTGAAAATCCTGTGGCCGCAACAGTGGATGAGATGGTAGTACTTGGTGGTATGACGTCGATCTCGCTGCGTGTTTCTCATGGCGATAGGCTACGTTTTGATATTGCTACTCATGCTGCTAGACGCAACCAGTTAGCGTTGGGAGAGCAGGTACATGTGTCGCTTCTGGCGAAAGGCGTTTATCTTATGTCAGGCTCGGAGGAGGCTGTGGCTAACGCGTTGAATAGCGTATCGTCACTGAATAGCGAGTATTGATATCACCCATTAGATGAAATAGCACTTAGAAAAATAGCACTTAGAAAAATAGCACTTAGAAAAATGGCACTTATAAGAAATAGCACGTCTCCTAATAACAAAAGGAACCCGTCATGATCCTTTCTCGTCGTCAACTGCTTAAAACGTCGTTGGGTGTTTCGCTAGCGGCGAGCGTGCCGATGTCGCTGTTAAACGTTTGGGCAGCCGAAGCGCAAGCCACGACGCTGCCGCTGGCGATCCACAGCCAAGACGGCCCCCATCGATTAGACGTTGAAGTGGCGGAGACCGCCTCCCAGCGACAGCGTGGCTTAATGGAACGTGAGCACCTGCCAGAAGCGCGTGGCATGCTGTTTCGGTTTGAAAGTGAGCAGCCCGCAGGCAATGCCTTCTGGATGTACCGTACGTTAATTCCGTTAGATATTGCTTATATTGATGGTGAAGGCCGCATTGTGGCGATTAACACCATGCAGCCCTGTACATCCGATACGCCCCGCGAATGCCCCTCTTATCCAGCTGGCGCGTCTTATCATGCGGCGCTCGAGGTTAATGCTGGCTACTTCGCCGAGCGCGGTATTCAGGTGGGTGACTGCGTATCTGTTCCCGCTCTGGCCGGGTTTTGTCGCCCTGATGCATCGTAAGCAGTAGAAGCAGCCAATAGAAACAGTTCGCTGATGCCGGTGTATTACACAGGTTTGGCCGGCCGGCGTTGGCCAACATTGAGTACGATCAGCGCGATACCGGCCACCACGAGTCCTCCGCCCAATAGTTTGTGAATGCCTAAGCTGTCACCCATCAATAGCGCGCCCAAGCCCACTGCTAACACGGGTACTAGCAAGGTCATAGGCACTACGCGATTGACAGGGTGACGGCGCAATAAAGCATACCAAATACCGTATGCCACAATAGACGACATTACCGCGGTGTAGACTACTGCTCCCCACCCCCGCCAGCTTGCTTGCTGAATGGCCTGCCACTGGCCGGTTTCAAATAGCCACGACCCTAACGCCACTTGGGGGATCGCAAATAGCGCCACCCAGCCTGCCAATGCCAAAGGGGCAATGGGCGGGCCGCGCTTAATTAATAGTTGGGAAACGGCCCAACCAAAGGCACTTAACAACAGAATGGTCAGTGGCAGTGGTGAGGGTAGTGTTGGCCCACCAGCCAACACAATCACGCCAGAAAAAGAGAGTAACAGCCCCGCTATACGCTTTGCCCCCAGTTTTTCTTTAAGAAATACCACCGCCAGCAGTGTGGCAAAGGGGGTGCCCATCTGCACCAGCAGTGCGCCAGTGCCTGCTTCAGCTTGGCCCAACCCGATGAACAGCAGCGCAAAATGCAGGCTACCAAACGTGATGGAAAGCAAGAGTAAAAAAGGTAGCTGAGCACGAGCGACGGGGTAGAAAGGCACCAGTAGTGCAGCGACTAGCATAAAGCGTAGGGTCGTCATTAATAGCGGTGGTAGCTCTGCTACGCCGACTTTAATCACAATAATGTTCAGTGCCCAAATGGCGATAACCAACAGGCCTAGCATCAGATCGCGTAGTGGCACGTTAATGTCCGTAGGTAATATATAAAATATATAAAAAGTGGCTTTAGCATATCAGTAAGTGCTACTGCAGCGTAATGGCTCAGTATTCAACTACCCAACGTTGAGTATTGAGGCTAATGATTGGCTTCCCTTAAGTTCATGAGTGCCTACAATGTAGCGTTGCTCGTATGACAGCTTGTTTAGCAACATAGCGGAGTACGGTGGGTAAATAAACGCGCTCGCTGACTACTAACTGATAAAAAAGGATCGACAATAATGACGCTGACACGCTCTATAGCTCGTTTAACGGTAGGTTTGGCTGGTGTTGCCCTGCTATCTGCTGCTTTTTCTGCGCAAGCACGTGAGCTCTCGGTTTCCACTGTTTTGTCTGACGCTTTCCCATGGGGGCAGGCGGCGGAAAAGTGGGCGGAGCTAGTGGAAGAACGCAGTGGCGGTGAACTAACGCTGCGAGTTTACCCAAACTCCCAGTTAGTATCGGGAGATCAAACCCGGGAGTTTTCCGCCATGCGTTCTGGGCTTATTGATGCCGCGGTAGGCTCGACCATCAACTGGTCACCCCAGGTGCCTGAACTTAACTTATTCTCGTTGCCATTTTTTATTCCCGATGAGGCGGCTGTCGATGCGGTTACCGGTGGGGAAGCGGGTGAATTGGTCTTTGAAGCGATTGAGTCGCGCGGTGTGATGCCATTGGCCTGGGGCGAAAATGGCTTCCGCCAGGTCTCGAACTCTCGTGGAGCGATCAGCCAGCCAGCGGATTTAGATGGCCTGAAAATTCGCGTTGTAGGTTCACCGCTGTTCCAGGATACCTTCTCTGCCCTTGGTGCCGACCCAACGCAGATGAGCTGGACAGATGCTCAGCCGGCGTTAACGACTGGCGCAGTTGATGGACAAGAAAATCCGCTTTCAGTATTTGATGTTGCGCGTATCGATCAGGTAGGGCAAGTACATTTAACGCTCTGGAATTATATGAATGATCCGCTGATTTTTGCGGTAAACCAGCAGGTATGGCAATCGCTGAACGAAGAACAGCAAGCGCTGTTGCGTGAAACGGCAATTGAAGCGGGTGAATGGGAAATTGCTATGACGCGCGAGGAAGAAAGCGAGCGCCTAGCGGCCATTCAAGAACGCGGCGTGACCGTTACTGAATTGACTGATGAGCAGTACCAAGCTTTTGTTGACGCTACACAATCTGTATATGAAAAATGGACGCCACGTATTGGAGAAGACGTGGTTAACGCGGCTCAGTCGGCGATCGACGCGCGTTAATGACGCCCATAGAGTTTTAACTACTTTAACTACCGGCCTTCAAGGCCGGTAGCTTTTCGTTGTGAGGCTGCCATGAAAGGCTTTCCCGATGCACGCCCTGAACGCTGGCTGGGCGCGCTGTCTCTTATTATTATTTCGTTGATTAGCTTGGGAAATGTGGTTACGCGTTATTTAACAGGCGGCTCCTTTTCGTTTACTGAAGAGTTTTCTGTTTTTTTACTAGTGGTGCTTACGTTTGCGGGGGCATCGGTGGCGATTAGACGAAACCGTCATATCCGTATCGGATTTTTAGAGCGTGCCCTACCTGCGCGTTGGCGTAGTGCATTGATTTTATTTCAGGCGTTGTGTGGGCTGACTGTATTGGGGTTGGTGACTTGGTACGGCGGGAAATTGGCCTGGCAAGAGTATCAGTGGGAATCGTTATCGCCTGGATTAGGGTTGCCCCAGTGGTGGTACCTAGTATGGCTGCCGATATTGTCAGCTGCCATGCTATGGCGTCTCGTTCAGCAAACCCATGACCGATTAAAGGGAGGGCTGAATAATGACGCCTGATGTGTGGATGATTCTTGCCTTCGCTGGGTTTTTAATAGCAGGTGTGCCAGTCGCTTTTTCACTTGCGTTGGCTGGTTCGGTGGGTATTGTGGCTGGGCTTTCGCCCGATATGCTGGCAACGTTGGGTACCAATACCTACAACAGCATTGCCAAGTACCCCTTAATCGCGATACCGCTATTTATATTGACCGGTCTGATTTTTGAGCGTTCGGGCGTGGCGCTACGTTTGGTACGTTTTGCCCAAGCGCTGATAGGGCCTCGCCATGGCGGCCTGGCACTGGTTGCGGTGCTGGTGTGTATGATAATGGGAGGTATGAGCGGATCCGGCCCAGCGGATGCGGCGGCAGTGGCCATGGTAATGCTGCCAAGCATGACAAAAGCGGGTTATCCAAAGCCATTTTCCGCAACTCTCATCGCAGCCTCTGCATCCACTGCTATCTTAATTCCTCCTTCCGTGGCGTTGATTCTTTACTCGATTGTAGTGCCTGGTGTCGATCTGCGCGCTTTGTTTGCTGCAGGACTTTTTCCCGGCATTTTGGCAGGGCTAGCGCTGCTGGTGCCTGCGATGATTGTCGCTAAACGTTATGGCTGGGAGGGGACGCCGATAGCTGGCTCTGAAACCTTAACCGTTCGTACAACGTTCAGGCAGGCGTTGCCCGCCTTGTTTGCTCCCGTGCTCATTTTAGGAGGCCTGCGTTCAGGTCTATTTACCCCGACCGAAGCTGCCGTAGTCGCGGTTGCCTATGGCACCCTTGTGGGGCTGTTGCTAACAAAGGAGCTTTCGTTACGTGACCTGTGGGAGTTGTTGGGAGAGGCGGCAATTATTTCTGGTGTGGTGATGTTGATTATCGCCCTAGCGGGTATTTTTGCCTGGGCCGGCACAATGTTGGGTACTTTCCGCCATTTGGCAGAGTGGATTATTGGCTTAACGGACAATGGTATTTTGCTTTTGGTACTTGTCATGCTAGCGGTATTGGTCGCCGGCATGCTGCTTGACGCTATCTCTATCTATCTCATCATGATGCCGGTGCTGATTCCCGTCATGCAACACTTTGAGTGGAACCCAGTTTGGTTCGGCATTCTGCTAGCTATGAATATTGCTATTGGGCAATTTACCCCGCCGGTGGCAGTCAATTTGATGGTCACCACAGAGGTTGCCAAAATTCGTTTGGAAGAGACGCTCTGCTGGGCATTACTGTTTGTTGTAGCGATGGGGTGTGCACTAGCTTTAGTGGCTATTTTTCCGAGCATTGCCCTGTGGTTACCGACAGTGCTTGGTTATAACATCTGATATACGCGTAAGTAATTCTATCTTTTAGAACGTCGCCGTTGCCTGATTCGCTATACCCCATGCGAATACGGCATGGTAATTAACGGTAACTAAACGTTATGGGTAGGTAATCTAATTGCATTGGCTGAGTTGTTTTAATCGTCAATGTAACATTTTGTGTGCGTTGTTTTAAGTAGAAAGTTTGTCTGCGAAACAGTGAAACTTAATGACAAGCACTCGGATGTGTCGGGGATATACCAGCAATGACATGCTGCGTATTTCGCCAAGTAGGTTTTTTTTCGCTAAAGTAGTAACAGTCGACATAACTTGTCGGCGAGATAACAGATTGTCTTGAAAACGTTTTGGAAGAAAACACCTGAGGGAATCGTTCAGCAGGTGAACTCAAAGCGCATAACGCTCACAACATCAAGATAAAGAGGTATGTTTATGAAACGCCATGTATTTTCTACGGCGGCCTTTTCCGGCGCGTTGATTGCCGCGGCAAGCTTTGCCTCTCCGGCAGTAGCGCAAGATCGTTACATCACGATTGGCACCGGTGGTCAAACGGGCGTTTACTACGTGGTAGGCCAGTCGGTCTGCCGCATGGTGAACCGCGGTAGTGATGAGCACAACATTCGCTGTAACGCACCGTCTACCGGTGGCTCAGTTGCAAACGTAAACGGTATGAAGAGCGGTGAACTGGATATGGGCGTTGTCCAGTCTGATGTTCAATACCGCGCGTATAACGGCGAAGCTAACTTTGAAGAAGACGGTGCTTGGGAAGATATGCGCGCTGTCTTTACTATGCATGGCGAACCGCTGACCGTTGTTGCCCGTGCCAATTCCGGTATTGAGAACATCAGCGATTTCCCTGGCAAGCGCGTCAATATCGGTAACCCTGGTTCTGGTCAGCGTAATACCATGGATGTTGTCATGGATGCGTTTGGTTGGGACGAAGACACTTTCGCACTGGCTTCTCAGTTAGATGCTGCTGAACAGGCTGCCGCGCTGTCTGACAACAACATTGATGCCATGGTGTATGTCGTTGGGCACCCTAATGGGTCTATCCAGGAAGCAACCACGACTATCGATGCACGCATAGTGTCGGTGACGGGTGACGAGATTGACGGCCTGATTGAAGAGTATCCTTACTACACTCGCTCTGTTATTCCGGGCGGTCTGTACCGTGGTAACGATGAAGATGTGGAAACCTTTGGTGTAGCGGCAACGTTTGTATCTTCTACTGCCGTTGATGAAGATGTTATTTATGAAACTGTCAAAGCGGTTTTTGAAAACTTTGACCGCTTCAAGCGTCTGCACCCCGCGTTTGAAAACCTCAACGAAGAAGACATGATTTCAGACGGCCTGACCGCACCACTGCATGACGGCGCAGCACGTTACTACCGTGAGCGTGGCTGGATCGAGTAAGGCTATAAAGGGCGCTATTAGCACAAGGTAAATAGTGTCAGTTTTGATTTGCAAAGCGCGGGCATCCTGGGTGTCCGCGTTTCTTGTTGAAAGCGCTGATTGTCAGCGCTGACCATTAGGCAGGGCAAGCGTATGCGTGATGACAAAAAACCTTCGGCAGTTGCTGATAGTGACCTGGAGGATATGGTCGCATCGAGCGACACTGGGGCCAGAAAGCCCCTTGGCGTACCCGGTAAGCTGCTCGTCAGTATTGCAGCCATCTGGTCGCTCTTTCAGCTGTGGATTGCGTCGCCAGTTCCTTACATGGTGGGGTTTGGCGTATTTAGTGCCACAGAAGCACGCTCAATTCATTTGGCGTTTGCGCTGTTTTTAGCGTTTATGGCGTACCCAGCGTTTAAGCGTTCGCCTCGGGACCGAATTCCTCTTGCTGACTGGGTATTAGCGGCAGTCGCAACATTCTGTGGCGCCTATCTGTTTATTTTTTACTCGGACTTGGCTCAGCGGCCAGGGCTGCCCATCACCCAGGATATCGTTGTTGGTATTATTGGCATTTTGATGCTGCTGGAAGCCACGCGGCGTGCCCTGGGGCCACCGTTGATGATCGTGGCGGCTATTTTTATTATTTATTCGCTGTTTGGGCCGTACATGCCAGGCATCTTGGCGCACCGTGGTGTCAGCCTGGGGGGGTTAATCAACCACCAGTGGCTGGGAACGCAAGGGGTATTTGGTATTGCCCTTGGTGTATCAACGAGTTTTGTTTTCCTCTTTGTACTGTTTGGCGCGTTACTAGATAAAGCGGGAGCAGGTAACTACTTCATCAAAGTGGCATTTTCAATGCTTGGCCACTTTAAAGGCGGCCCTGCAAAGGCAGCGGTTGTTGCTTCCGGTATGACCGGTTTGATCTCGGGGTCGTCGATTGCCAACACGGTAACGACAGGCACATTTACGATTCCGATGATGAAGCGAGTCGGCTTTAGTGCAGAAAAGGCGGGTGCCGTTGAGGTGTCTTCTTCGGTGAATGGCCAAATTATGCCACCTGTCATGGGCGCCGCAGCGTTTCTTATGGTGGAATATGTTGGTATTTCTTATGTAGAAGTCATTAAGCATGCCTTCTTACCGGCTCTTATCTCTTATATTGCGCTGATTTATATTGTTCACCTTGAAGCGCTTAAAGCCAATATGAAAGGGCTACCCTCAAGTAACCCTGCTCGCCCGTTATTAAATAAAGTGATTGGTTTTTTGACCGGTCTACTGTTATTGATGGGACTTTCGATTGCTGTTTACTATGGCCTTGGCTGGTTAAAGCCCGTTTTGGGTGATGCAACGCCGTGGGTTGTTTCTATAGGCTTAGCTGTTATTTATATTGGGCTGCTGAAAATAAGCTCTCATTATCCCGAGCTTGAGATGGATGATCCCAATTCTGAGTTTGTGGAGCTGCCGCAAACACGGCCAACCGTTATGGTGGGGTTACACTATATTCTTCCGGTCGTCGTGTTGGTGTGGTGTTTGATGGTAGAGCGCCTTTCACCAGGTCTTTCGGCTTTCTGGGCGACCGTGTTTATGATTTTTATCATGGTGACCCAGCGGCCTGTTATTGCCATCTTCCGTGGCCGTAGCCAAATGGCGGCTGATATTAAAGAAGGCTTCAAAGATTTATGGGATGGGTTGGTAACCGGCGCGCGCAATATGATCGGTATCGGTATTGCCACGGCGACAGCAGGAATTGTAGTAGGTGCAGTATCGCAAACAGGCGTAGGACTTGTATTGGCCGACGTAGTGGAAATTCTCTCAGGGGGTAACCTGATGATGATTCTGCTGCTGACGGCGCTACTGAGTTTGATTCTTGGGATGGGACTACCAACTACCGCTAACTACATTGTTGTTTCAGCACTGATGGCTCCTGTCATTGTGCTGCTGGGCCAGCAAAATGGCCTGATTGTTCCCCTTATTGCTGTGCATCTGTTTGTCTTTTACTTCGGCATTATGGCTGACGTGACACCACCTGTGGGGTTGGCATCGTTTGCGGCGGCTGCGGTGTCCGGTGGGGATCCGTTGCGCACTGGTTTCCAGGCGTTTTACTACAGCTTGCGCACAGCAGCACTGCCGTTCCTGTTCATTTTTAACACGGATTTGTTATTAATCGATGTCACGGTGATGCAGGGGATAGTGGTGTTTATTGTTGCCACGGCAGCAATGCTGATTTTTGCAGCAGGCACCCAAGGTTATATGGTCACTCGTAATCGGTGGTATGAGTCGTTACTGTTGTTATTGATTGCCTTCACGCTGTTCCGCCCTGGTTTTTGGATGGATAAAATCCATGACCCCTACGAATCGGTGCCGCCTGCGCAGTTTACAGAAGCCCTAGATCGTGTGGATGACGGTAGTAATTTACGTGTTCAGATCGCTGGTGAAGATGATTTCGGCTCGCCAATGACTACCTATATTCTGGTGCCTGTACCGCGTGGCGAAAATGGCGAAGAGCGATTGGCCAATCTTGGTTTAGAGCTCTATGTTGATGGCGATCAGACGCTAGTCGACTTTGTTGAGTTTGGTAGCCAAGCGGCTGATCTAGGCTTCGATTTTGATCAGGAAATTCTTGAGGTTCTCGCACCGGTAGATCGCTGGACCAAAGAATGGATGTGGCTACCTGCACTTGGGGTCTTCGGCTTAGTAGTACTTATGCAGCGTCGTCGGCGTCGTCAAGAGATAGAAAATGAGACGGCCGCTACTGTCTAATGGAGGTTGCTATGTATCATAAAGTGCTACTACCGGTTGATTTGAACGAGGAGGCGTCTTGGAAAAAGGCGCTGCCCACGGCCATTACACTGTGCCAAACCTTCGGAGCTTCACTCCACGTGGTTACAGTGCTTCCGGAGTTTACGATGCCCATGGTCGGCGCGTACTTTCCAAAGAACTTTTCTGAAAAAGCCCATGCCGCGTTGAAAGAAGCGCAGCATAAGTTTATTCAGGAACATGTGCCTGAGGGAATTAAGACTCAGAGTGTGATTGTCGACGGATCTCCCTGGGAAGCCATCATTAAGGTGGGTAAAAAGCTAGATATCGACCTGATCGTGATGGCATCACACACCAAGCGAAAATTTGTCGACTACGTGCTAGGTCCCAACGCGGAACATGTGGTTCATCATGCCAAAGTATCAGTAATGATTGTGCGCTGATTTTTCAGTAAAGATTGGTTGATAAGCGAACTCCAGGCCATTTGGCCTGGAGTTTTTGCTTGTGGGGTATATCAACGTTGGCTAACGCATCGAATAAATTGGCGGTAAGAGCATGAAAGCAGGATTTTTTGTACGCGATGTCGTTAGGTGGCCCTAGCCTGCCAATGCTCAGCTACATTAAATAGACGTTAAGCCATTAACTCAGGGTTAACGAACTCATGCATGTGGCTACTTTTTCAGGGTGATAGGTACGTTGTGCTTCTCTTCTGAATTGAGTTTGAAAAGTCACCTCTGTAGTGGGGGTCAATCTAAGGAGTCATGCCATGAATGCAGCTACAACAAAAACGCACGACCGAGCAGATACGGCTAACGTGAAAATTACGATTAATAAGGTGGGAATGGATCGGCCGCGGGCATGGCTTGCCGCGGGGTTTGAAGATTTTCGTCGTGCAACGGCCATCAGTTTGACCTACGGCATGTTTTGGGTGGGTTTAAGCATCGCCATTACCGCGGGCGCAATAACACTCGGCTATTGGTACTGGTTGTTACCCATGATCGCGGGATTTATGTTTGTGGGGCCGCTGGTAGCGGTAGGTTCTTATGGTATTAGTCTCGCTCTTGAGCGAGGAAGGGTTCCTAATCTTGGAGATGCGTTCGGTAGTTGGCGTCCTCACGCAGGTCAGCTAGCAATGATGGGCGTGATGATGATGATTTTCTTTCTCGCCTGGATTCGTCTTGCAACGCTGCTGTTCGCGCTATTCTTTGGGTTTGAGGTACCTAACCCTGCAACCCTTTACACCTCTTTGCTTACTACGCCTGAAGGCTTAGGTATGATTGCTGTAGGGTCAGTAGCAGGCGGTATTCTCGCTTTCGGCGCGTTTGCGATTAGTTCAGTGGCTATCCCAACATTAATGGATCAAGACCTTACGTTTATGGAAGGAATCGAAGCTAGCGTACGTTGTATTGCCAAAAACTTCCGTCCTATGCTGTTGTGGGCTGCTATTCTGACTGGATGCGTACTGGTTGGTGTGATGACCTTTTACATTGGCTTGGCACTAATACTACCTGTACTAGGCCATGCAAGCTGGCATGCCTATGAAGATTTAGTTCGTATTGAGACAGTCGAAAACCTCAAGACCTGACTCAAGATCTGACTTAATACCTGATATGACCACTGGTAATCGGTATAAAAACATTGAGTTTCAAACGCTAGTCGTTAAGTAAAATAGTAGTTAACCTGACCCGGTAAAAGAGATAGCGTAATCTGTACGCTATCTCTTTTTTATTACGAGCCCTGCCTGTCCAGAAGGTTACCCAGAGGTAGGCCATAATGCTGGCCCTTGTGTTGTGAGGTAAAGGTTTTGAAAGCGTTTTTATTTGCGTGGATTATGCTGGCATTCAGCGCTGCCCAAGCGGGTCAAGTGGAAGAGGGGGCAGGGACGCTAACTGCGCCAGAAGGGCCTGTTATTCTGACAATTAAGGGAAACATTGAGCAGTTTAATACGGCACAGGAGGCGCGTTTTGACCGCGCTATGTTACAAGCCTTGCCACAACACTCTTTTGAAACAGGCACACCCTGGACAGAAGGCAGCAGTGCTTACAGTGGGCCGCTAATGCGCACGCTATTAGAGCACGTTGGTCTTTCTGGAGATAACACCGAAAACAGTGTTCATGTCTCCGCCTTAAATGGGTACGAAGCACAAATCCCGATCAGTGATTTTTATGAGTATGACGTGATTTTGGCAGTAGAGCGTGAAGGTAAAAGTATCCCAATCCGTGAGTATGGGCCTCTTTGGGTGCTCTATCCCTTCAGTCAAGATAAAGCACTACTGAGTGAAAAAATGCGTTTTAGAGCGGTTTGGCAAGTTATGCAGATAAATGTCCGTTAGCCGATCTATAGCACGGGCCCCCCGGCTGTTGCGTTATCCACGGCGCTTTAAAGTGGTTGCCATGATTACCGTCCTGCTATTCGCGGCAGCCTTGGTAGTGGCTGCCTTAGCGGCTTGGCGTCAAGATAATTTGACGCAAAGTTTGAGAGAGGATACAGCCTGGGTTGTCTATAAACTTGACCGAGACGCCGTTCAACTATTCAATCACCTGCTTGCCTCTACCCGAGGGCCCCTTTCACCTGCCGATCAAGATGAGCTCAACCTGCGTTTCGAGCTGCTTTATAGTCGTATGACGTTGTTACAAGAGGGCGAAGTAAGCCTGTTATTAGAAAACATTAGCATGGCGAACTCGCTATTAGCACAAATACAGCAGCAGCTAGAAACGCTAGATCCAATGTTTGAACCCCACGCGTCACTTCCTCAACTGCCGGTTGCTGAACTAGAGACGGAACTACTGGCACTCACTCGGTTAACAGAGCGGTTTGTGATCGCGATTAATGGTTTTTTAGCCGAGTCTGCGACGCAAGAGCGCGCTTTATTAAGTGTGTTATATAAGCTTCTAATGTCGCTACTGGTGGGGATGAGTTTCGCTGTACTGCTAGTAATTGTGTTTCTTGTGCGTGAAATGAGAGAAAGCGCTGCTGCTCGGCGTGAGCAAGAGCAACTGAGCCGCCAACTTGAAGTCACTGCCACGCAGGCACAAGCTGCGAATCATGCTAAATCTGACTTTTTAGCGATGGTTAGCCATGAAATTCGCACGCCGCTCAACGGCGTTATTGGTATGAGTGAATTGTTGCGTGAACCAGCTAGTCTTGCGCAAGTGGAAGACTATGCCCGTACGATTCATGACAGCGCCAATCAGCTGCTGGCGATGATCAATGAAATTCTAGATTTTTCAAAGATCGAAGCGGGGCACCTAACACTTGAAACTTCGCCGACCGCTCTTAAACCACTCGTCGATAGTGTCATCTCACTCTTTGCGCCTCGTGCTAAAGCAAAAGGCCTGCAGTTAACGTTAGTTATTGATCCTTTGGTGCCTGCCTGGGTAATGATTGATGCTAGCCGGCTGCGTCAGATTTTGCTTAACCTCATTGCTAACGCCATTAAATTTACTGACCACGGAGAGGTCAATATACATATTTATTCCACCGTCAATTACCTGTCATTTGAGATTTGTGACACTGGTTGCGGCTTGAGTGAGGAGCAGCAAGCATCACTATTTGAACCTTTCCAGCAAGCGGACGAGTCAGTGGCTCGCCGATTCGGCGGGACTGGGCTAGGGCTAGCGATTTGTAAACGTTTGAGCGAAGCCATGCAGGGGCGCTTAGGAGTACGAAGTATACCAGGGCAGGGCAGCACATTTTGGTGTGAGCTGCCCCTTGTAGAAGCTAGCCCCGTATCTGCGCCGTTGCCGTCCGAACCGATGCTGGATTTTGCGGGTACTTCCTTACTGTTGGTAGAAGATAATGCGGTCAATCGTAAAGTCGCGACTGGGCTACTGGCGCGTCTCGGGTGCGATGTAGTCTGTGCTGAAAATGGTCAAGATGCCCTGGAAATGGTGCAGGCTCAGCAAGTGCACCTCATCTTTATGGATATCCAACTGCCGGATATCGATGGTATCACTGTGACTAAGCGTCTTCGCTCTCAAGGCGGGTGGTTGGCTAACGTACCCATTGTGGCCATGACCGCTGGTGGCATAGACGATGTTCGCCAGCGCTGTTTGGCAGCAGGAATGAGCGACTACATTACTAAACCGTTGTCCTTACTCGCCCTTAGCAATGTGCTATCACTGCAGCTCTTTACGGTTTCGCGTCCCTACGCATTGCCAGCCTTGCCTTCATATCAGGATCAGCATGAATCACAGCCCTTACTTAACCGTGAAACACTCGATACGTTGACTGTGTCGTTGGGGACTGAAAGGATCGATCAACTCATCATGCTATATCACCAGCAAGTGAGTGATTACTCTGCGCAGCTGGCTGCCTACCTGGGAAGTGCCGCCTTGCTAACAACAGAGCAAGCCAAGCAAGTGGCGCGCTTAGCCCACCAGTTGCGCGGTGAATCGCTTGGCGTAGGGGCGGAACGCTTGGCCGCCGAGGCAAAACGGCTAGAAATACTCGTTAGTAACACTACTGCTTCATCGCAGGATTTGACTGAAAGCCTGAGCCTACTGAGACAAACCGCTTCGCGAACCCATGCAGCGTTGGAGAAATGGCGCCGTGATGACAGCACCGAAGAATAGCGGTATTGAGACCGCCGCAAGTAACCAGCTAAACCCCTCCCAAGCCGCCCACGAACTTGGTCAACAGCTAGTTCATGAGCACTTGGGGTTTGTACTGTTTTTTTGTAGTGCTGAGTATCCGTTAGAGGAACTAGCCGCTGCCCTTGATGGTGTGTTTGATAAAGTGCCGATGAGTGGCTGCACAACAGCTGGCGAAATTACACCGCAAGGCTACGATCGAGGATCAGTGGTTGCGATAGGTTTTGATAGTCGCTTATTTGCGATTGAAACTGCGTTAATCGATGACCTTGATCACTTTGACCTTAGCCGGGCACAACCCCTCATCGATACCTTGCTGGAGCGATGTCGTCTGCAGGCGGTCGCGCCAGTGAATGAGCATAGCTTTGCACTGACGTTGTTAGATGGTTTGTCCAGTCGTGAAGAACAGGTATTAGCAACCTTAGATGCTGCTCTTGGCCGTATTCCCAGCTTTGGCGGCTCAGCCGGTGATGATAACCATCTTACCCATACCCATGTTTATGCGAATGGGCAGTTTCATACCCGCGCCGCCGTGGTGGTAATGCTTAACACGCGACTACCGTTTGAGGTGTTTTCTACCCACCATCTTGAACCGCTTGCCCATAAGTTGGTGGTAACAGAAGCTGACCGAGATCAGCGGCGAGTGTTAGAGCTGAACGGTTTGCCTGCTGCGGAAGTGTACGCAGCGCTAGTAGAGTGTTCTGTTGATGCACTATCGCCATCCATTTTTGCTCAGCACCCGCTAGCGGTTTGTATTGGCGGACAACATTATATCCGTTCAATACAACGCGTGAATGAAGACGCCAGTCTCACCTTCTACTGTGCGGTAGAAACGGGCATTGTGCTAACGGCGATGCAGCCTGCGCCGCTACTCTCCGATTTAGACGCAATGTTAAAGCGTATGCAGCAGCGCCTAGGGGCAACTCCTGCGATTATAGGCTGTGACTGCTTCTTACGACGTATGGCGCTTGAGTCCCTGCAACAGCTAGATCAGGCATCCGCACTGCTTCGGCAGGCACGGGTGGTTGGGTTTAATACCTACGGTGAACAGCACCATGGCATGCATGTGAATCAAACGTTTACGGGGGTGGCTTTTGGCGCTCTTCCAACTAGCGGCGAATAGCGAAATAGCGGCGGATAACGCCGCACTACGCGAGGAAAACCGCCGTTTGCGTAAGGTATGCCAAGCGCTAATGGAGCGTGTGGAGTCGGGCGCCAGCCCCAACAGCGCCCCCTATGCAGCGTTTGAGCGTTCGGTGTTGCTGGCAGAGCAAGTGCGTGAACGCACCGACGCACTCCACCGCACTCTAGACGAACTCAGCCAAGTGAATGCGCGGCTGCTGGCAGCTAATGCCGAAGCTGAGGCAGCTAATCTCTCTAAAACCAAGTTTTTGGCAGCGGTTAGCCATGATCTGCTACAGCCGTTAAACGCTGCGCGATTATTTGCCAGTGCATTAGAAACCCATGCGTTGCCGGATGACTCCCAAGCCTTGGTGGGTCACATAGGGCGTTCGTTAAAAGATGTCGAAGGGCTTTTAGGCACCCTGGTAGATATTTCCCGTTTAGATGCAGGTGTGCTTCACGCAGACAAAGCACCTTTTGCCGTAAGTACACTGCTAGATGCCTTAGCAGAAGAGTACCGGCAGGTGGCCACCGTTCGTGGACTGACGCTTCACTACGTGCCGTCGAGCGTGGTGGTCGAGTCTGATCTAGCGCTGCTGGCGCGTGTCGTGCGCAATTTTCTCAGCAATGCTGTGCGCTACACTGAGCAGGGCCACATACTGCTGGGCTGTCGACGACGCGCCAATGGTCTTGAAATTATGGTAGGCGATACTGGGCCGGGTATACCGGAGCCACAGCGCCAGGCGATTTTTCTGGAGTTCCGCCGCGCCAACCAATCTCCTAGCAATCACAGCCGTGGGCTTGGGCTAGGGCTAGCGATCGTAGACCGAATTAGCACGATGTTAGAGCACCCTGTTTCTCTTATCTCGCAGCTTGGGCATGGCTCTCTATTTTCTGTGCTGGTTCCTTTTTCTGTGTCAGTAACTCATGCAGCCTCAAGCGCAGGCTCATCCTCCGCTGTGTATGCTCAAAAAGCGCTGCCGATGTCTGAAGCTTGGCAGCAGGATCCCTTGCAAGGCTGTGTCATATGGGTGATTGATGATGATCCCGCAATTATAGAAGGGATGCAGGCGCTGCTGGGCAGTTGGGGGTGTCGGGTGAGGGCGGCGGCGACAGTGAGTGCATTAGAAGCGGCGAGTGACGGTGAGCATCCGGCCGTACTGTTGGTGGACTACCATCTGGGCGATCATCGTGAAAATGGAATCGATCTGGCAGCACGGTTGCGTCGTCGCTACCCAGGGTTAGCCACCGTGGTCATCACTGCCAATCATGAAGCTGCTTTGAAGCGGGCCACCCGTGAAGCAGGTATGCACTGTTTGTTAAAACCGCTTAAGCCACTGCGCTTAAAGATGCTGTTAGGAACGCTCTTAGAGAGCCACATTTAACAAGACGTTGATGGCTAGTTGGTGGAAGTGCGTTTGGCAAGATAAGCCCCGAGCTCTTCTTCACCAGCAATCACGATAGCGTGCACTCGACTGGTTGCGCCTAGTTTGCGCAAAACCGCTGAGACATGGGTTTTTACCGTGGTTTCAGCAATAAGCAGCTCGCGAGCAATCTGCTTATTCGACATTCCTTGAGTCATGCAGCTCAATACATCTAACTGCTTGTCGGTTAAGCGTATAAGGCGTTCACGAGGCGGCTCCGATGAAGAAGATGCCAGCGCTGATGACTCCATGCGAGGGGGTGGCTGGCGCATAATATCCGCAGGCAGATAGAGTTGCCCCTGCAGGATTTGGTTGAGTGCTGCTAACAGCTGCTCTCGAGGGGTTGATTTTGGAATATAGCCCACGGCACCTTGAGTGATCGCATCTAACACCAGTTGCCGCTCCTGATGCGCCGAGACAATAGCGACAGGAAGCCATGGAAACCTTTCGCGAAGTATTGTCAGCCCTTCTAGCCCATCGGCATCGGGCAAGCTTAAATCAAGTAACAGCAGGTCAAGCTCATCGTGGTTATCTATCGTGTGAATAGCTGCCGCTAAGCTGTCTGACTCCAACAGTTGGGCACTTGTTAATCCAGCGCTAATCACCGCGTGCAGTGCATCGCGAAACAGTGGATGGTCATCTGCCACTAACAACGAGTACATGGCGTCTCCTACCAAGGGATGAGGGTGAGTCCTGCCATCGGGCTATATCGTAATTGGCGCGTGTAGACAACACTGGATAGGCACCTTATTTAATAATCATAATACTCAGGAGCTTTACCATGATCTACGCCAACCCAGGTGATGCTGGTTCCGTTGTGTCCTTTGAAAAACGCTTTGGCAACTATATTGGCGGTGAGTTTGTTCCCCCGGTCAACGGTCAATACTTTGATAATATCAGTCCTGTTAACGGCCAAGTATTCTGTGAAATTCCCCGCTCTAGCGCTGAAGACATTGAGAAAGCGCTGGATGCAGCTCACAAAGCAGCACCTGCCTGGGGTAAAACCTCCGTTCAAGAACGCAGTAATATCCTACTTAAGATTGCCGATCGTCTCGAGCAAAACCTTGAAATGCTTGCTGTCGCAGAAACCTGGGATAACGGCAAAGCGGTTCGTGAAACTCTGAATGCAGATATCCCGCTTGCCGTTGACCACTTCCGTTACTTTGCTGGCTGCCTGCGTTCACAAGAGGGTACGGCTGCGGATATCGATGCCAACACAGTGGCTTATCACTTCCATGAGCCGCTGGGCGTTGTTGGTCAGATTATTCCTTGGAACTTCCCGATTTTAATGGCGGCTTGGAAACTTGGCCCTGCACTGGCCGCTGGTAACTGCGTCATATTGAAGCCAGCTGAGCAAACGCCCGCTTCCATTTTAAAAGTGATGGAAGTCATTGGCGACCTGCTGCCTCCGGGCGTTTTGAACGTCGTTAATGGGTTTGGCGCAGAAGCTGGCCAAGCGCTTGCCACCAGCAAGCGTATTGCCAAAATTGCTTTTACCGGCTCAACGCCGGTTGGTTCGCATATTCTTAAATGTGCCGCAGAAAATATTATCCCCTCGACAGTAGAGCTGGGCGGTAAGTCGCCCAATATCTATTTTGCCGACATCATGAACGCTGAGCCGACGTTTATTGATAAAGCCGTCGAAGGTTTAGTGCTGGCATTCTTCAACCAAGGCGAAGTATGTACCTGTCCTTCTCGTGCGTTGATTCAAGAGAGCATGTACGACGAGTTTATGGCCAAGGTGGTTGAGCGCACTAAGACAATCAAGCGTGGCAATCCGCTAGATACCGACGTGCAAGTAGGTGCTCAGGCGTCTCAAGAGCAGTTCGACAAAATCATGTCATACATGGATATCGCCCGTGACGAAGGTGCCGAGTTCCTGGCAGGCGGTGATAAAGAGAGCCTGGATGACAGCATCAACGGCGGTTACTACATCCAGCCAACCCTGCTAAAAGGCGACAACAAGATGCGCGTCTTTCAGGAGGAGATCTTTGGTCCTGTGGTCGCTGTTACCACCTTCAAAGATGAAGAAGAAGCGCTGGCCATTGCCAACGATACCGAGTTCGGTCTGGGTGCAGGCGTATGGAGCCGTGATATCAACGTCGCCTTCCGTATGGGGCGTGGTATTCAAGCAGGTCGCGTATGGACTAACTGCTACCACCAGTACCCTGCCCATGCTGCGTTTGGTGGCTATAAGAAATCAGGTGTAGGACGCGAAACCCATAAAGTGGCGCTTGAGCACTATCAGCAAACCAAAAACCTGCTGGTCAGCTATGATATTAATCCACTAGGCTTCTTCTAGTAGCCAGCTTTGCAATGAAATCGCCCGGCCACTGCCGGGCGTTTTGCTACTCCCCTGACACTTACTGTAACGATAAGAGCAACCACAAGTTGCCACATCGACAACCATCAGGAGTCGCATCATGGATAACACAATGCGGGCGGCAGTCGTACGTGAGTTCGGCCAGCCGCTAACGATAGAAGAAGTAAGTGTGCCTCGTCCCAAACGGGGAGAGGTGCTGATGAAAGTAGCGGCCTCTGGCGTTTGCCACACTGATTTACATGCAGCACACGGCGATTGGCCGGTGAAACCATCGCCGCCCTTTATTCCAGGCCATGAGGGGGTAGGGCATATCGTGGCGGTCGGTGAAGGCGTCTCTCATGTGAAAGAGGGCGATCGTATCGGCGTGCCTTGGCTCTATTCTGCCTGTGGCTACTGTGAACACTGTTTAGGTGGCTGGGAAACCCTGTGTGAGTCTCAGCAAAATACCGGTTATTCAGTCAACGGCGGATTTGCTGACTATACCTTGGCGGATGCGGGCTATGTGGGTCGCCTGCCGGACGCCGTTGATTTCATTGAAATAGCTCCGGTGCTTTGTGCGGGCGTAACGGTTTATAAAGGCTTGAAAATGACCGACACTCGCCCCGGCCAGTGGGTGGTTATTTCAGGCGTCGGCGGCCTGGGACATATGGCGGTACAGTACGCGAAAGCGATGGGGCTCAACGTCGCTGCTGTTGATATTGACGACGGTAAATTAGCCCTCGCCGAACGGCTAGGCGCCACGGTGACCGTTAACGCGATGAAAACCGACCCAGCGGCGTATCTGAAGAAAACCATTGGTGGTGCCCATGGGGCACTGGTTACCGCGGTATCGCCGAAGGCATTTGATCAAGCGCAAAACATGCTGCGTCGTGGCGGCACGTTGGTGCTCAATGGTTTACCACCGGGGGATTTCCCGCTGCCAATTTTTAGCACGGTGCTTAACGGTATTACTATTCGTGGCTCTATTGTGGGTACGCGCAGTGACCTTCAAGAAGCGCTGGATTTTGCTGCCGAAGGCAAAGTCAAAGCGACCGTGGCGACCGACACATTAGATAATATCAACGACGTTTTCCAACGTATGATCGACGGCAAGATAGAAGGCCGTATTGTGCTTGATATGGTGGGCTGATGTAGCGTGAACAGCTCTTGTTTATTGCACGCTAACAAAAACCCCGACCAGATGGTCGGGGTTTTGATTGAGGTATTCGGATCATTGCATCTGGGAATCTCCCGGCGGTTCGCCGATGGTACCTGGCATTGCTTGTACGTGGCCCATTTGTTGACCCGCCAGAGTAAGGAAGTGTAGGTGGCGCTCGTACTCTGCCACGAGATCACCAATCACTTGCCCACGGGTATAGCCGTTCAGATCTTTATCTTGGCCGCCCTCAGCTAAATACACGTCCAAACGAACATAGAAGTCGTCATCCGCAGGTATAAAGCTTGGTGTGCGCATACGGTGCGGGCATACCTGATAGACAAAGCTAGTGGCGTCGCCCAGGTCAACCTGCAGCGTCAGATTTGGAAGCGACTCGCCATCAAGATGTTCTTCGGTAACGTTGGCGGTTTGACCACGGCTCTCAAGCTCCTGGGCAAATTGCGTCATTGCTGGGCGAATAGAGTGCTGAATGGTTGCCGCGGCACCCGCACGGTTGGAGGTGTCCAGCGCGCGATCTAAACGTTCACGCCAGTCGCCACCTGGGGCACTACCAGCAATCATACGGCGTGCGTCGGCCTTGCTGCCTTCCAGTTTCAGGGCTTTATACATTCCCACCATCACCGCGAAAATCACCAATGAGAAGGGCAGAGCGGTAATTACCACGGCGCTTTGCAGAGCGTTTAAGCCGCCAGCCATTAACAGGGCAATGGTGATCAAGCCAATTACTGCCGACCAGAAAATACGCAGACGTATCGGGGCGTCATGGTTAACGTCACTCAAAATAGACGTGAAGTTGGCCAGTACCAGCGCACCAGAGTCTGCAGAGGTAATAAAGAACACAATTCCTAATACTGTCACTACTGCTGCTGTAATGCCTACATAAGGGTAGTACTCAAGCAGGGTATAAAGTGTAGTTTGCGGGGTGTTGAGCGCCTGTTCACCTAGCTCGGCTACGCCTTGGTTAGCGACTAGCTCAATGCCGCTATTACCAAAAATAGACATCCACACCATCATAAAGGCCAGTGGTATAAACAACGCCCCAGCGACAAATTCGCGGATAGTACGGCCACGGGAAATACGCGCTAAGAAAAGACCGACAAACGGCGTCCAAGCAATCCACCAGCCCCAGAAGAAGATCGTCCACCACATCTTCCACTCTTGGGCGCCTTCATCGGCAAATGCGTAGGTATCAAAGCTGGCACCTACAAAGCCAGAAAGGTAATCACCAGCGTTATTGACAACTTTATCAAGTAGTACCAGCGTGTCGCCGGAAAACAGTACAAATAGCATCAGGCCGAGCGCCAATAGCATATTGAACTCGGATAAGCGGCGAATGCCTTTTTCTACGCCTGTCACCACAGAGATAGTCGCCAGGATGACAACCATCGCAATTAATATAACTTGCACGGTTAGGGACTCAGGCACATCGAACATATAATTCAGCCCGTAGTTAAGCTGGATAACCCCGATACCGAGACTGGTAGCGATACCAAACACAGTTGAAATGACGGCCGTGATATCAACTGCATTACCAATAGGGCCGTGAATACGTTTACCCAGCAGCGGATAAAGCGCACTGCGGATCGCCAGCGGTAAGCGGTGACGATAGCTAAAATAGGCCAGCGCCATACCCATCAACACGTACAGCCCCCAACCGGAAAGCCCCCAGTGCAGATAGGTTTGAACGACGGCCTGGCGCATAGCTTCTTGGCTTTCAGGCGTTAGATCAGGCGGCGCTAAATAGTGGGCAACCGGCTCGGCAACGCTGAAGAACAGCAGGTCAATACCGATACCTGCAGCAAACAGCATAGCTGACCACGATAATAGCGAAAACTCAGGTCGTGAGTGATCTGGGCCAAGGCGAATGCTGCCAAAGCGCGACATGCCAATCATCACGACAAAGACTAGATAAGCCACAATCGCCAGCATGTAGTACCAGCCGAACGTTTTGCTTACCCAAGCAAGACCGGCATCGAAAAAAGTGCCGGCCTGCTCGGTAAATAGCATCGTCAATACTAAAAAGATAAGAATACCCGCCACACTCCCGTGGAAAACCACAGGATTGAGTCGGTCGCGTGAGGGGAGGTTGGGGTTGTCTTTCGCCATGGAGGCGGACTCCTGTTGTTAAGACAAGGATTAAAAACAGCGTTATTTTTGAATGAACGTTCAAATAAAATACGTGGTTTAAGAGCTTACTTCAAGTCGATGGGGAGCTTTCAGCCCATCGTTAAAAGCGTTGTTCAGGAGTATAGAAACAAAAATGCCCGGCTAGGCCGGGCGTTAAAGCAAGGTTTGACGTTTAATAAACGCTTATTCTGCTGTGTCTTCCTCAGCAGCTTCGCCGTAGTGTCCGCGACGTTCATGGTCGCGCTTGCCATGACCGCCTTCACTATGGCGTCGCTCGTCATGTTTGTCAGCATGCATCTCGCGCATGGCATCGCGCAGCGCTTGTTGCTCTTCTTCGGTTAGGATCTCGGCCACCTTGGCTTGGTGCTCTTCGCGCAGCGACAGCATGGCATCACGATGTTCAGCATGTGCTTCGTTTAAGGCAGTTTGTTGCTCTTCACTTAAACCGGCGCGCTGATAAACGTCTTGACGGCGCTCTTCCATGCGCTCCTGCATCGCTTCGCGGTCAATATCTGCACTGTTGTGGTGACCAGCATTGGCGCTGAAGGCTAAAGGCATAAGGGCAACGGCAAGTAGTGCAGGCGCAAATAATTGGCGTAATGATATGTTCATAGCAAACCTCGAAACATTCTAAAAATGGTAAGTTGTCGATATCAGTATCTAAGGGCTTGGTGTAAAACGTTTGCACAAAGTGTGCAACAACCGTGATCTTATCTTAGCTTACGCGGTCACAATCGTTTGGGCGGGGGCTTACGGTTTTCAAAACACGTATCGAAAAGACATGTTGAAACGTTGCGTCAAAGAAACGTGTTAAATAAACGTGTTGAGGAAGCGTCGTATTGAGGGGGCATATTAAGGAGTTCTAAATGCCAGATTTACGTCTTATGCGTCGATATCTGAGCCTAAGCGCGCTGGCTCTTTTGATGAGCGGCTGCGGTGCAACGCATCAAGCCAGCCGGGGTCTACCTGCCATTGAGCAGGGGATGCTGAATACGCCGCAAACCTTTACTCGACTACCCACCCAGCATTATACACCTGATGGTTGGGCGCAAACATTGAGCGCCCAGGTGCTGTTACCAAACACTTCAGCGACAGAGCGTCGACCAGCGGCACTCATTGTACATGGCGGTGGCTGGCGCAACCGTGGTCCTGACGACATGGAGGCGATTGCTGAGCAGTTAGCCGCGCAGGGGTATGTGACAGTGAATATTGAGCACCGCTTTGCTCCCGAGTACCGATTCCCTGAACAGCTATATGATTTACAGCAGGCGATGAGCTGGCTTCATAGTAACGCTGAGCGTTGGCAAGTGGATACTGACCGCATCGTGGGCGTTGGTTTTTCATCCGGTGCGCATTTAATAAGCCTGCTTGCCTTAGCTGGCAATGAAGGCCCGCTGGGCGAACCTTATGGCGGCGAGCACGCAACGCTAGCAGCGGTGCTAGTTGGCGGTCTACCCAGCGACCTACTGAAGTTTGATGATGGTCGTTTGGTGGTCGACTTTATTGGCGGCACCCGCGCCGAAAAACCAGAGGCCTATGCGTTGGCTTCACCTGCGCGGCAAATCACACTCCAGGCACCACCGTTTTTTCTGTTTCATGGCAGCTGGGATCAGTTAGTGCCCGTTGATCACGCGACTGACTTCTATCAAGCACTCCAGGCCCAGGGCACCGAAAGCGAGCTGTACTTACAGCGTGGCTATGGTCATTTTGCCAGCTTCCTGCTTCGTGATAGCGCGATCGAAGCCGGTATCGCCTTCTTGAATCGTCAGGTTCAGCCGCAGGTCGTTGATAGCAAATAGACGGATTATCCTTCTGGCTGATATTTGTAACCAACGCCGTAAACGGAGCGAATAATCTCTAGTTCGGGGAGTGCTTCATGGATTTTTTTGCGTAGCTTCTTAATATGGCTGTCCACGGTACGTTCCGAGACAATGCGGTTATCCCGATACATGTGATCCATTAGCTGTTCGCGACTGAAGATACGTCCCGGGGACTGCATCATGACGCGCAACAGTTGGAACTCTACGGCGGTGAGGCCAAGGTCGTGCCCATTGGCGAGCGCCTGCCAGCCCTCTTCATCGAGTGTCACCGGTGCTTGCGGGGTGGTGGCTGAAGCGTCATCGACTTGCGCAGCGGCTTGACTGCGGCGTAATACCGCTTTTACGCGGGCAACCACTTCGCGGGGGCTGAAAGGTTTGCATACATAGTCGTCTGCACCTAGCTCTAAGCCTAGTAAACGATCAACTTCCTCGACTTTTGCAGTCACCATAATAATGGGAACGCTAGGCCAGTGTTGACGGATTTCTCGACATAGCGTTAGTCCATCCTTACCAGGCAGCATCACATCTAGCAGTATGAGTGCCGGAAGCTGCTGGGTTAGCCAGGGTATAACATCGTTGCCGTTGGCAATAATGGTCGGGGTGAAATTATTGTTTTCCAGGTAGTCTGCCATTAGCCGGGCGATTTTAGGTTCATCCTCAACAATGAGCAGTGAGGCGTCTTGGGGTGAACTATTCTCAGACATAGTCAGCTCGCTTAGGTTAAGAGGCAATAAATAGCGGGAAGCGCAGCGTCCATTTCAGACCGCCTAGCTCAGAAACGCCAGGCGAAAGCGTGCCGCCATGGGCATTGACTAACGCGCTAGCAATTGAGAGCCCCAGCCCGCTGCCGCCACTTGCGCGGTTACGTGAGCCCTCCACGCGGTACAGGCGTTCAGTTAAGCGTGAAAGCTCGCATTCAGGCACGCCTGGGGAGCTGTCTTCCCAAATAATAACGGCATGGTTAGCTTCGCAGATTAACGAAACCCGTAGCGCTCCTGGTGGCTGCGTATAGGCGCAGCTGTTATCCAGCAGATTGCTCCATAATTGACGCAAACGCTGGGCATCCCCTTGTATCATGATGTCGGGGGTAAGCTGGCATGACAAGGTCAGGCCGCTCTCTTCTAGCCAGCGGTCAGCATCGGATAAACGGCCTTTTAAGCTTTCGCTGAGATTCATTGGCGCTAGCTGAATATCCAATGCGCCTGCATCGCTTTGGGAAAGCAGTCTCAGGTCAGTGACTAACCGTTCCAGTTGAGCGACTTCTTGAGCCAGTGAGCTAAGATTTTCCTGGTTTAGCGGACGAATCCCGTCCTGCATCGCTTCGATTTCGCCGCGCAGCACTGCTAACGGGGTACGTAGCTCGTGGGCAGTATCAGATACCCATCGTGCTCTGGCGTCGCGGCTAGCTTCTAAGGTGGCTGCTAGCACGTTAAAGTCGCGTGCCAAACTGGAAAGTTCATCCCGGCCGCGTTCTGGTAACCGAGTGTGATAATCACCTTCGGTTAAACGTAGCGTTGCCCCTGCTAATGCTCGGGTACGTCGGCCTAGCCACCAGGAAAGCCCTCCTGCCAGTAACAGCGATGCCAACCCGAGAGAAACAACAATAAGCACTAAATTGCGCTGCTGGCGCTCTAGAAAACGGCTTTCCATGCGCTCCATCATATCTTGTGGAGGACGAAACCCAAGTTCTCCAATCGCTTCATTGTTTCCGCTTGAGGTCACGTCGCTATAAAGGGTGAGCCATCGCCAACCGTTTGAGCCGCGTGCGGTTTCAGCAGGTGGGATGACGAAGCGGCCATCGCTATTGCGTAACGCGAAGTCTTGGGTCTCGCCGAGAGGAGAAGGGCGATCACGGTGTTCCTGGCCAAGCTCAAAGCGCACAATATAGGGCCAGCGTTCTGGCGATTGCTCCAACCATTGCCAACTACCCTGAGTTTCCCAGCGAGTAATTAGCCCATCCGCCAGCAGCATAGCGCGCCGCTCTTGGGCTTGATTTAGATATTCTAAAAAGCCGCGATCAATACTGTAAGTCACTGCTAAAAACACGCTCGCTGCAATGGCTACGTTAACGCTTAAAATAGCCACAAAAAGCTTTAGACCCAGTTGGGAGGGGCGCCACTGGCGTAGTGAAGCGAGCAGTTTCATTAGCTGACTCCCTCATGGCTTGGTTGGGGTGGTTTGCTGAGCCGTTCACGCAGGTTTTCTAACCCCAGGTAGAGGCAGGGCACTACCAGTAACAAGATAACCGTGGCGAATAGCATGCCAAACCCTAGTGAAATAGCCATGGGTATCATAAAGCGCGCTTGGCGAGAGGTTTCTAGAATCATTGGTGCCAAGCCTAAAAACGTGGTGAGGGTCGTCATCATAATCGGCCGTAGGCGGCGGGTCGCCGCGGCGACGATCGCTTCGCGGGCATCCATGCCCTCACGACGCTTACGGTTAGCATAGTCAATCAGTACCAGGGCATCGTTAATCACCACGCCGGAAAGTGCCAGCATACCGAGTAAGCTGATAATCGATAATCCGAACCCCATCAACATATGGCCTGCGACGGCACCGACAATACCAAACGGAATAGCCGCCAGTACTAGAAGTGGCTGAAGGTAGCTACGGAAAGGGATGGCTAACAATGCATACAGCGCGGCCAGCATTAGCCACATGGCGTTGCGCAACGTGGCTAAATTGTCGGCGGTATCTTGCTGTCGTCCGCCCATACTCACTTCAAGCCCTGTCCAGGTATTGCTAAGAGTGGGGAAAACATCTTCTTGCAGTGTGGCGAGCACTTGATTAATCGCTTGGTCACCCTCGGAGTCAGCGGTAACCGTAATTATCCGACGACCATCGATTCGCTGAAGGCTACTAGAGGCCTGGCTTAACGTAATATCGGCTACGCGAGACAACGGGACGCTTAGGCCGTCAGGCGTCTGGATCGGCAGTCGATAAAGCTCATTGAGGCTGTCACGATCTTGCTCAGGCAGGCGTACCTCTACGCTGACTTCTCGGCGGCCGATAAACTGCTCTATGGCAGTAGCTCCCTGTAGCGTGCCGCGTAGCGCCTGGGCAAGTTCGTTCCCGGTTAGCCCTAACGCGCGCCCTTCGGCAGACAGGCGCATTTCAAGCTGCGGTTTGCCGTCACCCAGACCGCTATCGATATCGGTTAACCCATATTCAGCCAGCTGTTCCGCCAGCTGCGCAGCGGCTGCTTCTAACACTTGGGTGTTGGGGTGGGATAAACGCAGGCTCAGCGCTGCACCACTACCGGGGCCTCCGAAATCTGACTCAAAGCGCACGGATTGCGCGCCGACTAAATCGCCCGTTAAGTCACGCCATTCTCGTGCAATGCGCGATGGTGGCCAGTCATCCAGGCTTTCACTGGCGATGTCTAAACGCACCGTTAGGCTCTCGCCATCCAAGCGGCTTCGGGTACTGCTAAAGCTGAGGGTTGCCTCGCGTTCGCTTAGTTGCTCGGCGGCATCCAGCAGTTGTTGGCTCAATTCACGGCTAACGCTAATGTTGCTGCCAATCGGCAGGGTAACGCTGGCCTGAACTTGGTCTGATTCCACTCTGGGCATGAGTGAAAAGCCAAGTCGACCACTCATTGCCCAGGCAAGTGCGACACATAGTAAGGCGATGCCTAGCGATACCGTTAGTAAACGCTGGTTAAGCGCCCGCTGTAAGAATGGTTCAAACTGTTGATAAGTAAAGTGATGCAGGCCCTTTTGCATACGTAAACGAACGGCTTCAATGGGGCGCTGCCATACGGGTGTTTTGCGGGGCTTACGGGCGTGGGCGAGGTGGGCAGGCAGTATAAACAGTGCTTCCACCAGGGAAATAATAAATACCGTGATAACAACCACTGGCACGGTGGCAAAAATAAGCCCTAAAAAGCCGGGTAAAAACAGCAACGGTAGGAACGCAACAATATTAGACAGAATCGCAAAGGTAAGCGGTGTGGCGATTTCTTGGGCACCCTTTACCGCGGCATCGCGAAGGGAATAGCCCTGCTCCCGGTAGCTGTAAATATTCTCACCGACCATAATGGCATCGTCTACGACAATGCCAAGGGCGATAATAAAGGCGAACATCGACATCATATTAAGTGAGACGCCAATCCAAGGCAGAAATAGCATTGCGCCCAAAAATGCCGTCGGGATGCCCAGCGTTACCCAGAAGGCCAATCGTGCCTCAAGAAATAGTGCCATGAGAATTAGCACCAGTGCCAAGCCCATCCAGGCGTTTTTTAGCAGCAGGTTCAGGCGGTCTTCGTAAATTTCTGAGCTATCTCTGGAAACATCCAGGCGCACCCCATTGGGTAGGTTGGCGCGCAGCCGCTCCAGCTCACCGTAAACCGCTTGGGAAATACTGGTCGGCGTCTGATCGCCAATCTGATAGATATCCACCGATAAGCCTGGCTCGCCGTTATAGAACTCTTCACGGTCGGTTTCAGCAAACCCTTCTCTTACGCGAGCGATATCGCCCAGCACAACGGGAGAGCCTTGGGTGGTGGTGAGAATGGGGAGTGCGGCAAACTCATCCGCACTGTTGCGGCGGCCCTGGTAGCGAATTAACCACTCACCTTCGGCGGTCGTAAGCTGGCCACTCGCGAGATCAAGCGCTTCTTCGGCAATTCGGCTGGCAAGTTGTTGATGGTCTAACCCAAAGCGCTCAATGGCTTCTTCATCCAAAAGCACCTGGATTTCACGTTCCCGATTGCCGGAGAGCTCTGCACGGGAGATGCCGCTGGTGGCCTGTAATTCTGCGCGCACATCCTCGGCGGCGTCATGCAGTGCGGCTAAGCCCACGGAGCCATACACCTGCAAGCTCACCACGCTGCGAGAGCGGCCAGCCAGGGTAAAGCGCGGTGGGTCTGCTGCGTTAGGCAAGGTGGTGATAGCATTCACAGCCTGCTGGATATCCTGATAGGCCCGCATTACATCAACGCCGTCGATCAGCGTGGCGCTGACCACGCCGCTACCTTCACCAGCGCTGGCGGTTAATTCATCGATGCCTTCCACATCAGCAATGGCAGCTTCAACCGGTAGCAGCAAACTTTGCTCAACATCTTCCGGCGTGGCGCCAGGATAGCTGATGCTAACTTGGATGATTTCCGTTTCAAATTCCGGGAAAACCTCTTTTTTAATGGCCAGAGATGCCATTAAACCGCCGACGATAAACAGCACCATCATCAGGTTAGGGGCAACGCCATGGTCGACCATCCAGGCAAGCGGGCCACGGCGAATCATGGGCTGTCCTCATCACTGGCTGGGGTGTCTCCCCGCTGACGAATACGGACTTGCTGGCCTTCACGAGGCTGAGCCAAACCAGCAATTACCACGCGCTGTCCGGGCACTAAACCGCTGCGTACCAGTGCCGTTTCCTGACCGCGATAGGCCAGGGTGACTTGGGTGCTGCGTAAGCGATCTTCATCATCTACCCACCATACCTGCTCGCCTGGGCGCAATGCTGCAGAGGGCAGGGCGATGAGCGGCTCTTGGGTTGTGCTATGAAAGGTAACGCGTAGCACATCGCCAAGGCGCAGCGCGGGACCATCGTGCTCAAGTGATAATGGGTCATTCACGGCAATCAAAAGCTGCGCCTGTAAGCCATTCTCTTCTAGGTTGGGCAGAATAGAAATTAAGTTGCCTTCTCGGCTTGCGCCTTCCAGCCAGCCTTGGCTGGTAAGCGTGACGCGGCTGCCGGGTGTTAGCCAGCCCAAGATATCTCCCGGCAACGAAGCGCGGACCCAAAACTGCTCGACACCAACCAAACTGAGTACTTCAGTGCCCTGGCTTAACAAGCTTCCTGCACCAACCAAGCGCTCTTGCACCATCGCTCGCCAAGGGGCAGCTAGCGTGGCACGTTCAAGATTAAGCGCCGCTTGGTCGCGGACTACCCGTGCTTGCGTTAGTTGAGCTTGAGCTTGGCGTAGCTGTGGTTCACGTAGTACTAGGGCGCGGCGCTCGGCGCTAAGTTGGCGGCCAAAAGATTCATACTCACTTCGGGCGCGCTGTTGCTCCGCTTGTTCTAGCGCTAACTGCGCCTGAGCGTTGGCCAACTGCGCTTCAGCATCTTCGAGAATGAGGCGTAAATCAGCCTGATCGATATACGCAACCGGCGCTCCTTGTTCGACGACCTGTCCTGGGAGTACGCCCTCCCCAAAGCGTTCTAGCTGGCCGGCAACTCGGCTGGCAAGCATAGTGGATTTTTCTGCTTCTACTCGTCCAAAGCCATTAAGTATGGGTGCTTGCAGCCGCTCTTCCGCCGTAATGACATCCACTAGGGGTGGTGCGGCGGGCGGTGGCGGCCGTCGCTCAACGCGGGGTGGCTGGCTGATAATCCACCAAGCCAAGGCTAAACCGCAGGCGAAGACCAGTAGCGCTGCCAAGGCACCGAAACCGATACGGCCTTGTTGAGAGGGTGCGTAAGAGTGGGAGGAGGTCATTACCGCGCGGCATCCGTTGGCTAAGGGCGAAAATTCCAGAGAAAATGGCGTATCATGCTAGCATCACCGATACGCAAGCAATGATTAGGTAAGCAATGTGCAAATAGCGTGCAACCCATTAAGCATCGCTGCAGCGTGCTGTCTAACCGCTGACGGGCCTAACAATACCTGTCATTATTATTTTGCAAAGCACTAAATTCACTGGTTAATGTGACGTCATGAAAAACACCGCCACTCGCGATAAGTTAATTGAAACCGGTGCCGAACTGATTGCCCAGCAGGGCTACAATGCGACGGGTATTAATGCCGTCTTAAAAACCTGCGGTGTGCCTAAAGGATCGTTTTACCACTACTTTTCCAGCAAAGAAGATTTTGGGCTGGCGGTGATAGAGCGATTTGCTAGCGAGTACGATGAAAGTTTGGCAACACTGCTTGAAGACGTTTCGTTGCCGCCGTTAGAGCGGCTACGGCGTTACTTCGCCACAGGGCGTGAGCACATGTTGGGCTGCGACCACACCACTGGCTGCTTGATTGGTAACCTTGGCCAGGAGCTTTCTGGCCAAAGCGACACCTTCCGTGATGCCCTTAATCTAGTGTTCCAGCGCTGGGAACAACGTTTTGTCGTCTGTCTGAAAGATGCGCAAAATCAGAACGATATTGATAAGGCGATTGTTCCAGAAGCCCTTGCCAGTTTTATATTATCCGGGTGGGAAGGCGCCATACTGCGCGCTAAAACGCTTAAGTCAGTCGTTCCAATGGAGCACTTTGAGTCGATTCTCTTTGCCCATGTACTGACACCATCGCCGTCCTGCGAAGTACACTGCTAGTGACGTGCTCGAAAATGGTGCTCTCCGCTAGCCACATCATTGCACACGGCTGCCAGCAGCGACTCATCTAGCGACGGGTCGTCAAGTGACAGCAGGCCGCATTGAGCTAGCGCAGACCGCAAGCTTATCTGTTCATCTAAGCGCTGGTATACCACTCGCACACAACAGGGCATCCGCTCACTGTTATCTGCCACGCCCATTTTTAGCCCGGTTAAACGCGTTACTTGGCTTTGAAAGCTGGGAAACAGAATAGTTTGGGTAATTTCATGACCATTGAGTGTTTCGTGGTCAACTAAAAATAGTCGGTCTGCAAGTTTAACAGCGGTGCCTACGTAGCGGTTATGGCAAGGACGCGTGTCTGGCGCAACGTGCATTCTTTCTGTGCGCTGGTACACCACGCCTCCTTCTCTGGCTTCTAAACACACCAGCGTGCGCATCAAATGCCCAGGGCGCGACATCGAGTGATAAAGCTCGAAGTAGCGACCCAGATAACGTTCCATGCCTTCACTACCCCGCTGAATGAGCGCATTGGGCCAGGGTAGCGTGCTAGGTGAGGCATCCGCATTGAGCTGGCCTGTTTGCACCAGCGCTCGGAAATCGTGGTGGGGTAGGGCGATATCTTCGGGCGTTACTCCAAAAAAGTGGCAAATACGCTGTAGCGCGGCGTGGCTTGGATAATAACGCCCGCTAAGGTAGCGGTTAAACTGGGCACGGTTGATGGATAAGCGGCGGCAAACATCCGCAATGGATGGGTAGTAGCTGCACAGTAGGCGTAAGTTAGCCACAAAATCATCATGCATGGGGGCGGTTTCAACGTTCTCAGAAAGCGGCGGTGCGGCTAATGTGACGCTTTGGGCCTGTCAGTGCAATGCTTCCCAAGACGAAGCGGGTGAAAAACTGGATAATGGGCGGCAATCCGCCTATCGGCTTATGATGTTAATAGCCGAGGCACACTCATTGCTCCGGATGCCCGTTCATGGAAATTAAAGTCAATTACCTCGATAACCTCCGCTTAGAGGCCAAGTTCGACGATTTCACCGTTATCTCCGATCAGCCGATTCGCTATAAAGGCGATGGCTCGGCTCCCGGTCCGTTCGACTACTTCTTGGCATCATCGGCGATGTGTGCCGCCTACTTTGTTAAGGTCTACTGCAACGCTCGGGATATTCCTACCGAGAATATTCGCCTATCCCAGAACAACATCGTCGACCCGGAAGATCGTTATAAGCAGATTTTCAAAATCCAGGTTGAGCTGCCTGAAGATATTTCTGAAAAAGATCGCCAGGGCATTCTGCGCTCTATCGACCGCTGCACGGTAAAGAAGGTTGTTCAAACCGGCCCCGACTTTCAGATCGAGACGGTAGAAAACATCGATGAGGACGCCCAGGCACTGCTGATGGGCGCGCCGGAGGGCAGTGCTACTTATATCCCAGGCAAAGACCTGCCATTAGAACAAACTATCGCTAATATGAGCGCGATGCTGGCTGATCTAGGCATGAAAATCGAGATCGCCTCCTGGCGGAATATCGTGCCCCACGTCTGGTCGCTGCATATTCGCGATGCAGCTTCGCCAATGTGTTTTACCAACGGCAAAGGGGCGACCAAAGAGAGCGCGCTGTGCTCCGCACTGGGCGAGTTTATCGAGCGCTTAAGCTGTAACTTCTTCTATAACGATCAGTACTTCGGTGAAGAAATTGCCAATAGCGACTTTGTTCACTATCCCAATGAAAAGTGGTTTCAGCCGGGGCCGAACGATGAACTTCCCGCTGAAATTCTCGATGAACACTGTCGCGATATTTACAACCCCGAAGGTGAGCTGTGTGGCTCACATCTGATCGATACCAACTCTGGCCGTGAAGATCGCGGCATTGTATCGCTACCGTTTGTGCGTCAGTCCGATGGCAAAACGGTCTATTTTCCCTCCAACCTAATTGAAAACCTGTTCCTAAGTAACGGCATGAGTGCGGGCAACACCCTGGTGGAAGCCCAGGTGCAGTGCCTGTCGGAAATCTTCGAACGGGCGGTCAAGCGTGAAATCCTCGAGCAGGAGTTAACCCTGCCGGATGTGCCCCAAGCGGTGCTGGCAAACTACCCGAATATCGTAGAAGGCATTAACGCCTTGGAAGCCCAGGGTTTCCCCGTGTTGGTAAAAGATGCCTCTATGGGGGGGCAGTTCCCGGTTATGTGCGTCACCTTGATGAACCCACGTACCGGCGGCGTGTTTGCTTCGTTTGGCGCGCACCCAAGCTTTGAAGTGGCGCTGGAGCGCAGCTTGACGGAGCTGTTGCAAGGCCGCAGTTTTGAAGGGCTAAACGATCTTCCGCTACCAACATTTAACTCGCAAACCGTTTCTGAACCCAACAACTTCGTTGAGCACTTTATTGACTCTTTTGGCGTGGTTTCCTGGCGCTTCTTTAGTGCCAAGCCCGATTTTGAGTTCAGCGAATGGGATTTCTCTGGCAGCAATGAGGAAGAGGCCGAGACGCTATTTGGCATTTTTGAAGATCTAGGGGCTGAAGTGTACATGGCCGTACACGAAGACCTGGGCGCGCCGGTGTGCCGAATTTTGGTGCCAGGTTACTCAGAGGTGTACCCCATTGAAGACTTGATTTGGGATAACACCAATAAAGCGTTGGACTACCGCGAAGATATTCTCAATCTGCACCGTTTGGATGACGACCAACTTACCGATCTGGTCGAACGGCTGGAAGAGAGCCAGATGGATGACCACGCCGATATCATCACGTTGATTGGTATCGAGTTTGATGAGAACACCGTGTGGGGGCAACTAACGATCCTAGAGCTGAAGCTACTGGTTTACCTTGCGCTGCAACGCCATGAAGAGGCGCTGGACTGCGTGCAGATGTTCCTGCAGTACAACGACAACACCGTTGAGCGTGGCCTGTTCTATCAGGCGGTAAACGCGGTGTTAGAGATTACGCTGGATGATGAGCTGGAGCTCAACGATTACCTGCCTAATTTCCGGCGCATGTTTGGTGAAGCGACCATGGCAGCGGTCGTGGGGTCGGTGAGTGGTGAAGTGCGCTTCCATGGCTTAACGCCGACTAACATGCAGCTAGAAGGTTTGGAACGCCACCAGCGCTTGATCGAAAGCTATAAAAAGCTTCACGCGGCGCGGGCGGCTAAAGCGGTTAAGTAAAAAGCGAGCCTCTAGTTGGCCGTGTCCACAGAGGTAGAATCGCACGGTGCGCAGCCTGAAAAGGCGCGCACCGTTTTTTTATGTGATGCACTGTGGTGCAGCAAATGGCGCAGTTAGTGCATACAACTGCATCGCTGCGCCAAATTTAATTCTTTCCTATGCTTGGTAAAACGTTCTCCGCGGCGCGGTTTTAAGAAGCGCGACATAAAACGACGCGAATTCCAACATAACGCTAATACAAGAACGCGGAGAACATCACATGCTTGATATGCTCAATGAGCTCCTTTGGGGAAAGGTACTGCTAGTGCTGCTAGTAGGCGTTGGCATCGGTTTTACCGTTGCTTCCCGCTTTGTGCAGTTTCGTTATTTTGGCCAAATGTTTCGCATACTGGGGTCAGGTCAGGCCTTTAAGCGTAATAAACATGGCCACTTAAGTTCTTTTCAGGCGCTTGTTCTGTCCGTGGCGGGTCGCGTGGGCGGCGGTAATATTGCCGGCGTGGCGGTCGCAATTACGTTAGGTGGTCCAGGGGCTATTTTCTGGATGTGGCTGGTGGGCTTGATGGGGATGGCGACTAGCTTTTTAGAGTGCACCCTGGCGCAGACCTACAAAGAAGCGGAAGGCGATGGCACGTATCGCGGTGGCCCGGCGTACTACATCGTTAAAGGGTTAGGCAAACAGTGGCGCTGGCTGGCGGCGTTTTACTCGGTGCTATTGCTGCTAACCTTTGGCTTTGCCTTTACTGCACTGCAATCCTATGCGGTAGCGACCTCGTTTGGTGACGCCTTCGGTGTGCCGGTGCTTTACAGTGGTATTGCCCTGGCCATGCTGGTAGGGCTGATTATTTTTGGTGGTATCAAACGTATCGCGCGCATCTCGGAGTATTTGGTGCCCTTTATGGCGGTCAGCTATATCGCCATTGCGCTGCTGGTTATTGCCATGAACATTGGTGAAATCCCCAGCGTTATTGCGCTAATTGTAAAAAGTGCTTTTGGCCTTGAGCCGGTGGTGGGTGGCGGTATTGGTGCGGCCATTATGATGGGCTTAAAGCGAGGCCTGTTTTCTAACGAAGCGGGTCTGGGCAGTGCGCCCAATGTGGCGGCGGTAGCCTACGTACCGCACCCAGCCAACCAAGGTATTGTGCAGGCGTTTTCGGTGTTTATCGATACCGTGATTATCTGCTCGGCCACGGCGTTTTTGATTCTGCTCAGCGGTGTGTACGACCCGGCCGCAGGCGCTGGTGTTGAAGGCATCGCCCTCACTCAGGCGGCGCTTGCCGACCATGTAGGCGAATGGGGTCGCACCTTTGTTAGTCTCGCGCTGCTGCTGTTTGCGTTCAGTACTATTTTGTACAACTACTACCTGGGCGAGAACAGCCTCAACTTCTTTAGCCGCGACAACCAGAATCTGTTTAATGCTTTCCGAATCGCCATTGTGTTGCTGGTGTGCTGGGGGGCGACCACTGATCTTGGCACTGTGTTCGGCTTTGCCGATGTCACTATGGGCCTGCTGGCAGTGGTCAACCTCGTGGCGCTGATTCTGCTGTTCAAGTGCGGCCTACGCATCCTTAACGATTACGATAGTCAGCGTCGTCAGGGCATCAAACAGCCGATTTTCGATGCCAATCAACACCCAGATCTTGAGCTAGATCCGAAAGCCTGGGAGCTGGAGCCTGAAGAGGCCGAAGCGTTAAAGCAGCGTCTGGAAAGCGCGCCCGCTAAGTAAGCCCTCGCATGCACGAACGCTATTAGATAAGGAGAGACTATGCCCCGCGTACTCATGCTCTACACCGGCGGTACCATTGGTATGCAGCCATCGCCACATGGGTATGTGCCTTGCGCGGGGCTGGCCGAGCGTTTAACCGCGCACTTAGCGCTGAGCAACGCCGACAGGCTGCCATCGTTTGATGTGCTAGAAATGCGGCCTCTGATTGATAGCGCCGAGCTAATGCCCGACGCCTGGAACCGTTTAGTGGCCCAGTTAGAAAGCCACTGGCAAGCATACGATGGATTTGTGGTGCTACACGGTACCGATACTATGGCGTATAGCGCCGCCGCGCTGTCGTTTATGCTTGGCGCACTCAACAAGCCGGTGATTTTCACCGGCGCCCAAATTCCTTTGGGGGAGCTTCGTAGCGATGCGCTGAATAATCTCGTTAGCGCACTGCAATTGGTGCTCCACCCCGCAACACCTTGTGAAGTAAGTCTGGTTTTTCATGACCGACTCCTGCGCGGTAATCGTGCGCGCAAGGTGCGCACTCAGGGCTTAGATGCCTTTGACTCTCCTAATTTCCCCTGGCTTGCCGAGCTTGGCATCGGTATGACATTTCCACAGCCCTCTGCGCTACTGAGCGGACTGCCTAACTTTGCGCCCATCGAGGTGGATGATGAGGCGGTAGCCATCTTGCCACTTCATCCTGGCATGTCGCTGCGCCGCGCCAAGTTGCTGCTGGCCGATGAACGCCTAAAAGGCTTGATTCTGCATAGCTACGGCGTGGGCAACCCGCCTAGTTTTGAAGGCGAGCTGTTAAAGGCGTTAACGGCTGCAAATGAACGAGGGGTCGCACTACTCAATGTGACGCAGTGTTCCCAAGGGGAGGTCGTGCAGGGAGCCTACGCCACCGGCGCGGCGCTGAACCAAGCCGGTGTGATTGCGGGAGGTGACATCACGCTAGAAGCCGCCGTTGCGAAACTGACGGTGCTATTAGGTCGTGGAATAAGCGGCCCTGCACTGCGCAAGGCACTTGGCGGCTCACTACGAGGCGAGTGTAACGCCCCTTAGCGACGGTTAGAGGATACGCTGAGAGCCGTTACAGTCACTAATATTAACCCCATACCGATCATTTGAGTCACACCAAGAGTCTCTCCCAAAACGGCAACACCAAACAGTGTTGCTGTGACCGGCTCTACCATGGCAATCATGGAAGCGAGGGCGGGCGCCGTATGTTTAATACCCTTGATATACAGTAGAAACGACAGGCCAGCACCCAGAATACTTAGTGCCACAAATAGTGGTAAATCTGGAGAGCCTAAAACGCTGGTAACTTGGTCGGTTTCGGCGGGTAGAATTAAAGCAATAGCCAGTACGCTAAAGGCAATCGAAAGGATAGCCTGCGGGCTGCCATGTGGCGCAGCATATTTAAAGCCAAAAATGAACAGGGCGTAAGAAAGCCCCGCGAGTAGTCCCATGGTCACACCAAGTAGAGATATGCTGCTCGCACTAATCTCATATAGCTTAGTGAGTAGCACGACGCCAAGCATCACTAAAAAGATGGCTATCCATTTTGCAGCAGTCGATTTTTCAAGCTTGAGAGCAAAGGAAATGAGATAAACGAAGATGGGAGCGCAGTACATCAAGGTGGCGGCGACAGCAACGTTAGCATGCTCAATACTGATAAAATAGAACGTAAAATTACCAGCTACTCCAAGACCAGCAATGATTGACCAGAACCAAAGCTGACTATTTTTCAGACCGCTGTGCTGTTGTTGAAACAGTAGCCAGATAAGCGCGAAGAGGAGACCTACGAACCCTCGATAAAACGATACAACGGAAGGATCCCAACCGTCTTCTAAAAGAACACCAGCAATTCCTCCGGAAACACCCCAAAAAAAGGCAGCTAGTACGATAAAGATAATATTTGCGCTTACCATTCTTTAACCTTTCATCCTTGAAAACGTCAAACATAATTTGTAGCAATAGGCGCTTAGTCATCCTGACATCTGCCTGCTGAGTACCCCTGTGATACTTAGTTAGCGAAGGTAGTAGTACTTGATCAAACAGAAACAACTCTCCTTACAAAAACGATTTTGGCACGCTTCCAGGCCACTAAGACATAACATAGTTTATAGTTGGCGAGATGGCAGCGGCTGATAACCAATACACGCCTGACGATCACCTCATCAGGCGTATAGGTAGCCAAAATTAATCTTCGGCTAGTGCTTTTTCACCTTCCAAATTCGCCAGATTAGGATAGCTATAATGAGTGCGCTCAGTGGTGCGATGATGGAGGCGGCCACATTAGGTTCGATATCGACACTTAGAGCGCTTAAGCTCTCTAGCCCTAATTTCATCAAGCTGAAAATGTAGTAGCTGATGACGATGATCGAGAGGCCTTCAACGGCTTTTTGGATTTTGAGTTGGCTGCTAGCGCGGGCATCTAAACTCTGCAAAATTTTGTAGTTTTGCCTCTCGATTTCAACCTGGGTGCGGGTACGTAACAAGTCGTTTAAGCGTGTGGCACTAGTGGCTAGGGTTTCCACCCGACGGTTCATGGCATCGCAGTAACGCACCGCCGGCTCAAAACGGCGCAAAATAAACGTGCCAAGCCGAGGATAATTACCTAGTCGCTCTTCGCGCAGTTCATCAATGCGTGCCAACACAAGGTTGGCATAGGCATCGGTGGCGCTAAATCGCTGGCGTGTTTGTACAGCGCAGCGCTCAAGTTTCGCTGAGAGTAGCGTTAGGGCGTTGAGCAATGGCTCGGCAGGTGAGGTGTGCTGTTCGGCGTGCTGATGAGAGAGCGCTGATAGCTCCATTTCGTAGTGCTGCAACTCACGACTGAGCGCTTTGGCTTCCGGGAGCGCCAGCATCGCCATCATACGATAGGTTTCAATATCAAATAAGCGTCTTGCCATTCTGCCTAGTCGATAGCTATCTAGACTATCGTTAACCAGCAGTAGACGGTTTCTTTGTTGATCATCGAGGTTGAAATCGCTCCACACCGTGGCGTCACCGCCGCCTACCTGAGAGCCCGCTGGCTGATCTAACCCATAGGCGTCCACACTGCCTGCCCAGCGATGGGCAGTTTCCACGCGCAATACGCTGGCGCTGATGATTTGCTCGGCAAACTCCGCTAGCACACGGGCTAAAAAAGTAGGTGGTGTTGGCCATAGGCGAGGGTTGCTGTTGTTATCGTGCTTAATGGTCAGCGTAAAAAACTCGGTGTGCCGCTCCCATTTGATTAAGCAGCCCTGGCAACTGACTATTTGTTGCACCTGATCGGGTGTGATCGTGATGTCTGTTACTTCCGCTAGGCGGTTAAGCAACGTAGTAACGTTATCGCCTTCAAGCGTAAAGGCGTAATGATGAAGGCAAGCAGGCCCCTCAAAATAGAGGGGCGGCCTCGCGTGTAGCTCGTTATGTAATGCTGCGTGTTGAGCATGCATGAAGCAAATTACCTGATCTATTGTTGTTACGAGTGTTGTTACGAGTGTTGTAAATTAGCTACCAAGCTGCGTTAGCCAAAGAACCAGTAGCAGACAGCAATGGCGGTGATAATGCCAGCGGCATCTGCGATCAGCGCGCAGCCAAGCCCATGACGAATACGGGTGACGCCAATCGCACCGAAATAGACTGCTAACACGTAAAAGGTTGTTTCGGTGCTGCCTTGCAGAGTAGCGGCTAGCAGACCAGGAAAACTATCGACCCCGAACGTGTTCATGGTTTCGATCATCATGGCCCGCGAGCCGCTACCAGAAAGGGGTTTTACAAAGGCGGTAGGCAGCGCATCCACAAAACGAGTGTCCCAACCAGCCCCTTTCACCAACCAGCGGATGCCACTTAGCCCTGCATCTAGAACGCCGCTGGCGCGTAGTACGCCAACCGCCACCAGCATGGCAATAAGATACGGCAGTAAGGTGACCGTAAAGCTTACGCCTTCTTTTGCGCCTTCGATAAAGGCGTCATATACCCTCACCCCCCGCAGTGCGCCGACCACTAAAAACATCATTACAATAGAGAACAGCGTCAGGTTACCTACCAGTGTTGAAGCTGCCGCCAGTGCTTGGGCCGACATCCCCGCCAACGTGGTGATTAATAGCCCTAGCGCCAGGGCCGCAGCAACTAAATAGGCCAACACCACGGGTTGCCAAAGTTTTAAGCGCTGCATCAGCGACACGGCTAGAAGTCCAGCCAAACTAGAGGCGCTGGTGGCCAACAAAATCGGCAGAAAAACCAGGGTGGGTTCAGCCGCGCCTTGTTGGGCACGATAAATGAAGATCGTGACGGGTAGCAGCGTCAGTGATGACGTGTTGAGCACTAAAAAAAGAATTTGTGCGTTGCTAGCGGTATCGCGGCTCGGGTTGAGACTTTGCAGCGATTGCATGGCTTTAATACCAATCGGTGTGGCAGCGTTATCTAAGCCGAGAATGTTAGCTGCAAAGTTCATGCTAATTAGCCCCATGGCAGGGTGATTCCGGGGCACTTCTGGCATTAGGCGAGAGAAAAGCGGATCAAGTACGCGGCCTAGTAGGCGAATCATGCCCGCTTTTTCAGCAATCGAAAGAAAGCCTAGCCAAAGAGTCATCGTGCCTAGCAGCACTAAAATAATATCCACGCTGACCCGCGCCATATCGAACAGTGACTGCACTAGGCGCGCAAAAACCTCGCTATCGCCACCGATTAACCACTGCCACAAAGACGCCGCAAACGCAGCAATAAAAAAACTTAACCAAATTCCGTTTAGCATGGCATGCAGGCATCCTGAGCAGTGAACGAAAAGCGTTTTAAACAGAGAACGCTGTTTATCCTACCCAATGAAAGCCTGCTATCGCTAACCTGAAAGCGAAAGAAAAAATAGAATCAGGGGGGGAGACAGCAAAGACAGGATAAATCCACTGACTACCGCAATCGGAACGCAGGCAACACCACCGTGCTGTTGAATCACCGGTAAGGTGAAATCCATAGAGGTTGCGCCGCCATAGCCAATGGCCAGTGCTGTGTGGCGATGAATAACGAGAGGAATCAGGATAAATGCCAACAGTTCGCGGGTCAGGTCATTGAAAAATGCCACACCGCCCATTAATGGGCCAAGTTGGTCGCCAATCAAAATAGCCGAAAGCGAATACCAGCCAAAACCTGATGCCATGGCTAAGCCTTCGTTCCAACTAAGCGAAAGAAGCGGGGCGGCTAGTAAGCCCGCCAGCAGTGAGCTCAACGCCAGAGTGATCGCGATGGCAAGCCCCAAGCGGTTCAGTAAAATTTGTTTAAGCGGCATGCCGGAATTGCGTAGCTGACAGCCGATCAGTACTAGCAATACGTATAGTACCCACTCTGCTAACCAGTCGGCGGTAGTAAACAGCACGTCACCGATAATCGGGCCGAGCAGTAGCCCAACCAGCACGCCCCCTGCCACCACGCCCACCAGCATTAATGAACCCTGCATAGCGGCGAGTTTGCTGGTGGGGGCGTTTTTCACGACAGGTGAGCTTCCGGCTTTAAGTGCCACGCGACGGGATAACCACCAGAGTGCCCCAAGGTTGAACAGCGTAGTAATGCTGAACAGTAGCAACGCGTTTCCGCCTAGCCTTGAAAGCTGGCTGCCTAGGTTTTCAAGCCCAGCGAGGCTTATCCCCATAAATAGTAGGATTAAATAAACCGAGCCACTAACGGCTCGGTTGATGAGACTGAGTAAGCGGGGAGAGCGAACGCGTACTAGGTAGCCCAGGAAAAGGGGCAATAAAACAATCAGTAAGCCAGAAAGCATTTAAGGAGCGCTATCCCCAGCAGGGTTGAAGTGAGTGAGGGTAAGAGAGGTCTGTCGGCGTCCCTCTTTTTGGTATTCTGCCGTAAGAATCAGGCCTGGCCAATCTGGGTGGAAGTTTATTTGTAGATGCCGGTCTGGTTTTTCTTTATCAATCAGCGTGACGCGCGTTGTTTCGAATTCACCTGCAGGGACGCTAATAGTAGTGGAACCGTTAACAGTTTGCTGATCGACATAGTACTGAAAGTGTTCATCACGCCCACGGTGATCAACAAACTCGATATCGCAAGGGGCACTTTCTGTGCAGCCTTCGCGCCCCGCCCGTCGGGAAAGATCAAAGAGCGCAGTTTGGCGATCAAGCGAACTAATATCGCTTTCGTTGAGTTGGTAACTGTCACCGACTCCCAGCAGTGAATAGCTGCTGTTATAAAGCAACGAATGAGTGGTGGCATCGTCTATTGAAAAGCGGCTGCGCTCTTCACCACGGGCAACGGCGACCGCAAAATTCATACTGCTTAGCCAGTGCTGTCCTTCATTACTTAAGGTGTGAGTTATCGTCGCGCTTGGCCATCCGCGTATTTCTAAGCGATATTGAGCCTGAAAAGGGTGAGGCGTCTGAAGAGTTTGCTCATCAGGTGTATCTGCTGCCGCTAAGCTGCACAGGGTAAGTATGCAGGCGCCTAATATTGCGCTTGCATACGTACGCTGCCTGTTGCCAAGTGTGACATGACGCAAAGGCCCTTCCTCCCTGTGACGTGTTCTCCTAAGAGCCTTTAGCAAGCGCTTGGTTCCCTGTGCAGTATAGCGTGCACTTGCCTAAGCGTCAGTAACCCGCTTCTGGGCTGACCGTTGCCAGCGATTCGCCCGCCTCAAATGCCTTGATATACGACACCACTTGATCAATGGCGTCATTTAGCGGTGTAGGCGCAGCCATATGAGGCGTGATGATAACACTGGGGTGCTGCCATAGAGGGTGATTGGCAGGCAAAGGCTCTTCGCAAAAAACGTCGAGCAACGCACCGCACAGGTGTCCGGGATGCTTGGCATCGCCTAGCGCGTCAAGTAACGCCTGCTCATCAATTAAGCTGCCACGACCCGGATTAATCACGCTGGCGCCTTTAGGCAATTTCGCTAGCTGTTCAGCGTTTAGAATGCCTTTAGTAGCAGCGGTGTCAGGCAAAATAGTGACCACGCTTTGCACCTGTCGAAGCAGCTCATCGAGCCCTTGTTCTCCATGCAAGCAGCGCACGCCGTCAATCTGTTTAGGCGAGCGGCTCCAGCCGACGACAGGAAAGCCTGCCTGCGAAAGGGAAGTCGCCACAAAACTGCCAATGGCACCAAGACCTAAAACACCCACAGGCCACTGAGCTTTTTCAGGCACAGCGTGGGGCTGCCAACTGGCGCGCTGTTGTTGGGAAGCGTAGCGGTCCATACTACGGTAGAAGTGCAGTACACCGTATAGCACGTAATCTGCCATAAGTTCGCCCATGCCCGCATCGCGCAGTTTCACGATTGGGACGTCGCTTGGTAAACCTGGGGTTTTCAGCAAGTAATCGACACCGGCACCCAGGTTGATAATGCCTTTTAGTTGGATTTGCTCGTTAAGTAAATGAGCCGGTGCTTTCCAAACCGCGAGATAGTCTGCGTTTTGGCGCTCATTCTCAGGGGCATCACTGGTAAGTACGGTTGCCTGTGGCAAGGCCTCAGCAAGGGCGGTTTGCCACTGGGCCGCATCGTCGATATGTACAACTATTTTCATTTTTCCTCCTCACAGCAGATTAACTATGGTTACGCTACCACGGTGCGTCACAATTTTTGTCATAAAGGCTTTGACCGGCAACCAAGGGTCGGTGCTAGTATCGCCCTAAGACGACATTGGCGGGCCTACTGCGGCGGTGGCCAGGTCGATCCTGTGGCCCAGCGTAACTAACTTATAAAAAGTGAAGGCGCTGGTTCTTAGTGATCTTTGATGGCGAGTTGCCCGATGACTGAGGTTTCCCTGCCTTTCACGCGTAAAGAGTATGCTAATCGCTTGTGGAAGGTGCGTGCAGAAATGGCTGTCCGTGGAATTGACGTATTGATCGTCAGTGACCCTTCCAACATGGCATGGCTAACCGGCTATGACGGCTGGTCTTTTTATGTGCATCAGTGTGTACTTGTGGGGCTTGAAGGTGAGCCTGTATGGTTTGGTCGCCGTATGGATGCTAACGGCGCTCTGCGAACCTGCTGGATAGACCCCGACAATATCACCTACTATCCAGACTACTATGTCCAAAATCCAGACATGCATCCGATGGAATATTTGGCCCAGTCGATAATGCCCGACCGTGGCTGGCATACCGGCGTGGTGGGCATGGAGATGGACAACTACTACTTCTCTGCTAAAGCCTACCAAAGCCTTTTGCGTGAGCTTCCCCATGCGCGCTTTATGGATGCCAACGCTCTCGTAAACTGGTGCCGAGCGATTAAGTCGCCTCAAGAAATCGCCTACATGCGCGTGGCGGCAAAAATTGTTGAAGGCATGCATACGCGCATTTTGGAAGTCATTGAACCTGGGCTGCCAAAAAGTAAGCTGGTCTCGGAAATTTACCGCGTCGGCATCGAAGGGTTTATTGACGAGAACGGTAAGGTGTTTGGTGGTGACTATCCTGCCATTGTGCCTATGCTGCCCACTGGAAAAGATGCCGCAGCGCCACACTTAACCTGGGATGACACGCCATTTCGCAAAGGCGAAGGCACGTTTTTCGAAATTGCCGGTGTGTTCAAACGCTACCACGCACCGATGTCGCGCACCGTCTTTCTAGGTACGCCCCCGGCAGACTTCATTCGTGCTGAATCTGCTTTGCTGGAAGGCATCGAGAGTGGACTTGCCGTGGCTAAGCCGGGTAATCGTACGGCGGATATTGCCATGGCGCTGGGCGCGGCGATGGATAAGTACGGTTTTGACCGTGGTGGCGCACGCTGTGGCTATCCTATCGGTATTTCATACCCGCCGGACTGGGGCGAGCGCACAATGAGCTTACGTCCGTCAGACGACACTATTCTTCAACCAGGCATGACGTTTCACTTCATGCCTGGCCTCTGGGTAGAAGATTGGGGGCTAGAAATTACCGAAAGCATTCTGATTACTGAAAATGGCTGTGAAACCCTGGCTAATTTTCCGCGCCAGCTGTTTGTTAAGTAGCTGTCTATACAATACAAGGGACATACGATGACGCTTCAACCGAACCAACTGCGGCCAAGCCCTATTTCTGCCACCGTTGATTTCGACGCCGACGGCATTCAACACGGCTTTTTAAAACTGCCGATTTCGACCGATGAGTCTGCCTGGGGCGCGGTGATGATTCCTATCACCGTAGTGAAAAATGGGGAAGGCCCCACGGCGCTACTAACTGGCGGTAATCATGGTGATGAATACGAAGGCATTACCTCGCTGCTTAAACTATCTTCCACGTTGAAAGCTGAAGAGGTGAGTGGCCGAGTAATTATTGTGCCGTGTATGAATACCCCCGCAGTTATGGCGGGCAAGCGCACGTCGCCAATGGATAAAGGCAATCTGAACCGTAGTTTTCCCGGTGATCCTAACGGTACCGTAACATCGCAAATTGCTGATTATTTTACCCGTGTATTGGTGCCCATGAGCGATGTCGTGCTCGATCTGCACTCTGGCGGGCGTACCCTGGATATTCTGCCGTTTGGCGCCTCCCATGTGTTAGACAACAAGGCTCAACAGCAGGCGGCGCTAGAGGGTGCCAAAGCATTCGGTGCCCCCTACGCCATGGTGATGTTCGAGCTAGACGCAGAAAAGCTATTCGATACTGCCTGTGAGCGTCAGGGCAAAGTGTTTGTGGCTACCGAACTTGGCGGCGGCGGCACGTCTACTCCCCAAAGTATTGCGATTGCAGAGCGTGGCGTACGCAACTTTTTAATTCATTACGGACTGGTGGAAGGCACCATCACTATGCCTGCAGGCGGGCAGATGTACCTCGATATGCCGGATGCCAGCTGCTACGTGCAAAGCCAGCACTCTGGGGTGTTAGAGCTGTTGGTGGCGCTGGGTGATGAAGTGAAAAATGGTCAAACCATTGCCTATGTGTACGACATGACCCGCAGCGGTACCGCGCCAGTGGCTTATAAAGCGGAACGCGACGGTATTTTAATGGCTCGCCGAGCGCCATCGTTAATCAATATGGGGGACACCTTAGCGGTGATTGCCGATGTTGTTGAACGCCTGGAGGCGTAACATCCGGCATGATGAAACTAGACCGTTATGACCTAAAGATCCTTGATATTCTCGCGCGGGATGGCCGGATAACCAAGTCGAAGCTCGCCGAAGCGATTAATCTCTCGGTTAGCCCCTGCTGGGAGCGGGTGAAACGGCTGGAAAATGCCGGGGTGATTGAGGGCTACACTGCGCGCATCAATGCCGAGGTATTGGTGCCGCGCAACCCTGTTTGGGTGCAGATTGAACTCAAACAGCACAACGCTGAAAGTTTTTCCCGCTTTGAAGCCTTGGTCATGCAGACGCCAGAAGTAACTGAGTGTGTGGCAGTAGGGGGCGGCGTCGATTACTTAGTTAAGTTTGAAGCCCGCACCATTGATAGCTATCAGCGCTTAATCGACAAATGGCTGGTATCTGATGCGGGTATTGAGCGCTACTTTACCTACATCGTTACGAAAACAGTTAAGCATGAACCTATCGGTGTGGACTGCAGCACGTCGCTGTAGTGGTTTGTCGTTGCCGCGGTTTGTCGCTGCCGTGATTTAAAGGACCGCCCCGAAAAAACACCCTTCAAAATAGACTTTCACAAAAAAAGTGCCGGAATTCTCCGGCGCTTTCAAAAACACTTCGTGCGCTAACTCCCTTAACCTACACACACTGAATCAGTTCAGTTTTCAGCTGAGCTGATGACCTATCGTTTTATGCGCAACGGCTTGCTGGCCATGCTTGGCTTCACCGTAAATGGCTGCAACCTGGGGAGGTGCCCATGACCCTACTATCGACGACGCTTGTTAAACGCCTGGAAGATCCGCGCCTGTTCCGGCAGTACGCCTACATCGACGGGAAATGGACGCATGGCGATGCTGGCCGTGAAGAAGCCGTCTACGACCCCGCGACGAACGAAGTCATTGGGCACATTCCGCTGCTGGAAGCCGAACAAATTACCGCTGCAGTTGATGCGGCCGAAGCCGCTTTTGTTCACTGGCGCGCCTTGCGTGCTGACGAACGCTGCGAGAGGCTGCTGGCATGGTACGACTTGATTCAAGCGAACCGTGAAGATCTAGCGACCATCATGACGTTGGAGCAGGGTAAGCCGCTGCCAGATGCTCGTGGTGAAGTCGAATACGGTGCCAGTTTCGTGCGCTGGTTCGCTGAAGAAGGTAAACGCACCTACGGCGAAACCATTCCCAGCCATATCCCCAACGCCTCACTTGGCACCATTAAGGAGCCGGTCGGTATTGCGGCGATGATTACGCCGTGGAACTTCCCGCTGGCCATGATTACCCGCAAGGCCGCAGCGGCATTGGCGGCTGGCTGCCCGGTAATCATTAAGCCTGCCAATGAAACGCCATTTTCAGCGCTGGCGCTGGCGGAGCTTGCCGAGCGGGCAGGTATTCCAGACGGTATTTTTAACGTCGTGTTGGGTGATCCTGCCGAGGTCTCGAAAATTTTGTGCAGCGAGCCGCGTATTCGCGCGCTTTCGTTCACTGGTTCCACCCGTGTTGGCCGATTGTTAATCGAACAGAGCGCAAACACGGTTAAACGCCTATCGCTGGAACTAGGTGGCAACGCGCCGTTTATCGTGGGGCCTGATATGGACCCTAAAGAGGCCGCTTATGCCGCAGTCTCGGCGAAATTCCAGACGGCAGGACAAGATTGCTTGGCAGCCAACCGTATTCTGGTACACGAATCTATCCACGATGAATTCGTTGAGCAATTTACTGAGCGCATGGCGGCACTGACTGTGGGTAACGGCCTGCATGGGGAAGTTGACCTTGGCCCGCTTATCCACCGTCAGGCTGTCGAAAAAGCGGCATCGATTGTCGATGATGCGATTTCCAAAGGCGCCACGATGATTGCAGGCGATCAAAGCCAAGCGCCGGGTGATAACTTCTTTATGCCGGTGCTGTTAACCAACGTGACGCCGCAGATGAAAGTATGGCGTGAAGAAAACTTTGCACCTGTGGCCGGTATTACCGCTTATAGTAGCGACGACGACGTCATTGAGATGGCCAACGACACTGAGTATGGCTTAGCAGCTTATATCTACACCCACGATATTCGCCGCATTTGGAAGCTAATGCGTGCGCTTGAGTATGGCATGGTCAGCGTCAACTCAGTGAAAATGACTGGACCACCAGTGCCTTTTGGTGGCGTGAAACAGTCCGGCCTGGGCCGTGAAGGCGGCGCTACGGGTATCGATGAGTATTTAGAAACAAAGTATTACTGCCTAGGGGCGCTAGGTTCCGTCTCGGGAAGCTAACCGTCGCGCGCTAAAACGCTCTCCCATAACCGCAACTTAGTAATGCTAGAGCGCTTGTGAGAGGTTGGCTCCGCCGGGCGAAAGGTTCGCTAGGTGCGCAAATTATGAGTCACCAATGATAAAACACCCTCTCCAACCAATGGGGAGGTTTACTGTATAGAGAGAACGTTATGAGCTTGCATCAGGATCTGATCGAACGCGACCGTAAAGTCACTTTTCACGCCTCAACCCACCTTCGCGACTTCGCCCATGGTGATTTACCAGGCCGTGTTATTATCGGCGGCAAGGGTATTAATATCGTCGACAAAGATGGTCGTGAGTTTATCGATGGCTTTGCGGGTCTTTACTGCGTCAATATCGGCTATGGCCGCACTGAAGTAGCCGAAGCGATCTATAAGCAAGCGCTAGAACTTTCTTATTACCATACTTATGTGGGCCACTCGAACGAGCCGCAGATTGAGCTTTCTGAGCGCATTCTGAAAATTGCCGGTATGAACATGTCTAAGGTTTACTACGGCATGTCAGGGTCTGACGCTAACGAAACCCAGCTCAAAATTGTGCGCTACTACAACAACGTGCTGGGTCGCCCGCAGAAGAAAAAAGTGATCTCGCGTATGCGTGGTTATCACGGTTCCGGCATCGCTTCCGGCTCGCTCACCGGTTTGAAAGCGTTCCACGACCACTTTGATCTGCCGATTGACACCATTCGCCATACCGAAGCACCGCATTACTATCTGCGCGCGGCAGAACAGCACGGCATGACCGAGCGTGAATTTTCTGGCTACTGTGCCGATAAGCTGGAAGCGATGATTCTGGAAGAAGGCCCCGACACCGTGGCGGCCTTTATTGGTGAGCCGGTACTGGGTACCGGTGGTATCGTGCCGCCGCCAGAAGGCTATTGGGATGCCATTCAAGCGGTACTGAATAAGTACGATGTACTATTGATCGCTGACGAAGTCGTATGTGGCTTTGGCCGTACCGGTTCAGACTTTGGTAGCCACCACTACAACATGAAGCCTGACTTGGTCACCATTGCTAAAGGGCTAACTAGCGCCTACCAGCCGCTTTCTGGCGTGATTGTTGGCGACAAAGTATGGAAGGTACTGGAGCAGGGAACCGGCGAATTTGGTCCCATCGGTCATGGTTGGACCTATTCAGGTCACGCACTGGGCTGTGCCGCAGGCCTTGCTAACCTGGATATTATCGAGCGCGAAAATCTAGTAGGTAACTCTGCCGAAACTGGCGGTTACTTCCAGCAGCAGCTCAAGGCCACCTTTGAGGGTCATCCGTTACTGGGCGACGTACGCGGTGTTGGCCTAATGGCCGCGCTAGAGTTCTCTCCAGACGCCAAACAGCGCCTGCATTTCGACCCAGCACTTAAAGTTGGCCCGCGTGTCGCAGCAGCAGCAATGGAAGAGAATCTGATTGCCCGTGCCATGCCGCAAGGCGATATTCTGGGCTTTGCGCCACCGCTGACTATTAACCGCTCTGAAGTTGACGAAATGATTGGTCGTGCCAAGCGTGCCATTGATCGCGTGACTGATGAGTTGGTGCGTTCTGGCGATCTTAAAACCGGTCAGCAAGAAGCCGCTTTTACAATTTAATAACGCGTATTGCTAGCCAAACGCCGCTGCCCGATGCAGCGGCGTTTTTGTTTTTTAAGAGGGCAGCTATGCTAGAGAAATAAAACCACCTATCGCCAATGATTGTCTTATCCACCACGCCAGGAGCTGTCATGCAACCAGTACTCGCCTTTGATGTATACGGCACGCTTATTGATACCCAAGGGGTATCGGTAGAGTTGGAACGCCGCCTTAGTGATGCCACCAAAGCAGCAGAGTTTGCTAAGCGTTGGCGGGAAAAACAGCTGGAATATAGCTTTCGTCATGGGTTGATGGGGGCTTATGTGCCGTTTTCGGAATGCACGCGGGAGGCATTAGTATTCACCGACCGCGCGCTGCAAACGGGCCTATCAGATAACGACCAAGACCACTTAATGGCCGTCTATGCTGAGTTGCCTGCATTTCCCGATGTGATCCCCGCGCTTGACCAGCTCCGTGATGCGGGTATTCGCTGCGTGGCGTTTTCTAACGGCACTCAAGAAGCCGTCACTAAGCTACTTACGCGCGCGGGCGTGGAAAGCCATATGGATGACGTGGTCAGTGTTGATGATGTTAAACGCTTCAAGCCGGACCCCGCCGTATATGCTTATTTACGCACCCGCTTAGAAGCACGCCCAGAACACACCTGGCTGATTTCCAGCAACCCGTTTGATGTCATTGGGGCAACCCATGCTGGCTTGCGCAGCGCCTGGGTGCGCCGTCACTCTGACGCTCCGTTTGACCCCTGGGGAGGTGAACCGGATATGACGGTAACTGATTTAGAAGCGCTGGCGGACCGAATGAGTCGTTAGGTTGTGAACCCGCATCGACAGGCCGCATAATGATGCCCACTCAACCGCTTAGGATATAACCATGTCAGAAAAAATTTACTGTATCGCCAGCTTTAAGCCCAAGGCCGGAAAAGAAGAAGCGGTATTTAAGGCACTGCAAGCTTTAGAACCTAACACCCATCGCGAAGATGCCTGTATTCACTACACCGTCACGCGGCAGATTGATAACCCGTTTGCCCAAGGCACCAGCTATCCAATTGTATTTCACGAAATTTGGGCCAGCCGTGAAGAGTTTGAGGCCCATTGCCAGCGTAAAGAGATTCAAGATTTTTTCGCTAAGCACGTTGAGTCCCCTGAGGGCGACATTGAAGATGCAAACGTGTGTGTCTATACCGACGAGCCGTGGAACTTTGACGCTCCTAAGGTGTAAAAAGCACTAGCGGTTGTTTAGACGACGCAAGCGATATACCAAGATGACGGAGCCAATATGACCGAAAAGAAAATGAACGTCGAAAGCTTTAACCTGGACCATACCAAGGTAAAAGCGCCTTACGTACGTTTGGCTGATATTAAAGAAGGCCAACATGGCGACCGCATTCATAAGTATGATTTGCGCATTTGCCAGCCTAATAAAGGGCACATGGAGATGCCGGCACTGCACTCCTTAGAGCACTTGATGGCTGAGATGTCGCGTAATCACACCGACAAGGTGGTTGACATTAGCCCGATGGGCTGCCAAACCGGTTTTTATATCGCAATGATCAACCACGATGATTATGACGATGTGTTAAGTATCATCGAGAAGACGCTAAATGATGTGCTAACCGCAACGGAAGTACCCGCCTGTAATGAAATGCAGTGCGGCTGGGCCGCCAGTCACAGCCTGGAAGGTGCCCAAGAGCTTGCTAAAGACCTGCTGGCTAAGCGCAGTGAATGGAACCAAGTATTTGCGTAAACGTTAGATGCCAGCGCGCGACTTGTTCGTCCAACGCCTCCTTTTTGGAGGCGTTTTAGTATTAGTCTATTAACTGGTGGAAAACGCTGAGTGGCAGTGACATGCTGGCAGCTCAAGCGTACTTACCAGTGGGTGGTGCATTAACATGTTATTCGATACATGGTTGCTATATTTCATTGCCTGCATAGGCTTGTCGCTTTCACCAGGGCCGAACGGCCTGCTGGCGCTTACCCACGGGGCGCTGCATGGCAGCCGAAAAACACTGTTCACTATCGCCGGGGGCGCTACAGGATTTATCTTGATCATCGCCCTGTGTTTGTTTGGTATTGGGGCGCTGGTTAAGTCGTCTGTGGTGTGGCTAACCGTGCTGAAATGGGTCGGCGGAGCCTACCTTGTATGGCTGGGTATTCAGGTATGGCGTTCACCGCCTATCAGTGGGGAAGTTGATGTGAATGCCAGTTGGAAGAGTGGCTGGCATCTATACCGCCAAGGCGCACTGTCATCCATCACTAACCCAAAAGTGCTGCTGTTTTTCAGCGCATTTTTACCTCAGTTTATTGATCCGCAACGTAGCTTGATCCTGCAGTTTTTCGTACTGGCAGGCACCTTTGTGATCATTGAATGCTTAGTTGAAGGCTTGCTTGCCAATATGGCTAACCGCATTCGTCATTGGTTGAAGCGTGTTGGCCGTGGTTTCAACCGCACCTGTGGAGGTATTTTTGTCGCTATTGGCGCGGCACTACCACTGCGGGCTTAACACTAACCCTGGGTGCTTTTGTCTGGAGATAGATGCGGCAACGTTATCGATAAACGGTACTTAAACGGCATAAGTAAACCAAATGCACGACAAATCACATCGTTCGTATATTCTGAGCCATGCGTGCTAAGCAGTAGAAGGGTACGCCTTTCGCACAGTAACGACTATGGTAACGAATATGACAAAAGACCTCGTTTCCCTGTTGAAGCAGAGCTACGACAGCGTACCCTACGAATCTCATCCCTTTCCGCAAACAGCACCAGAGCATCTTCATGCACTGGCTTTTCTATTCGGCCTTGACGCGCCAGACCCAGCAACGGCAAGGGTGCTAGAAATCGGCTGCTCTGCTGGGGAGAATATTTTCCCTTATGCCGCTCGTAACCCCCAGGCTCAGGTGGTGGGTATCGACCTTTCCGACGTGCAGATTAACCATGGCAAAGCGCGGCTAAATGAGATTGGGTTAGCCAATGTGCGTCTACAAGCCGTTAATATTGAAGAGATAGGTAAGGCTGAGCAGCCTTATGATTATATTATTTGTCACGGCGTGTTTAGCTGGGTGCCCACATCAGTACAGCAGGCTATTTTACGAGTTTGCTCTGAAAACTTGAGCGAAAGCGGTATTGCCTATATCAGCTACAACACGTACCCAGGTTGGAAAACCAAGGAGATCATCCGTGATGCCATGCTGTTGCGGGGTGCTGAGCGCGTCACGCCGGAAGAAAAACTCTCCTACGCTATGGGCATGGTGGATTTTCTTCAGCAGGTCAGCCTGGATAATAGCGTTTTACGGAAAGTGCTGGATGAAAATGCCGACCACATCCGCCAAGGTAAAGCCAGCTACCTGCTCCACGAGTTCCTAGAGCCCTGTAACCAGCCGATGTATTTCAAGGACTTTATGGCGCTGGCAGGTGAGTATGGACTGGGGTATCTGGCAGAAGCTGAGCCCAACACTATGTTCCTAAGCAATTATGCCTCCTCTATTGCCGAACCATTAAGTAAAGAAGTTACCCATCAAGAGCAGCTAGAGCAGTACCTTGATTTTGTGCGTAATCGTGCCTTCCGGCAGACCCTGCTAGTGCATAAATCTCAACAGGCAAAAATTCGCTATGCACTGGATGCTGAGCGCTTGCAGAAATTCTACGTTGCTGGCGTCTTCTTTGATCATCAGATTACCAGTGATACGCGTCAGCCTAAAACTTACACGGATTGGCGGGGCGGTGAGGTCATACCGGGCAGTGCCCTAGAATATGCATTTATGGAAGCACTCTCGAAAGTCTACCCTGCTACCCTTAACGTAGACCAGCTGACCGCCGCGCTTATTGCCAGCGGCCAGCTTTCTACTGGGCAGGATGCCCGAGCGCTCGCTTTAGCGTTTCTGGAAACCTATGTGATTCGTGGTCACGTACGCATACGCACACACGTGGCTAGCCAAATGGCGACAGTAAATGCAGAGGCAGAAGCTGATCCCGCAACAGTTAAGTGGCAGTGGCACAGTGGGGTCATTCGCCATGGTAATGGCTGGGCAACTTCGCCCTGGCATGAAATGGTGGCACTTTCCCCGCTTGCTATGGTTCTGGCCAAGTTACTGGAAACCCCAGTGTCTTTTGAACAACTGAAAACAGCCACCTCAGTGGCACTAGAAAAAGGCGAGATCAGCCTGCTACAAGATGGCAAACCGAGCCATCTCACCAAAGACTCCAAAGGCCCCGCATCTACTCACTACCTGCAGGCAGCCCTCGAGAGCATGCTAAGAACGTATCAACGTCATGGTGTTTTGGCCGCAATAAATGCAAGTAACAGGGCTAATGAGCACAATGTATAAATAGGAAAACGTCACTGCTCTATTGGTTAGAGCAGTGACGGTTAAACGACGTAAATTTTGGCGGTCTTATTCGATAAGTTTATTGTGGGGCTGAAAAATTCTCAGCCGCTGCTTCTAGTACGGTTAATGCAGATTCGGCGTCTTCAAACCCTAGACCTTCCATGCCACCATCAGGGCCTTTGTAATTCGCAAACCAGATATCAACGATCTGGCTAACGCCAGGAAACTCACTATCGAGTTGCTGCATACTTTCGATATGGGCAAACGGTGAATCCTGGGTAAGCACTGCCACCAGTTTGTCGTCTTGCTCGCCGTCGTCTAACATTTTTAAAACGCCAATAACACGTACATCAACGACTTCACCGCGCGGTAATGCTTGGCCTAATACGATGACATCTAGTGGGTCACCGTCACCGCCTAGTTCTTTGGGCAGGGCAGTACCAGGAATGGCGCCATAATTGCCGGGATAACCCAAGTAATTTACAACGCGCGGCTCGCCGTCTTTATACTCCCAATAAACCGCGTTTGGGTCTTCTTTGCTAACTTCCCATTTGGCAGATGTGCCTGTTGGTATCTCGATAATGGCGTTAGCAAAACCATTGCTATTAATGGCATCCATCGCCATTAAATCGTCATCACCTACAATGGTGAAATCATCTTTTAGGGTCATTGCTGAGGAATAGGGCGTTGTTTCAGAAAAGGCTAGGTTGCCTAATGACTCAGCAAACGCCGTGGTTGTTAACATCGAGAGACTTATGACACCTGCAAGCAGTAGTTTGTTATGCATGACCATTCCCATGAGCGATTTAATTTATTAAACCTTATCAGGGGGGAATGACGGATTAGTGACAAGTTCAAGGCGTTAAGCGGGATCAATGGTTAGCAGTAGCCGCTTTTGACCTGCCTCCAAAGAGGGGCTGCGGTGTACTAAACCGTGTTCTTCACAGCCTACCCAGCCACTGCCTTTTATTAACGCGATGTCACCAGCCTGCAAACGCTGAATGGCAGTTGGGTCGTTGATAATCTCTGGGCGATCAGATGTTGGTGCACCTAGCCCGGCGCGGTTAATGGCACTTTCAGGTAACCATTCACTGCCTGGGCCAACATAGGTGGTTACTAAGCGTACCGACAAGTTGTCGCAGTGAAAGCGTGGGCACATCGCCGCCGTTAGTAAGCGTAAACGAATGCCCACAGTGTCGGTATCAAACAGGAATGCGATAGCTTCAGCAATGATGGTTATATCATCAACCAGTGCATCACCCGCTGACGGCTCTGGGAGCTTTCGGCGCAAGTCATTTTTAAAGTCATCTTTAGGGCTGCCAAGCCATGCGTACTGCCAGTCTCGCGATGTCTGGCTCTGTGCGTTTGCGCTTAGCGCCACATCGGCGGGCAGAGCGCGGTGCAGAATAGCGATGTTAATCTGTTCTTCAAATATACGCGGAAGTACGCTGATGTCGGTATCCAGTGCGGCTTGTTGTGGTAGCACCCAAGATGCAGCTTGATGGGAGTCTGGGGTAGGCATTTAGATCTCCTGTTACGTTTGGCAGTGCATTAGCATTGAGAAAGGTTAGGTCGCAGAGCTTTATTTGTTATGTTATAACGTTTTTATCAATAGGAGGCCATACATTGCAACCCGATATCACTCAGTCAATAACTGCCAGAACAGACAATGGCGCTGAATTCATAGATGCAAAAAAAGCTGAGGAGGCTTTGCTGTTGACCTCATCAGCAGACGACTACATGAATGCCGCACAGCTTGCGTTTTTCCGTCAGCGGCTTTTGAATGAACGTGCGGAGCTTGAGGCGCATTTAAAAGAGGTGAAAACGGCTATCGCCTCCCATGAGAGAGATAGCGACGAGGCTGATCAGGCCTCGTTTGAGGAGGAGCTACGGTTGTCACTTCGCCAAGCAGATCGCGAAAGTCGGTTGGTCAATAATATTAATGCAGCTTTACAGCGTATCGAAAATGGTGAATACGGCTTCTGTGAAGAAACTGGCGAGCCCATTGGTATTCCACGCCTACTTTTTCGTCCAACGGCAAAACTTTGCATTGAAGCGAAGGAGCGCCAAGAGCGTAAAGAGCACCATTTCCGAAAGGCACGGGGGGAGTGATGCAATTCTCCATGCTGACACCAGTTAATGTACTGACCGGCTTTTTAGGGAGCGGTAAGACAACATTACTTAATCGCTGGGTACACCAAGCGTCAATGCAAAACACGCTGATCGTGATTAATGAGTTTGGTGATATTGGTCTTGATCATCAGTTGATTACGCAAAGCGATGAGCAAGCAGTGGTGGAGATGAGCAGTGGCTGTTTGTGTTGCACATTGAGAGGAGACTTGAGCCGCACACTACAGCAGGCTATTGATTCGCTGTTGGCCGCAGGTAAACCAGCACCTTCCCGTGTTGTTATTGAAACCACAGGACTTGCCGATCCCGCACCCATTTTACAGCTGTTAATGACCGATCACTGGCTTGCTCACCGTTTTCAGTTGGATAGCGTGGTGTGCTGTGTCGATGCTGCGAACGGTGAGGCAACGTTGCAAGCGCATCGTGAGTCACAGCGCCAGATAGCGATAGCTGACCGATTACTCATCACCAAAACTGACTTAGTTGACGAAGGCCGCCTAGCACCACTGGCTAACCAACTGGCGTCCATTAACCCGGCAGCAGAGCAGTGGCAGGTGGTGAACGGTAACCTTTCACCCAAGTTATTGGTAGGCGCAGGGCTCTTTCGTCGGGATTCTCAACGTTACCAGGTAGACCAGTGGCTTAAGTCGGCACGTTACAGCGTTATCCATGCTGAAGATGTCAATCACGAGAGGAGTCGTCATGGGGACAATAGTGCTGCATTTGTACAGCCCACTAGCCAGCCAACGCTGACTCGCCATGGTGAAAATATCAATGCGTTTTGTTTTTGTGTGGAGGCGCTAATTACCCCGGACGCTTTGGAAAATTGGCTGGATCTATTGATGTCGTTGATGGGTGCAAAAATGCTACGTATCAAAGCGATTGTACACCTTACCGATCGTGATGAGCCGCTCGCGCTGCACGGCGTCCAGCACATTTTCCATCCGCCGACGCCCCTGCCGATGCAGTGTGTTAATGACCGCATTTCTCGGTTTGTCTTCATTACTCAAAATGTCGCGCCTGCCACTGTGGCGCAGCTTTATCGTTTTTTCACACCCTTTAACTCATCAACTAACGAGGCAATGCAATGATGGCTTTTACGTTACCCGATATTGCCCAACAACCTTCACGTTTGCCGGGCACGCTTTCCTGGGTTGGTATGGAAGGCATTGCGTTGCCAGTACAGCTGGCGGGGAGCCAAGTGAACGCCAATGTGTCAGCTGGTGTTAGCCTTGAGGAAACCTGTGCTCGTGGTATCCACATGTCACGGCTGTATACCGCATTGGATGCATTAGAACACCAGCCACTAACGCCTACGTTACTTCATCGTGTTCTTGCGGCCTTTTTAGAGAGTCACCAAGCATTATCAGAAAACGCTTACCTAACGTTCAGTGGGGAGGTATTACTTAAACGTGACGCGCTCATCAGCCCTTTGTCAGGTTGGAAAGGCTATCCGTTTACACTGCGCAGCCAGCTCACACCATCAGGTTTCAAGGTAGAGTTAGACGTAGCCGTTGGTTACTCCTCAACATGCCCCTGTTCCGCTGCATTAGCGCGGCAGCTAATTCAGCAAGCGTTTGCGGAAGATTTTGAAGAGATACCGTTAACCAAACAGGCCGTACTTGCGTGGTTGGGAAGTGAAGAGGGTGTTCTCGCGACGCCGCATAGCCAGCGCAGCGTCGCCCACTGTTCCATACGGCTGGCAGGAAACGATGGCATACCGCTTGCCGAACTTATTGAGCGTATTGAGAGTGCTCTAGGGACAGCGTTACAGACAGCCGTTAAACGTATCGATGAGCAGGCATTTGCCCTCGCCAATGGCCAGAATCTTATGTTCTGTGAAGATGCAGCCAAACGTCTGGATGCTGCACTTAGAAAGATGGCTGATATTTCTGGGTACCAGCTAAAAGTAGTTCACGCAGAAAGTTTGCATGCCCACGATGCGGTGGCGAGAAGCGAGTGGCAGTGGTGAGAAATGCTCACGAGAAATGATGTTAGCAGGCTGTCTGAAAATAAAGATGTGTTTACACATTGACACCAAGCATTCATGGCCTTATATACGACGCATCATCCATCACTATGAGCTCCCATGTTCCTTCTCATCACGATTGCTACTCTTTCAATCGCGTTCTCCTTTCTGTGCTCTATCCTTGAAGCAGCGCTGCTGTCTATTACGCCAAGCTATATTGCCAAGCAAAAAGAAGATAATCCCAAGCTTCATGCGGCGCTGACGAAGCTAAAAACCAATATTGATCGGCCGTTGGCCGCGATCTTAACCCTTAACACCATTGCGCATACTGTCGGTGCAACGGCAGTAGGGGCGCAGGCTGCGGTCGTGTTTGGCGAAGCATCTATTGCCATTGTGTCTGCCGTTATGACCATGCTGATTTTAATTCTTTCCGAAATCATACCCAAAACGATTGGTGCTACCTATTGGCGAGGCTTATCACCCGTGTTACCACGGTTACTGAACCCAATGATCATTGGGTTGCTGCCGTTTATCTGGATGTCCGAACAGATTACGCGCCGTTTAGGAAAGTCAGAGCATGATGTTGACTTGCGCGATGAAATTAAAGTGCTGGCGCGGGTAGGTTTGGAAGAGAAAGTATTAGATGCGGACGAATCGCGCACTATTATTAACATGCTGAATTTGCATGAAATTGCGGTCAATAAAGCGATGACGCCCCGTACTGTCTGTGAAACGGTATTGCCTAACATGACGGTTAAGGAGTTTGACGAGCAGTATGGCAAAATGCCATTCACCCGTTTTCCTGTAATGGATAACGGCGAGCAGGCATTTGGTTATGTGCATAAGGCCGATATGTATCACGCTGATGACGCCAAAACCATGCGCGAGCTGATGCATCCGATTGGTAGTGTCGACGTATCGAACAATGTCGAGCAGGTGTTTACATCAATGTTGAAGGACCATTTACACATGCGGGTGGTCTATGATGAACACGGCACTTTTGTGGGTCTTATTACACTGGAAGACATTATTGAGACGATATTAGGACAAGATATTGTCGATGAAACCGATAGTGTGGCGAACTTGCGCCATTATGCAAAACAGCGCTGGGTAAAACGCATTAAGCGGGAAGAGAAAGACGACAAACCGCTTGATTGACCACAGCGAATACTTCATTGCTATAGCGCGAAACGTTCTATAGTGAAGGTGTTGAAAGTCATATAAGGTATTAAGGTCACTTGACCCTAATAAGGAGGAACGATGTCATTACGTATCAATGCGGTAGTGCCTGATTTCGAAGCAGAAACTAGCCAAGGTCCGATTCGTTTTCACGACTGGATCGGCGATAGCTGGGCGATCCTCTTTTCTCACCCTAAAGATTTCACGCCGGTCTGCACCACAGAATTCGGTGCAGTGGCAACACTGGCCCCCGAATGGGAAAAACGGGGCACCAAAGTCATTGGTGTCTCTGTGGATGGCGTTGAAGATCACAAACGCTGGGCAAGCGATATCGAGCAAGTTTGCGGCAATACGGTTGGCTTCCCCATTATTGCCGATGAAGGCTTAAAGGTTTCCAAACTGTTCGATATGCTGCCAGAAGATGCTTATCTGCCAGATGGCCGCACCCCGGCTGATAGCGCTACTGTTCGCTCGGTGTTCATTATCGGGCCGGATAAGCAGTTGAAGCTATCGATGACTTACCCCATGACGGTAGGCCGTAATTTCGCAGAAATCCTGCGCGCGCTAGATGCTCTGCAAGCCACGGCAAAACATGGCGTTGCAACGCCCGCTGACTGGACAGTGGGTCAAGACGTTATTATTCCGCCAAGCGTGTCCGATGAAGATGCCAAGCAGAAGTTTGGTGAATTCGACGCCGTTCTGCCGTACCTGCGTAAAACGAAGTTACGCTAACATATTAGCTTATTAGCGCGTGTTTCCCCGCTAGCTGCTTTTTAGCCGCGCTGGCGGGGAAACTTATGGACAAGCTTGGCTTACATTGGATCTAAAGAAAGTTGCTCGATAGAGTGTGAAACGCTTTTTGCGCCTTGCAAGATCTCACTGACAATAGACTCTATTTCTTTAATGCTAGTCTGGCTGGTTTTGCCTTGCTGGACGACTTGCTGCATTGCTTGAGTAGTGCGAGCTACCAGTGCGTTATTCTCTTTAAGTATCCGAGTGATCTCACTAACCGCTTCGCTGGAACCTTTTGCTAACTGACGCACTTCATTCGCCACAACCGCAAATCCTCGCCCTTGTTCGCCTGCTCTTGCTGCCTCTACTGCTGCATTTAACGAAAGCAAATTTGTTTGGCTGGCAATTTTCGCGATGGATGCGGTAATGCTATTAATTTGCTCGGCCTGTTTATTGAGCGCATTGATAAGCTGTTGTGCTTCATTAAGTGCATGAGCGGCATGTTGTGATTCGGAAAGCACGGTTTGTAAATGCGTCAATCCATCTTGAGCAATCCGTTCGGTTTGGCTAGAGGATGTTTGGGCACTGCTGACCGTGGCTTTAGCCGCCTCAGATACCAACATTGCTTGAGTAATATCGGTGGCGAATTTAACTACTTTAACGACGTTACCTTCCTCATCAAAGATTGGATTATAAGTTGCTTCCAGCCACACGGTGTCGCCCTTCGCGTTATGGCGCAAAAACTTACCTTGTTTGTACTCTCCTTCGCTTAAACACTTCCAAAAATCGGGATGTTCACGATAAAAGCTATCATCGCAAAACATGCGGTGATGCTCGCCGCGAAGAGTGTGCAGTGGATATCCCATTGCATGTTCAAAATTGGTATTGGCATCCAAGATATAGCCGTCAGTTGTGAACTCAATCACTGCCATTGAGTGATTTAGAGCTTGAAGGATGGAGCGTTCACCGGCGGCGTTTTGGTGCTTTTGAGTAACGTCGTTGGCGACTTTGAAAATCTTTACAACCTTACCGCGACGGTTCTTAATCGGTACATAAGTCGCTTCAAGCCAAACTTCTTCGCCGAGTGCGTTCACGCGCCGAAAGCGGCCCTGTTGGCTTTCGCCAGCTGCCAAGGATGTCCAAAACGCCATATATTGATGAGTAGATGTTTCCTCAGGCAAACAAAAAATACGATGGTGTTTACCTTTAATGTCAGATAGAGAGTAGCCCATCATGGTTAGAAATGGCTCACTAGCTTCTTGGATAATGCCTTCAGATGAAAAATAGATACAGGCGGTATGGTGAGAAAGAGCGCTACGTAAGGCGTTAGAAGTGAGATATTCGAGCATTATTAGTCCCTTAAGCCAGCCTATTGTCATCTGTTAATAAATGAATAATAAACCAAGGATTAATAAAAGGCACTTTTTTGTAATGGTTTTGTATAGCGATTTGAGTCGATAAAAAGGAAGGCTGTGTAACTATTTAGGGTGAAAGATGAGAGAGGCAGGCTAAAGTATCCATCACCGCGGCGAATGCTGCGATGATGGATAGGGCTCTATAGTGTTGACTGAGAGGAAATGAGCAGGAGGGAATTAGGCAGCTACTTGTTCAACCAGCGCCTGGGCAAAGGTATCGGTGGTGCCAGTACCGCCCATATCGGGTGTCACCATATCGCGGCGTGTTTCCAGCACCGCGCGAATTCCGTGACGAATAGCGTCGCCTTTTTCGTTCATGCCCAAGTGGTCGAGCATTTGGGCCGCTGCTAGCAGTAGGGCGCAAGGGTTGGCGATTTTTTGTCCGGCAATATCCGGTGCCGAGCCGTGAACTGCTTCAAAAATAGCGGCTTTTTCGCCGATGTTAGCTCCGGGTGCCAGACCTAACCCGCCAACTAGCCCTGCACAGAGGTCGGAAAGAATATCGCCAAACAAGTTGGTAGTGACAACCACATCAAACTGGTGGGGGTTCATCACCAGCTGCATGCAGGCGTTATCCACAATCATTTCCTGGAATTCGATTTCTGGATACTCTTTGGCGACTTCCCGCGCGACATCCAAAAATAGTCCAGAGCTGGTTTTAATGATGTTAGCTTTATGTACAGCGGTGACTTTCTTACGACCGTTATTTTTTGCTAGTTCAAACGCATAGCGCACAATACGTTCGGAACCCTGGCGAGTCACTTTGATAACTGAGATGCCGGTGTTGCCATCGTCAATCATCTCTTGGCCATCAGAGAGGTAAGCACCTTCGGTGTTTTCCCGCACTGTAATCATATCGATATCGTTGTAACGCGAACGCGTACCGGGGAAGCTAATCGCTGGGCGCACGTTGGCGTACAAGTCAAAGTGACGACGCAGCTGCACGTTGATGGAGGAGAAACCTTTGCCAATGGGGGTGGTCAGCGGGCCTTTCAGGGCAATACCGTACTTCTCGATGGTATCAAGCGATTCTTGAGGAATCAGCGTTCCGTGCTTTTCAAGCGCCGCCAAGCCAGCATCGATAAACTCATAATTCAGGCCGCACTCCAGCGCATCAAGCACGCGCAGGGTTGCATCCATAATTTCGGGGCCGATACCGTCGCCTTTAATCACCGCAATTGACTGGCTCATCATCTATTTCTCCTCTTTGGCGGGCATATTCGGCACGTGCATATATGTGCCGCTTCAACACAAAACGTTGGCAATTGTCATCGTTTCTGGTGGCGCAATGGTACGCCACAATCACGTGATAGGTCACCCTGCCTAAGTAGCGGTGACGGCGCATCCGCGTGTGTCAGAACGTGGGCTACTGAGAATAACGTGAGATGCAATGCGGCTATGATGCTGTTAGAATGCTGCGCCTTGTCGCACCTTGCTTATTGCAACCGTACAGAATGTTACTAATGACTGCATTTACCCACATCTTTTCTGGGCTGATGACTCCGCCCTAGCTTCCTGCCTTTCTTAAGGTAATGGCTGCGCATTCATAGCGCTGTCATTGCTTTGTGGTACTTAAAATTAGCCGTGCTCCTTTCATGCAGTACGTGACTTTTTCAGTATCAAACGCCAGCTTATCTTCACAATAAAAAGTGCTACATCCTCAGCGTGCCAATGTTTGGCGGCGTTGTCTGCCTGCTTTTGGCTAGTCATAAACCCATAACCGTGGACCCTTCGCATGTACGAAAAGTTTAAACAATCTTGGCTCTCTAACCTCAAGGGCGACACCCTTGCGGGAATAGTCGTGGCGCTTGCGCTGATTCCTGAAGCCATTGCATTTTCGATAATTGCGGGTGTTGATCCAAAAGTAGGACTTTACGCCTCATTTTGTATCGCAGTAGTGATTGCCTTTACCGGTGGTCGTCCAGGTATGATTTCAGCAGCTACCGGCGCCATGGCGCTGCTGATGGTTACTTTAGTGCGCGAACATGGCCTTGAGTACCTACTGGCGGCCACGCTATTGACTGGGGTATTACAGATTATCGCAGGCTACTTAAAACTTGCAGAGCTGATGCGTTTTGTGTCCCGTTCGGTGGTCACTGGATTCGTGAATGCCCTAGCGATATTGATCTTCATGGCGCAACTGCCTGAGTTAACCAATGTAACGTGGCATGTGTATGCCATGACGGTAGCAGGCTTAGGTATTATCTATCTCTTCCCGTACTTGCCTGCGATTGGAAAGTCGATCCCTTCTCCCCTGGTATGCATTGTGGTGCTTACCGGGGTGTATATGGTAAGTGGCATGGATATACGCACGGTAGGTGATATGGGTGAATTGCCCGATACACTGCCAATGTTTTTATGGCCTGACGTGCCACTTAATTTAGAAACACTGATGATTATCTTTCCCTACGCCATCATGCTGGCGGTGGTGGGCCTTCTTGAATCTATGATGACAGCCACCATTGTTGATGACTTAACGGATACACCCAGCGATAAAAATCGTGAGTGTAAAGGCCAGGGTATCGCTAATATCGGATCGGGTTTGCTGGGCGGTATGGCAGGCTGTGCAATGATTGGTCAGTCAGTCATCAACATAAAATCCGGTGGCAGGACTCGGCTCTCAACGCTCATCGCTGGTGTTGTTCTGTTGTTGATGGTGGTCTTCCTTGCTGATTGGGTCTCGCAGATTCCCATGGCAGCGTTGGTAGCGGTGATGATTATGGTATCGATAGGCACCTTTAGCTGGGAGTCGATTCGTGACCTGAAAAAGCACCCAATGAGCACCAACGTTGTGATGGTGGCTACCGTTGCCGTCACAGTAGGTACGCACAACTTGGCGATTGGTGTGTTTGTCGGTGTGTTGCTGGCGGCGATGTTCTTTGCTAACAAAGTCGGCAATATCATGTATATCGGCTCGAAAGAAGTAGAGCCTGGTAAAGAGCGTGAATACCAAGTGGTTGGCCAAGTGTTCTTTGCCTCTTCTGAGCGTTTTATTGCTGCCTTCGATTTTAAAGAGAGCATCGATAAGGTCACCATCAACCTTTCCCGCGCCCACTTCTGGGATATTACCGCTGTTCAAGCTCTGGATCGCGTGGTGATTAAGTTCCGCCGTGAAGGTACCGAGGTAGAGCTGGTGGGCTTGAGCGAAGCCAGTGCCACCGTGGTAGATCGCTACGCGGTACACAACGACCCTGAAGCTGTTGAAAAGCTAATGGGCGGCCACTAACTACCGCAAGGAGAGCGATATGACTGAACACGTACTCGCCGCGATTGACGGCTCCCAATATGCAGAAAGCGTATGCGATTACGCCGCTTGGGCAAGCTTGGCATTAAACGCGCCGCTTAGTTTTGTGCATGTGGTGGATAATCATTCTGACGTGCCAGAAGAACAAAATTTGTCGGGTAACTTACGGTTTGGTGCCCGCGAGCGCTTGATGAAAGAACTTTCTGAGCTTGATGAGCAGCGCGCTAAGATAAACCGTCAGCAAGGCAAGCTTATGCTGGAAGCTGCCAAGGCACGAGCAGTAGAAGGTGGAGTCGTTGATCCCATTGTTCGCCAGCTTAACGGCACGCTGGTTGAAACCTTGGTAGAGCTAGAGAAAGACATACGTTTGTTGGTGGTAGGCAAGCGTGGCGAAACGGCTCACCATGCCAGCGGCCACCTAGGTTCTAACCTTGAGCGCGTGGTGCGTGAAATGCACCGCCCAATTCTCATGGTGCCTAAAGCCTTTAAGCAGCCGGAAAAGGTACTGATTGCGTTTGACGGTAGCAAAACTGCCCGTAAAGGGGTCGAGATGCTGGCGCGCTCGCCTTTATTCGCGGGTACCGAATGTCATGTGCTAATTGTGGGTGCTGACACTGCAGAGCATCGCAGTGAGCTTGAATGGGCGTTGAGTACGCTGCTCGATGCAGGTCACCAAGCCGAGGGAGCCATCCGTTCCGGTGAGGTAGACGACGCTTTGCAAGCGTACGAGAAGGAGCATGCTATTGACCTGCTAGTGATGGGCGCTTACGGCCATTCGCGTATCCGTCACTTGCTGGTGGGGAGCACCACAACAGCGATGCTACGTGGCAGCCGAATTCCGGTACTGATATTACGTTAATCAATACGCACACTTTAACGCCGGTCACCACGCAAAGGGGCCGGCGTTTTTTATAGGCGGCTCGGAATTAGCCTGCTTGGCACCCAGCGTATAAACGCCACCATGCCAAATAGCTCTACTAGCGATTGAAAAACAATCACTACCACCGCGGCTTGCCAGCCATTGGGTAGGGTGAGTGCGATGGGTAACATGACAAACGAATTGCGGGTCCCGAAACTAAAGACAAGTGTTCGGACGCTGGTGGCAGGAAGCTTAAATAGCCTGCCCAGCATTTTGCCTAAAACTGCTTCCACTACTAAATAGCCTACAAAAATAAGCACTACTTGCATCAGTACGTGAGAAAGCGCTAGTACGCTATTCACCTGTGTTGCAGCAATGACCAATACGACCAATGCCAGCAGCGGCACTGGCAAGTAGCCAAGCTGGTCGGTGGCTCGCTCAACCGCGTGATAGCGCTGGGCGGTAAGCTCTGTTAGCCATGCCAAGCCTAAGGGCAGCAGGATCACTCCCGTAAAAGCGCTGAAAAGGCCGGCAGACAACGTTAACTGAAACCACTCGCCGCCTAAAAATAGCCATAGATAAGCGGGTAACGCGACCATTTGCATGATCAGCAGCACTGGCGTTGCCGCAACAGCGCGGGCGGCATCGCCTTTGCCTAAGTGCGTGAAGGTAATAAACCAGTCTGTGCAGGGCATCAGCAGCACTAGCAAAACACCCGCCATCACCGGTGGATGAAGCGGTAGCCCCAGTACTAAAAGGCTTAGCACCAAGGCCCCTAGTAGCGCAGGGATGATGATAAAGTTGCCAATCAGCAGTGCTGCCATAAAGCGTTTATCGGTAACGCTTTGCTTGATATGTAATAGCGGTATTTGAGTAAAGGTGGCGTAGAGCAGTATACCGAGTAGCGGCCATAACAGCTGTTCAAGTGATGACGCTAGTAAGGGAGCTACCAGACCCAACGTAAGCCCTAAGCAGATAAACCCTAGGTAAAGCCAAGACTGCTGTCGCTCTAACTGCTCGCGCATAAAATACCTACGGCTATAAACGAGAAAGCGCTATACGTTCTCCTAGCCAGGCCGCCAGTAACCAAAGCGGTAGGCTGATGAGTATATAAAGCAGCGCTAGCCCAGAAAGTCCTTGCTGAATAAGGTGCAAGGTTTCCAGGCTAAAGAGTGAAAACGTGGTAAAGCCGCCACAAAAACCGGCGACTAACAGCGGCTGCCAGTGCGCAAGCTTGCCCTTAGGAAAACGTGAGGCGGTAGCGGCAACCCATCCGATGACTCCAGAGCCCAGTACGTTAACCAGCAGCGTACCCCAGGGGAAATAGCCGCCAAGCGCTGCCAAAGACACGAGAGATACCCCGTAGCGAAGTGCACTGCCAATCCCGCTGCCAATACCGACTGCCAAATAGGCTTGCCAACTCATAGCAGCTCCTTAGCTAGTAGCCAGCCTAGCGTGACCATCACCATGCCGAGCAGTAAGGTGGCGGCAATATTCAAGGCGGCACGCAGCGCTTGGCCGCTTTGCCACAGTTCAATAGTTTGTAAGCTAAATGATGAAACGGTGGTGTAGCCACCTAACAAGCCTGCGATAGCAAATAGCCACAGTGGCTGTGTGGTTGGCACGCCGTAGTATCCGAGTAGCCCGCCCGCTATAAACGCACCGCTGGCATTCACCAGTAAGGTGCCCCAAGGAAAGGTGTTACCCAGCAGGTAGGCCATAAGGCTAGAAACAGCATAGCGACTCATGCCGCCCAACGCGCCGCCTAGGGCTACCAGTAGCATGCTCGCGATACCATGCTCCATCGTGACTCCTTTAACTGGCCGCGTTAATAGGCCGTTAAGTGTACCACTCACCCTATAACGATAGGGATGAACACAAAGAGTGCGTTAAGGTGTCGCTGGTCAATAAGTTCGTGTAAAAAAGAATGAGAATAATAAAAATCTTAACGCACCCGCTCAAGGAGTCGTTTTTATGTCTGATCGCGTGTTTGCCGCTATTGATGGATCTCAGTATTCAGAAAGCATCTGTGATTATGCTGTTTGGGCTGCCAAGGCACTTGATGCGCCATTAAGCTTTATTCATACCTTGGATAACCACCCTCAGGTGACAGAGCCTGATCTAACCGGGAATTTAGGCTTAGGGACCCGAGAGCATTTGCTAGAAAAGCTATCTGATATTGAAGAGCAGCGTGCGAAAGTTGCCCGTGAGCAGGGGCGTTATATGCTCGATGCGGCAAAAGCACGCGCAATGGAAGCCGGTATTGCTGATCCACTCTGCCTCCAGCGCAACGGTACGTTGGTAGAGACTTTGGTTGAGAACGAAAAAGAGATGCGTTTATTGGTATTAGGCAAGCGTGGCGAAACCGCGCATCAAGCTAGTGGCCATCTAGGCTCGAATCTTGAACGTGTCGTGCGCGAGATGCATCGCCCTCTATTGATGGTGCCTAAGCAGTTTACGCAGCCGAAAAACGTGATGATGGCGTTTGATGGGAGCAAAACAGCTCGCAAAGGCGTTGAAATGCTAGCCAAAAGCCCGCTTTTTGAAGGTGCTGCCTGCCATGTCGTGATCGTGGGCGCTGAGACTGCAGAAAACCGGTCACAGCTTGAGTGGGCAATTGATGTCCTTGAGTCTTCTGGTCACCAAGCTGAAGGGGTAATTCGCGCTGGTGAAATAGAAGAAACGTTGCGCGCTTATAAGCAAGAGCACGGTATCGATTTGTTGGTCATGGGTGCCTATGGTCATTCGCGTATTCGTCATTTGCTGGTTGGCAGCACGACGACCGCCATGTTGCGCAATGCCCATTTGCCGGTGCTGATTCTGCGCTGAAGTCATTAGGAGAGGCAGATGAATCACCCTGAGGTAGACATAGCCGCGATACGCCAAAAGCTGTTGGCCCTAGAGGTTTCTTTGCGAGAAGAAAGCATTGAAAGCGCGTCTTCAAGAGAGACGGTGGAGCTTGATCAAACGACGGTAGGGCGGTTGTCACGTATGGATGCGCTGCAGGGTCAAGCCATGGCAAAGGCAGAGGAGCAGCGCCGTCAAATATCGCTTAAGCGTATTAGCGGCGCCTTGCAGCGTATTGAACAACAGAACTTTGGCGAGTGCATTGAGTGTGGCGAATGGATTGGTGCCAAACGCCTCACCTGGGACCCGTTAGTGCTGAAATGTATCAAGTGTGCCGAATAAGCGGTTATGCCTCGATGGCGGCGTTTTCCTGCTGATGCTGTTTGGTGGCCTGCACCATATTAATGCCTGACAGCAGCGCTTTCAGCGATGCGCTAACGGTGTCACTATCTTCGGCCACGGCGCAAAGACGTTGTCCATCAATATTCAGCTGAACAAAGGCAATCGCGTTGGCTTCGCTGTCGCCGCCGAGTGAATGCTCACTGTAGTCAATAATTGCTACATTGCTGCCTGAGTGTTTTTTCCAAGCATCGGTGAACGATGACATGGCACCGTTGCCCGTTCCTGACAAGCGCAGTGTTTCAGCGCCTTCCCACAGGGTGATTTCAATACCTTCGTCCTGACCTTTAGAGAGCCGGTAATCGGCTAATGCCAGCGGTGCATTCTGAGTGAAGTTATCGAACATCACTTGGCGAATAATCTCGCTGGAAAGCTCGCTGTTGCGGCGCTCGCTCTCTTGCTGCACGTAAGGGGCAAGTGCCAGCATCATCCAACGCGGTAAATTAATGCCGTAGTCTCGCTCCAACAAAAAGGCCATACCGCCTTTCCCAGACTGACTATTCACACGGATAACGGCTTGATAATCACGCCCAATATCATGCGGATCAATGGGTAAATAAGCCACTTGCCACGGCTCGTCAGGCTTTTGATGCTTGAGTGATTTGCGAATAGCATCCTGGTGGCTGCCGGAAAACGCGGTATACACCATCTCGCCGACCCAAGGGTGGCGTGGATGAATGGTGATACCGGTACACTCATGCACCACTTGGACAATTTCGTCTGGGTTGGAAAGGTCCAACTCAGGGTCAATGCCCTGGCTATAGAGGTTCATCGCCAGGGTGACGATATCCATATTGCCGGTGCGCTCGCCGTTACCCAGTAGGGTGCCTTCAACGCGGTCGGCACCTGCCAGCAACGCAAGCTCTGCCGAAGCGACAGCGCCACCACGGTCGTTATGGGTATGCACCGAAATAATTACGCTGTCGCGACGGCTAATGTGCTGGCAAAAGTAGTCAATCTGGTCAGCATGATGATGCGGCCCTGCAACTTCTACCGTGGTGGGCAAGTTGAGGATGCATTTGTTGTCTGGCGTTGGTTGCCAAACATCCATCACCGCCTCGCAAATGGCCAATGAGAAATCAATTTCAGTGCTAGAGAAGCTTTCCGGCGAGTACTGGAAGCGCCAGTCAACGCCTGGGTATTGGGCAGCATAGGTCTTCACCCAGGTAGCGCCCTGTACGGCAATATCGGTAATGCCGTCGCGATCCATCTCGAATACACGCTCGCGTTGGATAGTGGAGGTGGAGTTATAAAGGTGAATAATGGCGCGTTTGACGCCCACCAGCGAGGCAAAGGTTTTCTCGATTAAATGTTCGCGGCACTGAACAAGTACTGCAATAGTGACATCGTCTGGAATTTGGTCTTCTTCAATTAGCCAACGTACAAAATCGTAGTCTGGCTGGCTAGCCGATGGGAAGCCTACCATCACTTCTTTGATACCCACCTTAATAATCTGGTGCCAAAAGCGCTGCTTTTGCTCAACTGTCATCGGCTCTAATAGCGCTTGGTTGCCATCGCGTAGGTCTTCACTTACCCAAATGGGCGCTTGCGTTAGGTCACGGTCCGGCCATTGGCGGTTGAATGCAGGAACGCGAGGAGCAGGGCGATATTTGCGATGATCAAAAGCAGACATGGTGAGTTTCCTGAAGGCGGTGAATTATTTAGGCGGCCGCTTGTGGCGTAAGCCGCGTTAACCGGTGCCCGGGTAAGACACCTGATAGGGGCTGCTTGTGACAGTCATTACAGTCTACGTGATAGAAGGCGAAAGGTTATTGCGAAAATATGGTTTTTACGCCAATAATTGGCAGTAAATATTGGTTATTTGATTTTTATTGGTAGGAGATGCTGTCATGCCTGTTGTGCCGCTTGAGCTTGATCGTTTTGATCGCCATATTCTAAATGTGTTACAGCAGGAAGGGCGGATTAGTAATCAGGAGCTAGCCGAGCGCATCGGGTTGTCTCCTTCGCCCTGTTTGCGCCGAGTACGTGCGCTAGAGGAGCACGGGCTAATTACCCAATACCGGGCTGAGGTTGATGCGCGCCAGTTGGGCTATCAACTGATGGTGTTGCTGCATATTTCAATGGATCAACATACTCCCGAACGCTTCGATAACTTCGAGCGTCACATCCGTAAAATTCCCAACGTGATTGAGTGTTTAATTATTACCGGTCAGGCGGCGGATTTTCAGCTCAAGATACTGGTTCGTGATATGGATGACTATCAGCATCTTTTACTGCATGTGATTAACCGTATCGAAGGGGTGACGGGCGCTCATACGAGTTTTGTTTTGCGACGAGTCTTCGAGCATCGCCCTGTGCCCACTGAGCGCGTTTGATGAAGAAGGCATAGGCAACTAGTCTGCGGCGGTTTACACTGCTTTTTTTGTCTTATCTAGGAGATTGAACCATGACAATTCAGCGCCATGATACAAAAGCTCGTATGAGCCGTGCTGTTATTCATCAAGGTGTGGCTTATTTGTGTGGTCAGGTAGCGGGGCCCGAGGCTCGCCATGACGGCATTAAAGCGCAAACAGAAAGTATGCTGGCACGGGTAGATGCACTGCTAAAAGAGATTGGTTCTAGCCGTGAGCAGCTGTTAAGCGCGACAATCTACCTTAAAGATGGCAATGATTTTGCCGCAATGAACGAGGTGTGGGATGCCTGGGTGCCCGAAGGTTATGCACCGGCACGCACCTGTGTCTGCGCGCCGCTACCTGCCGATGAGTTAAAAGTGGAAATTACGGTTACTACCGCTGTTAGCAGTTAAGTTGCCCGCATTAGTGATTGATGGTTTACAGGTTACTTACCCGTCTTTTCCACTGGAAAGCGGGTATCGCGAAGACTGTCTTTGATTTTCTTCAGGTGTGGCAGAAAATCTTCGCCGCGCCTTAAGGTAACGCCGGTAGCTAAGGCATCAATCAGCGTTAATTGAATCATCCGCGAGGTCATGGGCATATAGTGGTCGGTGTCCTCGGGGGTGGCGACTTCGAGCGTCGCGGTACACTCCAAGGATAGAGGAGAATGAGGAGCGGTAATCCCCAGCACGACGGCGCCAGCTTCACGAGCAACGCGTGCAATATCGACCAATTCTTTAGTGCGGCCTGTGTACGAGATAATCACTACCACATCTCCTGTATGGCAGGCAGCGGCCACCATACGCTGCATCAGCACATCCACATAAGCAACCACGGGCAAGTTAAAACGGAAGAACTTGTGCTGGGCATCCTGGGCGACTGCGCCAGAGGCACCTAAACCAAAAAAGTGAATCTGTTTTGCTTGAGTAAGGTAGTCAACCATGCGCTCCACGGCGGCCATGTCGACCTCACGTTGGGCTTCGTCTAGGGCGGCAATCGTCGCGCCGAAAATCTTGTGAGTGTACTGTGTTGCCGTATCTCCAGGCTCTACAGCCCGTGTGACATAAGGCGTTCCGCCCGCCAAGCTTTGGGCAAGTTTAATTTTGAAATCTGGGTAGCCCTTGGCACCGAAATTGCGACAGAACCGGTTGACCGTGGGCTCACTGACGCTGGCCGCTTGGGCAAGGCTTGCGATGCTTAGGCTGGTGGCTACCGCCGGGTCCTCCAGGATGACATTGGCAACTTTGCGTTCAGAGCGATTGAGTTCTTCTAAGCGTTCGCGTAAGCGGTCAAGCAGGTCATGCGCCATCAGCAGCCTCCATGGCAATATTTTTTTGAGCGTTGGGTGCCCATTCTGTACACCAGGTAAAAAAAGCGTCGGCGGTTAGCGGGCGAGCATAGTAATACCCTTGCGCCGCTTCACAGCCAATAGAACGTAAGTAGTCCGCCTGGGCAGATGTTTCAATGCCTTCTGCTACCACATCGCACCCAACCGCATGGGCAAGCTGGGTAATCGTTAAGGCTAAATGACGATCCACCGCGTCATCTTCTAGGTCCATAACGAAGGCGCGGTCTATTTTTAGCGTGGAGAAAGGCAATGTCTTAACATAAGCAAGCGAAGAGTGCCCCGTACCAAAATCGTCAATGGCTACGGCAATATCTGCCTCAGCAAGCTGAGCCAGCTGCGTACGGGCGTTTTGCATATCGCTTAATAAACCTGATTCTGTGACTTCCAAGGCGAAAAAGGGGGCTGGGATCTCATGCTCTGCCAGTTTAGAAAGCAACGTTTGAGCGAAGTCTTTTCGCGCCAATTGGCGGGCTGCAACGTTCACCGCAATATGGAAGTGATCATCCAGCAAGCCTTTTAGCCGCCATTCGACGATATGCTGCATTGCTTTCTCAAGCACCCACTCACCAATAGAAAGGATATCACCACTTGCTTCCGCAAGGGGAATAAAGTCCGCTGGTGAAATATGGCCTAGCTCCGGATGGTGCCAGCGCAGCAGGGCTTCGGCTCCAATGACGCACTGCGTTGTCAGTGAAACTTTAGGTTGGAAAGCCAGCGACATCTCACCACGTTCGGTTGCACCACGAATCGCTTGCTGAAGGTTTAGACGGTGACGCTGTTGGGCTTCTAAGGTTTCGTTATAACATTGAATACGTAGCGTGCCGCTTTGTGGTAGCGCTAAGGCAGCCATATGGACAAGGCGCTCAATTTCAAAATGGGCATCTGCCCAGCTAATACCAATCCGCGCATTTAAAGGCAGAAGCAGACCACCCAGTGCCTGATCTTGATCGAAACAACTCAATAGTTGTGCCGCAGACTGCCTTAATGTTTCAAGATCAGCGTGATCAGTAATCACTAATAATTCGCTACCACCCCATAAGCCTAGTTGGCACTGCTCGCTGAGCTTGGCTGACAACTGACTGCTAATATGCATCATTAATTTATCAGCGACACCGTAACCATGTAGCTTAATCACATCGTCTAGGTGATCCAGGACAATAAAAAGTAGCCCCGTTCCCGTTCCTCGCAATGCTGCTTCGCGGAGCATTTGGGTGAGCGCGCGACGATTAGCTAATTGGGTAATAGGGTCGGTACGAGACTGACGATTCAGCTCTTTGGTGCGCTTTGCCACCATGCGTTCTAGCGTGTCTGCCTGTTGATTGCGAACCTGATAACGGTGTTCAACGTTCAATGTAATGCGAATGCGCTGCAGCACTTCGTCATGTTGGAACGGTTTTGTGACGAAGTCGCGCACGCCCATGCTGAGTGAACGGTGTCGGGTTTCATCATCAATCTGTGCGGTGAGAATAATAATTGGCGGGGTATTATGCCCAAACTCTGTTTGCAGCTGATTAATAACCGTATACCCATCCAGGTAAGGCATTCGTATATCCAGCAGAATCAGGTCAGGTAACGTTTGCTGGCAATGTGTTAGTACTTCGCGTGGGTCGTTTAGGCCATGGGCATTTTCAAAACCATGCTCATCCAACAGGTCTAATAACAGGTTGACATTAATGGAATTATCATCCACCACAAGGATGTGTTTGTGGTTCAGGCTCATGGCTGCGCTCTTGGGGGTGCAGTAGTGATGAATCGATTAAGTGAGGCCGTTAGTTTATCAATATCGATAGGTTTCGTCAGATAGTCAGCAAACCCTGCTGCTAGTCCATGTTGTAAGTCACGTTCCATCGCGTTGGCAGATAACGCAATTACATTTATATGTTTTAGCGCCGAATCGTTTTGAATAATATCTAATGCTTGAAACCCATTCATGCCCGGTAGGTGGATATCCATTAGAACAAGATTAGGGGGTGAGTGGCGCATGATATCTAAACCAAGTTCGGCGCTTGCGACAACCTGCAGTTTTATCGAGTGAAAGTCGTCTATGATATCTTCCATAAGCCGCTGGTTGGCGGGATTATCTTCGATATATAGCAGAGTGAAGAAAGGTTGGGCGTTACTGGCAGTGTCCATGGCGCTAGAAAGAGAGGTCTGTTCGTGTTCGCTAGGTTGTTCTTCGGCAATGGGCAGCGTAAACCAAAAAGTAGAGCCCTTATCCGGCTGGCTATCAACACCAAGGCTTCCCTTCATCCGCTCTACCAGTTCGCGCGTAATGGCCAAGCCAATGCCAGTGCCTTCAATGCCTCCATACTCGGCATCTAACCGGTTAAAGGGTTCAAAAAGCTCATGCTGACGCTCTGGCGCAATGCCATGCCCTGAGTCGATAACGCTAACCTTTAGTTCGGACCCAACCGGCTCGATATTAACGTGAATAGTGCCGTTTGCTCGGTTGTATTTAATTGCGTTGGAAAGCAGGTTGAGCAGTACTTGTTTTACCCGTGTGTAATCTGCTAACACCATGCAGGCTGGCGACACTGAATGACGCGTTAGCGTAATATTTGCTGCATCGATGTTCGCCTCTAGCGTGGTACAGGCATCGTCTAATACGTTTTCAATTAACATGGGTTCTAGCGAAAGAGTTATGTAACCCGCTTCGATCTTTGCTAAATCCAGCACTTCATTAATTAGGCTTAACAGGTGCTGTCCACTCTTCTCGATTTGCCCTACTTGGCGCTGCTGCTTTTCACTCAGTGGATCACGGCGACCTTTTGCGAGCAGCTGAGCAAAGCCGATAATGGCGTTAAGCGGTGTACGCAATTCGTGACTCATTGAAGACAGAAATTCACTTTTTGCCTTATTGGCTTGCTCTGCCTGATCTCTAGCGGTTGCCAAATCACAGGTAACTTGTTCGCGCTCGGCCATTTGGCGATAAAGGTTAATGAGCAGTGCACATGTATCGGTAAACGGTTGAAGCCAGTCTAAAAGCGCTTGGTTTAAGGGCTGTTTACTGTTTGCAATGGCAAACATGCCAATGAGGTTATCACCACTGAAAATAGGTACGCCCAAATAATTGCCTAAACGTGGGTGTCCTGGTGGGAAACCACCGCGCTTCGTATGGCGATAAACGTCGTCAGTCATAATGACATCGCCGTGGGCGAATACCCTTCCTAACAGTGAGTTAGGGTTGGTGAGCGTCATATCACCGCTACGTAGGCGCTCCATTAGGTGCCTGGAATCATCGCTCCATGAAAGATCTGTGATGGCGTGTATCTTAAGTGCGTTAGTCGTATCAGTAGGTAACACTTCTCCAATGAGCGCATAATCGCTATCGGTAAGGTCGCGCAGCGCTTCCATTAAGAATGTCCATAGCTGCTCAACCGACATGAGTGCTTGGTAATCTGTAATACCTTGATGAAGTACTTTTAGCAGGCTTTGTTCTTTATTGATTTGTTGGGTGGCATTATAAACCTCGGTTAGATTAGTTAAAATGCCCAGGAATTCAGCAACATTTCCTTGCTCATTATGGATGGCGTTGACAGCAAGATGAACGGGAATTAAATGGCCGTCTTTATGAAGTGCTTCCACTTCTCTGCCTCGACCAATCACCTTTGGCTCGCTGCCTGCTAAAAAATTGGCAAGAAAACTGTCGTGATGTGCGCTGATTGTTTCAGGCGTAAACATCGCGACATTGTTACCAACCACTTCGTGCTGCTGATAACCCAGCATCGTAAGTGCGAAAGGATTAATGCTTAACACATGGCCAGAACGGTCGATACGCACGATACCCGTGGCACTTTCGTTAAATAGCGCTTCATAACGGCGCGTGGTTTGAGCCAAGGCTCTGCGTATTTGATGCTGACGCAGCAGCTCTTCCACTTGTCCCGCGATGCTTTTTAAAATGCCTCGGTCGTGTTGACTAAACGAACGCGGCTGACGATCGATTAAACAGAGTGTGCCTACTGATAGGCCATCCGCCAGTTGCAGCGGCTGGCCAGCATAAAAACGAACGTGTGGCGTCCCAGTGACGAGCAGATTGTCAGCAAAGCGTGGATCATCAAGCGTATTTTCAACAACGAGCATGTCGTTAAGTGCAATAGCATGTGCACACAGCGAAATATCTCGGCACATTTCACTGGCAGACAGTCCTTGCTGGGACTTAAACCATAGGCGTTTTGTATCAACGAGTGATATTAGTGCAATAGGTACATCAAATAAGTCACAGACAAACTGGGTAATACGGTCAAACGCTTCGTCAGCAGGGGTGTCAAGCACCTGTAAAGCATGCAATGCCGCTAAACGCTGGTGTTCATTCTCAGGAAAGTCTGCGGCTTGCATTGTGTGTCCTAGAAGATAAGTCGTTCAAAAATAGAGTGCCCAAGAGACAATCAAACATTAAATATTAATAATTATCGGTCATTTTTGAACAAGCTTTAACTAATCCTCAGTAATTTTAATAGCCAACGTTTATAGGGTGGCCTTATGAGTGAGCTTGAAGCCCGTTTTGATTGATAAAAAATGCTTCTTAAATGACTGAAACGCTCGAAGCCGTGGCGACCGTGATACGCCCCTATGCCGCTGTCTCCAACGCCACCAAAAGGTAGCGAAGGAACCGCGTGGTGAAGCAACGTTTCATTGAATACCAGTGCGCCAGAGCGGGTTGAGAGACGTAATGTGGTTTGCAGCAATTTATCGTTGGTAAAAGCATACAGCGCTAGTGGATGTGGTCGGGCATTCACAAAGGCAATTGCGTCATCGATGCTTTTAACGCTGATCAGCGGTAGAGCACGGCCAAAAATTTCCTCACGCATCAGTTCAAGGTTTTGTGTTGGGTCAATGACCAGCGCGGGAGCATGGGGTCCGCTATCAATAATGCGACAGCCGTGATCTCTCGCTTGCGCTATCAGCCGTTCGCTACGCTGTTGATGATGAGGGCTGACGAACCCTGTGGCCTCTTTATCGGTTGGGCGCTGCTGCTCGATGGCTCGACTAAGCGCTTGGATAAGTGTTTCAAGGTGGCGGCTTTCCACCAATACATAGTCCGGCGCTATGCAGGTCTGCCCAGCGTTCATTCCCTTGCCAAAAATAATTGAGGCAGCGGCGCGGTCTAGATCAGCGTCGCTCGCCACAATAGCAGGTGATTTGCCACCCAGCTCTAGAGTTACCGGGGTTAACTGTTCGGCAGCGGCAAGCGCAACCTGACGGCCCACCGCCGTTGATCCGGTGAAAATTAGATGATCAAAAGGCAGGGCACTAAACGCTTTGGCGATGTCTGGACCGCCTTCAACAACGCACAACTCTTCGTCAGTAAAATATTGCGGTACCAGCTTTGCCAAAAGAGCGCTGGTATTGGGAGCGTACTCGCTGGGCTTGATCATGACGCTATTGCCTGCTGCGACAGCATCAATAGCCGGCATCAATGCTAAGCTCCACGGGTAGTTCCAAGGCGACATAATGCCGACCACACCAAGCGGCTGAGGTGTAATACGTGCACGGGCAGGCCACAAGCGCCACGGCATAGTAGCCGCACAGGGACGCATCCAGTGCCAGAGGTGCCGCCGTGCATGACCAATGGCTTGTAACACTGCACTAATTTCTGCCAGACGTATTTCCGTTTCGCTACGTTTGCCGAAGTCAGCTTGAATGGCGTGAATGATGTCCCGCTGGTGATGTTTTGTCATTTGTGCAAGACGTTCTAAACGCTTTCTACGCATGCTTAAAGTGGCAAAAGTGCGGTTAGCCGCATGACGCTGAGCGTGCAACAGGCGCGTTAAGTCGCGTTTCATGGCTGCTCCTTTAGTCAACTCTTAATAACAATAGACGGTTGTCGTGACTACTTGAATACCGTACTCCGCACAGAAATGACAGCATCAACAAACGCACTGAGCGTCTCGTTAGTGGTAAGGTCATGTACTAATATTTCTAACGATACGCCTTGGGAGGCATCATGCTTTCGCACTCACTGTCATGCATTATGCTACCCGCCATCGACGCTGTGGACGCCGCCCAGTGGGATGCGCTGGTCAGCGGTGAACAACCTTTTTTACGTCATGCATTTTTACAGGCGTTAGAGCGTAGTGGTGCTGTCTGTCGCGCGACCGGGTGGGAGCCTTGCCACCTTTGCGTATGGCAAGATAATCGTTTGGTGGGGGCGTTGCCCATGTATCGCAAACACCACTCTTATGGTGAGTATGTGTTTGATTGGGGATGGGCCGATGCGCTGGAGCGTGCAGGCGGCCACTATTATCCTAAAGCACTGAGCGCTATTCCGTTTACCCCGGTTCCTGGCACGCGCACTTTAATTGCTGATGATGTTAATGCCGAAAATGTTCGCGGATTATTAGCAGCGACGTGGCAAGCGCATTGTGAAGAGCAAGCGTTGTCGAGTTGGCATTTGCTGTTTGCGCAGGATGACGAAGTGGCTGCCTGGCAGCGGCAGTTTCCAGCGTTAATTGCGCGAGAGGGCGTTCAGTTTCAATGGCGAGATCGTGGATTTGGCGATTTCGATGGTTTTTTGGCGAGCCTTACGTCGAAACGCCGCAAAATGATTAAGCGCGAACGGCGCTTGGTTGCCGAGCAAGGCTTTACGTTACGGCGCTTAGAGGGCAAGGCAATTACTCAAGAAGCCATGGCGCACTTCTTTCGCTGCTACACGATCACATATCACGAGCGGGGCCGCCCGCCTTACTTGAATGAGGCTTTTTTTGAGCGGTTACGCCATATGATGCCTGAGGCACTTGTGTTGGTTCAGGCGCTATTAAATGGTCAGCCCGTTGCCGCCGCACTCTATTTTCGTGGCGAGCATACTTTGTACGGCCGCTATTGGGGGAGCGAAGTGGTTGCTGACTGTCTCCATTTTGAAGCTTGCTATTACCAAGGAATTGAATTTTGTCTAGAAAACGGGCTCTCTTTATTCGACCCCGGAACCCAGGGTGAACACAAGCTGGTGCGTGGCTTTGCCCCTCAACGGGTACGTTCGCTGCACTACCTTGTACACCCTGGCTTGGCAGCAGGCGTTGCTCAATTCTGCCATGAAGAGGGTGCCCATATTAGCGCCTATCGTGAGGCCGCGAACGATGCATTACCGTTTAAATGAAATCCGGTTAGGTGAAAAATCAGTTAGGTAAGGCGTAACTCGCTGGAAATAGCCCTTAATGGCATAATGCGCTTCGTTTAGGCCTAAACAAAGGAAGGCGGTGATGCATAAATGGCTTACGGTTGCGCTGCTTGCGATATTGGGGTTTCTCCAATACCAGCTCTGGTTAGGTAACGGTGGCTGGGAAGATTTACAGCTGGTTGAAGAGCGCGTTGCCGTTCAAGAAGCTGCCAATGTGCCCATGCGAGAGCGTAACGCGCGGTTAGCAGCTGAAGTCACCGATCTGAAAACCGGCCTAGACGCTGTTGAAGAGCGTGCCCGAAGCGATATGGGTATGGTGCGTAGCGATGAACAGTTTTTTTGGGTGCCTGGTGTGGCGATTGAAGCCGAACTCGTAGGGATTAATGCGGGGCTAGTTACTCAACCAGGTTTGCCCAGTGAAGGTGCTGACGAATGAGTCACCCGCTGTGGTTAATCGTACCCGCCGCCGGGCAAGGCAAGCGAATGGGAGCCGATAAGCCGAAGCAGTATCTGCCGCTGGGTGAAAAGCCGATCCTGGCGCATACGCTTAGTCGGCTGCACCGTGCTTTTCCCGCTGCGCATCTTGTGCTGTGTCTGGACAGTGATGATCGCTGGTTCAACCCTGAATGGGTGCCATTTGCCCAGTGGCAGCGAGTGACCGGTGGTGCTGAGCGGATGGATAGCGTCTTAAATGCGCTGCACGCTATAAACGCGCAAGAAGACGATATGGTGATGGTGCATGATGTTGCGCGTCCCTGCGTGACATCGTCTGATTTGCTGACGCTGTATCACGCTGCCCAGCAGCACCCTAGTGGCGCACTTCTGGCGATGCCGGTGGCTGATACCATGAAACGAGCCAATGCCGAGCAGTTAAGTGCTGCCACTGAGTCTCGTGATCGGCTATGGCATGCGCTAACGCCTCAAAGCTTTCGCTACGCGCTTTTGCGTCGTGCTCTTGAACATGCCGTCACTGGTCAGTGTGTTGTTACCGATGAAGCCTCCGCTGTTGAGGCGCTAGGGCATGCACCCAGGCTGATTAGTGGACGTCGCGATAATCTTAAAGTCACCCATCCTGATGACCTTGCCCTTGCTGCTGCTATTATGGCGTCGCAAGTCGCTCAAGCCTCTGATTCTGCTCAATCCTCTGAATCTGCCCAATTTTCTGAATCTAAAAGGAGTTGTTAATGCGAATTGGCCACGGATTTGATGTGCACCGATTTGGCGTTGGCGACCATTTGATGATTGGTGGCATTAAGCTGCCTTTTGAACATGGTTTTGTTGCCCACTCGGATGGCGATGTGTTACTGCATGCTATCAGTGACGCACTGCTGGGTGCCTGTGCACTCGGTGATATAGGGCGGCACTTCCCCGATACCGACCCAACATGGGCTGGTGCAGATAGCCGCCATTTACTTCGCCATGTGGTTCAGCTGGTGCATGCACAAGGCTTCTGCGTGGTTAATCTAGATGCCACGTTAATGGCACAGGCACCTAAAATGGCGCCGCATATTGATACGATGCGCGCGGTCATTGCTGAAGATTTAGGTATTCGCCTTGGTCAGGTCAATGTTAAAGCCACGACAACCGAACGGCTCGGGTTTACCGGACGGGGGGAAGGTATTGCCGCTGAGGCAGTGGTGTTGCTGGAGCACCAAGAGGCGCTGAATGGTTAATTTACCCGCTTGGCAGCGCTGCTTAGATGCTGAATTCGGTGCTCCTAAACCGGGCCATTATCGCGCTCAGCCAGAAGATTTTGTGGTTGACGAGCAACTGAATTTTACGCCTGAAAATCAGGGTGAGCACCTGTGGTTACGGCTTGAAAAGCGCCATCAAACCACGTTAGATGTGGTGAAAAGCGTCAGCCGTCTTTGTGGTGTCACACCCCGAGATGTGGGTTACTCCGGGATGAAGGACCGAGTCGCAGTGACCCGGCAGTGGTTAAGCGTACATCTTCCAGGGCGCGAGGCACCTAGCGACTTGGGTGACTCATTAGCGGCATTGGGGATTAAGGTGTTGGCCCAGGCAAGACATCCCCGAAAGTTGAAGCGCGGTGTCCATCGCACTAATCACTTCACGTTGCGCCTTAGCGGTGAAGCGCTTCAAAGCCAGCATTTTTTTGACCGCTGGGAGGCGCTTTGTCGCCAAGGGGTGCCTAACTATTTTGGACCTCAGCGTTTTGGGCCTGAAGGCCGCAATTTACAGCGTGCAGAAGCACTTTTAGCGAAAGGCTGGCGCAAGCGCGATGACCGCCAAGGAATGATGCTTTCCACGGCTCGTAGTTTCTTGTTTAACGAGTTGTTAAGCAACCGTCTGGCGGATGGGACATGGTGCCAGCCTCTAGCGGGCGATATGCTCATGCTGGATGGCTCGCACAGTGTTTTTACCGTTGATGCCGTGGAGGACGACTTAATAAGACGTGCCGCTGCGCTTGATATCCATCCGACCGGTGCTCTGTGGGGCGCAGGGGAACTTGCTGAATATCAGGTGGCAGACTATGAAAAGCGGCTGCTAACATGCCATCCGATGCTGTGCGAGGGGTTAGTGAAAAGTGGCGTTAAGCGTTCCCATCGAGCGCTACGAGTAAGGTTAATTTCGCCTAGTATCGAGACATTGCCCAATGCCGTGCTACTCTCGTTTGCCTTGCCACGAGGGAGCTTTGCGACCGCCGTGGTCAGTGAGTTAATCGCGCATCCGGATTTTGCTTAACGCGCCCCATATATACTTATCTTAATGCGGCATCTTTAAAGGAGACACGAATGCGGCGACTGCTGCTTTCCAATGACGATGGTGTCCACGCGCCAGGGTTGCGGGCACTGCATGATGCGCTTGTTGCCCATGCGAATTTACGCGTGGTAGCGCCTGATCGAGATCGCAGTGGCGCCAGTAACTCGCTGACGCTTTCCCGTCCGCTCTCTTTAACAGCGCTGGATAACGGCTTTTATAGCGTAGATGGTACGCCAGCAGACTGTGTTTATCTGGGCGTGAACGGTGTCTGGGATGAGCGTCCTGACTTGGTGATTTCAGGAATTAACCACGGTAGTAACCTTGGCGATGATGTGCTCTATTCAGGCACGGTAGCCGCTGCTATGGAAGGGCGCAACTTGGGCATGACCGCCATAGCAATGTCGCTATGTGGTGATCGTTACTTTGCGACGGCTGCCAAGGTAGCTGCTAGCTTAATCGGAGCTGCCGATCAGCTGTCGTTGCCACCTCGTACCCTTCTGAACGTTAACGTGCCGGATGTGCCGTGGGAAGAGATTAAAGGCGTTAAAGTGACTCGCTTAGGCTATCGTGGGCCAGCAGAGAAACCGGTGCCTGTTAAAGACCCACGCGGACGCACGCGTTTCTGGATAGCTCCGGTCGCCGCTAACGCTGATGATGGCGAGGATACCGACTTTTCTGCTATCGAAGCAGGTTATATATCGATTACTCCGTTACAAACAGATCTAACGCGCCATCCCGCGCGTAGTGACGTGCAGGACTGGTTGGATGCTTTTGCCTGAGCTTTCGCCTAGCGAGCTGCGCGGTAGAGGGATGACCTCTCAACGCACTCGAAATCGCATGGTAAAGCGGCTTGAGCAGCAAGGCATTCAAGATGCGCGAGTGCTCAATGTTATGGCGGGTGAGCCAAGGCACTTGTTCGTCGATGAAGCGTTGGCCCATCGCGCGTATGAAGACACCTCGTTACCTATTGGCTTTGGGCAGACATTATCGCAACCTCTGACAGTTGCGCGAATGACAGAGCTTGTGGTGCGGGCGGGGCCTAGGCGTGTGCTGGAAGTGGGCACTGGCTCGGGTTATCAAACACTAATTCTATCCAGGCTAGTGCCTACGCTCTATTCGGTTGAACGCATTCACGCTTTGCACCAGCGAGCCGCAGAACGTCTTTGGCGGCTTGATGCGCCAGCAACGCTGGCAGTGGCGGATGGTGGTGAAGGGTGGCCAGAAGTTGCGCCCTTTGATGTGATTTTGTTAACTGCCTGCGCCCAAACGCTGCCAGAAGCACTATTGGAGCAGCTTAGCCATGATGGTGTGCTGATTGCACCGCTAGAAGAGCCTGATGGCAGTCAATGGCTTACCCAAATAAAACGCATTGGCAGTGCCTTTGAAAAGCGTCGGCTTGAACCCGTGCGTTTTGTACCCCTATTGCAAGGAGTGGTGGATTGAAGCGTCGATTTGTAGAACTGTTTTTAAAAGGCGCAGGAATGGGGGCGGCCGATGCGGTGCCCGGTGTTTCAGGCGGAACGATCGCGTTTATTACCGGTATTTATGAAGAGTTTATTCATACTATCAAGCAGTTTGGCCCCAGCGCTTTTGTTGCTTGGCGGCAAGGCGGCTGGCTGGCGTTAGCTCAGCACCTGAATATAACCTTTATCGTGCCATTGTTGCTGGGCGTTGCCGTGAGCCTTTTCAGCGTTGCGCATTTAGCGCTTTGGCTAATGGAGGCTCACCCGCTGCTAATTGAAGGGTTTTTCTTTGGCTTGGTAGCTGCGTCAGGGTTTGTCGTTGCCCAGGCAGGTGGGCGTTGGAAGTTTTGGTATCTATTACCGCTGGTGGTAGGGCTATTACTGGCTAAATCGCTGCCAGGCATGATGCCGTTAGTGTTACTTATCGGTAATGAAGCGGTGGTAGTTATGGTTGCCGGTGCGATTGCTATTAGCGCGATGCTGCTTCCGGGAGTGTCCGGTAGTTTTCTGCTGCTGACGATGGGGCTTTATGGCACTATTTTAGGGGCTATTCTAAGTTTTGATATTGGCATTATTATGCTGTTCGGTATGGGATGTATTGTTGGCCTCGCGCTATTTTCGCGATTGTTATCATGGTTATTACGCCGTCACCATGATGCCACTATGCAGCTTTTACTAGGGTTTATTATTGGCTCGCTGCCAGTATTGTGGCCTTGGAAAGAGCTGTTGCGTTACCAGCTTGGCCCTGATGGACAAATGATTCCGTTAGCTCATCGTTATCTGTTACCTAGTGATTATGCGGTACTGTCTGGAGGCTCTGCTCAGTCGGTAGGCGTTGTGGCACTGATGATGGTTGGCGCACTATTGGTAGTGTTATTAAACCGTCGCGCAGCTCACTATGCCGAGCATAGGTCAATAGGAAACGCGCGCGACGTTGAAAAGGAGTAGGGTTTTCATGCGTAAGGTCTTCATGATGTCAGTTTTGGCACTCGCCGTCAGCGGTTGTGCCAATCAGCAGCACAACACGCCTCAGGTGCGTGATTTAAGTGAAGCGCGCCGCGCGGTAGCAGACTCGCCTCAGTATACCGTTAAAGCAGGTGATACCCTCTATGGCATCGCATGGCAGCACAATCTTGATTACCGCGAGTTAGCGCAAATCAATAATATCGATGCGCCCTATCAGATATTTCCAGGCCAAACTATCGCGCTACGTGAAGGAGTGGAGGCACCAAGCAATCAGTCAGCAGGTGCTGCTACTTCAGAACGTCGTGTCTCGGGTGCTGTGGCAACGGGGCTAAACCCTCAAACCACCTCCGTCGCCAGTGACGATCAACAGTTAGACTGGTTGCTGCCTGATGAAAGTGCAATTGAGCGGAACCAACGGTTAACGGCTGAGCGAGCAGAGCGTGCTGAACAAGTATCAGTGGCCGCCGCGCAGCAAGTGGCCGACAGCGCAAGCACCGCTAACAGTGCAAGCACGTCCAATCGCGATGCTACGCCTACAGGTGAAGCATCTGAAGAGGCTCAGCCTGAACCCACCAAAGAAACCGAGCCAACATCTGAACCTGTACAAGAGCCTGAGCAAAAACCTGAGGCAGAGACCACAGCAACAGCGCCGCCTGTTGAGTCTGCAGAGCCGAGCCAACCTGCACGCGTTGATCGTTCCTCGCGTACGTTTACGCCGGTCGAAAATATTAACTGGCAATGGCCAACGGCAGGTCAAGTGACTGGAGAGTTTGGCCAGGGTGGCTCCATTACGGCTGGGATTGATATCGCTGGCCAAAAGGGGCAACCTGTTAAGGCGGCGGGTCCAGGCATCGTGGTCTATGCAGGTAGTGGTGTACGAGGATATGGCAACTTAATACTGCTTAAACACAACGATCAGTACTTAAGTGCTTATGCGCATAATGATAGTCTAAATGTTAAAGAAAACGATGTGGTTGAAGCGGGAGAAGTGATTGCCTCAATGGGTGATAGTGATGCAGACAGCGTCAAATTACACTTTGAGGTGCGTCGCGATGGGCAGCCTCAAAACCCCTTGGACTATCTGCCGTCTCGCTAACCACTACTAAGCAATTCTGTTGGTTGGATTGTTTGGAGTACCCGACTAGCTGGAGTAGGGCGTCATATAACAATAAATGGTGCAAGCGCACAGGGAGTGCGGCCACCTTTACTTTTCTTAATGGCGGTTAGGCGAAATAACGGGGGATACTACCATGAGTATGCTGGAGAAGGATCTACAGGAGGTTGACCTGGACGCTGTTGAAGAGGCTCTGGATGGTGCCGATGAAGAGGTCACTGCGGAGGAGGATGCTTTTGAAAAAGCGTTAGGCCGTGATGAGCGTCAATCGACTCAAAGCTTGGATGCGACACAAATCTACCTTAATGAAATTGGTTTTTCGCCATTATTAACGCCGGAAGAAGAAGTCTATTATGGCCGTTTAGCGCGTAAAGGCGATCCACTTGGCCGCTCAAGGATGATCGAGTCTAACCTGCGTTTGGTAGTGAAAATTGCCAGACGCTATTTAAACCGCGGGCTGACGCTGCTTGATCTGATTGAAGAGGGAAACCTCGGGTTAATTCGAGCCGTCGAAAAGTTTGATCCTGAACGGGGGTTCCGCTTTTCTACTTATGCCACGTGGTGGATTCGGCAAACTATAGAGCGCGCTTTGATGAATCAGACGCGTACCATACGTCTACCCATACACGTGGTTAAAGAGCTGAATATTTATCTGCGTGCAGCGCGTGAGCTAACCCAAAAGCTTGATCATGAAGCAACGGCAGAAGAGATTGCCGATCATCTCGACAAGCCAGTAGAAACGGTTAAGAAGATGCTCGGGCTCAATGAGCGCGTCTCGTCAGTTGATTACCCTATGGGGGGGGAAAGTGATAAGCCGTTAATCGACACCTTAACTGACGACGAAGTGCTAGGCCCGGAAGCATGTCTAGTTGATGGTGATGTACGCGAGCACGTAGACCACTGGCTGGATGAGCTTAGTGAGAAGCAGCGCGAAGTGGTAGTTCGCCGCTTTGGATTACGAGGCCATGAAGCCGCCACGTTAGAGGAAGTTGGCGCTGAAATTGGTCTAACACGCGAGCGCGTCCGGCAAATTCAAGTAGAGGCGCTAAAGAAGCTGCGTCGCTCTTTGGAAAAGCAGGGCCTGTCCCTCAACGCTATTTTCGAGAGCTAAACGCGGTAAGCTATTGCGCCACACCGACTATAACGCACCGAGTTCATTGCTCGGTGCGTTATTTTTGACGCCCTTTGGTTGATCACCTGTTAACTATTGACTGTGTAAGTGAGAAACGTGATGCGCCCCCTGGTGGCCCATATTGATTTAGACGCACTGCGTCATAACTATCAGCTAGCGTGCCGCTGCGCGCCCCAAAGTCGCTCGGTAGCCGTTATTAAAGCGGATGCTTATGGTCATGGTGCGCTTGAATGCGCGCGCGCCCTAGAAGCCGATGTGCCCGCATTTGCTGTCGCGTGTATAGAAGAAGCGATCAGCCTGCGTAAAGGGGGGATTAAAAAACCCATTGTATTGCTTGAAGGTATTTTTACCGCTGACGAGCTGAAGCTGGTTGATCAATACAGTTTCTGGATCAGCGTCCACAGTGAGTGGCAGGTGGCTGCTTTACTCGCTTTTTCTCCCCAGCAGCCGATTCCCGTATGGATGAAAGTCGATTCTGGTATGCATCGTCTAGGGTTCTCTCTAGAGGAAGCGCCTAACGTTTGGCGGCGGTTAGTGAATGCGCCACAGGTGACAGCGCTACATTTGATGAGCCACTTTGCTACCGCAGATGCCCGTGAGGGAAGTTACTTCAATCGGCAAATGGCAGCTTTAACGAGTTTGGCAAAAGCGCTCGATGCGCCTCTATGCTTGGCCAATTCACCCGCGACACTGGCATGGCCTGTTGCTCATGGTGATTGGAATCGTCCCGGTGTCATGTTGTATGGCAGTGACCCACTAGAAGAAGCCAATGAGCTTACCGGCCAGCTGCGTCCAGTCATGAGTTTACGTTCTGAGATTATTGCACTTCGTGAGCTTGAGGAGGGTGAACCTGTTGGCTACGGAGGTCGCTGGTGCGCGCCACGGCGTTCTAAAATTGCCGTAGTGGCCGCTGGTTATGGCGATGGCTATGATCGTCACGCCATAGATGGCACCCCGGTGTTAGTTAACGGCCAGCGCTGTACAATTGCCGGTAAGGTCTCAATGGATATGCTAACCGTCGATGTTACCGATGTGCCTGGGGCTGACATTGGTAGCGAGGTCGTGCTGTGGGGAGCCGCCAGCAACGGTACTGTATTGCCTATCGATGAAGTCGCACGTTACTGCGATACCATCAGCTATACCCTGTTAACAGGCGTACTGCCAAGAGCGCCGCGGCGCTATTACGGGGCCTTCGCTTAAACGGTTATCAGAATGTCTAAAACCTCTTATCCACAGTCGTTTGCACACCCGCGCTATTGGTCAACCTGGCTGGCGATAGGCGCGATGCATGTCGTTGCCTGGTTGCCCTGGCGCTTTAAGTTGTGGGTGGGAAAAATAATCGGTTTGCTTGCATGGCGTTTTATTAAGCGTCGGCGGCATATCACCGAGATAAATATTGCACTCTGCTTTCCTGAAAAAAGTGCTGATGAGCAGCGTCACTTAGTAAAACAAGTGTTTATAGCTAATGGGATGGGGCTGGTAGAAACTGCTACGGGCTGGTGTCGTGATGCGGAGGGATTGCGTCATCGTGTGGCCTATCATGGCCAGGAACACTTAGCCCGAGCAAAAGCGCAGGGTAAAGGTGTGTTGGTGGTGGGAATACATTTCTCAACGCTGGATTTAGGCGGCGCGCTGCACTCGCTATTTTTCTCAGCCGATGCGGTGTATCGACCCCATAACAATCCCCTGTTCGAGCGCTTCATGACCCGCGCCCGTTCGCGTATTTTTGGTCAGGCTATCGACCGCCATGATTTGCGTGGCGTTGTACGCAGGATCAAAGCAGGCCACATTGTGTGGTACTCCCCGGACCAAGATTTTGGCCGTAACGTTAGCGTGTTCGCACCGCTATTTGGTCAGCAAGCAGCCACTATTAAACTGACTGCAAAAATCGCTCGCATGACAGGTGCGCCAGTGGTGCCGCTAATGTTTCACCGTAATCCCGATAATCAGACGTATACCATCACCTGCTTGCCCGCGCTTGATAACTTCCCAAGTGGGGATGAGGTGGCCGATGCCACGCGGGTTAATGAATTTATCGAGCAGGCCATACGCAAACATCCTGAGCAGTACTTATGGTTGCATCGGCGCTTTAAGACCCGCCCGGAAGGCGAGCCAAGCGTTTACTAGCGGCGGATGATTAACAAAAAAAGCCGTTCTGCGAACTCGCAGAACGGCTTTTCATTAGTTTGAAAAAAAGGTGCTAGTCCAGATTTCGAGAGTAGAAAATCTCGAGCATCTCTTTACGCAGCCTGCTTTCAATATCTCGTGCTTCTTCAAACGTAATGTCGCGGCGCGATGTGCCGAACAAGTAGTTATCAAGTTCGAAGTCTTTCAGTAACATTTTGGTGTGGAACATGTTTTCTTGATACACGTTTACATCGATCATCTGATAGGCGTGCTTGGTATCTTCTGCCAAGTAATCCTGAATCGAGGTAATGTCGTGATCAATAAACAGCTTTTTACCATCGACATCACGGGTAAAGCCGCGAACTCGATAATCCATGGTGACAATGTCAGAGTCGAAACTGTGAATTAGGTAGTTCAGCGCTTTCAACGGGCTGATATGGCCACAGGTAGATACGTCAATATCCAATCGAAAGGTGCTAATGCCATTGTCGGGGTGCGACTCAGGATAGCTGTGTACTGTCACGTGGCTTTTATCAAGATGCGCCACAACTGTTTCAGGCAGTGGGCCTGGGCCTGGTTCCGTTTGCTCTGGATTTGCTTCATCCAGCTCGTGTTCAGCAATCAGAATGGTGACACTGGCCCCGTGGGGTTCGTAATCTTGACGAGCAATATTAAGCACATGAGCGCCGATAATATTGGTGACGTCTTTTAAAATCTGCGTCAAACGTTCGGCGTTGTAGAGCTCATCGATATAGTCGATATAAGCCGCACGCTGCTCTTCGGTCTTGGCATAACAGATGTCGTAAATGTTAAAGCTCAACGAGCTAGTCAGGTTATTAAACCCGTGGAGTCGGAGATTATCTGACACGTCCGAACCTCCCTATGGCAGATGAAGACACCCCGACGAGCCAGCGCCGGAACCGATAAAAACTTGTCACCGTGATGCTGGGGTCGCTTTTTGCAAAGCGGCCGTCTGCTACGCAGTAGGGGTAAAAACAAGCGAGCATATTATGCCCGCCAAGCGCATGGTATGCATCCAGCCGCGCTATTTTTTTTAATACATATGTCGTTGATACATGAGAAAGATGACGCTTTGAGTCGCTCAAGCTTCGACAATCTCAAAAGAGTGGGTTATTTCGACGCCGCCTTTTACCAGCATGATGGACGCGCTGCAGTACTTTTCTGCAGATAGCTCAACTGCCCGCTGTACTTGCTTCTCTTTTAAGCTACGGCCAGTCACCACAAAATGCACGTGGATGTTGGTAAATACGGCAGGCACATCATCAGCACGTTCGGCGTTAAGCTCTGCAACACAGTCGGTGACATCAGCGCGAGCTTTATCAAGAATATTCAAGACATCAAAGGCAGTACAACTACCCATACCCATCAGTAGCATTTCCATTGGGCGGGGACCGGTATTGCGGCCACCAAGATCAGGTGGGCCGTCGATCACGACACTGTGCCCGCTACCTGATTCCGCAACAAATTGGCGGCCGTCTGTCCATTTTACCCGTGCTTTCACGTTGCTCTCCTCATCTAGGCGACGAAAGGTAAGTTGCGCAGCATAACATTTCTAGCGTTAGGCGCACGGCTCATCGTCTGCGTTACTGCGCTGCTAAAAGATAATGCTCAAGGTCGTTCAGGCGCTCAGGCGTGCCTACGTCCACCCAGTGGCCTGAAAAGTGCTCGCCGCTAACCAGGTTGCTTGTCATCGCATGCTTTAGTAGCGGTGCCAGGGCAAATTCCCCAGGCGGCTGGTCGGCTAAAAGATCTGGATGTAGCAGGCTAATACCCGCGAAGGTAAGACGCGTGTGGCTTGCTGGCGCAACGCGACCATTAATGAGGCCAAAATCACCACTAGGGTGATGAGAAGGGTTATCGACCAGCACTAGATGGGCCAAGTCGTTACCCTTTAGTCGTGATGCTGGTGGCGTGTAATCGCACCAGACATCCCCATTGACCAGTAGAAACGGGGCTTCGCCCAGCAGGGGCAGCGCTTTTTGAATACCGCCGCCGGTTTCTAGAGGGGTCTTTTCAAGGCTCCAGTGAATCCGTAGCTGAAAGGCGCTTCCATCGCCTAGTGCGGCCATGATCTGCTCTGCCCGATAGCTCACGTTGATGACCACCTCGTCAATACCAGCACGCTTTAGCCGTTCGAGGTGATGCACAATAAGTGGCTTACCAGCTACCGGTAGTAGTGGTTTTGGGCAGTGGTCAGTAAGTGGCCGCATTCGCTTGCCAAGGCCTGCGGCTAAAATCATCGCTTTCATAACGTATTTTCCGCTAAACGTTGGGCAATGGCGGGACGCAGTGTGCCGCTTACCCATTCAGCAAACTCGCTGTGCTGGGGGAGCGCGGTTAGGCTATCTTCTAAATGCGCCAAAAAATGCGGCAGACGTGATAAATAGCCTTGTTTTGCATCGCGAAGCGTTAAGCGGCAAAAAATTCCCAGCACTTTTAGCGAGCGTTGAGCGGCCATCGCTTGGCATTGGGTAAGAAATTCATCATTGCTGACATGGCGAGAGAGACGCCCATCTTGACGCGCTTGGCGATAAAAAGCGTCGACGAACTGCATAAACTGCGCCTGAGAAAAACGGCAGTAGCGTCCGCGTAGTAAGGAAATAACGTCGTAACTGATTGGCCCAGCCACCGCGTCTTGAAAGTCAATCATGTAAAGCTGCTGGTCATGCACCATGATATTCATCGCATCGTAATCGCGATGTACGCTGACGACGGGTTGATCGAGCGCTTGCTTAACGAGGTGTCCACGCAGCGCACTCCAGCTGTCTGGCGTTGGTAGCGACAGCCAATTGTTTAAACACCACTCAGGAAAAAGGTCGAGCTCTCGATTCAGCAGCGTCGCATCATAAGGCGGCAACACTGCAGGGTTGGCGTGGTTTTGTAACTTGGCAATCAAAGCCAGCGCATCGAAATGGCTGTTTTGAATGCGCGCTTCATCAGTGAATAGCGTCTGTAACGGCGTATCTCCAAGGTCATCAAGCAGCAAAAAACCCGCGTCGAGATCGGCGGCGTAAATATGCGGCACGGGCAGTTTTGCCGCGTACCAGCGTTTTCCGATAGCGACGAACGGCGTTGAGTCTTCCTGGTTGGGGGGGGCATCCATTACTATGCGAGTGCTGCCACAGGGCAGTGTCAGCCGGAAATATCGCCGGAAACTTGCGTCACCGCCCGCTGGAGAAAGGCGGATAGCGGCGCTATTTAGGCCATTTTGTTCAGCCGCCCACTGGGTGAGGGCGTCAATCCGAGAAGAGGACATGCAAGCTCCTTGCTGGTCGGGCATCATGCGGGCTGTATAATACCGATTATGGATGCCAAGGATAACGAACATGGGCAAGCGAATCTCGCGTACCGTACCGGTTGCGCACACGCTGTTGGGCAGTTTGCTCGCTGGCGCCTCATTTTCAGTGGTGGCGCAAGGTCAGACGCTACCTGCCGAGGCGCTGGACTGGCAGGCCTGGAGTCAAGACGAAGCACCGCACCAGCTGTGTCGAGGGCGTTATGTGATGCCAGACTACCGCTTGCCAGCGGAAGATAACCCCGAAACGTTGTCGGTTGAGACGCAAGAAGTTGATTACGCGGCAGATGGTGAGGCGTTGTTGCGCGGTGATGTTGTGCTGCGCCGTGGCAATACTGAGCTACAGGCGGCACAGATGTATCTGCCCGCAGACCGTCAGCGAGTCGACGCCGAGGGTAATCTGGCCATACGTGATGGCCAGGCACTGGTGCGTGGCGAACAAGCGACACTAATGCTCAATAACGACCAAGCGTCGTTGCGCAATAGCCACTATGTGCTTTATGCGCAACACTTGAGGGGGCAGGCCAGTCAGTTAGAGCAAACCGGTGATGGGGAGTATCGCCTGCGAAACGCGTCATTCACGACCTGTGATCCAGACACTAATAGCTGGCAGCTCGTTAGCAGCGATATAAAATTAAACCAAGAAGAAGGCTTTGGCACCGCGCGTCACGCACGGCTTGAAGTAAAAGATGTACCGATTTTTTATTGGCCCTGGCTGCGTTTCCCTATTGACGACCGCCGCCATACAGGCCTGCTATCGCCTTCCGTCAGTTTTTCCAATGACGGGTTTGATTATGCTCAGCCCTTTTATTGGAATATAGCGCCGAATCATGATGCTACTATTACGCCGCGTTGGATGTCGGATCGTGGCTTATTGCTCAATGGTGAGTACCGCTACCTGCTTGAAGAGAGCCAAGGAACGGTGGAAGGTGGGTATATCAGTAGCGATGATGGCAGTAACAACGGTGATAACCGCTTTGAGGGCGATGACCGTTGGTATATTGATGCCCAGCACGCAGGTAGCCTGACCCCGCGCAGTAATTATCAATTACGCTATGGTGCCGCAAGCGACGGGCGCTATTTTGATGATTTTGGTGATGAGTTTGGCAATAGTGAACGCGTAAGTATGGAGCGTTTGGCACAGGTAGATTATCGCGGTGAGCGTTGGCAGCTAAATGCACGCGCTCAAGGCTTCCAGCGTTTAGAAGATCCCTTAAGTGACTCCGATAAGCCTTTTTATCGTTTGCCAAGCCTGACAGCCAATTCTGATTGGCAGCTGGGCAGTGGCTTTTATACCCAGTGGCGTTCTAACGCGACTTATTTTTGGCGTGATGTTGATGAGCGTCGCGTGCCTGAGCGTGAAGCTGCCATTGGTACGCGTCTGCATCTTACGCCAGCAATTGGCTGGCGCTTTGAGCAGCCCTGGGGGTACATCGAGCCGCGTACCGAGCTATGGCACACTGCCTATGAGCTAGATTATGGCGATCGTGTCACTGACCGAGGTACGTCTCCCAGTCGCAGTGCGGCGGTCACATCAATCGATAGTGGCCTTGTGTTTGAACGTGAACTGGAACTACGCGGCCGTGATTATCGGCAAACCCTTGAACCGCGTTTGAACTATGCTTACGTGCCGCGCACTAACCAAACGCAGTTACCTGATTTTGATAGCCGTGAACGAGCCTTCTCATGGGCCCAGTTATGGTCGCCTCATCGTTTTTCAGGTGCTGACCGTTTAGGTGACCTGAATCGTGTGTCGTTAGGCGTAGAGTCACGTTTTATTGAAGATGCTTCTGGGCAAGATCGGTTAACCCTTGGTGTCGGGCAAAGCATTTATCTATCTGACCGTCGTATTGATAGCGACGGTGACCCAGATACATTACCTGCTCGTCCGGAAGATAGTGCAAACGTGAATCCGCTGAGCCGTTATCAGGCCACGCGGGACCGCTCTCCAGTGGTAACTCGTCTCGATTGGCAGATTAATGATCGGTGGAGTGCAGGTTATGAGTGGTTATACGACGACCAGCGTGAGCAGACTGAACGCTCTAGCGTTGATGCCCGTTATCGTCATCCCGCTGGTCACGTAGTGAACCTTGGTTACCGTTGGGAGATCGAAGGTTTTGATCCAGGTGTTGTGCCAGGCGATGACGGCTTTAGAGATTACAGTCGAGAAGAGTGGGACCTGTCACTTGCTTGGAAAGCCAGCCCGAGGATTGATTTGATTGGTCGCTACCTGCACGATCAAACCAACGACCGTGCGCTCGAGCAGCTGGCCGGCGTGCAGTGGAATGACTGCTGCTATGGTTTACAGCTGGTCTGGCGTGAATGGGTAGACGATAACGACACCGCCCGTATAGGCGATGACTTTAACGACCGCGGGCTATTTGTACGTTTTGTATTCCGTGGCCTTGGTGGCGTTGGCCAACAGGCTGACGGCTACTTTGAACAAGCCATTCCTGGCTACCGCCCTACGCCCCTGTAACGATGTCGTTAAATGGTGGCTGACTGAAAGAGAATTTTTATGACTACCAGAAAGACCCTGCTGACCTGTGCCTTAAAAAAGCGGGCAAAGCTGCTCTCTGCTGGCGGCATGGTGGTGCTCTGCCTTGGAGCAGGTGCTGCACTTGTACCGCTATCGGTTTACGCACAAAATTTTGAATCGACCCAGCGGCAAATGCTGGATAGTGTTGTGGCTGTCGTTAATGATGGCGTCATTATGCGTAGTGAGCTTGATGACCGTATCGCCCAGGTAGAGCAGCAGGCGCAAAGCCAGGGCGGTAACTTACCGCCACGCAGCCAGCTGGCTCAGCAGGTGCTGGAGCGTATGGTGATGGACGAAATTCAGCTTCAGATGGCCCGTGAAGCTAATTTTAGCGTGGATGACACGGAGCTTAACCGCCAGCTGCGTACCATCGCAGAGTCTAACGGCATGACGCTTGACGAATTTGCTGATGCCGTAGAAGCGGACGGCATGACCCTGGCTGACGTGCGAGAAGAAGTCCGCCGAGAAATGCTGATGCGCCAAGTGCAGCAGCGCCAAATTAGTCAGCGTGTCAACGTGTCTGATCGTGACGTTGATCGCTTCTTGAGTCAGCAGCCGTCTCAGCAAGGACAAGCGTTTATTGAAGAAACGCGTGCCCGCCACGTCTTAGTAGAGCTAACGCCAACGCGCAATGAAAACCAAGCCCGTGCTCGCGCCGAACAAGCTCGACAGCGTTTACAGCAGGGGGCAGACTTTTCATCCGTGGCCCGCGAGTTTAGTGACGACCGCGGCAGTGCGATGAATGGCGGTGAACTGGGTTGGGTACGCCCCGGCCAAACCGTTCCTGCCTTCGAAGAAGCCATGGGGTCATTGAATACTAATCAGCTGTCTGAGCCAGTGCGTTCCCAGTTTGGCTACCACGTCATTGAAGTGCTAGAGCGTCGCCGTCAAGACGTAACGGAAGAGAGCCGTCGTGAACAGGTTCGCCAAGCCATTTTCCAGCGTCGTGCTAACGAAGAACTGCAGACGTGGCAGCGTGAAATGCGGGAACAGGCGTTCGTTGATATTCGCCTCTAACGAGCAATCACCATGAGCCAACGCAATGAGCAATAGTGCTGCACCGCTGCTAATTACTACCGGCGAACCCGCAGGCATCGGGCCAGAGATTACGCTGATGTTGGCCGCCAATGGCCAATTGAATAACACCGTAGCGATTGGCGACATCCAGTTGCTAAATCAGCGCGCGGCACTGCTCGGGCTTCAGCTCGATGTGGTAGAAGCAGCCCCTGGAAGCGAAGAGGTGTCTTCACCCGGGCGATTGGTCGTATGGCCCGCCGCACTTCGCGAGCCAGCGCTTCCAGGCTTGCTTAATCCTGCCAATGCAGGCTATGTGCTAGAAACGTTGCAAATTGCTGTAGACGCCTGCCAACAGGGCCATGCAGCAGCAATGGTTACTGCGCCGCTTCATAAAGGTGTGATTATTGAAGGTGGCTTCCCCAACTTCACTGGTCATACTGAATGGCTGCGCGATGCGTGTGGGGTTGATGAGGTCGTGATGTTGTTAGCCACTGATCAAGCACTTCACGCCCAGTCCAGCCACTGGCAGGGTAGTGGTGATCTGCGCGTGGCGCTGGTGACTACGCATCTGCCGCTGCGTGAGGTGGCAGACGCGGTTACCTACGATAAAATCACCCGTGTTAGCCGTCTGCTTGCGGCTGATTTGAAAAGCCAGTTTGGTATTGCCAGCCCGCGTATTGCTGTGTGTGGGCTAAACCCTCATGCCGGTGAAGATGGCCATTTAGGGCATGAAGAGCACGATGTTATTATTCCTGCGTTGAAAGCGCTGCGTGCTGAAGGCCTAGATGTTCAAGGCCCGTTTCCGGCCGATACGCTTTTTACACCGCGTCATTTGGTGGGTATTGATGCAGTACTGGCGATGTATCATGACCAAGGGCTAGCGGTGTTAAAATACGCAGGCTTTGGTCAAGCGGCGAATATTACGCTTGGCCTACCGTTGGTACGAACCTCCGTTGACCATGGCACCGCGCTTAGTTTAGCTGGCCGCGGAATTGCCGACCCCAATAGCTTAGGTGTGGCCCTTGCGCTAGCAAAGCAACTTGCTGCACGGCGCGCCAATGCCTCCATTGCTTTATGAATCAACCCTCCAAGGAACACTGTTAGATGTCTCAAGTGCCTCAGCAGCACCGTGCTCGTAAACGCTTTGGTCAAAACTTTCTGCGTGACCTCGGCATCATTTCGCGTATTGTCCGTGCTATTGGACCTCGCGAAGGCGACCGACTCGTCGAAATTGGCCCAGGACAAGGCGCGCTTACTGCTCCGTTGTTAGAGGCGACAGGAAAGCTTGAAGTCATTGAGCTAGACCGTGATTTGATTCCTGGTTTGAGGGTGCAGTTTTTTAACTACCCTGACTTTGTGATTCATGAAGGTGATGCACTGAAGTTTGATTTCACTGCGCTAAAAGGGGATGGCCCAGCGCTGCGAGTGGTCGGTAACCTGCCTTACAATATCTCGACACCGCTTATTGTGCATTTATTGACCATGGGTAATGCGATTGCCGATATGCACTTTATGCTGCAAAAAGAGGTCGTTGAGCGCTTGGCCGCTGAGCCAGGCAGCACTGATTGGGGGCGGCTGTCAGTGATGGCGCAGTATTACTGCCATGTTGACCAGCTGTTTATCGTGCCACCAGAAGCCTTCGTTCCTAGGCCGAAAGTTGACTCCGCCATTGTTAGGCTGACGCCTCATGAAAGCTTGCCCCAAACGGCAGATGACCCAGCGCTGCTGTTTGAGCTGGTCAAGTTAGCGTTTGGTCAGCGGCGCAAAACACTACGTAATAACTTAAAAGGTAGAGTGAGCGCAGAAACATTAGAGGCGTTAGGCATTGATCCCGCACGGCGTCCGCAAACCCTGTCGGTTGCTGAGTACGTAACTATCGCTAATCAAGTGGCGGCGGACGAAGCGCTTAGTAACAAAGGGAGTGACGACGCGTGAGTGCTTTAGCCATTGAGGTTAGCATTGCGCCTGAGTACCGGGTGGCAGAGTCAAACGACAGTGAGTCGCGTTTTGTGTTTAGTTATACCGTAACGGTGCATAACCAAAGCCCTCATAGCGTGCAGCTCATGGCGCGCTACTGGAAAATTACCCAAGGTAACGGCGATAGCCAAGAGGTACGTGGCAAAGGGGTGGTGGGCCAGCAACCGTTAATTGGCCCAGGACAGCGTTTTCGCTACACCAGTCGAGCTATTCTGCAAACGCCGGTAGGTGTTATGGAAGGTGCTTATACGTTGCTCAATACCTACACCCAGCGGGCCTTTGATGTGCCCATTGCACCTTTTAGGCTAGCGGTGCCGCGTCAGCTTCATTGACCATTCTCTAAAAGGGGTAGCCATGAGCACTTATGTCATTGGTGATCTGCACGGCTGTCATGCTGAGTTTGTCAGCTTGCTAGAGCAGCTTGGCTTTAATCCTGCAAACGACACACTCTGGCTGGTTGGCGACTTAGTCAATCGCGGCCCTGGGTCGCTTGCCTGTTTGAAGGAAGTGCAGGCGTTAGGCGGTGCTGCCCGCTGCGTGCTGGGTAATCACGATTTTCATCTGCTGGTGGTGGCGCGCGGTGGCGGAAAGCTGAAAAAAAACGACACCCTCAGCGATATTCTTGCAGCACCGCAGCGCGAACAGGTGCTGGACTGGCTGCAAAGCCAACCATTGGCAATTTATGAAAATAATACACTGATGACCCATGCGGGCGTGTTGCCCACGTGGCGCGCAGAGCAGGCGATATCGTTTAGCCAAGAAGTTCAGGCGGTTTTGCTCAGTGAGCGTTCAGGCGAGTTTTTAACGCAACTATTTGGTAATCAGCCTGACCAGTTCCGTGACGACCTGGAAGGGATGGATCGTATGCGCTGTCTCGTTAATGTTTTTACCCGTATGCGCTTTATCAATAGCGACGGCAAGCTGGACTTTGCTGCTAAGGAAGGCTTGGAAAGTGCTCCCGACGGATTTGCTCCCTGGTTTCAGTACCCAAGGGCGGATACGCTACAGCTGCTGTTCGGACACTGGGCCGCATTAGAGGGCCGTACCCCGAATGCCGCGATTCATGTTGAGGCGCTGGACACGGGTTGCGTGTGGGGTGGGTCGTTAACCGCTCTCAATCTGGAGTCGGGTGAGCGCATCAGCGTACCTAGCCGTCGGCCTAGACATTAAAATACGAGACATTAAAACACGAGACATTGAAAAAAAGGGCGATAGCCGTGTTTCAGGTGGATGCGAAAACCAAAGGGCTCGACGTTTATCGTGTTGGCGGGGCAGTGCGCGATGCGCTGTTAGGCTGGCCGGTAGTTGATAATGATTGGGTCGTCGTCGGTGCCACGCCAGACGTTATGCAGCAGCGGGGTTTTAAACCAGTGGGGCGCGATTTTCCGGTCTTTCTGCATCCTGATACCGCCGAAGAGTATGCGCTCGCACGAACTGAAAGAAAGTCTGGCCACGGCTATGGCGGTTTCGAAGTACACGCAAGCCCTGATGTAACCCTGGAAGAAGACCTTTCAAGACGTGATTTAACCATCAACGCAATTGCGCAGCGCTTTGATGGCGAGTTGACCGATCCCTTTAACGGTCAGCGGGATATTGAGCAGCGCCTGTTGCGCCACGTGTCCCCAGCGTTTAGTGAAGACCCCTTACGGGTATTGCGCACGGCACGCTTTCTTGCCCGTTACGCACACTTAGGGTTTACCATTGCGCCTGAAACCCTAGCGCTAATGCGAGAGGTGAGCCGTAGTGGAGAGCTTATCCACCTTGCTGCTGAGCGAGTGTGGGTGGAAACTGAAAAAGCGCTGGGCGAACCTACCCCCGATTGTTATTTCATTGCTCTGAACGATTGCGAGGCGCTGGTAACTTGGTGGCCAGAGCTGGCGGATGAGGTGGTACTGAAAAGTGCGCTTGAAGCAATGGCGCTGGAGGCAGCCGAGCAAGTGGCAATCGACAGCTCTCTTCCACTAGCTCACTGGCGCTACGCGTTGATGGTATCGGTATTGAGTGATTCACAGCGTGATGAGCTGGCGGTAAGGTTGCGGCTACCCAATGCGGTGTCACAACTTGCCCGCCATGTAGCGCTTAGTATGCATGTATTGTCCGAGCCATTAAGCGACGAACGCGTTCTGCATTGGCTAGAGCGTTTGGATGGCTGGCGTAAGCCCACGCAGGTTAATGCGCAGTTACAGCTCATCAAGCGTTTAGCTAAAGAGGCGGTTGAACCGCTGAGCCGAGCGTGGCATGCCGCACAAAGCGTAGACCCACAAGCACTATTGCAAGAGGGTTATCGCGGAGCAGCCTTAGGTCAGGCGCTACGTGCACGCCGACAGCAGGTAGTGGCGAACGCGATTTTGGAGATGCGCTAAGCGTTAACTGTGAACTCTGGTTAGCGAACAGATGCCTTCTTTGGCGCGGGGTCTGCCTGGGAAACCCAGCGGCCACGCCATTGAAAATCGATGGCCCATAAGCGTTGGCTGCCCATATCGAAGCGTTGCCATAGTGTAGCGTAAGGCAGGCCACAGAGGGGGTGACGTTGATTGGGTAGCAGTTCGGCTAAGGGCTGTAGGACGAAGGCGTTGTGCGTGATCTCTTCTCGGGGTAGGGTGACATTATCAATGGTGGCGCACACGTCTCCCACCGTAAGTAGGTCAATATCTAATGCCCGTGAGCTGCACTTAACCATGTCGGGTGTACGACCATGGGCGATTTCAAGCTGTTTAGACCACGCTTGAAGCTCACCCACCGTCCAGTCGCTATCAAACGCAACTACAAGGTTATAAAAGTTGCGATTATCATTAAAACCCACCGGCTCGCTTTCAAAAACACGCGATATTTGCAGGGTGCCAAAGGTATCTTCAAGCGCGTCTAGGCACAGGCGAATATGAGTGTCAGGATCGATATTGCTGCCTAAACTGAGAGTAACCAAGCTCATGGAAGCGTGCCACGGGTAATTTCAAGACCCACGCTAGCGGCTTGTGGAACTGCCCCTGGTTTGCGTACGGTAAGGCGCAGCCAGGTAATGGAGAACTCCTGCTGTAAGCACTCAGCCAGGCGTTCTGCAAAGGTCTCGACGAGAGCAAATTGGTGCTCGTCAGCAAAGCGCTGGATTCGCTGGCAAATGGCTGCATAATCAAGTGTTAAGCTCAAGTCATCTGTAGCGGCAGCGGGACGTATGTCCGTTGCGAGCGATAAGTCCAAGCTTAAAGACTGAACAATGGTGCGCTCCCAGTCGTACACACCGATGACGGTATCTACTGCCAGCGCTTCGATCAAAATGCGATCCACAGGTTTTCCCCTAGCGTCAACAAGCGGGCGATTGTACTTGAGGATAGCGCGAAACGACAGCTGAGTACGGTCTAACGCTGGGTAGGAGCCAAGGTGGTGAGCGGAATGATATGGATCGTGGTGGGCTACTTAAGCGGAAGCTGGTTAGCGGCGCTGAGCGTATGTCGGTTGGCAGGCGTGCCTGATCCGCGCTATCAAGGTTCATGTAACCCTGGGTTTTCGAACGTGCTGCGCCTTTACGGGCCGCGCTTAGCAGTCACCACGCTATTGCTAGATGCATTAAAAGGGGCACCTGCAGTGCTGGCAGCCAAATGGCTGGGGCTACCTGTTTGGCTACAGGGGGCAGTAGGATTAGCCGTTCTCCTGGGTCATAGCTATCCTCTTTGGCATAGGTTTCGCGGTGGTAAGTCGGTTGCCAGTGCGTTTGGCGTGCTACTGATCTTGGTGCCCAGCGTGGCGCTGCTTAGTGCCATATGCTGGATGCTGCTTGCTTGGCGGCTGCGAATGGCTGCGGCAGCATCGCTTATTAGTGCATTTGTTGCGCCGCTGGCCTGCGTCTGGCTAGCACCCGACTACGTTATGGTCGTGAGTGGTTTCAGTCTATTGGTGCTCGCGCGGCATGGATTGAATATTCGTCGCCTGCGTCGAGGAGAAGAGCCGCATTTACGCGGCTAGTAGGGGCCGCTATAGAAGTTAGGTGGGCGTTAAGGTGTCCAGCGGCCAACGCGGCGTCGCCTTCATAACGCCGTTATCATCATGCTCTCCCGCCGCTAGGCGTTGGGCGCCGACATAAGCGATCATTGCGCCGTTGTCGGTGCAAAAGCGCCCGCGAGGGTAATAAGACCGCGCGTTACGTTTCTCTGTTTCGACCGCTAGGCGCTCACGCAGGCGTTGGTTAGCACTGACGCCACCTGCGACCACCAAGCGCTTTAAACCGGTTTGGTCCAATGCGCGTCGGCATTTGATAACCAGGGTGTCCACGACAGCTTCTTCAAAGGCTCTCGCCACGTCGGCTTTGGCTTGGGTGTCTAGTTCTCCAGCTGCTTCCAATTGGCGAATAGCGGTCAGCGTATGAGTTTTTAAGCCGGAAAAACTGAAGTCTAGGCCAGGGCGGTCGGTCATTGGCCGTGGAAAGCGGAAACGTTTTGGGTCGCCTTGCTCAGCAAGTTTAGCCACGTGAGGGCCGCCGGGGTAGGCAAGCCCAAGCATTTTGGCTGCTTTGTCGAAGGCTTCACCCGCTGCATCATCAACCGATTCGCCGAGTAGCTGATAGTGCCCAAGCGCCTGCACTTCGACAAGCTGGGTATGCCCGCCAGAGACAAGCAAGGCGACAAAGGGGAAGTCAGGGGCGTCATCTTCCAGCATAGGGGCTAACAGGTGGCCTTCCATGTGGTGTACGCCAAGTACCGGGATGTCCAGGGCGCGTGCCATGCCGTGCGCTGTGCTGGCGCCAACCATTAGTGCGCCCACTAACCCCGGGCCTGCGGTGTAGGCAATGCCGTCTAGATCGTTACGCGTCAGCTTTGCGTCGTGCAATACTTGCTCAATCAGCGGTAACAGCTTGCGCGTATGGTCGCGAGAGGCAAGTTCAGGCACCACGCCACCATACTCGGCATGCATGGCAATTTGACTATATAGCGCGTCGGCAAGCAGGCCGCTGCCTCCAGTGTGCGAAGTATCATAAATCGCGACGCCCGTTTCATCGCAAGATGTTTCAATGCCCAGTACGCGCATAGCTGAAGAACTCGTTGTCAGTTGAAAATCGTAGGTAAAAACAGTGCTGGAAACCAGGACACTAGTTTAGCATTCTCATGCTTGAAGCGCGTAAGCATTTGCAAAGATCATCAACCACGACTAGACTACTGTGCGCTGTAAAACTGGGTCGTATACTGTGTCTTTATCAGTGTACGAACTATCCGAACTCAAGACTCCTTAAGGTAGGTGAGTGCTTAATGCCTTCTGTAAAAGTACGTGATAACGAGCCGTTTGACGTCGCCCTGCGTCGCTTCAAGCGTTCTTGCGAAAAAGCCGGTGTTCTTTCTGAAGTACGCCGCCGCGAGCACTATGAGAAGCCGACTGCTGAGCGTAAGCGCAAAGCGGCAGCTGCCGTAAAACGCCACGCCAAGAAGATTCAGCGTGAGCAAAAGCGTTTCGAACGGCTCTATTGATCCGTACCCGAGGGGGCCGGAGCAGTTAGCTGGTCGTCTCAAGAGGGATGTCAAGCGGCCGCCACTAGGTGGCCGTTTGTTTTTGTTTTGATTCATCGCTGTTTATGGTGATCTGGCAACATGCCTGATGACCTTAGGCAGGTGATCTAGCGCTTTGCGCGAGGATGCCCGCAGTTCATGGCAGGCCAAATTCCACAACGTTTCATTGATGACCTTTTAGGCCGTGTAGATGTGGTCGAGGTGGTTGGTGAGCGTGTGCAGCTTAAAAAGGCCGGGCGTAACTATTCTGGGCTATGTCCTTTCCATCAAGAGAAAACTCCGTCATTTACGGTCAGCGCTGATAAACAGTTTTATCACTGCTTTGGGTGTGGTGCCCACGGTAATGCGCTACGCTTTCTAATGGAATACGACAAACTACCCTTTCCCGATGCGGTTGGGCAGTTGGCTAGCCGTTTAGGGTTAGAGGTTCCTCGTGAGGGTGCCGATGATCCGCGCGCTCAGCAGCGCGAAAAAAAGCGCAAAGAGGGCGTTAACCTTCTTGAACTTGCTGCCAGTTTTTACCGAGAACGGCTAAAAATGCAGGAGGGGCAGGGAGCGCAGCGCTATCTGCAAGGCCGTGGGTTATCGCAGGACGTCGTTAGTACCTATGGTATTGGTTATGCGCCCGGTGGATGGGAGGCCCTAAAACAGCACTTGAGCGCACGGGGTATTGGTGAGCCTGTCCAAGTAGAGTATGGCTTGCTTATTCACCGTGAAGACACAGGGCGGACGTATGACCGCTTTCGTGATCGTGTGATGTTTCCCATTCGGGACTTAAGGGGTCGAACCATTGCGTTTGGCGGTCGGGTAATGGGCGATGACCAGCCTAAATACTTGAACTCGCCAGAAACGCCTGTCTTTCACAAGGGGCGTGAGTTGTATGGGCTGTATGAGGCTCGCCAAGCCTCAAGCAAGCTTGAACAGCTTGTTATTGTGGAAGGCTATATGGATGTCGTCGCGCTAGCGCAGTTCGGCATCAATAACGCAGTTGCTACCCTGGGTACGGCAACGACAGAAGACCACCTAAGCCGACTGTTTCGTTTGGTCAGCCGTGTGGTGTTTTGCTTTGACGGCGACCGTGCAGGACGCCAAGCCGCCAGCCGTGCCTTAGAAACAGCATTGCCGCAGATGATTGACGGTCGTGAAGCGCGCTTCCTGTTTCTGCCAGAAGGTGATGACCCGGATACGTTGGTGCGTCGTGAAGGTAGTGAGGCGTTCCAAAATCGCGTTACCTGCGCGATGCCGCTGTCTGAGTTTCTCTTTGAGCAGGCAGCGCAGGGGCGTGACTTGAATACCGTGGAAGGGCGAGAGCGGTTTGCAAGTCAGGTGCTTGAGGCATTGAACAAAGTGCCTGAAGGAATGCTCAAATCGTTACTGTTAGAGGCATTGGCTAAGCGCAGTGGATTGGCGCAATCGCAGCTAAAAAACCTACTTGATAAGCGTGCGGCTGTCAGTGCACAAAAAGAGGCGCAGAAGGCGTCTTCGCAGGAGGCCGTGTACTGGGAGCAGGTCGAGTCGCCTGACATGATGCCATTTGAGCATCATGAGGGACCGTTGGTCAGCGCCAAACCTAAACCTTCAGGCTCCAGTAAGAAAAAGTCACCACAAAGGCAGGCACTGCAGCATCGCCCGCAAGTGCTTTCGACCGTGGCACGGATTGTACAGCTACTGTTGAATGAGCCTAGCTTAGTGGCAGCACTACCGGATTCCTTGGACTGGTTGCCAGAGAGTGAAGAAACACCGCTATGTCGCGACTTGATTGAGTTGCTACGTGCCGGGCGTTATCGCAGCCCGCAGGTGGTGTTGGCACATTTTCAGGGTAGCTATGAAGGGCAGGTATTAGCTGAGTTGGCGTCACGAGAGCTGCTGATTCCCAAGGGAACTCGAGAAGCCGAACTGACAGGATTGGTTGAGCATTTAGTGGAAGTTCAGCGCAAGCGCTCACCACAGGAAGAGTACCAAGCGTTGCTGGATTTAGAGCGTTCTGGGCAAAAGCTAGATAAAGCGCAGCGGCAACGTTTGGCAAGCTTGGTAATGGAACTTGTTAAACGACATTAAGCAGGGACTAAGGCGTTTGTCTCTGCATGATCAGAGCTAATGACCAGGGCTAATGATCAGAGTTTTAGGCGCTAGGGTTGAATTTCCCTAACGTTGGCACCACATAAAGGGTCAGTCGCCAGGCGCTGACCTAACCGAACAACCTAACACACCTGAATGACCGCGCAAATACGTTTCGCTGGAAAAATTCCTGCTATTTACGCTATACTGTTCGGCTTGTTGAGTTTAATCGATTCAGCGCCCCAGGTGTTTCATTCTTCTTCGTCGAGATAGGGTTTCTATGGCTGGAAATGCGCAGCAGCAGTCACGTCTGAAGGAGTTGATCGCGCGCGGCAAGGAACAGGGCTACCTGACCTATGCCGAGGTCAACGACCATCTACCCGAGGATATCGCCGACCCGGATCAAGTGGAAGACATCATTGGCATGATTAACGACATGGGTATCAGTGTCGTTGAAGAAGCGCCAGATGAAGACACTTTGATGATGTCGGATCACTCCACGGACGAGTCCGCTGCGGAAGAGGCCGTCGCGGCACTCGCCGCCGTGGAAAGCGACGTAGGTCGCACTACCGACCCTGTGCGCATGTATATGCGCGAAATGGGCACGGTTGAACTTCTAACCCGCGAAGGTGAGATCGAAATCGCCAAGCGGATAGAAGAAGGCACACGGGAAGTGATGTCGGCGCTGGCCTATTTGCCTGGCGCGGTTGCCTCTATCCTGGATGCTTATGATGCCACACAGGACGAAGAAGCGCCTGGCCGCTTATCTGACCTGTTCTCTGGTTTTATCGACCCGGACGAAGGGATTCCAGGCGTTGCAGAAGCCGAAGTGCCTGAGCCCGAAGTGGAAACCGAGCTGAGCGATGATGATGATCTCGACAGCGACGGTGACGACGAGGACGAGGACAGCACTGCCAGCGAAGGTGGACCTGATCCGGAAGAAGCGAAAGCTCGCTTCGAGCAAATCCGTGAACAGAACGCCGCTGTCGAAGCTGCGCTCGCGAAATACGGTCGTGGCAGTGCTGAGCTTAAAAATGAGCAAGCGCGCTTAGCCGAGCTATTTTCGCCTATTAAGCTGGTGCCGAAGCATTTTGAGCGACTAGTCGGTCAGGTACGTATTAGCGTTGAGCAGGTGCGTGCCCAAGAAAAAGCGGTCATGCAGCTGTGCGTGAAGAAAGCTAAAGTACCACGTAAGACGTTCATTAAGTCGTTCCCTGGGTACGAGTCTAATCCAAAATGGTTGGACACCTTCCAGGAGGCGCAGCCTAAGTATGCTGACCGCCTTGAGCCACTGCGCGCCGATATTGCTCGCTCACAGCGCAAAATTGCCTTTGAAGAGGACATGGTGCAGCTCACCGTGGCTGACCTCAAAGAAGTTAACCGCAAGCTCTCTATCGGCGAGGCGAAAGCGCGTCGTGCTAAGAAAGAGATGGTTGAGGCTAACCTGCGTTTGGTAATTTCGATTGCTAAGAAATATACCAACCGTGGCCTGCAGTTCTTGGATCTGATTCAGGAAGGCAATATTGGCCTAATGAAAGCGGTGGATAAGTTCGAATATCGCCGTGGTTACAAGTTTTCGACCTATGCCACGTGGTGGATTCGTCAGGCGATTACGCGCTCTATCGCTGACCAGGCGCGTACCATCCGGATTCCGGTACACATGATTGAGACGATCAATAAGCTCAATCGCGTTTCTCGCCAGATGCTGCAGGAAATGGGCCGCGAGCCAACGCCGGAAGAGTTGGGCGAACGTCTGGAAATGCCGGAAGACAAAGTGCGCAAGGTGTTGAAAATTGCCAAAGAGCCGATCTCTATGGAGACGCCGATTGGTGACGACGATGATTCACACCTAGGTGACTTTATCGAAGATGGCACGATGTTGCTGCCGATTGATATGGCGACTGGCGAAGGCTTGATCGAAGCGACGCGTAACGTCCTTGGTGGCTTAACCGCTCGTGAAGCGAAAGTGCTTCGCATGCGTTTCGGTATTGATATGAATACCGACCACACGTTAGAAGAAGTGGGTAAGCAGTTTGACGTAACCCGCGAGCGGATTCGTCAGATCGAAGCGAAGGCGCTGCGCAAGCTACGTCATCCAAGTCGTTCTGAACCGCTGCGCTCGTTCCTCGACGAGTAGGTAGACCAGAGGCACAAGCTTAGCCGCCTTTGGGTTTGCTGATAAAAAACCCGCCGTTCTATGAACGGCGGGTTTTTGCGTTATGCTGCGTTATACGATGAAAATGCTTATAGCGTGTAATGCGTGGCTGACCCCGGACCAACAGGCAAGCCAAAAACGAATACCCAAATAAAGAACAGCAGGCTCCAGCCAATCAGCATAAATAGCGTGTAAGGCAGCATAAGTGCTACCAGCGTACCAATGCCCATATCTTTCCGATAGCGGGTTGCTACCGCCAGAATCAAACCAAAGTAGCTCATCATTGGCGTAATCAGGTTGGTCACGGAGTCGCCGATACGGTAAGCCGCCTGAATCACTTCAGGGGCATAGCCCATCAGCATTAGCATCGGTACAAAGATAGGAGCCGTTACTGCCCACTGAGCAGAGGCGCTGCCTAGGGACAGGTTGACGAACGCACACATAATAATAAATAGCGCGAATAGGCCTGGCCCACGCAGCCCCAGGGACTGCAGCAGATCAGCGCCAGCAACGGCCGTCACGGTGCCAAAGTTGCTCCAGTTAAACAACGCCACAAACTGCGCCGCAAAAAAGACCAACACGATATACAGGCCAAGACTGCTCATGCTTTTTGCCATGGCATCGACAATATCGCGATCGTTTTGCATGGTGCCTGCCAAGCGGCCATAAACAAACCCCAATACAGTGAACGACACCGCGACAATCACTACAATGCCACGCAAAAAGGGCGAGCCGCTAATCAACCCTGTGTCGGGGTTACGCAATATGCCGTTTTCAGGTACGACCATGACAGCGATTAGAGCGACTAACGCTAGTGTTGCAAGCCCTGTCCCTTTTAAGGCGCGCTTTTCTGATGTTGATAGTCCTTCCATGCGCTGGTTTTCAATATCGTTATCAGCGTAGGCAGAATCGAACTTACCAAGCTTGGGTTCTACAATGCGCTCGGTAACAAAGCCACCAATAAGCGTGACAAAGAACGTGCTGGCGAACATAAAGAACCAGTTTGCCTCGGCGCCTACAATGTAAGTAGGGTCGAGAAGGCGCGCTGCTTCCTGAGTAATGCCTGACAGTAATGGGTCAACGGTACCAATCAGTAGGTTAGCGCTGTAGCCTCCAGAAACGCCGCAGAACGCAGCAGCAAGGCCCGCTAATGGGTGCCGCCCTAATGAGTGGAAGATCATGGCCGCTAAAGGAATCAACACCACATAGCCAAGCTCAGCTGCCATGTTCGACATGATGCCAGCAAACACTACGGCATAGGTGACAATGCGCGGCGAGCGGTTAAGTACTAGCGCGCGCATGCTGGCTGAAAGCAGGCCGGAGTGTTCTGCAACGCCGACCCCCAGCATGGCCACCAATACCGTGCCCAGCGGCGCGAAGCTAGTGAAGTTGGTTACCATCTCTGTGACTAAACGGCGCAGGCCTTCTGCATTAAGCAGTGAATTAACCGCTATCCATTCACCCTCGTTAGCAGGGCGAGGGTCGGCAACAGATACCCCTAACGCACCGGCGATGCCGCTGGCGACTACTACCAGCACGCATAAGATAGCGAATAGGGTAACAGGATGTGGAAGCAGGTTGCCCAGCCACTCAACGCTATCAAGAAAGCGAGTAAACGCACCTCGCTTTAGGTTTTCTTCGCGATTTTGTGAGTTTGTCATAAGGTTTGTGTCGTCAGTAGGTTGTTTTTCAGCAAAAATGCCCATGAGTCTGACGGACGACACTACGTTGAAGCCAACAGGGTCGCAAATGGCTTTGTGTATAACGAGATGTAAAAAATGAAATGCCGCCTACGCAGAGCGTAAGGCGGCGATAGCGAAGAGTGGCTAGCAAGAAGTTAAGAGGAGAGTTAGCGAGCGTTTTGGCGCGCCTTGTAAATACGCCGTGTAATCAACAAAAGCTCGATCATGGCAAATAGAATCAAGCTGTAGCCCAAAAGCTCGATGGCTTCCTCTGCAACATCCTTAAATTCGCGGATATAGTTGTCCTGCATGACGGCTCGCCAAAAATCTTGGCGACCATAAAGACGAGAAAAAATGTAGGTAACCAATACGCCAGCAGTAAAAAGCCCAAACGCAAACGTGTTGCTATAATGTGAAAACTCTTCAATAAATCGGCGACGCTGCACGACGACCCACACCAGGCTGGGTATCACAATTAACGATACCAGTACTTTCCAGGTGTGTTCCGCAACGTAGTAATCTAAAAAGTAATCCTGTTCGCGTACCAGCGAAGAAGCCACAAATGCCAGCAGCAAAAGGGTGACAGTAGGCCACACTTTAAGTACTTGGCGCACATAAATTAATAAGCCACAACAACTGGCCAATATCAGGGTTTGGGCAAACTCCGTAAAGCCTAGTTCGGTATAGCGTACGTCAGGTAAATAGAGCGCTTCAAAATAACCGCCCTGGGCAATGCCAGCGATAAAAAATACATAAAGCGTTGCACGCAGAAGCGCATAACCAAAGCTAATGGGCCACTGCGGTGGGGTGGAGGGCATACCAACATCCTTATCGGAGAAATGACGTTATAAGAGAGATGCTCAAAAGCATGTATAGAAGAATATTCATTATATCGTCACCCTTCTATGCTCGCACGTCGAACTTAAGGTCGACCGCTCGACTAACAATAGGATAAAGCTGCACAGTAACGTAGCGATCAGGACATCAACCACTACCGTTGAGGGGCGGAAAATACAATGGCGATAAGCGTTTTTGATCTCTTTAGAATTGGGATTGGCCCATCAAGCTCTCATACCGTTGGGCCGATGCGTGCAGCTCGGGATTTTAGCCAGTCGGTTACTTCACCGTCGCTGACGCGTATGGTGATTAGGCTCCACGGCTCATTAGCTTCTACCGGCATCGGCCATGGTACTGACGGTGCCATCATCATGGGCTTGATGGGAGAAATGCCAGAGTCAATTGATCCAGATACTATTGCCGAGCGACTGCGCGCACTGGATGAGGGCGCTCTGTTAACGCTACCCAATGGTCAAGCGCTAACGTTTGATCGTGCCCATGATATTGAATGGGACGAACATTGTTTACCCTTTCATCCGAATGCCATGATGTTAACGGCCTATCAGCACGATAAGGTTATTGCGACAAATACCTATTATTCCCTTGGTGGTGGCTTTTATGTCGACCAAGCCTGTGCCGATCAGGGAGGGTTAGACGAAGACAAAACGGCACTACCTTACCCATTTGAAACGGCAAATGAACTGTTAGCGCTTTGCCAAACAAATGGGCTGCGTATCAGTGAGCTAATGTTTGAAAACGAAAAAGCATGGCGCAGTGAAGGGGTGATTCGCACAGAGCTACTGACGATCTGGGAAGCCATGCGTACCAGTATTGAAAATGGCTTAAAAGCGACGGGGCACTTGCCCGGAGGGTTGAACGTTCGGCGGCGTGCCCATGGGCTTCACCAACAGCTGCTTTCACCTCCGCCGAACCAACGCTTAATCGTATCGAGCTTTACGGTGATGGATTGGGTTAATTTGTTTGCGCTGGCAGTGAATGAAGAGAACGCCGCAGGTAAACGCATGGTGACTGCACCAACGAACGGCGCCGCTGGTATTGTGCCTGCTGTATTGGCGTACTATTTAAAATTTGAGCCAAATGCCTGTGACGATGACGTAGTAACTTTTTTGCTGGCGGCGGGTGCTATGGGTATTTTGTGTAAAAAGAACGCGTCGATCTCCGGTGCTGAGGTTGGCTGTCAGGGGGAAGTCGGCTCAGCTTGCGCTATGGCCGCAGCGGGACTTGCTGAAGTGCTGGGTGGCTCGCCTAAGCAGGTGGAAAACGCTGCTGAAATTGGCTTAGAGCATAATCTTGGCCTTACTTGCGACCCTGTAGCGGGGTTGGTGCAAGTGCCGTGTATTGAGCGAAACGCTATTGCCTCGGTGAAGGCAATCAATGCTGCACGTATGGCGATGCATGGTGATGGTGAGCATTTTGTATCATTGGACAAAGTGATTCGCACCATGCGTGATACTGGCCGGGATATGCAAGATAAATACAAAGAAACGTCAAAGGGCGGCTTGGCTGTTAATGCCGTTGAGTGTTAAACGGGCGGGTAGGGTGGCAGCGTGGCGCTAATATTGGCCACTAAGTAATCAACGAGCTGGCGGATTTTGGGCGATAGATGCCGGTGGCGGGGGTAGACCGCCCATACTGCGGTGTCGTTGTGTTGGAAAGGCTCTAAAACGGACACCAGCTCACCGCTGGCAAGGTAGGGGGCGACGTAGTAATCCGGCAGCTGGGCCAGCCCTAGCCCTTTCAGCGCGGCATCAAGCAGCGCGGGGCCAGAATTGCCGCTCCAACAGCCTTCCAGTTTAACTTCGCGGCGCTGCCCATTGACCTCAAATAACCAGTTGGGGCGTGACCCCATCAAGCAGCGGTGCTGGCCAAGTTCCGATAACGTGTGTGGTCTAGGGGCTTGGCGAAAGTAAGCCCGCGATCCCACCACATACTCACGTCGTTCGCATAGCCTTCGCGCAATCAGGCTTGAGTCTTTAAGCACCCCCATGCGAATGGCAATATCGTAGCCCTCTTCAATAATCTCTACAGGGCGATTGGTGAAGTGCATATGCACCTCAAGCTGTGGGTGCAGGCACTGGAAATCATTGACGAGTGGCGCGATATAGCGCTCGCCGAACGTTGTCGCAGAAGTCAGCTTCAGCAGCCCACGCGGATTCGCTTGAAGTTCGCTGATAGCTTGCTCGGCATCGCGAAGGCCATCAAAGAGATGACGACAATGCTCAACGTAGATTGCCCCAGCATCGGTTAAACGAATTTGCCGTGTGGTGCGATACAAAAGCTGAACGCCCAGCTGATTTTCCAGTTGGCTCACTAAGCGACTGATATGCGATGTCGATACTTTTAAGTGGCGTGCGGCGGCCGAGAAGGTACCCAGCCTGACCACCTCGACAAATGCCTCGATACGATCCCAGCGTTGCACGAATTACCCTTAGTTAATCTCTAATTGTTGCTCAGTGACAATAATCTTGTGAGTGTATCCCGCTTTATCCCACTCGCCTAGCTGGCCTACACTGCAATCAACTTTGATGCCTTACGGAGTGCTTTGCTTATGTCGATGAACTCTTCACGCTGGACTCGCCGCGGGTTGGCTATTGCTATCGGTGCAGGCTGGGTTGCGGCAGCTCAGGCCGAGTTACCTGCTCAGCAGCTAGAGCAAGCGCCAGGCTGGTTCCGGATGATGGTAGGCGAATATGAAGTCACTGCACTTTACGATGGTCATACCACTCTAGATACATCGCTGCTAAAAGGCATGGAGCAAGACGATATTCTTCGCCATCTTGATGCTCTCTTTATTGATGCTGACAGTGGTATGCAGACAGCCGTGAATGCTTTTTTAATTCACACTGGTGAAAATCTGGTTCTGGTCGACGCTGGCTCGGCCGCTTGCTTTGGCCCCACATTAGGCCAAGTAGAGCAGAACTTGCGCGCGTCTGGTTATACGCCAGAGGACGTTGATACCGTCCTGATGACACACTTACACCCCGATCACGTGTGTGGGTTAGTCGACGATAACGGCGATGCTATTTATACCAATGCGGAACTGCGCGCTAGCCAGGATGATGCGGATTTTTGGCTGGATGAAGAGCGTACCCAAGCGTTGCCAGAAGCCGATCGTGCCTTTTTTATTATGGCCCAAGAAGCCGTTGCCCCTTATCAAGATGCCGATCGTTTTAACCCTTTTACGCCCGGTGATGAACTATTGATGGGAGTCGTGGCGCAAGATACCCACGGCCACACCGCTGGACACGCAAGTTTTATGCTTAACAGCGATGATGACGCCATGCTGGTATGGGGCGACGTCGTCCACAGCTACGGCGTTCAGTTTGCCGACCCCAGCGTAGCGATTGAGTTTGATACTGATCCTGAACAAGCCATTCGTACCCGTGAAACAGTGCTGGAAAGTGCCGCAGAAGATAAGCACTGGGTCGCCGGTGCGCATATGCCGTTCCCTGGTATTGGTCATGTCGTCAAAGGTGAAGATGGCTATCGCTGGGTGCCCATTGAGTTTGGCCCGGTCACTACCGACGAATAGCACTACGCAAATCTCAACGAAGGCGCCTGCTGCAAGGCGCACTCAGTTAATTGTTAGGAGTTTTTATGAAATCACGCGCCGCTGTAGCACTCGAAGCGGGTAAACCGCTTGAATTAGTTGAGATCGATGTGGAAGGCCCTAAAGCGGGTGAAGTGCTGGTTAAGATGGCTGCGACTAGCGTATGCCACACCGATGCTTATACCCTTTCTGGCGCTGACCCCGAAGGTAATTTCCCTGCAGTATTGGGTCACGAAGGTGCTGGCGTGGTACAAGAAGTGGGCGAGGGAGTGACCAGTGTTAAGCCGGGTGATCATGTGATCCCGCTGTACACTGCAGAGTGCGGAAAATGTAAATTCTGCCTATCCGGAAAAACTAATCTGTGTGGCAGCGTGCGCGCTACTCAAGGTAAAGGTGTGATGCCTGATGGTACCTCGCGCTTTTCACTAGAGGGCAAAATGCTCCATCACTATATGGGCACGTCGACCTTTAGTGAGTACACCGTACTGCCAGAAGTGTCGCTGGCGGTGGTCTCCAAAGAAGCACCCATGGATAAAATTTGTCTGTTGGGTTGTGGTGTAACTACCGGTATTGGTGCAGTACTGAATACGGCAAAGGTAGAGCCAGGTTCGACGGTTGCGGTTTTTGGCTTGGGCGCGATTGGTTTAGCGGTCATCCAGGGGGCGGTGATGGCAAAGGCCTCTAAGATTATTGCCATCGATGTAAACCCCGATAAATTTGCATTGGCTAAACAGTTTGGCGCGACTGACTTCGTCAACCCGAAAGAGTACAGCGACCCGATTCAGCAAGTCATTGTCGATATGACCGATGGCGGTGTCGATTACTCTTTCGAGTGTATCGGTAATGTTAATGTAATGCGCTCGGCCCTTGAGTGCTGCCATAAAGGCTGGGGCGAGTCGATTATTATTGGTGTAGCGGGCGCTGGCGAAGAGATCTCCACGCGCCCCTTCCAGCTGGTCACCGGGCGTGTTTGGAAAGGCTCTGCGTTTGGCGGTGTTAAAGGCCGCAGTGAGTTACCGGGATACGTCGAGCGCTATATGAATGGCGAGCTGAATATTGACGACTTTATTACTCACGACATGCCGTTTGAGAAAATTAATGAAGCCTTCGATTTGCTTCACGCAGGGAAGAGCATTCGTACCGTACTGCATTACTGAGTATTATTGGTTATAGAGTAAAGGAGCGCGGTAGGGGAAACCCGCCGCGTTTTCATCTTTTCAAGGAGCTTGCCCATGAGCATGAGCGAAACTTTAGAACTAGTGTCTGCCAACCGTAGTTTTGGTGGCTGGCACAAGCGCTACCGCCACTACTCCCGGGCGCTGGACTGCGACATGGTATTTGCGGTTTACCTGCCACCTCAGGCAGAGAATGAGCGCGTACCGCTGCTTTGGTGGTTGTCAGGTTTAACCTGTAACGATGAAAACTTTATGCAGAAAGCTGGCGCGCATCGCATCGCTGCTGAGCTAGGAGTGGCGATTGTTTGCCCCGATACCAGCCCTCGTGGTACTGAGCTGCCCGGTGAACATGAAAGTTATGATCTAGGGTCAGGTGCAGGCTTTTATGTAAATGCCACGCAAGCTCCTTGGAAGTCTAACTACCGCATGTACGACTATGTGATAGAAGAGTTGCCTTCGGTAGTACGTCAGCACTTCCCGGTGAACGGGCGCGAGTCGATCAGTGGTCACTCCATGGGCGGCCACGGTGCGCTAATCCTGGCGTTGCGTCACCCAGGCCGGTTCCGTTCGGTATCCGCTTTTGCGCCGATTGTTAACCCCATGAACTGCCCCTGGGGACAAAAAGCGTTCACTAGTTATTTAGGCGATGACCAATCCCGTTGGCGTCAGTATGATGCCTGCGAGCTAGTGGCGAATGGCGCCTCGCGACAGCGGCTGTTTATCGACCAGGGCGAGGCCGACCAGTTCTTGGATGAACAATTGATGCCGGAGCGTTTGGAAGCGGTGTGTGAAGAACATGATCACCCACTGACACTTCGTCGCCAGCCAGGCTACGACCATAGCTACTTCTTTATCGCTTCGTTTATCGAGGAACATTTACGCTATCATGCAGACCACCTCATGAAGCGCTAAGGATATCGAAATGCTCAATCGCGCGTTGCGCCGTTCTCTTGGTTTGATATGGCGTCTTATCTGGCGTGGCGCGCTAGTTTTTATTGTCCTCTCGATTGCACTGGTGATGCTGTTCCGATTTGTGCCGCCCCCCGGCTCAATGGTGATGGTAGAGCGTAAAGTACAAAGCTGGATCAACAGTGAACCTATCGATATACAACGCCAATGGAGAAGCTGGGATAGTCTATCCAGCAATGCCAAGCTGGCAGTGATTGCGGCTGAAGACCAGCGTTTCCCCGAGCACAGAGGGTTTGATTTAGTGGAAATGCGTCGTGCTTGGGAAGCTAGCCGAGATGGAGCACGTTTACGTGGTGCGAGTACGTTAAGCCAGCAAACGGCCAAAAATGTGTTTTTATGGAGCGGTCGAAGCTGGGCGCGTAAAGGGCTAGAGGCGTGGTTTACGCTGCTGATAGAAGTCTTGTGGGACAAGCAACGTATACTGGAAGTGTATTTGAACGTTGCGGAGTGGGACACCGGTGTTTTTGGTTTGGAAGCTGCAGCTGATCACTATTTTGGTGCGTCTGGAAGTGCTTTGACCGAACGGCAAGCAAGCCTACTAGCGGCTATTCTTCCTAGCCCGCGTACCCGCAGCGCCTCACGGCCAGACGCTCAGGTCGAGCGCCGTAGCCAGTGGATTCGACAGCAGATGCGTAATTTAGGTGGTGTCCGTTATTTAGAGCGCCTGTAACGCGTCAGGTTTTCTCTTTTAGTTTTCGCTCTTTTGGTTTTCGTACCACCATCACGACCCCTGCGATAGCAATAGCCATGCCTACTAGCCCAAGCAGGGGTAAACGCTCATCAAACAGCCACCACGCCTGTAGCGCGGTAACCGGTGGCACCAGGTAAAATAAGCTGGCCACTCGCGATGCTTCCCCCTTTTTGATTAACGCCATTAACAGCAGAATGGCGGAAATAGAGAGCACCAGTACCAGCCAGCCTAGTGTGAGCACAAACGTTAGGCTCCATTCAATCTGGCGAGTTTCAAACAGCAGTGCCCCACTCCCCAGCAGTATCCCCGCCGCGATATATTGAATCGCTGCCCCTGAAAGAAGTGGCATCGTTGTACAGTAGCGTTTTTGGTAAAGCGTACCTAATGAGATGCCTAGCAAGGCAGCGGTAACACTAACTAAGGCGCCAAGGCCAAATCCCGAAAACAGCGAGGTGCCGAACTCTAGCTTGCTGCCTAACACAAGACAGATGCCCACAAGGCCAAGCAGTAGCCCCAACCATTGGCGGGGTGTTAAACGCTCACCCAATAATGGGCCAGCAAAGGCAGCGGTTAGCAATGGTTGCAGGCCAACCAAAAGCGCCGCTAAACCGGCAGGCATACCTAAATAAATCCCGTAAAACACCCCACCTAAATAAGTGCCGTGTACCAACAGCCCTGAAACACCTATATGTAGCCAAAGCACGGGTGATGACGGCCATGCAATGCGCATTAGCCACGTCAATGGAATCAGCAACATAAGAGTGAGCACGAATCGAACAAACAAAAAGGTAAATGGTTCTGCGTAGGGCAGGCCAAATTTTGCGCCAATAAACCCTGTGCTCCAGAGTAAAACAAATAGTCCAGGCATGGCTGTAAGGCTTAAAGAGGCCATATTGATATTTTCTAAGTTATTGATACTTTTAGACATAGTTCCTCATTATAGGCGCTCTCTGTGCGCTTAATTGTTACATTGCGTTCTTTTTGTTACTAACTTTTACATGAAAATTTGAACCTGTAGCTGAACAGCGCGTCATACGAAGCACATTCATAACGCATCAATGAGGTTTCTTACTATGCAACGTATGACTGCTTTGTTCTCTGCTGCTCTTCTCGCTACAGGTCTACTGGCTGGTACCGCGCATGCGCAGCAAACTCAAGACCCGGCTCAAGATCCAATGGCTACCCAGCAAGCACCAGCCCAGGATTTTTCTGATGAGCAGTTACAGCAGTTTGCCGATGCTTCTCAAGAAATCGCCGTGATCTCTCAAGAGTACACACAGCGTCTGCAGGAAGCAGAAGATGAATCCACTCAACAGGAAGTTCGCGCTGAAGCTAACGACCGTATGATCGAAGTCGTTGAAGATAGCGGTTTAGATGTTGATACCTTTAACGCCATTGGTCAGTCAATTCAGCAAGACCCTGAAATGATGCAGCGTGTTCAGGAAATGGCTAACCAGTCATAAGTTTAGTCAATGTTATGGCAATCAGGTTTTTATAGTGAGTTCTCCTTGAACATAAAAATCTAGCTAACATAACGTGTTTGATCCAATGTAAACCCAGCGTTCTGCGCTGGGTTTTTTTGCTTTTGTTACCACCCATTGATGGCCTGAGGGTTTACGGTTCACGCTATCCAAGACAAACTTCATCTATTGTTAATGCTGTCGCGCCAAGTGCAGGAGATCGCATGGATGTTGAGCTATTAGAAATACGTCAGCATATGGGGCAGTATCCCCCGTTTGATGGTTTATCGGATGCGTTGCTAGACGCCATTGCTGAGCACGTTCAAGTACGCTACTACAAAACGGGGAGCGATATATTAAAGTTTGACGATACGCTTACAGAGTTATGCTATATCCGCAGTGGCGCGGTAGAAGTCTACCGCCGTCAGGGCGAGCTTTATAACCGTCTGGGAGAAGGGGATATCTTCGGCCATTTTAGCCTGCTGCGAAACCATAAAGTGCGGTTACCCGCGAAGGCGATCGAAGATACGCTAATTTATTTTATACCTAATGACGTCTTCCAGCGGCTTTGCGAAGAAGACGATGACTTTGCTGACTTCGTTGAACTTGAACGCCCTCGCTTAGAAACCGCTGCAGAGCAGCAAAAAAAGTCCAATGACATGATGGTCACTAGGATACGCAAATTGGTAACGCGCTATCCCGTGATGGTTGAGTCAACAATCACTGTCCAGCAAGCGGCTCAACAGGTGAGCGACGCTCAGGCATCTGCGGTGCTGGTGATTAATGAGGGCAGTAATAATCCTCGTTACAGCTTTCAAGATAGCGAAGGCAAAACCTGGCAAATGTGCGGCATTCTGACGGATAGCGATTTTCGCACTCGGGTGGTGGCAGAAGGTTTATCAGCTCAAACGGCGATTGGCGACGTCATCTCTGAGCGGCTAATCACCATTCAATCAGATGCATCGGTTTATGAGGCCATGCTGACGATGCTACGTAACAATGTTCACCACTTACCCGTGCTTTATCGCCAGCGACCGGTAGGGGTTGTTCACCTTTCTGATATTATTCGCTACGAAACGCAAAGTGGGTTGTATCTGGTAAGTAATATTTTCAACCAGTCCAGCGCCCAGGGGTTAGCGAGACTCGCTCCAGATGTACGTGCTGCTTTCGTAAGAATGGTGCAAGAAGGTGCTAATTCACAAATGGTGGGGAGTGCCTTATCGACCATTGGGCGTAGTTTTACCCGACGTTTGTTAGAGCTTGCTGAAGAAACGCTGGGTCCACCGCCAGTACCTTACTGCTTCATGGTCAATGGCTCCATGGCGCGCAATGAGCAAAGTATCGTCACTGATCAGGATAACGCGCTGATCTTATCAGATGATTTTAATCCTGAGGAACATGACGACTACTTTCATGCGTTAGCCGCCTTTGTAAGCGATGGCTTAGATGCCTGTGGATATACTTACTGCAAAGGCGATGTGATGGCGACTAACCGCCAGTGGCGTCAGCCGTTACATGTTTGGAAGCGCTATTTTCAAGACTGGATGGCCAATCCAACCCCTGAAAGGCTGCTGCATAGTTCGATCTTCTTTGATTTAGACAGCATTTATGGCGAAGACCATTTTGTCGAAGCGCTGCAAGACTTGATAGCCCACACTGCTCCACAGTCGCCGCTGTTTTTGGCAGCCATGGCCCGCAATGCGCTAAATCGAACGCCGCCGCTAGGGTTCTTCCGTACCTTTGTGATGGAAAAAGATGGAAAACATAACAACTCCATTAACTTAAAACGGCGCGGTACTGCCCCCATGGTCGATCTTATTCGAATTCATGCGTTGGCCTGTGGCTCAAAAGCGCAGAACTCGTTTCAGCGCTTAAACGATATTAGCAATACCCAGCTATTGGCAACCGGTGTTAGTGACAAGCTCAGCTACGCGTTTGAGTTTTTATGCATGTCACGAATTCGCCACCAAATGATTGATCTCCAAGAAGACCGCACGCCCGATAACAATATCGAGCCGGAGAATGTTGACGATAGCGAGCGCCATACGCTGAAAGATGCCTTTCAAGTACTCAGTAATGCGCAAAAATTCCTGAAATTCCGCTATCCCTTACCTGCCCAACGGCAGGGGCGATAATATGCATGGAATCCGGCTTCGTCAAAAAGTGGTTCAAGCTAACTGGTTAGATTATATGGCTGAGCGTGCTGAGTTATCTAACAATAGTGCGCTAAAGCAATTTTATGCGACGCCGCTGCCCAGCCCGGATACCCCTATCTCTCAGGTACCGATGGTGGCGTTGGATATGGAAACCACAGGCCTGGATGAGCGGCGACATGCGATTGTTAGCATAGGGGTAGTACCTTTTACATTGGACCGCATCCCACTAGCTCAGCGTCGTTATTGGGTATTGAAGCCGCCACGGCCGTTAGATGAAGCGTCTATTGCCTATCATCATATTACCCACTCCGAAATTGCCAGTGCGCCTGACCTAGACGACGTGCTAGATGATTTATTAGCGGTGCTAGCTGGTCGCGTGGTGGTGGTTCATTTTCGCAATATCGAGCGCCCGTTTCTTGATGCTGCCGTGAAAGCACGACGGGGAGAAGGGCTGCTGTTCCCGATGATTGACACCATGTCGTTGGAGGCGCGCATGCATAGACAAACGCTGTGGGCACGCTTTCGACGTTGGTTAGGGCAGCCGCCAGTATCGATTCGTTTAAATGCCAGCCGTGAACGCTACTCTTTGCCAGCTTATCAAGGTCATCATGCGTTGGTGGATGCACTTGCGACAGCAGAGTTACTACAAGCTCAAGTTAGTTATCACTACACGAAAGAAACACCCTTGAGTGATATTTGGGTTTGAGTAAGTGTCGTTTGAGCCTAAATAGTAGGGCGGTGCATAACGCAAACGGGCAGCCAAATGGCTGCCCGTTTGCGATTTAGTACAAGTATTAACGATTTACTATACCGCTTTAGGCTCGCTCATTAGACCCTTGATAATGGCATAACATGCCACCAGCAAAATAATGGTAAATGGGAAGCCGGTAGACACCGCCATGGTTTGCAGCGCGGTTAAACCACCGCCCAATAGCAACGCAATAGCGATAGCCCCTTCTATAATGGCCCAGAAGACACGCTGTGGCTTAGGCGCATCTACTTTGCCGCCTGCGGTGATGGAGTCAATAACCAACGAGCCGGAGTCAGAAGAGGTCACAAAGAAAATAATGACCAGCAGAATTGCCACAAACGAGGTAATTTGTGACAGCGGCAATTGTTCAAGCATCACAAACAGCTGTAAATCGACGCCTGCATCACGCACGGCCTCAATGCCTTGGCTAACGTACTGATCAATAGCGGTGCCGCCAAAGGTGGTCATCCAGAGTACCGATACAATGGATGGCACCAACAGTACCGAAATTAAGAACTCGCGTACGGTACGGCCGCGGGAAACCCGTGCGATAAACATACCGACGTACGGAGACCAGGAAATCCACCATGCCCAGTAGAAGGCTGTCCAACCTTGACTAAAGTTCGCATCTTCACGGCCAAATGGATTTGAGAGCGCAGGGAGGTGAACAACATAGTTAAGCAAGTTTTCAAAGAAACCTGTGGCTATGAGCAGCGTTGGACCAACGGCAATCACGAAGAAGAGTAGCAGCGCTGCCATCGCGATATTGATTTTCGACAGCAGCTGAACGCCCTTATCCACACCCGCTAAAATAGAGCCGATGGCAATAATTGTGATACCGATGATCAGCAGGATCATGGTGATATCGCTTTCCGGTGCGCCGAACAGGTAGGACAACCCTGCGGCTGCCTGGGTGGCCCCTAAGCCAAGCGATGTAGCCAAACCAAACAGCGTGGCGAAGACCGCGAGAATATCGATCAGATGGCCTGGCCATCCCCACACGCGTTCGCCCAGGAGGGGATAAAACACCGAACGCATAGAGAGGGGAAGGCCTTTATTAAACGAAAACAGGGCAAGGGACAGTGCCACTACCGCGTAAATTGCCCAGGGGTGAAGCCCCCAATGAAAGATAGTCGCTGCCATACCTAGCGCCGCGGCACCGGCTGCATCACCCTCAGCGCCCGCTAAGGGTGCCCAGCTTCCACCGTCAAAAGACGTTCCAAAGTGGGTCAACGGCTCATTAACGCCGAAGAACATTAGGCCAATGCCCATACCTGCGGCAAAAAGCATTGAAAACCAGCCCACATAGGTAAAGTCTGGTTTAGCATCAGCGCCGCCTATGCGAATTTTACCCAGTGGCGAAATAATTAACCCAAGGCACAAGATAACGAAAATATTGGCAGCAAGAATAAAGAACCACGCCAGATTGCCGGTCAAGAAGCTAAAAATAGCATCGTAAACGGGAGCAATGGTGTCCTGTAAAGCGAGTGTTAGAATGACAAACAGGAGGATGACGATCGATGAAATCGTGAAAACCTTGCCATGCAAGTCAAGGTTAACTCCCATTGTACTTGTGGTGATATTGTCTTGACCGATCACATAATCAGTGTCGATAAGATTTGCCGGCCCCTCTGGGGCTGGAATACCCTCTGAGGCTGGTTCATCGGGTGATAGATTTTGCGGTTTTTTATCCACAAAGCTGCTCCCTTAATTATCGAAATTGTAAGCGTTACAACGCAATGTTCTTTATTGCGGCAACCGAATGAGAAAAACGGAGGCACCCGTATGCGTGGCAACCTTGCCACCATGAGACGGCATAATGGCATCTAGGTGACGTGGTAAATGCGTAGCCATCATGACTAAATCTGCCCCTACCTCATCAATTGCTTTCACCAGCAGCGAATCAACGTTAGCAATGGGGTCGGTTGAGCTATACACCTTGATGCTAACGGGCTGGCCATGAACGCTGTGCCGTTCTTGGGCGAAAGCCTCAAGCTTTTGCTCATACTCTTGGGGTGTGCGGGCGATGCTGGTTGGCGTATTAGCCGTGACGCCGACATAGGTGATATGCGAGTCATATTGTTTGGCAAGGTCAGCAACAACGCGTAACGAGGGTTCAAGAGTTTCTAGGTGGGCAAGGTCTACAGGCACCATAATGTTGTTAAACATGGCAAGCTCCTAGAGTGGCCTATCTGGGTGCTCGATACGGCGTAGTTACTACACTGAATTTCGAGCATCTGATGACACTGGACACATCAATAGAGTGAATGGCTGTAGCCGCTGAACCGGTGTTTTCAAACTCTCCAGTTCAGCGGCTTATGACACTATACCTTGTACAGTTTAGGTACTATTAGGAATTGAGCCACGTTTCTACAACATCTTGGTTATCTTCTACCCACTGTTTAGCATTCTCGTAGGGGTCGCTGTTATCTTCCTGATTCATCAGCATGACCTCACCCATCTGTTCGGGTGTCCACTCAAAGGCATCAAGAATGGCGTAGGCTTCTGGCATGTCATCTTTTAAGCCTTGGCGTACCACGGTGTGAATCTGCTCGGCACCGCCATACACTTCTTCTGGGTCTTCAAGATATTTCAGGTCGAAACGAGCAAACATCCAGTGCGGTGTCCAGCCAGTCACCACGACATCTTCTTCATTGTTAATTGCGCTTGAAAGCGCTGCGGTCATGGTAGCACCGCTACCGCTACGCAGACGCAGTCCGAGATCATAGGTATCCACAACCTCTTCGGTAAGCGCCATTAGGCCTGCACCGGGGTCAATACCGATGATCTCGCCGTTAAAGCTGTCGGCGTTATCGTTTAGGTCAGCGATAGAATCAACGTCGGTATAAGACGGCACAACTAGACCTAGCTTGGTGCCATCCAGATTCATGCCGAGATCTTCAACGTTACTTCCTACACGCTCCATGTAGTCAGCGTGGGTAGTCGGCAGCCAAGCGGCAACAATGGCATCTGCATCCCCTGTTGAAAGTGCCTGGAACATGGCGGCGGCCGAAAGTGATGTTAGCTCAACCTCAAACCCTGCTTGTTCGAGTACGGCTGCCATGACATTGGTAGAAGCCACTTCAGACGACCACTCAACGTAGGCAAGGTTGATCGTGCCCTGATCCTGGGCATAAGCCAAACTGCCGGCAGTCATGCCAGTACCAGCAATTAGGGCTAATGAGGCGAGGCGGATGCGGTGATTTAACGTACGAGTTTTCATACTTGTGCTCCTTGGTAAAAGTAGTGGCTTTTATCTCTTCTCTATCGTTGTCTCTATTACAACAGACAATTCACAATAGACAGCGAGTAAGTGCCACGACTGTAATAAACAAGCTAACAAGCGCTGCTTAATTATAAATTTAGATCACACCATTAGCATGCGGATGCCAGCAGAGTGAATCAAGTAGACTGGTCAACGCAGTATTTTTGATAGCTGCGAGCCCCGTCTTAACTAGGCTTATTGCGAACGACGCGTTTTCCGTAGCGATTGCGTTAAACGGTCAAGTAGCATGGCTAGTATGACAACAGCGATTCCAGCTTCGAAACCATCGCCGGGACGCAGTCGCTGAATTGCACGCCACACCTCGCTCCCCAGGCCATCCGCGCCGATCATGGCGGCGATAACCACCATCGAAAGTGCCAACATAATAGTCTGGTTAATCCCTGCCATTACTGTCGGTAGTGATAGCGGAAGTTGTACCTTGAATAATTTTTGACTGCGTGTTGCGCCATAGGCATCAGCGGCCTCAATAAGCTCAACCGGGACCTGACGAATGCCAAGCGTTGTAAAGCGAATAGCAGGCGGCATCGAGAAAATTACGGTCGCAAAAATGGCGGAGACAGAGCCAATACCGAAAAATGGAATGGCGGGTATCAGGTACACAAATGCAGGCATGGTCTGCATGAAATCCAGTATGGGCATGATCAGGCGGTAAAGCCGATTTGATAGGGCTGCCGCAATGCCTACTGGCAATGCGATAACCACGGCCACCAGGGTGGCGAAGACCACCAGCGTGAGGGTCTCTATCATCGGGTTCCAGAGCCCTAGGTTCCAAATTAAGGCTAACCCAGCCACTGCACCAAGTGCTAAGCGGACACCCGCTAACTTCAAACAAAGTAGTGCGATCAAGCCAAGTAGCGCCCATTCAGGTAGCCACATCAAGCTGTCGTTTAATACATCAATGCCCGTTTGGGTAAAGCGAGAGATGCCCCGCGTTACAGACGAGTACTCGCTTGTTAACCAGGTTAAGCCGCTCTCAATCCAATCGCCAAGAGGAATGCTTGGAATATCCATTACTGTTCTCCTGCCCGTGCTAATTCATCCAGTACCGCACCCTTCACAACAACGCCAAGTAACCGCTGCTGATCATCAACAACGGCGATGGGGAAGCTTTTATCGCTAAACATAGCGAACAGATTGTGCAGGGGTTCCTCGGGAGGGACTTTGCGGAAGTCTTGAGTCAGGTGATCAGTAATCGTTTCTGACTTGGCATCAATCGCTCTGCTTGCCGATTCAGCCTCTAACAAGCCGATTAGGCGGCGATCACGGTCAGTGACGTATATTGAATCAATACTATGGTCGCGCATCCGATGTAGAGCCGTACGCGGGCCATCGCTTTCTCGAGCAGTAGAGCGCACTGGGCGCATAGCACTTTCGGCGGTGAGTACCCTCGAACGATCGACGCCTTCAATAAAGCGGCGTACATAGTCATCGGCTGGTTGGGTTAATATTTCTTCCGGGGTGCCGATTTGTACGACTTCGCCATCTTTTAGAAGTACGATACGGTCACCAATATTGAGCGCTTCATCCAAGTCGTGGGTAATGAAGACGGTGGTTTTCTGCATTTTAGATTGCAGTTGCAGCAGCTCTTGCTGCATATCTTTGCGGATTAGAGGGTCAAGCGCTGAAAATGCTTCGTCCATCAATAGTACGGTGGAGTCATTCGCTAGCGCGCGGGCCAGACCGACACGCTGCTGCATACCACCAGAAAGCTGGTTAGGGTAAGCCTCTTCCCAACCATCTAACCCTACTTGTGTTAGCGCGTTTTGGGCAATGTGCTTACGTTCCGCTTTATCTACGCCGCGAATTTCAAGTCCGAATTCAGCGTTTTGACGCACTGTGCGGTGAGGAAATAGCGCGAAGTTTTGAAACACCATAGAAAAATGACGGCGACGACACTCCAGTAACGCCTTTTCGCCCAGCGTGGGAATATTTTCACCATCAATCACTATCTCGCCTTCGGTGGTATCAATCAGGCGATTTAAACAACGAATCAACGTTGACTTGCCAGAACCTGATAGCCCCATGATGACGAGCAGTTCGCCCTCATAGACATCGAAAGAGATATTGGAAAGGCCTAGCGTTTGACCCGTTTTTTCAAGGATTTCAGGGCGTTTTAAGCCTTGGTCGCGGAGCTCAAGGGCTTTTTTTGGCTGCTTACCAAATACCTTGCTTAAGCCGCGTACCTGAATTTTGACAGGGCGTGTCTCGTCCATCAGCGATGCCTATTGCGTGAATGAGCAGCCTTGTGTCGTTGCTCAGTTCGCTTCCTAGTGACCAGATGGCTTTCCCTGCAAACAGCGACACAAAACGGTTCATAATTGAAATTTAAGTTTGGGTTCGGTTATTTATTAATATTTATTATACATAAGTAGACAAGGTGTGTCACAACGCCTCCTGTGCTAGGCGTCCAATGTCGTCACATGTGCCAGTTTGAACCCACGTCCGTTCACTGCTTGTTAATGATTGGAGGGTTTTCTTTTTTATTTAAATTTATGATTTTTAACAATAATTGTTTTTTATCTGAGTGTAGGCATAGGTTATGCAAGATTATAAGTAACGTAATGATTTTATTTTTAAACTGTCTTTGTCACTGAACCTTTTTTTGGTCGACAGCTTTATGATTGACAGTTTTTACGATTGACAGCTTTTATGTTGGAAGGGAGGTAAGTCGTATGGATAAGCACGCTAAACAAGTTACTAAACGCCCACGTGTACTTACACTATGCATGTTAGCGGCCACCGTAAGCACGCTTGCGCTCGCCGGTTGTGGCAATGGTGACGACGACATGCCGCCTGCAGAACAGCCAGAAACCATGGAGCAGGATGCCACTTCTTCAACGGATCAAGTGTCGTCTGGTGATGACAATACGGCCATGGATACCACCTCAGATCCTATGATGAACGATGATCCTGACGTGGCAGAAGACTCCGCTATGAATGAAGACCCTGGATTAAGCGATGATGCAGCGGCTTCACAAGAACCGATGCCAGAAGCAGAAGCAAATGTTGGAGAAGAAGATCCTGAAGAGAACCCAGGCTTTGGTGAAGGTACTGAACCAATGCCAACCACGGATGAAGATGACACGGATGAGAATGACGACGAGATGAATAGCGGTCAGTAATCGTTAACGCTCCCTACGATGGTAAATCGACCCAGCTGTCTGTTCCCTGCGGCTGCTCCACCCGATTTATCATCTTTTTCCCCCGCGCCCGCGGGGGTTTTTTTTATTTTATGGCAACAATACCAGCGCCAACAACTGGCTTTGCAGAGTTTGTAGAGCGGGTCTTCCCACCCATGCTTTTTTGGCAACCTAGCAAATAGTCACTAAGGTTAAGAGGCGGTGGGTGTAAAAAGCGCCTTTGCAATTAATCAATCAAGGAAGGAGAACGACATGATGTCACTGAAACCTACTGTACGATTATTAGCGTTACTGCTGAGTGTATTGCTGGTTGCTGGTGTGCTATCCGGTTGTGGCAATGATTCACCCCCTAACGCCGATGCAGAGCAAGAGATAGAAGAGCCGATGGGCACGGGGCCGATGGCTAATGATGGAACCACGCCTGAAGAAACGCCAGGAGAGGGCGTTACCGAATAATCTGGCGTCTTATAGAAAGCTGAACCGGTCACTTTGGTGTGTGACCGGTTTATCCTATTACGTTAATCCTCGTTATCTTCCAAACGCCGATAGAGCGTTCGTCGAGCAATACCCAGCACTTCAGCAGTACGCCGCTTATTGCCGCCAGTAGCTTCTAGCACTTTGCGAATATAGCGCTTCTCTACTTCTTCCAAGCTTGGCCAACGCGCTGGTGCAGGCGCTGGCACCTGGGTGCCGGGCAACACCTCGCCACTAAGGGTCGGCGTTATTTCCGAGCCGTTATGTTGGCTGGCCTGCTCGCGTAGCCGTTCTGGCAAATCGTTGTGCTGCAATACACCCTCTTCGCTCAGGGTTACGGCACGCATAATGGCATTTTCTAACTCGCGCACGTTACCAGGATAGGGGTAGTTCAACAGGCTGTTCAGCGCTTCAGGTTCAATTTGTTCAATTTGTTTATTTTGCGCTTCGGCATGTTTGTCAATTAATGCAAACACGAGATGTTCTATATCGGTGCCCCGTTCGCGCAGCGGAGGGATGCGTAGCGAGAATGTTTCAAGTCGATAGAACAAGTCACTTCGGAAGTTTTCCTGCTCGATCTCTTTTTCAAGATTTCGGTGAGTCGCTGCAATAATACGCACATCAACCGGTTCTTCGCGCTCGCCGCCAACCGGACGCACGGTTTTTTCTTGTAATGCGCGCAGCAATTTAGCCTGAAGATTAACGGGCATTTCGCCAATCTCATCCAAGAAAAGGCTGCCGCCCTTGGCACTATGAAACAGACCTCTGCGCGCTTCGTTGGCCCCAGTGAACGCTCCTTTTACATGGCCAAAAAACTCGCTTTCCATTAGATCAGCAGGAATGCTGGCACAGTTCACGGGCACAAAAGGTGCATCATGGCGTTTGCTCTCTTGATGGATAGCACGGGCCAATAGCTCTTTACCGGTACCGCTTTCGCCCAGAATCAAAATAGGCGCATCGCTTTTAGCCAGCCGAGAAGCATCATGAAACAGGGATTGCATGCTTGGGCTTTTGCCAACAATGCCGTGGAAGTGGCTCAATTCAGTATCGTGGGAAAGCGATAAGCGCTGGCGCTCTAAGACGCGAAAGACCGCTTCGCGAATTGCATCTAGATCTAATGGTTTGGTTAGAAAATCATCGGCGCCCAGTTTTAGCGCCTCGACAGCTTGGTCAATGGTGCCAAACGCAGTGATGACAATAATACCCAGCTCGCTGCCACTTTGGCGAAGCTGCTGAAGTAACTGAATGCCGGTCATTCCAGGAAGACGAACATCCGTAATCATCATTGCAACAGGGGTATGGCTAAGTAGCGCCAAGGCATCTTCTGCGCTGGGCACGCCTAGCGTATCGTAGCCCGCGTCGTTAAGTTCTTCTTCCAATAACTCACGTATAGCGGCGTCATCTTCCACCACCAATAAAGGTAAAAGGTGTTCCTGATGGGTCACAAACGTTTTCCTCAAGCGGATGCGGTTTCACTAAGGGGGAGCGTAATTTCAAATCCAGCGCCGCCAAGGCCGCTATTAAATACGCCAATCGTCCCGCCGTGGTCGTTAATAATGCGATGCACCATGGAGAGCCCTAAGCCACTGCCTTGGCCCACCGGTTTAGTTGTAAAAAAAGGGTCAAATACTTGTTGATGTTGTGATGCTGGAATGCCAGGCCCATCATCTTCTACCCACAGCGTTAACTCTTCCCCGTATTGTTTGGCACTAAGACGTACGTGGCCTACGTTTGGCGCTTGCGCTGCGTTACGCAATAAATTGGTGAGCACTTGCACAATTTGCTGACCATTGACTAATAAGTGGGGGGGAGGGGAAGGAAGGTCAATATCTAAACGGATATTTCGTGGCTCCAGCTCCTCTTCCACGAGTTCACTTGCACTCAGAATAAGCTGATCGAGGGCTTGCGTGCCTTTCTCTACGTTATGTTGTCGCCCCAGCTCCATTAACTGGCGGACAATTTGGACAATGCGTTCGACTTCGCCACGAATACGACTAAGGCGTGCGCGTTCGTCGTCGCCAATAACATTCCGACGGGCTAAACGCTGAGCTTGGCCATTGATGACGGTTAACGGTGCGCCAATCTCATGGGCCACACCAGCTGCCAAAACACCCAGTTCGGCCAGCTTTTTAGATTTGCGCAAGCGCTTTTCAAGTTCGATTTCGCGCTGCCGGCGAGCATCTATGTCGCGATCTTTATCTGCCATGGCATCCAGCATGCCGTTCAACCCTGATGCTAAGCGGCGATACTCTGTCGGGCCATCGACCGTAGCCCGCTGGCTACGGTCGCCATCTTCTACTAGTAACATCACGTGCAATAGGCGGTTAAGTGGCCGCTCAATATAGTGCCGAAAGCCCCACCAAATGCTAAATACAATACCGGCCGCTCCGATCACAAACACCAACACCGCCACAATGCTGATAAAGCCCGTATAGTTTTCAATGCCGGTATTAAGTCGGTTTACCTGCAGGACGCCTTGCACCGTGCCGTCTTGCGCCCGTAGCGGAATCAATGCTGAGTAGTACGTCCAACCTTCTTGCTGGCGGTAATTGCTGTAGAGGTCATCTTGTTCGATAACCTGCTGAATTTCACTCGGTGTGAACAGATCTTTGCCCAAGCCCAGCCCATAAACTTCACGGCCTTGGGTGTCGAACACATAAGCACCATAGATACGATGAAATGAAAAAGCGGATTGCAGTGCTTCTTCTAACGGCGTGTCGCTATCACGAGCGACGGCATAGCTCAGCGATGTGCTCAGTGCCCGTGTGATAATTTCAACTTCAGTCTGCAGCTTGGAACGCACATTATCTTCCAGCGACTTGATGGCCACCAGGCTAAATACCACTAAAACGACAAAGAGCGGCACGATGACCGTCAAAATAATTAAATTACGAAGTCGCATTATGCATCCGTGTGAATAACAGCCGGTCATCAGTGAACAGCATAAACAGTGTATGTAGGCAGTATAAAGAGTAGCGCTTCAGATAACGTTAGTGTGGGTTAATTAACCACCTTTAAACGATAAAGGCTGCCCTGATCACCATCGGTTAGCAAATAAATGGCGTCGTTAGGGCCCTGGCGAACATCGCGAATGCGGCCAATTTGGCCGTCAAGAATGACCTCTTCATCCACAACACGGCCGTTTTCCAGTTGCAGGCGTAACAAGGTCTCGCTGGCTAAACCACCGGCTAATAGCTGCCCCTGCCAGTCACCAAACGCGTTGCTGGTGACTTCAGTCAGGCCTGAAGGTGCAAAGCGACCCTCAAAGCGGTAAACCGGGTCCACCATGCCAGGCATTGATTCGACTCCGATCGGCTCATTAGTCCGATAATCATTACCTAAACTAACTTCCGGCCAGCCATAATTGCTGCCCGCTTCGATGTGATTAAGTTCATCACCTGTGCGCGGGCCATGTTCGCTCGCCCAGGGCTCACCATTGCTAAGCACCGTCATGCCTTGAATGTTGCGGTTGCCCATGGAATAAATCTCATCCCGGGTACTATCATCGTCCACAAAAGGATTATCGTCAGGGACGCCGCCTGTATCTGTTAAGCGCAGTGTTGACCCTGCATGATCATCGCTTGCCTGGGCACGGGCCGGGGTAACGCCGCGGTCGCCAATGCTCATTAATAGCGTACCGTCTGTTAGCCATGCCAAACGAGAGCCGTAATGGCGTCCGGGGGAAGAGGCGCGGTCCTGTTCAAAAAGGTGTTCGACCTCACCCAATGAATCACCCTGCCACTTCACCCGTGATAGCGCTGAACGGCTGTTATTGCCGTCGGGTTTGCTCCAGGTGAAATAAATCCAGTCGTGTTCTCCCTCCCCAAAAGCCGGGTGAAGAGTAATATCGAGAAGCCCACCTTGTCCCTGGTGGCTGACCGTGGGTAATCCGTTAAGCGCCTGTTGATTTCCGTCTTGATCCACCAGCGTAAGCTGTCCACGGCGTTCGCTGACCAAAAAACGACCGTCAGGCAAAAAAGCGACTGCCCAAGGGCTGCTCAACCCCTTTGCCACGCGTTCAAGCGAAAAAGTTACCTGTTCGGTTTCCATTGCCTCGTACACCATGTCTGCCTGGACATTACTAAGCGTGCCTGTCAGCACTAGCCCACTAATAGCGGTCAGACACCAGCGGTAAGAGAGAGTCGTTAACGCTGCCTGGCGGTCTTGTGTTTGTGGTTGGCGCATTAGCGTTACTCCTGCGGTGATAGCGGGTGATGGTCATGTTCAAGTCTAGCAGTGACTGCTTAACCTGGACGGGGTTCCCTCCCTTTATTGCCATATCAGAATGTTATAGCCAAATCGCTACATCAAAAAAGCCAGCAAAATTGGTAAATATACCAGGGCAAGCAGCGTAGAGCAGAAAACCAAGCTGGCGACATAGGCGGGTTCGCGCTGAGCACGCTGGGCAAATAAGTAGTTAAATACCGCCACAGGCATACACATTTGTAGTACCAAAATGCTTTGGGCCAACGGTGGAAGACCTATCCAACCAGCAATCAACCATGCCGCTGCAGCGGCAAGAGGAATACGCACTAGGCTGAATCCAAGGCCCGAGCGTAAGCTTTTTACCTGAATACTGGCGAGTGAAACACCCAGTGTGATGAGCATGAGCGGTACCGTAAATCCAGACATCAGATCTACCGTATTGTCTAACCAAGCAGGCAATGAGGTATCGGTTAACAGCAGTGCCATCGAAATTAAAATGGCATACACCGTGGGTGTTTTAAGCAACGTCTTAATCGGATTTCCGTTGCTATTGAGCACCGCCCCTAACGTAAACTGAAACAGCGATACCGTCACCATCACCGTAATGCCATAGGCAAATCCAGCGCTGCCAAACGCATACAGCACAACGGGTAGCCCCATATTGCCGGTGTTGGGATACATCATTGGTGCCAGTAATACACGCCAACTGCGGCGCAATAGTTTGGCCACCACAAAACTCGCCGCGCCCATAGAGAGAATCACCAGGGCCGTTGCAAGCATCATTTGCCCAAAGCTACTGGCATCGATAGTAGCCCCAGACAGTGAGGTAAGCACAAGCGCAGGTGTACCAATGTTAAATACTAAGCGGGTAATAAAATCGACCGGGTAGGGATGCCCTAAGCGGACCCATAAATATCCCAGTCCAGCGCCAGCGAGTACTGGCGCCATCACGGCAAAAAGTTCGGCGAGCATTCCCATTCCTTGACGATTATTAGCGGCTCATTGTCGTTAATTAGGCCGCTAACTGGCAAGGTGAATTGGTTAATTGGCGTTAACTATGGAGTGATGGGTTTGCCAAGCAGCGGGAACCTGTTCACGTAAAAATGTTAGCAGCGCATTAACCCGCCGTGAGTGATGACCGTAAGCATACAACATGGTGATTGGTAGTGGGGCGGGTTCCCAGCCAGGTAAACAACTGACTAAATCGCCAGGATGATGCTGCTCGCGTTTTTCGACCATCCAATGGGGCAGTAGCCCAATGCCTTGACCATAAGCAATGGCATCAATTTGAAGCACCGTTAAATCGACTCGCAGCCGCGAGCGGGGCGCATGAAAGAGAAAGTCATCGTGATGGGTATGGTGTAACAGTAGGCCGCTAGAAGCGCTATCGAGTAAATCAATCCACGCGTGTTCTTCTAGCTCGCTTGGGTGCTGAGGGTAACCAGCGTTGGCAAGATAGCTGGGGTTGGCATAAAGGCCACGGGTCAAGTGCCCCAAGCGCTCCTGATTAAGACCGCATTCATGTGCTGCCCCTAGCCATATGTGCACACTGTTACTGTGCATTTTAGTTGGGGGTGTTTCGCGGGTATGAAGGGTTAATTCTACTTTAGGGTGGCGGGTTAAAAACGCATCCACAACGCCTGCCATCCAACCTCGTGCCAACGCCCCATGTACTTCCAGGGTTACTTTTCCGCTGATTTCCTCGCGCAGTTCTGCCAATGCTTCATGACTGTGGGCTGCCAATGCCAGCAGTTCTGTGCAGTAGTGATGAAACAGCAAGCCTGCCTCAGTAGGAATCAGCCGATTGGCTTGCCGCCTGAGCAGCGGCTGGCCCAATCGTGTTTCTAGCTGGCTAATACGGCGGCTCAGCGTCGATTTAGCAAGCCCTAGTTTTTGTGCGCTGCGCGTTAGGCTACCGGTGGTCATCACATCGGCAAAGGCGGCAAGTTCATCAAAATCGTACATGGTCGGGGCCACTAGGCAACAATCGAAGCGCTATTGTGACATCTAACGATGGTAATGCAAATAATTGGCATTTGTGTTCCGCTTGGTTGAACGTGCTGTGCAACCTATTTGTGCAAAGATTATGCAAAAATAATAATGCTAACGATTCGCATTTGACTGCAAGAGCTCTTTCACATTAAGGAACCCAATTATGTCCACTCGTTTGCGTCGCGCGTTATTGTCCAGCGCCATCTCTTCGTTGGCCTGTAGTGCCCTATGGGCTCAAGAAACGCCTCGGCTAGATGATGTTGTGGTGACCGCTTCAGGTTTTGAACAGCAAATTACCAGTGCGCCTGCATCTATCAGCGTTATTTCTCGGGAAGAGCTTGAGCGTGGCCACTATCAAAATATCACCGACGCCCTGCGTGACGTGCCGGGTGTGGTTGTTACCGGTGGTGGCGCAGGTGACCGTGGCAATGATATTTCACTTCGTGGTATGCCCTCCCAGTACACCTTGATTTTGGTGGATGGACGTCCGCAAAATTCTCGGGAATCACGCCCGAACGGTAGCGCGGGGTTTGAACAAGACTGGCTTCCGCCGCTACAAGCGATTGAGCGTATTGAGGTGGTGCGTGGGCCAATGTCGACACTTTACGGCTCAGATGCTATCGGTGGGGTAATCAACGTGATCACCCGCAAGGTGGCTGATGAATGGCACGGCAATGTGCAGCTCGACACCGTGCTTCAAGAAAACAGCGCTTCTGGAGACAGCCGCCAAGCAAATTTCTACCTAAGCGGGCCGTTAGTGGGTGAGCGATTAGGTCTACAGCTTTTCGGGCGTGCCTCTGAGCGGGATGAAGATGATATTTTGAACGGCTACGAAGAAAAAAGCCTGCAAAGTCTAACCGCGCGGCTGAACTTCGCGGCGAACGATAATCACGACTTCACTGCTGAAGCTGGCATTACCGAACAGGATCGCTACTCACGGGTAGGGCGCTCTGGCGCTGCTGAGGGTTGCAAAGGTGGTTGCACCGACAGTATCGGCGAATACACCAACACTCACGTTGCCGTTACCCACAGTGGCCGCTTTGACTGGGGCACCAGCGAAACCTTTGTGCAGCGTGAGCGTAGCGACAACAAATCCCGCGATATCGAAATTACCAACACTACCGCTAAAGCCAGCGCGGTGATTCCACTAGGCACGCACTTAGTGACTGTTGGAGCGAGCTACGAAGAGGAGTCGCTGAGCGATACCACCACCAACAAGATATCTGACCGGACTGAAATCGACAGTAGCCAGCGGGCGCTGTTTGTAGAAGATGAATGGATGCTGACGGACACTTGGGCATTGACTGGCGGTTTGCGCGTTGATGACGATGATAACTATGGCAGTCACGTTAGTCCGCGTCTTTACAGCGTTTGGAATATAACGCCTGATTGGACGCTTAAAGGCGGCGTTTCAACCGGTTATCGTTCGCCAAACCTGCGTGAAATCACCCCCGATTGGGGGCAGATCAGCCGCGGTGGTAATATTTACGGTAATCCAGACCTTAAACCTGAAACGTCGCTTAACAAAGAGATTGCGTTGCTCTACGCCAACGAGGCAGGTTTAAACGGCAGTTTGACGCTGTTCCACAATGACTTTGAAGATAAAATTACTCGTATTGCTTGTCCTATCGATATCTGTACCGATGGCCGTAATGATTTTGGCAGCGACCCTACTTATCGCGTCAACGTGGATGAGGCGATTACACAAGGGGTAGAAGCCAGTCTGGCAGCGCCGCTGACAGATGCAGTAGCGCTAACGGCCAGCTATACCTTCACTGACTCTGAACAAAAAAGTGGTCAATATGCAGGCGAGCCTTTAACGAAGCTACCGCGTCATCAGGTTTCAGCGACGCTTGATTGGCAGGTTAATTCGCGATTCAGTCAATGGACAAAAGTCAGTTATCGTGGTGAAGAGAGCCAGCCCACTACCGGCCCATCCAGCCGCTCTGTGGTGGCACCTTCCTACACCTTTGTTGATGCAGGAGTGGGTTACAAGCTCAACGATAGCACCACGGTAAACGCCGGTATTTATAATATGTTTGATGAACGTATTACTTATGAAGAGTACGGCTATGTGGACGATGGCCGCCGTGTATGGTTAGGACTCAACGTGGCGTTTTAGTACTTGTTTAGCCTTTTTATTAAACGTTGCGGCCACCTGATCAGGTGGCCGCATGTTTAAGTGGCCCAAGCGTTTATTTAAGGGTGTTGGCTTCGGCCAGGCTGGGTATGTCGTTGGGTAAGCGTCAGTACGCTTATCATTAAAGCAGGCAGGAACGTCACCGTCACGATGGAGGCCCCCAACAAGCCAAATAAGACAATCGCCCCCACGCCACGGTAAAGCTCGGTGCCTTCACCGGGTAAAAATACCAGCGGCGAAAGCCCGCACAGGGTGGTCAGCGTGGTAATCGCAATTGGTCGCAAGCGGGTTTGTACCGCCTGAGACACGGCTTCCTGAACGGATAGCTGCTTATCGTGTAGCCGTCGGCGTGCTTGGTCGACCACCAGGATAGGGTTATTCACCACGGTTCCCATTAAGATCAAAAAGCCCAGCATAGTAATCATATCGAAGGGCTGACTTAGTGGAGCGATGCCAATGAGTGGCAGCAGGCTGCCTACTGCGTTCATAGCTGCCAGACCCATAATGCCACCCACCACGCCCAAAGGGATGGAGGTAAGGATCAGCAGCGGGTACCCCCAGTGAGAGAAAATCGCTACCAGTAGCAAATAGACAATCACAATGGCAATCAAGAAGTTGCCCATTAGCGCGTCTCGCGTGGCATTCAACTGATCACTCGCTCCTGAAATCGAAATATCCACCGCCGAGGGTAGTTCCCCCTCACGGCGTAGACGCTCCAGCATTCTCTCGGCCTGCTCAACCCCTGCTTCTAGGGCGATACTGGGTGGTGGTATGACATTCAGGGTCACCGTGCGGCTACTATCGACCCGGCGAATAACGCTGGTGTCCATGGTTTCATCAATGCTGGCGACGGCAGAGAGCGGCAACGTCGCGCCGCTAGGAGTATGAAGCAGAAGGTTGGGTAGTTGGTCCAGAGGTAGCGACAGCTGGGGGCCATAAAGATAAATATCGATCTTTTCGTCATCGAGAAAGAAATCATCCACATAGGCACCTTCGGTGAGTGCAGCGACTGAAAACCCGACGTCTTCTGCCGCTAAGCCAAGCGCTGACGCCTGCGCCCAATCTGGGCGAATTTGTATTAGCGGCTGATCCAGCGATAGCGATGAGGGTTGGCTCTGAATACGCGGATTGCCAAACTCATTGCGGGCTTCTCGATAGAGGTTATTGGCGGCTTCATAAACAGTCGCCAAATCTGGTCCGGCGATATCCAGGTTGATACTCCGCGTACCGCCATCGTTACTTGAAATAATCGAGCCTTTTGAGGCAAACGCGCGCATTCCTGGAAAGCGTTCGTAGTAGTTGGTAAGTGCGTCCATTAACGCTTCGATGTTACCTGGGTCAGCTGCTTCCGCGACGATAAATAGCCGAGTAGGAGCGACTCGCATATTCATATAAGCCAGCGGTGGCACCTCAGTGTCGCCCGCTAAAAAAGCCGCTGGGTCAGCGTCTACATGGGGTAAAAAGTAATCCTCTACTTGCGCAGCGATTCCCGCCATTTCCTGCAGGCTATAGCCAGGCGGGGGACTCATCACCGCAAAGGTTTTAGGTTCCTCACCTTCGGGTAAGTACTCGGCGGGTGGCGTGAGGACAACGATAGTCCAACCGCTGATCACTACCGTGATGACCAGGATCGCTCCGCGGCGAAAAGGGGTGGCGATTATTCGCTCAAGCCGTTCCCCAGCCCACGAAGGGCGTGAGGCCGCAGAGCTATCCTCATGCTCGTTGCGCATCGAAAAATTAAAGCGCGAACATAGTGACGGCACTAGGGTAACTGCCACCAGCATTGAGGCAAAAATAGCGGCGGAAACGGCAATGGCCACATCAGAGTACAGTTGCCCAGCTTCTTCTTCGATAAACAGAATCGGCAGGAACACCAAAATGGTGGTGGCTGTCGATGCCAGCGTCGCGGGCCAGACTTCCTGCACGCCACGTAACGCCGATTCGATGCGGTCGAGCCCTAAACGGCGGTAGCGCTCAATATTTTCCAACACCACAATGCTGTTATCGACGCTCATGCCAATGGCAAAGGCAATGCCTGCCATGGAAATCACGTTGATCGTGCGCCCCGTTAGCATCAGCCCTAAAAAAGCAGCAATGGTGCAAAAGGGGATGCCAATAACGCCAATAAAGGTGGCGCGAGCAGAGCGCAAAAACAGGTACATCACCAACGTTGCAAAGGCCGCCCCAAGTAGCAGGTTGCTCCATACATTACTGACCGAGGCTTCCACGTAGCGCACGTCATCGGCAGTCAGCACCATTTCCATTCCCGCCGGACGCAGAATGCTGTCGTTAATGGCCGCTATTTCTTCTTCAATGGCGTATTTGATATCGATGACGTTTGCACCGCTTTCCCGCCGAAGATCCATACCAATGCCTGGCTGGCCGTTATAAAACGATAGCTGGCTTAAGCGAGACTGCCCCTGGCGAACCTCGGCAACGTCGGCAAGCCGCACGATGCTATCGCCTTGGCGAGAGACAACCAACTGCGCCAAGGCCTCCGCGTCATCAAAGCGGCCCAGCGTGCGTATCAGATAGCGGCGTTTACCGGCTTCTAATTCGCCCCCTGAAATATCCCGGTTACGCTGGGTGATGGCATCGCGTAATTCGGTAAGTGAGACCCCGCGCTGAGCCAGCGCTCCAGGGTCGACCAAAACTTGTAGCTGCCGCTGAGCGCCGCCATTTACGCCGACTTCCGACACGCCTTCGACGCCTTCCATGCGAGGCCGAACGCGGTCGTCGATAAAGTCGCTCATCAATTGGATATCTAACGCCTTAGGGTTACCGGGTAGCGTACCCACATGAAAACGCAAAAATGCGTCTGTCGAGAAAGCGGCAGAAACAATGCGTGGCTGGTCCACATTGGTGGGATAGGACGATACTTGGCTAAGCGCGTTATTGACTTGAATCAGTGCGGCAGTCATATCCACGCTAAACGGGAATTCAAGCTCAATTTCAGCGCTGCCACTTTCGGCGATGGCCGTCATGCGGGTAAGGTTCGGCACATTGCGCAAGTACTGCTCTTGCTCAATGAGGATCTCTTTTTCGATATCCTGGGGTGTCGCTCCCGCCCAGCGCGTCTCGACCGTAATGGTGCGGGCTTCAATGTCGGGAATCATCTGAACGGGAATGCGCAGCGTGGCGGCAATGCCTAGCAGCAGGAAAATCAGCGCGATAACCGTGACCAGCGTTTGCTGGCGCAGTAGGGCTGCAAACATTACTCGCTCCCCGCCGCGTCATTCTCAACAGCGATATTCTCTACGCTGACCCCTTCGACCAGCGATTCATTGCCACGAACGACGACCTGCTCATCACCGGAGAGACCCTCGACAACTTCCACACGGTCGGCAAAATTAATGCCTAACTGCACACGCTGTTCAGTAACCTGATACGTGTTGTTTTCGTTAGGCGTGGCGACCCATACGGTGACTCGCCCATCTGGGTAGCGGCTTAACGCATCGCGGGGAACCGTCAGCCCATCGCTACCGGTTGAGGCCCGCAGCACAGCATCCACTGCATTACCTGGATACAGTGCAGCTGCTTCAGGCACATGGGCGCGTAATAGGAACGTGCGGGCGCTGGTGTCACTGATCGGCACCATCGTGGCGATAGTGCTCTCGTAGGTGTGTTGACCCACGCGCAGGCTGATAAACGCTTCGTCTTGAAGGGCGGCATAAAAGATTTCGGGTACTTGGAAGTCAGCGCGCAGTTCATCAAGATTAACGAGGCGCGCAACGCTATCCCCTGGCGTGACCCACTCGCCAAGATTAACGCTGCGAGCGCTGACGACACCATTAAAAGGGGCGTTGATTTCATGGCGAGCCAGTAGGGCGCTTAAACGCGCTTGTTCTGCTGTTAAACGCGAGCGTGCGGCGCGGGCCACATTAACGGCGCTGCGCCGAGCGCTAGCTTCAGTCGCCGCGATGTTGCGCCCCACACCCACCGATTCTGCTTCCTGTAGTAATCGTTCGGCCTCTGCCAGAGTGGCCTGGGCCTCCTGTTCTGCGGCGACCGCTGCTGCTAGGTCAAAACGAGCCAAGTCGTCATCTAACGCGATTAACGTGTCTCCCTTAGCAACATGGTCGCCAGGATTAACCGCTACCTGAATAATAAGCCCTGCCACGGATGCTGAGAGCAGGGCATCTTCCAGGGAGTTCACTGTGCCAACCAGCTTTGTTTCGGTATAAATTGGCTCGCGGTTTACAGGGGCTAGTTCGACCCTGGGGGCTGATTGCGCGAAGGAAGCGCTAGAGAGTATTAGGCCGCCGAGCAACAGTAGCACCAAGGCGAGATAGCGGACGAGCGGGTACGCGGTCATAACAGACAGTTTCCTAATAAACATCGAATTCGCTGTTAAGCGGGCGTGGAAGTTGGTTAATAGTACCTAAGCTTTACGCTTACGAGAGATTAACTTAATGAATTGCCAGCATAGAGGTTGGCTACCGCCCAACTTTACGGCGTAAAAAAGCCCTGGCACATGGCCAGGGCAGCAAGGTTTCATTGAAACAGTAAACAGAAACTTCTAGCTAGCAGCGTTTAGAACTCGTAGCGTGCAGATAGCCACAATCGACGTCCTTCTTCACTATTGGCATACACATTGCCAAAGCTAGTGCCGTCACCGTAAGCGCGATAATCAACAAAATCTTTATCGAACACGTTATAAATGGTGGCACTGACGTTAAATTGTTCGGTAAATGCGTAGCTGCCGCCTAAGTGGAACAGTGAATAGGCTTTGAAGTCGCCTAGGTCGTCGAACGAGGGCGCTCCCCTAACGCTTTCACGGTTACGGTAACGCTCGCTGCGATACTCAGCGGAAAGCCACGTGTCCAGCTGAGGCGTGGCTTGCCAGCGCAGCGTAGCATTGAATGCATGCTCTGGCGTGTCGGTCAGTGGCTCGCCACGATTGTTACCGCTTTTCTGTTCACTATCGGTGTAGGTGTAGTTGGCCGATAAACGCCAATCTGGTGTGAACTGATAGCTAGTAGCAAGCTCGACACCTTGGGTGACGGCCTCATCAATATTGATGTCTTGGCTATAAACACCGTCAGGCACGAGCGGATCGTTCTCAACAACAATGTCGTTGCCGCTGGCTATTTTGTCGTCAAACTCGTTATAGAACAGTGTGGCGCTAGCGGTGAAGCCTGTCTGGCTGTCGTAATGAGCACTAATTTCGCTGCTGGTACTGGTTTCTGGCTCTAGGTCTGGGTTACCAATCGTCAGTATGGTGCCCTGACCCGTGACGCCATTAATACCCGCATGCAACGCATTCAGCGTGGGCGTTTTGTAACCTCGGCTGACGCCACCTTTTAGTGTCCAGTTTGGAGTGGTATTCCACACCAAATAGCTACGTGGGCTGAACTGGCTGCCAAAAGCGTCGTGGTGATCGTAGCGGCCGCCAAGCGTTAGCGCCAAATCGTCACGTATCAACCACTCATCTTCTGCGAAGAGCGACCAGGTGGTTTGCTCAAAGGTTTCATTTGCCAAACCATCGTCGAGTTCGGCGTCCCACCATTGCAAGCCCACCGTGGTCATGTGGTCGCCTAGTGGCATGACATACTTGCTGTCTAACACAGTATTGGTGGTTTCTAGTTCGCGAGGCGCGCCGCCCACGATGCCCGGGAAGCCGTCATAGGCAACGCCATTTTCACCAGGAATAGTGCGGCCTTTGGTTTCTGTGAGGTTGCGCATTAAGCTAGTTTCAAGCGTACCTGATGCAAAGCGGCCTGTGTGGCCAATAGCAACTTGCTGACGCTCAAAACGCAGCTCGTCAGCGTAGCCATTCGCGACACCAGGTGCCGGCTCACAGCTACGGGAGCGGCCATCCAATGTGCCGAGCTGGCATTTGTCATTGTTATAGCGCTGTCGGTTAACTTCGCCATCTACCCAAAGATCATGGTCTGAATTGGGCGTCCAAGTTAGCTTACCACCCAGGTTATAGACATCGCCTTCTACCGGGCTGGGGCCACGCTGGCTAACCTCAATGGGATTGCCGTTGCCGTCAGTGTAAGTAAGTTCTGATGCGTCCCGCTCATATAAACGACCGCGTACCTGAATGCCAAGCGTGTCTTGAATAAGCGGTCCGCTGGTATAAAGATTGATTTCGCGGCGGTCACCGAAATCACGATCTTCATTAAATGTATTTTCAATACCTACAGAACCAACCCACTCGCGGTCTACTCGGCGAGTAATAATGTTGATTACTCCGCCCATGGCGTCAGAGCCATATAGCGTCGACATTGGGCCACGAATCACTTCGATACGTTCAATGCTAGAAACAGGTGGGAAGAAGCTGGTAGACGTTTCGCCAAACCCATTAGGTGTGACGCTGCCAGCTGCGTTCTGCCGACGGCCGTCAATAAGAATCAACGTATAGTCGCTAGGCATCCCGCGAATGCTGATATTGCTGCCACCGGTTTTGCCGACTGCTCCACCAACATCAACACCTTCTACATCACGTAACGCATCAGCCACGCTGGTAATGCGCTTGCGCTCCAGTTCCTCACGAGAAACAACGGAAATACTGGCAGGAGCATCAACCAGTGCCTGCTCAAAACCGCTGGCAGAAACAACAATATTGTCCAGTTGTTCTGCTTCTTGGGCTAAGGCCGCGGTGGCGGAGACGCTAAGAGCGACGGCGCTGGCTAAGGCGGTGCGAGTAAAGCGTGGCATGGTGATCCCCTGAGATGAAACTTATTTGCTAATGAAAATGGTTATCAAGCGAGATGGTGATTCTAAAAAGAAAAGTTCCCATATGCGAGTTTGTTTCATCGAACGCTGTGTTGCTAACTATCGAACACGCGTTTAGGGGCATAAGCAGCATAGTGATAGACGTTGTTAGAAAACGAATTCAACGCGAGTTGCAGCATCTGGAACGTGCGATTCGTTGGAATAGTAATGCAAGTGCTTTTGAGAATCGTTATTATCATGGCTATAAATTCTCAGGAGCGTCACTTATGGATTACTCGTCACTACGCAAGGGATTGATGGGGATTGTAGTAAGCGGACTGTTGTTAGGTGGATCGTTAGTGAGTGGAACATTGGCAAGCGTTGCTCACGCACGCACGCTGGATACTGCTTACGGAGACGTTGAGGTTAGCGATGCACCACAGCGTGTTGTTACTTTATATGAAGGCGCGCTGGATGCCGCCCTGGCGGCAGGCGTTACCCCCGTTGGCGCAGTCACCACCCGCGGTGGCGATAATGTTGCTGAGTACGTGGAAGCTCACTTCAGTGGCGAGCGTCCTGAGATTGTCGGCGTGGTACGTGAAATCAATATTGAAGCCGTACTGGCTCAGCAGCCCGATTTAATTCTGGCGGCTGCTCAGCTACCAGAACCGCAGTATCGTTTACTTTCTCGCATCGCTCCCACTGTGGTGCCGCATGCTCAGCCGTTAGCGCCCGATAGTTGGGAAGCGGAAGCGCGGCTTTATGGCCAGGCGCTCAATCGTGAAGCGGAAATCGAAGATGCCATTTCAGCCGTTGATCACCGTATTAGCGAATTAGCCGCCGCGATTGATGATGCTAACGCAGGTGGTACTGCAGTGCTGGCGCGCTGGATGCCCAATGGCCCGATGGTGATGTCCAAAGCGCTGATCGCCACTGGGCTATTAGCGAAAGTGGGGTTAGAGGTCCAGGATGCCGGTCTGGTCGATGAAGGGCACCCCCATAGCGATATACTCAGTCTTGAAAATCTTTCCCAAGTGGACGGCGATTGGCTGTTCTTAGCGACGCTTAACGCCGATGGCCAAGCGGCCTTAGATGCCGCCAAGCAAAGCGCCGCCTTCACCCGTTTGGACGTAGTTAAACAAGACCAGGTCGTACCGGTGAATGGCCAGCTGTGGAGCAGTGCTAATGGCCCTTTAGCCGCTCAAGCTATTTTGGATGATATTGAGAACGCATTGTTGCCGTGAAAGATGCCGTGACATCACTACCTAGCGCAGTGAGCAGCGCCAGTCGGCGCTATGCTCCCCGTACATGGATGCTTATTCTGCTCACCGCCCTTGTGGCGGTGAGCGTCGTTAGTTTGCTGATTGGAGCGGGTGAGGTGGGGCCGCAGCGAGTGCTGGGGTTGCTGCTTAGCGCAAGCGACAGCGAAGCGCAGTTTATTGTTTGGGAGCTGCGCACTCCGCGCACCTTGATTGGCATTGTTGTTGGTATTGCGTTGGGCGTTGCCGGTGCGCTGCTACAAGCCATTTCCCGCAACCCACTCGCCGAACCTGGTTTGCTAGGGGTAAGCGCCGGGGCAGCCTTTGCGGTAGCACTGGCACTGGTGCTAGGGGCTAGCGCTGCCACGCTGCGTATTTCGGTTGCCCAGTTAGGGGCGTTGGTGGGCTGTATTTGTGTTCTCAGCGTGGCGCGTTTTCGCGGTGTGGGGAATGACCCCGTGCGCTTGGTGCTAGCAGGGGCGGCGTTTTCTGGGCTGTTAGGTTCGCTCACCTCATTAATGCTGCTGTATGACCAGCGCGCTGCCGATGAGATTCGTTTTTGGGTGGTAGGCAGCCTGGCGGGAAGACGGTTGGATGATCTTGTGGCGGTGCTGCCGAGTTTACTGGTTGCTGCCATCGCGGTGGTTATTATGGCGCGGCCACTGGCGGCGCTGGCGCTCGGTGAACGAGCGGCGAGTGGCTTGGGGCATCACCCCACACTGATCCGCTGGGTAGCCGTAGGCTGCGTGGCCTTGCTGGTGGGCGCAGCGACTGCCATTGCCGGGCCGATTGCCTTTGTAGGGCTGGTGGTGCCATTTGTAGCGCGCGCGTTTGCAGGGCCCGATATTCGCCGCACGTTGTGGTTTTGCCTGCCAATAGGCCCCCTGGTTGTACTCACGGCTGATATTATCTCGCGTGTTGTCGTCGCTCCTTCCGAGCTGCCATTGGGTGTGCTCACCGCGCTATGTGGCGCGCCGGTATTGATAGCGGTGGTGCGTGCTAAACGGTTACCCATGCTATGACGCTTTTTTTAACACCCTGCCGATCAGGCATCGTGGTGTCATTTTGGTGATGTGTTGATATGAAAATAATGGCGAATCATTCGTCTTTAACGGGCGTTGCCACCCGCCGAAGCCATGCTGTTACAAACCATGCTGTTCCAAACCATGCCGCGGAACATGCCGATAGCGTACTAGCGCCAGAGGGCTACTGGCATATCGCGCTGCCCCGTTGGGGCTATAGTTTTTTGCTCGAAAAGCGCGCGCTAGCCGTCAATATGGGTTTGTTGGTTGCGCTGCTGGCAGCGTGCTTGCTTTATCTAAGCTTAGGTAGCGTGCCGCTGGCACCAAGCGCGGTTATTCCTGCCGTGTTAGGTAAGGGCGATATGATGACGGCCTTTATGGTTCAGGAGCTGCGTCTGCCGCGTTTAATCGCTGCTTGCTTTACCGGAGCGGCGTTCGCACTTTCAGGCATTTTGATGCAAACCCTGGCACGCAATCGCCTAGCCACGCCCGGTATTATCGGAATTGATAATGGTGCGACGGCGTTTGCAGTGGCTTCTATTGTGGGCATGGGCGTGTCGATTGCACCGCCAGCGATGGCCTTGGCTGGGGCGACGACCGCCGCCGTGCTTACCTTTGGCCTCGCGGCAGGCAGTGGCACGCAGGGGTATCGATTTATTGTCGCGGGCATTGGCGTGGGGGCAATGTTTGGTGCTGTCACTCAATTAATGCTGGCACGGGTAGCGATTGACACCGCCAATGCCGCCTACCCATGGACGGTAGGATCACTCAATGCCCGGCCAGGCGGTGCTGTGCAATTGTTGGGTATTGGCTTGGCATTGGGGATTATTGCCGCCTTGGCGTTGGCGCGTTCACTGACGCTACTGCGCTTTAACGACGCCACTGCCAGCGGTCTCGGAGTTCGTGTCAAAGCCCGCAGGCTACAGATCCTGATGCTATCTGTCGTGCTTACCGCTTTTGCTGTTGCCGTAGCGGGGCCGGTGGGCATGGTCGCGCTGATTGGCCCTGAAATTGCCCGCTCGCTTTCCAGCGCCCGCCAGGTGCCCATACTAGCCGCCACGCTGGCGGGAGCACTGGTGATGGTGCTGGCCGACCTTGCTGGGCGCACTCTCTTGGCACCGATTGAAATTCCCGTGGGCATTGTCACGGCGGTGGTAGGCGGGCCCTGGCTGCTATGGATATTAATGCGCCCACAACGGAGCCGCCCATGAACAACTCGTCTCTTTCGCCAGAACTTATTTCAGCAGAACATATTTCACCAGAACTTATTTCCCCCGAGCATGTTTCACCAGAGCATGTTTCACCAATGCTTGCCACCAATGCGCTGTGCATGAGCTATGGCCAGCGCCGAGTGATTGAAGACCTGGGCGTTAGCCTGCCCAGCGGGCAGGTTACTGCCATTGTTGGCCCTAACGGCTGCGGTAAATCAACGCTACTTTCTGGCCTTGCTCGTTTGCACAAACCAGACAGCGGTGCGGTACTGCTGGATAGTCAGGATATTCAACGCCTGCCTGCGCGTCAGTTAGCCACCCAGTTAGCACTGTTGCCCCAGGAGGCGGTGGCTCCAGAAGGGCTAACCGTCACTGAATTGATTCGCTTTGGCCGCCAGCCCCACCAAGGCTGGCTGCGTCAATGGTCGGCGGAAGACCAGCGCGTGGTGCAATACGCGCTCGATGCTGCTGGTTTGGAAGACCTCGCCGACCGGCCGTTAGAAGCGCTTTCCGGAGGGCAACGCCAGCGCGCCTGGATCGCGATGACTATTGCCCAGCAAACGCCGCTACTGCTATTAGATGAGCCGACCTCTGCGCTAGACTTAGGCCACCAGATTGAAGTGTTTGAGTTAGTGCGCCACTTAGCTTGCCATGGCCGCACGGTCGTAATGGTATTGCATGACCTCGCCAGTGCCTGCCGTTATTCAGACAACCTGATTGCCATGCGCGATGGCCAGATTATTGCTCAGGGGGCGCCCGCTGAGGTGGTGACGCCTGAGTTGGTACGCGAGCTTTACCAGGTAGATTGCACGCTGCTGCTTGACCCGGATACCGGCAGCCCCTTGCTGGCTAACGTGCGTCGCGTGGCTCAGTCGGCATAAGTGCCACTCAGTAACTTCAGCCCATAGTTCTCGTTCTCTCTCTATTCTCTCAATAACTTCTAAAAGGAACCGATGTGGCTTCTTCACCACCTCACGCTCAAGCGACGTCTTCAAACCAAAGCTTTCAAGCGCTCGTGCGGCTGCTGCGCTATGCCAAAGGGTATCGGCGGCGGATTGCTGCGGCCACCGCCTGCTCCATTATTAATAAGCTATTTGATATCGCTCCGGAAATTCTGATCGGTGTGGCGATTGACGTAGTGGTGAACCAGGAAAACAGCTTTGTAGCGCGGCTGGGGTTTGAAACGCCCCATCAACAAATCACCATTCTGGCGGTGCTGACGTTCTTTATCTGGGCGGGGGAGTCGCTGTTCGAGTACCTGTTCCAAATTCTCTGGCGCAACCTTGCCCAGCGGCTACAGGCGGATATGCGCCAGGACACCTACGAGCATGCCCAGCGATTGGACATGGCATTTTTTGAATCAAAAAGCTCCGGTCAGCTCGTTGCCACCATGAACGACGACGTGAACCAGCTGGAGCGTTTCCTGGACGGCGGTGCCAATGCGCTGATTCAAGTGGGCGTGACCGTAGTAGCGGTGGGTGCGGTGTTCTTTGTGCTGTCGCCGCTTATCGCTTTATTGGCGTTTACCCCAATTCCACTGATCATTTGGGGTGCCTTCTTCTTCCAACGTAAAGCTGGGCCGCTGTACAGCGATGTGCGTGAAAAAGTTGGTGACCTTGCCAGCCGCCTTTCTAATAATCTAAGCGGCATTGCCACTATCAAAAGCTTTACCAGTGAAACACGGGAAGCCGAGCGCCTGCGTGATGCCAGCGAAGCCTATTTAGAAGCCAACCGCCGGGCGATAAAGGTCAGCTCCGCGTTTATACCTGTGATCCGTATGGCGATTTTGGCGGGCTTTCTCGCCACCTTTACCGTCGGCGGCATGATGGCGCTGAACGGCAGCCTGAATGTAGGTGCTTATGGCGTGCTGGTTTTCCTTACCCAGCGTTTGCTGTGGCCGCTCACCGGCCTTGCCCAAGTGATTGATCTGTTCGAGCGCGCAATGGCCAGCACCAAGCGTATTCTTGACCTATTGGAAGTGCCAATTACGGTTAAAGATGAGAGTACAACGCCTCTTACTGCGCCCGTGAAAGGCGAAGTGTGCTTCGAAGCCGTGAGCTTCCACTATGCCGCGAGCCAGGTGGGGGTGAGTGGCGTTGATCTCCACGTGCCTGCAGGCAACACCCTAGCGCTGGTAGGTGCTACCGGTTCCGGCAAATCGACCCTGATCAAATTGCTGCTGCGCTTTTACGACCCTGCCAGCGGTCGCGTACTGGTCGATGGTCAGCCGATCACGGAGGTCAGCATGCACTCGCTGCGCCAAGCGATAGGGTTGGTGAGCCAGGATGTGTACCTGTTTGAAGGCAGCATTCGCGACAACATTGCTTACGGCAAACCCGATGCCTCGGAGGCCGAGATTATTGACGCCGCCAAAACCGCCGAAGCCTGGAGCTTTATTGAAACGCTGCCCCAAGGGTTGGAAACCCCGGTTGGCGAGCGAGGGGTATTACTCTCTGGCGGACAACGTCAGCGGCTTTCGCTGGCCAGGGCGCTGCTTAAAGATCCGCCGATTCTAGTGCTGGATGAAGCCACTAGCGCGGTGGATAACGAAACTGAAGCTGCTATTCAGCGTTCGCTAAAACGCATCGCCCATGGCCGCACGGTGATTATGATTGCCCACCGGCTTTCGACCATTGTGCATGCCGATGAAATCGTGGTGATTGAGAAAGGCCAAGTGGCTGAACGCGGCAACCACGCAAGTCTGCTGGCGGCTGATGGCCACTATGCTGCCCAGTGGCGAGTACAAACCGGCGCTGCCCTGGCAGGAGATGTGGAGACACTCAGCCACTGAAAGGAGAGGGATTGACAGCGTACTAGCGGTTCACCAGAAGCGCATTCAAGGTGACCGGTACATGCTCGTCAATCTCCTGATAGCCCAGCAACGACAGCACGGTTCGCACCGTGCTGTTAGCCATCAGCGCGCGGCCATCCATCGCCATCGGTTCAGCATGGGTAACACGCACCTCGTTCAGCCCTTCACGGGTAAAGCGCAGCGGTACCGCTTCTTCCTGGTTGATCAAATCGGTTTGCACCCGAAAGCTAAGCGTTTCCACCATGGATTCACCAATGTCTAAGCCATCCAACCGCTCGGGTGGCATTTGCGCAACCAGCGTGACCAGCGTGGTATTGGCCAGTAACCCCACCCACGGCGGCAAATCACCAAAGCGAGTCAGCAAATCCGTTTGGCTCAAGCGCAACGGCAGGCGCAGGGTGCCATCGGCAGAAAGATCGCCCTGCAAATTATTCACCTGATGGTGATGGGTTTGTGGGGCGTTGCCATCTAATTGGGTAATAGACGCTTGTACCCGCGACTGACCAGGATCTAGCTGCCAATCCGCATGTACCGGCACCGCCAACAATAGCGGGATAAGAGCAATCAAAGCTTTCACAGCGCGTCTCCGCAGTAGGAACTCACTACCAGACCCCATACTTTTCAATAAGTGCCCCTAAAAAATTGCTGCTATTGCCACAAGATAGCGCTACAGGGGGTAGCCTCGCCCGAACACATTCGCTATTATATGCACGCTTTGCGGGCCTATAGCTCAGTTGGTTAGAGCAGGGGACTCATAATCCCTTGGTCGTAGGTTCAAGTCCTACTGGGCCCACCATTAAATCAAAGACTTACCCTCCTAAGTGCCTTCCCCCGCTGTACCTTTTTTTGCCAGTGTCTACAAACTGTCTACAGTCTAAAATTTTGGCCCGTACGTGACGGCTTCCGTCAGGTGGTCAGGGGCTACATGTGCATAACGCATGGTCATTTGAATCGATTGATGACCGAGTATTTTTTGTAGTGTTAATAAGTTGCCGCCGTTCATTATGAAGTGACTTGCGAACGTGTGTCGTAGGACGTGGGTTCGCTGTCCTTTAGGAAGGGTAATACCTGCGTTATTAATAGCATTGGTAAACGCTTGGTAGGCATCGCGGGGGAAAAGCCATCCGATCTGCGGCCCGTGAGCTTTAAGGCGTTGGTAAAGTTCGTCAGAGAGAGGCACCGAACGACTTCGGCCATTTTTGGTGTCGACATAGGTAACACGGCCATCCCTAACCAATTCAGCGCGCAGAAATTGGACTTCACTCCATCGGGCTCCAGTAGCCAGGCATAAAGTAGCTATTAGCGTGACGTGCTTGTTACGCGACTGCTCTAGCTGCTCAAATAGGGCTTTGATCTGTTCATGGGTAAGGTAGCTTAGTTCGCGTTCTGGTAGCCGTATGGCTTTGATCGAGGCAAAGGGGTTGTCACCATGCCATTCCCCTAGCTGTATGAGTACGTTAAAAACAGCGCGAAGATAAGCTATATCGTGGTTAACGGTATTGGGTGAAAGCCCTTGTTCTAGCCGTGACTGTCGAAATTTAGCAACGCTAGCCGGACGGATCGTATAGGCATAAGGATTATCCATGAGGCCTACTAGCTGATGGAGCTTAGATAGACGTGATTAACGCCGCTTCTCAACTATTGGAAGCGGCATTTCTTGCTAGTGGGGTTCTAGTTTCGATCAGAGGGTCATGAAGTGCGCGGCCTCTCCGTTGCGGAACTGATAGACATCCCAGTCACCCTGTTTGGGCCCCGGCATGCCGGGGGTGCCGATAGGCATGCCAGCTAGGCCGATGCCACGGGTGTCCGGGCGTTCCTCAAAGAGCTTCTCCACTGCTTCGAAGGGTACGTGCCCTTCGATGGCGTAGTCGCCCATTTGGAGGGTGTGGCAGGAGCCGAGATCATAAGGCAGGCCGATGCTCTGTTTGATCTTGCCCACTTCAATATTGTCGACGATCTTCACCGTTACCCCGCGATCCTCAAGTTGTCGAGCGTATTCGTCACAGCAGCCACATTGTGGGTTCTTAAACATGGTCGCTTCGACGGGCAAGGCGGCCTGAGCGGTGCACAGTGCCCAGCAGTAGGGTGGCGGAGAGCAGGAGAGTAGGGCCAAGACGGTTCATGAGCGGGCCTCCGGATGGTTACGGGACGTGCGAGAGGAAGAGAAGAGGTACTTGGCAAGGGCGGCGATGCCGAGGCCGAGCAAGCTGAGCATGGCAACGGGCATGATCCAGGCCAGCCAGGGCAGGTTGCCTATCAGGGCAGTGCAGTGTGCAATCATGGTCATACCTCCTCAGTGGCCAACCCAGGTCACGCCGTTGGGACCCTGGCCAGTGTCATGGCGGTTGATAACGGCGCCAGCCTCCAGGTCGATGACTGAGAGGCTGTTACCTCCGGCATTGGTGACGTAAGCGAATCGGCCCTCCAAGTCGCTGACCACATGGGCTGGATGGCTGCCCACCTCGATACTGGCCACGGGGCTGCCGGTTGGATCATTGGCTGGGTAGAGCTTGAGCCTGCCGGTGGCATCACCGTGGGCATGCTCGCCACCGTGGCCATGGTCGTTGGATTTCGCTTCGCCAACGGCCATCAGGTAACGGCCGGAAGCGCTGACCTGGACATTGTGGGGCGCAATGCCGATGGATTGGTTAGTGGCATCACCATTCGTCAAATTGAGGTGTGTGAGGGAGGCACCATGCTCGTTGGCGGTGACGACGACTCCCGCGGGCAGGGCGCTGGCGAGCGTCGGGGTTGAGGATAGGGCCAGTCCAGCGGCCATGAGCCAGCCGAGGAGCCGTTGCTTCCCGTTGAGCGAAAATGGGGAAGGCAGGGATGCTTGGCGCGCTATTGCGAGCGATGAGAAACGTATAGACATGTTTAACTCCTGATGAACGTAATGTTGGACGCGAGAGTGTGTCGCGAACCGATGGCAGATCGTCTACGTTCGATCAGGTTCTGGGAGGGCGTCTGGGGGTAAGCGGAAACTGTGGGGATAACGCCATGGCCGGTGAGTTAGCTAGGCGTTCCGGGCCAAGCACGAGCAATCGCGTCTGGCTCATGGCGGTGGTGCAGGTGACGCAGGATGAGGCGTTATGGTCATGCTCTACGCTTTGGCTGTCACCTGAACGGCCGTCAACCGAGTGGCCATTATCCAACATCCACTCGGCAGTGGCACCGCAATCGACTTGATGGTTCTCCATGGCGCCGTGACTCGACATCGTGACTATCGCCAACAGCAGTGCGAGCAGGAGGGTCAGCCAGCGACCTCCTGTGCGTTGCGTGGGTTATGTCTGAGTGAGTCGATACATGATGAACTCTCCTAAGTCAGGCTTTCAGCTTGCCTTATTAGTGGCCGTCGCTTCATTGATCCAGGACAGCTTTTCTTGCGAGTTGGATGATGAGAGGCGGGGGGCAGTGCTGCTGGTCGATGCTTTTTTTGTTACCAGTTGCTCTTAAAGGAATACGGCAGATCGATTCCCACATCCTGAGATTGCTTTTGGTCCGCTCAGAATAGGTGCATGACATGGAAGCTTTTGCGGCGGTTATGTTTTTATATTGATGAGTAAGTAAGCGATGATTGCAGTTTTTCAAAAATGCTCATTTGGAAACCTCCCCCCTTCAATTCATAACAGCCCAAACGTTGCCAGGCCAAGCCCTTTAGCACGAAGATTGCTTCTATGGCTGATTTTGTAGGCTTCAATGGCGAATAGCTGGGGAACAATACTGCCTTCTATGTAGGCGATTTTTGCATTATTTCTTGTTCAATAGAGTGTTGGTAGTAGGAACAGATGGAAAGCTGTTTTAAATGGCGTTTCGCCAAAACTGGATTGACGTTTCCGATACCACACCATGACGAGTGCCATTATCGATAACGGCGTGCTGCAACGCGCTTGCAATATTTGGCTGGTGACATAGCGCTAACGACCGAATGATGCGGGTGATACGCAGGTGATTGTGGCCACCGGCTTTTAACCAATTATACGTCTGAATTGACAAGGTGGGCTGAGCGGTTATGACGCTATCGTCACGCTGAAGTCCATAGAAGGCTAGCATCACATCAAGCGAGCGCTGCTGGTGTTGGCGTAAACGCGCTTCATGCTCAAACGCTGCTTGTATCTTAGGAGTTAATAGCGGCGCAAAGCCATTAAAACGGCCTGCTTCAGGAATTGGAAATAGCCACTGTATATAGTCGTGGGTATGTTCTAACCAGAATGAAGAAAGTGCCCAGATATCGTCAAGATGGCGCCCTTTATGGTCGTGACCCTCCCCATAATAAAACGCGAGTAAGCGTGCATCATTATCCATGATGCCCCCTGATTAACGGCTCATCGAGCTCGTGTAGGGCCATTTCAAGTGCGTGGCGTTCGTTATCGGGGTCTTGGTGGGCTTCTATGCGCTCAAGTGCACGAATATAAGCTGCTGGCAGGCCATGCTCACACGCACCGGCCAATACATGATGCTTGTACCAGCTATAAGGTCGCATACCGATAGCGCTCGTTTTGCCAACATACGCTTGCACTTCAAACTGCCCTTCGCCAGTGAGGTCTGTCACCGTTAGCCAGGTTTCATCGTAGGCAACGTTAAGTCCTTCATAGCGGTCTAATGTCAATTTGTGGTGAGAAGCTACTTCCCAAATTACGCCATACACGGCTGATTGCTCTGATGCTGGCACGATATCACATTTGCCTGAACCGTCCCCGCCACGCTGGTGAAAAGCAAGGCGATAGGAGGGCAGCAGGGCAGTAGTCACAAAGCGTGCCGGAATGCGGGCTGCTAAGCGCTTGGTAGACATGTTAGAGCCGTATGCAAAGCAGAGCATGGCTATCTCCTTAAAGTGACTTAGCCGTGTTATGAACGGGCAGTGCGCCTCCTGCTGTTTCAGGCATATACAACAAATCAGCAGAGCTCTTTTTCAGCACTAGGGTGGTCATTCGACCAGGGTTACGTGGAATCAGCTGAAGAAGCGTCATATGGCGAAAGAGCTGATCGCAAGTATATGACACGGTGATGCCAACCCTAGCAGTCATGATGAAAGTTAATATAGTTTAACGTGCCTCACAAAACTTAGCGACTCTCTTGGACACGGCACTGTTTCTACGGCTATTAAATAAGCGCGGCGATGCCATAGTGTGGCACTACATGGATTGGGTTGAACATCTGTGCTGTCGCACTCGAATTTTTGATGGGCTGCCGGTGTTAGCATCAAAAATGGCTTAAAAAGCCCACGAGAGAGTATTTTTCTCAATAAGTCCGGTTCGCCTACGTTTATTGTCGCTTTGCTTGATTAAGCTAATACTAATGATTTAGTTAAGTGTTGGTAAGATAGACTTTTTCTTTTGCCAGTATAATGATATCCTCACTATTATTAGTAAGCGCTCACATGCTTAGCATGTTGGATATAATAAGACACGAAATGTCGAAGCTTTCGTTCGCTCTCCTTACAACGCTTTTTGCCCCGCCTTTAGTTGAAATAAGGACACTGAAAGTCTTTACCTCTAGAAAGATCATGAGCGGTATCGACCATTGTAATAATGAGGTTGTGTTAAAAGATGCCATGAGCTTTGTACTGTAACTATTAGGCCAGAGCCTGTGTGGCCAACATATTACGGATGGGTGTGGGAACACATAGACGAGAGAAGTAAGTGAAAAGTTATTTTATTCCCACTGGATAACTAAAGCATTAAAAACTTACTTTACAGATTACTATAAACCCACGATGGGTTCCGCTAGGGCAAGAATAATACTCAAGTGGTTTGAGAACGTTATTGAGAATAAAGAATTTGGCATAACGCCAGATGCGCGGCCATGGTGTCCGCGTAATAGAAAAGTGGCAGAAGCCGCTAAGAAGAACATGAATCAAAAGGGATCATTGTAATGAAAATGCTTAAGATGACTGCTGCTATTGCCACCGTATCGTTGATGACAGGGTGCGCCACTATTGTAGGCGAAAAGGAGCAAAGCATCACGATCAACAGCAGTCCGAGCAATGCAAATGTGATAATTACGGATGAGCGCAGTATGCAAGTGCATTCCGGAAATACACCAACAACAGTGCAGTTGCGTAAATCGGATGGAAGCTATTTCGGCGGTAAAACATATACCGTTGAGATTGCCAAAGAGGGTTATGAAAGCCGCACAATGATGATTAACTCCAGCCCCAATGGTTGGTATATCGGCGGAAACATAATTTTCGGTGGTCTAATTGGTTGGTTAATTGTCGACCCTCTTACTGGCGCAATGTACAACCTTACGCCTGATACTCTCAATGCATCGCTAGGTGAAGGCGTAGCTACCACTACCGATGGCGACTCTGAAATCACGTTGGTACTGATTGAAGATGTACCTACTCACATGCTGGATGAGATGCAGTACTTGGGTAAAATTTAAGTAGCCGTACCTTGGCAACATTGCAGTAGAGGAAGCATCGCCTTAGGGCGGTGCTTTCGCTTATCTCCCTGGGTATGAAAAGCGTCGCCAGTTCAAATAAGGGCGACGAGGTGAGTTAGTTTATTAGCAGGGCCAGGGCGTAGACTGGTCAGCGTTTCCCTAGCGCATCAACATCCTAGTATAAAGTGCGCAGTCATCGGTATAGCATTTGCAGGCGGCTTTGATTAAGCCTGAGCGATCAATGATGATAATTTCACCACGGTGATAACGGATAAGGCCGCGTGTTTGCAGCGCAATGGCCGCGAGCGTAATACCAGCTCGGCGTACGCCTAGCATCATGGCTAAAAACTCGTGGGTCAGCTGCAGGCTATCCGACTTGGCGCGATCTTGGGTCATTAAAAGCCAGCGGGCGAGGCGCTCTTCAATTCGATGAAAATGAATACAGGCCGCTGAGTTAGCCAGTTGGCTGATAACCACGTAGAGGTATCGTTTTAGCCGCTGGTGCAATACAGGTGCGTTTAGCAGCAGCTGTTGAAAGCTGGCCGCGTTAATGCGCAGAGCTAGCCCTTCACCTTGGATTAATGCGAGCAACGGTGTTTCTGCGATACCGAGCACCAGTGAAATGCCTAGCATGCCCTCACGTCCTGCCATCGAGACTTCCAGCCGGCTGTCCATCGTCAGAATAACAATCTGTGAAATGAAGCTATCGATGGGGAAGTAGACATGGGTGATGGTATCGGTGGGCTGGAACAGCACTTCTCCAAATGAGAGCTGTACGGTGTCGCAGATGGCCATCAACGCATCCCGCTCAGCGGTAGGTAGCTCAGCTAGTAATTGATTGGCATCGGTAGCGTGAAAAACAGATGTCATGTGCCTCTCCGGTTATTAGAAAAACCTGGCAAACGGCACAATGAGGGGGGTAATCATTTCGATGTCGGCTGCAGATAGGCCATCATTTATCAACAACGGACTACCTACATATTACCATTAGGTTAATCAAGCGTCGGCACGCTAGCGTACACAAGGCGCTGCTGTTTTTTGTAATACGTTAGTGGCTGCGCCTAATTGTTCACATAACGTTATGGTGGTTAAGCAGGCGGTCGTACTCGTCTTTGACGACCGAATAGCACTCACATACACGCTCTTCAAGGCCTTGCCGATCCAACACATTAATATGCCCACGGTGATAAGCGATCAGGCCAGCCCTTTGCAGTTTACCTGCTGCTTCGGTAACCCCCTCACGACGAACGCCCAGCATGTTGGCAATTAATTCCTGTGTCATGATCAGTTCATTGCCCCACAGCCGGTCTAGGCTGAGTAGTAGCCAGCGGCATAGCTGCTGATCAAGATTATGGTGGCGATTGCAAACCGCCGTTTGAGCCATTTGTGTTAGCAGGGCTTGGGTATAGCGTAACAGCAGTCGCTGCATGGTTCCTGCGCGGTAGAACTCGTTTTTGAGCAGCTGGCCCTTTAGACGTAACGCCTTTCCAGCACTCTGCACAATCGCTCGGCTGGGCGTGGTCTCACCGCCCATAAATAGCGACACGCCCACGACTCCTTCATAGCCGACAACGGCGATTTCCGTTGAGGCACCGTTCTCCATTACGCATAGCAACGAGACGATGGAGTCCAGCGGAAAGTAGACATGATTCATGTGCTGTCCTGATTCACATAGTGACTGCCCCAAGGTAAGCGCCACCTCCTCAAAGTGGGGCATTAGGCGTCTTAGTTCTTCCTCTGGTAATAAGCCAAGCAATGCATTTTTCTGAAAAACATGCGGTTCAAGCATTGAATACCCCCGATTATTCCTAGCTGTCACGCAAGTGTTGATTACGGTTGGTTATGTAAGGCTAGTGATAGGCACATGCCTCTCAAGTATAGAGGCTCAGGAGGCAATCTCTGTACGCTATCGCACATAGCGCTGTTTAAGCCGATGGGTGCGACATAAATACAGTCAGCTATCACTATTTCTTCGATAGTGTTCGCCAACGCACAGTAGGCGACTAATTTAACGCCTACTATCAGTATCAGTGGGGCAAAGGAGTTGCTTAAACAGGACGTTGCACTGCGCGCTGCAAGGAAAGCAGCGCCAATTTATTGTTTATCTAGCACCACAATCCCAGCTAACGGCTGGGGTTGTGGTGTTCGCATGTCCGCCATGCTGTTAAGCAAACGGCGTTTCTATCTATACTGGGTGCATCGCCTGTTTAATTGGGTGTTAAACAGCTAACCAAGGAGTCGGTGATGCCACCTCTACGCTGCCACGTTACCTCTGTATTCACGCTTATGCTTTCCGCTGTGTTCCTTAGTGGGGCAGCCTCTGTTAGCGCCCAGCAGGCCAGCACCGTGTTGTTAAGTGCTGAAGATTCTGACCCTAACCGCTTGGGATGGATGCAGGGCTTTCCGCCCGCCCCAGAGCGGGTGATTGGCCAGCCGGACTCTAACTACTTTAGCTTCCCCAAAATGCGCTGGACGGTGTGTCACTTCCGTGAGCTATTGCCTACTAAGCAGGTTAGTCGTGGTTTGGGCGCTCCGGTGCCGTTTAGCTATGCATTAGACGATGCAATCAATGATGTTACTTTTACGCCGATAGACGGCAGCGAACCTATGACATGGCAGGCATCGCTAAACGAAAACTACACCGATGGTCTGCTGATTCTTCATCAGGGGCAGGTGGTGTATGAGACCTATTCCGGCTGTTTGGATGAAGCGGGCAAGCATGGCGCAATGTCGGTTACTAAATCCATGACTGGGCTGCTAGGTGAAATTCTAGTGGCCGAAGGCGCACTGGATGAGCAGGCGCTGGTAGGCGATATTTTGCCAGAACTGGCCGACAGTGCTTTTGGTAGCGCCACCGTAAAACAGCTACTTGAGATGACCACGGGCCTTGCTTACAGCGAAGATTACAGCGACCCCAATGCTGAAATCTGGGCTTACAATGCAGCAGCAAGCCCACTACCTAAGCCAGACGATTACACCGGGCCGCGCACTTATTACGAATATTTAGCGACGGTAGAGCCGGAAGGTGAGCATGGGCAGGTATTTGGCTATAAAACAATCAACACCGATGCGCTGGGGTGGGTAATTGCGCGTACCGCGGGGGAGTCGGTGACATCGCTGCTTTCATCACGCATCTGGCAACGTATGGGGGCTGAACAGGATGGCTACTTTACCGTGGACTCTATCGGTACGCCGTTTGCGGGTGGCGGCTTAAGTGCAGGCCTGAGGGACATGGCCAGGATAGGACAGCTAGTGCTTAATGAAGGTGTGATGAATGGCGAGCGGCTATTTCCTGCAGCGGCCGTTGAGCGTATTCGTCAAGGGGGGGACAGACAGGCATTTGCCGCCGCGGGTTACCGCTATTTGCCGGGTGGCAGCTACCGAGGTATGTGGTGGTCGCTGCATAACGAACATGGTGCCTTTGCTGCGAGAGGCGTGCATGGGCAAACGATTTACATTGATCCCACCGCTGAGATGGTCATTGTGCGCTTTGCCTCGCACCCAGTGGCGGGCAATGCGGCGAACGACCCCACTTCACTGCCCGCGTATCAAGCCGTCGCGGAGTATTTGATGGAGCAATCAGCGACGCCTTAAAGCGTCGCAACGATCTCCACCAAGCCGAACACCGCAACACCTGCCGCCACGGGCCAGCCTAACGAGCGTAGCCGCCACCATACCAGTAACGTCACGGAAAGCCCGATGGCGGTGGCTAGCCATGAAATGGCGGTTGGGTTGACCGGCACAATGGAAACTCCCAGCACGGCGGCAATCATTAATGGCCCAAGAATGCCTAGCCACTGTGGCATGGTATTAATGCCTGTATCGCTTCCCAGACGGCGCTGCATCCATAAGAACGGCACCACGCGCATCAGTAGGGTACCAATAGCGCAAACCGCCACGGCTAGCCATAGTTCGAAGCTCATACTGGTCGCCTTTGGGTTTGCAGCTTGACGGTATAGAAGCATAGCGCGCCGCAAGCGGCAGCCAGCGGAATAGCCACGTTGCTCCACCCCGCGATGGTTAAGCCTAGCGCAGCCAGAATGGCGCACCCCATGGCGGCTGCCCAGCGTTGATTGGTGAAGCGGGGTGCCACCATGGTTAAGAATAGAGCAGGCAGTGCGAAAGGCATGATCTCCCCGAGTAGTGGCCAGCGGGCGGTAAAGGCCTCGCCCGCCGTGGCCCCCACCGTTGTACCCACAATCCATGCGCCCCATGCAAGCAGTGATGCGCCGACAAACCAGCTAAAGCGCTTTACGTCAGGCAGCTGTGGAAGCCGAGTCAAGGCCAAGGCAAACACTTGGTCGGTGAGGCCATGCATTAGCCATGGCCAGTGGCGGCTGCGCGGCAACAGCTCAGCAAGGTTGGGGCCATACACCACATGGCGCACGTTAATTAGTAGTGTCATTGCCACTACCAGCCATAGCGGCGCGCCGGTGGCGATCATGCCTACAAATAGAAACTGCGAAGCACCTGCATAAATCAGGGCGGATATAGCGGTGGCTTCCAAGGTGCTGAAGCCTGCTTGGCTAGCTACTAACCCAAACGACAGTGCCACTGGAATATAGCCGCCCAACAGCGGGATGGCTTCGCGCACGCCTTGCAGCGCGCTACGCCAAGGAGAATGGTTGACATGAGTCATGGTGCGACCCCTTGTTCACCGTAAGTAACGGTGAGTAGCAGGGTGGCCTCTTGGTCTTGGGTGCGGTAGCAGTGTGGCTGGTCGGCGGGAAACGTTTTGCTCTCTCCAGGCGTTAGCACGGTGGTGGCTCCCTCTGGACCTGCTTCTAGCCAGCCACTGATGAGCGTCAGCGTTTCTAGCGTGCCGAGTGTATGGGCTTCAGCGTGACGTAGGGTATGAGGGGCGCAGCGCATCCAATAAGCATCGACTTGTGGCGAGCCTTTGCCCTGATCAATCAGCTGCACCTGCACGCCATCTTCGCCAAGGGGAACGCTAATAGGCGCCACTAGCGTGCCAAACGGTGCATTAAGCTGAACGGCTAATCGCCAGAGAGTGTCCAGGGTGGGGTTGCCATTACCTTGCTCAAGACGACACAGGTTCGATTTGGCAATGCCAGCGGCGTTAGCTAAATAGGAGAGTGACCAGCCTTGCGCTTGACGCAAAGACTGCAAATGCTTGCCTAACGTGATTAATGAGTGCTTGTCCATACTGCTATCCCACTGTTCCTTTTATAGAACGTTCTATATAAAGAACAGTGGGATGTCAATTGTAGGGTGTTTCCACCATTGGGCAGAACGTTTCCACCATTGGTCAGGAAAGGCATCGTTACGCAGAACTCGACCATTGTAGTGATAAAAAATGTTAAGTGACGGCTCACTTAAATGAGTGTTTATCGATATACTGCGCCGGTGGCTAGGTTTTGCACTTAGCGACGACGTTGTGACCTGCTGTTTCTCTCAAAAGAAAAAAAATAAGGAACATATCAATGCGCATAAAAGTGTTATTGGCTGCACTGCTGATGCTGTGTAGCTCTTCGCTTGTCATGGCTGCTGACTATTACGTAGATATTACTAATCGTACGGGTTATACCCTTTACTATATGTACGTAAGCCCTGCAGACTCGAAAAACTGGGAAGAAGATGTACTCGGCAATGACGTTCTGATGGATGGTGACACACAACGGGTGACAATTACGGGTTATAACAGTCCTATCTTCGATATTCGTTTAGTCGATGAAGATGAGGACAGTTACACCTTTTGGAATGTAGACGTATCAACCCAGGATCTTGTGGTGACGTTGGATCATCTCGACTAAAAAAATCGAACGGCTTGCCGCCTTAGCAGCGTTCTCACTGGTAATGCTGAGGGATTAGGGCAAGCCGTTTTGTTTAGTACACGCCGCTATTGGTTATGCAATAGCAGGTAGTTGAGAAACTACATCGGCAGAGGAATGACGGCTTGTCACGCTAGAAGATAATGACTCGGTATTATCAGCACTAAATGTCACTAGATCGGTATAGGCCTGCTCGGTCAGACGAGTTACCTCTGGTGATGCTCCCCACTTCAGCAACATTTCATCGATATGACGTTCAGCTGTTTCAAACTGGCCGCAATGGCTAAGCAGTTTGGCGATGGTGTAATCGCATTCTGGGGTATCAAACATTTCTTCCCTGATCTCTTGAATGGCCAGTTGGAGGCCTTTTCGGGAAATATCGCTTAGCTGGTTAGGTTGCATGCCACGACTCCTTGTGAATGCTAATGGTTTCAAATGCTAACGTTTACAGATGCTAACGTTTACAAATGCTGTGCTGTATTAAACTCGACGCTCTTTTGTACGCCTCTTGTACCTTCACGAGGCTAATACACTGTTTCGAGAGATTCAATCGCAAACTAGAAATATTTCAAAAAATTAATTTGAACTAAAAACCCGCTTGCTTGCTAGGGGCGCGTAGAGTAATTGCTCCCCTAACGTATAAAGAAATAAATTCATAAAAGTTATACAAGAAATTAAATAATCAGTCATCGCATCGTCATTATGCAGGGGCGCATCGCCGGATAACTATCTCTAGTTGATGATGCTGACTATCTAGCGGCACCCTAATAGGCATGCCAACCCCTGTTTCTACTAAGTAAACGCCATCCAGTGTTGCAGTGAGGGCTTGGCTTGAGCTTGATAGGGTCTGGCTTGATAGCGTTTGGCTTAATAGATTCTGGCCTAACATCGCTGGAGAAGCTTGCGCGTTGATCACCTTAATATGATAGTGCGATTGGTCAAGGGTAATGTCAGCACTAAAATGCGGCCAGCTAGCTGGCAGGCATGGAAAAATTACCAGCCAGCTAGCTTCTCGGCGAATGCCTAAAATACCCTCTATACCGGCTTGATACATCCAACCGGCGGCGCCGGTGTACCATGTCCAGCCTCCTCGGCCCACATGGGGAGCCACAGAATACACATCAGCAGCCACCACATAAGGCTCAACGCGATAGCGGGTAGCCGCTTCCGTGGTGGTGGCATGGTTGATGGGGTTAAGCAGTGTAAATAGCTGATGTGCCTTGTCACCTTCACCCAGTTGGGTAAAGGCCAAAATTGCCCACATTGATGCATGGCTATACTGCCCACCATTTTCGCGCATACCTGGCGGGTAGCCGCTTATATAGCCGGGGTCCTGCTTAGGGTGATCAAAGGGAGGCCAAAAAAGCAGCGCTAACTGCGGGTCATGCAGAATGAGTTCGCGCTCCAGCGAGTGCATTGCGAGCGTCGACCGTTCAGGGTCGCTGGCGCCGGAAAGCACCGCCCATGATTGGGCGATGGAATCAATCTGGCATGCATCGCTTTGTTTGCTGCCTAGCCAAATGCCGTTGTCGTAAGTCGCTCGACGATACCACTGGCCATCCCAAGCGCTGTTTTCAATTGCTATGCGTAGCGCCTGAGCGTGTTGATGCCAACGAACGGCGCGTTGAGGTTCATCCGCGTGGCAGGCTTGGGCCTCGCGCTGTTCAGCAATTGGCGCAAAGTGATGAAGCGTTTTAAGCAGCAACCAGCCTAGCCATACACTTTCTCCCTTGCCCTCAGCACCCACCCGGTTCATGCCGTCATTCCAATCCCCGCCGCCTATCAGCGGCAAACCATGTTCACCCAGTTGCGAAAGGGTAATATCCAGACCGCGTGCGCAGTGTTCAAACAGTGGGGCGGCTTCCAGTGAGGTGGTTGGCTGGAAAAAGTGTTCGTGCTCATGCGATGACAACTGCGCGCCGTCTAAAAAGCTCACCGGCTCGTCAAGCACTGCTATGTCCTGGGTTGTTGCGAGATAACGCGCGCAGGCGTAGGCCAACCAAACCCGGTCGTCAGAGATACGCGTGCGCACGCCTTGTCCGGAATGGGGCAGCCACCAGTGTTGTACATCGCCTTCAGGGAATTGACGTGAAGCCGCCCGCAGTAAATGCTGGCGCGTTGTAGCAGCATTGCTAAACGTCAATGCCATGCAATCTTGCAACTGATCGCGGAAGCCATAGGCGCCGCTGGCTTGGTAAAACGCTGAGCGAGCCGTTAAACGACAGGCGATGGTCTGATACAGCAACCAGCCGTTTAACATGATGTCCATTGCCCGATCAGGTGTTTTGACCCGTATGGCATTGAGCTGCGTATTCCAATGGTCGTGAATGTTGGCAAGCTCAGCATCAATGTCAGCATCACGAAAACGGGCAATCAGCTCGGCAACTTCGTCATTGGAGCCACCCTGACCAAGCAGTACGATAATGTCGACGGTTTCTCCTGGGACGAGCGTCACGGGACGCTGAAGCGCAGCGCAGGGGTCTAGCCCGGCGCCTAACGTGCCAGAAAGCGGCGTTTTACACCGTAACCCAGCCGGTTCAGCTAAGTGTTTGCCGTAGCCGATAAACTCACTGCGATTGCCTGTCCATTGCGTAGGTTGCTCGCCAATATCGAGGAAAGCCACCCGGCCTGGGAAGGCGGCATTCCATGGGTTGGTAACTAACAACGCACCGCTTTCTGTTGCTTGCGATGTGATAAGAAAGGGGGCTGATGTGCTTCGCGACGTGCCCAAAACCCACTCTGCATAAGCAGTCACAGAGAGCTTGCGCGTCCTGTTTGAATGATTTGTTATTCTCAACCGCGAGATGCGCAACGGAGCATCTCGCGGCACGAAGTGCAGCAGCGATAAGCTAAGCCCATCAGTATGATGTTCAAATTGACTATAGCCATAACCATGGCGCGCAATGTAACGGCCTGAATCACGAATCGGGCTTGCCGTTGCCGTATAAAGCGCCAGTGATTCTTCATCCCGGACATAAATAACATCACCGTTTGGGTCAATAACGGGGTCATTACTCCATGGTGTCAGTTGGTTTTCTCGGCTGCTGTCTGCCCACAGATAGCCAGCGCCCTCTGCTGATACTTGAAACCCGAACTGGTGATGTGCAATGACATTAATCCAGGGCGCTGGTGTCGAGCTGCCCGCTTCTAGAATGATGACATACTCTCGTCCTTGCTTTGCAAACCCGCCCCAACCATTAAAAAGCTCAAGTGTAGGCCGCTTAAACTGGTGAGGATTGTGGGCCTTATCCATCAATTGTCTGGGGAGAGCACGTTTAGTAATGACAAGCGGAGGCTTCTCGGTGCTCTGTCGGGACAACATAATAGACAGCTGATCGGCAATTGATCCTCGGTGTGCTATCAGCGCCACGCGAGCAACCGATTGAAGCTGAGAGCATGACTGGGCGCTTGCTAGATCGGCTCTTAAGGCATAGACCGTTCCCTGGGCATCGCCACTGTGAAGTCGGGGTCTTGCCTGACTGCTGAGAATCGTGGCTTCAATGGCTTGCTGTAGATCTTGAATGTAAGAGGTTGCACGCTCATTGATGATGACGACATCGACTTCGAGACGTTTCATGCGCCAATACTCATGGGCACGAAGTAATTGATGCAATTGTGGCAAGTCATCAGTGGATTGAATCCGGAGCAATACGATGGGTAAATCGCCGGAGATCCCGTGTTGCCATAGCAGCGATTGTTGAGCTGCGCCGCTTTGAATCGCTTTCTGAGGTGCTCTAAAGCGTGCGTCTGGATAGAGCAGTGGGGCAGCTAACCGCTGAAAGTCAGCGGCCTCCTCTGGCTGAGTGCCCAAATGACGTAGTTGTACTTGTGCCTGAGTCCAAGCGAGCATTTTTGCTCGCTCAAAGGCGCTAACGTCATGATGTTTGTCAATTAAATCCATCAGCGCTTCACGTGAGTCGGCAACGACCGTCCAGTAAGCAATATGGGCGGCTTTGCCTGGCTTGATTCTCAGGCAGTAGCGTGATGCAAAAATGGGGTCAATGACACTCCCCACCGTACCTGATAAATGTTGGCCTTCAGCAAGTGCCGTTGCTGCGGAAATACGGTGGCCCCGGCCAATAAATTGCTCGCGGTCGGTCTCGTATTGGAAATCTCCAACGGTATCGCCTTCCACGACGGCGAACTGAGCTACCCACACTTGTGCTTCGCTGGGGTCCCGCCGTCGCCGAGTAGCCACAAGGGCATTAAATGCGGGGAGGTATTCAGTGACCACGAACATTTTGGCGAAGCTAGGGTGAGCATTGTCGGTACTCGGCGTGGTGAGTACTAATTCTGCATAAGTTGTAACATCAATATCGCAGGTTTGGCGTCCACTGTTGGCTAGTGTTAGCAAGCGTACTTCGCTGTTATCTTCCCCAGACACCAGGATGTCCAAGTGGCTTGAAATAGACTCGTGACGATGCACATAGCGGGCATAATCTTCAGCAAACAACACGTGGTTGTCGTCGTCATTAGCGCCGGTATGTGATTCCAGGGATTGTCCTGTTGCACTCCAAACGCTTGGGCGTCGCGTATCGCGGAGAAAAATAAAGCTTCCCCAGTGATCTCGAGTGGTATCTGGTTGCCAGCGAGTGATGGCAAGATTGTGCCATCGGCTGTAGCCGCCACCTGTTGCGGTCAACATGACAGAGTAGTTGCCGTTTGAGAGCAGGTGGGTCGCCGGAGGTCCGTTGGCGCAGGTTGAAAGTTTGCGCACGGTTTGTGCTTCGTTGATGGTTTGGCTAGCGGTTGATTTCACCTCTTCAGCACGGGGGTAAGCAATAGCCACATCCCTTGGAATCTGCTCTTGAAGTAATAGCTCGCTCGCCTGAATCATTGGTTCGCGGTGGAAGCGTTGTCGCATCTGCCCATGGTGAAGCGTATTAGCGATGGCAACGATGGTCATGCCTTGGTGGTGTGCCATGTAGCTGCGCACAATTACCAGCTTAACGTCTTTGGGGAGCCGTGAGCGGGTCAGGTCTAGCGCTTCGTAGTAGCCATAGCGTCCTAGCGCGCCCATTTCTGCAAGGCGGCGATAATTTTTGAAGGCCCCTTCTGGGTCGATCATTGCCGCCAACCCCGTTGCGTATGGCGCGACCACTAAATCGGCCGATAGACCACGCTTTAGCCCTAATCCAGGCACCCCAAAATTGGAATATTGATAAGTATGCTCTATGTCCCGTGCGTTATACCCTGACTCAGAAATACCCCAAGGAGCTGAAAACTGTGCGGCGTATGTTTCCTGGCGTTTAACTACTAGGCGGTTAGTTTGCTCCAATAGGCTGCCAGCGGGTGCGCGCATTATTAGCGAGGGCATCAGATATTCAAACATGGAGCCTGACCAGGAAATCATCGCCGCACCCTCTTTTAACGGGGTTGCGGCGCGCCCTAGTCGGAACCAGTGGCGAGTGGCTACATCGCCTTTGGCAATGGCGAACAGGCTGGCCAGCCGTGCCTCTGAAGCCAGCAGGTCATAGCAACTTGTGTCCAGGCTAACGTCGTCCAGCGAGAAGCCGATCGACAGTAACTGCCGCTCAGGGTTGAGAAGAAACGCAAAATCCATACTAAGGGCAAGCCGTCGGGCTTTACTGGCCAGTTGCTGTAGCCGCTCGCCATGCGCGCTGATGGAAATTGATGTTTTTCTGTGGTCAGCGTTATGCTGAGCCGCCGTTTTATGTAGGGCTGTCACCCAAAAAACCACATCTTCGCCATCATCCTTGCCCCTGTCTTTATTAACTATATCTTTATTAACTATATCTTTATTAACCCTATCTTTATTACCCCTATTTTTATTGTCATCTTCACTATTGCGGTCGTGATGGCCATTAAACAGGTCGCTGGCTATTTTAAGTGCTTGTTTTGTATGTTTTGTGAGGGCTTTCAAATCTAATGGAGACGTTTTATTTTCGCTTAATAGAGTGGCGACTTTCTCAAGCTGTTCAGTGAGCGGTTTAGTGGGCAGGGATTTTTCTATTGATTGAGAAGCGCGCTTAAGTTCTTCAAATTTAAGTTCTTCAAATTTAAGTGCTTCAAATGCCAGCGCTAATGTATCGGCTAGTGCTTGGCGAGGATCAGGTTGAAATGTTGTGTCTTGCCAGGTTTCCAAAGCATTGGCGAGGGTAATGAGGTGCCCAGCAAGGTTGCCGCTATCGACAGTAGATACATAGCGAGGGTTTAGCGGACGCAGGTCATCGATTGCATACCAGTTAAAGAAGTGACCACGATAGCGGGGCAGGGTATGCATGACGGCAAGCGTCGTTTCTATACGGCTTAGCGCGTTGAGATTACCGATCCAGCCGAAATCACGTGCCGCCAGTATCGACAGCAGGTAGAGGCCCATATTGGTCGGTGACGTTCGCTGGGCGACAACCGGCTGTGGCTCTTCCTGAAAATTATCCGGCGGCAGCAAATTGGTGGATGTAGTTACAAAAGTTTCAAAGTAGCGCCAGGTTCTGCGGGCAATTAGCCGAAGTTCACGGGCAGTTTCTTCTGCTATAAGAGGTTGGTACGCAATACTAGTCGTACTGCTTAGCCAAGTCGCTAGCGCAGGCGCTGCTGTCCATAGTAGTGCGATCGGCAAGACCATTAGCCAAACACTACTGTTAAACCATAACGCACTAAAGGCAACGGCTATGCCAAGTAACGTACCGGGCGCCATGTGCCGATAAAAACCCCAAACGGTCAGGTGTGGGCATTTCATCGTTTGGGCAGACGATGTCCACTCTAATAAATGACGGCGAGTTATAAAAACCCGTGTCAGCGTGCTAACAATGGCATCTAGCATCCGCCATGCTTGGTCAGGGAGAAATATCAGCTGCAGCAAAATTTGCTTCAATCCCAGCGTTAGTTCGTCCCGCCATTGTTGGAAGTGGTAACGGAGATTGACGCCTGCGCGCAGTGGAGCGAACGACGTTATTAACGACAGTAAGACCGGTATGCTAATGACCATAATAATCATTAAACTGCTGACAACGGCCATCATGACAGGCAGTTGCCAGCTCACCGCAAAGCAGGCTAACAGTAAGGGGGGGAGCAGCGATCGGCGTAGATTGCCGAGTATTTTCAAGCGCCCTGAAGGCGGTAACGAGGCTGTTAGTAGCCAAGGGAGTAGCTGCCAATCCCCTCGCACCCAGCGGTGTTGGCGTTTGGCCACCACATCATAACGGTCTGGAAAGTCTTCTATGACTTCAATATCTGATGCCAATCCCGCACGGGCAAAAATGCCCTCAAACATATCGTGGCTCAGCAGGCTGTTTTCAGCGATACGGCCCGCTAGTGAAGCTTCAAAGGCATCAATATTGTAAATACCTTTACCAGCAAACGAGCCATCACCCACTAAGTCTTGATAAAGATCTGAAATGGCGGCGGCATAAGGGTCAATGCCTCCTGGTGAAGAGCACAGCTGTTGATAGGTAGAGCCTCTTTCGCCTGTAGGCATCGATTGAGTGACGCGTGGTTGCAAAATTGCATAGCCTTCCACTACCCGCCTTTGCTGCGTATCAAATCGAGGATGATTTAACGGGTGGGCTATTTTGCCAACCAGCTTGCTCGCGGCTCCTCTTGGCAGGCGTGTGTCGGCGTCCAGCGTCAGAATATAGTGCACATTTCTTGGCAGGGAAGGTGGGGTTCTGAAGGTCGTGTCCGTCGCGCCACGTAACAGTTTATTGAGCTCATGAAGCTTGCCCCGTTTGCGCTCCCATCCCATCCAGCATTGTTCACCTGCGTTGTAGACGCGGTTGCGGTGTAGTAAGAAGAAGCGCTTTTCATGGCTGGAAGCACAGTAGCGTTTGTTTAATTCCTCAATGCGTTTTTCACAAATGCTCAACAGTGCCTCATCGGTGGCTAGTTCTGCCTGCTGTGCATCAACGCCATCGGTCAAAAGTGCATAGCTAATGGCACCGCCACCGCTACTTAGATGATGCACCTCAAGCCGATCAAGTTGCTCTTGTAAGTCGGCTTCATTGGTCAGTAGCGTTGGCATCGCCACCAGCGTGCGAAGAGAGGGGGGAACACCTTTGGAAAGATCTAGGCTAGGCAGTGGCTGTGCACCGATATTATAAATAACGAAACGATTGACGATAGACGTAGCGAACTCAATTGTGGGCAGGATGCCCAGGGCTGCTAATAACAATAACCAACGTGACGACACCTCGCCTGAATGCATTGATAACAGCAACCACCCGGCTAAGGCCATCAAAGCGACGGTAGTCGCTGTCAGCATTATGACGTAGCCATTGATGCCATTTTTCAACAGTAGCTGACGAAATCGCCGTTTCAATGGTGGGCGAAAGTTAAGGCGTTTTTCTAACCTATTCCTACCTGCCGCCACCAAAAAATAACCGGGGTCTTCAACTCTTGCTGTCTCGTGGACATCATCGGTAAGTGGCAGTGCTTCTCTTGATAGCGTTAGCGTATGCTCAACGATTTCTAACTCGGTATAGGCTGAGCCACGGGCGAGCTCTTCCACTGCAACGCGGTACTGATTGCGTGTTGAAAAATCGTACTGCGCAAAGCGACTGTGTTCGCGTAATTTTGCGTCTACCAAGCTGACACTTTCGAAAAGCTCAGCCCAATCGGTGCTGGAGATAAAACGCATACTAGTGATGATGTTGCGCACAGTAACGTTCGACGCCCCTTGGCACTGCTGGGTACTTTGCACGACATCATCGATAGATTCGCCCTGGCGATTAAGCTGCTCAAAAAGCCAGCAGGCGAGTGCATTGGTATGGGGGTTAACACCGCGTAAACGTTTGGCTAATTGAGCTATAAAAGGCGCCGACAGTGGTGTTTTCTGAGACGTAAAGGAGGAGAATGTATAACTAGCTGAGTCATTACTCGTTGAACAGTCATCTGTCGAAACGCTATTAACTGATTCGTTGTTAATTGACTCGTTGTTAATCGACTCGCTGTAAGGTGAATAACGATTGGAAGAGTCGTTGCTTATTGGTGAGTCATTTTCAGTAGCAAACCACTTAGCCGCTAGTGCGTCCGCTGCATCGCGCGCCGTTTGTTCAGTAATAATCTGGTCGGCAAGACGGCGTAGATTCTCGACTAATACAATACGAAGCGTTATCGCAACTGCCCATAATTCTCCAATCGTTAGTGGCTGAGTGCGTTGGTAAGATTTAATAAATGCACGTAAGTTAGAGAGTTCTATATTGCTATCGGTATGTGCAATAAAAGCCCATGCAATACCAAATACGCGTGGATAACCCGCAAAGGGGCCTTCTGCAAGCTTTGGTAACTGTCGGTAATAACCCGGTGGAAGGTCACCGCGAATTTCACGAATTTGTGCTTCGATGAGATGATAATTATCAAGTAACCAAGCGGCGGCGGGAACGACCTCTCGACCTTCTGCCAGCGTGACAGCGCAAGCGCGGTAAGCAGCAAGTAATACGCGGGCATTATCGTTTAGGCGGCGCGTTAACGACGCCACTTTGGGTGGGCTTGCTGTCACGACTTGCGCCAGTGCTAGACTACCCGCGTGCTGTTCGAGCCGTTCTGCACTAAACAATTCTTCACGTACTGGCGAGGATGAACGCCACAATGCCATAGAGGCATTGTGTTGGTGCACACGACGAAATAAGGGCGTCTGAAAAAAAAGAGTCACGGGTTACATCCTGATGAATGTGTACAGCACAGCTCATAAAACAATGCTTTTCTATCAGGACGATGTGCTTAATGTTCGCTGTTGTCGGTTCGATAACGCACATTGCATGCGTAACCGTTATAGGGTGATCTTAAGTGCTAGCGTAAGGTCCAATAGCCTCCCCATAGCCGCGTAATCGTTGTGATCAGACAAGCGGCTGCAAATAGACCCGCTAGCCATGGAAAATACTGAGGAAACAAGCAGAAAAGTACTAACGCAACAACGGTTTCTGTGCCTTCGGTCAACCCTTCTAAATAGTAAAACGCTTTTTGTGGAAAATTTGGCCGTTCGACATTGCGTGCTTTCGCCGCAATCGCAAAGGCTAAAAACGATGTTCCTGTACCGATAAAGGCGAATAGCAGTAACGCTGCTGCCAGCGCATTTTGCGCAGGGTTAGCCAGCGCGAATCCCAGCACTACTGCAGCATAAAAGACAAAGTCTAACCCGATATCAATAAACCCGCCCGCATCACTTTGTTGGCCGCTTAGCCGGGCAAGTGCGCCATCTAGTCCATCACCTAGGCGGTTAACTAAAATCGCTATCAGTGCCAAAACATAATATTCAAAGGCTAATAGCGGTAGCGCGCTCATTCCCACTAAAAAGGCCGTTAAGGTAACTTGGTCAGGGGTAATCTGCCTGTTGTTGAGATGCCGAGCCATAGTGGCAAGCGGTCGATGGGTAAGCGGCATAGTAAAACGGTCGAGCACGTTAGTACCTCCTTGGAAAGCGTCTCAAACCTACCGTGATGGGGCTGGAATGTCATGTAAGAATGAGCTAATAATTGCGACTAAAGTGGTTAGACTTTGGTTGTATTTTTTGCCAATTTACTGGACTAATCCTTGGCTGCAGTGAATAAAGTGCACCGAAAAAGCCAGCTAGGCTATTTTAAATACGCCATCGGGTTTTACTGTGTAAAAAGCCCTTTTGACCACCTGACTGCGAGCGGTACTTAGAGAATGCGCAGAACTGCCACGATGACACTCTGGGAGATGCTCTGGCACTCCCATGAACAAGTTAAAAATTTACTGATGTGCGCGTTGCCAGCGCCTGGCGCGGGGCGCTCAGCTTCCAACACTTCAGGCGAGCAGCAAGGAACCGGCGATAAGCCGCCAACGCCACCTGCTTATACAAAACCTCAAAAGGTTGGCCTGGTGCTGGGGCCAATGTTGTTTGCGTTTGTACTGCTGTTTTTCCACCCGGCAGACCTAAGCGTAGAAGGCCGTATGGTGCTTGCGACCACCTTGTGGGTGGCGGTTTGGTGGATTACTGAAGCTATTCCTATTCCGGTAACGTCGCTATTGCCGATTGTACTGCTACCAATTACCGGGGCCCTTGAAAGTAGTGCGGTAACGGCGGCTTACGGTAATCCTATTATTTTCCTTTTCCTTGGTGGTTTTATGATCGCCTTGGCGATGGAGAAGTGGGATCTGCATAAGCGCATTGCACTCACGATTATTTCGCTGCTAGGCACCAGTATTAACAGCATTGTGTTCGGCTTTATGGCGGCGACTGGCTTTTTGTCGATGTGGGTTTCCAATACGGCATCAGTCATGATGATGCTGCCTATCGGTACAGCAATTGTGTATCAGGTGACCCAAGAGCTAAACAAAAGTGAGGGTGATCATAGCGAAGAAATTGATAAATTCAGCAAGGCACTTATTTTCGGTGTTGGTTATGGTGGCACTATCGGGGGGGTGGGTACCTTGATAGGGACGCCTCCCAACATCATTTTGGCAGCCATTGTGAGTGAGTTGTTTGGTGTTGAAATCACCTTTGCCAGCTGGATGATGTTTGCTTTCCCCGTGGTGTTGGTGCTGCTGTTGATTGGCTGGCTGATGCTGACACGCATCATTTACCCGATTAAATTTAGCAATCTTCCCGGCGGCAAAGCACTTATTGCCAAGGAAAAAGAAGCGCTGGGGAAGATCACTTTCGAAGAGAAAGCCGTGTTGGCAGTTTTCCTGATGGCGGCGTTTTTCTGGATTACTCGCTCATTTTTATGGCAAGGCCAGCTGCTGACTATCCCAGGCATTAACGACACGATGATTGCCATTGTGGCGGCAATTGCGCTGTTCTTAATTCCCTCACCTAATAAAGGTGGCTGCCTGCTAGGGTGGGACATCGCCAAAGACGTGCCGTGGGGCATCCTATTGCTGTTTGGCGGTGGCTTAGCGATTGCTGCTGGTTTTAGCTCTTCTGGGTTGGCTGTATGGATCGGTGGCCAAATGAGCGTGCTGGAGGGCGTTAACTTCTTGCTGGTTATCTTGCTAGCCGCTGGAATGGTGCTGTTCTTGACCGAAATTACCTCCAATACAGCAACGGCCACGATGATTCTGCCGGTGCTAGCGTCGCTGGCGCTGGCATTGGATATTCATCCATTCGTGCTGATGGTGCCGGCAGCAATGGCAGCCAACTGCGCCTTCATGCTGCCGGTGGGCACGCCCCCCAACGCGATTATTTTTGCGACTGGAAAAATCAAAATTATTGAAATGGTACGCAACGGCTTCTGGTTAAATATTTTCGCGCTACTGCTAATCGTCGCGTCGGTTTATTTCTTATTGCCCCTGATGTGGGGAATTGATTTAACCACCTATCCGGACGCATTCCGCAACTAACTGCCAGCGACTACTGCTGCTCCAGCCCCGCCATGTGCGGGGCTTTTTGTGCTGGGTGACGGACAGTTTGGAATGCAGATTGCTATGATGGGGAATATTTTTTTGCATTGAGCCTGCCATGCGACTACTTCATACCGCCGATTGGCACCTGGGGCGGCTGTTTCACAACCTCTCGCTGTTGGAAGACCAGCGCCATGTCTTGAACCAGCTGCTGGAGATTGTCGACCGCGATGCGGTGGACGCGGTGCTGATTGCCGGTGATATTTATGACCGTTCGGTGCCGCCAGCCGCCGCTGTCACGCTATTAGATGAGATGCTTGGCGAGTTGTGTGAAAAGCGCCGTTTGCCGGTGATTATGATCTCTGGCAATCACGACGGTGCTGAGCGCCTTGGCTTCGGCGCGCGCCACCTGCGCCAAGCAGGGTTGCATATTTTGTCTGATCTATCCGCCTGCGACCGCCCTGTGTCGCTGTCGATTAATGGGGCGGAGGTGGATGTGTTCGGTATTCCCTACGCTGATCCAGAGTATGTGCGCAGTCAATTTTCGGTGGATGTTCGTGATTTTGACAGCGCTCACCGTTACTTAGTCGAGCGTATCAACACCCAGCGCCAAGCGAGTCGACCTACGGTGCTGATGAGCCACTGCTTTGTGGATGGCGGCAGTGCCAGCGATTCAGAGCGCCCGCTAACCTTGGGAGGCGCGGAAAGTGTTGCCTGGGAACCTATGCAGTCGTTTGACTATGTTGCTTTAGGCCACCTTCATGGGCCGCAGTATCGCGGCGGTGAGCATATTCGCTACAGCGGCTCGCTACTTAAATACAGCTTTTCAGAGGCTAACCAGCGCAAAGGCGTCACGCTGGTGGATATTGGTTCCGAGGGCGTGAGCCAGATCGAACACCGCCCGTTGACCCCGCGCCGAGAGGTACGCGTGCTGGAAGGCGAGCTGGCTGAGCTGCTAGCACAAGGCAGAACCGATACAGCCGATGACTATCTACTCGTTCGCTTGACCGACCGCCACGCGATACTTGACCCCATGGGCAAGCTGCGCGAGGTCTATCCCAACGTGCTGCATTTAGAGAAGCCCGGCATGTTGGAAGCGCGGGGGCGTCAGCAGTTAGATCGCGAACGGCTGCAGTTTAGCGCGCTGGATATGTTTAGCGATTTCTTTACCCAAACCAGCGGGGGCAACATGAGTGATGAGCAGGCCAGCGCCATGCGTGAACTAATCACCACCCTAAGCCGTGAGCAGGAGAGCCAGCCATGACGCCGTTAACGCTCACCATGCAGGCGTTTGGCCCCTTTGCAGGCAGTGAAACGATCGATTTTACTGCGTTGGGCAACAGCCCGCTGTTTCTGATTAATGGCCCTACGGGCGCAGGCAAAAGCTCGATACTAGATGCCATCTGTTTTGCGCTTTACGGTCAAACCACCGGTAATGACCGCGATGCCGGGCAAATGCGCTGCGACCAGGCCGCCGATACTTTGTTGACCGAGGTCAGCTTGGATTTTCGCCTGCGTGATAGTGCTTACCGGGTGCGCCGAGTTCCCCAGCAGGAGCGCCCCAAGGCCACTGGCGAAGGGGCTACCACACAAAGTGCTGAAGCCCAGCTGTGGCGGCTGACCCCAGAAGGTGAAGAGGATGAGTGCTTGGTGGCGCGTAAGGTTACCGATGCCAACAGCCAGCTGCACGCCTTAATAGGTCTGGATGCGAATCAATTTCGCCAAGTCATGGTGCTCCCCCAAGGGAAGTTTCGTGAACTACTGCTAGCAGAATCGAAAGACCGCGAGAAAATTTTTTCTCAGTTGTTTCAAACCCAGATTTTTCAGCGTATTGAAGAGCGCCTGCGTACCCAAGCGAATCAAATTGAGCGAGCGGTGAATGATCACCGCCAGCATATCAGTGGCATTTTGGCCGGTGGTGAGCTGGAAAGCGAAGCGGCATTAGCGCAAGAGTTAGCGGCGCTAACCCCGCAAGTAGAGCAAGCGCGTCAGCGTTTTGACACCGCTCAGCAGCAGCGCCGCTGCGCTGAACAGATGCTAGGCGAAGGCCAAGCACTTCAGCGCCAATTTGAAATCCGTGACAGCCTCGCCGCGGAGAAAGCGCGCCACCTTGAACAGCAAGCGCAAATAACCGCCTTTCAGAGCCGCTTGACCCAAAGTGACCACGCCCAAGCGCTGCGGCCTTACAGCACTGCGTTAGTCCAAGCGCAGCAGGCATTCACTGCCACTCAAGAACAGCAGCGACAGGCCGATGCCGCGCTTGCTGCCCAGCGTATCAGTACTGAACAAGCCCAGCATGCATTTGAGACGGCGCGCCAGCGTCAAACCGAACTTCCCGCGCTGCGTGAGCGCCATCGTCAGTTGGGCGAGTTTATCCACAAAGGCCAACAACTGAGTGAGCTGGAAGCGCGCTGGAAAACAGCCCAGGTCGCTTGGCAACACGCTGATGAGGCACTAAAGCGTGACGAAGCACAGTTAGACGGTATTCGCCAACAAGGCGAAGCGCTAGGCGCTGCTCTTGAGGAGTTACAGAACGAGTTTCAGCAGTTAGCCAGCGCCCCTGTAGAGCTGAGTCGCCATGAGAGCTTATTAACTCAGAGACAGGAGTTGGATGAGCTGATTCGGCAGGGGCGTGAACTCGACGCTCAACAACAGCAGGCAACACAGGCGCTTAAAGGTCGGCAAAGGGAAGCGGAGCAGGCCAAACGCCACACCACTGAGCAAGAGATGCGCTGGCACCAAGGGCAAGCCGCACTGTTAGCGCTCACCCTTGAAGATGAGGCACCTTGCCCGGTGTGCGGCAGCCTTGAGCACCCGGCCCCGGCGGTTAAACATGCTGATATTGTTACCCAAGATCAGGTGGAAACAGCGCGCTCAGCTGAGGAACGGGCCCGCCACGCATTACAAACCGCCGAGCGTCAGGTACACCAGTTAGCACAGCAGCTTAGCTACAACGCTGAGCAGACGCAGCGCCTTAGCCACCAGCTAGGCGCTTGGGCCAGCCAACCACAAGTTGAGCTGCAACAGGCCTGTGAACAATTACGCAGCCAGGTCGGGCGTCAAAAACATGTGCAGGGTGAGATTAACCGGCAAAACGCTGCTCGTGACGAGCGTCGCCGGGATTGGAGCGCGTTAGACAAACAGCTCAAAGCCCAGCGACCTCAGGTTGAAAAGGCCAAAGAGGAGGCGTTACGGCTAGATAGCCAGTGCGATCAGTTACGTCAATCACTGCCAGAAGATGTGCGTAACCCCTTAGTCATGCGCCAAACGCTTATTGAGCTGGACAACCAGATTAGTGAATTTGAAAAAAACTGGGAAAGCGCACAGCAAGCGCTTGCAGAGACCCAAACCCAGCAAGCGCGGGCAGAAGAGCAGCTGCGCAGCGCAAACCAACAGCTGGCGCGTAACCAGCAAGCGCTTGAACAGGCTCAGGCTGAGTGGCAAACGGCGTTACAGGCCAGTTCATTTGAAAGCGAAGCTGCTTTTCAGGCGGCTCAGCTAGAAGATAACCAACGCCAAGATCTGGCTCGCCAAGTAGAGGAGTATCAGCGCCGTTTGGCTGAGCTTGACGGCGCGCTACATAATTACCACGCCCAGCTGGCTGAAAAAACGCTGCCGGATATTGCTGCACTCACTGCTCAAACAAAAGCTGCTCAAGCAGAGGAGAATACTCAGCTAGAGGCATGGCGGTCGCTGGATGGGCGGTTAAAGACCTTGCAGGGTATTGGTCAAAAACTCACTGCTGCCCACACGGCCCAGGCCGAGCTTGAAGCCCAATACCGAGTATGGGGTACGTTAAGCGAAGTGGCTAACGGGCGCACCGGTAACCGCATTAGCTTGCAGCGTTTTGTGCTAGGAGTGCTGCTAGACGACGTACTGATCCAGGCGTCTGAACGGCTGGTGCGTATGAGCCGCGGGCGCTACCAGTTGGTGCGCCGTGAAGACCCATCTAAGGGCAATAAAGCGTCAGGATTAGAACTGGACGTGGCCGACACTTACACTGGAAAGAGCCGTTCAGTAGCGACGCTTTCCGGCGGCGAGTCGTTTATGGCGGCGTTGGCGTTGGCGCTGGGGCTTTCTGATGTGGTGCAGGCCTACGCCGGCGGTATTCAGTTGGATACGCTATTTATTGATGAAGGCTTTGGCAGCCTGGATCAGGATGCATTAGACCAAGCGATCGCCATGCTCAGTGAGTTACAAATGGGCGGGCGAATGATTGGGATCATCTCGCATGTCAGCGAACTCAAAGAGCAAATGTCTGTCCGTGTTGAAGTGCGTGCCAGCCGACTTGGTAGCTCGGTGGAAGTAAAGGGCGCGCTTCTTTAAATGCCTGGGGTGGCGTTAATTCATGCTGCGTTCATACAGCATGTTTTATAACGGAAGTTAATCGTCTAGCGAGCCCTAGAGATACTATCCACTTAGGAGTGCAAGGATGAACGCAAGCAAGATTTTACAACAGTTGATGAAGCAGGCCAGCGGTAGCAGAAGTAGTGGAAACAGTAGTGGAAACAGCGGAAACGGTATCGATGTTAAAGGCGTTATTGATGGGCTATCGCGCCAGCTAGGCGGTGGCAGCAGTAGCGCAAACCAAGGCTCGCGGCAAGGGGGCGGCTCTAGCGGTTTTGATATGAAGAGCCTATTAGGGGGTGGCGCAATGGGGCTGCTCGTTGGCTCTAAGCGTGGCCGTAGCATGGGCGGCAAAGCGCTCAAATACGGCGCGATTGCTGGGGTGGGTATGCTGGCCTGGAAAGCGTGGCAAAGCTCCCAGGAAGGAAAAAATGGTGCTGACGCGTCCAGCGCTGCTCAACATGCATCTGAGGGCGAGCGAGTAGAGGCGCTTAGCGGTGAGTATCAAGAGCGGCGTAGTCTCGAACTGTTGCAAGCAATGATTATGGCGGCGAGAGCCGACGGCCACATTGATGAACAAGAACAGGCGCTCATCACAGAGCAGATCGACGCGCTAGGTGCCGATCAGGAGATGCACCGCTGGGTCGAGCAGCAGCTCAACGCCCCACTGGATGCCCAGGCACTTGCCCGGGAAGCTGACTCCCCTCAAGCTGCCCGCGAGATGTACTTGATTAGTGTCGCGGTGACGGATGAGCAAAATCCCATGGAGCGCGCTTGGTTGGATCAATTGGCAAGTGCGCTAAATCTCTCGCCTGATATGGCCGCCGAGCTTGAACGCCAGGCGCAGCAGGCAGGTTAATGCTGGATACCATTAATTTTTGGCTAGCCACCGGCTTTGGGCTGGGGCTAGCGCCGATTGCGCCGGGTACGGTTGGTTCGCTGCTGGGCATTCCGTTAGCATGGTGGTTGTTAAGCCGACCGTTGGTGCAGCAGGGCGCTATCATGGCTGTTCTGCTGGTACTTGCTGTGCCGGTTTGCCACGTTGCTGCGTGGCATTATGCAGGACTAGATCATGGCAGCATTGTTGCTGATGAGTACTTGGCGTTCCCGCTAGTAGTGATTGGGCTACAGGCAGCACGACATCCGTTGGTGATGGCGCTGGCATTCGTTGTTTATCGTTTCTTTGATTCGCTGAAGCCGCCACCAATTCATTTGGCAGAGTATGTGCAGGGTGGCTTTGGCATTGTGTTAGACGATGTTATTGCCGCATTAGTGACGTGGGTAGTGATGGCACTAATACTGAAATTATGGCAGCGCCGAACCTCTGAACAACACTTAAGCTCGTAAAAATACCAGTAACAAAAAAAGCGCCGCTAGCTTGTTGAAAAGCTAGCGGCGCGCTCTTTTTACGGCTAATGATTCTGAGCGTTTACCGGCTTAGTCGCTAATGGTCATCGCTCTTTTACGATCATCACTCTTTAACGACAATGACCGACTTCACATTAACAAACTCCAGCATGCCGAAACCACCATGCTCACGCCCATAACCAGAATCTTTGACGCCGCCAAACGGCATTTCTGGGGTAGCAACGCCAAAGCCGTTGATAAATACCATGCCGGTATCAAAGTACTTGCTGGCAAGCTCGGTAGCGCGCTTCACATCTTTAGAGATGATGCCGCCGCCGAGGCCATAACGGCTGTCGTTGGCAATACGCATGGCGTCTTCATCGTCTTTAGCGCGAATCAGCGCTGCGACTGGCCCAAATAGCTCGTCATCGTAGGCGGGCTGGCCGGGTGTCACGTTATCCAGTACGGTTACCGGGTAAAATGCTCCTTTGCCGGATGGCTTTTCACCACCGCATAAGATTTTTGCACCTTTGCGAACACTCTCTTCCACTTGCTCATGAAGAGTATCGCGCAGATCGACACGGGCCATAGGACCAAGATCGCTATCTTCGTTAGTGGGGTCACCCGCTTTCAACGACTGCATACGTGCGACGTAACGTTCTTTAAATGTTTCGTAATTCTTTTCTGTGACTACAAAACGCTTGGCTGCAACGCAAGTCTGCCCGCCATTGTATACGCGTCCTTGAACGCAGGTCTTGATCGCCACGTCCATATCGGCGTCATCCAGCACTAGATAAGCGTCGTTTGAGCCCAGTTCCAATACCGTTTTTTTCAAGTGCTCGGCAGCTTTTGCCGCCACTTTACGACCAGCACCGTCACTACCCGTTAAAGTAACGCCACGAACTGCTTTGTGTGCAATCACCTCATCAGATACATCATGAGAAATAACAATCGTGCGGAAAACATTTTCCGGCAGGCCTGCCTCACGGTAAATTTTTTCGAGCAGTAGGCCGCTGCCAGTGACATTTTCAGCATGTTTCAGCAACACGCTATTACCCGCCATAATGTTGGCGATGGAGTAACGTACTACCTGATAAGCGGGGAAGTTCCACGGTTGTATGCCATAGATAACACCCATGGGAGAGTAAGTAACAATGCCACGCTCGCCGTTGCTGGGGTTGCGCTCTTCGTCAGCTAATGTAGTAGGGCCATGCGCTGCAGTGTAATCACAGATGCCCACGCAAAGGTCAACTTCCTGACGGGCTTGGCTAGGCAGCTTGCCCATCTCTTTTACCATTAGCTCGGCAAGCTCATCTTTATGGGCGTTAAGCGCCTCGCCAATGGCTTTAACCACTTTGGCACGATGGTCAAGAGGTTTAAGCCGCCAGTCAAGAAACGCTTCATGGCTTGCCTCGACAATCTGCTTGGCTTGGCTGGCATCCATCAGCGCATAAGTTTCAAGCGTTTCGCCGGTGGTTGGATTGACGGTTGTGATGCTGTTGCTCATAAGATCTCCTATCTTTTGATCAACGGGGCGTTAAGGCATAAACCAGTTTTTAGTCGACTGGTCTATTAATGCTGACTCTCCACTTTAGTAGAAAAATAACGCTTTGCCTAATTCAATGGTTAGCGACTTAACTAAAGCGTAATCATAGGGCAGTCCCGGACAAAAAACGTTCCGTTAGATGTGCATGCTGATAGTGTGCTACTGAAATGTTGGGCCGCCTGCTTCTTCACCCCATACTTCTTCCAGACGATCATCACGACCACAGCTCAGGCGATAAAACCGGTAGCGTAGTGGATTTTTTTCATAATAATCCTGGTGGTACTCTTCAGCTTCCCAAAACTCGCTGGCAGGAGCTATCTCAGTCGCGATAGTTTGGTCAAAGCGTGCTTCCATGTCAGCTTTAGAGGCTTCTGCTAGCTCTCGTTGTTCATCATTATGGTAAAAAATGGCTGAACGGTACTGGTCGCCGCTGTCACAAAACTGACGGTCTACGGCGAAGGGGTCGATATTTCGCCAGAAAATCTCCAGCAGCTGTTCATAGCTGATTTGGCTATCGTCATAGGCAATTTGCACCACCTCGACGTGACCAGTTCCACCGCGAGAAATCTGTTCATACGTAGGGTTTTCAAGCTCGCCACCCATATAGCCAGAGATGGTGGCGCTGACGCCGGGCTGCTTATCATAGGGCGGTTCCATGCACCAAAAGCAGCCGCCAGCAAAGGTGGCCGACGCATTAGATTGAGCGTGTAACGAGGTGCTTGTTAAACCTACCGCTACCACCATGCAAAAAGCAGGCACGTGCAAAAGCGGGCGAAACGGTTTGGAAAATGGCATTAGACGAGACATTTAGGGCGCTCCAGTTTAAGGCTTTCTAGTTAGGACTTTCTAGGAACATGGCTAATTAGCTGACTGAATAGTGATTCAATTTATTAACGTAGGTTCCTAATTTTTTATACGCGCTAGATTTTATTGTACATAATCTGTCTAATTTAAACGATTTTGCCAAACCGTATCCAACGTGTCGAGTGCCGCTTTTACGGTGGGTTCTGTGGCACGCTCTTTGCGCCAGATCAAGCTGAGTGCACAGGGCAGGCGAATACTATCCGCTATCGTCAAGCCGCTTTCCTGTCGTTCGGTCATTGCCAACGCATCCCGCGCTAGGCTAAGCCCGACACCGGCGCGGACTAGATCTAGCATACATACTTCTTGGTCTACTTGAGCGACCCGATTGGGCTTGGCTCCACTTGCTGCTAACGCGTGTTTAAGTAGTCGGTGGTGTACGGAATCCGTTGGTGTAACGATCCAAGGTAGGGCAGCCAGTACTTCCCAGCGGGTGTCTGCTAGCTTGGCTTCCCAGCCAGCTGGGGCGACGATGTGATAGTGAAAATGAGTCAACTCACGCCAAGCCAGTGCTGAGTTGTCAGTTCCTTCGCCTGGCATGGCGAGATAAAAGCCTACGTCTAATTCACCCTGCTCCACCTTTGCTAACACGCTACCGCTCATGCTGTGATGCAACTCGGTTTCAAGATGGGGCGCGCGAGCCATTAAGCGGCTGAGAAATTTACCTAGGCGAATAAATTCAGGGTCTACAATCGTGCCGATTTTCAGCTTTCCTCGCAGGGTGCTATGTAAAGCTCTGGCGCTTTGTTCAAAGGCAAGCGCACTGGCAAGGGCATTTTCTGCGGCGGGCAATAAGGCATAGCCATCGGCGGTTAGCGTTAACCCCTGTGGGCGACGGGTGAACAGAGTTAGCCCCAAATGCTGCTGAAGCTGCTTCAACTTTAGGCTTACTGCGGGCTGAGTAATACATAGCTGGTCAGCCGCTCGTGAAACGCTACCCGTACGTGCTACGGCGACAAATGCCCGTAGTGCTGAGTTCTCTTGCATAAGCGGCCACCTGCTACTGCTGTGTTATTAGTAAATCTTATATCTAGGTTAAAAATTACTCAATTGATTGCCATATCAAGGCGGTTAATCTATCCGCACTTACACCGTTATTTTAATTTGCTTATAAAGGTAACCAAATGACAACAACCACTATTAATCATTTTATTAACGGGCAGATCAACGAGGGTAGCTCAGGCCTTTCTCAACAGGTCTTTAACCCTGCTACCGGCGAGGTCAGCGGTCATGTGGTTTTGGCCAGCACCCAGGATGTAGACAGTGCCGTTAACGCTGCTCAAGCCGCATTTCCTGCTTGGGCAGATACCCCACCCATTCGTCGGGCGCGCGTGATGTTCCGTTTTCTGGAGCTGCTGAACGCCCATAAGGATGAGCTGGCCGAAGCGATCACCAAGGAGCACGGTAAGGTGTTTACCGATGCTCAGGGCGAAGTGGCGCGCGGGATTGATATTGTCGAGTTTGCCTGTGGCATTCCGCAATTGCTAAAAGGTGACTACACCGAGCAGGTTAGCACTGGGATTGATAACTGGACCATGCGCCAGCCGCTGGGTGTGGTCGCCGGTATCACGCCGTTCAACTTTCCGGTCATGGTGCCGATGTGGATGTTCCCGGTCGCGATCGCCACCGGTAATACCTTTATCCTCAAGCCCAGCCCGCTGGACCCTAGTGCCTCTTTGATGATTGCTGATCTGCTTAAGCAGGCAGGGCTACCGGATGGTGTTTTCAACGTGGTGCAGGGTGACAAGGACAGTGTTGAAGCGCTAATTGATCATCCGGACGTCAAGGCACTGTCGTTTGTCGGTTCCACCCCGATTGCCAACCTGATCTACGAGCGCGGCGCCAAACATGGCAAGCGCGTTCAGGCGTTGGGCGGGGCCAAGAATCATATGGTGGTGATGCCGGATGCCAACCTGGATAAAGCCGTGGATGCCTTGATTGGCGCTGCCTACGGCTCGGCAGGCGAGCGTTGCATGGCGATCAGCGTGGCGGTGCTGGTTGGCGATGTAGCCGATGGTGTCGTTGCTCAGCTGGCGGAGCGTGCCAAGGCGCTGAAAGTGAAGGACGGCATGCAGCTTGATGCGGAAATGGGCCCGATTGTCACCCGTCAGGCGCATGAGCGGATTACCGGTTACATCAATAAAGGCGTAGAAGAAGGCGCACACTTGGTGGTAGATGGTCGTGAATTTGATGTCGCGCAAACAGGCGAAGGCTGTGCCGATGGTTTCTGGATGGGCGGTACCCTGTTTGACCACGTCACCCCCGAGATGACTATCTATAAGGAAGAAATTTTCGGCCCCGTGCTGGTCTGCGTACGCGTGCCGGATATCGCCACGGCGATTCAGCTGATCAACGACCACGAGTTCGGCAATGGCGTCAGCTGCTTTACCGAAAGTGGCAACGTCGCCCGTGAATTTGGTCGCCGCATCCAGGTAGGTATGGTTGGCATCAACGTCCCCATTCCGGTTCCCATGGCCTGGCACGGTTTTGGCGGCTGGAAGCGCTCCCTGTTTGGCGATATGCATGCCTATGGGGAAGAGGGCGTACGTTTCTACACCAAGCAGAAATCCATCATGCAGCGCTGGTCAGACTCCATCGACGCGGGTGCTGAGTTCGTGATGCCGACGGCTAAGTAATGCCGCCAGGTGACGGGAGCACGTCCATGCCACACACTGCTAACAATAATTTCGACTACATTGTGATTGGTGCAGGCACCGCTGGGTGCCTGCTGGCCAATCGGCTAAGCGCTAACCCAAATAATAAGGTGCTGCTGATTGAAGCCGGCGGGCCGGATAATTACCACTGGATTCATATTCCCGTGGGCTATCTGTACTGCATCAACAACCCCCGCACGGACTGGCTGTTTCGTACCGAGCCCGACAAAGGGCTCAACGGTCGGTCATTAATCTACCCACGCGGCAAGACTCTAGGTGGCTGTTCAAGCATCAACGGTATGCTCTATCTACGTGGCCAAGCACGGGATTACGACCACTGGGCTGAGCTGACTGGAGATAACGCCTGGCGCTGGGATAACTGCCTACCGGATTTCATGCAGCATGAAGATCACCACCGGCTGGACGAGGGCGGTGACGGCGATGCTGATCATCGCCGCTACCATGGTCATGGTGGCGAATGGCGGATAGAAAAGCAGCGCTTAAGCTGGCAAGTATTGGACGATTTCGCCGAGGCGGCAGTGCAAGCGGGTATTCCACGCACTGATGATTTCAACCGCGGTGATAACGAAGGCGTCAATTACTTTGAGGTCAACCAGCGCAATGGTTGGCGCTGGAATACTTCTAAAGCGTTTCTGAGACCGATCAAGCAACGCACTAACCTAACGATCTGGCACTCTACCCACGTCAATCGTCTGCTATTTGAGCCGCAAGATGACCAACCGCGCTGCGTAGGCGCAGAGCTTCTCCGCGAGGGCAAAACGCTTAGTGTAGGGGCTAATAAAGAAGTCGTGTTGAGCGCGGGGGCTATTGGCTCGCCGCAGATACTACAACTTTCTGGGATTGGCGCGCCCGAGCTACTACATCAACACGGTATTGACGTAGTTTCAGCGCTACCGGGTGTGGGTGAAAACCTGCAGGATCACTTACAGATTCGCTCTGTCTATAAAGTGAAAGGGGCAAAAACGCTCAATACCATGGCCGGTACCCTGCTGGGTAAAGTCAAGATTGGTTTGGAGTACGTGTTTAAACGTACAGGCCCGATGAGTATGGCACCTTCACAGCTTTGCATTTTTACCCGCAGCTCGGATGAGTATCGGCACGCCAATATCGAATACCACGTGCAGCCATTAAGCCTGGATGCGTTTGGCCAGCCACTGCATGGGTTTCCTGCGATTACCGCCAGTGTGTGCAATCTCAACCCCACCAGCCGTGGCCGTGTGCAGATCAAAAGCCGCGATCCGCAAGCTGCCCCAGCCATCGAACCTAATTACCTGAGTACTGAGGAAGACCGCAAGGTGGCCGCAGACTCACTGCGGGTCACCCGGCGCATTGCCGAGCAGCAGGCCTTTGCAAAGTACCAGCCGGAAGAGTTCAAGCCAGGGCTTGAATACCAGAGTGACGACGATCTGGCCAAGCTGGCGGGGGATATCGGTACCACCATCTTTCACCCAGTGGGCACGGCAAAAATGGGCCGCGAAGATGACCCCATGGCGGTGGTGGATTCCAAACTGTGTGTTAGGGGAGTGACTGGTTTGCGGGTGGTAGATGCCAGCATCATGCCGACTATTACCAGTGGCAATACCAACTCTCCTACCTTGATGATCGCCGAAAAAGCAGCGGGGTGGATGATGGCAGCGGATCGGTCATCACCCTGACATTTTTTTTAACTATAGTATTGACGTGCGGCTAAGTTAAGCGCATGCTGGATGCAGTTGGTTAGCAAGTCGAACGTTGTCAGCAGTATCGAAACGCCCAAGCGTTTAGTCTGGTGAAAGTTTCTTGTTCTACCCACTGCAACTCGGGTATTACCCGGCTCTACATCAAGCTACATCGAGGATTTCGATCATGGCAACTGGTACCGTTAAGTGGTTTAACGACACTAAAGGCTTCGGCTTCATTTCTCCTGACGACAATGGCGACGACCTGTTCGCGCATTTCTCTGAAATTCAAGCTGATGGCTTCAAAACTCTGCAAGACGGCCAGAAGGTTTCCTTCGACGTCACTCAGGGTAAAAAAGGCCTTCAGGCTTCTAACATCAAAGTTCTTTAATTAGAAACGATGATGTTCGCTGTTAGCGCATAACGCTAATATGCTAAAAACCCCGCGAAAGCGGGGTTTTTTCGTTTCTGCTTAGTCAACATTCTCACACCTCACACCTCACACCTCACACCTCACACCTCACACCTCACACCTCACACCTCACACCTCACACCCCACACCTATATTCTTTTTTGTTATTAACGTGTTTCCAAAAATAACTTTTTAGAATATCGTCAAGGCGGCACAATGTTTCCAAGATTTTATGTTAGGGAGACAGGATATGTCGCTGGATGCTTGGATAGCCGTGGGAGTAGTGCTTACTATTTTCCCACTAATGACACTGTCTCGACTGGGGCCAGATATTATTTTGCTTGGTGCCGTCGTGGTGTTAATGACCTTGGGTGTCATTGACCCGCAGCAGGCGCTGGGCGGTTTTTCTAACAGCGGCTTGTTTACCGTAGCTTTCATGTACGTATTGGTGGCGAGTATTCGTGAAACCGGTGGTATCGACCTGATTATCCGCTATGTACTGGGTCGTCCTAACAGTGAGCGTGGTGCACTTGTTCGGCTTTTGTTACCTGTGGCTTCACTCAGCGGTTTTCTCAATAATACGCCAGTAGTGGCTACCTACATTCCGGCGGTGATGAGCTGGAGTCGACGGTTGAGGCTTTCTCCTCAACGGCTCTTAATGCCGCTCAGCTTTGCTTCCATTTTAGGCGGTACCATTACACTGTTTGGCACCAGTACTAACTTAGTGGTGCATGGTTTGTTAGTGGAGCGCTATCCTAACCTTGCTATGGGCTTATTTGACTTGGCCTGGGTAGGTGTTCCTGTTGCGCTGGTGGGCCTTGCTTATCTTATTTTCCTAGGGCCACACTTGTTGCCTTCGCGAGAGGGGATCTCAAAAGCATTTGCTAACCCTCGCGAGTTCACCATCGAAATGGAAGTAGATCCCGCAGGGGTGCTGGTTGACCGTACGGTGGAAGAGGCTGGATTGCGCCATCTTCAAGAGCTTTTTTTAGTTGAAATTGAGCGCGCTGGTAATGTGGTGAGTGTGGTGGGGCCAGGCGAGCAGCTAAAGGCAGGTGACCGACTCGTCTTTGTGGGCACCTCGGACGCCGCTGTAGAGCTACAGCAAATTCGTGGCCTGATCCCTTCTCGTGACGCGGCGTCGAGTTTGGAAAAAGAGTTCAAAGAGCGGCGCTTGGTTGAAGCAGTGGTATCGAACCAGTGCCAGTTTATTGGACAGCGTATTCGTGACGGGCGTTTTAGAACGTTGTATGGCGCTGCCGTATTGGCGATCTGCCGTGGCGGCGAGCGGGTGACTGGAAACTTAGGGCAAGTGCGTTTGCAGCCCGCTGACGTGCTGTTGTTAGAAGCGCGTCCACCGTTTATTGAGCGCCACCGACAATCGAAAGACTTTCTCTTAATCAGTGAGTTGAACGGCGCTGCGCGGCCCGTGCATGAAAAAGCTCCGTTGGCCTGGGCGATTTTGTTGGGGGCTGTACTGCTGGCGGCGCTAGGTGTCTTAAGTATGCTCAATGCGGCTATGTTAGGCGCGGCGCTAGCGTTGTTAACCGGTTGCTGTTCTGTAGACGCTGCTAAGCGTGGTTTGGATACACAAGTGTTGCTAACTATTGCAGCATCTTTCGGGGTAGGGGCTGCGCTGCAAACCTCCGGCGCGGCGGACTTCCTGGCAGGCAGTGTTCTGTCGTTGGTGGCGGGTAACCCTCTGTTGCTATTAATTGCCACGTATTGCGTCGTGGCAATGTTGACCGAATTGGTGACCAATAATGCTGCTGCGGTAATCATTTTTCCGGTGGTTATGGCTGCAGCAGAAAGCCTGGGGGTTAACCCGATGCCCTATGTGGTGGCGGTAATGTTTGCTGCTTCGGCTAGTTTTTTAACGCCGATTGGTTATCAAACGAACCTTATGGTGCATGGCCCTGGCGGCTATCGGGTCAGTGATTTTTTACGTGTTGGTGGTGGCTTGAACCTTTTGACGGGAATCATTGCCTTAACTCTTATTCCACTGGTTTGGCCGCTTTAAGCAGGCAAATGACTCGCCGAACGCGTCACTTTACGCTAGGGTGGCGCTTTTAACGTCAGCAAGGAAAGAGCCCATGACAGCCCCAGGCGAACTGATTATTGAACCGCAAAATGGTCAACCCGCCGATGCGTGCGTGTTTATTATTCACGGGTTGGGTGCCGATGGGCACGATTTCGAGCCGCTAGTACCAGCCCTTACACTCCCTGACTCAGCGCATGTGCGTTTTATTATGCCCCATGCGCCGCGCTTGCCGGTCACTATTAATGGCGGCATGGTGATGCCAGCGTGGTATGACATTCTTGCCATGGACTTAGGACGTCGGGTGGATGAAGCGCAGTTGAGAACGTCTGCTGAACGACTTCAGGCACTGATTGAAGAGCAGATTGATCAAGGGATCGACAGCCGCCGTATTATCGTCGCGGGTTTTTCCCAAGGCGGCGCAGTAGCTTATCAGGCGGCGCTTTCTTTCCCTCAGCCTCTTGGCGGACTGTTAGCTATGTCGACCTATTTTGCGACAGCCGATAGCATCGATTTAGCTGAAGCCAATCGTGATATACCTATCGAAGTACACCATGGGAATTTCGACCCCATCGTTCCTGAAACTCTGGGTCGCAATGGTGTCGAACGCTTAAAAGAAATGGGTTATACGGTTAATTATCGCCAGTATCCGATGGCGCATGCACTATGCCCGCAGCAGGTTAACGATATTGGCAAGTGGCTGAGCGAGCGTTTGGCTTAGCCGTACATTGGTTCCCTCAGCCGATGCAAGGAATTAGCGAAGGCTTATGATAGCGTCAATTGACTATCTAGAAAGCGGTATAGCGTTCTGCATAGTAGCCGCGTCGCTAGTCTGCCTGTTTGATCGTCACTTAAAACGGGCGAGCGGGCTATTTTTGCTCTTTGCGCTATTAATGAGTCTTTCCTGGTGGAAGCTTGGTGCACCTTGGTTGGCGTTGGCAGAGCTTGTATTAGGAGTTGTTCTGACCGGGGGGAGCTTTTTTTATGCATTGAGCGCATTCCCTGCCACTATCGAAAAGGGTTCGCATCATGACCGCTCCCGCCACCGTTGGTCTCATGGCGTGGTGCGCGCCCTATTGGCGCTAGCCTGGAGTGTGATGATAGGGGGTGCCATTCGGTTTTTATTGCCTGATATGGCGTATTCGCTGACTGAGCATCCGCTAATTATCGCCGCTGTGGTTATTGTGGCGACAGCTATGGGAGCGTTTACGCTACATAAACATATGCTGCGCCGTTTAATGGCCTTTAATGTTCTCGGGTCTGGTGTGTTTTTGCTGCTGGCGGGTATGGCGGGCACGGTGCCTGGAGCGCAGGCGCTTATCAGCGTGGGACTAATCATTGCCTGGCTAGGCACGTTGTTAGGTGTGCTGCTTATTCGGCAACTTGTGTTGTTAGAGGGTGTGTCTGCGCTAGCAAGTGACAGTGATGCTGCGAGGCATGCGCAATGATATGGCGTTTTGGCTTGTACGAAAGTACGTTTGAGCCGTTGTGGTATAGCCACTGGGCGCTGTTGATTATCTTGGTGTTGCCGATTTTTGCAGGGCTGTTAGGTGCGCTTTTTACACCGCGCCGTCTATTTCCCGTGATGCTTGCATGCCTGCCAATTTTATTGGCTGGCGCACTGTTGGTTGTCGATTACCTTCAAGTGGGCTTACTGCGCTGGCAGTGGCATGTTGCGGGCGTTGAGCTGTCACTGCGCTTTAATGGCTTGAGCGGTTTGATGTTAATGATCACTCAGTGGGTAGGGGTAGCGGCTGCCTTATACACACCGGGTCATTTGCAACTTACCAGCCCCGGCAAGCAAGCACGATGGCTGTGGGCACTGATGGGTGTGCTGATCAGTGCGCTATCGCTTATTTGGCTAGCAGTAGATTTATTAACCCTTTACGCTGCATTAGAGGCTATGGGGCTGGCTGCCGTAGGCATGTTGCTGCTATCAGGTAAGGCTAATGCGCTGAAAGCAGGCATGCGATATTTACTGTTAGCGTTGGTGGGGTCTCTTGCCTATTTACTTGGTGTGGCCTTACTACTTGGGAACTGGGGAGAGCTTGACCTTATAACTCTGGCTGACATTGTTGAGCCTGGCCCAGTGGCCTGGGTGGCTGCTGCATTGATGGGTGCAGGGTTGGCGCTGAAAGCAGCTCTCTTTCCGCTACACGGGTGGCTAACGCCTGTGCATGAAAATGCTTGGACGCCGGTGAGTGCATTGCATGCGGCGTTGGTGATTAAAGCCTCGTTGTTTATGTTGATCATGCTGTGGGGAATTTTACTTCCCGAAGCGCTGTTTGCCCCACGCTTTGTGGCATGGTTGGGCATGTTAGCGATTGTTTGGGGTGGGCTAATTGCGTGGCGTGCTGAATCGCTTAAAACCTTGGTAGCGTCTTCTACGGTAGGTCAGTTGGGCTACCTAATGGTGGCCTTTCCTTTACTGTTGGGGCCTACTATTTCTCCGCTGCCAGGGGCACTGGCCTGGGAAGGGTTTTGGCTACAGTTGATGGGCCACTCGCTAGCAAAAGCGGCTATGTTTATGGCCGTTGGTAATTTGATTCTTGCCACCGGCGAAAGCTCAATCAAAGGGCTTGCAGGCACTAGCCGCCGTTTACCGCTGTCACTGCTTGTGTTCGGCATTGCGTCCGTTACGCTGATGGGATTGCCGCCTAGCGCAGGGTTTACCGCAAAGTGGTTGCTGCTACAGGCGATGGTGATGACACAGCAATGGGTAGCTGTTGCCGCACTATTGGTGGGCACACTGCTGACAGCTGCTTATATATTTCGTGTTTTCCGTTACTGCTTTGATGAAACTGCGCCTCGCCATCATTACCAGCCGTTAGCGCCTGGCATGGATCTTATTGCGCTTTGTTTGGCGGTGGCAGCGTTTGCCCTAGGCTTATTGGCTCACCTACCACTGGCGCTACTCCAGGGAGGTGGCGCATGAATGCGGCTTGGCTACCGCTAACAACGTTAGCAACGTCTCTTTTTGCAGCAGCGGTTATTTTTCTTTTGCCTGAAGACGCGCGGCGGCTGCGTACCAGCATTAACCTGATTGCCGCTGTGAGTAAAATCATCCTGGTAACCTTGATGGTTGGGCGGGTTTCTCAGGGGGTTGAAGACACCTTTAGTTTCCAGATAGTGGGCGGTGTTGAGTTTGTATTGAGAGCTGATGCGTTGGGAGTAATGTTTGCTGGACTTTCTTCGCTACTGTGGCTGTGTACCACGATCTACGCGATCGGCTATTTAGAAGGGGCGGCGAACCGAAAACGTTTTTTTGGCTTTTTCAGCCTGTGTGTCGCGAGTACGTTGGGTATCGCGTTAGCCGGGAATCTGTTTACGTTCCTGATTTTCTACGAAATGCTGACCCTTTCTACCTACCCGCTGGTCGTCCACTACGGAACCGCCAAAGCGTTAGCAGCGGGGCGTGTTTATCTGCGTTATACCTTAACGGCTGGCGTGGTGCTGCTACTCGGTGTGGTGCTGCTTTATAGTTTAACCGGCGACCATTCGTTCGCTTCTGAGCAGGGATTGTCGCCATACCTCAATGATCATCGTGGTCTGCTGATACTGATATTTACATTACTGGTAGGAGGCCTTGCCGTTAAAGCTGCCATGGTGCCGTTGCATGGATGGCTGCCAAGAGCAATGGTAGCGCCTGCGCCAGTTAGCGCGCTGTTACATGCGGTTGCGGTTGTAAAAGCCGGTGCCTTTGGCATCCTTCGGGTGATTTATGATCTTTATGGTATTGAGCTCAGCGTTGAACTTGGTGTCACCACTGTATTGGCGGTCGCGGCTTCAATTACGATTATTTACGGCTCGCTGCGCGCGATTGCCCAGCAAGAATTAAAGCCTCGGTTGGCATTTTCTACTATCAGCCAGGTCTCCTATGTTGTGCTTGGTGTTTGCCTGTTTGGCCCCTTCGGTACCATTGGTGCACTTGCGCATCTTCTGCATCAAGGTTTGATGAAAGTCACGCTGTTCTTTTGCGCGGGTAACTACGCTGAAGAGCTTGGTATCCACCGTATTGATGAAATGAACGGTGCCGGCAAGCGTATGCCCCTTACCAGCTTCGCATTCACCGTAGGGGCGTTGGGTATGATTGGGCTGCCTCCTATCGCGGGCTTTATCACTAAGTGGTACTTGGGGGTGGGGGCTATCCAGGCGCAGATGTATTGGGTTGTGGCGGTTTTAGTTGCGAGTAGTACCTTGAATGCTATTTATTTTTTGCCTATTTTGCACCGCCTTTGGTTTCGTGAGGGGCCGGCTCATGGAAAGGGTGAGTGGCCTAATGAACAGCGCCTTGGGCGCTTGGAAACCCACGGCTGGCTATTATGGCCAGCCGTGTTTACTGCACTGGTAAGCATTGGAGCAGGTTTATTGGCAGGATTGCCGTTTAGCCCGCTGGATTGGGCTACCCGCGTGGCGGTAGGGGAGTACCTGCCATGATCACGCTACTTTTGCTTGCGGCATTACTTTGGCCTCTGTGCGTTGCGGGCACCACAATATGGCAGGCGTATAGAACGCCTGCGGCGAGCCGCGACTACTTCTCGATGCTCTGGGTGAGTGCTTCATGGCCGGCGTTACTGCTAGCCTTTAGCGGCGAGGTCCAGTGGTCAATCAGCGCCTGGATGTTAGGCGGTTATTGGGAGTTAAATGCACTGAGCCGTCCGTGGCTGGCCTTTACCGCTTTGCTATGGAGCTTAGCGGCCATTCATGCGCGTGGATACTTTGCAGCAGAGCAACGAAAAGCACAGGCAGGCGATCAGGTTATACAGCGTCGATGTCAGCGGTTAGCGCTTCTGTGGCCGCTGACGTTGTTGGGCAATGTGCTGCTGATTATTGCTCAAGATATCGCCAGTTTTTATCTGGGCTTTGCATTGATGACGTTTGCCGCATATGCCCTGGTAGTCCATAGCGGTAGTGACGAAGCGCGGTTGGGCGCAAGGGCATACTTAATCTTAGCCGTTATTGGTGAAGGGCTTATCCTTGGCGGTTTTCTTTGGGTGGCAGGCACTTCAGAAACGCTGACGCTTAAGGGAGTGCGTGAGGGAATCGCTGTCGCTGACCACGGGGCCACGATGGCGCTTTTGTTGTGGCTTGGATTTGGGGTGAAAGCGGGGGTTATTGGCCTTCATGTTTGGTTGCCGTTAGCGCATCCAGTAGCGCCTGCTCCTGCTAGCGCGGTGCTGAGCGGCGCGATGATTAAAGCTGGGCTATTAGCATGGATAAATGTATTGCCGTTAGGAGTTAACGGATTGTCACCTGCGCTCCTCCAGCTTGGCAACGTCATGCTAATAGCAGGATTGGCAGCCGCCTTTGGTGCTGCGTTGTATGGTGTGTGGCAGCGCCATCCAAAAGCGGTTCTGGCGTACTCCAGCATCAGCCAAATGGGAATGCTCACTGCTATGGTGGCAATGGGGTTAGCCGCCCCAGACGTGTGGCCGCTGTTATTACCTGGTGTGGTGTTGTTTACCGCTCATCATGCATTGGCAAAAGGAGCACTCTTTCTGGGTACTAGTATTAGCGAGCACATGCCTCGCTGGCCGCAACCGATGCTGTTTGCGTTAATCGCCTTGCCTGGCGTGTCGCTAACGGGTGCGCTAGCGGCGGGGATGCTAAGTAAGTGGGGCGTTAAAAGTGCGCTTTATGACATGCATCACGAACATCTTATTATGCTGCTTACCTGGGCGGCCATTGGCACTTCTGCGTTGATCAGTGTTTGCGTGTGGCGTCAGTGGCAGCAACGGCACTCAGGGGGTAGTAATGCCTTCCAGTGGGGCGCGTGGTTGGCTGCATTGGTCGCCGCCCTGGTAACGCCAATATGGCTTCCACTGCCCGCTGGTAGTGTTGAGATACCACCAGCCTCCGAATGGTTAAGCCTGAGTTGGCCTTTCCCTGTTGGTGTCATGATTGTTGTGATGGTGGTGGTGATTGGCGCTAGCTTACTGCGCCGCGTTGTCATTCAAGCGCCACCTGCAGGCGATTTATGGTGGCTGTATAGCGTCTTTTCTGTAAAAGGATTGCGCGTTATAGAGGCTTTGGCCCATGCCTGTGAAAAGGTGAAAATGGCGAGTGTTGCGTTTTCGCTTGCTCGTGAAAGAGCGTTAATGAGGCAGTTGAACAGAGGTTTATTCGCAGAAGCATGGATGCGTCATCATGGTAGCGGTTTGATGATGGTGTTCGCTGTAATAGTGGCGCTTTTACTAATGTGGGAGGGGCTGCGATGAGCCAAAAAGGGAGAGTAGAGTCTCACTGGCGGGGTCGGAAAGCCACAGCGCCTGACGATATCCCCCGTAAGGGGTGGCACGATATTATTTGGCGGGTAGTGCGTGCTGCTCGTCGTGACCGTATTACCATGTTTGCGGCGGGCGTGGCTTTTTATGCCTTATTGGCGCTATTTCCAACGATTGCAGCAGTTATCTCTCTTTGGGGGCTGTTGTTTGATCCTGTTGAGGCCGGTCGTCAGCTTTATGAAATTAGTCGTTTTATGCCGCCGGATGCGGCGAAGCTGATTGATCAGCAGGCCCAAGAGGTCGTGGAAAGTACGGAGTCTGGGAATGTAATGACTGCGCTAGCAGGACTGTTGGTTGCCATGTTTATTGCGTCAAAAAGTGTTTCTGTACTCGTCGTCGGTTTGAATGTGGTGTACGGGGAACATGAAAAGCGTCCGTTGCTACTGCGCGGTGTGGTGTTGGTGTCGTTAACCTTCGGGCTAATTACGATGACGTTAGTGTCACTGGGGTTTATCGCCATTGTGCCGATTGTGGTTGATACGCTGATGATTGAACCACCGGTAGATAGTGTCTTGAAATGGTTGCGTTGGCCGGCGTTGTTGGTACTGATGAGCGTACTTATTGCTTTACTATATCGTTACGCCCCCTATCGGCGTTCTGCCCAGTGGCGGTGGTTAAGCTATGGCACGCTGTTTGCCACCACTATGTGGCTACTAGGCTCCGGCGGTCTATCGCTTTACGTACGTTACTTTTCTACCTTTAGTGAGCTGTATGGCTCTCTCGGGGCCGTTGTAGCGTTAATGCTATGGTTTTGGCTCTCAGCGTTTGTGGTGCTGTTTGGTGCGGAGCTCAACTGTGAGATGGAGCGTCAGACTTGCAACGATACAACGATTGGAGCGGCTCGCCCCCTAGGTGAACGAGAGGCGTTTGCTGCCGATACAGTGGGTGTTGAAAACCCTTGGAATAGTGAAAATTCTGACACGCAGCACCAACCACGGGAGTAGAGTAATAGCCCTGCTAGCTATATTCATTAGAGCACATCGCCCAGTTTTGCTGGGCGATGCTCTTAGTCGAAGGGTGAATCGGCAAGGTGGTTTGCGGCAAGCGTTACAAAAGCTCTTCAGCTGCCAGCGCGAGGCGCGACCGTTCAACGCTTTTCAGCGTGATATGCCCAGCATGGGGCCAATCTCTAAATCGTTCGACAACAGCAGCCATGCCACAGGTGTTGGCGGTTAAGTAGGGGGTGTCGATCTGGCCAACGTTGCCTAAACAGACAATCTTAGTATTTCGGCCCGCTCGGGTTACCAGCGACTTGAGTTGTTTGGGGGTAAAGTTTTGCGCCTCGTCAATAATCAAGAACGTATCGTTTAAGGTACGCCCACGCATGAAGCTTGGGGAGCGAATCTGCACCCGCGAGCCAATAAGCTGTCGGGTGGCACCATTATCCCAGCTAGACTCTCCCTCTTCGTTACGCAACAGGTTATCCATATTGTCGTGGAAGGCACCCATCCACGGTGACATTTTCTCCTCTTCGGTGCCCGGTAAGAAACCGATATCTTCGCCCATGGGAATCGGTGCACGGGTAAATACAATGCGCTCAAATAGTTTGGCATCTAGTGTTTGCTGGAACGCTGCGGCGAGCGTCATAAACGTTTTACCGGTACCTGCATTACCAGCAATCGTGACCAGATCAATGTCTGGGTCCATCAGCAAGTTGAGGGTGAAGTTTTGGCGGCTGTCGTGGGCATGAACGCCCCACACGCCAGCATGGTGACGGTAGTTGGTAAGTAGCTGTAGTCGGGCAGATGACGGTGATAGCTCACGGACAATGGCTTCAAACTCAGCGCCATTTTCGCTATCGGATACCAGCATGCCGACATGCCAATGGCGCGGCATGTTGCCACTTAATTGATAGAAAGTATGGTGGTCGACACGCTCGACGGTGACATCGACATTGAGCGTTTCCCACAGCGAGGCACCGTCCTGCCCCGCAGTGGTGTATACCTGTGCGCCTTCAATCATTGCATCGCTGTCAGAATAGGCGCGATCATTCAGGTAGTCTTCCACCGGCACTTTTAGTGCGGCTGCTTTTACCCTCAGGTTAATGTCTTTGGTGATCAGGATGACCGAAGCATCCGGGCGCTCATCGCGTAACCGACAGGTTTCCGCCAAAATGCGGTTGTCGGGGCTGTCATCAAGGGAGTCGAAGGGTTTAAGGTCGTTGTAGCACAAAAAATGTAAGCGGCCCGATTCACCGCTAATGCGCGGAATAGGAATACCTTTCTGGATCTCATCAAAGGTGACTTGGTTGGTAAGGTCTGACAGCGTGCGGCTAATCTGCCGCGCGGTGCGGGCGATCTCTCTGATGCCGTTTTTATGCTTGTCTAGTTCTTCAAGCACAGTCATGGGAATAACCACGTCGTGCTCATCAAAATGGTAAAGCGCGGCGGGGTCATGGATCAGGACATTCGTGTCCAGGACATACAGCCTAGTGGCTTTCTTATCGAGTCGTACCATCGTGGAAACTACTCCTTAGTTGACGGCAACATCGACACTGGCAGATGCACTTTACGCTTAGATGACACTCACCTGTGTCGGTTCTCTAGCGTGTCCTTTTGATCTCCTTGTATGGTTTTTTATAGATTGGAAGCTACAAGCGATTTTTTCCAATGCTCTATTTCAACGTTTTGGCGGGCCTCAACGAGTGTTCCCTAAAAAGCGTGACACCTTCGTTAGCAGCGCGGTGGCGACTACCCCTAGGCTTTCGCCTTCCACATAGCGGTAGTAATGACTGTCCAGGGCAAGGTCATGGTTAAGAGCGCAAAGCTGATGGCTTTCTATGGCTTCCTTGACTAGTGGGTAAGGTAGCAACGCCCAGCCAGTGCCATTAATCGCTGCATCGCGGATGACCTCGAACATGGTCAGGCCCAAGTAATTTGTCGAAAAAAGTGCTTCACTGACCAACTTATCGCCCTGCTCATAGGTTAAACAGACTTGGGTATATTGGGCGAGATCATCGCGAGTAACGCTGGGAAGCCGGCTTAACGGGTGCGATGTTGCTGCTACTAAGCACATGCTGACCGGTGCAAGGTTACTGGCATTTACGTCGGCACCTTCAGCGGTATACAACCCAAAAGCTATATCAACGGTTTGTCGAAGGACGAACTGTGGGTGTTCTTGGGGGGGCAATAAATATACCGAGATGGCTGTAAGTGGATAGCGCTGTTTTAAGTCGTGCATGACTTGTCGCCAAAATGCTTCAGGCAGCGCATCATCCCGGGCAATGCAGAGCTGGTTTTCGACCCCCTGCAGGTGTTGTTGGCAGTGTTTTTTGATTCGGCTGGCACTGGTCAGTAGGCGGTAGCAGTCCGGCAAAACGCTTTCACCTACGGCTGTTAGCTGCAGGCTATTGCCTGAACGCTCGAACAGCACGACTCCAAGACTGTCTTCCAAGGCATTCACTGTGGCGCTTAGGGTGCTGCGTTTCATTCCGGTGTGCCGCGCGGCGGCGGCAAAGGAACCATGTTCAGTAACGTCAATAAACGCCTGCACTTGTTCTGCGCGCATAGGTTACTCCATGGAGAGCCAAAAAAGTTGGCGCTGAGCGATTGGTGAAACGTTAGTGTACTCACTATTATGCGTTGGGTTTAAGACACTTTACTGGAGTATTTCGCGTGACCCCCTTTGTCGCCGAGCGCCGAGCGCTCAGATTTTCTGCTGTCTCCGCCAGCCTGTTTGCCTTTACTGGCCTTGCTCTCGGGCTTGCCAGTGGATCAATTACTATTTTATTCGATAGTGGTTATTCGCTATTAAGTTTAGTGCTGGCGTCGCTGTCCTTGTTTGCATTGCAGCAGGCGCGCAAACCGGCAGATGATCACTACCCCTTTGGGCGGCTTACTGTAGAGCCGTTGGCTGTGCTGCTTAAAGGCGTAGTGATAGCACTGGTGTGCCTGTTTTCGATGGTCTCGGCTGTATGGAGCCTTGCGCAAGGTGGGCGGCTGGTAACGTTGGATCTTGCGTTAATGTTTGGCGTGGTAAACGTAGCAGGATGTTTACTTACGTGGTGGTGGTTGAACCGTTATGCTCGAATTGCGCGCTCATCACTGCTAGCTGCCGAACTGCGTCAGTGGCAAATGGATACTTGGTTAAGTGCCGCCGTTATGTTGGGCTTTGCGCTCACATGGGGGTTGACGCTTACCCCGTGGTCTCACCTTGCGCGCTTTGCCGATCCGGTGATGGTACTAATAATCGCGGGCTACTTCCTGCCGATGCCCATTCGTATGGTGCGTGGCGCGCTGCGCGAATTGATGTTTGGCGAGCCTTTAGGTAGCGTTCGCCAGGAGATGGTGCAAGAAGTGGCAGATTTTGATATTGCCAATGACGATGTACGTCTAGCTCAAGTGGGTAGCTTCTTAATGGTTGATATTCAGCTAGATAAGCAGCAGATCAATGATGCTGAAGAGATTGTTGAAAGTGTTGAGCAGCATTGCAAGTTGCGGAATCTGCGTGCTGTGACCAGCATTACGTTAGTAACTTAATCACATAAACTTCTCCCACAACGGCACAGCGATCACTTCTGCCTTTGCTGTTGCCGTTGTGGAACACAGCTTTTTCAATCATCTTCTTTCTTTTGCGGTTTTCCCTTGCGCTGAGTGCTGGCCATTTCTTCGAGTTCCTCTTCACTCATTGAGTCATACATCTCTTTGGAGGAATCATAAAGTTCACTGGGCTGTGTTTCACCACGCTTGGCAGAAAGCGCAGCCCCAGCGGCTTTCTGCTGTGCTTTGGAAGTTGCTTTCATATCAAGACTCCTGTCAGTTGACATCCTTAAATCAATCACGCTATTTAGCGTAGCAGGGAGAAGTCTACTTTTCAGGCAGGCTGATAATGCTAACTTAAGAGAACTTCATGACACCGGCGATCAATAGTGCAAAACACGCAGGCATTGCGTTTCAGCTCCATGAGTATCAACACGATGCTGCTGCGCAGTCCTACGGGCTGGAGGCAGCTGAAAAACTGGGTGTTGCCGCTCAGCAAGTATTTAAAACTTTGGTAGTTACCTTGGATGGTAAGCAGTTGGCCGTTGGTATTGTGCCGGTCACCAGCCAACTGGGGTTAAAGCAAATTGCTAAAGCGGCAGGGGCGAAAAAAGCGGCAATGGCAGCGCCAGGTGACGTGGAGCGGACCACGGGGTATGTGCTTGGCGGTGTTAGCCCTCTCGGCCAGAAAAAGCGTCTGCCTACTTTTATTGATAGCTCGGCGCAGGCGTTTTCGACACTTTATGTAAGCGCGGGGCGGCGTGGGTTGGAGATAGAGCTTTCCCCAAGCGACTTAGCAACATTATGTCAGGGGCGTTTTGCAGCGTTAGCAACTGCGTTGTCTTAAGTGCTGTGTCTTAAGTGCTGTGTCTTAAGTGCTGTGTCTCCACTACTCTATCTTAATTACGCTGTCCTACTCGCTGGCCTGTTGGCTAAAAGTCTAGCAATCACCCATGGTTTAACGTTTGGCTATCCTTGCAGCAAGGCATGGGTTGGCGCTTTCTGGTATGGTGCTTCACATTATAGGTTTGCTGGGCAATATAGCCCCTTCAGGATGATTTTGTGTCTGACACTTCTTTTGCATCGCTTGCGCTCTCTCCTGCGCTTTTAACCAACTTAGACTCCCTTGGCTATCACGCCATGACACCAGTGCAGGCGCAAAGCCTGCCACCGATGTTGGCGGGCCGAGATGTGTTGGCCCAGGCCAAAACGGGATCGGGGAAAACTGCTGCCTTTGGTTTGGCACTGCTGGCAGAACTGCGCATAGAGGCGTTTGCTGTTCAGGGCCTTGTGCTGTGCCCCACCCGAGAGCTTGCTGACCAGGTAGCCGAAGAGTTACGGCGATTGGCGCGTGGGTTGCCTAACGTTAAAGTGCTCACTCTATGTGGCGGTGCGCCGTTTGGGCCGCAGCTTGGCTCCTTAGAACACGGCGCGCATATTGTCGTAGGGACGCCTGGGCGAATCGATGAGCATTTGCGCAAAGGCTCGTTGACACTAGGGTCGCTTACCACCTTGGTACTTGATGAAGCCGATCGTATGCTCGATATGGGCTTTCAAGACACCATTGATGCGATCATTGATGAGACGCCCGCCGACCGCCAAACGCTGCTGTTTAGCGCGACGTTCCCCGATGACCAGGCGTCAGGTGGCCTGACGGCTATGACCCGCGGCATTATGCGTGAGCCAGTGATGGTCAAAGTGGCCGAGGTTCATGATGCCACTACCATCGATCAACACTTCTATGACGTTGCCAATGAAGAGGCGCGTTTTGCGGCCCTTCAACAGCTGCTACTGGTTTATCGGCCAGCGACCAGCGTGGTGTTCTGCAACACTAAGCGCGAAACTCAGGCGGTGGCTGAGCAACTGGTAGATGCTGGCTTTAGTGCCGTGGCGCTCAACGGCGACTTAGAGCAGAAAGATCGTGATCGACGGCTAATTCTGTTTGCTAACCAAAGTGCGTCTATTCTAGTAGCAACGGATGTTGCTGCACGTGGTTTAGATATTGCTCAATTAGATGCGGTGTTTAATTATCAGATTGCCCGTGAGCTTGATGTTCACGTGCATCGGGTAGGGCGAACCGGGCGCGCAGGGGCTAGCGGCATTGCCTGTACGCTGGTCACGCCTAAAGAGCATTATCGGCTGGAGCGGTTGGAAGGCTTGCTAGAACAACCGATTACCACCGAGCCTTTGCCGAAGCCCCAAAATTCAGTGCCATTTGAGCCGCCTATGGCAACGCTACAGTTGGCAGGCGGTAAGAAAGACAAGCTGCGCCCGGGTGATATTTTGGGAGCACTGACCAGCGAGGGCGGCTTACGTGGCGACCAGGTAGGCAAAATTAAAGTGCTAGCCCGCAGTGCCTATGTGGCAGTGGAGCATGGCGCTGTTCAAAAAGCCCAAGCCAAGCTTGAGCGTGACAAACTTAAAGGGCGCGCATTCCGCGTCCGCCGTATTCGCTATTGATCGATTAATGATTGTGCACAGATAGTAAAGAGGAGCCGACGCAGCTAACCATGAAAATCCCTAAGCGATTACAGCCCCTGGTCGATGATGGAATGATCGATGAGGTGCTGGTGCAGTTAATGAGTGGTAAAGAGGCGCAGGTGTATGTCGTGCGCTGCGGTGAAGAAGTACGTTGTGCCAAGGTCTTTAAAGAAGCTAAACAGCGTAGCTTTAAACAGGCCGTGCAGTATCAAGAAGGGCGTAAGGAGCGCAATAGTCGTCGTTCTCGCGCCATGGCTAAAAAGACCCGCTACGGCCAAAAAGAGCAGGAGCAGGCGTGGTTGAATGCGGAAGTCGATGCGCTATATCGTCTTGCCGCCGCCGATGTACGTGTGCCTGAGCCACATGGGTTTGTTGATGGCGTACTGCTCATGGAAATGATTAGCGATGCCGAGGGGAACGTGGCGCCGCGCCTGGATGAAGTGACCCTCACTCATGAGCAAGCGCTTCGCTATCACGCCAAAGTGATTCAAGACGTGGTGCGGATGCTGTGTGCAGGTCTGATTCATGGTGATTTATCAGAATTCAATGTGTTGGTAGATGCTGAAGGGCCAGTGATTATCGACTTGCCCCAGGCAGTGGATGCAGCGGGCAATAATAGTGCAGAAGCAATGTTAGAGCGCGATGTTGATAATATGCGCGCCTACTTTGGTCGTTTCGCGCCGGAGCTTCTCACCACCCACTATGGTAAAGAAATGTGGGCTTTATATGAATCAGGCAAGCTGCACCCCGACAGCAAACTGACCGGCCACTTCGAGCTTGATAGCCACATTGCCAATGTCGATGAGCTATTAGAAGTGATTGACGATGCTATTGAAGAAGAGGCCGATCGACAGGCGCGAATGCGCGGTGATGAAGACGAAGATTGAGGCTAGCAGCACCTTGCGACTAACGCCCTAAATGCCCTTTATGGTGGTAAGCTAACGTTTACGCTTAGCAGGTTAACAATTGCGTTTTAACGTTAGAGATTAGGGTGGAGGGAAGCGTGAAGGGCATCCTTGTCAGCGCAGACAGTGCAAAGGGGCTGGTAACGTCGCTTGCCGTAGGTGCAGTAGGTGGCGTTATTTTTCAGCTCACCGGCTTACCGCTTGCCTGGATGTTAGGCCCATTGATTGCCAACCTGCTGATGTCAGCGAAAGGCATCAACGTGAGCGTACCTGAACCGCTGCGCAATGTGTTTTTAGCGGTTATGGGATTAGTGCTGGGCAGCCAGGTGACGCCTCAACTTGCCCATCGTGTGTTGGACTGGCCAATCTCTGCGGCACTCTTGCTGGCTGGTGTTGTGGCCTCTACCGCTGTTGCCGCGGCGTGGTATCGTCGCTGTGGCTTCGACCCGGTCAGTGCTTGGTTTGGTTCATCGCCAGGGGCAATGACGGCAATGATCATGCTCGGTGATAAATGTGGCGGTGACCCGCAACGTATCGCCATTGCCCAGTCGCTTCGTATTATCCTCGTCATTCTGTTTCTTCCTCCTCTGTTTTGGGCATTTGAAGGCGGTGCAGGTGACATTGGGCCGGCACAGGCCACCCTTGAGCACGGTTGGATGCTGCTCACTATTCCTTTCTTATTACCCATGGGCCAGTGGCTGCGCATTCCAAGTGCGGCGCTACTTGCGCCGCTTATTATGGCGGCCTTGTTGTCTGGGTTTGGGCTTGCAAGCCTTACGTTGCCTAGTTGGGGAATGAACCTCATGTTGTGGGTGCTAGGCAGCGCGATTGGCTCGCGTTTTCAGGGCATAACACGGCGCTTGCTCGGGCGCTATTTATGGCAGTCGGGGGTGGCGACGCTGCTTGCTCTGGTGGTATTAGCGCTGTTTGCTGAACTGATCCACCAGCTGCTGGGCGTGCGCCGTGACGTTGCTCTATTAGCGCTAGCTCCCGGCGGCATCGGTGAAATGGCTATTCTTGCTGTCGCGCTTAATATCGACCCAGTGTTTGTAGCCTTTCACCACCTACTGCGTATGGTCACACTGATGATTGTGGCCCCTTTTTGGGCTCGTTGGCTATTGCGTCATCAATCTTCTTAACTACGTCTGTCCACCAAGGTAACGAAAGGACCTTCCATGCTGTCACGTTTACTAGCGCCGCTATTCCGTTACTTTGAAACGCGGGTGAACCCCTATCCCGAAGGCGAGGTTGCCACGCCTCCGAAAGGTCTGCTGCCGTTTATTTGGCATTTTTCGCGCCCCGTTTGGCCGTGGCTGTTACTGATGTCGCTAGCGACTGCCCTGGTCTCTGCGGCGGAAGTGGTGTTTTTTAGTTATATGGGCGACTTGGTCGACTGGCTGGGTAACGTAGAACGCGCTAATTTCTGGTCGGATCATGGGCTTTGGCTGGCAGGTGTGGGCGTGTTGGTAATTATCGGCCTGCCGCTACTGGTGCTGGCGCAGTCACTGGTGACTCACCAAAGTATCTTCGGTAACTACCCGATGATCGGCCGCTGGCTTTCTCACCGCCATATGCTTAGCCAAAGCCTAGCGTTTTATCAGGATGAGTTTGCAGGGCGGGTGTCGCAAAAAGTCATGCAAACAGCGTTGGCCATTCGTGAGACCGTCACCAAAGTGATGGATCTAATGGTTTACGCCATCGTGTACTTTACCGGGGCGGCAATTTTACTAGGCCGTGCTGACCCGTGGCTACTGCTGCCGCTAGGACTTTGGTTGGTCGGTTATTTAAGCATTATGCGCTTTTTTGTGCCGCGCCTGCGCGACGTTTCAATGGCTCAGGCCGATGCCCGTGCCCAGATGACAGGGCGCGTGGTTGATAGTTACAGCAATATCCAAACGATTAAGCTGTTTGCTGATACCGAGCGTGAGCAGAGCTACGCCAAGGATGCGATGCAAGGTTTCATGGGGACTGTGCATCGGCAAATGCGGCTAGTCACCATCATGAGTGTTTGCCTAACGCTGCTCAACACGCTGCTGCTGGTGGGAACGGCAGGCATGGCGATCAGCGCCTGGTATTTGGACGCCATTTCCCTGGGTGTGTTGGCCATTGCGATTGCTCTGGTAATGCGTATCCGCTTTATGTCAGATTGGATTTTATGGGAAGTGGCCGGACTGTTTGAAAACATCGGTACCGTGCAAGATGGTATGAATACCATCGCCCAGGAGCCCACGATCAAAGATGCACCAAATGCTAACGCGCTTGCGGTGCCCAAGGGCGAAATTGTGTTTGATGCGCTGCGCTTTCAGTACGCCCAAGCTGAAGGTGAAAGTAAAAACGTGTTTGACGGGCTGAGTTTGACGATTAAACCTGGCGAGAAAATTGGCCTGATTGGCCGTTCTGGCGCGGGAAAATCGACGCTGGCAAACCTGTTGCTGCGCTTTTATGACTTACAGGGCGGGCGCATCTTGATTGATGGGCAGGATATTGCTGAGGTTACCCAAACCTCATTGCGCCATCAGATTGGCATGGTGACCCAGGATACCTCGCTACTGCATCGTTCGCTGAGAGATAATATTCGCTACGGTAGTCCTCATGCCAGCGATGATGATGTGTGGCAAGCAGTGTGCCGCGCCCATGCAGATACCTTTATCAACGAGTTGGTCGACCCTAAAGGGCGGCGCGGATTAGACGCCCATGTCGGCGAGCGTGGTGTGAAACTATCCGGTGGTCAGCGCCAGCGTATTGCTATTGCCCGCGTACTGCTTAAAAACGCCCCCATTCTGGTGTTGGACGAGGCTACCTCAGCGTTGGATTCCGAAGTGGAAGCCGCGATTCAAGAGCAACTCGATTCGCTGATGGAAGGCAAAACGGTGATTGCCATTGCTCATCGACTCTCTACCATTGCGATGCTTGACCGGTTAATTGTAGTAGATGAAGGGCGCATGGTAGAGAGTGGTACGCACCAAGAACTGTTAGCCCATAACGGCATTTATGCCAGCTTATGGCAGCGTCAGTCAGGGGGCTTTTTGGGTCACGACCTTGATCTTGGCCTTGATACTGACCACACTGCCCCCAGCTCTTAATAGACCAGTCGCTTATTGAGCGATTCTAGCTAAGCACTTTCAACAGGAGGTAGCGATGCAAGCCATTCAGCTTCAACAGCCCGGCGGTTTAGATAAACTGGACGTGGTTGACCTAGCGGCGCCGGGCGAGCCAGGCCCCGGTGAAATTAAAGTACGTCTACACGCCAGCTCGCTTAACTTCCACGACTACGCCGTGGTGGCGGGCATGATTCCTACTGAGGATGGCCGTATTCCCATGTCAGATGGTGCTGGCGTGGTTGAAGCGGTTGGCGAAGGTGTTAGCGAGTTCGCTGTGGGTGATGCGGTGGTATCGACGTTTTTCCCAGGTTGGCTCGAAGGGCCTGCGCGAATCGCTGATTTCCGTACCACCCCAGGGGATGGCATTGACGGCTATGCCCGCGAGCAGGTGGTGGCATCTGCTAATTCGTTCACCCATCAGCCGAAAGGTTACAGCCATGCGGAAGCGGCAACGCTAACCACCGCTGGTTTAACCGCTTGGCGCGCGCTGGTGGTAGATGGTGGCATTAAAGCAGGTGATACCGTACTGGTATTGGGTACTGGCGGCGTTTCCATTTTTGCGCTGCAGTTTGCCAAGATGATGGGCGCTCAGGTAATTGCGACGTCATCTTCCGATGAGAAGCTGGAACGCCTCAAGACGTTGGGCGCTGATCATGTGATTAATTACAAAACGACGCCAGAGTGGGGTAAAGCCGTTAGTGAATTGACCGCTGGCGAAGGGGTTGATCATATTGTGGAAGTCGGCGGCCCCGGCACGTTGCCGCAATCCATTGATGCGGTCAAAATTGGCGGCCACATTGCTTTAATTGGCATACTTACCGGCCGTCAGGGGGATATACCAACCATTAAGCTGATGGCTAAGCAGGCCACGCTGAAAGGCTTGATTGTAGGTAGTCGCCGTGACCAAATTGATATGATCCGCGCCATTGATACTCTCGGTCTCAAGCCGATTATCGACCGAGAGTTTGCGCTACATGAGATTGCCGATGCGTTTCGTCATCAGGAGTCAGGCAAACACTTCGGCAAAATCTGCCTAACCTTCTAGTCTCACTGGGAGAGCGCATGACGTTGCTTCTAGGCAAGTGAATTAAAGCGGCCATTTACGTAGAATGGCCGCTTTTATTTGCCGGTGACATACATGCAGCATATTGCCCATCTTATTCATAGCACGTTAGGTCAGGCAAGCCTGGGAGATAACGAATAAGCGAACGGTATGTCAGCGAAATGGGTACCGCTGGAAGAAGCGCTCAAACACAACCGTAGTGTTATCGCACGTCAGCCTGCCAGCATGGGATTATCTATTCATCGCGAGACGCTGGTGCTGGAACGTGTTGCCTCCGCGTTGGCAGGTTAATTTAGCAAAACGTCTTTTCAAACGTCGTCGTTTTGACGGCTATACACCACGCCTTTGACTTCAAGTTCCCAAATGTCGTCGTAAGGCACTGTCACACCATCGATATCGCCAGGGTCGCCTGTGCTGTTCTTAATCTGAGTTTCCGGGATGACTTTTAGTCCCATTAAGCCAACGTGCTGAATACGGGCGCTAAATCGATTTCCCTCGTGGTCAATAAGCACCCGTTCGCCTGCAATGCATTTTGAAAGCTTCTCATGCAGTTCTGCCATTGTGACGTTAACTACGCTCATTATCGCCTCCTGCGCTTTGCTCTCATATGGGGTAGTTACTGACTAACGACTTTATATTAGCCGATAAGTTCGGCTAACCCCTCAATAACACTATTTCCTCAACCTCACTATGAGGCATGCTAATCTTAATCTACTTATTTATGTTCGAGGCGGCATATGACGCAGCGCTTATCGAAGTCTGCTTTATCGCCATGGCAAGTCGTGGCACTTGAGTCGTTTCAAACACCAGAGCAGACCCAAGCCAGCCAGTGGCGGCGTAGCTGGCGAGCAGCAACCACGTGGATAATTGGTAAAGAGGCCTCGGAACGCCAGGCAAAGGAAGAGAGCGAGCTGCGTAAGTTGCCTGAAGTCGCGCTTTCACATTGGGTACCTGCTATTGATTGGGTGCCAGCAGCTAATGCCCTTAGCCAAGCCATGGGTGAATATGCTGATGCACCGGTCGTACTGTTTATTTCTCCCCCTTATGGTGGCCACGGTGCAGTCGTTAGCCATTGGGCGCAGCAGCAGGATGTCAGTTGCCTGTCCACGCCAACCTTTGCAGAGCTTGTTGACGGGTGTCTTGAGTGGGTGGAGCGTTGTGGTCATCAGCGTCGTTGGGCAATTCCTACCCTAGAGAGGCATTTTTTACGTCATAGTCTTGGCTTACAAGGTGTGCGCGAACTGTTAGAGCGGGCCTTAAGTGGCCGCCTAGGGCAAGGCGTAATAGGTTGTGATAGCTGGACGTATGCTTACCTGCAGCATGCGGTGGGTTTGGAGGGCGTCCCCGTGGTTACCTTGCAGGCGCTAGAAGGTGAGCAGCTGGCACACTATTTTACTCAGTTGGCGAATGATGGTGGTGTCTTCCCAACGGTATATAGCTCCCGTACGGGGCGGCCTATTCTTGCCAACACGAGTGAAGATGACGATGAGCGTGAGCGCTCCTATAAAGAGTTGCAACGTCTGGCGGCCCACTGTCGGGGGCATTTGGGTATAGCCTGGCACTACTGGCGGGAGCGCTTGCGAAAGCCGGTTGAAAGCTGCAATACCGAGCGCTCTGACGAGCAGTTTCAAGAAGAGCAGTCTCAAGAAGAGCTTTGGTTGTTAGACGCGTTAGCAGAAGCAGAGTTGCCTACTGATACAGGAGATGTGGCAACATTGTTACTACATGCTTTGTTAATTCATGGAGGGCTAGAGGATCAGGCGTTAGGCCATGTTCTGCCATTTTCACATCATGAAGCGCTGGGCGCTCGATTGGCGCTGGCTCGCCAAGAAATTCTTAGTTGTCATCAAGGACGTTGGCAAGTGGCTCCCTTAAGCTACGCCAGCGTAAGGCAACTGCTGGAATCGCGTAACTACCTAGTGGACCCGCTTTAGGAGCTGACATGGACGATCAAGAGCAGTACGCCAAACTGTTTAATGAATTTGATAGTCAAATGTTGATCACATTAGGCGTCATTCTAGTCAGCACAGTGATACTGATCATTGCTAGTCAGCGGGGGCTCAACTGGTTGGCTAATCGGCTTCATGGACAGCTTCGATTCCGAGTATTTGCGCTAGTGCCGCTAACCCGCCTGCTGATTTTAATTACCGCGCTGGCGATTGCTGTACCTATTGTCATTGAGCCTTCCTTGCGCAATATGGTAACGCTACTGGGGGCCATTGGCCTGGCGATTGGCTTTGCCCTGAAAGACTATGTCAGCAGCCTAATTGCAGGAGTAGTATCTGCCGTTGAATTGCCCTATCGGCCTGGGGATTGGGTCAATATCGAGGGAACTTACGGCGAAGTAAAGCATGTTGGAATGCGCACCGTAGAAATCCTTACGCCTGACGATGATCTGGTTGCGGTGCCTCATCTTAAACTTTGGGATTCAGCCATTTATAACGCCAACAATGGCGGCACCAGTCTTCAGTGCGTGGCAAGCTTTTATCTTCAGCCGGAGCATGAAGCTGGCTGGGTGCGCAAGGCGCTACGAGACGTCGCGTTAACCAGTGCTTACCTGAAATTTGATAAGCCGATTATTGTCGTAGCAGAGGAGAAACCTTGGGGAACCCATTACCGTATTCGTGCCTACCCGGTGGATCCTCGGCAACAGTTTTTGTTTATCACCGATTTAACCGTGCGCGGTAAACAGGTGCTAAGCGCGGCGGGCGTTACCCCAGCGTTGTTGCCGCCTGATGCGGCCTTGGATACACGGGGTGCCGCCAGCTAATGAGTGTATCTGAGTCGCTTTATATTGGCTGGGATGTGGGCGGCTGGAATTGCGATAATAATCCCACCAGCCGCGATGCGTTGGTGGTGTTAGATGAAACACTCCGCTTAGTGGGGACACCGTGGAGAGGCAATCTGCGAGCCGCGCTCAACGAATCGCTAACTAGCCGTGACTTGATAAATAGCCTAGTGGGGCTGTGTCAATACGCAGCAAGTGGCAATGAACGAGTGGTGATGGCAATAGACACGCCGCTTGCGCTACCAACGGCGCTGTTGGCACTGGCAAAAGGTGACGCTGTTGAGGCGCTAGGCCGCTCTCAAGATAATCCGTATCTATATCGCGAAACTGAACGCTGGCTGTTTCAGCGAGGTGTCACGCCGCTGTCACCCATCAAAGATATGATTGGCAGCCAGGCCACTAAAGGTATGCATCTGCTGGCGCGCTTTGCGCCGCATATTGCCGCTTGCGGGCAGTGGCAAAGTGCTGAGGGTGCGTTAAGTGTAGTAGAAGGCTACCCAACGCCCGCCAAGCGCTCAGCGGCATTTGCTGCACTACGTCATCAGGTAACAATGCCGTCTGAGTTTGCTTCCATGTTGCACCAGCCAACGCCAAAGCAGCAGGATATCCAGGATGCTTGGCACTGTGCACTCCTTGCCTGGAGCTTGGAGCACGCTAAAGAGACAGTTGCCTGGCCGCCAGCAGACATGCCAGCGGCCGAAGGATGGATTTTTGTCCCTTGTGACTCTTTAAGTGTGCAATGATTTAAGCAGTTTGTTCCGGTAGTTCGGCGCTATGGAAAACATTTTGCACATCGTCGAGCTCTTCAAGCATACCCAGCAGTTTCTCAAACATCGCCACGTCATCGCCTTCGATGGGCGTTGGGGTCTGTGGTAAGAACTGGATCTCGTCAACCTCGAAATCAACCTCACCAAAAGCATCTAGCAGCGCTTGTTTGGCTTTAGCGTAATCGGTGTGCGGCGCAAACACCGTGATACGACCGTCTTCCTGCTCGATATCGGTAACGTCGACATCGGCTTCCATGAGTGCTTCAAGCACGGCTTCTTCATCGCTGCCTGCAAACGAAAAAATTGCGCAGTGATCAAACATGTGGCTGACGCTGCCGGGGGTGCCAATTTTGCTTTTGGTTTTGGTAAAGCAGCCGCGCACATCACCAAAGGTGCGATTGGGGTTGTCGGTCAAACAGTCGACAATCACCATCACGTTGCCTGGCCCAAAGCCTTCATAGCGCGCTGGAGAAAAGTCTTCGCCACCTGCGCCACTGGCCTTATCTAAGGCTTTATCGATAACGTGAGAGGGTACTTGGTCTTTTTTAGCCCGCTCCATTAAACCGCGCAGCGCAAGGTTACCGTTTGGATCTGTGCCGCCTGCTTTGGCACAAACGTAAATTTCACGCCCGTATTTGCTGTAAACCTTGGTTTTCGCAGCGGCCGTTTTGGCCATGGATTCCTTACGGTTTTGAAACGCCCTACCCATATTGAAGTCCTTCATTAGCCATGAACCGCCTGCAGGGCAGGCGTCATCGTTTTCAAAAAGGGGAAAATTTTACCCAACAGCGTACCATGCTAACAGCGTTATTTAAGGAGGCGGATTTATTCGCTTAGAACCCGCTTAGCTGGCGTATAATTAGTCAGCCTATCTTGCTGATTTCAAGGAGAGAAAAATGCCGCTGTCACTCTGGCTATCGCTGGCTGCTATTTGTGCCATGGGAGCGATGTCCCCAGGACCTAGTCTAGCGCTAGTGTTGCGCCATACGTTAGGCGGGGGCCGCTTGCCCGGTATGACGGCTGCAGTTTTTCATGCGCTGGGTGTCGGGTTTTATGCGTTGCTCACCGTATGGGGCTTGGGTGCACTTATTGTGCGCCACCCAGCGTTATTTCAGCTAGTGACATGGTGCGGCGCAGCCTATTTGGCCTGGCTTGGAATAAAGGCACTACGGGCAGGCAGAGGTGGAGCGCTGTCACCCGAGGCAGCAGTGACGACACCACGCCAAGCGGCTAAAGAAGCAGTGCTAGTGGCGCTAGGTAATCCCAAGTTGATCATCTTTTTTGTGGCGCTATTAAGTCAGTTTGTAACGCCTGACATGAGTCTACTGGCCAAGGCTATCATCGTCGCAACTGCAATTATTATTGACGGGGGGTGGTACGTTTTGGTGGCGGTGGGGCTTTCCCACTCTCGCGTACTGCCTTGGCTTCAGCGTCATGCCCACTGGATCAATCGAATCACTGGTGTGCTGCTTATTGCGCTGGCGCTGCGGGTTGTTGCAGGCCCGATTAGTTGATAAACCGTACTGGTGTAACCGCCATCGCCGTGGCATGGTAAAGCCTATGCTGGTGGAGTCATTTAGGGGGGCCTTGCGATGATTTATGAGCAGGATTGTTACACCCATCAAGGCAAGCCGTTCAACTTGCGGGCGCTGCGCGGGCAAGTATTGTTGGTGGTTAATGTGGCTAGTAAGTGTGGCTTTACCCCGCAGCTAAAAGAGCTAGAGGGTTTATATCAGCGCTATCGAGATCGTGGGTTTACGGTGCTTGGCTTCCCCTGTAACCAGTTTGGTAAGCAGTCGCCAGAGAGTGCAGAGGCTTTCTGTCTTTTTGGCGAGCAACAGTTTGGAGTCAGCTTTCCACTAATGGAAAAAGTATCAGTGAACGGTCCAAACGCCCATCCGCTGTTTGTTGTGCTTAAACAGGAGGCACCGGGCGTATTAGGTACTAAGGCGATCAAGTGGAATTTCACAAAGTTTCTGGTGGGGCGCGATGGCAGGGTGATCGCAAGATTTGCCCCTAACGACCATGGGGCATCACTTCGGCTGGCGTTGGAAGCCGCTCTTGATAAAGAGTAACGGGTAAAAAAACGACGCGCACTGTTATATCTCGCCGCGGGTAACCATCAGTCGCTGCATTAATTCTACCCAGCGATGACGCACCATCATTGTGGTTAATCCTGAAAAAAGCGCCCAACTTTTGCGCCGCCAGCCTTTTAGGCGCAGGTTGTGGCTTACCAGCTGCTTCATCAGTTGATAGTCATCGAACTTTCGCCATTCACTGGCAATTGATAGCTGGTGTCTCATCATCACGGGAGCAAGCTCCAAGCGGAACATCCACTCTAATTCCTTCAGCGACATGTCATGCTGTTCAATCATCTCAATCATATGGGCGTAATCACGCTCGCTCGGCTCGCGGTCCAACCACAGCGGGGCGAGAGCAAGCCATAAATCGCCGCGTTCATCGACTAGCTGCTGTGCGTTCATCAGGGTCTCGTCGGCAAAGGAGTGGTCAGGTCGCTATCCTGCCGTGAATGGCGGAGAAGCTCAAGAGCGGACAGGGCGCGTCTAGACCGCTAGAATACACCCCACACGGTAATGGCATTGCCATGCTGATAGCGACATCAATCTGATAAAGGGGTCCAACGTGATCATTAAACCAAAAGTGCGTGGCTTTATCTGCACCACCACTCATCCTAAAGGCTGCGAGCAAAACGTTTTAGAACAGATTGAAGCGACCCGCGCGCGTGGTTTAGATAAAAGCCAAGGTCCAAAAAAGGTGCTGGTGATTGGTGCTTCCAGCGGCTACGGCTTAGCAGCTCGTATTACGGCTGCCTTTGGTTATGGCGCTGATACCCTAGGTGTCTTCTTTGAAAAGCCTAGCAGTGAGAAAAAGACCGGTACTGCTGGCTGGTACAACAGCGCCGCGTTCGACAAGTTCGCCAAGCAAGAAGGTCTGTATAGCAAATCAATCAACGGCGATGCGTTTTCTAACGAAGCACGTGAAAAAGCCATTGAATTGATCAAGCAGGACATGGGGGAAGTTGATCTGGTGGTGTACTCCCTGGCTTCGCCAGTGCGTAAGCTGCCAGATACGGGTGAAGTGAAGCGCTCGAGCCTGAAGCCAATTGGTGAAACCTATCGCGCAACCGCGATCGACACCAATAAAGACGCCATCATCGAAGCAGAAGTCGAGCCTGCTACTCAGCAAGAGATCGACGACACCATCACCGTGATGGGCGGCGAAGACTGGGAGCTGTGGATGAGCGCCCTAGACGACGCGGGTGTGCTAGCCAAAGGTGCACGTAGTGTGGCGTTTAGCTATATCGGCACTGAAATCACCTGGCCGATTTACTGGCACGGTGCGTTGGGTAAAGCCAAGGAAGACCTTGATCGCGCCGCCGCAGCGATTGATGCCAAACTGAAAGAGTCGGGTGGTGGTGCCAACGTCGCCGTGCTTAAGTCGGTGGTTACTCAGGCGAGTGCCGCGATTCCTGTGATGCCGCTGTATATCGCCATGGTCTATCGCATCATGAAAGAACAGGGCCTACACGAAGGTACGATTGATCAACTAAACCGCTTGTTTGGTGATTACCTCTACACTGGTCAAGGTGATGCGATGGCCACCGATGATAAAGGTCGCCTACGTCTTGATGATTGGGAACTACGTGACGATGTACAAAAAGCCTGCCAAGACCTATGGCCTGCCGTCACTACAGAGAACCTGTTCGAAATTACCGACTATGCTGGTTATAAGCATGAATTCTTGAAGCTGTTTGGCTTCGAGCGTGATGATGTAGATTACGACGCAGATGTGAACCCTGATGTTCACTTTGATGTCGTTACACTATAGCGCGAAGCGTGTCGAAGAGGGTTAATCGCCGCGTTTTGATCATCTAACCGGAAAGCGAGAGGTGTTGTATGGATACCAAGGAAAGCAAAACCCGGGAAGAAGAGAAAGAGCACGTCATGAACGAACGTCTGCCCGAGGACTTTGAAACGTCACAGCCACAACGGCAGCCGGAAGCAAAAAAGTCTCCTAACGGACTGCATAAAATGCTCCCTTTAATTATTATCGTGATGGGGATTATCGTTGCAGGCATTGTCATGCTGGGGCTTGGCAACAGCGGCGGTTAACGAAGACGACATAGTATCGCCTTTTGTAGTATCCCCCTATTGCCGAGCATTACGCTCGGCAATTTTGTATTTATGCCCGCTATTTTTGTTTTAAGAGCCATAGCGCTGCCTTCACTTGCGCAATTGGGTAAGATGGCTTTTTTCTTGGCTATTTATCTGAGTTGGCGGCGATTTCTATGCAGCAAAGCAACGTGTTATGTCCTCAAGTACGTTGATGTCATCCGCTGGTGAACGCAGGCGGGTGGCCTTTGTGCTGCTGCCTGGTTTTTCGCTGCTGGCCCATGCGAGCGCTATCGAACCGCTGCATATGGCCAATCAGCTAAGCGGGCAGATGCTTTACCAAACCGTTACGTTAAGCTTAACCGATGAACCTGTACGCAGCGGCGCGCAGCTTTCCTTACTCGCTCAACATGTCTTAGGCGCGCCGCTTGGGCCGCTTGATATGCTGTTGGTATGTGCTCCTACACCGCTACCCTATGCATTGCCTGCCAAGCTAAATGAATGGTTGCGCAGCCATCAGGGCAGAGGTGTTGCTATCGGCGGCCTTGCGGGTGGCACGGAAGTGCTTGCCCGCTGTGGGTTGTTGGAAGGTTACCGCGCTACATTGCCCTGGCAACGTTTCGATGCGTTTGCGCAGGCGTACCCCCAGGTCACGCTTTCTCAGCAGCTATTTGAAATTGACCGTGACCGGATAACCTGTGCCGGTGGCACTGCTGCAATGGATATGATGCTAACGCTGATTGGCAAGCATCACGGCCAGCGCCTTGCCGAGCAGGTTTCTGAGCAGTTCGTCTGTGATCGCATCCGCTTAGCCGATGAGCGCCAACATGTACCACTACGTAATCGCCTTGGTCATGCGCCGCAAAGCCTAGTAGATGCCGTTACATTGATGGAGGCCAATATTGAAGAGCCGCTTTCTACGCTAGAGCTGGCCGAGCATTTGGGTATCTCTCGGCGTCAATTAGAGCGCTTATTTAAGAAGTATTTGCAAGCAGTGCCCAGCCGTTATTACCTGGATTTGCGCCTGCAGGATGCGCGTAAACAATTAAGAGAGAGCGACCGGCCGGTCGGTGATATCGCGCTAATGACTGGATTCTCCTCTGGCGCGCATTTTTCTACCGCCTATCGCAATCATTTTGGCATTACGCCACGTGAAGAGCGGCTTGGATAAGCGCAGCTTTTCATAATTTACCGTCCCAATACTGAAAGCACGGCGTCTGTCGCCCCCCGTATACTAACTCTATCCTTTATTTCACCGGAGGTATTGTCCCATGAACTACACCCCAAGCCGTCAGGATTTCGATCACTACATGACGCCTAACTACGCACCACAGCAAATTATCCCGGTACGTGGTGAAGGCAGCCGCTTGTGGGATCAACAGGGACGTGAATACATCGATTTCGCCGGTGGTATTGCGGTCAACTCACTAGGCCATTGCCACCCGGTGCTGGTAAATGCGCTTAAAGAGCAGGGCGAAAAGCTTTGGCATTTGTCGAATGTATTTACCAATGAGCCGGCGCTGGCACTTGCCAAAACGCTTACTGAGCGCACGTTCGCCGATAAGGTGTTCCTATGCTCTTCCGGTGGCGAAGCTAACGAAGCCGCGCTAAAGCTAGCCCGCCGTTGGGCGGTAGACCACCATGGCGAGCATAAAGATAAAATTATCTCGTTTTATCAGTCTTTCCATGGCCGCACTTTCTTTACTGTGAGTGTGGGTGGCCAACCCAAGTACTCTCAAGGCTTTGGCCCAGTGCCTGGTGGCATTCTGCACGCCAACTTCAATGACCTGGAAAGCGTACGCAAGCTAGTGGGCGACGATACCTGCGCCATTATGGTTGAGCCGATGCAGGGCGAAGGTGGCATTGTTCCCGCGACCCAAGAGTTTCTTCAGGGGCTACGTGATCTGTGTGATGAGCACAACGCGCTGCTAATTTTTGATGAAGTACAAACCGGCGTTGGCCGCAGCGGCGAGCTTTACGCCTACAAAAATTTCGGTATCACCCCGGATATTCTCACCAGTGCCAAGTCACTGGGTGGTGGTTTCCCGATTGGTGCCACCTTAACCACGGATGCGATTGCGAAATCTTTAGCGATTGGTACCCATGGTTCTACCTATGGGGGCAATGCGTTGGCATCGGCGGTTGCGCTAGCGGCCGTGGAATTCATTGATACCCCTGAAGTACTTAGCGGCGTTAAGCATCGTCACGACCTGTTCCGTGAGCATTTAGAAACTATTAACCGCAAACATGGCGTGTTTAAAGAAATCCGCGGCATGGGGATGCTGATGGGCGCACAAATGTCGGATGCTTTTGAAGGCCGTGCTAAAGACATTCTGCCGTTGGCTATCGAAGAGGGCGTGATGGCATTGATTGCTGGTCCTAACGTGCTACGCATGGCGCCATCTTTAGTTATTCCAGAAGACGATATTGCTGAGGGCATGGCGCGCCTAGAGCGTGCGATTGAGCGGCTAGTTGCCAGCGCATGAGTAGGCAAGAAGCCACACAAGAGGGGGCGTTAAGGATGCTGGTAATTCGACCGGTAACAATGGCTGATCTTCCAGCCCTGGAGCAGTTGGCAGAGCACGCAGTGCCACGGCTCACCAATCTGCCCGCCAACCGTGATCGGCTAGAGGAGCGCATTGTGCGCTCCCAGGAAGCTTTTAATAGTGAAATTGAGTTTCCCGGCAACGAACATTATATGTTTGTGCTGGCGGATGATGAACGCGAGGAAGTGCTAGGCACGGCGACCATCCGTGCCCAAGCCGGTGCAGCAGAAGCCTATTACACTTATCGTCAGGAAACGCTGATTCATGCTTCTCAGCAGTTGAACGTACGTAGGGAAGTGCAAACCTTAGCGCTTTCTCACGAAGCCTCTGACGCCACGCTGCTCTGCGCGTTATCGCTCAACCCGCGCTATAAAGGCACCAGTGCAGAAAGTCTGTTACGCCGTGCGCGGCTGATGTTCATTGCTCAATATCCCGAGCGTTTTTCACGCATTCTGGCGGTAGCGTTTCCGGGCTACTTGGATAGCAAAAACGAATCGCCTTTTTGGGAAAGCGTTGGCCGTCACTTTTTTGCCCGCAGCTTTCAAGAGATGAATCACATTGCTGGCGTCCGCTCGAAAAGCTTTATTGCTGAAGTGATGCCGCAATTTCCGCTTTATCTACCGCTGCTAACACCGCAGGCGCGCGCTGCCATTGGTCGCGAGCATCCCGCCCATGAGGACGCGTTAGCCGAAATGTTGGCAGAAGGCTTTGTACGCTCTCGCCATGTCGATATTTTTGACGCAGGGCCGATTGTAAAAGCCGAACGCGAGCGCTTGGAAACCTTCCGGCGTGCTGCCTGGCATCCGGTTAGGGTACGCCCTGAACACGCACTGCCCGATGCAGAACCCGCGATGATTGCCAATCAAACGCTAGGTGATTTCCGCTGTATCGTGGCGCGTTATGCGCTTTCACCTACTGGGCAATTGATGCTTTCACCACAGCACGCTAAACGCTTAGGTGTTGAAGAGGGGCGCGCGGTGCTGGCCGCGCCATTAACCCTGCCAAGCGCGGTAGATGCGCTTGATGAAGGAGAAATGTAATGCGCATTCGACCCATTGCCCGTGACGATTTAGATGGGCTCCAGGCGCTTGCGCAACAGGCAGGCGTTGGTTTTACCTCACTGCCGGATAACCGTGAGTTTTTGGCTGGAAAAATTGAAGCCGCTGCCCGTGCCTTTGAAGAGCGCACGCCGATTAACGATCGACTCTACTTCTTTGTACTGGAAGATGAGCAGAGTGGTGAGTTGGCAGGCTGCTGCGCCATTGAAGGCCAAGTGGGTCGTGAAGTGCCATTTTACAACTACCGGCTGGGTACGTTAGCGCACTCCTCGGTGCAGTTAGATTTGCACCGCACGATCGATACGCTGTTTTTAAGCTCTGATCATACCGGCGATGCCGAAGTGTGCTCGCTGTTCTTACGCCCTGAATATCGCGGCGAAGCGAGTAAACACCTACGTAATGGCGCGCTTCTTTCCAAAGCCCGCTGGCTGTTTATTGCGCAGTTTCGTGACCGTTTTCCGCAAAAAGTGCTGGCAGAGATGCGCGGCGTGTTTGATGAACATAACACCAGCCCCTTTTGGGAAAGCTTGGGTAAACACTTTTTTCCCATGGACTTTAATGAGGCCGATCGGTTAACCGGGCTAGGCCAGAAAAGCTTTATCGGTGAGTTGATGCCGAAGTTCCCGATCTACACCACGTTTATGTCGGAAGAGGCACGTGCCTGCATTGGTCAAGTGCACCGCCATACACGACCAGCTCTTGAAATGCTCAAGAAAGAAGGTCTGCGTTGGGAAGGCTATATCGATATTTTCGATGGTGGACCCACAGTGGAGGCCTACATTGACGACGTGCGAGCGATTCGTAATTCGCAGCTTTGCCAAGTAGAAGTTTCTCAAAACGCGCCTGACGAAAGCGAGAGCCTCTGGCTGGCAGCCACTACTGAGATGCTTAACTTCAGCGCTAGTTGGATAGGACGCGGCCCCACCCAGGAAAACACCATTGTGCTTAGCCAGCAAGAAGCCGACCGCCTGGGTGTTACAGCAGGTGACCACATTCGCTTGTTGGAAACCTAGCTTTTCAAGCACAGCTATTTAAACACTGATCTTTATTAACAGTCTTTCAAAACAAATACACATAACAAGCTCGCACCACCAGCACGCATACGGGAAGGAGATAACGATGCACGCCCAACAGCAGCAACTGATTAACGGCGCCTGGGTAACGGGCGATGCCGACACCTTTACAAAGCATGATCCTGTTTCTGGAACACTGCTTTGGCAAGGAGCTTCGGCCTCAAACGCACAAGTTAGCGCCGCTATCGATGCCGCGCGTGCCGCTTTTCCTGAATGGGCGCGCACTTCGTTTGCGCAGCGCCAAGCACTTGTTGAGCGTTTTGTTGAGGTACTGACGGCTCGCCGTGAAGACCTAGCAATAGCAATTGCCTCTGAGACCGGCAAGCCGCTTTGGGAAGCACGCACTGAAGCCGGCGCGATGGTCGGCAAGGTGGCGCTATCTATCAAGGCCTACCATGAACGTACAGGTGAGCGAGAAAAAGACGTGGGCAGTGCGAAAGCCGTACTGCGCCATCGCCCTCATGGTGTCATGGTGGTGTTTGGCCCCTACAACTTCCCTGGCCACCTACCCAATGGCCATATGGTGCCCGCGTTGCTCGCAGGCAATACCGTAGTGTTTAAACCCAGCGACCAAACCCCGCTGACCGCTGACTTAACCCTGCAATGCTGGGTGGAAGCGGGACTGCCTGCTGGGGTGATTAATCTAGTGCAGGGCGGTGTTGCTGTCGGCCAAGCCTTGGCAGCGCACCCCGGTATCGACGGCCTACTATTTACCGGCAGCGCTAAAGTCGGTGGCATGCTACAGCAGCAGTTCGCTGGACAGCTGGATAAAATTCTCGCTTTGGAGTTGGGAGGCAATAACCCGCTGGTGGTCAAAGACGTCGACGACGAGCGTGCAGCTGTACTGACTATTCTGCAGTCGGCGTTTTTATCTGGTGGCCAGCGCTGCACCTGTGCCCGTCGCTTAATGGTACCGCAGGGTGAGGTTGGCGATCGCCTGATCGACGCGCTTTCTGATGCGATCAGCAAGTTGCACGTGGCTGGGCAATTTGAAGAAGAGCCCGTGGCGCCATTTTATGGCGGCTTGGTCAGCGTGGTAGCTGCCGACGGCCTGCTGAAAGCGCAAGATGAGCTGGAAGCCATGGGCGGTACGGTGATTAACCGGATGCAGCGCCTGAAAGAGAACACCAGCCTGTTAAGCCCGGCGTTGATTGATGTGACGGGGCTGGACGTGCCGGACGAGGAGCATTTCGGCCCGCTGCTGAAAATCCATCGTTACAGCGATTGGGATGAAGCATTAGCCCTTGCCAATGATACACGCTATGGCTTATCTGCAGGACTCATCGGTGGCGATAAAGCTGACTGGGATGATTTCCTGCTGCGCATTCGTGCGGGCATCGTGAACTGGAACCGCCAAACCACAGGTGCCTCTGGCGACGCCCCCTTTGGCGGCGTAGGTGACAGCGGCAACCACCGGCCCAGCGCTTACTACGCGGCGGACTACTGCGCTTACCCAGTGGCATCTATGGAAGCCGACACCCTGGAAATGCCGGACACGCTGCCGCCAGGAGTCAACCTATGAGTGACGTGGTGAATATTAATAACAACGTGGTTAATAACAACGTCAGAGAAGTCAATTTTGATGGTCTGGTAGGGCCTACCCACAACTACTCTGGGCTGGCACACGGCAACGTGGCGTCGATGAGTCATGGTGGATTGGTATCCAACCCCAAAGAGGGCGCACTGCAGGGGCTTCTGAAAATGAAGTCACTGATGGATGCGGGCTACGCCCAGGGCGTATTACCACCCCAACAACGACCCGATGTGGGGGCGCTGCGGGATTTAGGCTTCAGCGGTAGCAATAGCGACGTGCTCACCCGCGCTGCAAAAGAGGCTCCTCAGTTATTGCGCGCCGTCTGCTCGGCTTCCAGTATGTGGACGGCCAACGCAGGCACTGTTACCCCCAGCGTTGATGCGCCAGATCGTCGGGTGCACTTCACCCCGGCGAACCTGCAATCGAGCTTTCATCGCTACCTAGAGCCGCAAACCACTGGCCGTGTACTACAGGCTATTTTCCATGATGAGCAGCACTTCGCTCATCACCCTGTACTGCCAGCAACGCCTGCTTTTTCTGATGAGGGCGCGGCCAATCACACCCGGCTATGCGGTGAACACGGCGAGCCAGGCATTCACCTATTTGTGTATGGTCGCCAAGCATTTGGCGGTGAGCGTGAGCCGCAACGCTTCCCCGCTCGTCAAACCCTGGAAGCCAGCCAGGCGGTGGCCCGCCAGCATGGGCTAACAGATGCGCAAACGGTATTTGCCCAGCAGCATCCAGATGCCATCGACGCGGGTGTCTTCCACAACGATGTCATTGCCGTGGGTAATGGCCCCGTGTTGCTTTATCATGAAATGGCCTTTTTGGATGAAGCGCGCACGTTGGATGAGCTGCGCGCCAAAATGTCCACGCCATTGATCCCGGTGCGGGTGCCGTTAGACGCAGTGAGTATGGAGGATGCGGTAGCGTCGTACCTGTTTAACTCCCAGCTACTTTCCAACCCGGATGGCACCATGACGCTGGTCGTGCCCAGCGAGTGCCAAGAGCGTGAAGCCGTCTGGCGCACGATCCAGGACTTCATTCTGGCGGGCCATAACCCGATTGCGGAAGTGGTCGTTAAAGATGTTAAACAGAGCATGCGCAATGGTGGTGGACCTGCCTGCCTGCGTTTACGCGTTGCCTTATCAAACGCTGAACAGGCAGCGTTGACCGGCCGCGTGTTAATGAATGATGCGCTATACGATGATCTGACTGCGTGGGTCAACCGCCATTACCGTGACCGCCTTACGGCAGATGATCTTTCCGACCCCCAGCTTGCCACTGAAGTGCTCACCGCGCTGGATGAGCTGACACAACTGCTTAAAATCGGACCTGTCTATCCGTTTCAGTTGGGATAATGGTAGCGGTGGTCGACAGGCTTTCTATGTTGTTTAGTGCTGCTTGGGGGAGGGGTGTAAGCTCCCGCTTCTTTAAATGGGAGCTTACGGAATAATGATACAACGCTGATCCCCGTAATTGGTTAAGGTGGTTCATGACCGTATAGCGGAATAAGGGTGTGGGACTCACTCCTGCCGGAAGTCTATGCGGTAAAGCTAAGCAAGTCTGCGCTATGATTTGATTAAACAATTCTTAGCGGCTGCTAGCCACCTCATCATTCGCGATCTTCTACCGCTATCGTTTTCAAGGAAGAGAGCTGCCTATTCAATGTCTGTAAAATCGATCAGCAAAAGGCCAGATCAGCTTAATGACTATCTCTAACCACCACTTCTCCGATGCCGAGAAGCGCGGGCTGTACCGCGCCATTTATGAACGGCGCGATGTGCGCTCACAGTTCTTACCTGATCCTATTGCCCCCGAGGTGTTATCAAGACTGCTAAAGGCAGCCCATCACGCACCTTCGGTAGGCTTTATGCAGCCGTGGGATTTTATTGTGATCGAAAGCCGCGAGGTTAGAGCAGCGATATTGGCGATGTTTGAGCAAGAAAACCACAAAGCCGCGGAGCGGTTTGAGGGCGATCGCAAGGAGCGTTACCAAGGCTTGAAGCTTCAAGGCATTTTGGAAAGTCCGCTTAACCTCTGTATTACCTGCGATCGCAGTCGGGGAGGCCCCCATGTACTAGGCCGCAATAGTATTGTGGATACCGACCTTTTCAGCACGTGTTTAGCGGTGCAAAATCTTTGGTTGGCGGCGCGGGCAGAAGGCATTGGCGTTGGTTGGGTCAGTATTCTCGACCAAGATCAGCTCAGCACGGCGTTAAAGTTGCCTGAACATGTTTATCCGTTGGCTTATCTTTGCATGGGCTATGTCAGCGAGTTTCTAGATCAGCCTGAGTTGGAAACAAAAGGCTGGCGCTCTCGGCTTTCATTAGATGAATTGGTGCACCATGATGGCTGGGGTAGTTCGTTGGCAGAAAGCCCGCTTCTAACTTTTTTACAAGAGCACGAATAGCCAGATCTTAACGTTGGGGAATTCGTCGATACCCGAGTTAGCTAACTGGGTATAGTTAAAATTTGCTAATGACTTATTCTCTTAACGTTTCTCACCTACGCTGATAGCAGAATGCTTTTTACGCACAGAAAAAGGCAACGCGATGAGCCATGCACTAACCGGACATAACCGCCCACAGCAAGTGATTGAGGCGATTCAGCAGGTGAATGCCCCGCTAAATGTGGCACACCGCCAAGCAAAGTACGCCAAGATGGCTGCCTCTCCCTACCGATTCTTTCGTGGAACTAATCACTTATATTGGCAGGACGTATGGCATGACTGGCGTTTTGCGCTATTTGGCGGATGGCCGTCTACCCAAACATGGCTTCAAGGCGATGCGCATATTTATAACTTTGGTGCTTATGGTCACCACGATGACCAAGTGCGCTATGGCATGGATGATTTTGATGATGCGTTGATAGGCGACTATCAATACGATGTATGGCGGCTGGCGATCAGCGTAGTGTTGGATAGCCGTGAAAACGCAGCGTTAAGTTCTAAAGCGTCTGATAAAGCGCTGAAAAAGCTGTTAGAGGGGTACATCCATACGCTAGCGGATTACAAAGAAGCTCATGTAAAAGATGACCATACTAAAGAGCTGCCCATTGATGCGGTGACTTTGGATAGCGCCAAAGGGCCACTCAAGCCGTTTATGGGGAAAGTTGCCGATAAGCAGAGTCGGGCGCGTATGCTGGAAAAATGGACGACTCTAGATGAGCAGAAAGGGCGCATATTTGCCGAGCGCCCTGGCAAGTTAGCGAACTTACCTGCAGATGTCGCCAGCCAGCTGCGTCGTTTGATTGAGCAAGAGTACCAACAGACGCTACAGCATCCGATCAAAGAGAGTGACCCAAAACACTTTCGTGTAAAAGATACCGCGCGCCGCCTAGATGCGGGAACGGGCTCGCTAGGTGTCGAGCGCTATTATGTATTAATCGAGGGTGGTGCGGCTCATGAACACGACGACGTTATATTAGATGTTAAAGAACAGGTAACGCCGGAAGCTTACAGCTTAATGAATAAAGCTCAGCAGCAAGCGTGGCGAAAGTTATTTCCTAATGAAGGCATTCGCCATGCGGCAGCCTTTCATGCCATTGCTGAACACCCGGACGCCTATTTGGGTTGGCTGACCATGAACGGCAAAGTGTTTTCGGTCAGAGAGCGGTCTCCATTCAAAAAAGATGTGCCTACCCACAAACTTTCAGGGGGCAAGTCTTATCGCAAGTTAGCGCGTCAGTGGGGAGAAATTCTCGCACGTGAACATCTGCGCGGTGCCCAGGCTCTTCACCGTGGGCATTCTGCACCATTTGCCAACGCGGTATGTCAGCGCTTGGAAGGACGTGAAGCGCAATTTATTGAGGTGGTATCGACCCTTGCGGTTGCTTATGCCGCCTGCGTATCACAAGATTACGAGGTATTTGTAGAGCACTTTCTGGCGACGAATTCTTGCTAAGAGGCTACGCCATTAATGTTGATGGCGTTTGTTCATAGCGTTTGTTGTTTACTAAACAAGTAGCTTTGCTCTTCAAGCGATTCTTCCCAAACAACACAGCGGTTTCGTCCGCTGTGTTTTGCGTGATAAAGGGCTTCGTCAGCGAGTCGTAGCAGCTTCTTAGGGTCTCGAGTGTGATCAGGGTAGGTGGCTATCCCGCAGGACAGTGTTATTTGCCGAAGAGCCGTGCCTTCATGAGTAAATATCTCTTGAGATATAGAGGCTAGTAGCGTGTTTGCCCTGGACTCCGCAGCGATTTGGGACGTGGCAGGTAGCAGAGCAATAAACTCTTCGCCACCGAAACGACAGATAACATCAAGACCGCGTAAGTGTTGGCGTAGTAGTCGTGCGACCTCTACCAATACAGCGTCTCCTGTATCGTGACCAAAAACGTCGTTAATCTGTTTGAAATGATCGATATCAAGCATTAAAACTGAAAGTTGGCTGGCGTATTGTTGCGCTCGCTGACAGTGATGATCAAACGCAGTATCGAAGTGGCGTCGGTTATGCAGCCCTGTTAGCGGGTCTTTAAATGATAGCCCTTCGAGTTCCTGAACCAGCTTGTCGAGATCGGCTGTCCGAGACGCTACCTGTTGCTCAAGCGTTTCATTCGCGATAGCAAGCTGTTGCTGGGTATGGCGGTAGTGCCATAGGAAAATAGCAGCATTGGCGAGAGTGAAAGCTAATGTGCCATAGCTTAATGGTACGTTGCGCCAGGTTATAAAGCCGTGAGCAACGGCCATATCAGCTAACAACAACGGTGCAAAAAACGTAAAGCTAACCACCAGCAACCGCTGCTCCACTTTCAGTCGTTGAAAGCGCATAAGTGCGAGTACCAGCATCATGGGAAGTGTGATAGCTAGCATTACGTCAAAGATGGGAAAAGTGATTGAAAGGCTGATCACACCAAGCTGCACTAGCCCCATAGTGGCAACGAGATATACTAGGTGAATAATCCACAGCCGGGTTATCCAGCGCTTAGCAGTGCCCTCCAACCAGTCGCTGAGCAATAAGCCCAATGCCACTGGCAGGGTGTAGTAACTTCCAGCACGCAATATGTCCCAGGCTAGCGCTCCATCTGCCATTAGTTGGCGCGCTGGAGTTTCTGCAATTAACATCAGCCCCGAAGCGTAGGCAAATAGCGCAATGGCACTAAAACCGCGTCGTTCAGGGCCAATTAAAGTGAAAATGGTTGCGAGAATAGCCAACACTAATACCAGCGCACTGACGGCTAAATCTTTAGTAGAGTCGTGAATCACTTGCTTTAGAACATCACTACGCTCCATTACCTGGATTTGGCCCCACAAGCCAATACTGGTGTAGTACGAATAGAAGCGAAAAGTGAGGGGCTGGCCGGCGGCATCTTGGGGAAGGTCAATCATATGCCAGGGCCAGCCAGCAAAATCCCCTTTTCCTAGATCGTCAAACTCCCCGTATTGATAAATAAGCGTGTCGCCTAGATAAACTTGACCGATAAGATTAATGCTAGTGATAAATAGAACCGGGTCGTTCCAGTCACCGGCTGGCAGCGTCGTTCGCAACCAAAGATGCTCGTGCCCTTCGCGTCCCGGTGGATTAAACGGAGAGTCAATTGACTGCCATTCACTAAAATTGCCGTGTAGCCATTGTGGCTGGTTATTTGAATCAAGTGGTGAGTCACCCCAGCGAAATTCCCAATTTTGCAGCGGTAGGGGCTGAGCAGCAGCGGTAAGGCCACTAGGCAGTAGCACAAAAGCAGCCAGTATTAGAAGTAGCTGGGTGCAGTGACGTATGGCAAGCCAATGAGGCAGCATGATGAACGCCCTAATCTACTGGTTACAATCCTTGTGCTGAAAAGTGCCTCAGCCCAATAATCAGATGAGTTGGTTGAGGCGCGATGATAAAAACACTAACCCAGCCGCCCGCTTAACTAGCAAGAAACATCAGGCGATGACAGTGCCTTTAACGTTAAAATGCGCGATAACACTAATAAACAGAGTCAACTATGAAACAGGGTTGGCTGGGTTTTTTAACCAGCCTAACCGTGTTTCACACTGCCTCTAGGTATAACACCTCTAGAAATAGCATTTAGCCTGGTATTATTGAAATAGTACTTTTTAAATGACTACAAAATAATTATTTATCACTAAACAATTAATGACCGCCAGCCGCGCCACCGACGATACCGCTACGAAAGCCGCTTTCGCTGCTGTTGCGCTGTTTTAAGTGATTAGCGACAGTGTCTTCGGGGGAGCCCGCCATTTCACGGAACATGCCCATTGACCCCAGTAGAGCAGAGGACTCGTAAGGCACGAATACCCGCTCTCCGTCTTTCGCCATGTTGGGCAGCCCTTTGATATAGCTTTGGCCAAGTAGGTAGCCCACTACGGTGCGCTTGTTCTCTTCGCTGTCGCCGATGGCGCTAAGCACAAGCTTAATAGATTCCTGCTCACCTTGGGCGCGTAGAATTGCTGACTCTTTGTCCCCCTGGGCATTTAGAATGGCCGACTCACGCTGCCCTTGCGCCATTGCAATGGCGGCGGACTTTTCACCTTCTGCTTCTGTTACCGTCGCACGGCGTTTACGTTCGGCAGCCATTTGCAGGCGCATTGCGGTTTCTACCTCGTCCGGCATGGCAATATCTTGCACCTCTACGCGGGAGATCTTGACTCCCCATTTGGACGCGGGCTCCTCCATTGCTGCCTGGATTTCATTGTTCACCTCAGCACGGGACTCAAACAGTTTATCTAGCTCCATCTTACCGACTACTGAGCGAAGCGTGGTTTTTGCCAGCACCTCGACGGCTTGACTCATATTTTCTACTTCATAGACGGCACGTTTAGGGTCAATAATTTGGTAGTAGAGCGCACCATTGATTCTCACGGTGACGTTATCTGTGGTGACAACTGGCTGGCCAGGAAAGTCCATGACCGTTTCACGGCGGTCAATACGGATTTCATCGCTGGTAATGGCTGTGTAGTCTTCGCCCATCTTGCGATAGCGCAGCATTGTGATCGCACGCGGCTGCTCAATAAACGGAATAATAATGTTGATGCCGCTTTCAAGTACGCGATGAAACGAACCGAGACGCTCGATCACCATCACTTCTGACTGGCGAACAATGACCAATCCTTTCGAGATGATGAGCACGCCAATAACGACGATAATCAGGCTGATGAGCAGGCCTGGGCTAATCGAGAAATCCATGAGGCTATTCATGTTTATGGCTCCTTGCGTTGGAAATTGCATCCTGGGAAGTAGCGTCTGTTGAAGGTGTCAGCGTCACTAAGGCCGTTGTACCTTCAAAGCGTTTAAAGACCACTTGGGTTCCTGGCGGCAGCTCAGTATCACCGCTTTCGATCACCCGTAAACGGTAGAAGTCACCGTTCACCTTAATACCGGTTGCACTGTCAAAGTCACGTATCAGCGTTCTGTACTGGTTGTCTTTTTCAACGCCGGTACCCGTTGTGCCATAGGCAACGCCTTTTGGCGAAAAGCGCGGGCGAATTACCATAACGCCTAAGGGTACTAGAATGCCTGCGAAAACCCCCATGCTGAGCAACTGCCAAGGTAGCGATAACCCCAGCGCCGTTACCGCGGCGGTCAGCGCCGCAGCGATCCCCAGCGCAAGCAGTAGCATTGCGCCGGAGGTTAGTTCTGCCAAGCTTAGCAACAGGGCAATCACCAACCACGTATAAGCAAGGTTCCAGTCCATGTGTGCTCCTATGCAGTCTATGGGTGAAGCTGTTCACTAGAATAAGCTGTCCACTAGAGTAACCTACTCGACGTCTGTTGACCTGTGTGCTGCCTATAGGTTTTAAACTCTATTTCCTCTTATTTCATGCTTTTATCACTCTCTGGGAGAGTTGCTATGTCGCTCGTTTTTTTAACATGTAAATTAGCCAGTGCACGTTTATTAAATCCATTAAACGTGGCAGTGAGTGTTGTCGCCATGGCGAGTTTGATGGCGGCTCCTTTACTGTTTGCTGATCATCATGGCAGCTATGACCATCATGATAGCCATACACAACAAGATAGCCGTACACAGCATGGTAGCCGTACACAGCATGGTAGCGATGGCCACCATGGAGCCTCGGCGCAGGCACAGGAAGAAAATCCAGCCGTTACAGCGTATCAAACTGCCAGTGATCGTATGCATGAAGATATGGCAATGTCATTTACAGGCAACCCGGATATAGACTTCGCTAAAGGTATGATTCCTCATCATGAAGGCGCTATTGCTATGGCAGAAATTGTGTTGGAGTACGGCGAAGATTCTGAGATTCGCCAACTGGCAGAAGATATTGTTGCTGCTCAAGAGAGTGAAATTGCTTTCCTTCGCGAATGGTTAGAGCGCCATGGTCACTAGTTAATATTTTCATCGCTTTTGGGATGACCCTCCCATTCACAGGAGTGCTATTCTGCTCGCCTTATTAAGCATGTCTCTAAGGAGCGTCGCGTGTCGGGTGTGATTTACTGGTTGGATATGGCGGGGGTCATCGTATTTGCTTTGTCAGGTGTGATTTTGGCATGCCGCTCGCGGATGGACCCCTTCGGTATGCTGGTGCTCGCGGCGGTGACGGGCATCGGTGGCGGCACGCTCAGGGACTTGGTGCTAGGCGTTCGCCCGGTATTCTGGGTGACAGATCCGACCTATTTGTGGGTGATATTAGCCACAGTGGGCGTATCCTTGGTGGGGTTTCACTATATTCATCGCCTTTCTCGGGGTTTTCTACCCGTTGCTGATGCATTTGGGCTGGCGCTATTTACCGTCATTGGCACTCATAAAGCATTGCTGCTGGGTACATCAGGCGTTGTGGCGGTGTTAATGGGTATGATGACCGGTGTGGCAGGTGGCATGATTCGTGATGTGCTAGCCCAGCGGGTGCCCATGGTGCTCCGTGAAGAGATCTACGCGACCGCAGCCTTGGCGGGGGGCATTGTTTACGTGGCGTTCGATGCGTTAGAGGCGCCGCTAACCGTTGCAATTGCAGCTGCTTTAACAGTGACACTTGGGTTGCGCCTAGCGGCGATTTACTGGCACCTGGCGTTACCGGTGTTTGCCTGGGTAACCCTACCACCGAAAACCCATGATGAGTCTGCCGTACCGTTATCAACCCCTCAGAAAGCCAAAGAGCGGGTGCGGATGATTCGCCGGGAACGCACAAAGCGTTAGCCTGACCGCCTACTTTTTGCGATGTCGCTAAAAGTAGGCGCGCCTATTCTTTTCCTTCATTTTTTCTTGTGTTCGTCGCTATCTTCTCTCTCATTTACTTTCAAAATGCACGTGCTTCTCGCCAGCGATCAAACCAGCGCCTTGGTTGCACTACCTTCAATGTGGGTTCGCTATCGATCAGCTCTACGCCTATTCCTAATGCGCCAAGGTGTGCATAGAGCGCACCGTTGGCGCTTTTGTCAGATAATGTGACATCTGAAAGCAGTAACAGCGGACCACCGGTAAGCGTGAGGTTATGTAGGCGTATGCGTTCGCCGTTGATCTGAAGCTGCGCGTTACCGTTAATGCCATGGACGTTTAATAGCCGCCCCAGCCAGTCACTTTGCCTGGCGCGGGCTAGGAAGAGCCGGGCCAATAGCCCGGTATCACGCATGCCAAGGCGCAGTTGGCTAGTTAAGCGAATAGGGTCACCCCACTCAAGCTGTGCTTCGTCCATGCTAAGTTGCACCCACCAGCCAGCATCTTGTGCGCCTTCCAAGCTTTGCCGAAAAACATTTTCTAGCCGCAGGAAAGAGTCATTGGCGTTGAAGCGCCGTGTTTCTAAATCACCTTCGGTAAGCCGCAGATGTAATTCAACATCGCCCTTTAACTGCTGATCAAGTAGTGCTAGTTCGGCACCAAATGCACGTAAGGTAATATCTCCCTGAGCGGTAAGTCCATCCAGTAGCCATTCGCTGGTTAGGCTAGCTTGGCCGCCCAGCAAGGTAACTCCTGCATCTTCAGGTAGGTAACGGTTATAACGGGTGAAGTCAGGCACCTCCGTAATAGGCAGCGCGATGCGAGTAGTGAATAAATCGGGCTCTGGCGACTCCAGCACGTCACTAAAGCGGGCTGTTTCAGTTGTGAGGGCAAAGTGGCGGCCCTCCAAATGGGGGCGGTCATCGTCTTGGCGCATCAGCGCAAAGTGTGGAATGCCTAACGAAAGCCGGGCCTGCTCAGACGTGTCGAGTTGGGCCGTCAGTTCGCCGCGCCCAGTAGCGATGTAATCTAAAAATGCCACCTCAAGCTGGTTGGCATTCACCCGTAGGCGAGTGGGCGCTAATAAGCGATCATCACGAAAAGCTCCCTGAGCGAATAGTTGGCCGTTACCGGAAAGTGCCAGCCCGTGGGCGTCGGGTAAAAAGATATTTAAGAACCCCAGTCGCTGAACGCTACCTTCGAGTGAAAACTCGCCGCTGAGCGGTTTATCCCCATCACTGTTACTTCCATTGCGCTGAAAGCGGCCATCATTGAGTACTAGAATACTCTCCAATTGCTCGCTGGTAGCGTGCCTATCCGCTACTTGCCAGCGCAGACGTGAACCGCTGATATCAAGCCTTGTGCCGTCCAGAGCCGCTTGTCGAATGGCTAATCTAAGCTGCGCGTTGCTTTCCAGTACACCGTTCTGTTCCGTGTGTTGCCAGCGGGTGGCTAATTGCTCTCCTTCTAAAAGGATCTCACCCTGCGTTTGCTCGGTGGTGAAGTCGAGCCGCCCACTGCTAGTCGCTTGGCCACTGAGCAGCTGTAAGGGGGCTGGGTCGGGCAAGGCGGCTTTAAGATAGGTTTGTAACACGCTAATGTCGGGTAAGCGCGCGGATTGCCAGGTTAGGCGAGCAGTAGCGTTTCCTTGCGCCAACGTTGGGTCTAGTGGGCTACTTGCATTCAGCGTAATGGCAGCATCGGCCATCAACGTTCGCTGATGGTGGCTGAGGGTGGCGTCAGTGAAGGTGAGTGTCGCGTCTATCGCCTCTTCGTTTGACAGTTGTGCGGCCAATGAGCCGCTTCCTTGAGCCGTGAAATCAAGTAAATTAGCCGCAAGTGTTGGCGCTTGAATCGCTAACGATGCGTGATAAGGCTTGGCGTCACGTAGTGTCACGCTAGCCTCAATTTGACCGTTACCGGCAAGCCGAACTCCTTGGCCGTCAAATGTATGTGCCAGGTAGCGGTCAAGCATATCCAGGCGAGTGACGTCGCCCTTTAGTTCAAGTGAGGCGCCAGTGGGAAGGTCTAGTTGGTCTAGGCGCTGATTGGGCATACTGGTCGCTAGGCGAAGTTGCGTATTGGTGGCGTAGGGGTGGGTATCCGCCAATACGACATCGATGAGCTGGGTTGAAAAGTTAAGCTCATCGTTTTCTACCGCCAAGCGCACAGCGCCTTCACCAACGGCGGTGTGGAGCGGAGGCGGTGCTTCTGCAATCAACCAGCGCAGGTTGTCTGTTTCGCGGGGTCGCAGGCGCTGTTCGTTCACCGATAAGCGCAATTCAGGCGCATTTAAGGTTAGCACGCTGCCATGCTGTAGCTCGCCGTCGCTCAGGTTAAGCTCACCTGTTAAGTTGCCATGACCATCAAGTGTCAACCAGGGTAGCGCTTCTAAGTAGGGCATAAAGACGTCCCAGGCATCTGCTTGGGCCTCTATGGTCAGTTGAGCAGACAGGGCGCTGAGTAACTCCGCGGTGAGTTCTTCGCGGGGGATTTGCGCGGTAGTGACGCTCTCTAAGGAGGCATCTGCGCGTAACTGAATATCTTGCACCAGCGAGGCTTGGTCGCTAAGGCGTATTAGGCGACCTTGGCTGATATCCAACGATACGCTAGGGACGGCTAACGCAGCGCGGCTTAACTGGGTATCCTTCACCTGTAGTTGGCCTTGTGCCTCTAAGGCAATATCGCCGACGGTTAAGCGGCGAATGCCGTTGGCATCCAATGCCTGTATGTGCAGCTCACCGCGCAGGAGTGCCAGTAATGATAGCGAAAGTGTTGCCTGCTGGGCTTCAACGGATATTGGCAAACTGTCGTCTTCTCGTGCCAAGTAAAGATTTTCTACTTCCCAGCGTCCTGGGTGAAGGCTGTTTGCATTCGTCCAGCGCACGTCGACCCCTTCGATCTGAGAAAGTCGTTCTGGTAGCCATTGGCTATTGAGCAGCCAGGTGCTGCCACCTACCCACACCAACGTCGCCACTAATGCGCTTAATAGTAGGATGATCAGGACACGGGGTAGACGTTTTGATCTTGGGTTCTCGTTCGGCATACGGGCTTCCTTGCAGATGACTCCTGTCGGCGCGTGTTTTATGGCATTATGCGCGTCGTGGGACCGTAATGGGTTTTCGATTTCAACGCTAGGCAGGCAGCAAAGCCATGTTCAAGGATTTTTACGCGCAGCGCGGAGAGTATGTTGTGATCTCTGCTGAGCAGGCCAGCCGTTTCGCCAAGGGCGTGGCCGGCGATTACAACCCGATTCATAATCCAGATGCGCGCCGTTTTTGCGTACCTGGTGACCTGCTATTTACGCTGGTATTGGTGAAATTTGGGTTGTCGCGACAAATGGAATTTCGCTTCACCAATATGGTGGGAGCCGACACACCGCTCAAATTTAGTGAAGACGAGAACGGTCATCTACATGTCTGCGATGATGGTGGTAAATGCTACCTTCAGGTAACTCGTGGTGGAGAAGTGACTCACGATGAAGCGGCTATTGAGGCCTTTGCTCGCTGCTATGTGGCATTTTCGGGTAAAAACTTTCCCCACTATTTAAAACCTTTGATGGAGCAGCATGGGGTAATGTTTAATCCTAAGCGCCCCTTGGTTATTTACGACAGCATGGGCTTTTCCCTAGAGCGTTTAGACGGTTTTTCGCCGAACTTAGCGCTAACAAGCTCCTCGCTAGAAGTGCAGGGTAAGCGCGCCGATGCCTTGCTTGAGTTTTCGATTGAGTCTGCTGGAGAAGCGGTTGGGGTGGGCTCTAAGAAATTAGTGGTTAGTGGCTTGTGTGATTACGACGCGACTGAAATGGCAGCAATTGTTGATGAGTTTTACCGCTTAAAAGCGGCTTACGAAGCAGCGTAAGTAGCGTCGTTGCGTTAGCGTAATGGCGGGTGCCATTAACGCTAACGCTAATGTATTCTCAAAGTCTATCAATTAAAAAAACACGCGAAGCGCTATGGGCGCTTCCGCTGGATACAAGAGGCTTTGCATGAATCGCATCAAAACGCTTACGCTTGCCTGCGCAACAGCCACGCTCGCCGTTTCAGCCATGAGTGCTCAAGCGCGGGATTTTCGTCTCGGTCTTATCACGCCTGCACAGCATCTATGGTCCACCGAGGCGGAAGCCTTTGCCCAAACGCTTAACGAGCGCTCTGATGGTGAGCATAGCGTTAGCGTTTTTCCAGCCCAGCAGCTTGGCAATGAAGCGCAGATGGTTCAGCAGCTTCAAACTGGCGCATTAGATATGGCTTTTTTAACAATTGCCGAAATTTCTAATCGTATTCCTGATTTTGGTGCACTTTATGCGCCTTATCTAGTGGATGACGTTAACCATGCGGCACAGCTGTTACGTTCTGACGCGGCTGGAGAACTACTCGAATTAATGCCGCAAGAAGTCGGCTTAATTGGCGTTGGTTACGGCATGGTGGGTATGCGCCAAGTGCTCAGCCGTGATCCTATTGAAAGCGCCGACGATCTGCAGGGGCAGCGTTTACGTATTACCCCATTTGAGCCAATCCGTGATTTCTATACGGCCACTGGTGCTGCCCCTGCGCCCATGCCGCTATTAGAAGTATATGATGCGCTGGCTAACGGCCAGGTCGATGCTATTGATATGGATTTCGACTCTATTTTGATTTTGAAATTCTACGAGCAGGCGGAAAATCTGCTGATTTCTAATCATATGATGTTCCCTATGGTGGGCGTGGTGTCTGGTCGAGTGTGGCGCGAGCTGTCGGAAGATGATCGTGAGCTGATTGATACCGCAATGGCGGAGCATCTTGAAAACGTGTTGGTAGGCTTTGAAGAGATGGATGCCGCTCAGGAAGAGGAAATCCGTGCTTTAGATATCAACATTGTTGAAGCGGATGCTGAGTTCTTCTCTGACGCCATTGCACAGTGGGAAAGCATCTGGGCGCCGAAAGCGCCTATGTTAGAAACGTTACGTGCTGAAGCTGAACGGCTGCGCGACGAGTAAGATGCTGCAACGTTTTTCTTCAAGGCTTGCCCGTTGCGAAGAGATAGCCGCCGCTGCTTTAGCAGCGGCAGTTACCTGCTTCATTCTCACCAATATTGCATTTCGTGCGCTGGGTAGTCCGCTTTATTGGATTAGTGAGTTGGCAATTTATTCCATGATTTGGATGACTTTTTTAATTGCCGGCGCGGTATTTAAACGCCGCCAAGGGATAGCGGTAACACTGTTGAGCGATCTACTGCCGCAAACGGGGCGAAAACTAATTGGTCTTTGGGTAGATGCCATTGTGCTGCTATTTGCACTGCTGCTCGTGTGGCTGTGCTGGCGTTGGTATCAGCCTCTTGAACTTGCGCAAGCAGGGTTCGACACCCGTGCGTTCCAGGGGCACACTTTTAATTTTATTTACGCTGAAAACACTTCCACTCTTGGCGTTAAAAAGTTCTGGGCGTGGTTGATTGTGCCGTGGTTTGCACTGTCTCTTAGTCTGCATGGCTGGGCAAATCTTATCCAGTCACTCAACCAGTGGCGCACCCCGACTCAAGAACCTACTGCCAAAACGTGACGCTAATCCTGCTTATCATGTGACGGTACGTTTATGACGATTGCTGTGTTTTTGCTGCTGTTGCTCGGTGCCGTGCCGATTGCGCTGGTATTGGCACTGACCGCGATGTGGTATATCCAAGCATCAGGTAATACGGTGCTATTTGATTCCTATCCGCAGCAGCTGTTTAGTGCCATTGAAAGCTATGGATTGCTGGCGATCCCGCTATTTATGCTGGCGGGCGAGTTAATGAATGAAGGTGGTTTAACCCGTCGTTTAATCGCGCTGGCGCGTATTTTAGTGGGCGGTTTTCGTGGCGGTCTTGCCTACATTAATTTAGTGGCCAATATGATGATGGCCGCGATTATTGGTTCGGCGGCGTCGCAAATTGCCATTATGTCCCGTGCGATGGTGCCGGCAATGGAGCAGGAAGGTTACGACAAATCTTATAGCGCAGCGATTACCGCAGCCGGTGGTTTACTGTCGCCGATTATTCCACCTTCCATGCTGTTTGTGTTGTTTGGTGTTATGGCCCAAGTCCCCATTGCAGAGATGTTTATTGCTGGATTACTGCCAGGGCTACTCTTAGGGGCAAGTTTTTTTATCGTGATTGCGTTGATAGGCTTGGTAGAGCAATACCCTAAAGGCCAATGGCCTAGCCGTCGTCAGGCGCTTCATGACTTGCTTTGGGGGCTGCCTGCACTGCTCATACCCGTGATCATTATTGGCGGTATTTTATGGGGGATTGCCACGCCCACTGAGTCAGCGGCGTTAGCTTCGCTGGCGGCGCTATTAATGGGACGCTTTGTATACGGTGACCTGCGTTTAAGTCAGCTACCTCAGGTACTGACTCGCACAGCGATCAACGCGGGCTTGGTGATAATGCTAATTGCTGCCGCGGGTGTGTTTGGTTGGGTGGTGATTTATGAGCGATTGCCGCAAATGGCCGCAGCGTGGATTGCGGCGTTTACCAGCGACCCCTTTGTATTTTTACTGTTGGTGATTGGCGCGCTGCTGTTGGTGGGAATGGTAATTGACGGTATTGCGGCACTGATCTTGGTCGTGCCGATTTTAATGCCCATTGCTCAAAGCCAGTTCGCGATTAGCCCCTATCAATTTGGTGTGGTGGTGTGTTTAACCTTGGTAATGGGCTTATTAACGCCTCCGGTGGGGGCGGGACTGTTTATTGCATCGTCGATGACCGGCGCACCGCCGCTCAAAATATTTCGCGCACTGCTGCCATTTTTGTTGGCAACCTTAGTGACTCTAGTGCTTCTTGCCTGGGTGCCTTGGTTAACCAATGGGCTTATTCAGCGCTAATTGGCATCACATCCACTTCCACCTCTAGCTTATGGTCGCCGCCGCCATTCATTACCCCTTTTAATGGTGCAACATCCGCGTAGTCACGTCCCCAGGCCAGCACTGGGTGCTGTTCGCCAGCAAGGGTACCGTTGGTGGGGTCGAGTGCTAGCCAGCCCCAATCGGGAATCCAGGTCGCAAGCCATGCGTGAGATGCGTCTGCCCCCACCAGCCTTGGCTGTCCGGGCGGCGGCTGGGTTTCTAGATAGCCGCTCACATAGCGTGCGGCCAAGCCTATCGAGCGCAGCGCTCCAATCGCTAGGTGAGCAAAGTCTTGGCATACCCCACGACGGTTAGCCAGCACATCACTAAGCGGAGTAGCAAGCGTGGTGAAGCTGGGGTCATACTCGAAGGTATCGTAGATCAGTTGATTGAGCGCCAAGGCGCTCTCTACCAGCGGACGCCCGGGCGTAAAGCAGCTGCGAGCAAAAGCGGCTAAGTCCTCGTTACGGCGAATAAACGGCGAGTCCAGGCGATACAGCTGCATATCAAAGCGGCAATCGCTGTTGAGCTGTTCGGCGACACTCTCCCAGCCAGGAGACGTCGTGGGCAGTGGGGGCAGCGGCTGGGTATTCAGCTGGGTGACCACTGTGACGTCTAACGTCTGGTGAATATCCTCCATGGCAAAATAAAGTACGCGATTACCGAATACGTCGCGTCGTTCTGCTTGAACCTGCGGCAGTGGGCTAATGGTTAGCTCGGATGCGCCGCACTCTTGGTGCAGCGTTTTGCGCGGCAACACCCGTGCCTCACTATGACATAGTGTGACGGGTGCGCTGTAATGATAGCGCGTGGTGTGCCGCAGGGTGTACTTCATGCATCAGGCTCCATGCTAACTAATTGGCGCGGCCGCTCGACATGGCTGAAATGGCTGTGGCTGATAGCATCGGAAAGTGCTGTTAGCGGTTCAATCAGTTCATCAAGCAACTGCTCTAGCGCTTCTTGCGCTTCGGGGGTTTCGGTAAGGTGGCTAAGGCGATCAATATCGGCCAAATGCAGAGCGGCGTTGGCCTGAATTAACAGGCGCCGCTCCGCGTTACGATAGGGTGAAGAGTTACCAGGCAGGCGGTTCATTTGCCGCTCAAGGCGTTTGAGCATGTAGCCCACGGAGCGCGGGTTAGTTTCATCAAAGAGCAGTAGGTCTAAAATCGCTTCCGGATGTAGCTCACTGCGATAGCGCCTGCGATACGCAGTAAAGTTGTCGGTGGTGGCCAGCACTACTTCCCAGAGCGCAAGGCCGGGAGAGTGAGGAGCATTAAGGGTCAGCTTTAGCAGCGACAGCAGGCCTAAGACGCGGTCTAAAAAGCGCCCAATATCCATAAACCGCCAGCCGTAGTGGTGGGGCATGGTTTCGTTGCATAAGCCAAAAAAAGCGGCTATTTGAGCAGAAAGCCCTTCACAGGCACGTCGTGCGGCACTGGCACCCAGGCTTGAGTTAAAACTGCTGACGCGTTGGCGAAGCTGGTTAATCACCCGCCAAGAGTCATCGCCTAGGTGGTCACGTACGCTACGGGCGTTACGCAGTAGCTGATCAAACAGGGCATGTAAGGCCTGGGTGTCTGTGGTGTCAAATTGGGCTAGCAGGGCTGCGCGTTTCTGCACAAAGCCGACCAGTGGCGGTTTGCTGTTTTCGCTATCTTCGTTAAGCGTAGTGATTTCCAGGGCGATCAACAGTTCATCAAGTAACTGGTCGGCGATTTCATCTTGATCAACTTCCAGCAAGCGCATCAGCGCTTCACGTAGCAAGCGTGCCCGTGCATCCAGGCGTTCGCCATAGCGTCCTAACCAGAACAGACTTTCGGCCACGCGACTGGGTAAGTCTGTGCCATCCCGGGTGGCGACTACTGGGCCGCGGGCCTGGCGAAGTTGGCTGACATGAGGCTGGGGCGTGCTGGCCGTTACCCACACATCTTTCACAACAGGACTATTCAACGACGGCGAACCCGGCGTACCTACCCAGGCTAAACCACCCGGCATAACGTGGTAGTCGCTTGGCTGCTGGCCTGAACTGGCGATACTTCCCGGCGAGCGAGTAATAAAACAGCGCAGGTTCATGGTGGTAGGCGATAAACGCTGCATCTGATGGTCAAATATGGGTGCCGTGGCCGGTCGCGTGGCGGCATTGGCGTTCGGCAGCAGCAGTTTTTCGCCTAGCAAATGCTCACAAAGGGCGGGCAGATAATCGGCAAGTTCGGGAGATTCTAAAATGCCCACGCCTAACGCATTGGACATCGCTACCCCTCCGGCACGAGCAGCTTGAAGTAAACCGGGCACGCCTAACTGAGAATCGCCGCGCAGCTCAAGCGGGTCGCAGTAGGCGTCATCACAATGGCGCAGCACCACATCCACCGGCTGTAAACCGCCTAGGGTGCGAAGCCATAGCTGTGAATCTCTAACGATTAAGTCCTGCCCCTCGGCAAGGTCAATATTGAGATAGTTAGCCAGGTAGGCGTGCTCAAAATAGCGTGGGCTGCCCGGACCAGGTGTCAGTAGTACAACGTTTGGGTTGTCACGGTGCTGGTAGGCAAGGGCAATAAGCGTGCGGTGGTAATTATCGAGAAAGCCCGCTAGTCGTTTAAGTGGCGCATTGCGGTACATGTCAGGCAGTGCCCGCGCCATCAATATGCGGTTTTCAAGGGTGAAACCGGTACCGGAAGGAGCCTGTAAGCGGTCGCCAATCACGCGCCACTGACCTTCGGCATCCTGAATCACATCAACGCCGTGAAAGTTGATGGCTGGACGGTCACTTGGCTGCGAGCCGTGACACGGTAGTAGCAAATGCGGCGAAGCGAGCAGCGCCTGGGTAGGGAGTAGGCCGGTATCAAACAGGCGGCGTGCTCCGTAGATATCGTCAAAGAGAGCATTGAGTAAGCGAGTGCGTTGATGCAAGCCTACTTCAAGCGCTTGCCAGTCGGTGTGGTTAATCACCCAGGGCAGCGGGTCCAGCCGCCAGGAGCGCTTGGCCTCATCATGCATGTTGAAGATAACGCCATTTTCAGCCAACAGTCGCTGGATTTCTTCACGCTGCTGAAGGCGGCCATCGGTCCCGAGTGCTTCAAGCGCCCTAAGAAGGGTTTCCCAACCTGGCCGCAGCTGACCATAACGGTCAACCATGGCATCAAAGACGCCTGGCTGTCCCTCGCAAAGTTGGTTGAAGTAGTCCTCCACAAGCCCGGCTGTGCCGGGCTCGAGAAGAGTGGGAGAGACTGGGGCCGTCATGTTCCTTGTCGTCCTAAGCGAATAGGCTGCGAATTATCCTGCAGCTTGTGTCAATAGGAAAGCATTAGCTTGGTCTCCAGCGAAGATCTAGCGTGTTGGGCAATTCTTGGCTAGGTGTTTCAGCGCTAGGCGACTGGTAACCATGGCGGTGGCCATCATCACTGAACCGACCTAGACGACGGGCTTCCGCTTCAAATGCATTCACGGGGAATGTTTCAAAGCTGCGGCCGGTGGGGTGTGTCACATGGTAGGTGCAGCCTGCAACGGAACGTTGATTCCAGGTATCTAATACATCAAATACCAGTGGGGCATGAATAGGGATTTGCGGATGTAGCGCCGAGGGTGGCTGCCAGGCGCGGTAGCGGACACCGGCAACCGCTTCACCGTTACGGCCAGTGGGAGATAGTGGTACCAGACGGCCATTGCAGGTCACCTTATAGCGGCTGCCGCTCATACCGCTGACTTTAATTTCCAAACGCTCCACAGAGGAGTCGACGTAGCGGGAGGAGCCGCCAGCAGAGGTCTCTTCACCGAGCACATGCCAGGGCTCGATAGCTTGGCGCAGCTCAATATCCAGCATTGGGGTATGCAGTCGTCCGTGAACAGGGAAGCGGAATTCAAGAAAAGGTGCAAACCATTCACGCTTAAAATCAAAGCCATGATGACCCAGGTCACTCAGTACATCGCCTAAGTCTTCCCACAAATAGTGGGGTAGCATCCAACGATCTTGTAGAGCGCTTCCCCATCGAACGGGCTTCGCACGGTAGGGCGCTTTCCAGCAGCGGGCGACAAGCGCGCGAATCAGCAGCATCTGCATTAAGCTCATGCGAGCGTGGGGTGGCATCTCAAAACCGCGCAGTTCTAAAAGCCCTAAACGACCGCTGTCACTATCTGGCGAGTAAAGTTTATCAATGCAGAATTCAGCACGATGAGTGTTGCCGGTTAAGTCGGTGAGCAGGTGGCGCAGCAAGCGATCCACTAGCCAAGGCTGAACAACGTCTCCTTCAGGCATTTGTTGTAATGCAATTTCCAGCTCGTAAAGCGCCTCATGGCGAGCCTCATCGACACGTGGAGCCTGGCTAGTGGGGCCAATAAACAGGCCTGAAAAGAGGTACGAAAGGCTTGGGTGATGCTGCCAATAAGTGACCAGGCTTGCTAATAAATCAGGACGGCGCAGGAAGGGGGAATCATCGGGCGTAATACCGCCAAGAGTGACATGGTTGCCGCCACCGGTGCCCGTATGACGGCCATCGAGCATAAACTTTTCGGTGCACAAGCGTGCTAGCCGGGCTTCCTCATAGAGTCGCTCGGTTTGAGCGACCAGGGTTTTCCAGCTAGCCGCTGGCATGATGTTAACTTCGATAACACCGGGGTCGGGGGTGATCATAAAGTTTTCAAGACGCGGATCACGGGGCGGCGAGTAGCCCTCGATCATCACTGGACAGCTAAGCGTTCGTGCGCACTCTTCAATACTGCTGAGCAGGTCTAAATAGTGTTCTAGCCGGGTGAGCGGCGGCAAAAAGATATGCAGACGACCGTCACGGGGCTCTATGCACAGACTGGTATGAATCACTTTATGATCGCGGTCATTCTCGGGAAGGGGCTGCTGCTGAACGGCTTCTCCTTCTGGGTGGCTCAGGCTGGGGTGAAGGCTTTGACCGTGGCGCTCGGTGCTACTTAAACGATGTTGCTCAGCATGACGTCTAGCGACTTCGCCGTGAATATCACCAATTTCCGGTCGTGGCGCGAACAGTGACTCAGGCTGGGGCTGCTCTTCAGGATCGGCCCAGGGCAGCGCAGAAAGCGGTAGACGCAGGCCCATAGGTGAGTCGCCAGGCACCAAAAATAAATGATCGCGTTTGAGTGGCCAGCGCCCACTTTCCCAGCGATGGGATTGGGAAACTGAATGACGCAGTGGCAAGGCATAACCAACGACTGCCGCTAAATCTTGCTCAAGTAGCCGTGCCAGACGGCGGCGTTCGGCATCATCTTTTAAATCGGCTTTGCGCGGATCGATACTGACCGGGAGCGTTTGCTCTTTCCAAAGATAGTAGTAGGCGTCTTCGAAAGCGGGTATCCAGTAATGTGGGGCTATGCCTAGACGTTCGCTAAGCGCCTGGGTAAACCGCTGTGCCATGGCATCATCAACCGCTACTTTTGGGGCGCCCTCCATGCAGGCAAGCCATTTGGCGTCACGCCAAAGCGGTACGCCATCTTTACGCCAGTAACATGCTAGCGCCCAGCGGGGCAGCGGCTCGCCGGGGTACCATTTACCCTGCTGCTGCTGAATGACGCTGCCAGGAGCATAAGCTTCCTGCAAACGGCTCAGCAGCACTTCGGCGCGTTCACGTTTATGGTCACCAAGCGCCTCAATGTTCCACTGTGGGCTTTCCATGTCATCAACGGAAACAAACGTAGGTTCGCCGCCCATGGTCAGGCGGACGTCTTGCTTATTAAGCTCCTTATCAACCTGGTCGCCCAGCTGCAAAATTTCCTGCCACTGCTGCTCACTGTAGGGCTTAGTGACGCGTGGGTCTTCGTGGATACGCTCGATGCGCATTTCCACACTAAACTCTACCTCGCATTTATCAGAAAAACCGGTAATCGCGGCGGCACTACCGGTTGTCGGCGTGGCTGCAAGGGGAATATGGCCTTCTCCAGCAAAGAGGCCAGACGTTGGGTCTAAGCCAACCCAGCCCGCGCCGGGTAGAAAAACTTCTGTCCAGGCGTGCAGGTCGGTGAAGTCGACCTCTGTGCCGCTTGGGCCATCAAGTGCTTTGACATCAGGCGCTAGCTGAATCAAATAACCCGATACAAAGCGGGCGGCAAGCCCCAAGTGCCGCAGAATCTGAACCAGAAGCCAGGCACTGTCGCGACAGGAGCCGCTGGCCAGGGTCAATGTCTCTTCGCAGCTCTGAACGCCCGGCTCCATACGCACCAGATAGCTGATGTCGTTCTGAAGGCGCTGATTAAGGGCCACTAAAAAATCAACGCTGACAGTGGGCTCCCTGGGAACTTCTTCAAGCCACGCCATCAGCTTTGGGCCTGCCTCAGTAACTTCAAGATAAGGCCCCAGTTCTTTGCTGAGTTCTTCTGGATAGGCAAACGGGATTTTTTGTGCGATGTCGTCGAGGAAAAAATCAAACGGGTTGATAACGGTCATTGGGGCGATAAGTTCGACCGCAATGGTTAGTTCTTTGCGAGGCTCTGGAAACACAATGCGGGCATTAAAGTTGCCAAAGGGGTCTTGCTGCCAGTTTAGATAGTGATCATTACCAGAAATATTCAGCGAATAGGCATCGATATGGGTTCGGCAATGAGGTGCTGGGCGCAAACGAACAACATGGGGTGACAACTTCACCGGACGGTCAAAGTGATAAGTAGTTCGGTGATACAAGGCAACACGAATGGTCATAAGCCACCCTCTGGGTTAAGTCTATATCAACCGATTCGTCATTAAGACGCCTCGATAAAAAGAGCTAAGTTACGGCAGTATCGTTGTAGTTAGGTTTTTTTGCAGCTGCAAAATTAACTAAGCCGTTTAAGAAGTGTGAAAAACATAAAATGCACCATTAGAGTTAGTGGTGCGCACTATTTTGGTGCTTTTGTTTGTGGCTTTAAGTGAGCGTTCAGCTATTCACTAAAAGTAACGGTTCAGTAGAGGGGCATTAGAGAGATTAGCAGCGTGTTATTAGCAGTGTTGTTATAAGCAGCATTGTTATTAGTAGCGTAGTTATTAGTAGCGCTGCCAGTACTAGTAGCGTCGCTAGTAGACGGTGGGCGAGGGTGCGTATTGAAAGCATCCTTTTAACGTTGAAATAGCGAAAAAGATGGTATGCATTTTGCGTGCTTATATGTGAAGAGAACTGCGTAGATCGCGCGGGGCTAGGCCTGCACTACGTAAGAGGAAGTTGCCGCTTCCACCATTGCGCCAGGAGAGCGCCCATGAGCCAAGTGAATTGGAATAACTATGCGTGCCGTGACTATTACGATGAGTTACTAGCGGCGCCAGGCAAGCCACGAGCCTCGGCTGATGAGCTGTGTAATATGTTGGCAAGGTTTAGTGCAGAGGAGTTGGCAGAGCGTAAAACCGCAGCAGAAATTGCCATTCGCACCATGGGGATTACCTTTACCGTTTATTCAGAAGGCGCGATGATTGATCGTGCTTGGCCTTTTGATATTGTGCCGCGAATTATTCCTGCCAGTGAGTGGCGTAAAACTGAAGCGGGTTTAAAACAACGCGTGCAAGCGCTTAATCTATTTATTGATGATCTTTATCACGATCAAAAAGTAATTAAAGACAAAGTGTTACCTGCTGAAGTGTTGGCGCAATCGGTTAACTTCCGCCCCCAGTGTGTTGGTATCAACCCTCCTCATGGCATTTGGGCGCATATTTGCGGGTCAGACTTAGTGCGTGGCGGTGATGGCACGCTTTATGTACTAGAAGACAATTTGCGTATTCCCTCTGGGGTTTCGTACATGCTGGAAAATCGTAATGTAACCAAGCGTGTGCTGCCTGAGCTTTTTGCATCTGGCAAAATTCTTCCCGTAGACGACTACGTTGCCCAGCTATATGACATGTTAGCGTCGATGTCGCCTCGCCCAGGTGACGACCCTCAAGTGGTAGTGCTAACGCCTGGTATCTATAACTCCGCCTACTTTGAACATGCGTATCTTGCTCAGCAAATGGGAGTTGAGTTAGTGCAAGGTAGCGACTTGCTGGTCGATGACGACGACGTGGTTTATATGCGGACTGTTGAAGGGTTGCGCCGTGTCGATGTGATTTATCGTCGTGTCGACGACGAGTTTCTCGATCCTGAAGCGTTTAATCCAGATTCAATGCTTGGGGTGGCCGGCCTAATGCGCGCTTGGCGGGCGGGGAAAGTAGCGCTTGCTAATGCCCCTGGGGCGGGAGTCGCCGACGATAAAGTCGTGTACGCCTTTGTCCCTGAAATCATTCGTTACTATCTAGACCAAGAACCGCTGCTGCCAAACGTACCAAGTTATTTATGTATGTTTGAAGATGATCGCAAGTATGTGTTGGAGCATTTGGATGAGCTGGTGGTGAAGCCAGCAAATGAATCCGGCGGCTATGGCATGTTGATAGGCCCTCGTTCTACTAAAGAAACTCGCGATGAGTTTGCACGCTTAATTAAAGCCAATCCCCGTAACTATATGGCACAGCCAACGCTGGCACTTTCGACGACGCCGACGCTGGCTAACGGCTTGCCCCAGCCGCGCCACGTAGACCTTCGCCCGTTTATTCTTTCTGGGCCGGAAACCCACGTCACCACTGGTGGCTTGACCCGGGTCGCCCTGGTGGAGGGCTCACTGGTGGTTAACTCTTCTCAAGGGGGCGGCAGTAAAGATACTTGGATTGTTGAAACCGATGAGAACGCGGCAGTTGCCGCTGAGCAGGAAGGAGTCTAGCGCCATGCTGTCACGCGTTGCTGAAAACCTCTACTGGATGGCGCGTTACATCGAACGGGCCGAAGATACTGCTCGGTTGCTGAGTGTTAATAGCCACCTAATGCTGGATCTGCCGCGTCACTTGCCCCTGGGCTGGGCGCCGTTAATTGAAATGACCGGCACGTTGGAAGCGTTTAATGAGCGACATTCAAGTTTTGACGAGCGTAGCGTGGTGCACTTTCTGTGTGCAGACGCGCAAAATGGCAGCTCTATTCTTGCCGCCTTAGCGAGCGCTAGGGAAAACCTGCGTACCACTCGTGATGTCGTGCCAAGAGAGATCTGGGAAGAGGTCAATCAACTCTATTTGAGTGTTGCAGATCATGCCGAAAATGGCGTTAGTCCGCGGCGCCGCGACACCTTTTTGAAAAGTGTAATTCGCGGCTGCCAGACATTGACAGGCTTAATAGAAGGTACGCTAAGCCATGGGCCTGCTCGCACCTTCATCAAGTTAGGTCGCCATTTAGAGCGGGCAGATATGACGACCCGAATTGTCGATGTTCGGTCCGCCAGTTTGCTGCCGCAAAATCCAGAGGAACTGCTGCCGTTTGAAAATTTGCAGTGGATGAGCGTGCTGAAGTCGCTCACTGCTTACCAAATGTACCGGCAGCAAGTCCGTTTGCGGGTGCGTGGGCCTGACGTGCTGCGCTTTTTGCTGCAGGACCCCCACCTACCACGCTCTATTGCCTGCAGCCTGGAAACGGTGGGGCACGAGCTACAGCTGTTACCCAGGCAAGACCGAGCGGCGGCAACGGTGTCGCTTGTACGAGCCGATGTGGTCGACGCCGACATTCAGGCGTTGGCTCACTCCCCCAGCAAACTACATGCGTTTGTGGATGAGCTGCAGATTGGTTTCGCGGCGATTCACGACACGCTAAGCGCAACCTATTTTGTCAACAGTGATGGCGTTCCCCGTGTGACCCAGCGCCAGTCGCAAAGCCATGCAGGAGAGCACGACAACGATTAACGGTTGTTAAGGACGGGGGCTGGCGTTCGCATTAAGAATCAGTTGATGCAGATACGTCAGCTTCTGTCTCACCGCCGGGGCAATGACGCTCGGTGCTAAATCCAGCAGTCCCATATCACGATTGAGTTCGTTTACGGCCATGCCTACCTGATGAAATGCTCGTAACATGCTGTCTAATGTGCCGTTGTGTTCGGTGCGGGAAAGCCCCATATGACGCGCTGTATCGAGCACAGCGACCATATCTAAGTAGTACGCAAAGGTTTCTGCAAAGTCTTCCCAGGGGTGCATCGAGGCGTAGGCAGAAATAAACTGTGTTGACCAATCAGCAGGCGTTCCCTGTTGGTAATACCGTTCTAAGGCATCACCGTAGGTAGGGTTGTTGTGATCTCCGAACACGTGGCGGCAGGTGTCTTCATCGCGTCCTTTTACCAATAAATCCCAATAGTAGTGACCAATTTCATGGCGGAAGTGGCCGATGAGAGTGCGGTGGGACTCATTCATATCAACCCGCAGGCGCTCGCGTTCAACGTCGTCGGCTTCTTTCACGTTGATCGTGATATGACCATTGGCATGACCGGTGTATATCTTTTCCTGGCTAGCGGTAGAGCGCCAAAGGCCTTGATCGGGCAAAGCATCTGCCATAAACGAAAAGCTAAGCGGAACACGAATGTTTTCACCGCTGACGCCGTAGGGAAGCGTGAGTAAGTCTAATGTGTGAAATAGCCGTCGCTTGGCAGCTTCAAGCGCAGCCCAGCGCTCCCGGTTGCCATTGATAGTTAAGTCGGGAATCACTTCATTAAAGCGGCAGCAGTCGCAAAGCGTATCGGCATGCCCCTCGACCATCACTACCATCCGGTTGCATACATTCTCAACCGCATAGTTATGGCACTTCATTAAGGTGGATCCACAGTCTGGGTGAGTGCAGCGGTATCCTCCATTTGGTAGCGGTTCAAGAGCTACAATAGCTGAGCAGGTTGGGCACCAGCCCACCTCGGATTCGCAGGCCAAGCAATACGTGTTTTCAAAAAAAAGCGGGTTGCCACAGCGACAGCTAAAGGTCTGCATGGATGCCTCCTGGGGTGGTGAACACGTACGCGTCTAAACAGCTGGGCTCACGTCATTGGCCTGCTGTTAGCCAGCATAGCGAGGGCAGTGCTAGGAGGGAAAGCGTAAATAGTAGTGCTAGGTGAGTTTTATCTTTATCAAGTGGCTAATTGACGTTTACGTCAACTTGCTGCTATACCCTAGGATTCATATTTACGTCTGATAATAAACATAACGATGAGGAAGGTAGTCATGTCTGTTCGTGAAATCCCTATGTATATCGATGGTCAGCCAGTCATGTCACAAAGCCAGGATTGGCGTGATGTGGTGAACCCAGCGACCCAAGAAGTTGTTGCCCGTGTGCCCTTTTGTACCGCCGAAGAAGTGGAGCGTGCGGTTGCGAGTGCTAAAACAGCATTCAAAGAGTGGCGTAAAGTGCCGCTTGGCAAGCGCATGCGCATTATGCTCAAGCTTCAGGCTCTGATACGGGAAAATACCGCTGAGTTAGCCGCATTGATTACGCAAGAGCATGGTAAAACCTTACCAGATGCCGAAGGCGAGGTAGGGCGCGGTTTAGAGGTAGTTGAACACGCTTGTTCGATTACCTCGCTGCAGCTGGGTGAGCTGGCGGAAAACGCCGCTAATGAAGTCGATGTTTACACCATGCACCAGCCACTGGGCGTTGGCGCGGGCATTACCGCTTTTAACTTTCCGATTATGCTGCCCTGTTTTATGTTCCCGATGGCCATTGCTACGGGCAACACCTTTGTACTGAAGCCTTCGGAGCAAGATCCTAGCTCCACAATGCGTCTCGTGGAGCTTGCCCATGAAGCTGGCATACCCGCCGGTGTTTTGAACGTGGTGCATGGTGGTCCGGATGTCGCCAATCAGATCGCCGACCACCAGGATATTAAAGCACTCTCGTTTATTGGTTCGACCCATGTCGGCTCGCTGCTTTACAACCGTGCTGCAGCTGCAGGCAAGCGTATGCAGTCGATGATGGGGGCTAAAAACCACTGTGTGGTGATGCCGGATGCTAACCGCAGCCAAGCTATTGATAGCCTGCTGGGTTCGGCATTTGGCGCCGCTGGCCAGCGCTGCATGGCTAACTCGGTTGTCGTGCTAGTGGGTGAAGCCCGTGAGTGGCTGAACGATATTGAGGAAGGCGCGCGCCGTATGAAAGTAGGGCCGGGCACTCAGCGCGATGCAGACCTAGGCCCGCTTGTTTCTCCCCAAGCGAAGGATCGCGTTGAGCGCTTGATTTCGGCGGGTGAAAAAGAGGGCGCTAAACTTCTGGTGGATGGCCGTGGTTGCACGGTAGATGGCTATCCAAACGGTAATTTTGTTGGCCCAACCCTGTTTGCCGATGTGACCGCTGATATGACGGTGTACCGAGAAGAAATTTTCGGCCCCGTACTGTGTGTGGTCAATGTAGAAACACTGGATGACGCGATCGAGTTTATCAACGCGAACCCGAATGGAAATGGTACGTCGATATTTACCAATTCAGGTTGGGTGGCACGACGTTTTGAAACAGACATTGACGTTGGCCAAATAGGTATCAATGTGCCGATTCCTGTCCCTGTGGCTTACTTTAGCTTTACTGGGTCGCGTGCTTCCAAGCTTGGTGATCTGGGGCCAAACGGCAAACAGGCAATTACGTTCTGGACGCAAACCAAAACGGTTACCGCCCGTTGGTTTGAGCCAGAAAATGTCTCTAGCGGCATCAACAGTACTATTTCCTTAAGCTAACCGTGATCAATAAAGCCCCGTGAAAACGGGGCTTCTTGGTGTACGGCCTCGGATGGCATGGCTTCAGAGTAAATAACTTTAGCTTGATAAATAACGGGTTATCTATCTGGAAACAAAGGCAGACTTTCGCGGATAAGTTGCTCAATAGGGCCAAGCTGGCCAGCATGCAGTATCAGCATGGTGGGCACTATTTTTTTGTAGTGGGCTGGGGGCGTTAACAGCGCGAACTCGCCTTCTTCAATATGAAATTCATGGAGTTCTTGGAGACCCTCAGGCGTTTCGCATTGAGAACAGCGGTAATTGTCGTCTTCACCATATACAAGGCGATGATACATTTTGAATAGCGTGTAAATTGCTAAACCACCCGGTAAGGCAGGCCAGCGTGCGGGTATATTGCGCGTCGCTTCCGTAATGATACGTCCTTCTGCCTGGGCAAAGAGTTTGGCTAATGGCGCAGTAAGAAGCGAGGTATCTTCGGCTGGTAGTGGTTGACGCTGCTGAGAGGCCTGGGAAAATTCGTTTGTCACTCGGTGTAAGTCTTCTAGCGAAGTAAGCGGATAATCAATGTGCTTCAATTCGCTTGGCTCGAAACTGCCGTTTTCCCAACCATGAATGACCCGAAGGGTCATCGGCGACTGTTGCAGGGGCTGTGCAAAGAGGATGTGCAGCATGACTCGAATGTGTAGCTGCCGCTCATCGGTATCGTTGTCGAACGCGCGGTAAGGGTCAGCAAAAAGTGTGTGTAAGCGCCCTGGCGTATGCTCTTTCGCTTCGAAATGCTGCATGTGAGTGTCCCTGTAAGGTGCCATTTTACGCGTTCATTGCGCGGCTTATAGGTTATTGAGTTGTTAAGAGTATGGACAGCGTGAGCCGCGATTGAAAGTCACTTTGTTTAGTATTTTGTTACTGAATAGCGTTCAGTCAGCAGTATAAATGTTTAACCAAAACAAAAATTTAAAACCTGCTTTTAGGAAAAGAGGAACCGCGATGATAAACCCACTTAGCCGTTTCCATGTGCCAGAAACCCTTGACGAACTGCCTGATGATATTCGTGAAGCAATAGTAAATGTTCAAAGCAAGGCGGGCTTTGTACCCAACGTATTTTTAATGTTGGCCCACCGCCCCGATGAGTTTCGCGCGTTTTTTGCGTACCACGATGCGCTAATGGAGCGTGAGTCCGACACGCTCACCAAGGCTGAAAAAGAGATGATTGTGGTAGCCACAAGTGCACGCAATCGTTGTCTTTATTGTGTCGTTGCGCATGGGGCCTTATTGAGAATTTATAGCAAGGACCCGTTAGTAGCAGACAACGTTGCAATTAACCACCTGACCGCAGGACTGAGCGAACGTCATCGCATGATGTTGGATTTTGCAATGCATTGCGGTATTGAAGTGGGTGAGTTCTCTTCCGAATGGCAGGCCAGATTAGAGCAAGTGGGTTTCACGCTGGAAGATTGTTGGGACATTGGTGCCATTGTCGCTTTTTTTGGAATGTCGAACCGATTGGTTACCATGGCAGGCACCCCACCTAATGAAGAGTTCTACTTAATGGGACGCCTACCGCGATCATAAAGGGAAAATAGTAGGAAAAAAGTTACCCACCTAGGCGTTACTCACTGACAGATTTTACTAACGCCCAACCTTTACTAACGAACCACTTTCACCGAGGATAGCGTCTCCATTCACTGTCGCCAGGGGAGCTCCACACTGATGGGCTGAGAATGCGCACTGCGCAGACCCTGGAACCTGATCCGGTTAATACCGGCGGAGGAAGTGCGACATGCCTTACCTAACATCAGCCGTACTGGGTGCGGCACTACTTTGCTTTGCCTTTTTGGGCCTTCGGGCACGCCATGTGCAGGGGTCGCTCGATGACTACGTGACAGCACGCAATTCGCAAACGGCGTCCACGCTGGGGTTCTCATTTTTAGCCTCGGGAATGGGCGCTTGGATTTTGTTTGCACCGCCTGAAATAGGTGCGTTTGTTGGGCCATTAGCGCTCGCAGGCTATGCAATAGGCTCTGCGCTGCCGTTTATTGTCTTAGGTCTTTACGGGCCAAAAATTCGCCGTGCTTTGCCAGAGGGCAGAAGCATTGCTGAATTTGCTGATGCCTGTTATGGCAAAGGCGTGCGTCGCTGGGTATCGCTGGCCTCTGTTGCTTATATGGGCTGTTTTTTAGCGGCGGAACTAACGGCCATCGGCGCGATTACCGCGCTGCTGTCAGAGGTACCTCCGGCGCTGGTGATTATTGGTGTTGCGCTCACAACCTTGGTGTACACGGTGGTTGGTGGGCTACGGGCAAGCCTCGCCACGGATCGCTGGCAAGCGTGGCTTTTGTTGGCCCTGTTAGCAGCTGTTGGCAGCGTTGCCATATGGCGGCTGCCAACCATGCCGAATGACGCAGTGATGCCTTCTATTCCTATCACAAGTGCGCTCAGCGTTGCTCTTACACTTGTCATTGCGGTGACCGCCGCCAATCTTTTCCATCAAGGCTATTGGCAGCGTGTATGGGCTGCCCAGGATGACCAGAGCTTAGGCCGAGGTGCTTGGCTAGGCGGCGGTATGACTGTGTTGGTGGTGATGGTCATTGGCGGTGTCGGCATGATGGCCGCGATGAGTGGAGTGCCACTTGGAGAGCCGCCTATTCCCTTCTTTGCACTGTTAACCGATGCGCCGGTGTGGGTAGCACTGCCCGCCTTAGTGCTGGCTGTCACGTTGGTAACCTCAAGTGTCGATACGCTTCAAAATGGCATCGCGTCGCTGATTGTTGGACGTGGCGGTGAACGGCATACAGCCTCTTTAACGACTGCTCGTTGGATAACGGTCGCCATGATGGTGCCAGTAGTGCTGATTGCGTTGCAGGGGTTATCGGTACTGCGACTATTCTTAATCGCTGACTTACTGTGCGCTGCCATCGTGGTACCGGTGCTGCTTGGCCTGTGGCAACGTATGACGCCTCTGGCGGCGATAGGGGGTGGTATGGCAGGGTTGGTAGGAGCAATACTGCCAGGCTGGATAAGTCAGGGAAGTGTCAGCGCGGGTATTATGGCAGCAACGTTCCCCGGCAGTATTCCCACGCTTGGGCCATTTTTAGGGGCGCTTCTGGCGTCTATTGTTGTCAGTGTGACGCTGGCCTATCTGCCTAATCGTCGTCAAAGCGTTAGGCAGTAACGTTAAGCCGTGAACCAAATTAACAGGGACGATGATGATTCGCAGCCTACTAACGATGCCGGATGGCGATGTGCATGAAGGTGATGAATGCCTTATTGATGTTTGGCAGGCAACGCCTGGCAGCCACTTATGGATAGATATGAAAGGCGAGCCAGAAACGCGTGAGCGCCAGCTACTGGAACGTTTTAATTGTCATCCAATGGCCATCCAGGATGCCCACAAGGAGCGTCATCCGCCTAAAATTGAAGAGTTTGAGCATCATACATTGATTATCTACCGAGGTATTTCTTCGTTTGATGCCCAGCTCAAGTTCGTGCCTCAACAGGTGTGTTTTTTCATTGGTGAGCACTTTCTGATCACCTTGCATGCCGGTGAAGCGCTCAGCATTGAACGGCTTTTTAATGAGCATGGCAAAACGCTGCTGGCATTATCTCCCGAGCGTGTCGCGCTGAAAATCATGTATACCTCAGCAGGTTTCTATATTGATAGCTTATTGGAATTCGAAACCGAGCTAAGCGACATAGAGGACGAGCTGTTAGAGAATGGTAACGATGTGCTGATGCGAAAAATCACCACCTACCGTTCACGTTTGGTGAAGATGCGCCGTATTTTTAGCTATCATAAGGGCATTACCCAAGAGCTTACGGCCTACGATTACGCTCATCTGCCTCGTGGTGAAAGTGAAACGATGCATGCCATTACGGATGTAGAGGAGCGCTTTGAACGTCTTTATACTTTGACGCAAATGTATTATGACATTTGCGGTGACCTTATCGATGGCTATATTTCGATCTCTTCTCATCAGCTAAATATCACCATGCGTGTATTAACGGTGATTACGGCGATCTTTGTACCATTAACGTTCATTGCTGGTATTTACGGTATGAACTTTGAATACATGCCAGAGCTGCGCTATCAATATGGTTATTTTTTTGTTTGGGGGGCTATGCTGGGTATCGGTGGTAGCTTGATTTGGCTATTTAAACGCAAAAGCTGGTTTTAAATCGAGATAGTTTCGCTGTTAGCGAAAAGTTGATAGTTCGCCATGTGGTTTGGGCGTGAGTGTGGCATGCTCGCAGTCGACCAACGACCTGCAAACAACCTGAGAGCCACCTTTATGACCATCATGATTATTGGCCTGCTGATATTTCTTGGCAGCCACTCCGTGCGTATCTTTGCTGAAGACTGGCGTCAGCAGCAGATTACTAAACATGGCGAAACCTCCTGGAAGCTAGCGTATTCCGTAGTATCAGTGATTGGACTGGCAATCGCTATCTACGGATTTGGCCAAATGCGCTTAGACCCTATTTACGTTTGGTTCCCACCTATGGGCTTACGCCATGCGGTAGCGCTGCTGATGATTCCCGCCTTTATTATGCTGGTGGCAGCCTATGTGCCGCGCAATGCGATTAAAGCGAAGCTTGGCCACCCAATGATGTTGGCCGTTAAAATTTGGGCATTTTCTCATCTGTTGGCCAATGGCAGGCTTGGCGATATTATCTTTTTTGCAGCGTTTTTGGTGTGGGCTATCCTGGCGTTTAAAGCAGCCAAAAAACGTGATCGTGCCGCCTCGCCACCAGCGACCGTTATCTCTATCCCGGCAACAATAGCCACTGTGGTTGTGGGGCTGGTTGCGTATATTGTTTTTGCACTTTATCTACACATGCTGCTTATCGGTGTGCCTGTATTTAGCTGAAATTATTAATAAATATTAGCGGCGTCAACGGTGGCACTCCGTTGACGCCGTTTTGTTTTTATCTCTTTAGTAATTATCAAAGTTTGTTATTGTCGTCGTTTGTTACTGGCAACATTTGCTATTGTCAGTTCGGTTCGTCCACGCTTTTAAACAGGAGCAAATTTATGGCCGAAGCTGCACCTCAACTCCCCAAGACGATGTCTGCCATGCTATTAACTGGCCACGGTGATGTAGATAAGCTGCAGTATCGGCAGGATGTCGTTACCCCCCGACCTGGGCCGGGGCAAGTACTGGTTCAAGTAACGGCAACGGCTAAAAATAATACCGACCGAAAAGCGCGTGAAGGACTTTACCCAACGAAGGGCAAAGAGGAAGTCACATCGTTTGCGATGGGAGGCTCACCCACGCTGACCTTTCCTCGTATTCAAGGCGCCGATATTGCCGGCCGTGTGGTGGCAGTAGGCGAGGGTGTAGACGTTTCCCGTATTGGAGAGCGAGGCCTGCTCGACTTTAATATTTACGCTGATGAACGCCGCGATATTAACCTGACGCCTGATTATTACGGGCATGGCGCAGATGGCGGATACGCCGAGTATGTCGTAGTACCCGCTGATCAGTTCCACCATGTGCCTAACCCCGAATTGCAAGATGCAGAGCTTGCCTCAATGGGTATGTGTTCATATCAGACGGCCTATCACATGATGACCTCTGCCAACATAAGTGCAGGCGAACGCGTGTTAGTGACAGGTGCCAGTGGTGGGGTTGGAACGGCATTAATTCAGCTGTGCAGAATCGTGGGGGCTATTCCTTACGCGGTCAGCCAGTTGGATAAGGCCGATGCACTTTTGGCACTGGGTGCTGAGGCAGTGATCGACCGTGGTGATTTAGCCACTTTTGTTGAGCGTGTGTTGGCCGAAACCAGTGGCAAGCCGATTGATGCAGTGATGGACTTGGTCGGGGGGCAAATGACCGATCTGTTTATCGACACCATGATTGTCGACATGCAGGGGCGTAGCCGCTATCCGCGGTTATCCATTGCTGGCGCGAGTGGCGGCAATATTAGCGAGATGATGTGGACTCGGATCTATCTGTATCAGGTGCAAATTTTTGGTGTTTCTCATGGCACCCGGGAAGAGGCCGAGCAACTGATTGAATGGATTCGTAGCGGAGCACTAAAACCCGTGCTGCACGGCGCCTTTAAACTCTCAGACCTGCATAACGCTGAGCGCTACTTTGTGAACCGTGATAGTAACTATTTGGGCAAGATTGTGATTGTTCCTGATGCACAGTGGGAAACCCACGGCGCACCGTTTGCCCTCGCTACTGCTGAGGAGCAAGGTTTATGAAGAAGCTGCATACGATTCAATTGATGGATACCCATGCTGGTGGCGATGTTAGCCGCATTGTGACAGGGGGCATTGATCTACTTCCGGGTGCCACGGTACGCCAACAAATGGAGTTCCTGCGTGATGACGCTGATGGTTTAAGGCGACTGCTACTGGAAGAGCCGTACGGCATTCCAGAAATGTCGGTGGACTTGCTTGTTCCAGCCTCGCATCCAGAGGCAGTGGCGGGCTACATTATTATGGAAGTGATGGGGTATCCGATTTATTCTGGCTCTAACACACTGTGCACTGCCACGGCGGTCTTGGAGAGCGGCCTTGTTCCTAAGCAGGAAGGGATTCAACGCTTTAAACTAGAAGCACCCGCAGGCTTGGTGCAAATTGAAGCAAAGGTGCGTAATGGGGTCGTGGAATCAGTTACCTGTGAAGGTCTGCCAAGCTATATCGATACCTATCGCGACACCATTCAAGTACCCGAAATAGGCACTGTTACTTACTCGGTCGCATACAGCGGTGGGTTTTATGCGTTGGTCGATGCCGAAGAGCTGGGCTTTAAATTAGTGCGCAATGAGGAGCAGGCACTTGCCGCTTGCGCTTATAAAATAGTTGAGGCGATCCAGGCGCAGCGCGGTTTTTCGCATTACACCTTAGGTGACGTCGGGCCATTGCCGTTTTTACACTTTATGGGGCCAGAAGAGAAAATAGCAGAAGGCTATATTCGCACGCGTTCAACCACCTATGTGCATCCCGGTGTTATTTGCCGTAGCACTACCGGCACCGGTACTTCAGCGCGCTTAGCACTGATGAATTATGAAGGTCGGCTGACGGTTGGCGATAAGTTAGAGACCGTGTCACTGCGTGAAACCGGATTTATTGGCACCTTCACTGGCACCCATCAAGAAGGTGATTACCAAGTGGTGGAAAACACCACAACAGGCCGTAGTTATGTACTGGCAGAGTCAAAAATCGTGATTAACTGCGATGATCCGATGGTGTCATGTGGCGAACTGCACCATATCTTAAGCGACCGGCATACAGACGAGATCTAGCTTACTTGGCGTACTGTTTACTTGGCGTACTGTGCGTCGATATAGCCTTCTTGTATAAGCCGATCCCACACCGGGGTCTTCTCGGCCTCGGTCATACTGCCCCAACAGGCAATCTCATCTAGCGTCCGACCACAGCCTTTGCATAGCGAAGAGGAGGGCTCAATGGTACATACCTGAATGCAGGGCGACAGTGGGCGGGCAACGCGAAGGGTAGAGTGTGATGAGGCGTTGGACATGATGAAAAGACTCAATGAGTGATGAAAAAACGACTAAGCGAGCATTACATACTCAGCTCACAGTTTATGATCGGTGAATATTTTATAACCAGTTTGAACCGCTTATAGCTTATAGTCAGTGCGTATTTTACGAGATCGATACTTTACCACGCAGTAACTTTGTTTTGCCTTTACGAGTTTTGTGATCCACACGGCGGCGCTGCGAACCTTTGGTGGGCTTCGTTGGCCGACGCATTTTCTGTTGCTTTCCTGCGCTTTGAATCAATACTTTTAAGCGAGCAAGAGCATCCTCTTTGTTCAACTCCAGGGTGCGATAGCTCTGGGCTTTAATAATCACTACACCCTCTTTACTAATGCGCTGATCAGACAGCGCCATTAAACGCTCTTTATAGATCGGCGGTAGTGTAGAGCTTTGAATATCGAAACGTAAATGCACCGCAGAAGCGACTTTATTGACGTTTTGGCCTCCCGAGCCTTGAGCTCTGATCTGGCTGATATCAATCTCCCAATCCGCTATCGTCACGCTATTAGAAATAGTGAGCATTCAGTTCCTTTATGTCGAATATGGCTCATAAGGCTAGCACACTTAGCACCAAGGAGCCGATCAGAGGTGGATGGCCCATCAGTCATGGCGTGTGTCAGGAATAGCCGAGCGCTGGCCTGCTGCAAGCACTAGCGGAGCGCCATGGTTACCAATGTTAGATGTAGTAGCGGTTTACTACCCACTGAGTAAAAGCGCTTGCTACTCTCATCTAACACGCCACGCGTGTGCTCTGGGCCTCGACCAATAACGACAAGGAGAAGTGAGATGAGCAACAAGCGAATTTTAATGATTACCGGAGATTTCACTGAAGATTACGAAACGATGGTGCCTTTCCAGGCGCTGATGGCGGTTGGACATCACGTCGACGCGGTGTGTCCCGACAAAGTAGCCGGTGATACCGTGGCAACGGCAATTCATGATTTTGAAGGTGACCAAACCTACACTGAAAAGCCTGGTCACCGTTTCGCTCTGAACGCCGATTTTGCCAAGGTTAATCCCGCTGACTACGATGCTTTGGTAGTTCCTGGCGGCCGTGCGCCGGAGTATTTGCGTTTAAACCAAGAAGTACTGGCGATGGTGAGACACTTCTTTGAAACCCAGAAACCGGTCGCAGCAATCTGTCATGGCGCGCAGTTGTTGGCCGCGGCGAAGGTGCTAGAAGGCAAGCAGTGTTCGGCTTATCCGGCTTGCCAACCAGAAGTGGAGCTCGCTGGCGGACACTTCGCTAACTTGGAGGTCACCGATGCAGTGACAGATGGCAACTTGGTAACCGCACCTGCTTGGCCCGCACATCCCGCATGGCTTGCCCAGTTTATGGCGTTATTAGATAAGTAGTAGCAGGCTACCCATCTGCGCCCAGTTATATCGCGTCATACGGCTGGGCGTATTTTTTGTCAGCCGCTATGCTGAAAAGCAAGCGATTTGCTCGATAGCACAGCTTTATAGTGAGCCCGATAGAAAAGAGACCGGTAAAAAGAGAAGAGGCTAGCGATGTGCAAACTGTTTATTGATGCAGACCCTGAGCTATGGCGAAGCGCCACACACTCGCTGCGTATTGATGGCATGGTAACTAGCGTCCGCATGGAGAACTACTTCTGGCACCTTCTGGAAGAGATGGCGCAACGGGATGGAATGAATACCGCCCAACTCATCACACGGCTTTATCACGAGTCGATAGATGCAGGGCATGATCTTGGCAACTTTACCTCGTTCTTGAGGGTTTGTGCGCTGCGTTACCAAGCGCTTCAATTAAGCGGTGATATTCCAAGAAACGTAGAGGTAGCCATTGGCTCGTTAGACGCGCAGCAAATTCTGAGCAGAGAAGCCGCCACGCGTACTAACCAAATGCACTGAAAGAAATGCACTGAAATTGGTTTGCTATCGTTAACTCAGTCCACAGGTGAAAGCCGCATCAGATAGGACCGTTATTCTAACCGCTTGCCCAGATTATCCAGGAAGGTCTCTATACGTAGTGCGTTGGTGCCGACATCGCTGGCCCCCAGTCGGGACGCGGAGCGCATGTCTACCTGCACGCCATTTTGTTGTTCGGTCAGGCGAATAATGACGTCATCCTCAAAGCCAAACCAATGGGTTGTCGCAGTCGCCTCAATAGTACTCTCTGTTATCGCAGCAATCTGCCAGCCAGACGCTTCTACTTCTGCCTGAGCGGCCGCAAGCACAGTCGCTTTAGGTGCCGTTACGTTTATAGGCTGCACATTAGGATAAGCATTTTGCTGTTGGTGTGCGGTGGCTTCCCCAGGGTAATCAACCGCATTGGGCGCCGCCTCACGAGCAGCTCTTAATGCGACAAAGGCGGGTGGGTTTTGGGTGTCGGTGGTAATGTCATGAATGACGGGTGCCTGCTGTGCACGCTGCCACTGCTGCCACGGCATATACAACAGGGCAGCGGTTGCAACAATAACGAAGATAGCCACGACGCTGGCGCCAATACGGCGAGTAAAGATGCTTATCAGGAGTAGCAGAACGCTTAACCCTACAGCGGCGGTGGCGGCATAGACACCATTGCGCATAAAATTAAAGGCGTTGCCCAGGCCAATCAACTCCCAGCGATAGGCTGGCCCTGCGCCTGCTAATAAGGAAGCTGCGACGATCAGCGCTAACATGCTCAGCCAGGCAAGTAGCACGGTGGCTTTGCTGGCTCTTCGTTGTTGGTGGTTCGCGCCTTTTGCCATGTCGGCCTCCTGATAATGACGCAGTTAATAATGGCAGCCTATACGTTAGTTTGAATGTTGATTACCCGCTTCTTTGGGCGTTTCTTTACGTAGGGGACTCAGTAAATCACTCAAACCATTGTGGTCAATTTCATGCATCAAGTGTAGAAGTTGGCCAATTTCTCCGTTTGGAAACCCTTCTCGTGCGAACCAGTTCAAATAAGGACCAGGCAAGTCGGCAATCAACCAGCCTTCGTATTTACCAAATGGCATGGTGCGCGTTACTAGCTTCTCGAGATCTTCAGGGTTCATAGGGTCAGCTCTGTTCAATTTAGTGTATTAAGGCGTTTTTCAGTTGAGTTCAGTTAATGATTGATTTTATTTTTTTACGGCGCGTTTTAGGATGTTTGCACAGTGACAGCGCAACGCGCTAGTCATCGAAAGTAACGCCATTCCCCTGCTATTAACCAACCACTGCAAATCAATGGGAGACATTCATGAGCCTTTCCCCTTTCCACTTAGCCATTCCTGTTTACGATGTCGCTTTGGCGCGAGTGTTTTATAACGATGTGTTTGGTCTAGAGGAGGGGCGCTCTAGCGATCACTGGGTCGATTTTAACTTCTTTGGCCACCAGTTAGTTATTCATGAACATCCTAAAACCCCAGGCCAAGAGAGCGCCCACACTAACCCTGTCGATGGCCATAATGTGCCAGTGCCGCACTTTGGTGTCATTTTAGAGTGGGGTGAATGGGAAGCTTTAGCCGAGCGCTTAAAAGCGCGGAAGACAGATTTCGTAATTGAGCCTTACATACGTTTTAAAGGCGAAGTCGGTGAACAGGCGACTATGTTCTTACTCGACCCCTGCGGTAATGCCTTGGAATTCAAAGCGTTTAAAGATCAGAGCCAGATTTTTGCTAAATAAACACGATCAACAAGTGTTTTCCAATATGTTGGGCGTCTAGGCGCGTAACGCCTGCTCCTGGCGTTTATGCTGTAGCGGCGATGCGCCAAAGTAGCGCTTATAATCCCTGCTGAATTGGGGAACGCTGCGATAACCGACTGCCTGCGCAGCTTGGTTCACATTGTGGCTATCTTGCAATAAAAGCTGCTGCGCTTTAAGTAGGCGCAGTCGCTTTAAGTACTGCGCGGGAGACGAGCGCGTAATTTGCTTAAAGTGCTGATGAAACGTCGATATGCTCATATTGGCCTGCTGGGCTAACTGATCAACGGTAAAGTCCTCGGCAAAGTGTCTGTGCAGCTGCGATAGCACCTGAACAATGCGCGAATAGTGCCCGTGCCCTTTAACCAATGCCCGCAGTGCTGGGCCTTGTTCCCCTTTTAGTGCCTCAAACACCACATCTCGAATACGCGCTTCCCCCATCGTTGAACACTCAATATCATCATGTAGCGTGCTTGCTAGCCGTAGCATAGCGGCCTGCATGCCCTCATTCATAGCAACTGATGCCATCGGTTTAGGTGAAGTGAACGGTAGGCTCATGTTGCCCATGGCGGTAACCATTTCGCTCAGTAATGCTGGGTCCAATGTCACTGATATACCTAGCAGGGGGGCTTCTGGTGAGCCGTGAGTTTCACACTCAAAGGGTAGTGGCAGGGTTTGCACAAGATAGTGGCCAGGGTTGTAGTGAATCTCTCGATCACCTAAGTAGCCGACTTTTCGGCCTTGGGCGATGATGATTAGGCTAGGTTCGTACATCAAAGGAGTACGTTCCTGACGTCGTGCCAAGCAAAGCACCCCCACTCTGGACAATCGAGAAACGCTTATTCCATCACGTTTTACTAGCGGTGCGATCAAGTCAGCGAGCGCATTGCCTGCGAGAGCAGTACTGGCCACTATGAAGCCTCCTAACTGGGTTGGAAATCAGGATTACACGACGATTATGATATTTTTTTGGGATTTTTTGTTATTTTATTGCAGTTAAATAGAGAAATAAGCAAAAAAAACATAGCTTCGCTCATCGCTATCTAACGTTTAGCAGCGAATAATAAAGGCACTTTCCCACTTACGCGGAAAACCTATTAAGGAGTCTCCATGAGCCAAGCAAAATCTTACGCTGCCTTCTCCGCTGATAAACCACTCGCACCGTATGCCTTTGATCGTCGTGAACCACGTTCAGACGATGTTGCCATCGATATTCTTTACTGTGGCGTTTGCCATAGTGATTTGCACTTTGCACGCAATGATTGGGGCATGAGCCAATACCCTGTGGTGCCAGGGCATGAGATTGTTGGCCGTGTGACCGCCGTAGGGGAGGATGTGACACGCTTTAAAACGGGCGACTTAGTGGGCGTTGGTTGCATGGTAGACTCGTGCCGCACTTGCTCTGCCTGTAAAGACGGCGTGGAGCAGTACTGCCTAGAAGGCTTCACCATGACCTACGGTAGCCCAGACCGCCAAGACGGTACGTTAACCCAGGGCGGCTACTCCGACTCTATCGTGGTGAGTGAGCACTTTGTGTTGCAAATGCCCGATGGCATTGACCTAGCATCCGCTGCGCCCATTCTTTGTGCCGGTATTACCACCTATTCGCCGCTTAAACACTTTGGCGTTGGCAAGGGGCACAAAATCGGTGTAATTGGTATGGGTGGCCTGGGTCATATGGGCGTTAAGCTAGCTAAAGCGCTGGGTGCGGAAGTGACCGTGTTTACTCGTTCTGACGCTAAAGTGGAAGAAGCCAAGCGTAACGGAGCCGATCATGTTGTGGTATCGAGTGATCAAGCGCAGATGGACGCCGTCGCTGAAACATTCGACTTCATGTTGGATACCGTTCCGGTTCAGCATGATCTTAACCCTTACTTAGCATCGCTGAAGTACAACGGTACACATATTATTGTTGGCCTGCTGGAGCCAATTGAGCCTGCTATCGAAGCGTTTAACTTAGTGTTCAAGCGCCGGGTCGTTGCCGGTTCGCTGATTGGTGGTATCGCTGAGACTGAAGAGCTGCTCGCGCTATGTGCTGAGCACAATATCACCTGCGATATCGAGATGTTGGATATCAATAATATCAATGAAGGCTTTGAGCGTATGGAGAAAGGCGACGTGCGCTATCGTTTTGTTATTGATATGGCGACGTTGAAAAACACCACGGCGTAGTGTGGTTATCAACATCCATATCAACACTCGTATTAATATCTATACCGCCTAGCAGCTTGCACCGACATTAATGCTCTAATAACGAAAAACCCACCGTTCGTAACAGTGGGTTTTTCCTGTTTAGGGCGGATGAAGGTTCTACTACACGTGGGCCGAGACACGCAGCCTGACATAGTCAGCGGTCCAGTTACCTTGACCATCGCTTAAGCTGTGAGCGAGCAGCTGTATCGTGTTATCGATAATGGCGTTGCGCAGATCTTCATCTAGCCCGTGCAAAAAGGGGCTTGCAAAGGTTTCGAGCCAGCCCGCTACGCCGGTAGGTAGCGGGGTAGGGCGGGGTATCAGCTCGATTGTATCAACTTGAAAACCAACAGTTTGAAGCAGGTGTGCATACTCTTCAGTGGTTGGAAAATACCACGGGTGGCGTCCATGCGAGCTAATGCCGCGAAATTGAAGCGAGGCAATCAGCGCTGTGCAAATAGCTGCAACATTTCCGTGCCCGCCAAACTCTGCCACAAAACGTCCGCCAGGCTTTAGCGCGCGCTTGATGCCTGCTAACACCGTCTGAGGATCTAGCATCCAATGCAGCGCCGCATTGCTAAATACTGCATCGAACTCATGGTCAAAAGGCAGCTGATGCCCATCGACAACCCGAGCGTTGACGCCGCGCTGCTGGGCAGCGGCCACCATGTTTTCTGAGGCATCGACGCCGAGCACATCAGCACCTGTTTGCATAATGCGTTCGGTGAGCGCGCCATCCCCACAGCCAAGGTCCAATATGCGCTGTCCAGGCTGGGGTGCTAGCAGCTTCATGACATCGTCACCTAACGTTGGGACAAAACCCGCATGTTGCGCATAGTGGCTGGCATTCCATTCCTGCCCTGACGGCATGTGAGGGGCATTAGACATATCGGCTTCCTAGCGTCGGTATTTGTTGGGGGTGACCCAATGACTTGATTTAGTATAGCTTGCTATCAATAGCATGCGCTAAACCTGAATTTAGCAGCACAAGCATTTCAAGAGCACAAGCAGCGAACCGCTAACGTGCATCGCTAATGAAATAGGCGAGGGCATTTTTAGCACTTACATTCATTATATCAAGCATAAAGAGGCGAGACGAAATGAACGATGTTATTAAACTGCTTCAATCTCACCGTTCGATACGCAAGTTTACTGATCAGGAAGTACCCCACGGATTATTGTTAGAACTCATTAAGGCAGGTCAGGCTGCGGCGACATCGAGTCATGTACAGGCCTACACAGTGATTAACGTAAAGAATGCGGCTAATCGTGAAAAAATTGCTGAGCTTGCTGGTGGGCAAGGTTACGTGGCAAGGAGTGCGGTGTTTTTAGTGTTCTGTGCTGATATGAAGCGCCCAACAGAGGCCTCTAAACGTACCGGCGCCAACGTAGAACGAGGCATGACCGAACAGCTGTTGGTCGCCACCGTTGATACGGCTTTGATGGCTCAAAACGTGGCGATAGCGGCGGAATCAGAAGGGCTGGGTATTTGTTATATCGGTGGTATCCGCAACAACCCTCAAGCGATTAGTGAGCTATTGCAGCTGCCTGACCATGTCTATCCGGTGTTTGGTATGTGCCTTGGCTATCCAGCCCATGAGCCTGAGGTCAAACCGCGTTTGCCGGTAGAGGCCATCCTCAAAGAAGATACTTATTGTGAAGATACCGATCACGTCGACGCTTTTGACAGCACCATGAAGGCATACTACCAATCACGCAGTACTGGCAATAAAGTGTCAGATTGGTCACATAACCTAACGCCGCTTTTCGATTCAAAATTGCGCCCCCACATGCGTGATTTTCTAGTTAAGCGCGGCTTTGAAATGAAGTAACCAGCGGGTCAAGCGCGAGGAGGCTACCATCTCCTGCTGCAAGGCGTTTAAAAGGCAAGCCTTCTTGCGCTGCACGTTTGCAGCCTTCATCTATACTGGTGGGATATCAAGATGAGTGCCGATAACAATAAAAGGAGCTATGGATGAACCTTCAGCGCGCTTATTACCTGCTAGCGGCTTTTTACAGCTTACTTCCACTTATCGGGCTAATCGCCATTTTTTCAGGAGGGGGCACACCGTTTGCTGCAGCCCACCTTATAGTGGGGGCACTGGCTGTAATAGGGCTGTGGGGTTACATATTAAAACGTGGGTTTATGAACCCTCGCATGTGGCAACCATTAGCGTTAGTACTGGCTGCTATGGTCGTAGGGCAGCTGTTGGTAATTTTTACCATGCCGGTGTCTAATGTCGCTTTAACCTGGATGTTAACAAGCAGTATCTTCTCAGTCATGCTGGTCATTGTGCTATTCCATTACGGCAAGCGTGATCAGCCCCTATGGGCAACACCTCAAGAAGCGGATGCAGCGCAGCAGCTTACAGTCTTGCTCGATAGCGCTTCGCCTCTGTCTGCTGTTCATTGCGAAGGAGAGCAAGAAAATAGTGTTAATGTCACTAAAATAGGCGATCACTATCATGCCAAGGTGATACGCCGAGGCAGAAATGGTCAAGAGACATTTGAACGCCGCTTTCAGCATCCTGAAACGCTGGTGTTTTTTTTAGAAAAATTCGCCAGCGTTTCAGTTCAGGATTTTAGACAACCGGCTACGTCGTAAATGAGCCCATACGTGGGTTATAAAATATCAAGAAGACGGTCAGCGTAATCGGTAAACAAACCGTTGACGCCCCAGTCTTGCAAACGCTTCATCTCATCAGTTTCATTGATGGTGTAAACGTGCACGGGAAGGCCGTTTTCTTGAGCTTGGCGAATAAAGCTCGCATTAATAACGTCTTCGCCGTTATACGTCACGTTAGTGCCAATACCCACCGCGTACTCTGCAATAGCTTGAAAGTCTTCATCAGTAATCTCTGCTGGCCCTGGGGTAACGCCTGTCCACTCCACTAAACGATCATTATCTTCTTCGCTAGGCGAGTACCACACTAACTGAATGAGCGGGACACGTTTATTTAGCTCACGTACTTTTAGCAGACTATCTTGTTCAAACGATTGCACTAGCACACGGCCATTTTCAATCATTTCGTGCTTTTCAAGCGTCTCAACCAGGGCTTCTTCTAATCCTGGGTTTAACTGGGGAGATTTAGTCTCAATGTAGTAACGCGCATCGTGACCAAAGCGCTCAAATAGCGCTTCGAGGGTAAGTATTTGTGCACCTTCAAAGGCCGCATCAGCTTTTTCAGCATTGGCTTCGTTGAACCACGTACCGGTGTCCAGTGCCATGAGTTCTTCTAGCGTGTAATCATTAATTTTGCCTTCGCCGTCACTTGTGCGATCGATAGCATCATCGTGAAAGATCACTAACTCGCCATCGGAGGTGAGCTGAACATCCAGCTCTAAGTAATCCACACCCCACTCATGGGCTAGCTCATAGGCTGCCATGGTGCTTTCCGGCGCATGGCCGCTGGCACCGCGATGGGCAATCACCTGAAACGATTCCAGATCCTTTAGCTGTTGCTCTAGCGGTGTTGTCTCTGCGGTAGCAGTGGACGCAGCAGCACCAGCAAAAAGACCCAATGACACGGCAGCAATCAGTGGATGACGTTGCATAGAAATTCCTTAATTGAATGATTGTTCAATTATCCTACAGCTCTCGCCACGCAAATATCAAATGGGTAGCCCTTATTACAAAACAGCACGCTTTGATAAGTGGCTATGTCATTTAACGCTTATCGCCGTGCAACATCCGCTATTCTTAAATAAACGCTTTCGTCACCTACTCGGCAATAGCCCTGACTCTAGGCGAGCTAGAAGCGTGGCTTTGCGATGTGAGAGTAGGGACCGGAGGGCTATTTATTTTCTCACTGGTCACCCCGTGATCGGAGCTTATCTGACTTAAGTAAATAAAGGACGTAGATAAAATAAGCAGATAAACAGGGAGATTGACGATAAGAGGTAGCCACAATGATTGCTTACACAATGGTGGGAACGCATAACCTCGAGCGTGCACTTCATTTTTATGCGCCGTTGTTCAGCACGATGGAGCTAGATGTGTGCTGGCAAGACGATGCCTGTGTGTCGTTTGGAGACCCGGATGATGTCGATGTGCCGAGGTTCTTTGTGGGTTTACCCTTTAATGGTTATCCAGCTAGCGCTGGCAATGGCAGCATGACAGCGTTTCAATTTGCTGACCCTAAAGAGGTCGATACGCTCTATCAGTTAGCCATTCACAATGGCGGCAGCGACGAAGGTGCACCTGGTTATCGACCGCAATATGGCGCAGGATTTTATTCAGCTTACGTGCGAGACCCAGACGGCAACAAGCTAGCGTTTGTCGTCTATCCTCATCGGTAGGCGCTAAAGTCAATGCAACATCAACAAACAACGCCTTAGTAAAGGTTGAATTCAACAAAAATGCCTGCAACTAAAGGATAGAGGACACTCAAAAGGAGAAATAGGCATGACGACGCTAGTCATTGGTGCAAACGGCCAGATAGGTAAACAGTTTTGCGAGCTGGCGCAGCAGGCAGGCACGCCTGTCAAAGCGATGATCCGAAGCGAAGAGCAAGCATCATGGTTTAACGAGCGTGGCATTGACAGTGTTGTCGCCGATTTGGAAGGTGAATTTGAACATGCCTTTGAAGGTTGCGACCAAGTTGTCTTTACTGCGGGGTCTGGACCTCACACCGGGCCAGATAAAACGTTGATGATTGATCTTTTTGGTGCCATTCGCGCTGCGGATGTGGCCAGTCAAAAAGGTCTCTCTCGCTATATTATGGTTAGTGCCATGAGAGCAGAAAACCCGTTGGAAGCACCGGAAAAGCTGCGTCCTTATATGGCTGCTAAATTCGCTGCCGATGCGCATTTACGCAACAGCGATCTCCCTCATGTGATCCTTAAACCAGGACGCTTGACCGACGAAACAGCCAGCCGCCAGTTTGCTAGCTCAGTGGATGAAGCGGGCGATAACCAAATCTCACGGGCTAACGTCGCGCATGCGCTGCTGCATGTGGTGCAAACGGCGAGCATTATTAATCAGGAATACACATTGCTGGATGGCAAACGCTCAATTGAGGAAATCGTTCAGTAACCTCGTCTTGAAAAGGCCCCGATGACTCCCGCCGATATTGGCTATGGTTGCACGGGGCGCGTACTTGATTGCTCAAAAGACATGAGATGAAGAGTGAGGGCGAGTCTATAGCCCAGCTTCCTGATGTAGCGTATCAACAAAGCGCGCTAATGCGGGTGACCAAGAGGCGGGTTCTGGTGTCACAAAATAGGTATCGATATTGGCAATGGCGGAGGGCAGTTCCATCGTGTGAATGCCGAAGCGGTGCCGGTGGGCTTCAATAGTAATACGTGGCAACACGGTGTAACCCATCCCAGCCGCGACGCAGCCAAGCATGGCATCTAGCGTGCCAAATTCAAAAACACGCACCGCATTAATTCCCTGAGATGCCAGCAGCAATTCAATACGTTGGCGATAGCTACATCCCTGGCGAAATGCTAAAAACGTAGCTGTCAGCAGCTCTTCAGCGCTGGGTACACTGGTCATAGGGGTTGAGCTTACCAGTACAAGTTGTTCGCTAAACACCTTGAGCGAATGGTAGCGATGATGGTCGACAGCGCCTGCCACAAAAATGCCATCCGCCTGACCGACCATAAGTTTCTCGATCAAGCTGGCGGTGGGGCCTGTCGCCAGCGTTATATCCACTTCTGGAAAGTTGGCATGATAGGCCGCCAGTATTGGGGGAAGACGCAGCGCCATGGTAGTTTCCATCGATCCTAAGCGCAGCTGGCCAGCAGCGTTCTCTGCATTTTGAAATAGCGCTAACGCTTCGTCATGTACCGCTAACAACCGTTCGGCGTAACCCAGTAATGCCCGCCCGGCAGAGGTAAGGCGCACGCCACCAGCGCGATGAACCAGCTGCGCGCCTAACTCTTCCTCCAGCTTTTTGATATGCGTGGTCACGTTAGATTGCACCGTGTGTAATTGCTTCGCAGCGGCCATAAAACTGCCTGTCTCTGCCACCGCCTTAAACAGCCGCAACGATTTCAATTGCATTCCCATCTCCCCCAAGCTTCTGCTATCTCTAAATAAGATAGCTATTATCATTATAAATCGTTTCTAAAGAATTGTTGGTGTGAGTAGGCTACTAGCAAATACGCCCGACGCCACACTTTCCACACAGCGATTCAGTAAGGACACGATATGATCAACAGCAAAGATTTGCCTGCTCTGGTGACCGGCGTAATGGCTACCTTGGCAGGCATCGGCATTGCCCGCTTTGCCTACACACCGCTATTACCGGCGCTGATTCAAGAGGGGTGGTTTACCGCCAGCCAAGGGGCTTACCTGGGGGCTGCCAATCTTCTTGGTTACTTTATCGGTGCATTGATTGCTCACTCCTTGAGTGAACGCTTTCCTGTTCGCGCGGTGATGGGAGCATGTTTCGTGGCGATCGCGCTAAGCTTTTTTCTATGTGCGGGGGCTGGCATTTTTAGTTGGTTCTTCTTTTGGCGATTAGTCTCAGGTATGGCTGGCGCTATTCTGATGGTGGTTGGCCCATCGATGGCTCTATCGGCAACGCCCCCGGAAAGACGAGCCGGTGTCGGTGCCCTGGTTTTCACTGGCATTGGGCTCGGTGCGCTGCTTTCAGCATCGGTAGTACCTATGCTGCTGGAGTTCAGCCTAACCGCTACTTGGGGCGCGCTTGGCCTGCTATGCATCGTGGCGGGGTTGGTAGGTGACCGCGGTGTTACTCGGGTGTCCTTACCGCCGGTGACAGGTAACGAAGGGGCGGCGAGCCAGAACGGGTATGCAGCGGTAAACGTCGCCGTGCTATTGGTGATCGGTGCGTATGCCCTGGACGCCATCGGGTTTGTTCCCCATACCGTATTTTGGGTGGACTATCTCGCCCGAGAAAATGCCTTAGGGCATCAAGCAGCGTCTCTTCAGTGGGGGATTTTCGGCTTGGGCGCTGTGTGCGGGCCACTGGTAGTAGGAGCGTTAGCGCGAAAAGTGGGCTGGCATCGTGGTTTAACCCTCGCGTTTTTAGCCAAGGCGGCCGCTGTATCTCTGCCTGTCTTTTCGCTCGCGCTGCTTAGCCAGTCAGTTTCATCGTTCGTGGTGGGCGCGATGATCCCTGGCATTGTGGCGCTAACGTCTGGTCGACTTGCTGAGTTAGTTGGCCCAGGAGCCCACAAAAAACTCTGGGGGCAAGCGACGGCTGCTTTCGCTGCGGCTCAGGCGTTTTCTGGTTACGTGATGTCTGGGCTATATGTGGCGTGGGGTACGTACTTGCCGCTATTTTTGATTAGCAGTGTAGTGTTGATAGGTGGCTTTGTACTGGTGCTGCTTAGTCGTGGTGTGGAGCAGCGCCACGTTCCTTTTTTAGGTCAAAAACGGAGACAGTAATGCAACTCTTCCTGAACGCCACGTCACCCTATGCGCGCCTCGCGCGGATTATATTGCTGGAAAAAGGTCTGGCAGGTGACGTTACCTTGCGCTGGTGCGACCCTTGGGCAGATGACCAAGCGTTGCTGGACGTTAATCCCGCCGGGCGAATTCCTGCGCTAGTGACGAACGATGGTACAACGCTGAGCGAATCGATGCTGATCGCTGTTTATCTTGATAGCATCAGCCCCAGCGTGCCGATGATGCCCCCATCACGCTTGGCTGATGTAATGCACCTGGCGGGGCTTGGCCAAAACCTTATGGACGCCGCTTTCACTACGGTGATTGCTAGAAAACACCATGGCCCTGAGATTGATCAAAGTGAGCTTGGGCGCAGACGCCAACGGGCGATGCAACGCATCATTCAGCAACTCGGCAGCGAGCTAAACGAAAGTCAACTGACGCCGTCGATGACTCTTGGGGAAATCGCTATCGCTGTAGCGCTAGATTATTTGGCCTTCAGGCTGCCAGAAGTGCACTGGCAGGAAGCGTACCCACAGCTCAAAGCATGGCATGCCGCAGTAATTGCTAGGGATAGTTTTCAACAGACAGCATTTATGTAGCCGCCCCCGCGGGTGCGCTGACGCTTACGCCGCGCTACGACATATTAAAATTCAATGGCTTGGGTTCTGTAGCGCGGCGTAACGAATCTTGTGAGGGACGAGCAAATGAGGCACCCGCGAATGGAGGCGCAGCCTCCCAGCAAGGCGCCGGTCTCACCCTTTAAGCGCCTGCTTAAACCACTCTGCCAGTGGCTCGCTGCGGCGAAGGTTGGCGTGTTTAGGTAGCAGCAGGCAGAGCCGCGCGGACGTTTCGATACTGCCCCATGGGGCAATCAGCCGCCCGCTGCTCAACTCATCCTCTACTAACAGTGTTGGCGCGATGGCGATCCCCAAACCGGCCACGGCTGCTTCAATCAAATAATAAAGATGAGCAAAGCTTTGGCCCTGCTGAAGAGCGTCCTTCAATGCACCTTGCTCCAACCCTTTAGCACTGGCCCACTGCGGCCACGCCTGGGGCCGTGAAGCGGTTACCAACAGCGTGTTGGCAAACAGCGATTCCGGTCTAGTAGGGTCGATGTGTGCTGCCAGCGCCGGGCTTGCCACTGCACAAATCTGTTCGGACATCAGTGGTATAACCTCTATATCGGCAGGCCAGGGCGGCTCCGTAAACGCCAAGGTAGCGCTGGCATCAGTAGGCTTACCGGGTTGCTCAGTATCACTCACCACCACCTGTAGTTTTAGCTCAGGTAGGTCACGGTGAAGGCGATCTAGCCGAGGTATTAGCCAGCGTGCTAACAGGCTGCCTGGGCAGGCCAGGGTAAAGGATGCTTCTTCCACCTCATGCTTGAGCGCTGCGCAACTGTCACGTAGGCGGCTGAATGCTTCGCCCACGCCGCTCTGCAACTGCTCACCGTGATGCGTCAGTACCAACCCGCGGCCAGCTTTAGCAAAGAGCGCCACACCAAAATGTTCATCCAGGCTTTTTAACTGGCGACTAACCGCGCCATGAGTAACGTTTAGCTCATCAGCGGCGGCGGTCACGCTGCCCAAACGGGCGGTGGCTTCAAAAGCGCGCAGGGCGCTAAGCGGCGGCATGCTGTTCTGCATGGCGTATCCAGTAATGTTGAAAATGACTTAACAGTTGACTAAAACTCACCTATTAATGACATCTTATCGATTTTTATCCCCGCCTGCCTGCGCTACCTTCGATGCATTACCAATTCTCATATTGCACTTAGAGGTCGTGATGAACCAATTCGTGAATCTGCCCGATGCCAACGGGCTATTTGGCAGCTTCGGCGGCCGCTTTGTCGCTGAAACACTCATGCCGCTCATTCTAGAGCTGCAAGACGAATACGCCGCCGCGAAAAAAGACCCCGAGTTCCAGCGCCAGCTCGCCTATTTTCAAGGGGACTATGTGGGGCGGCCAAGCCCGCTTTATTTTGCTGAACGTCTGACCGAGCATTTCGGCGGGGCGAGTATTTACCTTAAGCGTGAAGAGTTAAACCACACCGGCGCACATAAGATTAACAACTGCATCGGCCAAGTGCTCTTAGCCAAGCAGATGGGCAAAAAACGCATTATTGCCGAAACCGGCGCTGGTATGCACGGGGTGGCCACCGCCACGGTAGCCGCGCGCTTTGGCTTGCCTTGCGTTATCTATATGGGCGCAACCGACATCGAACGTCAGCAGCCCAATGTTTTTCGTATGAAACTGTTGGGGGCAGAAATCGTGCCGGTCACATCAGGCACCGGCACCCTAAAAGACGCCATGAACGAAGCGCTGCGCGACTGGGTAACCAATGTCGACGACACCTTCTACATTATTGGTACCGTGGCTGGGCCGCACCCGTACCCCGCCATGGTGCGCGACTTCCAAGCGGTGATTGGTCATGAAACCCGCAGTCAAATGCTTGAAAAGCAGGGCCGCTTGCCGGATTCACTGGTCGCTTGTGTCGGCGGTGGTTCTAACGCCATGGGGCTGTTCTATCCCTTCATCAACGATCCAGATGTGAAGATGATTGGCGTAGAGGCCGGCGGAAAAGGGGTTAAAAGCGGCCTGCATGCAGCCAGCCTGAATGGCGGCACGCCAGGGGTGCTGCACGGCAACCGCACCTACCTGCTGCAGAATGAAGATGGCCAGATTATTGATGCCCACTCAATTTCAGCGGGGTTGGATTATCCCGGCATTGGCCCAGAGCACGCATGGCTTCATGAGCAGGGGCGGGTAGAGTACGTCTCCGCCACCGACGACGAAGCGCTGGAAGCCTTTCAGATCTGCTGCCGCCAAGAAGGCATTATTCCTGCCCTTGAAACCGCACACGCCCTGGCCGAAGTCGCCAAGCGTGCGCCAACGTTGCCACGCGAGCACCTAATGGTGATTAACCTAAGCGGTCGTGGCGATAAGGACATGATGAGCGTGGCCCATCACCTGGGCGACAAATTCGGCGTTAAACACCTATGAGCGCGCACAAGGAGCCAGCTATGAACCACTCTTCTCGCCTTGAACACTGCTTTGCGGCGCTCAAACAGCAACATCGCCCAGCGTTGGTCAGCTACCTGACGGCAGGTGACCCAAATGCTGAGACTTCGCGCCGCTTGCTACATGGGTTGCCAGAAGCCGGGGTAGATATCATCGAGCTTGGTATGCCGTTCAGTGACCCCATGGCCGATGGCCCCGCCATTCAAAAAGCCGCGCTGCGTGCACTTGAAGGCGGCCAAACGCAAGCCAAGACGCTAGACATGGTGCGCCGTTTCCGCGAACAAAATAGCACCACGCCGATCGTGTTGATGGGCTACTACAATCCGATTTACTGTTATGGCGTTGAGCGCTTTCTAGCGGATGCCGCCCGTGCAGGGGTAGATGGCCTGATTGTGGTGGATTTACCCCCCGAGCATGATGAAGAACTCTGCCAGCCAGCGGCGCAACACGGCATTGATTTTATTCGCTTAGCAACCCCGACCACGGATGCTAAACGGCTGCCCAAAGTGTTGAGTAACGCCTCTGGATTTATTTATTACGTCTCCGTTGCGGGGGTTACCGGTGGCAATGCCCCCACGCCTGCGCGGTTGGAAAGCGCAGTTGGCCAATTGCGCGAGCACACCGAGCTACCCATTGCCGTTGGTTTTGGCATTCGTACCGCCGAGCAAGCAGCCACCATTGGCCGCTTTAGCGATGCAGTGGTGGTCGGCTCCGCGCTGGTTGACTGTATTGAGCATGCCAACACGCCTGACGACGCCGTTGAGCGCGTGCATGGTTTAGTCAAAGAGTTGGCTGAGAGTATCAGGGCATGCCGCACAGCGAGTGAGCCACAAGTCTGTTGATACAAGCAGATTGATACAGGCAGAGTAAAAAGAACGATACGTTAAGAGAGCAGGCCAGCAGCGCCTGCTCTTCATCAACTACTCTTCACCAACTACCGACACCTCACCATTAGAACTTTTCTCTTTTGTTTGTAAATAATGTTCATTTTTCAATGCTTGTGGCTACTTACTACCGCAGGCATTATCAGCGCTCGCGGCTGTCTGCTAAAAGCGGCAACTACAAGGATTTCATCACCCCGAGGGAAACGAATGGGAAAGCTCTTTTCACTGATCTTACTGCTGGCTCTTGGCTATGCGGGTATCTATTTCTATTACGGCGTCGTTGTAAAACAAGAAGTGCAGCATCAGTTAGATGCCCGCGGCCTATCGTCGTTGAGCGTTGATAAGGTTGAGTATGGCCTGCTTGCACCGATTACCACCTCTGCAGACCTCAGCGTAACTGTTAGCTACCGTGGCTCGCAGGCAGCAGTGGACATGGTGGTTTACGGCCACCCGGTATTTTCTGACGACGTCAACGTCGAGTTCGATGGCCTTCAAGCGCTGCGCTTAAGCATTGGCTTTGGTCAGTAGGTTTTAGCCCTTTCACTTTTACTTCCTAATACCGTGTGGCGATGTGTTTGCCACGCGATCAGAGATATATAGCCACTTTTATGTTGACTAAAATTATAAGCGGCGGCCAAACAGGCGCTGATAGGGCGGCACTAGACGCTGCATTAACATTAGACTTCCCCATTGGTGGAACCTGCCCCGTTGGCAGAATGGCCGAAGATGGACCGATCAGTAGCGTCTACTTACTTGAAGAAACTGGCGGTGGATACCGCCAACGTACTAAGAAAAATGTACAAGATGCGGATGGTACTGCCATCTTCTATGCGTCTTATCTTCAAGGGGGAACAGAGGCCACAGCACTCTTTTGCATTCAGCAATCAAAGCCTTATAAACTGATTGATATAGAGTTGATCGATCCGCTTCACGCAGCAATGCTGATAGCCGACTTTGTGCATGATCGCCACATTAACGTGCTTAACGTGGCAGGCCCCAGAGCCAGCACTTGTCCGGTAATGTACGCGTACGTAAAGCAAACGATTGAACTGGTTATCAAGCAGTCTCGTTAGGTTACGCTGTTGCTAGCTGAGACCCACACGAACACACAATCCGAAGTCAGCTGCTAGTATCCAGGGGCGTATAAAGCTTTTTAATAGGGCAGACATTTCACAAGGATTCTCCATCATGTTCACTGGCCTGAGCGCGTTTCCGCTAACCCCCATGAACGAGCAAGGTATTCATGAGTATGAGTTCACTCGTTTGGTGGAGCGCTTGGTGGAGGCTAGGGTGGACTCAATCGGCGTGCTGGGCTCGACGGGCAACTACGCTTATTTAAGTGGTGAAGAGCGTGCCCGCGTTGCCAAGCTTTGCGTTGAGCATGCTGCTGACGTACCAGTGGTGGTGGGTATAGGCGCATTACGCACCCGTGATGTACTAACCCATGCAGAAAACGCCCAGCAAGCAGGCGCTAGCGGCGTGCTTCTGGCACCGGTTTCCTATCAAAAGCTCACCGATGATGAGGTGTTTAGCCTTTTCGAGACGGTTTGTCGTTCGCTGAGCGTGCCGCTATGTGTCTATGACAACCCAGGCACTACGCACTTTGAATTTAGCGATGAACTGCATGGGCGCATCGCCCAGCTACCCCAGGTTCACTCGATTAAAATACCCCCTGTACAGAATGACATAGCCGCCGCACAGGCGCGCGTGGCACGGCTGCGTGGGTTAATTCCCAGCGACGTAACCATCGGCATTAGCGGCGACCCAGCCGCCGCCACGGGAATGCTGGCTGGCTGCGATGCCTGGTACTCGGTGATTGGTGGGCTATACCCAGAGACTGCGCTGGCGCTAACCCGTGCCGCCCAAGCGAAAGACGTAAAACAGGCCTGCGCACTGTCCGTGGCACTTGAACCGTTATGGGCACTTTATCGTGACTACGGCGGCAGCCTGCGGGTGGCCGCTACCATTGCAGAACTTACCGGCAAAGTAAGCCAGCCTTGTTTGCCCCTGCCGCTTCAAACGCTGCAAGGCGATGCGCGGAAAAGGGTAGCGGCGGTGGTTGAAGCGTTGCAGCTAAGCTAACGCGTTGATGGATCGCAGGCCCTGGGTAAAGCGCTGCTTGTTCCTAGGGCTTGTTGTCAATGCGAATTAAAGCCCCTGAGCACCGCGCCGTAGCCAATCGTGGACAAACGCTAGCTTGCGCATCGCCGCGTCGGAAAGCACAAACGGATACAGATCCGAAAGCCCCATCGAACGGTTCACATGGTTAACACCGGCAACTAAGGATGCCGCAATGTGAATCAAGCGCTCAGCATCGGGTTCGGCATACGCATCCCAGCCATAGGTGTTGGGCAACGCCGGAGAGGTCATGCCCGCCGTCACAAAGCTATCGGTGATATCGGTTAAGTGCAGCAGGTGAGAGGTGGTTTCCGCCCAATCTTCGTGAGGGTGGGAGGACGCATAGGTAGATAGAAACCGCTGCCGCCAATCCGCAGGCGGGCCATTGTGGTAATAGTGCTGCAACGCGGCGGGATAATCCTCCCGCTCATCGCCAAACATTTCACGAAACGCATCAAGAAAGTCATCCCGCAAACTTAGCCGCCACCACAGCATATGGGCAATTTCATGGCGCATGTGGCCAATCATCGTGCGGTATGGCTCATCCAACGCCTCTTTGCGCGTTGTCCGCAGCACCGCATCTGCTTCCGCCACGCTGATGGTTACCACGCCACCCACATGCCCCATGGGTACCGGCGTTCCGCCTTCCGCCAACATATGAAACACCGGTGGCGCACCAGGGTCTTCCGGGCGAAACCAGTTCCAGCGGCCCAGGTTATCAATTACCCAGCGCTTTGCGGCTTCGGTTTGCGCCCAGTTAGGCATGGCGTCTGAAATAGAAGGGTCGGGGGCAAGGGCGGTCATCGCGCAGGCACGACAGAATTCACCCTGCTTAGGGGCAATCCAGTTGCAGCCAATCACTTCTCGGTTAGCGCAGAAGGGCGGCATCGGTAGAAAGGCGCGCGCCTGCGGGTCGTAAGCCACAGGAACGCCGTCGGCGGTCACCAAATTATCAAACCACAGTGAACCGGCACCGACCGGATTAGAAAACACACGCATAGGTCGGTAACTCAAAAGAAATGAGCTTTCAGTCTAGGAGGCAAGGCGCGGATAAGCGAATAGCGATTGCAGCACCATGCCAATATGAACACGTAGCCACCGCTACTAGGTCAATAAAGTGCTGGTGTGCACACTGCCCGCTATCGCGCTCGCCCAACTGCCCGTGTAAAGCCGCCGCGTTAGGGCTGATGTAAAAGTATTCATCGAATGCTCACTGGCTGGCTAAGCGTGTGAGCTGCTCAATCAGCTCAGCGGTGAGCTAGCAAGTTTTAGAAAAGCGCATCAATCTTAATCGGCTTGAATAGCATGGGTTCCGTGCTATTGCGTATTAATGATCGTAAATTTCAAAGACAAAGTGGTAGAAGACTTATTCAATGGAGAGCACACCAAGGCGGCTCGTAAGCTTTGCCCATCGTCTCTATAGGAAGATCGCATCACGGAAACTCGACTTGCTGGACTCAGTGCAGAGGCAGAGGCTTGAGGAACTAAAGGTGCCGCCAGGCAACCGACTCGAAGCGCTATCAGGCGACAGGCTCGGACAGCACAGCATCCGCTTCAATGAGCTAGTGAATAAAAAGCGCGGTGTAACACCCAGTACGGCGTTGAGACTGGCGCGTTTCTTTGGCGTTTCAGCCGATTTTTGGATGAATTTACAAATGCGCTGGGATCTTTACAAAGCAGAGCAGCTAGAACACGACGACTTATCCAGTATTCAAGAGGTAACGCATTGGCAAAAAATGGCCTAGCGTTTTCACTCAGGTAACAATACGCACCATTGGGAGTGGTGTTAACTAGCCATGGCTTCCGCACAAGGGGGTAGGCATTCGCCAAGGCTGCAAAGGCTCAGTATCATAAGTAGCCAACCCAACCACAGAAGCCACCTTCCATGTCATGCCCACCTTGCCCCAATTGCCACTCTGACTTCGTCTACCAGGATCAAAGCCTGTTCATCTGCCCAGAATGTGCCCACGAATGGAACCCTTCCGAGGTTGAAGCGGAAGACACCGTCACGGTGAAAGATGCCAATGGCACCCTGCTTGCTGAAGGCGATAAGGTAACGCTAATCAAAGACCTCAAGGTCAAAGGCAGCTCAATCGTGCTTAAGATTGGCACCAAGGCCGTTATCAAGCGGCTTAAGGAAGGCAAAGACCACCAGCTCGATTGCAAGGTCGATGGCGCTGGCGACATGATGGTCACCGCCCAGTTTGTGAAGAAAGCCTGAATAGATGACAATTAATTCGGCATAAACTGAATCTATCGCAATCAGCCTTTGCAGGTCTTCTTGGGGTCAGCATACGTACACTTCAGGACTGGGAACAAGGCCGCAGAGAGCCTCAAGGCCCGGCAGTTGCTCTGTTGCGAATTACTGAGCAACACCCCGACGTCTTTGAACAGCTTCACTAAGTAAAACAACGTGTAGCGCGTGGTAACGAATCTCGCGAGGAACGAGCGAATGAGGCACCCGCGGCAGGCGGCGGAACGAGGCCCATCGCCGCTACTCCCGACCTCCGCGGGTGCGCTAACGCTTACACCGCGCTACAAAACCTTCCTATTCAATGCGTTAAGTAGCGCGTGGTAACGAATCTCGTGAGGAACGAGCGAATGAGGCACCCGCGGCAGGCGGCGGAACGACGCCCATCGCCGCTACTCCCGACCTCCGCGGGTGCGCTAACGCTTACACCACGCTACAAAACTTTCCTATTCAATGAGTTAAGTAGCGCGTGGTAACGAATCTCGTGAGGAACGAGCGAATGAGGCACCCGTGAAACATGTTTATCCACCCAAACTGACCCTGGTTGTATAAGGGGGCTTCAGCTTTGGTTCTACACTTCGATGATGATAGAGCTGGCTAAGGGCGGCTACGCCGCCATCGCCCACTAGAAGTGGCCTCCTACAATAGAGCAGTGGCACGATATTTTGTAGGAGGGAGCTTCAGCTCGCGATGAAGTAGGCACCAACATATAGAGCAGGCAGTAAGCCAGTAATTCCACAACCCTGATCCAGGTCAACCCCGTAGCCTAAAGTGTTACTCCTTTGCGGTGGGCTTAAACAAATTTAGCTGCTAGGCTAATTTTACTAGAGCGAAAAAAGCGCCGCAGGGAACAACCTAATGCCAAATGCCTCACGCATTGAGCTTCACCCTATTAGCCAACGCGTGCAGGCGCAGGTTGATGGCACCTTAATCGCCGACGCCACCAATACGATTGAACTCCGCGAACGCGGCTACCCGCCACGCCACTACTTCCCACGCGAAGATGTGCGGATGGACTTACTCACCGTTTCAGAAACCACCACGTATTGCCCATTCAAAGGGCATACGGTGACTTTCTCGCTGGGTGAGCATTGGGATGTTGCTTGGAGTTATGAGGAGCCGATGGAAGGCATGGAAGCTATTGCGGGTAGGGTAGCTTTTTATAAGGAAGTGAGCGAATGACGCCTTTCGACCCTTAGCAGACATTGTTGGAAATGCAGCAGGCGTTAGAATTTTGGATATGTAATCCAGCTTAAATTATGTTATTTACATCAATAACATAGAGTGTTTTAGACTGGAGTTTGTGGATAAACATGCTAAAGCGTTATATCCAGCTATAAGGTGAGTAGCTTAATACTTGTATCACATATCACGCTCGATGGATTTTCAAAACCCATCTTATAGGAAAGGATAGGAAGAAAAAGAAGTGCAAAATATTTAACCAGATTAATTGTAAGCGCTTATTTTTTCGAAAATATATTGAATCTTATATTTGGTGGTGCTAACTTGTTGATGCCGCCTAACGGGGGTTAATCTTGGCGGAGACAAATGCCGCTGATTGACAACGAAGTTAGCACCTTAATCGCAGCTCTGCCACTGTGAGCTTAAAATGGTATCCTCAGTGTCTACGGTTGCATCTCGAATAGCGTAAAGTGAAACCTCGAAGGCGGCCTTGATGCTAGACACTAATACGACACCTAGGCAGCTATCTACACTACTAGGAACTACTTACCCAAATCTATGCTTTACAGTTTATAAAGTTAGACCGAATAATCTTTATACTACCTTTAAGATTGCAAAGAAATCTGGCGGTGTGCGCGCTATTGCTGCCCCAGATAAGAGATTAAAATACCTTCAAAATAACCTGAAGCCATTGCTCGAAGATTTATATACTCCTCACCCGGCCGCTACAGCATTTATTAAGAATCGGGGGATCTTTTATAATGCTAGTCCCCATGTGAATAAAGCGTTAGTGTTTAATGTTGACCTTACTGATTTTTATGGCCATATAAATTTCGGTCGAGTAAGGGGGTTGCTTTCTGCTCCCCCATATAACCTACGTTCAGACACCTCTCAAATTATTGCTACAATCTGTTGCTTGAATGGATCTATTCCTCAAGGTGCTCCTACATCACCCGTAATATCAAATATGATAAGTCGGCAGCTTGATCGTCGATTGTCGTTGCTTGCTAAAAAGAATCACGCTTTCTATACACGCTATGCTGACGATATAACTTTCTCTTTTAGAAACAATAACTTTAAAGGTGTGTGCTCTTCCACAGAAGGTGCTTTTCAACCATCTAATGAATTCATTAACATTGTAGAAAAAAGTGGATTTTATTTAAATAAACAAAAAACGCGTGGTGAATTTTCTCGGTCCCGTCAAATTGTTACAGGACTGAAAGTCAATAAAAAAGTTAATGTTGATCGACGGTATATAAGAACAACTAAGGCTATGATTCATGCGTTGTCTGGTGATATTGACGCTGCCAATGTAGTTTTTTGGGAAAAATTTCCTGAAAAAGAACCAAAAAGGCTTGAAAAAGTAGTGGCCGGTAGAATTAATTTTATAGGTATGATTAAGGGAGTAGACTCTACCGTATATCAAATGCTTGCAAAAAAATTCAATAGACTTCCTTTGAAGAAAAAGCTTCCTACGCGAACTTCTAAGCTTGTTAATACCGATCAAAAATACAGAGACATTGCAAAGCAGAGAGAGCTCCAAGAATGTGTTTGGATTCTGGATTTCGAAGGAGTTCAAAACGTTACTGAAGAAGCTGAGTCTATCCAAGGCACAGCTTTTATGGTTAAAGATCAAAAAGTTTTAACCTGTTCACACGTTTTTAGTAAAGCTGATGACGCCGAGTATTGTTACATTTCGAGGATAAATGAACGCAGTGTTAAATATTTAATGAAAGTAGCGAAGCAATGTAAGCATCGAGATATAGTTGAGCTAGAATTTGTTGATAATCCTAATAAAATATTTCAAAGCTTAGATATATATCATAAAGAAGAAATGTTTCCTGGTTACCAGGTTTCACTGGTGGGCTTTCCTGATAATATGGCTGGACACACTACTGTAAGTGTTCTCAAAACATCTATAACATCACATGTAAATATTTCGACAGTTGATAATTATGAGGTAGATGCTGAAATAGGAGCAGGTTATAGTGGCGGGCCTGTAATAAATGATTTTCATCAGGTAATAGGAATGATCGTGAAAGGTCGAACGACAACAGTTGATTTTAATACGCAGGAATCTGCCCTAACTGGTAGAAATGCTTTTATTAGTGCTCATCATTTTTTGCAACTTTAAAAAGTAAACTGTTGGGCGGATGACGGTGCTCAACACCCTGCGCACCCGACTGCGTTATCCCAAAAGGTCGCCATGCTGACCGTTTATTGGGCAAGGCAGCGCATTCCTGGGCTAACGGGTGCTGTTAGCCTGAGTCAGCGTGCTCGATCGGTTGAAATGCAGGGCAAAACAGGCTGTCAACGTCGACCAACGCCACAAGAAACGGCACTAGCCGGTCTGTGTCGGCTTCACGGATTTAGGTATTAGTTAAGCATAGGGTGAGATTTAAAATATGGAAATTAGATTGCCACGTCAATTTCAACCTTCTTCTCTAGGTAAACTGCAGGAAGATCTTTCGCAAAGTCAAACTGTAGACAATGTGAACGTTGACTTCTCTCCTTTAGAATTCTCCAAACCAATGGCAATGCTTGTTGCGGGAAGTTATTTCCGCAGGTGGATAAGTAGGCGCCGTGAATTAGGTTTAAGAACTACTAAATCAGGTATTACAGAAAAAAATAATGCTCACTCTTATTTAATGCATCTCGGTTTTTTTGATTACGCTGGTATGAAAGATGTTGGAAAGAACGTAGGTGTTGCAAAAGGAAATACTAGATATTTGCCTATTCGAGAAATAAGACGTGCAGAGTTAGATGAATCTATTGCTGAGACGGGCGAGGAGTTGATCGATGCAATCGTTTTTCTATCTGATGGGTTAGCTAATGTTTTAGCCGGTGAAGACAATGGAGAAGCCAAAAAAGGTTTTAGTTATTCAATTCGCGAAGTGATTAGAAATGCTTTGGAACACTCTGGTTCAGACTCATGTTTCATATGTGGACAACGATGGGTAAATGGTCATTCTGAAATAGCATTAATTGATGAAGGTTGTGGGGTTCACAAAACCCTTCGCACCGCATATGAATTAAAGGAAGAAAATGCGCTGAGAGAGGCTATAAAACCAGGTATTACGCGTACTCAGAATATGTCTGAAAAAGAAAATATATATAAAAATTCGGGATTTGGCTTATATGTTCTGTCTGAGTTAGGAAATAGCTTTGGTTGGTTTTGTGTAGGAAGCGGGGTAAGAAAGTTAACATGTGAAAATGGCAATAAAGTTGATGCGGAGTTGCCTTTTAAGGGAACATTTGTTGGCATTCACTTAAACAAAAATCCTCGCAGCTTTGCTGGTGTTTTACAAGATATTATTAGTGTTGGTGAAGAAGAAGCTGGAAGAGAAGGTCGGCATAGCGCAGCCTCTGAAATATCTAAAACGGTTTGAGTGAGCTAACAAATTAATCGGTTTCGCGCCTTCGGCGCTGGACGCAGCAAAGCTGCGCTGGTTATTTAGGTGTGATGTTAGCTGCAAGGAATGAGAATGGATTTACATAAGAAATCAATTGCCTATATGTTTAGTAAATTGCGGTTCCCTCTGCTCCACAAACTGCCTTTATGCTAGGCATTAATCAGTGTCGCCTAAATATCCGCTCGTGGCCGAAAAAAGGCAGCTTAATGAACCTTTGAAGCGTAGTGAAATATATGACATATGGATACAGGCTCAATGTTGAACAACTCATGCTAAAGAGAGCAAACAATTGTTTTGATGAAGCTAAGAAGAAGATGGTTAAGGTTCCTGATTCCGTGCCAGAGTCTGGAAAGCCTTATTTCTTTAAAGGTCCAGGGTTTGAAGATGATGAAACTATAGCGCTCTGTATTGAAGCTATTCTTGGCTGGGCCATTGCATTTGAGGCATTTGTAAATTTGGTCTGGCATGCTCACCCAATTGCTAAAGAAGAGGATGAAAGAAGCTCTGGAAACACAATAGACAAGCTTAAAAAATTGTACAAAATCTCTCGATTGCCTTATGGGGATTCAAGTTGGAGAGCTGGCATTCAGGATCTTTTTGATATGCGTAACTATCTTGTTCATTATAAGGATCCGGTAGTTTATATAGGGTTCAGTTTTGCAGCAAAGTTCCAGCACGATTTTTCAGAAAGAAGCATGCAGAGGATTCAACAAGACGTTCTCTGTGCGTTAAAAGAAATTGGGGGCCTGTTTGGTGTTGAAGCTGAATTTATCGATGGTAATTATGATCACTTGGTGTATAGGTATTAATTCAGTTTGGTAGCATTGCTTCGAAGGTCAAGGCCGTTGATAGCGGGCGAGCAGACTAGTGATGACTGAGATTTAGACCTAGCTTAAAATTGCAGCTAACGGTTTCGCTGTGGCTGTATTACCTGTTATGTCAGTTGCGGTGCATGTCCGCTTTTGGCCGATAGCGGCCAAGCCAACTTTGGTGATGCAGAGTTGCATATCCGAGAATTATGGCACTGAATGCATCTGTTGCCAGGGAGAGAATTGCTTAGCCTGTGCTGTTTAGGTGCGTTGTTATTATCTGTATCAACCTGATGGTCGAGAGGAAATTGAACTGACGCCTGATAGCGCCATCGAAGGAAATATCAGATAAAGGTCGGCTTTTGCTGACAAGCTATTACTACCCGTTCTTGCAGGATGGGGTCTTCGCGGAGAACTTTATGGACTACGAACATGCAATTGTGAAATTCGAAGACGGGATTGGCACCCTGTTCTGCAACGGCTGCGGCATTATCATCGCTGAGGGTACCCAGCATGAGGATAGAGAGCACTACTGTACCATGTGCATGAGCGGCAATTGTAAAGCAAAATTCAAGGACGGAAACTGACATTCCCAGCCCGCCACGCTCCGCGTTTTAGGGCAGGGGGCGTGGAATAGATGTTGTGAACATCATTAATCTGAAAACTCTTTAACATCCGCTCTTGGCCGAAGACCGACATTATCACCACTAATATCGGTTTTGATTTCCTACATCCCACTCACCCTCATAACCTCCCTAGTCACCGCCTCATTCAACACCCCGCCTTTGGCTTCCACCAGCGTGAGCCAGTCGCGGGCGCGGGTGATGCCGGTGTAGACCAGCTCGCGGGTGAGAATCGGGTTGATAGTGGGCGGTAGCAGCAGGGCGGTGTGCAGGAACTCCGAGCCTTGGGATTTGTGTACCGTCATCGCAAATACGGTTTCTACCGCGTGCAGGCGGGAGGGCAGTACCCAGCGGATGGTTTTTTCCGGGTCGCTTGTCGGAAAGGCAACGCGTAATAGCGATTTACCCGGCGTGCGCGGGTCTGGCACGGCGAGGGTGATGCCGATATCGCCGTTCATCAGTTTTAGGCCGTAGTCGTTTTGGGTGACCAGTACCGGGCGGCCTTCATACCAGCCTTTCTCTAACGTGTAATCACTGCCAAACAGCAGCTTTTCGCTGCGCAGGGTTTTGGCGATATGCAGGTTTAGGCCTTCTACCCCCCAGGGGCCTTTGCGCAGCGCGCATAGCAATTGAAAGTGGCTGTAGGCGCTGAGAACCTCAGCAGCCCAGGCATTATAGGCCGCTGGGTTGTCCTCAAACGATTCCCCACGCGGGCGCTGCGCGTTCAGCACCTTTAGGTAATGGCGATAGCCGGTGGGCGGGGCGATGGGTTCATTTTTGTGGTTGGTGCGGCCTTCACCACTATTCAGAAACTTATCCGCGCTGCCGTGAATGACCAGCTTATCCAGCGCGGTGTCCTCTGAAAGCGTTAGGTGGTGCAGGTCTGGGTAGCCATGGCGCAGCACGGCGTTAACGGCCTGCTGTTTTTCCCGATCAGTTTGGGTATGGCTGGGCTGGTTAATCGCCTGGGCCAACTGGCCGATGCCGCTGTGTTCGTTAAAGCGGTGGCTTACCCGCAGCATGGTAATGGCTTGGTCGAGTGGCTGGCCTTCAGCATCCAGGTACTTTGGCGGTAGCGGCTGGCCGGTGGCGCTTTCCAGCCATTGGGCGGTTTCGTGCGTGTAGTGGGCGGCCTCGGCGCGGCGGCATAAATCGCCAAGTACCGAGCCAGCCTCTACCGAGGCCAACTGGTCTTTATCCCCCAGCAGCACGCACTGGGCATTGGCGGGCAGGGCGCTCAGTACGGCGGCCATCATTTCGATATCCACCATGGAGGCTTCGTCGATGACCAGCACATCCAGCGCTAGCGGATTGGCGGCGCTGTGGCGGAAGTGGCGAGTATCGGGGCGGGCACCTAGAAGGCGGTGCAGTGTTGTCACTTCAGTTGGGATCGCGGCTTTTAGCTGTTCTGTGGCCTCATTTTCGCGAGCTGAAGCTCCCTCCCACAAAGCTCCTTCCAGCAAAGTGGCTAATTCTTTGAAGGGGAGTTGGCTGACTTGCCCGGCGATGGATTCATTCAGGCGGGCGGCGGCTTTGCCGGTGGGGGCGGCTAGGCGAATGCGCAGCGGCTGGTTGGGTGAGTGAGCCAGTTGCAGCGTTTGCAGCAGGGCGAGCAGGCGCACCACGGTGGTGGTCTTGCCGGTGCCGGGGCCGCCGGTAATAATGCCGAAGCGGCTGCGGGCGGCCAGGGCGCAGGCGGTTTTTTGCCAGTCGAGGTCGTCGCTTGGCTTGAACAGAATATGCAGGGCCTGGGGGAGAAGGCCAGGGTGACTATCGTCACCCATCGCCCAATAAATTGGCCTCCTACAACGGTTATCAGTTGCCGTCGTGGCGTTATCATTCATCGCCTGTGTGTGGGGGGTGTTTTCATCTTCTAAGCGGCTGGCGATTTGCTGGTGCAGGGTTTGTTCATACTGCCAGTAGCGACGCAAGTAGAGTCGCGTTTCTGAAGCTGAGTGAGCGGTCACTACCACCAGCGGCGTGTTGCCGGGGCCTTCGCTGGTGAGCAGTGGGTGATGCAGCGCGGCTTGCCATTCGCTTAGCGTGAGCGTTGCCAGCACGTCGCTAGGCAGCGGTGGCGGGTCGGTTAAATCATCCCCTTCTGGCGGTAGCGAAAGGGCGAAATCCGGTGCGTTAAGCGTGGCGGTTAAATCCAGACACACATGGCCTCGGCCTAGCTGGTGGCTGGCCAGGGCGGCGGCTAACAGCAGCAGCGCTGGGGCATCCGGTGCTTCTGCCGCTAGAAAGCGCACCAGGGCGCGGTCTAAATCACGCAGCCAGCCCCTGGCTACCCAGCGCTCGCATAGGGTTAGCAATTCGGTGGTATCGCTTAACGCAGGGTGAGCGCTCACTGGCGCGGGGGCTATTGAAGGCTGGGCATCCTGTGTCTCGACGGCATCGCCAAACAAGTCGAAGGTGTGGGTGTCTTTTGGCTTACTCATACCGTCGCTTCCTGTGCGGGGCTTGAAAACGATGCGCCTGCAAACAGGCTATCCAGTGCTTCGATCAGTTCAACCGGGGCGGGTTCGGAAAATACCCCGCGCCCTGGGCTGCGGCTGCCGCGTAGAAATACCGTCATCGAACCGCCTAGATGCTGGTGCGGGTCGTAATTGGGCAGGCGCGCTTTGAGCAGCCGATGCATAGCTAGCAGGTAAAGCGCGGCCTGGAGGTCGTAGCGTTTGGCCAGCAACGCATGGCGCAAGGCGTCCGGTTCGTAATCGCTGTCATTCGGCCCTAAATAGTTCGATTTCCAGTCCAGCACGTAAAAGCGCCCTTGGTGCTCAAAGGCTAAATCAATAAAGCCTTTCAGCATGCCGTTTAGGGTATCGGCATCCAGCGCTGGGCGCTCAACCCCTGGCAGTAAGTGCTTGCTGACCAGCGCATCAATCGCTTGGGTGTTGACCCGTTGGGCGGCCAGCCAGAACTCTAGCTCTACTTGGTAGCTGGTGAGTTCGGTCAGTGCGACGCTTTGTTGGTTCGGCGCGGCCAGCGGCAACGGTGTGGTGAGTAGCGCTGAAAGCCAGCCAGCCAGCGGTTCCTGCCATGCTTGCCAGCCACGCAGCTGCACGCGCCGCCATAGCATATCGTTGAGTGAATCGTGATCGTTGGCAGCGGCTTCAAACCCCTGCCTGCCTGCCCATTCCAAAAGCCCATGCAAAAATGTGCCCGGCCCTGGCCCCCTTGGAAATTTATGCAGGTGGAAAGTATCTGGCTGGGCCAACTGGGATAGTTCCTGCGGCTCATCCAATACTTCAAACGCGGTAGCTTCCTGGGCGGTGGTGGGCTCCAGGGGCGTTGCCGTGGGGGCGCTGAGCGTGCCGGAAAGGCGTAGCGCCGAGTAGCTGGCAATCCACCAGTGCTCTTTGGCCGGGCGCGTGGGCGTGCGGGCGTGCCCAAGCGTGGCGTTTTGTTCGGCGCTTTGTTCAGAGAGGGCAAGGCGCTGGGCCGTGGGTGCCGGTGGCTCGCTGACAACAATCTCGCTGCCTTGAGCCAGCGCTTCCAGCGCGGTGGTTAGCTCTGCCGGTGCAATGGTTTTTCCGCCGCTAATTAGGTAGCCGAGGGCGCTATTTTCCAACCCCTGCAGCGGGGCTAGCCCCAGCCAAGTCGCGTGGCGGGCGCGGGTCAGCGCTACATAAAGCTTGCGCAGGTCTTCCCCCAGGCGTTCTCGGTCGGCGGTGGCCTGTGTTTCTTTATCGGCGCTTAGGCTGAGCTGAAGGTTGCCTTGGGCGTCGTGCCAGCGCAGCGGTATGTCTTTATCGCTCACCGGGCGGTGGTTGGCGATAAATGGCAGAAATACCAGCGGGTACTCAAGGCCTTTGGATTTGTGGATGGTGACCACTTTGACCAACTCCGCGTCGCTTTCCAGGCGCAGCTTGTGGCTGTCGCCGTGGCTTTCTGGGTCGGCAATGGCCTCGTACAGAAAGCGAATCAGCGCGTGTTCGCCGTCCAATTCTGCGCTGGCTTGCTGCAGCAGTTCGCCTAAGTGCAGCAGGTCGGTGAGCAAGCGCTCACCCTCTTCGAATTCCCCCAGCAGGCGGGCGGGAATATCGAAATCCACCATCATGCGGCGTACAAGCGGCAGCACACCTTGGCGCTGCCATAGGCGGTGGTAGTGGCTGAATTGCTCCACCCGTGCTTCCCAAGCCAGTTCGTTTTGTTGCAGATGATCAAGGTCGGCTAGGCTTAGCCCCAATACAGGCGTGGCCAAGGCAGCGCGCAGGTGGGCTTCGGCCTGGCGGGAGCTAGCGAGCGGCTCGGCACAGGCGCGTAGCCAACGTTCTACCTGCTTCGCCATGGGCGAGCTAAACACCTTGTCGTGGTCGGAAAGGTAAACACTCTTTACTCCACGGCTGGCCAGCGCTAAGCGAATGGCGCGGGCTTCCTGCAGTCCGTTGACCAGCACCGCCATATCGGAAGGCTTTAGCGGGGTGAAGTCATCGCCTTTCTGAAAACCGCTTTTGCTTTCTTTATTGCCACCTTGGCCTGCCGCGAGCAGTTCCACCATATAAGAGGCGCAGCACTCGGCCATCTCGGTTTGGTAGGCGGTTTTGGAAAGTGGTTCTTCGCTGGTTAACGGCCAGAGCGTCATGGCGGGCAGCGGATGGCCTTGGAGGACCAGCTGTTCGTCGCGGCCTTTGGCGGCTACCGGCAAAAACTGTAGCGGGTTGTCGCCGCCGTCTTCGCGAAACAAAAACGCCCCAGCGGGGTGCTGATCGGCGTAGTGGAAGCAGTGATTGACGGCTTCCACCATGGCGCGGCTGGAACGGAAGTTGGTGCCCAGCGTGACGTGGCGGCCTGCGGTGTCTTGGCGAGCCTGCAGGTAGGTGAAGATATCCGCACCGCGAAAGGCGTAGATGGCCTGTTTGGGGTCGCCGATCAGCAGCATGGCGGCGTCGCGGCGTGGGTTGGCGACGTCATAGACCGCGTTAAAGATGCGGTACTGAATCGGGTCGGTGTCCTGGAATTCGTCAATTAGCGCGACGGGGAACTGGCGCAAAATCTGCGCTGCCAGGGCGTCTTTGTTGGGGCCTTGCAGGGCGCGGTCTAAATGGGTGAGCAGGTCGTTTGGGCCCATTTCTGCACGGCGTTCTTGCTCGCGCTCCATACGTACTTTGCACCACTGCACGGCGTGAATCAGCAGGTCGTTACGCGGTTCCGGCAAGGCGTTGAGGGCGGCGGGCAGTGCCTCAAACGCCTCAAACGCTGGGTGGTTCGGTGGCTCTCCGTTCCAGATTTCAGCAATGCCCGCCGGTGTCAGTCGCTTCCATGCAGTGGCCTTCTTATCCATATCAGGACTGACAAGGTCGCTTTCCGCCCATTGCTGAATTTTATCCAGCCATTTTCCTCGATGATCTTTGCGCATTTTGCCAGGGGCAAAGTGCTTGGCTGTTTGGCCATCGTCAAAAAGCTGCCGTAGTTCATTTACCCACGCTCGCCAAGGAGCTTTTAGTTCTTCAAGGCGTGCGCTGCGTTCGGCGTCGGCAGTGCTTAACGTTTCTGCTGGCGCGTGGCGTTGGCTGCCGAGTGCCTCGCTTTCGTGGAGCAGCTTGCGCACCTCTTCGTGGAGATTATCCGGCGATTTCCAGTAGCGGGTAATGCTGCCCAGAGAGTCGGCATCCAGCGGGTAATAGAAGGTGCGCCAGTAGTCGCGCACCACTTCTTGTTCCAGTTCGCGCTGGTCGTTTTCCAGGTTGAGCGAGAACAGGCTGCCGCTATCGAAGGCGTGTTCGCGCAGCATGCGGTAGCACCAGCTGTGGATGGTGGAAACGGCGGCTTCGTCCATCCATTCGGCGGCTAGTTCCAGGCGGCGGGCGCAGGCGGGCCAGGTGGCCTCTGTGTATTGGCTGCGGAGTTGAATGAGTAAAGGATCGTCAGCAGGTGGCTCGCCCGGTGCTTTTCTAAACACCGCGGCGGCTTCTACCAGCCGGTGGCGGATACGTTCACGCAGTTCCTGGGTGGCGGCATTGGTAAAGGTGACTACCAGAATTTCCGGCGGGGTGAGCGGGCGCACAAACGCGCTGTCGTCTTTGCTGTGCTGGCCGCCCAGTACTAGGCGCACGTAGAGCAACGCGATGGTGAAGGTTTTGCCCGTGCCCGCACTGGCTTCAATCAAGCGGCTGCCGTGAAGCGGTAGCGTGAGCGGGTTGAGTGGGGTGGGTGTGTCAGCCTGGCTCATGCGGCTTTCTCTGTGTCAATGGGCTGTGACTGGGCCAGCGCAATAGCCTGGGTCGAGTGTCAGAGCCGAGTTCCAGCAAGACACAAGCCCGATTGGCTATATACGCCGGTTGGCAAGTTCGTACACTTCGTCATCCCGCCGGGCTCCTACCGCTATGATGAGCACTTGGATAGCGGATCCATCCACTTTATAGATGATTCTCGTATTACCCGTACGCATCCGCCTACAGCCTGCTAGAGCGCCTCGAAGGGGTTTGCCGAGTTTGTCAGGCTCGCCGTCGCGGATCCTCTCTTCAATAACATCAAGGAGGCGATTCGCTGCAGCGGAGCCCAAGCGGGTGAGATCATTTTGAACATCAGGGTGATAGCGCAGATGCCAGGCCATGGCTCAATCGTTCTGACTAAATAGAGCGCGCATGTCATCGTGCGAGACGGCCTGATCTGCCTGGTAGCTCGCTAGGCGGTCTCGGGCGATAGCCTCAATACGCAGGTCTTCAAGCTCATCAACGAGATCCTGATAGGCCTGAACGTTCATCAGTACCGCGGCAGGCTGGTTATCCTTGAACACCACGAGTCTATCCGTCGAACGTGATGATATTTCTTTGAGTCGAGCGCTGAAGGTGCGCGCCATGGCAGTCGCTGAGACCGCGTCTTCTGGACGTTCAAGTAAGGTGGCCATGGTTAACCTCTGGATGTATTAAACTACACGTATTAAAATATGTTTTATTATACATACAATTCTATGTAGAGATGGTCGGTTAAGCAAGGTGTATCGCTGATGGCCTTCTGGCGTTTCATTGCTTTTTACCCTCCGGCTTTTTACCCTCTGGCTTTTTGACGGCCTTGAATAGCGGGGCGTAGAGGGCGTCTGTCAGGGTGGCGAAGGTGTGTGGCTGGCCATCATGAGGTACCTCGATACGGTCGAAAAACAGCCGCTCGAAGCGGGGCCACTGGTGGCCGAGATAAGGGCTTTGCTCGACTTCGCCGGTGGTTTTGTAACCGCTCTCATAGACTTTTACGGCAGCGGCGTAGGCGTCGCTTTCCTGACCTTTCTCAGTGGCAATGTCTGGTGTGCCCAGCTTTGTCAGCCACGCAAAGGCGGCTTGGGGGGCCAGCGGTAACGGCACTTCCAGGCCATGTTGCCAGGCGTTTAGCTGGGTTTCCAGGTGGGCGCGGGCGGTGTCGGCAGCGACAGGTTCCAGGGTGATATTGCCTGCCTTGGAAAGCAGCTGTGTGGTCATCGGGCCGCTGAGGTTGCCAGCTAAATGCGCAACCCAGTGGCGCAGCAGCAGATGCCACTGGTACTTGCCGTTCTTGACCAGGCTGCTGCTGAGTAATAACAGGCGGCAGCGGTTGCCCGCATCATCCTGGCGTAGTTCGCCTAGCCAATCTTCCAGCGTAATACCGTTCTTGCCTTCCAAGTGAATGGCTTCTGGGTCACCTAGCGCAATCGGCCAAGCGCCTAGGGCTTCTTCATAGCCGGTGAACAGCGCTTCCATGGGTTCTGCTAACGCATCGCGCATGCGCTCGCCAAAGGCGCCCATGGCCAGTACACCTTGGCCCTGGAAGCGTTCAAGGGCTGCGTGCAGTGCTTCGATGCGTGGCTCGCCGCGATCAATGGCGTAGCGCTGGGCGGCGATCAGTTGGTCTTGCAGCTGCCAGTTTTGCAGGCCATCCAGGGCGAACGGTTCTTCGTCCAGCTCTGCAATTGCTTCCTGCTCGAAATACACCCCCAGTCGGGTATTGAAGAAGGCACGTACTGGCTCGCGCAGGAATTGGCCCAATTGGCCAAGCGTCAGGCTGGTCGGGGTGTTTTCCGGTGGGGGAAGTGTGGTTTGGGCAGCCTGAGGCGTGCGCGGTGCGTGTACCTCGCGCCATTCATGTGCATAGGTAAAGAGTCGGTTTGCTGCGTTGTTGAAGTAAACGCGGCTAAACGGCTGCAGCGGGTGCTCGGTGGTCAGCGCTTCCAGCAGCGGCGTACCGTTCTCGAGCTGCCAGCCTGCTTCTAGGTGGTCACGCAGTTGGCCGACCAGCACCGAAGGCGGTAACGGGGTGTTGTCGATTTGGCTTCTGCCGACCCAGCTTATATAGAGCTGGTCCCGGGCGGAGAGCAGCGCTTCCAAAAACAGGTAGCGGTCGTCTTCCCGGCGGGAGCGGTCGCCGGGGCGGTAGTCACTGCCCATTAAGTCAAAATCTAGCGGTGGCTGGGAGCGTGGGTATTCACCGTCGTTCATGCCTAGCAGGCACACGCGCTTAAACGGAATGGCGCGCATGGGCATTAGCGTGGCGAAGTTAACCGCACCTGCTAGAAAGCGCTGGGAAAGGCTGTGTTCATCAATCTGTGCCAGCCAGTGTTCGCGCACCATGGAAAGCGGCAGCGGGTCGTTTAATTGAGCTTCTGCGCTGCTTTCCAGCATCTGCTGCAAACCGTTTTCCAGCTTGGTGAGCATCACGCTTTCTTGGGCGTCGTCGGTAAGAAAGAAGGTTTCTAGCAGCGTGCGCAGCCGCGCTACCCAACTGGCGGGATCAGTGGGCTGGCAGAAGGTTTCCCAGGTCTCTTCGAGCTTTTCCAGCAGGGTGGCTAACGGCCCGGCAAGGCCGGCTTCCAGCCCACCGATGTCGTCAAACGGTTCAATGCCTTGCCATGCGTGGCCTTCGCCCACGGTGTAGCCCAGCAGCAGGCGGCGCAGGCCAAAGGCCCAGGTGTTTTGGCTTAGCCCGCCAGGAAGTTCGAGAGTCTGGCGCTGCTTGGCGTTCAGCCCCCAGCGGATGCCTGCGCCTTCCATCCAGCGCTCTAGCACCGGCAGGTCACGCTCTTCAAGCCCAAAGCGCTGGCGCAGAGCGGGCACATCGAGCAGATCCAGCAAATCGCTGACCGAAAGACGCAGCTCTGGCAGGCGCAGCAGCTTTTCCAGGGCAATCATTAGCGGCAGGCGGTGGCGGCTGGCTTGGTCGGAAAGCGTATAGGGGATATGCCGCGGGTCATCGTTTTGTAGCTGGCCAAACACTGCGGCGATATGCGGCGCGTAGCGGTCGATGTCTGGCACCATCACGATGATATCCCGTGGGCGCAGATCGGGGTCGGCACTGAAGGCGGCTAGCAGCTGGTCGTGAAGAATCTCAACTTCCCGCTGGGGGCCATGGGCAATATGAAACACCATGGAGTCATCTGCCGAACTTAGCGCGGGCCAGTGAGTTTTGGTTTCCGCCACGGGGCGAAGTTCGCGAATATCATCTTGGAGTTGGCTGAGCAGGCAGTCGCGATCAACGCCGTTAAACGGCTCGAACATATCAATACGCAGCGCCTGCTGCTCAAACAAGGTTTGGTAGTTGCCCGAATCGTCGTGTTCATCTAGTAGGCGCAGGTAGTCGCGGCCCTGCTTGCCCCAGGCAGCGAGTAGCGGCTGGGCGTGTAGATGCAGGGCATCGTCGGCGTCGCCAGTGCCCAGTACATCTAGCGCTTCAGGCATACCGGTTTTGCGCCGCTGGCGGTAGCGGTTGGCGCGCAGTAAATCCTTGTGCTCGATGATATCCGCCCAGTAGAACTGGCAGGGATTGTGTACACACAGCACAATTTGGCAGCAGCGCGAGAGCGCCGCTAGCGCTTCCAGGGTTTGTTGGGGCAGCGATGAAATACCAAAAATGATTAGCCGCCGGGGCAGGCCGCGCGGGCAGGGTTGGCCTTCCAGCTGTTCAGTGGCGTTCAAAAAGCGCCGATGCACCTGGGCGCGGCTACTGTTCAGACCTGCATCGCCTTGGGTGGCGGCAACGTCTTCGCGCAGTATGCGCCATAGCGCAGGTTGCCAGCGCTGATGTTCTTCCAGCGGGCGGGGTTCGCCCCGAGCGGTTATCAGTACGTCGTCACCGTTGGCCCAGGCATCCAGCCAGTCGGCGCGGTAGACCTGATACTGGTCGAACAAATCCGCCAGCCGCTCGGCCAGTTGGTAGTGTTTGCGCTGGTCGCGGTCGACTTCCAAAAACTGTGCCAACGGTGCGAACACTTCCAGCCCAGATAGGCTGGGCAGCAGGCGCAGCAGCCGCCATACCAAGCGCGATTTATCAAACGGCGAGGTTTCAGGTACCGCGTCGCCGTCCTGGTCAACGTGGGTGAGCACCGTGCGGTAGGCCTGCCATAGAAACCGCGCAGGCAGCATGACATCCAACGCGGCGGCGATGCCTGCGCCGCCGTTTTCTGGGTCTTCCGCCAGCGCTAGTTTTAACCACTGCCCAATGCCGTTGCTCTGCACCAGAATGGTCTCGTTTTCCAGCGCCCCCAACGGGTGCAAGCGCATCCACTGCACCACCAGCCCGCGCAAGTCTTCCAGGCGGTTAGCGTGCACCACCATAAAGCCAGGGGTAAGCAACGTTGGCGAGAACGGTGTTGGTGAGCAGTGTGAATTGGCAGGCATGCGGTGGTGTTCCTTCGCGGCATTAGGCAGTGGGAATAGCGCGTAGCACTATGGTGCCATAAGTTAAGTGTCTTGCGGGATGCGCGTTATATCGCCAAGCTATGCGGATACCGTGCGTAACGCGATGTGAGTCAAGCAAAGAGGAACTCCCTATGACCGAGCCTACTAACAATACCCGCCGCCACTCTTCTCAAGTAGTGGACGGCCCTGGCAAAGCGGCCAGCCGCGCGATGTTGCGGGCGGTGGGGTTTAACGATGATGACTTTACTAAGCCCCAGGTGGGCGTTGCCTCTACCTGGAGTATGGTGACCCCGTGCAATAGCCATATTGGTGAGTTGGCAGAGTTCGCCCGTGACGGTGCCGACGCGGCGGGCGGCAAAGGGGTTATCTTTAATACCATCACTATTTCCGATGGCATCGCTAACGGCACGGAAGGTATGAAGTACTCGCTGGTTTCCCGCGAGGTGATCGCTGATTCCATTGAAACCGTAGCGGGTTGTGAAGGCTTCGATGGTTTAGTGGCTATCGGCGGTTGCGATAAAAATATGCCGGGTTGCGTGATGGGCTTGGCGCGGCTGAATCGCCCCAGCGTGTTTGTGTATGGTGGCACCATTATGCCTGGTAAAGGCCATACCGATATCGTGTCGGTATTTGAGGCGATGGGCGCGCACTCCCGTGGTGATATTGATCTGATCGAGCTCAAAAACATCGAAGAAACCGCGATTCCTGGCCCGGGTTCCTGTGGCGGTATGTACACCGCCAATACCATGGCGTCTGCCATTGAAGCATTGGGTATGAGCCTGCCGGGTAGCTCGGCGCAGAACGCCATTTCCCAAGACAAGCGCGATGACTGTAAAGCGGCAGGTGAGGCCGTGCTGGCGCTGTTGGCCAGTGACATCAAACCTTCTGACATCATGACCCGCGAAGCATTTGAAAATGCGATTACCGTGGTGATTGCGCTGGGTGGCTCGACTAACGCGGTGCTGCACTTGATTGGCATGGCGCGCACCATTGGCGTTGAACTGTCGCTTTCTGACTTCACTGAGATTGGCAAGCGCGTACCGGTGGTCGCTGATCTGCGCCCCAGCGGCCACTATATGATGAGCGAGCTGGTGGCGATTGGCGGTATTCAGCCGTTGATGAAAATTTTGCTGGATGCTGGATTACTGCACGGCGACTGCTTAACGGTGACGGGTAAAACGCTGGCCGAAAACCTGGAAGACGTTGAGCCTTACCCTATGGATCAACAGATTATTGCGCCGCTGGGTAACCCGCTTAAAGCCGAAAGCCACCTGCGTATCCTGTTTGGCAACCTAGCACCGGAAGGCGCAGTGGCCAAAATTACGGGTAAAGAAGGAACGCGCTTTAGCGGTTCGGCACGGGTGTTTGGCTCTGAAGAAGAAGCCCAGGCGCGCATTAACGACGGCACCGTGGTGGCAGGCGATGTGGTGGTGATTCGTTATGAAGGCCCGAAAGGCGGACCCGGCATGCGCGAAATGCTTACGCCAACCTCTGCCATTATGGGGCGTGGGTTGGGTAATGATGTGGCGCTAATTACCGATGGGCGTTTCTCCGGCGGCAGCCATGGTTTTGTGGTTGGGCATGTGTCTCCGGAAGCCTTCGATGGTGGCCCGTTGGCGCTGGTGCAAGATGGTGATGCCATTACCATTGATGCTGAAGCCGACACCATTGATGTCGACATCAGTGATGAAGAAATGATGCGTCGCCGTGCCGCCTGGCAGCAGCCAGAACCGCGCTATCGCAAAGGCGTGCTGGCGAAGTATGCCAAGTTGGTCAGCTCTGCCAGCACGGGTGCGGTTACCGATTAATCTGCATATAAGTCATTGAGTGGGAAGGTTTATTAGCGCGGTGTAAGCGTTAGCGCACCCTTGGAGGTTGAGAGTAGCGGCGATGGGCGTCGTTCCGCCGCCTGCCGCGGGTGCCTCATTCGCTCGTTCCTCGCGATATTCGTTACCACGCGCTACTTAACGCATTGAATAGGCAGGTTTTGTAGCGCGGTGTAAGCGTCAGCGCACCCTCGGAGGTTGAGAGTAGCGGCGATGGGCGTCGTTCCGCCGCCTGTCGCGGGTGCCTCATTCGCTCGTTCCTCGCGATATTCGTTACCACGCGCTACTTAACGCATTGAATAGGCAGATTTTGTAGCGCGGTGTAAGCGTTAGCGCACCCGCGGTGGCGGCTCATCCGGCTGGGTGATGGTGAGCATTGTCATCACCGTGTCAGTTTTAACAGGTAAGTTAGGCCTTTTGTTCACACGGGGTAGCGTACGCTATGTCTGAAAAACAGCATCTGAACGGTCGGGTAAGCGAGGTGTTTTGGGCGTTCTTGGCGTTGGGGTTGACCTCGTTTGGCGGGCCGGTGGCGCACCTAGGCTATTTTCGTACGGCCTTTGTGGAGCGCCGCCGGTGGTTAAGCGAAAGCGCCTACGCGGATCTTGTGGCGCTGTGCCAATTTTTGCCGGGGCCTGCTAGTAGCCAAGTAGGCTTTGCCTTGGGGTTAATGCGCGCTGGCCCTTGGGGCGCGGCCATGGCGTGGCTAGCGTTCACGCTACCTTCCGCCATTGTATTGGTGCTGTTCGCGTTTGGCGCGGCGGTACTGGATGGCCCGATTGCCAGCGGCATTATTCATGGCTTAAAAGTGGTGGCTGTGGCCATTGTGGCCCACGCGGTGTGGGGCATGGCGCGTAACCTTTGCCCCGATAAAACCCGGGTGGGGATTGCGCTGGCGGCAGTGTTTGTTGTGGTCATGGTCAGCGGGCCGCTGGGGCAGGTCGCCGCTATTGTGCTGGGTGGCATAGCGGGGTTGGCGCTGTGCCGTATGGTGGCTACTGCTACGCCTAGCGAACCACTGCATTTTCCGGTATCTCGCCGTGCAGGCACTATCGCGTTAGTGCTATTCGCGACGCTGCTGGGTTTGCTGCCGTTGTTGGCCGGTAGCGCCGCGTGGCTAGCGGTAGCAGATGCATTTTATCGTTCTGGCGCGCTGGTATTTGGCGGTGGGCATGTGGTTTTACCGCTGTTGGAAGCGGAAGTGGTGCAATCCGGCTGGATTACCGCAGATGAGTTTTTGGCAGGCTATGGGGCTGCCCAGGCGGTGCCAGGGCCGCTGTTCACCTTTGCTGCTTACTTAGGCGCATTACTGCCCGGTATGAATGGTGTGGTGGGTGCGCTGCTGGCGTTGTTGGCGATCTTTATTCCTGGCTTTTTGCTGTTGGTGGGGGTGTTGCCCTTTTGGAATCATTTTCGCCGCTGGCAGAGCGCCCAGGCGTTGATGCGCGGCGCTAACGCGGCAGTGGTGGGTATTTTAGGCGCGGCGCTATATCAACCAGTATGGACCAGCGCGATTATTGGGCCTTATGAATTTGTTCTGGCGTTGACGGGGTTTTTACTGCTGACCGTTTGGAAACTGCCTGCGTGGATGGTGGTGATTGTCATCGCCTTGGGTGGGGTAGTGATCGCTATGTAACGTCACTACCCCATCCACGTTACACGCGGCTCACTTTAACCGGTAAGCCTTGGCGCACGCTGGCACCGCTGATGGGTTCTAGCCATGTACCGCCTACTTCCCGTGTTGGGTCTTGAAAGCCTAGGTCGTTGATGTTGATACCGGCCCGCATCCAGGGCATATCTGGCTGAGGTTTGCCATCAATGGTATGCGGTGTGGCTCCTAAATCCCGATGGCCGTAGCCGTGTTCAATGCCCAATGCGCCGGGCACAACGCTTTCGCTAACCAGCGCAAGCCCCACGACGCTTCCGCCTGGGCTTTCAATGCGGATGGTGTCGCCATGCTGGATGCCGAAGCGCTCGGCGTCTTGGCGGTGCATTTGCACAGGATTGTACGGCTTGATCATTCTTAGCCGCTCGTTGCCAATAGCGTAAGAGTTCATCAGGTTAGATTTGAATGAAAACGCTAGCAGCGGCCACTCCTGCTCTGAAAATACCTCGCGCATGGGTCGCTTGTTGGCGAGCTGGGGCAACTTGTGACAGGGCACGCCGCTGTTGGGGAGCCCGTTAGTGGTATCAATGCTGGTGCCTACCGACTCGTTGTAAATACACAGCGTTCTTTTCCACTGGTGTTTCAAGTGCTCGCCGACAAAGTGTTCGCTGGCATCCTCGAAGCGCCCGCCCCGGGCGTAAAGGTAGGCAACGCGGCCGCGCTCGTCGGTTTTAAGTGTACGTTCGAGTTTGGGCAGCAGCGGGGCAATGCCGCCGTGAGTAATGTCTGCGGCGCTCGCTTCTGGCAGCGGTTCATCTTGAAAGGCGATATTGGCGGCCGCCCGTAGGTAATAGTCTTCAGCGCGGTTGAGCGGGTGAAGATTGCCATCTGCATCGGGAATAGCGTTGTCGCCGAAGCCTGGCAGCCCTAGCCGTTTAGCAACGGCGATAAAGAAGCTGTCCATAGATACTGGCTCGCCTTCGGCTGTTTTTTGCTGGCGGGGTTCTACCACTGGCCAGCAGGCGGTGGAGAGTTTGCCCAGGGTGCCTTTCCAGGAACCAGCAAAGCCCCATACTTCGTACATTACCGAATCAGGCACAATGTAGTCGGCGTAGCGGTTGGTTTCGTTGATAAACCCATCGACGGCCACAAATAGCCCTAACCGCTTGGGGTCTTTCAGCTTATCGACAATCACGCCTTTCAGGCCAGCTTGACCATAAATCGGGTTAGCCATACAGCCAATCACCGCTTTGATGGGATAGGGGTAGCCATCCAGCGCGGAAGGTAAGTGCTCGGTAAGCGTTGGCGGTGCCAGTGAGCGCCAAGGAGCTTTCGCCGGATAGGGGTTTTCGCCTGCCGCGACCTTGCGCTGGTACTCCGAGGATTTCTCATAGGGAAAACGAGAGCGGGAGAGAAATACCCCTTGAGGGCCACGCTTGCCAGGGAAGTTGGCGAGGTCGTAGCGGGGGCCTTCGCCGGTGCCGCTGTAGGTGCCGCCACCTACGGCGCTGCCACCTTTCATATTGTAGTTGCCAGCCAGCAAGTTAAGCATTTGCACACCAAACGCGGCGTAAAAGCCATTGCCTGACATCATGCCGCCGTGGCAGTTAACGGCGGCTTTTCTGCCATGGCTAGCATAACGTTGGGCAAGCTCGATAATCGTTGCCTTGGGAATGCCGCAATGTTCAGCGTAGGTATCTATGTCGTACTCATTGGCGGATTCACGCAGTAGCGCAAGGCTAGTTTTGACGGTGACCGTCGTGCCATCCGCCAGGGTGACTGGGCGTTCGGCAAACAGCTCGGCGGTCATTACCTCTTCACTGAGGGCAAGTTCGCCCTCTGACACCACTACCGGTATGTCGGCATCGCTACCTGGGTCGGCAAAACCAAGGTCGCTGGCGCGCAAAAAGTAACCCCGGCGCGGGTGCTCGAAGGTATCAATCACTAAATGCGTGGCGTTGGAGTGGGTGGTTTCGCCTGCTGCATCGGCGGCAGCTTGGCCGGGCAGCTCAAGAAACGCCTGCGCATAGCCGTCGTTTTCCAGCAGCCACTGAATAAGCGCCATGGCAAAGGCGCTGTCGGTGCCAGGGCGAATAGGTACCCAACGATTGTTATCAGCGGCGTGGGAGGTGGCAGCGTTCAGCGCAGGGTCTACCACCACATATTCCAGCGTACCGGCGGCGCGTGCCTGTGCAATCAAGCGGCCCTGGCGCTTAAACGGGTTGCCTGCTTGGCTGGGCGCGCAGCCGATATACATAATAAAGCGTGCGTTCTGTATATCTGGCTTTACGTGAGCGTTAGTGACGATGTTGTTCATCACTGCCCCAGAGCCCATGCGGAATGCCAAACCACAGTAAGCGCCATGGTGGCCATAGTTGCGGGTCGCAAAGGCGTTTAAGGTGAAGCGTTTAAGTAAATCTGAGCGCCCGTAGTCGGTGGCTTCCATGACCATCAGCTGATTAGCCTTGGGGCCGTACTCCGGATTGTTGGGGTCAATCAGCGTGTCATGGTCGCGAATGTCACGCAGGCCGTCTACCTGACCTTCACCGAACAGGTCGCCCCCTTCGCAAATTTCCTCGATCAGTTGCTCAAACGATATTTTTTGCCACTCGCGGCTGCCTCGTTCACCGACCCGCTTAAGGCAGTGGTCGACACGAAATGGGTTGGTAATTTGGCTCATCATCGCGTTGCCCCTGGCACACGCGGTAGAGCGGTTGACTTGGCCCTGTTCTGCGTAAGCACTCACACTGCGCAGCGCATCCGCCACCGGCGTACGCATAGGCAAATGGTCATCGGCAGAAAGCGGATGATAAGGGTTGCCAGAGACTCGTAGCACTTCACCGCGGGTGTCATCGACCCGCACGCGCACACCGCACTGGGTGGTGCAGCCGTAGCAAATGGTAAAAGCGACCCGCTGATCGGGTGTTAGGGTGAGTTCGCCGGTCGCTAAATCAACGCGATATTCAGGCGTTAATGAGTTGCCATGAATGTTGTGCAGCGGTTTTTCACCCGCGCTGCCGGTAATACCTTTGGCCATTTTGGCCAGCGGGTCGGCGTAGCCCACTGCAAAGGTAGCGGCACCGCCAGCGGCAGCAGCCCCTTTTAGAAAGCGACGGCGTGAGGGGTCTTGAGCAGACTTAGCCATGACTAGGCGCTCCTTTATTAGCAGTAAGTGGGGCGCGAGACGCGTCTTGGTCGTTGGCGGATAGCTGGCCACCTTGTTGGGCCTTTCGCCACGGAAGTAATAGGTCGATCAGTAAAATGGCCGCCAGCCACAGCCCAAAGGTGCCGACAATGCCTAAGATGCCGGAAGAGCCAGCAGGAATGCCGTAGTGGTGGAAACCTGCACTGTTGCGGGCTACGTGTTGAACATCCATCAGCACTACCCAGCGGAACATCCAGCCCATATGAATGGCCACCAGCCCCAGTAACCATGCCCAGGCAAACAGTGCTGGCTGGCGCTTTGATGTGCGTGTTAGCAGAAACACAATGCTGGCAAATAGCGCAACGCTGGTAATGCCACCCCACAGTGCGGTACTGCGCCAAGAGGGGCTGTAACGGACAGACTCCAGCGCCGCCGCTACTGAGCCAACGTGGGCATTCAGGCCATCTAATAGCCAGCTAAGCGCGATAAGCCCTGCCAGCGCACAAAAGGCCAACAGGACATAGAGCATTTGCCGGGTGGTGGCGGATGAGCAGATACCGCTCACACGGTTTAACACCAGTACTAACCCAGCGGCGGCGATAAATCCGGTGGCGACCAGCATGGGCGGTAGCCAAATCGTGTTCCATAAGGGGCGAGCTTTGACGATAGCCAGTTCCGCGCCGGTATAGAGCATGATGCCGCTAGACAGTAACAAGGCGGCTAACCCCACTATTGCCACCAGTACTTTGGGCGTTGAACCACTGCCCATGCTCAGCCACTTGGCGATCAACCCGCTGAACCCCGCTGTCTGTTGCCGAGCTTGCAGTGCGGGACGCCAGGCCAGCCAGGCGAAGCCTAAGACGCTGATCAGATAGAGCGGCAGTACCACGCTGCCAATCGACATCCACGAGTGAGTGTTGGCATAGGCGTAGAAGTGCCAGAAGCGCAGTGGCTGGTGCAGGTCTGCTAATAGAGCCACCGGTGCGACTAACGTTGTGCTGACGCAGGCGATGAGCGCTAGACGTGCGGTGGGCAGCCAGGCTTTTTTGCCAAAGATTAATGCCGGGGCTGCTAGCCATAGGCTCGCGTAGGAGACTGCGATCATAAAAAAGTACTGTACCGCCCAGGGATACCAGGCGATGTCGTAACGGGGTGCGAGTAATTCAATGGTGGAATTCATAGCCCATCTCCTGGCCGTGGGGGTCGAGCACTTCAAGCGCCACGGGTTCTGCCACGGGGCGTGTGGTGAATCGTTCGTCCATACCTAAATAGAACACCTGGGGGAGGGTGTTTTTTTCTGGCTGTAGCACCATAAGGGCGTCGCGATGCTCGTTGATCAGACGGCTGATTTGGCTGTCTGGATTGCGCATGTCGCCGATAATCCGCGCGCCGCCTACGCAGCTTTCAACACAGGCGGGTAGCAGCCCAGCTTCTAGACGATGGGCACAGAACGTGCATTTGTCGGCGGTTTGAGTGCGTTCGTTAATAAAGCGTGCATCGTAGGGGCAGGCGTTAACGCAGTACGCACAGCCGACACAGCGGTCGCTATCCACCACAACGATGCCATCTTGCTGTTGGTAGGTCGCTTCAACGGGACAAACTGGCACGCAGGGTGGGTTTTCGCAGTGATTGCACAGCCGGGGCAGCATAAACGTAGCTAGCTCACCACTCTCTTGATGCTGCACTTCATACTGGGCAACTGTGGTACGAAATTGGCCTAACGGCGCGGCGTTTTCGATATGACACGACACGGTGCAGGCCTGGCAGCCGATACACTGGCGCAGATCAATCAACATGCCATAACGTTTGGTGGGGTCGCCTTCGCGACGAACAGGCTGCTGATTGATGCCTGCGCTGGCAAGGCTGGAAAACGGTACTAGGGCAGCGCCTGCACTTAGGCGGGCCAGCTGGCCTAGTAACGACCGGCGTATGGCGTCCATAACGCCTCCTTAGCTAATAAAAATGTCGCTGTTACCAACGTCGCTAATAAAACGTCGTTGTTGCAGGCGAATGAAGTGGATACGCTAAGGTTACGCCTTTGGTAGTATAAAAAATTGATGCGTGTCAATGGGTTAGCGCAGGTTTCTTAATGCTCCCTTAATCTTAGAGCGCTAACGAACTGTTTTAAAACGAAAACAGGCTAGCCCATGGGCCAGCCTGATAGTAAATAAAAGATAAATATGGGGTAAATAGTGACGTTAGGTAGCAACTGTTGCTATGGCGTCTCCAGTTCTAGAGTGCGACGTAAGACATTGAGTTCGTCAATGCCTAAATGCTCTAGCCTTCCGGCGAGTAGGTCGCTGATCTTTTGCACTGGAAGCCCCGCCCGGCGGGCGATTTCGCGGCTTCCCAAATCTGATACGGCGATCAGGCGGGTAATGATACGCATAAGGCGCGTACGTTTTTCTAAATCCCTGACATCGAGGTCAGGGCTGCTTCGCGGAGGATCTAGCGTGTCTGCGTGAGCAGTTGAGTATGCCGTACTCATGGGACTCCATCAGTCTGAAATGACAATCACACAATGCCGCCAAGTCGCGCGCTTTTCAATGCTACTTTGATTAAAATTTCGATCTATTTACAAACGCGCCCAAAAGCACACGCTCTGGTAGACTATGCGCCTTCTAATTTCCTGGTAAGCCGCCTGTGGTTAGCGGCTTGTTAAACGCTTTATTGCTTTCGTAGGCCTTTGGCCGAGGAGTTTTTGCATGTCGAACAGCGCACCTAAAGTGGGCGTGATCATGGGGTCGAAATCTGATTGGCCCGTCATGGAGCACGCAGTGGCGATGCTAGAGCGGCTAGGTGTTCCTTATGAAACCCGCGTTGTCTCTGCCCATCGTACCCCTGACTTGCTGTTCGACTATGCTAAAAGCGCTGCTGAACGCGGCCTGCAAGTGATTGTGGCTGGCGCTGGCGGTGCTGCCCACTTGCCCGGCATGGTGGCCTCTCAAACGGCGCTGCCGGTGCTAGGCGTGCCGGTGGAATCTAAAGCGCTGAAAGGCCTAGATTCGCTGCTTTCCATCGCCCAGATGCCTGGCGGCATTGCTGTTGGCACACTGGCGATTGGTAAAGCGGGCGCGACCAATGCTGGCTTATTGGCGGCACAGATTGTTGGTTTGCAAGATAGCACCGTGCGCGAAGCGGTTGAGACCTTCCGCGCTGAGCAAACCCAACTGGTGTTGGATAACCCAGACCCACGGCCTGATGCGGAAGCGAACTAAGGAGTTCTGGTCATGAACGCTAGCATTTCAAAAAACATCGGCGTATTAGGCGCAGGCCAGCTGGGCCGCATGCTGGCGCTGGCGGGCTACCCGCTAGGTAATCGCTTCACGTTTTTAGACACTACCGGCAACCCGAGCGCAGGTATTGGCGACGTCATCGTCGACCCCAATAACCAGCACTTGGCAGAATTTCTCGATAAGGTCGATGTCGTGACCTATGAGTTTGAGCACCTGCCGGTCGCGCTGATAGAGCAAATCGAACAGCACAAGCCTGTTTACCCAGGAAGCCGTGCCATCGCGGTGTGTCAAAACCGGGTAGAAGAGAAAGCGCTGTTTGACCATTTAGGGATTCCGACGCCTGCTTACCGTGTGGTTGAAAGCGCTGAGCAGCTTGAAGCGGCGGCCAATGAGTTGGGCTATCCGGTGGTTGCCAAGTCGGTCACCGAAGGCTACGACGGTAAAGGTCAAGCGGTGTTAAAAGCGCCGGAGCAGGCGGAAGAGGCGTGGAACAGCATTGGTCATCGCCAACTGATTGTTGAAGCGTTTGTCGATTTTGTGCGGGAAGTTTCGATGATTGCCGTGCGCGGTCGCGATGGGGAAGTGGTGTTTTACCCCATGGCGGAAAACCAGCACGTGGATGGCATTCTGCGCTATTCGGTTGCGCCACTGCCGGACTTAGCAGCCAGCGTTCAAGAGACTGCTGACAGCTACATTCGCATGCTGTTGGATGAGCTGGAGTACGTAGGTGTGATGGCATTGGAGTTATTTCAAACGCGTGATGGCAGCCTGTTGGCTAACGAAATGGCTCCACGGGTGCATAATTCCGGTCACTGGACCATGGACGGTGCGGTCACTAGCCAGTTTGAGAATCATCTGCGTGCTGTTCAAGGCCTGCCGCTTGGCAGCACCCAAGCCATTGCGCCGACCTGTATGGTGAATGTGATTGGGCAGGAAGGCGACAATGCCGCAATACTGGCGATTAGCAATGCGCACTTGCACCGTTATGACAAGGAAGAGCGGGCAGGGCGGAAGTTGGCACATGTGAATATCGTCGCTGACACGCATGCCGAGCTGCTTGAAAAAGTGCGTGCCTGCCACACATTACTGCGGGAAGCTCCGCCCGTGGCGTGGAGTTTTGAAGCATCGCTTTAATTTTAATAGTGAACACTGTTGAAGCCGCCTATTTCTGGCGGCTTTTTTATTGAGTGAATAGGCTACGTTTACTTGGTAAACGTGCTAAAAGAGATAGCAAAGGAATAGATGCAATGAACTAAAAAGATTGGTTTATAAACCAGCTAATTAAAAGGAAGTTTGTATGGCACCCCCTGCGACGATTTCTGGACGAGCATCCGTAAGAGAAACCGCGACTGCCTCGGGTCTACGCAGTGACTATCAGCGTGAACACCATTTAACACAACTGCGCTTACGCGGTGAAAAAGTGCGCCTGCTTTACGATAATCTTTGGCAGCCAGTGTTAAGTAGTGTGGCAGCCGGCGGGCTCTTGATAGCTGCGATGTGGCCAGTGGTGGACGCTAGTTTGTTAATTGGTTGGTTTATAACACTTACCGCGATTTCTGGACTGCGTTTGTTGCTTGCGCAGCGTTTTAAGCGCTTGCCAGCTGCGCATCAACAGCGCCGCCGCTGGTTGCGCTGGTTTGCTATTGGCGCTATTACATCTGGCTGTGTCTGGGGAGCCACAGGTCTGTTGCTCTTTAGCCATGACCATCCGGGACAAATTGCGGCGCTTTCGATTGTTTTGGCGGGTATCTCTGCGGGAGGCGTTACCACGCTTTCTTCTGTTTGGTGGGTCGCGCTAGGTTTCGTGTTGCCAATTTTGCTGCCCCTAAAGCTGCAGTTTTTACTACAGGGGTCGCCGCTCTCTGTGTTGATTGGCTTAATGCTGGTGCTTTTTTTAGGCTTGATTGTCACTACGAGCCGCCGTTTTAGTCGCACTATTCACGACAATATTGCACTGCGGGTAAGCATGGCCTCGCGGGAAACGCAGCTGCGAGAAAGCGAGAATCGCTATCGTTCTATATTTCAGCACTCACCGCTAGGGGTATTGCACTTCAATGAGCAGGGAGTGATTACTGACTGCAACCGTAAACTGTTGGACATTTTAGGCGTTGGGCGGGCACAGTTGATTGGCTACCACATGCTGGCCCGCTCTGCTGATCATGAGGTAGCGCAAGCCGTTAATGATGCGCTAGAAAAAGGTACGGGCTATTACGAAGGCACTTACCGGTTCCCAAAAGCAACTGCTGGGATACCGCTAAGGGCGTTTTTTAACGGCGTGCTAAGCGCCAGTAACCAAATGATTGGTGGGGTGGCAATTATAGAGGACTTTACTGAGCGTAAACGCAACGAAGCAATTATTTATCGCCAAGCTTACTATGATGCGTTGACCGATTTACCTAATCGCCGACTATTTATTGAACGCTTAGAAAAGCTGTGTAATGAGCGGATTAGCGAGCAGCGCTTTGGGTTAGTGATGTTTTTGGATATGGATCGTTTTAAGCTGATTAACGACACCTTAGGCCACGCGGCAGGCGATGATTTATTGGTGCAAGTAGCAAGGCGCTTAGAGCAGTGTTTGAACGAGGGGGACATAGCTGCGCGTTTAAGTGGTGATGAGTTTGTACTGTTAGCATTATTTGAAGAGCTTGCTTCAGAGGAGCTGGACCAACAGGCCGAGCGTTATATGTGTAAAGTTCAGCAGGTATTGTCAGAACAGTATCGGTTGGAAAAACGCTGGTTAACGGTAACGCCGAGCATGGGGTACACCTGTTTTAATGCGTCTAAGTGTGACCATAGCGACGTATTAAAACAGGCAGATATTGCAATGTATCAGGCCAAAACCGAGGGTCGGGCTCGGCTGCGTCGTTACCAACCCTGGATGAGCGAAGAAGTAAATAAGCGTATCGCAGAGCCTGTCATTACCCCGCCAGCTGACCGCTAAGCAACAGCCACAATGCAATTAGCGCAAAGTGACCTGGATACCAAGCAAGCCACAGGCGACGGGGCATGGCCAAAGCAACAGGAGGGACGCGTTGGGCGGCACCTGCTGCAAGCATGAGCACCACTACACAGGTGCCTACGGTAAATGATTTGGCCATGTCGGAAGCATTCATTTGACCGGCTATCCAAAGTGCGGGAAACGCGGCTAAACCTGCCCATAAGCGCGACTTCAGCGCGTCGCGGGTTTCACTTAGCGCCTGCATAGCAAACATTAAGAGCGGGATCAGTAGCAAACCGTTATGACCGTACTCGACCCAGAACCCTAGCAAATACCAAACGGTTACGCCTACTGCTGCACCTAGCAGTAACCACGCTAACTCAAGGGTCTGCTGTTGATAGTGCTGCCAACCTTGGCGAACCAAGGCTCCCAGCGCTAGACCGCAGGCAAGGGTGAAGCAGACGTTAAGAATAAAATCGTCAGACGTGCGCGGCATCAGCATATAAGGAAGCTGAGCCACTAGGCCAATAACCAGTATGCGTCGTGAGTAACGCAGTGGGTTGCGGGTATTAAACAGCCCGTGCCAGGCTACCATGGCCGCAAATAAGGGAAACGCAATACGGCCAATCGAAGAACCCGCCCAGCTTAAGTCCCAGTCTCCCGGTAACACATAGCGGGTAAGGTGATCCACGGTCATGGTGAATAGCGCCAGCCATTGCCCCCAGGCAGTCCAGTGAGATGAGGGGCGCATATCGCGAGCTGGAGCTGTCTCGGAGGATACGTTTGCAGTAGTTTGTTCAGCCATGAGACTTCCTTGTGAATTTTATACTGGTTTACAGACTCAATTTGGCTGAGCAAGTTCGGTACTCGGTCAGGTGGTAAGGTGTCTGGGAATGTCGGTTGGTCGTTCAACCTTAAGGGTTACTACCGTAAATTGATTTGCCCAGGGCCCATACTTGGTCAATCGCCCAGCGCCCTTCTGCGAGCACGATAAAGTCGGCGTCTGCTCCTTCTTCTAGACGCCCTTTACGGGGCAGCTTTAGGATGTCCGCAGCGGTTGTTGAAGCACATCTCAGCGCCTGCTCCATAGTGATGTGATGTTCATTGATACATTCACCCAGCACCTCGAACAGACTGCTTAGTTTACCGGGTTTTAGACCAACAAAACGGTGCTGTTCGTCAAATTCTGGCAGTGAGGCATTGGCATCGGAAGATAGGCTTATCTGGCTCGGGTCAATACGCGCTTTTAGCGCTCTAGCGACCGCTTCTGATGCTGGTACTTCACCGCCTGCTAATAGTTCAGGCGTTGTGCTGGTAGTGAAGTCGATAAACCCGCCTTCGCGGGCGAAGCGTAGGCCATCTTCGAATAAGTCAGCGGTGCGGTTGATATGGGTGGGGTAGAATTGTGAGAGCGGAATAGCACTGTGCTTGGCAACCTCGCGCAGCGGTTCCAGGTGTGAGTCGGCATCGCCCGTATGGATGAAAACAATCCCTGATTTTCCTGCCAGCAAGCCTGCGGTACGCGCATCTGAGGCTAGTCGGGTTAGCTCTTGGGTGGTGGGTTGTGAGCCTCTGTGATCACTAATAGCGACTTCGCCCACGCCAATAAACTCTGGAATATAGAGGATATCGCTGGCGATAGAACCGGTGAGTGTGACTGGGGGAAGTTGATACGAGCCAGTGTAAGCATAAGCGGTTAAGCCACCTGCTAAGAGTTCACGGGCTTTACCAATTAAATTGGCCGGGGTGCGCGTCAGCGCATCGGTACCTAAGGCACCAATCAGTGTCGTGACGCCAGAGGCGTAGGCATCTTGCAGGCTGAGTTCTGCCGTTCGGTTGCCAAAACCACCTTCACCGCCGCCACCAATATAGTGCACCAGAGGGTCGACCAAACCAGGAATGACCCGACGCCCTTCAAGATCGACGGTGCTAATTAATGGCCCTAAGTTCACCGCTTCGGAGGCGTCTATTACCGCTGCAATGCGCTGGTCAGCGATAAGTAGATGGCACAGGCCGCGGGGTTCTGGCGAGAAAAGCTGGGCGTTTTTAACAAGAGTCAGCATGTACTTCCCAGGGGGTATTAGCAGGTGGTGAACATGCGCCGACCAACAGTCGGCGCAGAGATCGTGCTTATAAACCGTACTTATAAAACTTACTTACAAGCGTACATCGTAGTTGAAATAGCGGTTCATAATTTCATCGTAAGTGCCATCTTCTTTCAGCGCGCTTAATGCTTCGTTGAAACGCTCTGCCAGGGCTTCGTCACGCTGGCGAAAGGCGACACCTACCCCTTTGCCAAAAATATGCTCTGGCTGTTTGATGAAGTCGCTAATGCGCTGGAAGTCGCTGTCTGGCGTATCGATATCAATCGCGGCCTCAGCAATTGGGTAGTCCATGAAGGTGAGATCCAATCGTCCGGCCATAAGGTCGGTCACCACATCGTCTACGCCGGTATAGCGGCGGATTTCCAGTACGTCACCGTAGAGCTCGGTGACGTAGTTATCCTGTAGCGTCGCCCGCTGAACACCGACGGTCAGACCTTCTAGGCTAGCGCGGTCTTCAATGTCGATATCACGCTCTTGTGTGGTGATCCACGCGCTGGGCGTTGTGTAATAGGCCTCCGAGAACAGCACGCGCTGGGCGCGCTCATCGGTAATCGCCATGGATGACATAATGGCATCGTAGTTACGGGCGAGTAGGCCGGGAATAATGCCGTCCCAGTCCTGTTCGACCCAGGTGCAGTTGGCTTCTAGGTAATCGCACACTGCATTACCCAGTTCGATTTCAAAGCCAGTCAGCGTGCCGTCTGCTTCACGGTACATAAAGGGTTCGTAAGGGACATCGACACCGAGACGAATGTCATCGTAGTCTCGGGCGTCAGCCTGTTGGGTAACAAAAGTCGTCGAAAAACCAACCGCTAAAATAGCGGCAAGGGGCAGCGTTGCATAACGCATAGTCGTCTCCTGAAGCGTTTTTTAGGTATTGATTACATGCCTAGCAGCGATTTTTTTATGAGCTAAAGCATGTGGGGTGCGCTAAGCGCAGGGTCGTAATGCGTTATTTCCGCATTACAAAGATCACGCGCAGGGGCGTGGGATGGCACGGGCGTGCCAAGAGGGGAAGGCTATTCGTCGAACCATTCGCTCAGGTAAAAGCAAGCGATATCACCGCTAGTACCTGGGCGGAGCGCGCATATAGCTGGCAATTGCAACAGCACTGGCGCTAAAAAGTGATGTGTATGCATGATGGCTTCTCGCGTTATATGCCTCTCCAATGGAGAGGCATACATAGGCTACTAGCGCTTACTCTTCGCCAAAATAGCGAGTAAAAATCTCATCGTAAGTGCCATCTTCTTGAAGCTCAGCAAGGGCTTCATTGAATTTTTCAGCTAGCGCTTCATCACGCTGACGGAAAGCGATGCCAAAGCCGTCACCAAAATACTCTTTTGGCTCGCTGATGCGCTCGCCGACCACAACGTATTCCGCTTCTTCACTTTCTAACAGCGTAGACTGCCCAATCGGGAAGTCGAGGAACACGATGTCTAAGCGTTGCGCTTCCATATCCAGCACCATGTCGTCGGCGGTGGAGTAGCGGCTGATGCTAGCAACGTTACTGAAGTTGTCGGTCACGTAATTATCTTGCAGCGTGCCGCGCTGAACACCAATAGTTTTTCCTTCTAGGGTTTCTTCATTGGCTTCGCTGATGTCTAAGCTGCTGGGAGCGAACCAAGCAGACGGCATGGTGATGTAGGGGTCGGAGAACAGCACCTGCTGACGACGCTCATCGTTAATGGTCATTGAGGACATGATGGCATCGTAGTTACGCGACATCAGGCCAGGAATAATACCATCCCACTCTTGCTCAACCCACTCACAGGTGACGCCAATGCGCTCACACAGGGCGTTGCCAAGGTCAATATCAAAACCGGTCAGCTCACCCTCTGCGGTGCGGTATTCCATCGGCTCGTAGGGAACATCAACCCCAATACGAACATGATCGTAATCCCGCGCGTGAGCAGAAGAAGCCGCCGCAATTGCTAAGCCAAGCACAGACACTGTTAGTAATTTTTTCATTCTTATACTCCGTAAGAAACAGGTTCACCAAATAGAATCCCTCTTAACGTACCCTAGGTTGGGACGAACGAAAAGAGGGAGCGTGACTAAGAACTAACGTTTGTTTGACGTTAAACCAACCTAGATTGTTTCCTCGCCGTAGGCGTATGTGGTTAACCGTTGGTGAGGCTAGGTATTTTGCGGCCGTAAGTGGGCCAGCAGCTTTTTCTCCAAAAAACGGAAGAAATATAAAATGGCAAACGTAAGACACAGGTAGATAGCTGCGACGAATAAGAAGGCATCAAACGGTGCGTAAAAACGGGCGTAAACAAAGCGCGCAGCACCGGTAAGATCCATTAACGTAACAACGCTAGCAATGGCGCTGGCGTGCAGCATGAAGATCACTTCATTGCCATAGGCGGGCAGGGCGCGCCGGAAGGCACTGGGCAGAATAATTCGTCGCATCATTAGGCTTTGGGACATACCGTAGGCCCTGGCTGCTTCAATTTCCCCTTTAGACGTGGCTTTGATAGCTCCACGGAAAATCTCGGTGGTGTATGCCGCCGTGTTAAGGGTGAAGGCAATTAACGCAGGGTAGAAAGCTTCCCGTAGGACTGGCCACAAAAAGGTTTCCTGGATGCCGTCGATAAACACGACGCCGTAGTAAATAATATAGAGCTGAATCAGTAGCGGTGTGCCACGAAATACATAGGTGTAAAAATAGACCGGCAAGCTAATCCACTTGCGCTTCGAACTGCGCATGATGGCCAGTGGTACGGCAAGTATTAACCCTGCAATCAGCGAAAGAAAGACAAGCTGAGTTGTCGTGACTAACCCTTCCCAGTAATAGCCTAAGGTGGTAGGGGTGAAAATCAGGTTGCCAGCCAGCAGGTCGTTGAACCACGCAGAAATATCCAGCATCTCACTGCCCCCCAAAACCAATGTCGTAACGTTTTTGTAGCCGCACAAAAATCCATTCGGAGACGCTAGCAATCAGCAAATAAACCGCTGCAACAGGAAGTAGAAAAGCAAAGGGTTCGTGAGTGGCTCGGGAAGCTTCTGCGGCCACGCGGACCATATCAGTTAAGCCAATCACTGATACGAGTGCGGTTGTTTTGAGCAGTACCATCCAGTTATTGGACAAGCCAGGCAGTGCGTGGCGCATCATTTGTGGAAAGCGAATACGCCGAAACACCAAGGCATTGCTCATGCCGTATGCTTTACCTGCTTCAATCTGGCCGTTATCAACCGCCATGAAAGCACCGCGGAAGGTTTCACCCATGTAGGCACCGAAAATAAACCCTATGGTGATAACACCTGCGGCAAAAGCATTAAAATTTATATAAATATCAATGCCATAGTTATAGTAGAGCGTGTCGCTAATGGCGTTGACACCGATTTGACCACCAAAGAACAGCAGCATCATCAGTACCAGGTCTGGCACGCCGCGAATTACGGTGGTGTAGACCGTTGCGGTGCGCCGTAAAAACCAATTGCGTGACATTTTTGCCGTTGCTGTTAATAGGCCAAGCACGATGGCTAGTATCAGCGATAGCACCGCTAGTTGAATGGTGACTCCTGCCCCTTCAATTAGGCGGGGACCGTAACCTTGCAAATCAAGCATGGTGTGCCTCGCTGATCAATATTTAGGGGCTAGGAATTGCTTCAAGCGCGGTGACTGCGGGTTGCCGAGTACGTCAGCAGGTGCGCCAGCTTCTTCTACTAAACCTTGGTGGAGGTAAATCACTTTGCTGGATACATCTCTTGCAAAGCTCATTTCATGCGTCACCACGACCATGGTACGGCCTTCCTCTGCTAAGCCGTGCATGACCTTCAAAACATCGCCGACTAGCTCGGGGTCGAGGGCAGACGTTGGTTCATCAAACAGCATCACTTCTGGGTCCATCGCGAGTGCTCTGGCAATTGCCCCACGCTGCTGCTGACCGCCCGACATTTGTGCAGGATAAGCATCGGCGCGCGCGCTTAGTCCTACCCGTTCAAGCAGTGCACGAGCGTGCTCGATGGCTTCTTTTTTAGGTTTGCCCAACACATGGATAGGCGCTTCAATGATGTTCTCAAGCAGCGTCATATGTGCCCAGAGATTAAAGCTCTGGAACACCATCGACAGCTTGGCACGCATTTGTACGACCTGCTTCCAATCAGCGGGTTCGCGACCATGCTTGGTAGTTTTAAAGCGAATTTGCTCGCCGTGAACGAAAAGTTCGCCCTCGTCGGGCTGTTCAAGCAGGTTCATGCAGCGTAAGAAGGTGCTTTTGCCAGACCCTGAGGCACCAATTAGAGTGATAACATCACCCTTTTGGGCTTCGAGAGAGAGGCCTTTAAGAACTTCTGTATCGCCAAAGCGCTTTTTTATATTGCGTACTTCAAGGGGAGTAGGCGTATCAGCCATAACAGTGGCTCCAGTACAGGGTTGCCGCAGCAGCAACAGGTTTAAAACAGATGCTTGATTTGCGGCTGGCGCGAAAAAAGGGGCGATTCTATCAGGCCTTGCGTACATTGCGCGCCCTACCTAGACGTAAAATAGGCAAGGGATTTGTTTTGTAGCACATTGGCAGGCCTGTGATCACCTCTACGTTATTGTTGTTAATACAATTTATGCTGTTGTCGTGGTTGGTGTGATGGCGTTGATAAGGTTAAGCGACATGTGTTGGAACGACCAATAGAGCGGCTCTCGCACCAATCTCGACGTGGGCGTTCGGGAATACCACGTATAAAGGTGTATCGCCCACTATAAAATCCCCCGCTACGCTATCCTTGGCGAGACAAGTGCCTGGCTCAAAACGGCTGAAATTGGGAACGTCTTCATCAAAACAAAGGCTAAATGTTGCTGATTTGCGTATTAGCTCATGTTTAACCTGGAAAAACGTCATTGTCTCAGCGGGCTTAGTGGGCGGCTCTAGTCCTGCGCTAAGAGAGCTAATCAGCGTTAACATTGGCGTTAACGCGGTCATATCATTTTTTCCAAACGGCGCAACACGGCCTAGTTCAAAGGTAAACGATTGGGCTGCATGATAGTGCTTACTATAGTGCGAAAATGTCCAGCTATGTTGGTGTTGGTGCAGCACTGCTTGCATATCCGCCGCTGCTAGCCATTGCCACTGCTCAGGATCTATTACTGTCTCTGCGAAGGGCTCGACGACAAAACGTGTGTAAAGGCTGTCGCGAATGGCCGTGTGTAAGTCGTAGTGGAGTTTGGGCAGTGTGTGGTGTCGCTCATAAAAGGTATCCACTGCCGACATCAGTTCGTGGGCACGGTCTGGCTCTTCACCTGTCTCGATGAGTTCTCGGTTAAACAAACGGTTAAGGTTAGTAGTGATAAAGCGTTGCTGACCCTTTAAGGCAGGAAGGTTGCCTATGATCACTAACACAGGTGCGCCTAACGTTACCGTGCCAGCCTCAATAGCAGAGAGCCAACTGCCCAGTAGTTCCACCGGTGCTGTTTCATTGCCATGTATGGCAGCTGAAAACACGCAGGCACGAGCGGTTGGTTGAACTGTTGTTGGGGTTATCTCTAAGATTCCCGGCGCATGCAATTGATAGGTGCCGCTTTTAAAGCGGCCTAACTGCGAAGAAGGCGATTTGCCATCGAGTGTCCAATCTAGCCATTGGCCAAGCATGAAGTTTTCCTTGAGCAGGGAGCGTCAGCTTTTTGTAATGCTTTACCTTTAACATGCTGAAGCTTAACCACAAGGGGAGACGTCGATAGCATGAAAAACGCGGGTGCGAACATGAAAAACTTTCGATAAAAAAACGCTTATGCAGACTGCTGCATAAGCGTTTTTTTGTTTAGGGTTGGCTAAAGATAAACGTTATTCTAAACGTTGGCGCTGCATTTCTGCCTGATACAGCGTAGCCAGTGATGTCTTTTGCTGCTCTTTCAATCCCCGACCTGCCAGTTGAAAGACCTCTTGCTCCTCTTCATCTAGGTGGTGGGTAACCAAATGTTGTAATTGCTTGGCATGGGTTAACCAGTTGGTTGCGCTGTAGTCGGTCGTATCGAGCAGCTCTATCATTTCATCAATTTCATGATGCTCTGCAACACTATGGCGAGCTTTTTCCTGGGTTAGGTCAATATCCATCATGGGGTTGTAGAGTGAACGCTCTTCGGCGTTGGCATGATATTTAAGCTCGGCACGCACTTTTTTGTAGAGCTTATCGCGCTCTTCACTGTCGCCGTGGGTTTCCACCAAGCGTGCTAGCAAATCTCGCTGGATATCGTGATCTTTTCGCAAAGCTTCGAAAATGGTCATGCCTGTCTCCGTGGCTATTTTTCTAGCAGAAAGTGTTAAAAATTGAACGTAGGAGTAGTAGATGTAAAAAAACTAGTGTGCAAGCGTTGAAAGCGCAAGGCGAGAACGGGAAAGCATCGACAAAATCGAAGCAGCGCGTCGAAAACATTCGCTTTTTTCTACGCGAAGCTGAGCTACTTTATTAGCAGGTATTCATAAGCTTAAGGCGTTTACATCGTATTATCCGACTGCACGACAAGGAGTGAGTAATGACAAAGTTATTAGTTCTTTATTATTCCATGTACGGCCATATAGATACGTTAGCTGCCGCGGTGGCAGAGGGCGCAAAAAGCGTTAATGGTGTTGACGTTACTGTTAAACGCGTTCCTGAAACTATGCCAGAGGACGCCTTCAAAAGTGCTGGAGGTAAACAAGACTTCACCACGCCAGAAGCGACGCCACAGGAGCTTGCGGACTACGATGCGGTTATTTTTGGCACGCCAACGCGGTTCGGCAATATGGCGGGACAGATGCGTACTTTCTTAGACCAAACCGGTGGGCTGTGGGCTAATGGCGCACTACGTGGCAAGGTGGCTAGTGTGTTTACGTCTACCGGGACTGGTGGCGGTGATGAAATGACCATTACCTCCACCTGGACGACATTAGCCCATCACGGCATGGTCATTGTGCCGATTGGCTATGGTATTGAAGAGCAGTTTGATATTTCCAAAGTGAGCGGTGGAACACCCTATGGCGCAGCCACGCTTGCCGGCGGAGACGGTTCACGCCAGCCGGATGAGCGTGAACTAAAAATTGCCCGTTTTCAAGGTAAGCATGTCGCAGAAATTGCTGCCAAGCTGGCGAGCTAACTCCCCTCAGCCGACATACTAGAAACGTAATGCCTCACTGTTTTTACAGCGAGGCATTTTTTCTTAGCCGCCAATACGTTCAGCGATCGCTTGACCTAGGCTTACCGTACTACCTTGCCCGCCAACGTCGCGGGTCAGTACTTGGCGGTTGCCTTCGCTCAGCACCTCTTCAATAGCCGTTACCATTGCATCGGCGGCTTCTTTGTAGCCCAGGTGCTCTAGCATCATGGCACCAGACCAGATTTGGCCAATGGGGTTAGCAATGCCTTTACCCGCGATATCGGGGGCGCTGCCGTGTACTGGTTCAAACAGGCTGGGGAATTTACCTTCTGGATTGATATTAGCGGAGGGCGCGATGCCAATAGTACCTGTACAGGCGGGGCCAAGGTCTGAAAGAATATCGCCAAATAGGTTACTGCCAACCACCACGTCAAACCAGTCTGGGTGTAGAACAAAATTAGCAGTCAGAATATCAATGTGGAATTTATCTACTGCAATCTCGGGATAGTGCTTGGCCATTTCGGCAACCCGCTCATCCCAGTAGGGCATGGTGATTGAAATGCCGTTGGATTTAGTGGCCGAGGTGAGTTTTTTACGCGGACGGGTTTGCGCAAGGTCAAACGCATACTTTAAAACTCGATCAACACCGACGCGGCTCATGACCGTCTCTTGAAGAACAATTTCACGTTCGGTGCCTTCGAACATTTTGCCACCGACACTTGAATACTCGCCTTCGGTGTTTTCGCGCACCACGTAAAAGTCGATGTCACCCGGCTCGCGGCCTGCTAATGGACTTTTGATGCCGGGCATCAGTTTGCAGGGGCGCAAGTTGATGTACTGGTCAAATTGGCGGCGAAACTGTAGCAGCGAGCCCCACAATGAAATATGGTCGGGCACTTTGTCGGGCCAGCCGACGGCACCATAAAACAGCGCATCAAAATCCTTTAACTGATCAAACCAGTCGTCGGGCAGCATTTTGCTGTGTTCTAAGTAGTAGTCACAGCTACCAAATTCAAACGTTGTGAAAGCTAAATCAATCTTGAAACGCTTCGCAGCTACTTCCAGGGCGCGAATGCCTTCGGGCATGACTTCGGTACCAATACCATCGCCGGCGATGACTGCAATACGGTGGGCCATAGTGGCTCCTTGTGTTATTAACGTTCAGGGCACGTTTGATCTTGTACGACGTCAATCAACTCATCGGTGGGGAAGTTGAGTTCGGCAGCGCGCTGGCGTAGTCGCTCTTCCACCGCGCTCTCCATGACTGGTGTGCGCGAGAGAATCCATAAGTAATCGCGGTTTGGGCCTGATACCAGTGCCCATTGATAGTCGTCATCCAGTTCTAAAACGTTATAGCCGCCATAAAAAGGGCCAAAGAAGCTGACTTTTAACCGCCCGATGTTTTCATCGTCAATGAAGTAGGCGCGGCCTTCAGCTTCATTCCACTCTTGCTCTGCGAGGTTGTAGCCACGGTTGATAACGCGTACGCCGCCATCGTCACGTAAGCTGTAGCTCGCCGTTACGCAGTCTAAGTCTCGCTCAAAAGAGTGATCCAGGCGGGCAATTTCATACCATTGACCCAAATAGCGGTTAAGCTCAAAACCAGACACTGGTTCAGTACCATCGGGTATGCCAGTGCAGCCAGCACCAGCTAATGCAACACTGCTGATTGCTACTAGTCCTGCGGCTTTCCCCGCTCTCTTTCCTGAAATTCGTATCTTTCCTGAAATTCGTATCTTCCTTGAAGTTCGTGCGAAAGTGAGCATTAAACGCTCCTTATGACTGCATGGTATATAAGTGTTAAATCTATCAGTATGGAGAAATAAGCGCTATGTGCGGTTTCCTTTTACGTTACTTTTGCCGAAAGGAAGCCCAAATAGGCTATGGTATTTCTGTACCCAATAACCCTCTACAATAGCGATAACAAAGGAGTGTTTATGTGGCATCAACAAGAGATTCACTTACCTGAAACGCCCAGGGGCTTTCATTTAATTACCAATGACATTGCCCGAGCGCTGCCGTGTTTGGCCGAGTGTAGTCAAGGTTTACTACATCTACAGTTAATGCACACCTCTGCCTCGCTTACCCTAAATGAAAACTCTGATCCCGATGTTCGTCATGATTTAGACGCCTTTCTTCGTCGCTTAGTACCGGAAGGGCTGAGTTATTTTCGTCATACGCTTGAAGGGCCTGATGATATGCCTGCCCATGTTGCTTCTAGCTTATTGGGCACTCAACTTTGCTTAGCTATTCGAGATGGTCGTTTAGCATTGGGCACATGGCAGGGTATTTGGCTTGGAGAGCATCGAGAGCATGGTGGTTCGCGGCGTATTTTAGTGACATTAACTGGTTGCTAGCAGAAATGAAGATTTAAATCCGGCGACGGCACTAATTTTTCCGTTTTTCTTGCCATTTTGGTGCAGCCGTGAAGAATGATGCGTTTCCATTGTTTTAAAAAGGACGCATTACCTATGGATTTTACTCTTCCCCCTCTGTTGACGGCGATGGTTGATCGCGGCAACGGGCTTCTCTGGGGCAGTGTGCTGATTTACCTGCTGATCGGGGCTGGTCTCTATTTCACCATCATGACCCGTGGCATTCAGGTACGTTATTTCGGCCACATGTTCAAGCTGCTGCGCAGTTCGCGTCAATCTAACGGTGGTATTTCTTCCTTTCAGGCACTTTCTACTAGCTTAGCGGCAAGGGTGGGTACTGGTAACCTAGCGGGCGTGGCGGTCGCGATTTATTTTGGCGGCCCGGGTGCGATTTTCTGGATGTGGATGACCGCCATGGTGGGTATGGCGACCAGTTTTGTCGAGTCTACCCTGGCGCAGGCCTATAAAGTCGATCACGGCGATAACACATTCCGTGGTGGTCCAGCACGTTATATTGAGCGTGGTCTAGGGCTTCGCTGGCTAGCGGTGCTGTTTTCAATCTGTTTGATCATTGCGTTCGGTTTGGCGTTTAACAGCGTACAGGCCAACTCCATCGCCCAGGCCATGGAACAGGCGTTTGCCATTCCCACCTGGGCCATGGGGTTAGTTCTGATGGCAGTAGTTGCGCCGATTATTTTTGGTGGCCTAAAGTCGATTGCTAGGGTGGCTGAGCTCGTGGTGCCGCTGATGGCACTCTTGTACTTAATACTGGCACTGGTGGTAGTCGCACTTAATATAAGTGATTTGCCTGCGGCCTTTATGACCATTATTCAAAGTGCCTTTGGCTTAGAGCAGGCGGCGGGTGGCGCTATGGGGTATGCCATTTCACAAGCGATTATGAATGGTATTCAGCGTGGGTTGTTTTCCAACGAGGCCGGTATGGGCTCGGCGCCCAATGCGGCTGCGACCGCCAGCACTCGTCCAGACCATCCTGCCGCACAGGGCTTTATTCAAATGCTGGGCGTGTTTCTAGACACTTTGGTTATTTGTACCGCCACTGCCGCTATTATCATTATGGCAGGGCCTGAACTACTGGCTGGCGAGGAAAACAATGGTATCCAGCTGACTCAGATGGCGCTCTCTAGCCACGTAGGGGAGTGGGGCGGTATGTTTATTGCCGTGGCGATCTTACTGTTTGCGTTTACCTCTGTGATCGCTAATTACTCTTATGGCGAATCTAATATTGAGTACTTAGCAGGCCGTCGTGCACCGGTGGCGGTACTCATTTATCGCTTGGCGGTATTGGGCATGGTCATGGTAGGTTCGGTGGCAAGCCTGGGCGCAATCTGGAATTTTGCTGACCTTTCCATGGGCATGATGGCAGTGATTAACTTAGTGGCCATTTTGTTGCTGTCACCGATTGCCTTTGCGCTATTCCGTGATTATGACGCACAGCTAAAAGCAGGCAAAGAGCCAGTGTTTGACCCCAGCAAATTCCCCAAGCTGGTAGATAAAGTAGACCCTAACGCGTGGCCAAAGCGTAAGTAATCGCTCCCTGGTAATGCGATAGTTGAAAGCCCCGCTACTGTTGAAGCTGACGGTGTGGGGCTTTTTGTTGGGCATCAATTCGTTTTTTTAGAATGAAACTGGGAAAACGTTGCGCTTTTGCTAATCGAAAAGCGACGTAGAATAGCTGCCAACGAACTCACTGATATGGCAGGAATTTTTACATGACCCAACGTACTCTGCTGGTTACTTCTTCTATTCTTGGCGAAAATGGTCAGTCCAATGCGCTAGCCAATCATTTTAAAGCCAAAATGGAAGCCCGCGATATTGCCCTTACCCATCGCGATGTGGTGGCAAACACACTGCCGCACCTTGCCATTGAAGAACTTGGTGCGTGGCAAACGCCAGCTGAAGAGCGCAGCGCTGAGCAGCAGGTGCTAGCGGCTCACTCTGATGAGCTATTGGCAGAGTTGCGAGCGCATGATGTGCTGGTACTCGCGGTACCGCTTTACAATTTAGGTATTCCTTCCCAGCTAAAAGCATGGTTCGACCGTGTACTGCGCGCTGGCGAAACCTTCCGCTACACTGAAAACGGTCCGCAGGGTTTGATTGAAGGTAAACGGGCAATTATTTTAGCTGCTCGCGGTGGTCAATACGCGGGAACTGACTTAGACAGCCAAACGCCGCATCTAAAAGCCATGCTCGGTTTAATGGGCATTAGCGATGTGGAAATCGTCTTTGCTGAAGGGTTGAACATGGGCGACAATCATCGCGATGCCGCGCTAAAAGAGGCGTTCCAAGCAATCGATCAACTGGTCGCAACACTGTAATAACACGCTGATTGCGAAGGGTAACCATGTCACGCCCAGAGCTGCTCGAACAGATTTATACCATTGTTGATCAGATTCCTGCTGGGCGGGTAACGACTTATGGGCGTATCGCAGCAATGACCGATGGCGCAACGCCGCGCATGGTTGGATCGGCGATGCGTCATTTGCCAGAAGGGCATCAGTTGCCCTGGCACCGTGTCATTGCCGCGTCGTTAACGCTCGCCGACCACGGTGGGGCGGAACGCCAGCATCAGAAACTGCGCGATGAAGGCGTTATGTTTGATAGCAAAGGGCGAGTCTCCGCCCACCTTGTTTGGCCTGATGGAACCTGAAGCGCTTTCAACGTAATGCCGCCCAACGGCTGGTGGTCAGTTCATTGGGCGGCGTTGTTGGTTTACTCTTCCAGGTTAGCCCCGGATTTCCAGGACCAGTCGCGCCAGCGAAGGTCAAATAGATCTTTGCGGCGGTCTTTCAGGTTGGTCACTGAGCCTTCGGCACGCACAACCGTGAGACGGGTCAGGTCCAAGTCCGAGAAGAAAATCATTTCGGTGTTAGGCGTGGTTTCCGCCAGCACGGCATCATGCGGGAAGGCAAAGTCCGACGGCGAGAAAACAGCCGATTGCGCATACTGGATATCCAGGTTCTCAATGGAAGGTAAGTTGCCGACGCTGCCACACAGCACCACATAGCATTCGTTTTCAATGGCTCGGGCTTGGGCGCAATGGCGCACTCGCAGGTAACCATTTTTGGTATCTGTCCAGAACGGTACAAACAAAATATCCATGTCCTGGTCGGCTAGTAGACGGCCAAGTTCTGGGAACTCAACGTCGTAGCAGATCAAAATGCCCACGCGGCCTGCATCGGTGTCAAAGACCTGTAGGTTGTCACCGCCTTCAATTACCCAGTCACGGCGCTCTTGGGGGGTAATATGCAGCTTTGCCTGCCTTTCAATTTCGCCGTCCCGATGGAATAAGTATGCAATGTTGTAAAGACGGTCATCGTCGCCGACTTCAATCATTGAGCCGCCGACGATGTTGATGTTGTAAGACACCGCCATCCGCGAAAGCTCTGTTTTAAAGCGTTCGGTGAAGCCTGCTAAAAAGCGAATCGCGCCCATTTGATCCTGCTGGGCCGCGCGGTCTTGTAGGCCCATCAGAGGCGCGTTAAACAGCTCTGGGAAGACGGCAAAATCACTTTGATAGTCTGACAGCGCGTCAACAAAGTATTCAATTTGTTGAAGGGCTGCTTCCACCGACGCGAACTCACGCATTTGCCACTGTACGGCGCCAACCCGTACCTGCGTTGGGCGGGTATCCAGCACGCTTTCAGCAGGCTCGAATAGAATATTATTCCACTCTAAGAGCGTGGCATAACCGCGAGACTGTTCATCTTCAGGCAGATACTTGCGCAGCAGGCGCTTAACTTGGAAGTCGTTCGCCAACTGAAACGACAAAATAGGGTCATAAATCTCTTTGCGGGAGACTTTGTCGATATATTCCGCCGGTGTGAGCTCTTTGGCGTGCTGGTGATACTCAGGAATGCGCCCGCCCGCCAAAATGGCACGCAGATTGTGTGAACGACACAGCTCTTTACGTGCTTCATACAACCTCCGGCCCAAACGATAACCACGGTAGTCTGGGTGGATAAGGACATCCAGCCCGTACATAGCATCGCCGTCCGAGTCGTTAAGAATAGTTTCGCGATGGCCGATCAAGTCGTCATATTTATGCGGGTTAGAAAACTCGTCATAATCGACCTGTACCGTTAGCGCCACGCCCACCAGCATACCGTCGTCCTCAATGGCTATTTGGCCATCGGGAAATTCCTGGATCAGCTTATCAATGGTGTGCTTAGGCCATGAACCACCGAGGTCGTGATAGACCGCGTCCATCAACGTTTTTAGCTGTTCATAGTCGTCGCTGGTAAGGTTGCGAAGATTAAGGTGCAGTTCTTCTAGGGACATAGTCAGGGGTTCCCGGCCGTCGAATGAAGTTAGCCTATTGTATCATTGCTGAGCATTGCTCGTTTTATCCGCAGCGACCGCACGCACCAGTGGTCGAGTCAGCGTTTGTGCCATGATGACGCCTGCAAGAATGAGCAGCCCTCCCATAAAGTGGAACCCTGCGACCTGCTCGCCTAAAAATGCCATAGCAATCACAGCACTAAAAAGCGGCATCAAGTTGATAAAAATACTCGACTGGTTCGCACCTATTTGACGCACCGCGCGCATCCATAAAAATGTAGTGATAACGGAAGCGGGAATGCCTGCATAAAGAATCAACCAGACGTTATGGCTGTCTACTGGCGTCATTGGGCCCATTAAATAAGGGGGAAGCAGAAATAGCACCGCAAAGCAGACTTGAGCATAAAGCATCACCCAAGGGGGGAGTTTCATCGCCCAGCGCTTCAACATAACGCCATAGAGTGCGTAACAGGTGGCCGCCACGACCATTAAGGCATCACCAAACGCTACTTGCAGCTGTAACAGTGATAAAGGATTGCCACGGCCAAGCAGTACGGTAACGCCAATAAATGCTAACACCCCACCGAAAACACCACCAAGCGTGGGCGGTTCGCGCAAAATCAGCGCACTTAACAGAACCGTTAGTAGGGGCACCATGGCCGCTAAAATGCCCATATTGGTGGCAGTGGTCGTTTCTGCTGCTACATACGCTAAACCTTGCCAAAGCCCCATGCCAAGTAGCCCCAGCAGCGCTAATTTTGGCCAGTTGCGGTAGATTTCATCGCGGTGGCGTATCACCGCAGGGAGTACAAACGGCGTCATCACGGCCAAGGCTAGCAGCCAGCGTAAAAAGGCGATACTGCTAGGCGCAATAGCACCCACTGTTAACTGGTTAATCGTCATGTTGCCTGACCAAATCAATACGGTGGCCAGGGGCGGTAAAAAGTAAATCAATGGCATAGCACGTTCCCTTATCGTTAGCAGGGTAATGTGACGTGCTTTCCCGCAGGGGGCAAGTGCTTTGCCATAATGAGCGCTAGTTTCGCAAGACGGCAAAAGAGGGACAGATTAAGCAGGGTAAAGGGCTGTACGTTGCGGGGCGTATGTCATACGCTTGTTTGAATGCTATTAACAAAATGAAGGAGCACCGTGATGAACCAAACGCCCGCTTACCCGCATCTGTTTCAACCGCTGACTATTGGCCACTTAACGCTACCTAATCGTGTATTGATGGGGTCAATGCACACTAATTTAGAAGAGGCACCCAACGGCTTTGAGCGCTTAGCGGCCTTTTATGCTGAGCGTGCCCGTGCGGGCGTTAGCCTGATTGTAACGGGCGGTATTGCTCCTAATGCTGAAGGTGCTGTGTTTCAAGGGGCCAATGCGCTTACCGATGAGTCTCAACTGGCTGAGCATAAGGGCGTTGTTGATGCTGTTCATGAGGCGGGCGGGCATTTATGTATGCAGATTCTCCATGCAGGACGCTATGCGTATTCGCCAGAACTAGTCGCCCCTTCTGCATTGCAGGCACCAATTAATCCGTTTATGCCTCGGGCGCTTTCAAGCGATGAGGTTGAACAGCAAATTGCTGACTATTTGCGCTGTGCGCAGCTTGCACAGCAGGCGGGCTATGACGGTGTTGAGGTCATGGGTTCTGAAGGTTATTTGATTAACCAGTTTATTTGTCGCCGTACCAATCAGCGCGATGATGCGTGGGGCGGTGATTTTGAGCGGCGGACCCGTTTTCCGATTGAAATTGTAAAACGTATTCGTGCGGCAGTGGGCGAGCGCTTTTTGATAATCTTCCGCCTATCGATGATTGATTTAGTGGAAGAGGGCAGCAACTGGGAAGAAGTGGTGCAGCTTGGGCAAGCCATTGAAGCAGCGGGTGCGAATGTGATCAATACCGGTATTGGTTGGCACGAGGCCCGAGTGCCCACCATTGTGACCAGCGTACCTCGTGCCGCTTTTACCGAGGTCACCAAGCGTATTAAAGCCGCACTCTCCATCCCGCTGATCACTACCAACCGTATCAATATGCCTGAAGTTGCCGAGCGCGTGTTGGCAGAGGGACATGCAGATATGGTGTCGATGGCGCGTCCGTTTCTGGCGGACCCTGAATGGGTGCGTAAAGCCGAAGCAGGTCTTGCAGACGAAATTAATACCTGTATTGCCTGCAACCAAGCCTGCCTAGACCACACCTTTATGGGCAAGCTTACCTCGTGCTTGGTCAACCCAAGGGCGTGCCATGAAACCGAGTTCAGCCTAACACCAGTTCATACGCCTAAGCGGGTAGCCGTGGTTGGCGGTGGCCCAGCAGGGCTAGCTACCGCCGTGGCAGCGGCCAGCCGAGGCCACGATGTGGTGCTGTTTGAGCGCCGTAGCGAGCTGGGTGGGCAGTTTAACTACGCCCGTAAAATTCCCGGTAAAGAGGAGTTTAATGAAACCCTACGTTACTTCCGCGTCATGCTAAAAAAACATGCGGTGGACGTTCGCCTCAATACGGCAGCAACGCCCGAAAAATTGGCCGAGTTTGATGAGGTGGTGATTGCCACCGGTGTTATTCCCCGTGAACTGACGCTACCAGGGGCCAACCATGCCAGTGTGCTTAGCTACGCCGAGGCTATTGAGCACCCTGAGCGTGTCGGCCAGCGCGTGGCGGTGATTGGGGCTGGTGGTATTGGCTTTGATGTTTCTGAGCTGCTCGCTCATGAAGGTCACCCCGCAATGGATTTGGCGGCCTGGTGTGATGAATGGGGTGTCGACTTAGCAATGAGTGAGCGAGGAGGTTTAAAGTCACCGATGCCTCCTGTGTCACCTCGTGACATTGTAATGCTTCAACGTAAAAGCTCTAAGCCAGGTAAAAACCTGGGTAAAACCTCGGGCTGGGTGCATCGGGCCTCACTAAAGCAGCGCGGGGTTAAAACCTTAACTGGCTGTGAATATGTGAAAATTGACGATGCAGGTCTGCATATCCGCCGTGAGGGTGAAGAGCAAGTGCTAGCGGTGGACACTATTGTGGTATGTGCAGGCCAAGAGTCGGTACGTGAGTTAATTGAGCCATTGAACCAAACCGGTGGGCGTGTGCATGTGATTGGTGGCGCTGATGAAGCCGCAGAGTTAGATGCAAAACGGGCCATCGATCAGGGCACTCGTCTTGCTGCTGTCCTATAGCTAAATGACATGGCCTAGCAATATTGCTAGGCGAGCCGAGCAGGTGACGTAAACGTTGAAATAGCGATAGACTGGTGGATCAACATAGCTGTAGATCACAGCTAACCATTTATAAGGTGCGGGTGGCACCCAGCTCGCGCCGCAAGACCGTCAGATAAAAGGACTATCGCCATGACCTCGGAGTGTACCCCACGATTTTTAGCCAGTGACAACACCTCAGGTATTTGCCCAGAGGCGATGGAATACCTGTTGGAAGCTAACCAAGCTGATGATCTCGCCTATGGTAATGACCGTTGGACCGCCCGCGCAGCTGACCGTTTTCGTGAGATGTTCGACTTCGATTGCGACGTTTTTTTTGTGTTCAATGGCACCGCAGCAAATTCACTGGCACTTTCCGCGATGGGGCGCAGCTACCACAGCGTTATTTGTCATGAATTGGCCCATATTGAAACCGATGAGTGTGGTGGCCCTGAGTTCTTTTCAAATGGCGCAAAATTACTAACCTCTCCTGGGGCTAACGGCAAGTTAACGCCACAGGGCATCGAAGCGTTGGTGACCAAGCGCAGTGACATTCACTACCCCAAGCCCAAAGTGGTGTCGCTTACTCAGGCCACGGAAGTGGGCACGGTGTATTCCCGGGAGGAGCTGCTGGCAATACGCGCGATGGCAGACAAGCACGATTTACGCCTGCATATGGACGGTGCGCGGTTTGCTAATGCCTGTGCCGGTCTTAAGGCTAGCCCTGCCGAGCTGACTTGGCAGGTGGGGGTTGATGTGCTGTGTTTCTCGGGTACCAAGAACGGTTTAGCGTTTGGCGAAGCTATTTTGTTTTTCAATCGTGACTTAGCAGAAGACTTTTCGTACCGCTGCAAGCAAGCAGGTCAGCTGGCTTCCAAAATGCGTTATGTTTCTGCCCCTTGGCTGGGGCTGTTGGAAAGTGGCGCATGGTTAACTAACGCTGAACATGCCAATGACATGGCGCGATATTTATCAGAAGGGCTACAGGCATTGCCAGGTGTTTCGTTGATGTTTCCTACTCAGGCCAATAGCGTTTTCGTTGAATTGCCACCCCATTCCATCGAAGCGTTGAAAGCTAAAGGGTGGACCTTCTATACCTTTATAGGCGCCGGTGGGGCGCGTTTTGTGTGTGCCTGGAACACGACCGTTGAATTATTAGATCAATTATTGGCAGACGTGAAATCTGTGCTGGAGTGATCAATAGTGCCGATAAACAGTGCCGATACTACGACTGCGCCGCCCTCTGGGCGGCGCAGCTGCTTCTACCCGTACCTACGCTTCGTGTGTTGTTAAGTATGGGTTTCAACGCAACTAACCCTCTCCTGTGATGCTCAAACTGTTGATCAATATGCGTTGAAGGTTTAGTCATCACATTTTGCTAATGCTGACTACGCTGATAGAGCGACACCTCGTTTTGCACGCCGCTTCGATGTTTGGGCTTGGCGGTAGCTGCTTGGGGATGGACCATAGGAGAGTTCCATGAGCATCTTTGATCACGTTCAAGACCGATTTGCCCGCGTTCAACAAGAAGACATGAGCCTTGAAGAGTATTTGGCGCTTTGTCGTCGAGATCCTAAGGTATATGCCAGCGCTGCCGAGCGTATGTTGGAAGCTATTGGTGAACCTGAAGTGATCGACACGGCGAAAGATCCGCGTCTATCACGTATATTTTCAAACAAGGTTATTCGCCGCTATCCAGCGTTTGCTGAATTTCACGGCATGGAAGAAGCCATTGAGCAAATCGTGTCGTATTTCCGTCATGCGGCTCAGGGGTTGGAAGAGCGTAAGCAGATTCTTTATTTGCTGGGTCCAGTGGGTGGCGGTAAGTCGTCGCTGGCTGAGCGCTTGAAGCTGTTGATGGAGCGTATCCCGTTTTATGCCATTAAAGACTCGCCGGTATATGAGTCACCGTTAGGGCTGTTTTCTCCAGAAGAAGACGGTGAACTGCTAGAGCAAGAGTACGGCATTCCCCAGCGCTATTTGCGCAGCGTGATGTCGCCCTGGGCGGCCAAGCGTTTAAAAGAAGCAGGGGGCGATATTTCCCAGTTTCGGGTGGTGCGTCTTTATCCTTCGCGATTAAATCAAATTGCTATTTCTAAAACCGAACCGGGCGATGAAAATAACCAGGATATCTCGTCGTTGGTAGGTAAGGTTGATATCCGCCAACTAGAACTTTACTCACAAGATGACCCCGATGCCTATAGCTTCTCGGGCGGGCTCTGTCGCGCGAACCAGGGGCTGATGGAGTTTGTTGAGATGTTTAAAGCGCCGATCAAGGTGCTGCATCCACTGCTTACCGCTACTCAAGAGGGTAACTACAACCCCACCGAAGGCATGGGGGCAATTCCTTTTGACGGTGTGATCTTAGCCCACTCTAACGAATCGGAATGGCAGGCGTTTCGTAATAACCGTAACAATGAGGCGTTTCTGGATCGCGTCTATATCGTTAAGGTGCCTTACTGCCTGCGTGTTTCTGAAGAGATCAAGATTTACCAAAAACTGCTGGAAGACTCCTCGCTTAACGCCGCCCCCTGCGCGCCTGATACGCTGCGTATGCTGGCGCAGTTTTCGGTGCTTTCGCGTCTGAAAGTGCCCGAAAACTCAAGCATCTACTCTAAGATGCGCGTATACGACGGTGAAAACCTAAAAGATACCGACCCACGTGCGAAATCTATTCAGGAATACCGCGACGCGGCCGGTGTGGATGAAGGTATGCAGGGCTTATCTACCCGCTTCGCGTTCAAGATACTGTCTAAGGTATTTAACTTCGATGGTAATGAGGTCGCCGCTAACCCTGTGCATCTGCTGTATGTGTTAGAGCAAGCGTTAGAGCGTGAACAACTGCCTTCTGAGGTGTTTGAACGCTATATCGGCTTTATTAAAGAGTTTCTGGCACCGCGCTACGTCGATTTCATTGGTAAGGAAATTCAAACTGCGTACCTGGAATCTTATAGCGAGTATGGGCAGAACATCTTCGACCGCTATGTCACTTATGCTGACTTTTGGATTCAAGATCAAGAGTACCGCGACCCCGAAACGGGCGAATTGTTGAACCGTCAATCGCTGAACGATGAGCTAGAGAAAATCGAGAAACCGGCAGGTATTTCCAACCCGAAAGACTTCCGCCATGAAGTGGTTAACTTTGTACTGCGGGCACGTGCACAAAATAACGGCATGAATCCTAGCTGGCAGTCTTATGAAAAACTCAAAGGTGTGATCGAGCACAAAATGTTCGCCAATACTGAAGAGTTGCTGCCGGTTATTTCGTTTAATGCTAAGGCGTCAAAGTCGGATCAGAAGAAGCATGAGGATTTTGTAGCGCGCATGGTGGACCGTGGCTATACCGAAAAACAGGTTCGGCTGCTTTCCGAGTGGTATCTACGCGTGCGCAAGTCCCAGTAGCGGATAATCGGGAGGTCGTATGACCTACTTTATTGATCGAAGGCCAAACGCTAAGCATAAAAGCGCGGTCAATCGGCAGCGCTTTTTGGAACGTTATCGAAAGCATATTAAGCGTTCAGTCGAGGAGGCGGTTAACCGCCGCTCGATTACTGATATGGAGCGAGGTGAAAAGGTCTCTATTCCGACCAAGGATATTTCTGAACCCGTCTTTCAGCATGGTCCGGGCGGTGCGCGGCATATCGTATCGCCGGGAAACAAAGAGTTTTTAGAGGGAGATAAAATTCGCCGCCCTGGCGGTCAGGGCGGTGGAGACGGGGCGGGGGAAGGGGGGGCATCTAATCAAGGCGAAGGGAACGACGAATTTGCGTTTACGCTTAGCCGTGAAGAGTTTTTAGAATTTGTGTTTGATGGTCTTGAGTTGCCACACCTTCAACGCAAGCCATTAAAATCGCTTGAAGAAATAAAGATGGTGCGAGCGGGCTTAGCTCGCGATGGAGTGCCATCAAGAATTAGCATCACCCGGTCAATGCGCGAAGCCTACGCGCGGCGTATTGCGATGCGCGCCCCCATCAAGCGAGCGTTAAAAGCCGCGCAAGAGGCGCTTGCTGCCGAAGAGCGCAAAGATTCTGTGCTACGCAATCCCGCACGAATTGCTGAGCTAAAGGCAGAAGTAGAGCGGTTGGAAAAGCGTATTGAAGCGGTGCCATTTATTGATACCTATGATCTACGCTATCACCAGCTGGCAGCGCAGCCACAGCCTTCCAGCCAAGCGGTAATGTTTTGTGTGATGGACGTTTCCGGCTCCATGACGCAAAACCATAAAGATATCGCTAAACGGTTTTTCCTACTGCTCTACCTTTTTTTGGAGAAGTATTACGAAAAAGTAGAGCTGGTGTTTGTGCGCCATCATACGGCGGCACGGGAGGTGAACGAGGAGGAGTTTTTCTACTCCCGCGAAACCGGCGGAACCATTGTTTCTAGTGCGCTTACGTTAGTCAATAACATCATTGAAAAGCGCTATCCTGCAGGGCAGTGGAATCTTTATGTTGCCCAGGCATCAGACGGCGACAACTGGGATGATGATTCGAATATTTGCCGAGATATGTTGGTGAAAAAACTTATGCCCCAGTTGCAGTATTACGCTTACGTAGAGATTACCCCTCATGAGCATCAATCGCTTTGGCATGAGTATGAAATTGTAGCTGAGCAGTTCGCGGAGCGGTTTGCAATGCGTCAAATTGTTGATGCTGGGGATATTTACCCTGTTTTCCGTGAGCTGTTTAAGCGTCGGTTGAGTCAAGAGCAGTAACGCGAACCGAGGAGTACGCCATGAGTGTAGCCCGTCAGCCAATAGCGACCGGTTCCGACTGGAACTTTAGTGTCTTGGAACGTTTTGATGAAGAGCTCGCTAGGCTCGCCGATGAGTACCGCCTAGATACTTATCCAAATCAGATAGAGGTGATAACTACTGAGCAGATGATGGATGCCTACGCGAGTGTAGGCATGCCGGTGGGCTATCATCACTGGTCGTTTGGTAAGCAGTTTTTGGCCGTTGAGCAGGCCTATAAGCGCGGTCAAATGGGTCTTGCCTATGAGTTAGTGATTAATTCCAACCCATGTATTGCGTACCTGATGGAAGAGAACACCTTGATGATGCAGGTGTTGGTGATTGCCCATGCCTGCTACGGGCATAACTCTTTCTTTAAAGGTAATTATTTGTTTCGTACCTGGACCGACGCCGACTCTATCGTCGATTATCTCGTCTTTGCGCGTAAGTATATTGCCCAGTGCGAAGAGCGCCATGGCGTTCATGCAGTAGAGCAATTGCTAGATGCTTGTCATGCGCTGCAAAATTACGGGGTAGACCGCTATAAACGACCTTCACCGATTTCTGCAGAAGAGGAGGTGAGGCGTCAAGAAGAGCGCGAAGCCTATCTGCAAACCCAGGTAAATATGTTGTGGCGAACGATTCCCGAGGCACCCAGTGGCGTTGCACCATTGCCTGGCAGTTTGGCTAGTGACGATGACCCGCTTGGCTTGCATCATGGAGGCTGTTACCCCTCTGAGCCCCAGGAAAACCTGCTTTATTTTATTGAGAAAAACGCGCCGTTGCTGGCACCCTGGCAACGTGAAATTGTGCGGATTGTTCGCAAGCTAGCGCAGTACTTTTATCCTCAGCGGCAAACCCAAGTAATGAACGAAGGCTGGGCCTGTTTTTGGCACTATACGTTAATGAATAGGCTGTATGACGAAGGAAAAGTCGATGAAGGCTTGATGTTGGAGTTTTTGCAGTCCCATGCAGCGGTGATCAATCAGCCAAGCTTTGATAGCCCGCACTACAGTGGCCTTAACCCCTACGCCTTGGGCTTTGCCATCTTTATGGATATTAAGCGGATTTGTGAAGCACCAACGGATGAAGATCGTGAATGGTTTCCTGATATTGCAGGCAGCCAATGGCGGGATACCGTCGAGTTTGCCATGCGCAACTTTAAAGATGAGTCATTTATCCAGCAGTTTTTATCTCCCAAAGTAATGCGTGATTTGAAGCTATTTTTAATAGTGGATGATGATCAAGAGGAAACGCTGGAAGTCGCAGCAATTCATAATGAGCGCGGTTATCGCCGTGTACGTGAGGCGCTGTCGACCCAGTACGCTTTGTCGGTGCGTGAGCCGAATATACAAGTCGTTGAGGCGGCTATTCGAGGTGATCGGTCGCTGACCTTACACCATGTGCAAGATAGCCGTCGGCCCCTTGGTCGCAGTGTTTATCCAGTGATTCGCCATTTGCAGCAGTTATGGGGCTTTCCAGTGCATTTGGTTTCAATGGAAGAGGGGCGAGTAACGCGTCGTTACCAATGGCCTATTGGAGAAGAGGGTAACGAGAAAGAGGTGGGATAGGTAATGCCAAGTATCGTTATGAGCCCTTGTTTGTGCTTGTTCAACTAACTCGGCCCTACAGTGACTGCAGGGCCGAGTAATTTCACTGGCGGTTTTAATAACCGTTAGTGAGAGTAGCAACAGCGAATAGTATTACGCTTGTGCTGTCCAGGATTGACACCAGCCGTCAGGTTCAACGCTATTTTGCGGGAATAGCTGGCAGCCTTCATTGTCTGCATTAAAGAACATGCAGTTTGAGCACAGTTCACCTTCTTCATAGGCGGGGTGATCGCTCGCATCACTAGCTACTTCAACGTAGTTAAGTGCCTGAGCAGTTGGACTAGAAGGATCAAGGCGCGGTAACTCTTGGGCAAAAGCAGTCTTTGATAGAATGCCAGCACCAAACGGTAGGGCGGCGAGGCCCATTACGCTGTTACGCATGAACTTACGACGGCTTTGATTAGCCATGGTGTCTCCTTATCGTCACGGTCTGACGGTTCGCTAATATTATCGGGTGGTTAACCACCTCTTGATTCTCCGACAAGACTTATATAATCGAAGATATCTAACACATGCTAGCGCATGCTCAAAATTAGTGCGAATAACCTTATGATAAGCGCGACAATTGACCACGCCACTGGGCAATGCTTGGCCCTAGCAAGCAGCCTGTTATACTCGCCTCAAGCTGCAAGTTAGATGATTATCAACGCTGTCTATGGGGGAACTATGCAAAACGCTGTGATTTTAATTAATACCGAGAAAGGCCAAGTAAAAGCAGTCGCGGAGCGCCTGGCTGATGTCGAGGGCATTAGTGAAGTGTATTCGACCTGTGGCCGCTATGATTTGGTCGCGATTGCCCGTACACCTGATTTTGAGAGCCTCGCTGAACTCGTCACGGAGCGTCTAAATGCTGTTGAGGGTATCAGCGATACCGAAACATTGAATGCGATGCAGGTACACTCTCGTCACGATCTAGAAACAATGTTTTCGCTAGGTTGGTAGTCAGTTAGCCATCTTACGTAACACATAAAAAAGTAGGGCGTAGAATCTACATTAGGGAGTAAGTCTGTTGGGGAAATCTCTTTCGCGCTGGCGTCGTCAGGGAAAACGCCTTGGTATCGCTGTGCTGTTTGTCGTTGTGGGGGCGGGGCTTTGGGAGTTTCAGGAGCGTCAGCATAAGGACGACTATACATGGATGGGGGTGCCCACCTGGGATGGATTTCATCCAACCACTTTTCATCGTGTGCTGAGAAACGATGGCTTTTTAGCAGGGTGGTCAGATGTGCGAGCCAATGCTTTGTGGGTCAGCTATCAAGTTGAAGCGGTAGCTGATGACACGCGTATTGGTTCACGACCTAATTTTAAAGCTGACTGGCGCACATTATGGCCAATTGGTACCGACAGTTATGCGGGCAGTGGTTATGATCGTGGGCATTTGGCACCTAACTATGCAATTGCAGCGGTACATGGCCGCAGTGCCCAGGTTGATACCTTTTTGATGAGTAATATGACGCCTCAGCGGCCTAATTTAAATCGCCAGCTTTGGCAGCGTCTAGAAGAGTCGGTAATGGATCACTTTGCGCCACGCTTTGATCGTTTGCAGGTGATTACTGGCCCGATTTTTCCAGAGCGTTTTATGGATAATGTGTTTAATCGGGTGGGTTTCGTAGAAGTGCCGGAAGCGTTTTACAAAATTATCGTTGTACCGGATGAAGAGGCAACGTTGGCACTAGCTTTTATCATGCCGCAAGACGTTCGTGGTAATGAACCGTTAGACGATTATCTGGTGACTATTGATGAGATCGAGTCGCGCACAGGGTTGAATTTTTTCCCTGATTTGTCGGCAGAGCGTGAGGCGGTAGTGGAAGGCCAGTTACGAACCCAAGGCTGGGCGTTAGAAGAGGTCGCGCGACGTCCTGGGCGTTTTCAATAATGCAAAATACCGATTGAGCGAATATATTCGCTCAATCGGTTATTTTAGGTGATTTTCTAAGCACTGTTGTCTAAGTGCAGTGCCCTAGCAGGAAAGAGTTTTAAGCAAAACAACTTAAACAAAAAATAAGATAATGAAAGCCTAGAAAAGGAAGTATTGCGAGCAAACAGCTGAAGGTGGGAATGATAGGTTTTTAACTGGAACTGATGGGATCAAGACTATTGAGATGGTGCCCAGAAGAGGACTTGAACCTCCACGTCCATACGGACACTAGCACCTGAAGCTAGCGCGTCTACCAATTCCGCCATCTGGGCATATCATGTTTGCTATTTTTACTGCTGTTTTTCGTACCGCTGTTTGCATTCGTATGGTGCCCAGGAGAGGACTTGAACCTCCACGTCCATACAGACACTAGCACCTGAAGCTAGCGCGTCTACCAATTCCGCCACCTGGGCGAACACAAACTTTTTGCTAACACTTTTTTTAATACTACTTCTGATGCTTGCCGCTGCACCGTTTTACATCATGAAAAGGGGGTAACACGATATAAGATGGTGCCCAGAAGAGGACTTGAACCTCCACGTCCATACGGACACTAGCACCTGAAGCTAGCGCGTCTACCAATTCCGCCATCTGGGCAAGTGGCGCGTATGATACCGAGGCCACGCTTAAATGCAAGGCCCGGCAACTGTTTTTTATCGTTAAAAACGTACAATTGCCGTGCTAGGTGGTTGGGTGATTGAACAGGCAGCGCTATAATGTAGCTATGATCAAACAAAACATGACGTTTTTCAGTCAATCAATGGCTGAATCCCCCCGCTCGCAGCGCACTGTGCCTGCGCCCATTAGCTGCCTCCCGCAAACGCAATCAAGGATGTTGATCGCATGAAGTACTGGACGTTAAGTGATGATCCGCACGCCGAGCGCGAGGCGCAAAAGTATGACAATCCTGCGCCCAGCCGCGAGTATTTATTAGCTGCCCTGGAAACGTACGGCAAGCCGATAACCCACGAAAATATGAGCCGTATGCTCGGCATTGAAGATGAAGATCATCTTGAAGCGGTTCGCCGGCGCATGGCCGCCATGGAGCGCGATGGTCAGGTGCTGCGCGACCGGCGTGGTGCCTATGCCTTGATTGATAAGCTGGATCTGATTAAAGGCAAAGTGCTAGGCCACCGAGATGGCTTTGGTTTTCTGTTGCGCGACGATGGGAAAAAACCGGATTTAGTGCTGCCACCACGCCAGATGCGCCGTGTTTTCCACGGGGATTATGTGCTGGCGCGAGTGAGTGGACGTGACCGCCGCGGCCGTGATGAGGCGACCATCGCTGATGTGATTGCGCGAAATACCCAAACGATTGTGGGGGTATACCGTAGCAATTCACCTGAGTTTGGCGTGCTAATTCCTGAGAATCCTCGTATTACCCAGGAAGTTATTATTCCTCATACCGCAAGCGCTGGTGCAAAAGATGGCCAGGTGATTTCTGCGAAAATCGTTCAGCAGCCAGCTACGCGTGTTCAGCCGGTAGGCGAAGTTATCGAAGTGCTGGGTGAGCGGATGGACCCTGGCATGGAAATAGATATCGCGATTCGTAGTTACGATATCCCCGCTGAGTTTCCGCCAGAAGTGCTTGACCAAACTAGCGGTATTTCAGCAGAAGTATTAGAGGAAGATAAGCAACACCGTGTCGATCTGCGTGAGCTTCCGTTGGTTACCATTGACGATGAGTCTGCCAAAGATTTTGACGATGCGGTGTGTGCTTGGAAGACCAAGTCGGGTAGTTGGAAGCTGCTGGTTGCGATTGCCGATGTGTCGCACTACGTGCGTCCTGGTACCGCGCTTGATGACGAGGCACGTACGCGGGGGAATTCGGTGTACTTCCCCGGCCAAGTGGTGCCGATGTTGCCGGAGTTGCTTTCAAACGGTTTGTGTTCGTTAAACCCCCAAGTGGATCGTGTGGTGATGGTTTGTGAGATGAACATCTCCAAAACCGGCGCAATTAGTCGCTACTCGTTCTATGAAGCGGTAATGAATTCCCACGCCCGCCTGACCTATAACAAGGTGGCGGCCATTCTCGATAGCGAGAGTGACGAAGGCGAAGCGCTGCGTAATGAGTACAAAGGGCTGGTAAAGCCACTGCAAAATCTGCACGAGCTTTACGGCCTGCTGCGTAGTGCGCGCGAAGAGCGCGGTGCGATTGATTTCGATACCACTGAAACGGCGATTATCTTTAATGATGAGCGCAAGATTGAAAAAATTGTGCCTCGCACCCGTAACGATGCTCACAAGCTGATCGAAGAGTGCATGCTGGCAGCTAACGTGGCTACCGCGCGTTTCTTAGATAAACATGATCTGCCAGCCCTGTACCGGATTCACGAGCGGCCAACCCCAGAGCGCCTTGATAAGCTGCGCCTGTTCTTAAGTGAGCTAGGTCTTTCCGTGGGCGGTGGCGATATGCCAACGCCTCAGGACTATCAAGCGTTACGCGAGGCGATTATTGATCGCCCAGATGCTGACATTATCCAAACCGTCATGCTGCGCTCGATGAATCAAGCGGTTTATTCGCCGCAGAACGAGGGGCACTTTGGCTTGGCTTACCAGGCCTACGCGCACTTCACGTCACCCATTCGCCGTTATCCTGACCTGTTGGTGCACCGCGCTATCCGCTCGGTTATTCGTGGGCCTCGCCAAACCAATACGGTGGTTCGGGTTGAAGGCGCACCTGTCGATCCGCCGAGCAAGTGGTGCCCTTACACCTTTGAGCAAATGCTTGAGCTGGGTGAGCACTGCTCGATGACCGAGCGGCGGGCTGATGAAGCAACCCGTGATGTTGAAAGCTGGCTCAAGTGTGAGTTCATGTCTGACAAGCTGGGTGAAACCTTCGATGGCACTATTGCCTCGGTAACCCAGTTTGGCCTGTTTGTACGCCTTGATGACTTCTATGTTGAAGGGTTGGTGCATGTCACTTCGCTGCCCTCCGACTACTATCACTATGAGGCGGAAAAGCATCGTCTTAAAGGCGAACGTACAGGTACAACGTACCGCCTGGGCGACGGGCTGACGGTTCAGGTTGCGCGGGTAGACATGGATGATCGTAAGATCGACTTTGGCCTTGCCGATGACAAGCCTAGACCGCGTCGTCAGCCACGTAAGCGTCGTGGTGGAGAAGGCGGGGCTGGTAAAGAAGGTGGGGCTGACAAAGCAGCATCCACCGATAAGCAGCCGACACGTCGCGGTCCAAGACGCACGCGTAATGGCCCGCGTAAACCATCACCGAATAAGGGTTGAGCATGAAATCGTCGTCGTCTCGACGTGGCTCGCGTCCAGCGGTACGTACACCAGATGGGTTAGATCAAGTGTATGGCGTTCACGCCCTTGAAAGCCTGCTGGAGCGGGGTGAAACGCCCCGTGAGCTGTGGGTGCAGCAGGGCTCTGGTAACCGCCTGAAAGAGTTGGTTGCTAATGCTCAGTCCCGTGGTGCGCATGTTAAAGAGCAGTCGCGTGACCTGTTGGATCAGCTTACGCAGGGCGCTGCTCATCAGGGCGTTGTAGCTTTTTGCCCCCCGCTGGTTCCCGAAGGGGAAGAGTCGCTATGGCTGAAGCTGCGTGCATGGCAGGCTTCTGCACCGCCGTTATTGTTAGTGCTGGATGGTGTTACCGATGTGCATAATTTCGGTGCGTGTCTTCGCAGTGCTGATGCAGCGGGTGCTCATGGAGTGATCGTAGCGAAGGATAAAGCTGCACCGCTGAACGCGACGGTGCGCAAAGTAGCGTGCGGTGCTGCTGAAGTGGTGCCTGTGTATCAGGTCACTAACCTGGCTCGTACGCTTGCCAAGCTTAAAGATGCCGGTGTGTGGATTACTGGCACGGCGGGTGAAGCTGACGCAAGTGTGTTTGAGATTGATATGACTGGCCCAACGGCATTAGTGATGGGAGCTGAAGGGAAGGGTATGCGTCGGCTAACTAGAGAAGCTTGCGACAACTTGGCAAAGCTGCCTATGGCGGGTCAAGTCTCCAGTTTGAACGTCTCGGTGGCGACGGGTATTTGTTTGTTTGAAGCTGTTCGTCAGCGGCAGCTTGCAAGTTAGTCCCTGTCCCACTAAAATGCTTGCGCCCGTTTATCCTTAAGCGGGTGCTCGTATTAGTTAATAGTGAATACGAAAAACAGTTCTGCTTGATGCCCCAGACAACATCGTTCGCGGTGAGTGACGGGCACTTCAGTTAACTCCTTGCTTCCCTGTCGTTGCTGAGACATTTGTCTCAATGCACATCGGAAGCTGTCAAACCGCAAGGAGATTCCATGCGTCATTACGAAATCGTGTTTATGGTCCACCCGGATCAGAGCGAGCAAGTGCCGGCTATGGTCGAGCGCTACACCAGCATCGTTACCGAAAACGGTGGCACTGTGCATCGCTTGGAAGATTGGGGCCGTCGTCACCTGGCTTACCCGATTAACAAGATCCACAAAGCCCACTACGTGCTGATGAACGTCGAGTGCACCGGTGAGACTCTCGAAGAAATCGAGAACATCTTCCGTTTCAACGACGCTATCATTCGCAGCTTGGTTGTTCGCTGTAAAGAAGCGATCACTGAAGCTTCACCGATGATGAAGCCGGCAGAAGAGAAGCGTCCGCGTCGCGAAGATAGGCCGCGCGCTGAAGAAGCTGAAGAAACTGCCTGATTTTATCCACTGCACGTTTTAAGGAGCTAGTCCATGGCACGTTTTTTCCGTCGCCGTAAGTTTTGCCGCTTCACCGCTGAAGGCGTCAAGCAGATCGACTATAAAGATCTCGACACGTTGAAGGCTTATATCACCGAAACCGGCAAGATCGTTCCGAGCCGTATTACCGGTACCAAAGCACGCTATCAGCGTCAGCTGGCGACTGCTATCAAGCGTTCGCGCTACCTGGCACTGCTGCCCTACTCCGATAGCCATCAGTAAGCGTTTAACGTGATGCTGGCACTGGCAAGATGGCTCATGCAGAGCACGCCTTATGCCATTGGCGGGGCAGCATTAGCGACGCTAGTGCCTTGGCTGTTCTGGTTAGGGGCAGCCATTGCTGCGTTAGTTACTTTGCGAAAAGGCTTCGCGCCTGCACTGCCGGTAATTATCGCTGCAGCACTACCTGCAGGTTTTTGGTGGTCTCAAGGTGACGTCATTCCACTTGCTAGCGTACTGCTAGTAACCCTGATGGCGGTTATCTTGCGTGAGAGGATGCGCTGGAGTGAAGCATTAATCGTTGGCACATTAGCGGCAGCGGTAATGGTTCAGCTCGGCATCTTTAGCCCGCCAGGTGGAACACAGCTGATGCTGGAGCAGCTGCGAGAAAGCTCGACTGAGATTGATCGCATGCTGACAGAGTTTGCTAACCAAGGTATTGATGCGCCGACACTCGCCGCTATGGTGATTGGTGGAGTAACCGGCTTAGTAGTACTGTTAGCCGCTATTGCGTGTTTAGCCCTAGCGCGAAGCTGGCAGGCTGGGCTTTATAACCCAGGCGGCTTCCGTGAAGAGTTTCACGCGTTGCGCCTATCCCCTAAAGAGCTCGCTGTTTTAATCGTGCTTGGTGTAGTGGGTATGGTGCTAGGCGCGCACGCTCTGGCAATGCTTGGATGGATTCCTCTGCTGGTCGCTGGTATTGCGTTAGTGCATGGGTTTATTGGAATAAAGGGGATGAACGGGCTGTGGCTGGTGGCATTTTATGTGCTGCTGATCACGACCTGGCCCACGATTCTCATTGTGCTGCTGTTGGGGCTGATTGATACATTCGCGAACGTTCGCGCACGCCTTGCCCGCAGCAACTGACAAGAGGTTTACGAGATGGAAGTCATTCTGCTCGACAATATTGGTAAGCTGGGCGGCCTGGGTGACAAAGTCACTGTAAAGCCCGGTTATGGTCGTAATTATTTGGTACCTTACGGCTTAGCCGTACCGGCCACCAAAGAGAACGTTGAAGCATTTAAAGCCCAGCGTGCTGAGCTTGAAGCCCAAGCCGCCGAGCGTAAAGCAGAAGCTGAAGCGCGTGCTGAGCAGCTTAACGACATCGAACTGTCGTTGGTTTCTAAAGCAGGTGATGAAGGCAAGCTGTTCGGTTCTATTGGTCCTCGTGACCTGGCCGATGCGATTTCCTCTGCTGGCATCGATGTTGCCAAGAGCGAAGTACGCATGCCGCAAGGTCCGATTCGCCAGACTGGCGAGTACGACATTGCACTACACCTGCATGCAGATGTAGATGCGGTTGTTCGCGTGGTTGTTGTCGCAGAGTAAACGCTCTCGCCAACGCTGACGCCTCAAAGGGCGCGGGACTTCCCGCGCCCTTTGTTTTTTGAAGTAGGTTTTTTGAAGTAGGTTTTTTGAAGTAGGTTTTTTTAAAACAAATTTTTAAAACAGTTGTGACTCGTCGTTAAGGAGCAACGACTGAGTATGTTTACTTCTAGGCGCTGGTCAAAAGTATGTGCGCTGTTTTTGGTGCGTTTTTTTGAACGTCGCTTAGCGTCGATGTACCGCTTATGGTGTATCTGAGGTTGCGCTAAGATAGTGAACGTCGTTGGCTATGTTATTTAAAGGAGCTCGCTATGCAGGACCTGCCATCTGCTGATCAGGAAACGGCAGCGCTAAAGCTGCCGCCGCATTCTCTTGAAGCGGAGCAGTCGGTGCTTGGTGGGCTAATGCTGGACAACCAGGCTTGGGACAATGTGTCGGAGCGGTTGGTGGCAGACGATTTCTACCGCTATGAACATCGCTTGGTGTTCAACGTGATGATTCATCTAGCCGAATCTGGTCAGCCGCTGGACGTTATTACATTATCAGAAGCGCTGGAAGCGCGTGATCAGCTAGATACAGTAGGTGGTTTGGCGTTCCTGGCAGAACTTGCGCGTAATACGCCTTCGGCCAGCAATATTCGTGCTTATGCCGATATCGTTCGTGAGCGGGCGACGCTGCGTAAGCTTATCCGGGCGGCCAATCAAATTGCTGATGGGGCATTTTCGCCCCAGGGGCGGCCTGCAGATGAATTGCTCAATGAAGCTGAACGGCTAGTGTTTCAAATTGCCGAGGAGCGGCCGAAAACCGGCGGCCCTATTGGCATGAGTGAGCTACTAACCAAAGCGGTTGATCGTATTGATGAACTGTTCAATCTAAAAGGTGAGATGACCGGACTTTCCTCGGGATTTCGTGACCTGGATGAAATGACGTCCGGCCTGCAGCCTTCGGATTTGGTGATTATTGCCGGACGTCCGTCTATGGGTAAGACCACCTTTGCAATGAACCTGGTTGAACATGCGGTGATCTCTAGCGACAAACCGGTGATGGTGTTTTCCATGGAGATGCCCGCTGAGTCGCTGATGCTACGGATGCTGTCGTCACTAGGCCGGATTGATCAGACTCGCGTGCGCTCTGGCCAGTTGGAAGATGAAGACTGGCCGCGGCTTACCTCAGCAGTCAATTTGCTCAAAGACAAGCAGCTGTTTATAGACGACACCGCAGCACTTTCGCCCAACGAAATGCGCTCGCGTTTACGCAGGGTAGTGCGTGAACACGGTAATATGGCACTGATCATGATTGACTATCTGCAGCTGATGCAGATCCCCGGTTTTTCTGAAAACCGAACCGGTGAGATTTCGGAAATATCCCGTTCGTTGAAGGGGTTGGCAAAAGAGTTTCAGTGTCCTGTTGTGGCCCTTTCACAGCTTAACCGTTCGTTAGAGCAACGCCCCAATAAACGTCCTGTGATGTCGGACTTAAGGGAGTCGGGTGCGATCGAGCAGGATGCCGACGTGATTGCTTTTGTTTACCGAGATGAAGTGTATAACCCCGATAATCCTGATAACCAGGGGATTGCTGAGCTGATTATCGGCAAGCAGCGTAACGGCCCGATTGGGACGGTGCATATGGCGTTTATTGGTAAGTACACGCGCTTTGAAGATCTAGCGCCTGATAGCTATGGTGAAGCTTTCGGTGATTAACTTGAGCGTCAGGGGGGAGAACGTATAATGCTCCTCCCCGACGAAACAGATAGACAGGAGTAGCAAATGGCAGGTGGTTTTAGACGTGGCAACCGTAAGCGTCTTCCAAAGTTAGAAGGCCGTGGGGAGTTGCAGTCGCTAGAGCGTGAAGGGCCATTTAAAGAGTGGTTGGGTATGCCTGACCTCTACCGTTACTTCCTAGTGGTCGAAGGGGAAAAATATAGCTACCAGACTGAGGATTCGGAGCTGCCAGTCACCGTGGGCGATAAGGTGGTTTTTCGTTATAAGGAAACCAAAGGCGGCAACTGGATTGATCGCAACTCGTTAGGTAAGGCCATCGACCCATCTGAATATCAATAATTCGATGAATATGTTGATGAAAAAGTTGATGAATTCTTGGCTGAATAGTTGATGGTTTGGTCAGGAACTCTCTTGTGATGTTGCCGTCATAGCTAGTTAGTGTAAAGGTAATAAAATTGTCATGGGGTAACGTCATGCTGTGCCCCATGATAATTAACAATCATAGGAGAGCATCATGGAACTGAAAGAACTGAAACGGTTTGTCGCAGGGCACGACAACTTTGAAATACGCGTCATTACTCATTCTGGTAGCCGTTTTTACCAAGTTGAACTTGAAGATGTTGAGGGTGAGCGGCACATGCTAACTCAGCGTAACAAGCCAATGCTGTTTCGCTCACTAGACGATGTCTACCTTGAGCTAAAGCGCGCTGGCATCCATCGTGCTTACTTAGTTCAGCATGTGCCCCAGGATGAAGTGATTGGTCGTGATGCGCATTACAGCTCGCCACTGACATCGCGTATGCCGCTGGTATTTTAATTTTAACCTGATCTTCTTTTATTCACTTATTTAGCGGCACGTTTTTCCCACCACTGCCCCAGTCGAACGCGGCGACGGGCAAAAAAACGATAGCTTGCATCCATTATCCCCCGTAGGCCTGGTAAGCAAGATAGCCACACTAGCCACCGGTAGCCCAACACCGCATAAAGGGCCCGGCTGGCATCCATCCCGATATACCAACTTCCCTTGCTGTCTCTTACATGTAGCAGCCCCATCATGTCACTAAAGGTGCGTCCAACATCGGCAGCGTTGAAGTTTTCATCCTGAATATCCACTAAGGTCACGCGCTCTTTATGGCGATGTTTTGCAAGCCATGCGACTTCTACGCGGCAAAAGGGGCAGTGACCATCGTGGTATAGGGTGACTGGTGAGTTGGCTTGGAGTGTCGAAAAACGGCTCATTGAGTGTCCTTTGCGTTATAACCTTGGGTATGGTGCGCTTGGCCGTAGCCTTGGCTGGTCGGTAGTGAGGCTAGAAACTGTTCCGCCTGCTGACGCATCGCCTCACGCTTTTCGTCTTTCATGCGTGAGAGAGAGCCATAGATTAGTTTCATGCGCGGGTTACGGTTTAGCTGCTCAGCGTTGGTTTCCAGAAAATGCCAATAAAGGCTGTTAAATGGGCAGGCTTTTGGGCCAGTTACCTGCTTTGGGGAGTAGCGACAGTGCTGGCAGTGGTCAGACATTTTGTCGATATACTTGCCGGAAGCGCAGTAAGGTTTGGAACCCATTAGACCACCATCGGCATGCAGCACCATGCCCAACGTATTGGGCAGCTCGACCCATTCGCAGGCATCGGCATAAACCGCCAGGTACCAATCGCAGAGTGCTTCAGGCTTCACGCCGCAAAGTAGGGCAAAGTTGCCGGTTACCATTAAGCGCTGAATATGGTGGGCATAGCTGTTGTCGATGGTCATTTGAATAGCGCGCTGTAAGCAACGCATATCAGTATTTCCATCCCAGTAAAACGCAGGCAAATCGCGTTCAAAACCAAGCCGGTTTTCACGCTTATAATTCGGCATGTGTGTCCAGTAAAGCCCACGAACATACTCTCGCCAGCCAAGTATCTGACGAATAAACCCTTCAACAGCGTTAAGGGGGGCTTTGCCATCGTAATACTGCTGCTCAGCGGCTTCGCACACTTCTTGAGGGGTTAACAGACCGATATTGAGCGCCGCCGATAGCCTGGAGTGATACAGAAACGGTGCGGCGTCGCTAATTGCATCCTGATAGCGGCCAAAATCGGCCAGGCCGTGGTTGAGAAAGTGCTTCAAATCCACCAGCGCCTGTCGGCGGGTGACGGGGAGGTTGAAGTTATCCAGGGAGCCCATATGGTCGCTAAAATGGCGCTTGGCGTCGTTGAGTGCTTCCTTGGTGAGCGCATCTTGGGTGTGTTGGGGTAGCGCTGGAAAACGGAGGGTTGCATCAATCGGTTCGCGGTTGTCGTGGTCGAAATTCCACTGGCCACCCGCAGGCGCATCGCCTTCCATTAACAGGCCGGTTCGCTTGCGCTGCTCACGATAAAAATACTCTAAACGGAGTTGTTTACGACCGTGAGCCCAGTGAGCGAAGTCGTCGGGTGTGGTAAAGAAACGCTCATCTTCTATCAGTTGCCAGGGTAGAGTAGCCTGTTGGCGCTGGCGCATGGCATCCCATAATCGCCACTCGCCGGGCCTCGTTACGTGTATTTCACTGCAGCCATACTGGGTTGCAATACGTTCGGCTTCTTCGATGAGCGAATGGGTATTGTCGGGATCATCAAGGCGGGTGTAGTGCACGGTATAGCCTTTATCCCGTAACGCTTGGGCAAAATGTCGCATGGCGGCCATGAATAAGCCGATCTTATGTATATGGTGAGGCACATAACGTGCTTCTTCGCTGACTTCACATAGGGCGACCACCGCGTTGTTCGGCGCATCGCGCAAGGTTGCCAGGGAAAGCGACAGCTGATCGCCAAGAACAAGCAGTAAAGGCTTATACATGAGTTTGCCTGCAGTTATACAAATAATGTTGATAGTATAACTTTATGCCGCGGCTTTGCCGAAAAGTGTTAAGATTTTGCCAACTATTAAAAGTACCTAAGGAGTTAGCGACATGGTCGATAGTGTTGTGAAAGATCAGCCGGGCGAAGGGCGTTTGGTTCATGCCCCTAGTGACCACCCTGCGGTTCCTCCTGCCAAGGTGGGTGTGGTTCTGGCCAACTTGGGCACCCCGGATGCAACTGACTATTGGTCCATGCGTCGCTATCTCAGTGAGTTTTTGTCTGATAAGCGCGTTGTTGATTACGCTAACTGGAAGTGGCAGCCGCTGCTGCAGCTGATTATTTTAACCAAGCGGCCGTTTTCTTCTGGGCATGCTTATAAAAGTATTTGGAACAACGAGAAAAACGAGAGCCCACTGTTGACCACCACGCGTGCGCAAACGGAGAAAATGGCCGAACGTTTGAAGGCGCTCTATGGCGATAACGTCGAAGTTGATTTCTGTATGCGCTACGGCAATCCGTCGACCGAAAGTGTGTTCAACCGTATGAAAGAGAAGGGCTGTGAGCGGATCGTCTTTTTCCCGCTATATCCCCAGTACGGCTCGCCCACCACAGCGACGGCAAATGATCAGGCATTCCGCACACTCATGAAAATGAAGTGGCAACCTTATATTCGTACAGTGCCCGCTTACTTTGAGCACCCAGCCTATATTCAGGCGCTGGCAAACTCGGTACAAGAAGCTTATGACAGCTTTGAAACTCGTCCCACCAAGCTGGTGGCAAGTTACCACGGTGTGCCGGAGCGCTACTTGTTAGAAGGTGACCCCTACCACTGTCAGTGCCAGAAAACGACGCGCTTGATGCGCGAAAAGTTGGGGCTGAGTAAAGAGGAAGTAGACACTGCGTTTCAGTCGCAGTTTGGGCCCGAAAAGTGGGTAGGCCCGCAAACCGTTGATCATGTAGCTGAGTTGGCTAAGCAGGGGCACAAGCATATTGCGATTATGTCGCCGGCTTTCTCTTCTGACTGTGTCGAGACGCTAGAAGAGATAAAGGAAGAGATTCACGATAGCTTCATGGAAGCGGGCGGCGAGACGTTTAGCTACATCCCTTGCTTGAATGACCGGGATGACCATATTGAGGCGCTGTTGGCGGTTGTAAACAACGAGTTGTTAGGTTGGCTTTCTACTACGTAAGGATTCATCTTGTCACAAGCCGCCAAGGTACCTAACCACGGCGGCTTTTTTTATGGGTCCTAGATTTCTAGAAATTTGACCAACCTTGGTATAAGGTCTGTGCATTAAAAATCACATTTATTCAACGTTAGGGCCGTTCGATCTTGCTGCTGCCTTAGAGTTAACTGAAACGTTCTTACAGGGAGAAACCACCGGATGCAATTCGCTGTTTTAATGGGCTTTGTGCTGGCAGCGTCGTCGCCTTTGCTCAACCGCTGGTTTGGAGAACGGGCAAGCCTAGCGCTGGCACTGTTTCCTGCCCTAATGGCTGGCTGGCTGCTCAGCCTAGCGCCGGTCGTCATAAGCGAGGGATCATTACTGCTGGAGTGGGCATGGGTGCCGTCTCTAGGCATCAGTCTAAGCTTTTTAGTTGATGGGCTTTCCTTGTTATTTGGCCTTTTGATTACAGTGATCGGTACCTTCGTGCTGATTTATGCCGGTGGGTATTTAAAAGGCCATGACGATATCGCACGTTTTCACTTAGCGCTTGTAGCGTTTATGGCCTCTATGTTGGGGTTGGTGCTCGCTGATGGGCTGCTGACACTCTTTGTCTTTTGGGAATTAACCAGTATCACGTCTTACTTATTGATTGGCTTTAACCACTACGACATGGAGGCTCGGAAAGCAGCACGCCAAGGGTTGTTCGTCACTGTCGCGGGTGGACTAGCGTTGATGGCAGGCCTTGTGTTCCTGGGAGTGGCTAGCGGGAGTTGGTCGCTTTATGAAATAAGCCAAATGGAAAGCGATCTTCGCGACCATTCGCTTTATACCCCTATGCTTATTTGCCTGCTGTTGGGAGCTTTTACAAAATCAGCTCAGTTCCCTTTTCATTTTTGGTTGCCCAACGCGATGGCGGCACCGACACCAGTCTCGGCCTATCTGCACTCAGCGACCATGGTAAAGGCAGGTATTTACTTACTGGCCCGTTTGCAGCCAGAGCTCGGTGGTACAGCGCTGTGGGTGGGAATACTGTCAGTGGTCGGCGCGACCACCATGTTAACGGGGGCTTTTTTAGCGATTCATCACACTAATATTAAAAAGCTACTGGCCTATTCCACCATTATGGCACTGGGCACGTTAACCATGCTGTTGGGCATTGGTTCTGAGTACGCTATGACGGCATTTGTTACCTTTTTACTTGCTCATTCGATGTATAAAGGGGCGCTGTTTATGGTTGCCGGTATATTAGACCATGAGACAGGTACCAAAGACGTTACTGCCATGGGCGGGCTGAAGTCTGCCATGCCAATCACCGCGGTGATTGCCTGTGTGGCGGCGCTGTCGTTGGCTGGTGTGCCGCCGCTTTTTGGGTTTATTGGAAAAGAGTTAATGCTAGAAGCAGCGTTAGGCGCAGAGCGTTTTAAAATACTGTTAGTTTTGTTTGCCTTTTTAGCTGCCATTCTGACGATAGCCGTGGCCATCATCATAGCGATTCGCCCCTTTTGGGGTCAGTTGCATACCACCCCAAAAGAGCCCCATGAAGCGCCTTTTAGCATGCTAATTGGGCCTGCTGTGTTGGCGCTTGGTTCGCTTTTGCTAGGGTTGGCACCCGCCATTCTGGGGGCTGATGCGTTACTTACATCAGCCGCAACAGCGGTGGCAGGTGAGCCACTACCGGTGACACTGTCGCTTTGGTATGGCATCAACATGGCGTTGATCATGTCGATTGTTAGTCTTGGGCTAGGCTTTTTCCTGTTTAAACGCTGGGACGGGGCCCGTAGCAAATTAGCGATGCTGGCGCCCGTCATGCGCCATGGCCCCGAAGCGGGTTACGAAGGTTTAATGAATGGCATTGTGCGATTTTCTGAATGGCAGACACGCTTGCTGCAAAACGGCTACATGCGCAACTACATTCTTGTCATGTTAGTGGTGCTTATTGCCCTGATTGGAAACTCGATATTGGTTCGCCACTCTCCCCAGCTGGCCTTGACGCTGGACGTGCGTTTCCATGAAGTAATTGTCGTTGGCACGATGGTGATGGGTGCGTTGTTTGCGACCATTTCCCGGTCACGTCTTGGGGCGGTGGTGTCAGTTGGCATTATGGGCTTCTCGATTGCGCTGATCTTTATTCTTTTTAGTGCCCCGGACTTGGGTATTACCCAGCTATTGGTTGAGACCATGACGGTTATCTTATTGGTCTTGGTGCTCTTTCGCTTGCCTCGCTTTTCAAACCTCTCCACCAGTTTGGAACGTATCCGCGATGGTAGTGTGGCTGCGATGATGGGGATTTTAATTTTTCTACTGATTATGACCGCCTGGAGTATCAATCAGTTTGAGCCAATTTCAACATATATGGTCGAGAACAGTGCTCCCTTGGCTTATGGCCGTAACATCGTAAACGTCATTTTGGTGGACTACCGTGCTCTCGATACGCTAGGCGAAATGTTTGTACTTGCTCTCGCTGCAATTGGGGTAATTGCCATGCTTAAGCTTCGCCACGGCGGAGATGAAAACAAAGCAGCAGAAGGCGAAAAAGCCAGTATTAAGGAGCCGTACGATGGTTAAATCAGGCACCATCATTCTCAATACTGCGGCACGTTTTTTGATGCCGCTACAGCTGATGTTTTCAATTTTCTTGTTGCTGCGTGGACACGATGAGCCAGGTGGTGGGTTTATTGCTGGTCTGGTGGCAGCTGGGGCTTTCACGCTTTATCTGTTTGCCTTTGGCGTCAGTGCCACTAAAGAGGTGCTACGCATGGTTGATCCCCGTGACTTAATTGGGGTGGGGCTATTGCTAGGCATGATTTCAGTCGTACCTGCTTGGTTTATGGGACAGCCGTTTTTAACCGCTCAGTGGTGGACTATTCCCGTGATTGATTTTAAAGCATCTACACCGCTCATTTTTGATGTGGGAGTGTACTTTGCTGTGCTTGGTTCGGTCATGGGTATGGTGATGGCGTTGATGGAGGTGGATAAGGATGAACCTTAATAACTCAGGAGGCCCCATATGGAACCGCTAATGGCACTAGCGATTGGGCTACTCTATGCCGCCGCTATTTTTATGATGTTACGCCGCTCTATTGTTAAGTTAGTGATTGGTCTATTGCTGCTGTCTAATGGCGCTAATTTGCTGATTTTTACTACGGCAGGCATGACCCGCGGAGCACCACCGTTAATTCCGGAAGGGATGCTACAACCATTGGGTGAGGTAGCGGATCCGCTACCTCAGGCCGTTGTACTAACGGCGATTGTGATTGCATTTGGGGTGCTGGCGTTTGCTGTCGTGTTAATTCGCCGTGCCTATGAAATCGTAAAAGCAGATGATCTGGACAAAATGAAGGATACCGACACGTGAGGCCTGAAGTTGCACTTCCCGTCCTGCTGCCACTGCTTTCTGGAGCGCTTTCACTCCTGTTTTGGCGCTCTCGCCCCGTACAACGTTTTATTGCGGTAGCGGGTAATGTGGCACTGCTGCTTGTCAGTGTATGGCTATTTGTTGCTGTGTTAGCTGATGGTTACATTACCATGCAGATGGGCAGCTGGCCGGCGCCGTTTGGAATTACGCTCGTTGCCGATATGTTGAGTGCCGTCATGATTTTAATGACAGGCATCATTGGCTTGGCAATGGGTATTTATTCGCTGGCTACCACGGGGCGTGGCCATGAAAAGTTTGGCTATTACCCGCTGATGCACCTGTTGTTAGCGGGGGTAGCGGGGGCTTTTTTAACTGGCGATATTTTTAATCTGTATGTCTGGTTTGAAGTCATGCTGGTGGCGTCGTTTGCGTTGTTGATTCTGGGTGGTGAGCGAGCGCAGATGGAAGGGGCTATTAAATACGTCACGCTGAACCTGCTTGCATCGGTGATTTTTTTAACAGCAGTGGGGCTACTATATGGCACGGTAGGCACGTTAAACATGGCTGATATAGCGCTGCGCATGGATGAGGCAGAACATAGTGGCATGGTCGAAGTGCTTGCTGTCATGTTTATGGTGGCCTTTGGTATTAAAGCCGCTGCCTTCCCACTCTTTTTCTGGCTACCTGCTTCCTATCATACCCCGCCAGTAGCCGTATCAGCGCTGTTTGCTGGCTTGCTGACAAAGGTCGGGGTGTATTCGTTGTTTCGCGTATTCACGCTTATTTTTGATCAGACAATGGGGTATCTGCAGGACATTATGCTTTGGGGAGCCGTGCTGACGATGGTCACCGGTGTGCTTGGTGCTGCCGCTCAGTATGAGTTCCGTCGCATTCTCTCATTCCACATTGTGAGCCAGATTGGTTATATGATTCTTGGTTTGGCACTTTATACACCCCTAGCGATTGCTGGTGGGGTATTCGCTATCATGCATAACATTATTGTTAAAACAAATCTGTTTCTGATCAGCGGTATTACCCATCGTTTACAAGGCACTTACCAGCTTAAAAAGATGGGAGGCCTTTATCGCGAACGGCCTTGGTTAGCGGTGGCCTTCTTTATTTCGGCATTTTCGCTCGCAGGCATTCCGCCCCTATCGGGCTTCTTTGCCAAGTTCGTGCTGGTTCGCGCTGGCCTTGAAGCAGAAGCTTACGTAGCGACAGGATTTGCACTGGCGGTAGGAATTATGACGCTTTATTCCATGGTGAAAATTTGGAATGAAGTTTTCTGGAAGGCTCTGCCGGAAGACAACAATGTACCCGCCTCACACACGTCTGTCGGAGATGATGGACGTTTATTAAAACCAAGCCTGTGGATGATGTATACGCCAGTTATTGTGCTGGCCATGATGTCACTATTAATAGGTGTTTTCGCTGAACCCATCATGCAAGTGATGACGCTTATTGGTGAGCAGCTGATGACACCGTCAGGTTACATTGAGGCTGTACTAGGTGTGTCTGCTAGCGCCGAAGCAGCGATGCTTGACCCGATTGAGTTACAGGCCGAGCAGTTAGGCGGCCGTACGGAGGACTCCCCATGACCGGTGCGATTTGGAACCTCTTACTCGGGCTAGCCTGGGTGCTGTTAAGTGGAGACTTCACGGGGCTTAATTTGTTAGTGGGGATGATTTTTGGCTACATCGCATTGCTATTAATCGAGCCTCAAGTCGAGGCGTTGAAAGGTTATCCGGCTCGTGTGCCGAGAATTATTGGTTTTATCGGTTTTTTCATTAAGGAGTTAGTGCAGGCTAACCTACGCGTTGCATTCGATATACTGACACCGCCTTGGCATATGAAACCAGGCGTTATTGCGCTGCCTCTTTCTGCTCGTACCGAAATGGAAATTACTATGGTTGCTAATTTGATTTCGCTAACGCCGGGCACATTGAGCCTTGATGTCTCTGATGACCGAAAAGTGCTCTATATTCATGCGATGTTTTTAGATGATGAAGAAGAGCTTCGAAATAACTTAAAAGAAATGGAGCACCGTGCCTTGGAGCTATTTCGTTAATGGATACCGTTATTTTGATTAGCCAGGTCATTATGGGGCTAGCGCTAGTGCTGACCTTTGTGCGTGTTGTGCGAGGCCCTAGCTTACCTGACCGTGTTGTTGCACTTGAGTTGTTCTCCACCACGGTGGTGGGGCTTGTGGGGGTTTATGCAATTCAGTCGGGCGTGGCAAGCTTTCTGGATGCCGCTATTGTGATTGCCTTGATGGGGTTTTTAGCAGCGATTGGTTTTGCACGCTTTCTAGAACGTGGGGGCCCGCGGGATGATTGAGTTTATCAAAGGCACACTGTTGATAACGGGGTCGAGCTTTATGCTACTCGCTGCAATTGGTTTGCTGCGGCTACCAGATCTGCTAACACGTATGCACGCAACTACCAAGGCGGCAGCGCTTGGTGTGATCTTAATTATGTTGGCTGCAGCCATGCACTTTGCCGAAGTTGGCATTGTTGCGCGCTCGTTCGCTATTATTGTTTTTATTTTAATAACAGCACCGATTGCTGCCCATGTGATTGGCAGGGCAGGCTATTTTGTTGGCTCACGCCTCTGGAGCGGTACCGTAAAAGATGAGTTAAGGCCCAACTATGATCCGCTGACTCACGAGCTTAAAAGCGGCCTTGAAACCCATGAAAATGCCAAGCGGCACCCCCGCACTACAGACCCTGATTGACCACAGCGGGCCGGATTAACTCTTTCCCTTGCGTTATAGAATAGCGATTCGCTGCGGTATTCACTATTGAAAAGCCATCCACTCGGATGGCTTTTTTATTGCGCGCACTAGAGAAAAGGGGCTGAGCGTCAGAAACAAACGTGTCAATTTATGTACAATAGTTATACTGTGTAGGATAATGTGTCTATGTTTTTATACGTGGCGTGCAAACGTCAGGCAGCGAGATACTCCTATGCAACGCAAGCAAGATTTACCGCAAAAAGATTGCGTTCAATGTCAGCGTCCTTTTACTTGGCGGAAAAAGTGGGCGCGCTGCTGGAATGAAGTGCGCTATTGCAGTGAACGCTGCCGTCGCGAAGCCAAGCAGCAAAGCACACCAAGGAGGCAAGTGCATGACTAGCACGACTGATATTGTATGGCTTCAGGATAATTTGCGGATAGCGGATAACCCTCTACTACATTTCAATACCCCTCCAGAACAGTTGCTTTGCCTTTATGTGCTAGATCAGCGATGGCTCGAGCCGGCGCTTGAGGGAGATGACACCCCTAGGCTTGGACCAGCTCGCCTGCGTTTTTTATGGCAAAGTTTGATGGAGCTACGTGGTGAGCTGTTACAGCGCGGCAGTGATTTGTTAGTTCGCATTGGCGACCCTGCCAGTATTGTACTGGAAACAGCCAAAACGCTAAGCGCACGAGAAGTTCGAGTAGCAGTCCATTCGGGATATGAAGAATCGCAGCATATCGAGCGTGTTGCTGAGCATCTTCCATCGGGTTGTCAGCTTTTTTGCGCTGATAGTGGTTATTTGATTTCTGAAAATGAGTTGCCCTTTGCGTTGAATGAACTGCCGCCAAGCTTTTCGGCATTCCGACGCCGTATAGAAAAACATTGCGAATTTTCTGAACCGCAACCTGCACCAGTGACACTGCCACCCTGGCCAGACGCAGCGCCCAGAGGGTTTCCTCCTTTAAAGGCCGTTTGCGAAGAGAGTGCTGACTGGCAGCCGGATCAGCGACAAGGCTTTGTATTCGTTGGGGGTGAGCTGGCTGCCCGTGACCGCTTTCAACAGTATCTCTGGCGTCAAAACGGTGCGGAATCTTATAAGAAAACCCGTAATGGGTTACTGGGTGCAAATTTCTCGACGCGTTTTTCTCCTTGGTTAGCACGTGGCTGTTTGTCCGCGCGTCAGGTGCATCAAGAAGTAAAAGCCTGGGAAGCGATAAACGGCAGCTGTGAATCCAGTTACTGGATAGTTTTTGAACTCTTGTGGCGTGATTATTTTCACCGAGCGGCCCAACTGGAAGGCGCTGCGCTATTTGGTCATGAAAAATTGCCGCCTGCTAACAAAGCATTTAATGCGTGGCGCAATGCTACAACCGGCGTGCCATTTATTGACGCTGCCATGCTGGAGCTTAAATACACCGGTTGGATATCTAACCGAGCCCGCCAAAATGTCGCCAGTTTCCTAGTGAAAGATCTGAACGTCGACTGGCGTCTTGGGGCGTGGTGGTTTGAGCACTGTCTGATTGATTATGATGTGGCAAGTAACTGGGGTAATTGGCGTTATGTGGCTGGAGTTGGTCGTGACCCCCGTGAAGACCGTTATTTTAATGTACTAAAGCAAGCAAGCCATTATGATCCTAAGGGGCTTTACGTCGCCTACTGGCTACCTGAATTAGCGACGTTGCCAATAGGATTAGAGCGACAACAACCCTGGCGTGTAGCGCCTTCCAGGTTTGGTGTGCCCTATGTAGAGCCAAGCGAGTGGCAACGCTGGCTAGTAGCTAAAACAGAACTTCAAGAAACAGATGAGTAATGTTTCACTTAGGTACTGACAATAGCGTTCAAGAAGTGGATTTTGAAATATGAGAGAGGTAAGTAGTGACTGCCGCGTTGCTTGGTTTCTTGGTCTTGCAGGGTTAATTCCTTTTGTTGCCGGGGGCGTGATCGCTTGGTGGGGATCTTCTGCTTGGCAAGTAACAGCGGTGTATGGATTTAGCTATTACAGCGCAGTTATTTTGTCTTTTCTAGGGGGTGTTCATTGGGGAAGTGCTTTTCAAGTACCGCGCCCAGACAACCGCCGACGTTTGTTTATCGCTATGGTGCCCAGCTTAATCGCTTGGCCTGCATTATTATTCAATGTGGTGACAGGGTTATGGGTGTTGCTAGCAGGCTTTATTTTAATCGGTGGTTACGATCTTAGTCGCGATGGGCGAGAAGGCTTTCCTGCTTGGTATTTTAAACTACGTGGTTTGCTGACTGGGGTCGTGGTGGCATTTCACCTGATTGTTTTATTGCGGCTTGGTGGGTAAGACTAGCATCTGCCGTGTTTCTGAGCCATTATCGGAAACACGCCAAGGATTGCCAAGAGATTAATGCTATGTCTTTGAAAGATAAAGGTTCAATAAGTATCCATCCCGCATTGTGCTTATCACTTGCATTAGCAGCGAGTAGTGTTTCGCTAAGTACTAGCGTAGCCGCTAATCAGCAGTTAATGAGCGAAGTGGATGCACGCGCAGCCGAACAAGTTAGCTACGCCAGTTTTAACCAGTGGTTAGCTGATTTTCGCCGCTACGCTGCACAGCAAGGAATTAGTGAGGCAACGCTTACCTCTGCGTTTGATGGGCTTCGCTACCGTGAACGGGTGATTGAGCTTGACCAGTATCAGCCAGAGTTTGTTCGTCCTATTTGGCAATACCTTGATACAGCAGTTTCCAGTACACGGATTAATAACGGGTTAGAAAAGCTTGCGGCTCATCGCGATACTGCTCGGCAAATGCAGCAACGCTATGGCGTTCCTGCGGAAATTATCGTCGCCATTTGGGGTATCGAAAGTAATTATGGCAGTAATTTTGGTGACTTCTCGACGCTTGAGTCACTGGCAACACTTGCTTACGATGGCCGTCGGCGTGATTTTGCACGGGGCGAACTGTTAGCGGCTCTACGGATTATTGACCAAGGTGACATTGCCGCTGAGCAAATGAAAGGCTCTTGGGCGGGCGCCATGGGGCATACGCAGTTTATACCCAGCAGTTTTGAAGCCTATGCTGTGGATGGCGATAATGATGGCCGTCGAGACATATGGGGCAGTATTCCTGATGTCATGGCATCTACCGCTAACTATCTTGCGCGGGCAGGCTGGCAGGCTGGACAGTCCTGGGGCGTGGAAGTCAACTTGCCTGACTCGTTCGATTACTCACAAACGCAACGGCGTAGCAGTGCTGAATGGGCGTCACAAGGCGTGCGTCCGATAAGTGGCGAACTTCCTAATTTTGATAGCGCTGCGGTGATTGTGCCCGCAGGAGCAAACGGCCCAGCATTTTTAGTAGGGCCTAACTTTCGGGCAATTTTGCGCTATAACAATGCCACCAGTTATGCTCTAGCCGTGGCTACACTGGCAGATGCTATTGCGGGACGTGATGGCATTAAAGCGTCTTGGCCAAGAGACCAAGCTCCGCTGACACGTGATGATGTACGTACCCTGCAGCAACGTTTAAATAATGCTGGTTATTCAGTAGGAACTGCGGACGGCATCATGGGACCCAATACGCGTGAAGGGTTACGCGCTTTCCAACGTGACCAAGGACTCATTCCGGATGGCTTCGCGACACAGGCGCTGTTAGAACGGTTGCGTTAATGGTTTATTGGGTCTTTGTAGTTATTTAAATTTCTCACCAAGGACGAAATGTAATGAGGAAAACTTTTCTGGGTGTTCTGGCTGCTAGTGCTGTTGCCGGTGCATTATTAGTGAGCATGGTTGCTCAAGCAGATGATAAGGTATTTGGCTGGGTTGAAAATGCATTAATTGAGCCTTGGGGTATCGCTGTGAAAGCTAAGCTAGACAGCGGTGCACTGACTTCTTCGCTAGACGCACGTGATATCGAAATGTTTGAGAAAGAAGGCGAAGAGTGGGTTCGTTTCCGGCTCAAGCTAGAGGATCAGGAGAGCGGTGAAACATTTAGCGATCAGATCGAACGCCCCCTCTATCGCGAGCTAGCCGTACGCGGGGCAGGTGGTCGTGATGAGCGTCCGGTGGTGCTAATGGACGTGTGCATGGGTAATACAGTTTATGAAGAGCAGTTTAGCCTGCGTGATCGAGAAGAGATGATTTATCCTCTTCTCTTGGGGCGTCGTACGATTAGTCACTTAGGATTGTTGGATGTACGTGCTACTTTTCTTCAACAACCAGAGTGTGGGGAAAACGCGGCTTATGTTCCCCACGACCCTGCAGACGAGCAGTCTTAACGCCTGTTTTTTTGAGCCTATAGCGCTCGTTACCCAGTAAAAGGCGTAGCGAAGGATTAAAAAAGTCGGGATAACAGCGCGGTCACGGCCGTTTCTACCCGTAAGATGCGGGGGCCTAAGTGCATGCCCTCGCAGCCTGCCTCAAGTAGTTTTTCAACTTCCCAGGGGATAAAACCGCCTTCCGGCCCAACGAGAAGCAGTATTTGCCCGTCAACCGTCCGGGGGCAGGCGTTCGGCATGCCAGGGTGTGCCATCAAGCCGCGCCGTTCTTTTAATAGTTCAGGCAGCTGCTCTTCTAAAAAGGGGCGAAAACCTTTGCATAGCGTCACTTTGGGCATTTGTGTGTCCCGCGCTTGTTCAAGGCCAAGTACTAAGTGGTGATGAATTTTCTCCGTGCGGAGTTCGGGAGATTGCCAGTAGCTTTTTTCCACCCGTTTAGTGTGTAGCAGTGTAATATTTTTTACACCAAGGGCAGTGACATGCTCTAAGGTACGTGCCAGCATTCTGGGCCGAGGAAGCGCCAACACTAAGTGTACTGGCAGGGGCGGTGGGGGCGGCTCGTTCAAGCTTTCTAATGTGAAAGTTGCCTGGATATCGTTTAGTTCGGTTAGCTGTGCTTTCCCCATTTGCCCCCCCTGCAGGCCAACGGTGAAGTGATCTCCTATACAGGCGCGGTGTACCTCGCGTAAATGGGTGATACGTCGTGCGTCAGTAAGGTAAGCATAAGCTCCCTTCACTTCGCTCGGATTAAGCAGAATCAGATTCATGATTGTCGTCTATTGGTCATAAGGAAGACACGTCTAACGGTACTAATCCGTTAAGCTGGCTTGCATAGGCGCATGTTGCAGGCACAATAGCAGCAATGGCGACAAAGCCTCTACCGCGTTTAAGGAGATGCGCTGTGCGCGTAATTCGTAAATATGCTAACCGTAGGTTATATGATACTCAGCAAAGTCGTTACGTGACGCTTGAGGATCTGCGGCGTTTGATTATTGAGGAAGAACCCTTCCGCGTCGAAGATGCTAAAAGTGGGGAAGATCTAACGCGAACTATCTTGCTGTCGATCATTATCGAACAAGAGCAGGCTGATAGCGATGCTGAGGTCTTCTCGAACGATCTGCTTGCCCAGCTGATCCGTGTTTATGATATGTCATCACCTTTACCGCTGGCACGCTATTTAGAGCAGGGTACCCAGCTCATGCTAGAGCAGCAAAAGCGCATGCAAAGCCAATGGCAACAAGCAATTCGCCACTCTCCCATGGAGTTTATGCGCGAGTTGGCGGAAGAGAATATGCGCTTTTGGCAAAAAACGCTTAATCAGCCTAATCAGCCTAATCAAACGGATGAAGACGATACGCCGGATAAAAGCTCGTAACGCCGCTGGTTGAGACGTTGTGGCATAATGTGGCTGATTAATTCGATGACGCTCTTAACTGCGCTCAACTAGTCTCAACTAGTCTCAACTACGCACTCCCGTTTGAGAAGGATGATAATGAACGTTTTAATGATAGGTGGCGGTGGCCGCGAGCACGCATTGGCTTGGAAATTAGCGCAGTCTAGTGATGTCGAGCAGGTGTTTGTTGCGCCGGGTAATGCAGGTACTGCCACCGAGCCTAAATTGACCAACGTAGCGATTGAAGCAACAGATTTAGACGCGTTGGTTGAGTTTGCCCAGCGTGAGCAGGTGGCGCTGACAGTGGTGGGGCCAGAAGCACCGCTAGTGGAAGGCGTTGTCGATCGCTTTCAGGCTGCGGGCCTGACCATTTTTGGACCTTCTCAACGTGCCGCCCAATTGGAAGGCTCTAAATCGTTCACCAAAGACTTTCTTGCACGTCATCAGATTCCTTCTGCTGCATACCAAACCTTTACGGCGGTAGCACCCGCTTTGGCTTACTTAGCTGAGATGGGCGCGCCGATTGTCATCAAAGCTGACGGCTTGGCGGCGGGTAAGGGGGTCATTGTAGCGATGAGCGAAGCCGAAGCTGAAGCGGCTATTCGCGATATGTTAGAAGCGAATGCCTTTGGCGATGCAGGTGCGCGCGTTGTTATCGAAGAATTTCTGGAAGGCGAAGAAGCCAGCTTTATCGTTATGGTGGATGGTGCAAATGTCGTGCCCATGGCTACTAGCCAAGACCACAAACGTGCTTACGACGGCGACACTGGCCCCAATACGGGCGGCATGGGGGCTTACTCCCCAGCGCCGGTGGTAACGCCAGAGATCGACGAGCGCATCATGGAGCAGGTTATACTTCCTACCGTGCGAGGCATGGCGGAAGAGGGCAATGCATACACAGGCTTTTTGTACGCGGGCCTGATGATTGATGCTGAAGGCAATCCAAAGGTTATTGAATACAATTGTCGTTTTGGTGACCCTGAAACTCAGCCGATTATGATGCGCTTAACGTCAGACTTAGCTGCCCTTTGTCTGGCCGGTGCTAAGGGTGAGCTTGCTGATAAGCAGTGTAAGTGGGACGACCGTGCGGCTGTTGGCGTTGTCATGGCAGCAGGTGGCTATCCCGGTAGTTACCGTAAAGGCGATGTCATTGACGGTTTAGAACAGGCAGAACAGGCCCAGTGCAAGGTCTTTCATGCTGGCACGACACAGGCTGCTGACGGCGCTATTTTAACCGCAGGCGGACGAGTGCTGTGTGTAACAGCATTGGGCAACACGGTCTCTGCTGCTCAACAGCAAGCATATCAGGGTGTTAACGCGATTCATTGGGAAGGCGCTGAGTTTCGCCGTGATATCGCATTCCGTGCTATCGCCCGGGAAGCATAGCAAACAGCGGTGGTTCGCCAGCGCTAAACTATCACCGACAAGGAGCTAGGCATGGAGCGTGTCACGCTGGATTTCCCCTCGGCAGCGATTATTCATCGGCATCCTTTGACGGTGCGGGTGACGGATATGAACTATGGCCGTCACTTGGGACATGACGTTTTAGTATCGCTACTACATGAAGCTCGTGTGCATGCCTTCGCAGCGCTAGGCTTGCCTGAGTGGGATATGAAAGGGTACCCAAGCGTTGTTGTCGATCTGGCTGTTCAGTATCAGAGCGAGGCACGCTGGCCAGATGCCTTGATAATTGAGACCGCTGTCCCTGAGCCGCAAGGCAAAGCGTTAACGGTTTACCAGCGCATTTGTCATGCGGAAACCGATAAAGTGGTGGCAACTGCTCGCGTCAATCAGCTTCTTTTAGACCTTTCTACAGGGCGGCCTGTGAACGTGCCTGATGACGTCGTGCAGGCGATTGCTCAGGCGGTCGCACCGGAGAGAGGTGCTTAATGTCGCGGGAATATCCAATCATTGCCATTACCGGCTCTTCAGGAGCGGGCACCACGACGGTGCGGCGCAGTTTTGAACGCATGTTTTTGCGTGAAGATGTGCACGCTGCCATGGTGGATGGCGATGCGTTCCACCGCTACACTCGCGATGACCTTCAGCGGATTTTTCGAGATGAGCCCGAGCGTAAAGATGAACTTTCTCACTTTGCGGTAGAAGCCAATCTGCTTGATCGGCTTGAAGGGCTGTTTATCGAGTACGGTGAACATGGGGCGGGTACGTTCCGCCACTATATTCATGCGGAAGATAAGCAAAAAATTGAGGCGGGTTATCGGGTAGGGACGTTCACTGAATGGCAGTCACTACCCTGTGGTACCGATTTGTTGTTTTACGAGGGGCTGCACGGCGGTTTAGTGACGCAAGAGTATGATATTGCTCGTCACGTGGATTTGTTAGTTGGCGTTGCGCCAACCATGAACCTGGAGTGGATTCAAAAAATTGACCGTGATACTAAGCTGCGCGGTTATTCCCAGGAAGCGGTAATCGATACCATATTAGGGCGCATGGATGATTATGTGCGCTACATTCAGCCGCAGTTCTCTCGTACCCATATTAATTTCCAGCGGGTGCCCACCGTCGATACGTCGAACCCGTTTGAAGTACAAGACATTCCCACCGATGCAGAATCATTCGTAGTGATTCGTTTTAGAGACCCGTCAACAGTGGATTTTCCCTGGCTATTGGCGATGATTAAAGACTCGTTTATGACACGCCCACACACGTTGGTAGTGCCTGGCGCGCGAATGTCGCTAGCGATGGAGCTAATCCTAGCCCCCTTGGTTCGCCATTTGCTTTCTCAGCGCCGTTTTCGCTAGGCCGTTTTTGCTAGGCCGTTTTTGCTAGTTAGTACGTTTTCGCCACTTACAAAATGAAGGAGGCCGTATGGATTGCCTGTTTTGCAAAATAATAAACCGCGAAATTCCCGCAGATATCGTATATGAAGATGAGCACGTGTTGGCATTTAATGATATTAGCCCTCAGGCACCAACGCATCAGCTGATCATTCCTAAAAAGCACATTGCCACGCTGAACGATATTACTCCAGATGACTTAGCGGTTATTGGGCGATTGCAGTACACCGCTGCACAGCTAGCTAAACAGCAAGGCTTCGCAGAAGATGGTTATCGAGTAGTCATGAATTGCAACGAAATGGGCGGCCAGACTGTTTACCATATTCATATGCATTTGATGGGTGGGCGGCAGTTTACTTGGCCGGCAGGCTAGTAACGTTTTCAGTTTTTTATAAACGTTAAGACAGTAAAAAGCCCCAAGTGCGCTTTCATCCGCACATGGGGCTTTTTTGAATATAAGCAGTGTTGCTACGATGCCACGATCAGGCGTCGATACGCTTATACTTCATCCGCTTAGGCGTGTCATTACCCACGCGCTTTTTGTGGTCTTCTTCATATTCGGTGTAGTTGCCATCGAAGAAGACAACTTCTGAATCGCCTTCAAAGGCGAGAATATGCGTAGCGATACGGTCGAGGAACCAACGATCGTGAGAGATCACCATAGCGCAGCCAGGGAAGGCAAGTAGCGCTTCTTCCAATGCGCGTAAGGTCTCAATGTCTAGATCGTTTGAAGGCTCATCTAGCAGCAGTACGTTTGCGCCTTGCTTCAGCGTTTGGGCAAGTTGCAGACGACCGCGTTCACCACCAGAAAGCTCATCTAAGCGCTTCTGCTGATCGTTCCCCTTAAAGTTGAAGCGGCCAACGTAGGCCCGCGAGGATACTTCATAGCCATTGATGTTGAGAATATCCTGCCCATCAGAGACGGCTTCCCAAACAGTTTGCTTGTCGTCTAGCGCGTCGCGCAGCTGCTCAACGTAGGCAATATCGACTGTCTCGCCAATCACTACTTCGCCAGCATCCGGCTGTTCTTGGCCGGTGGCCAGCTTGAACAGCGTTGATTTACCGGCCCCGTTACCACCTACAATCCCGACAATTGCCCCTTGGGGAATGGTAAACGAGAGATCCTGGTAGAGTAGCTTGTCATCAAACCGCTTGGTGACGTTATGAAACTCAATGACCTTGTCACCCAGGCGTGGGCCAGGCGGAATATAGATCTCGTTTGTTTCATTACGCTTTTGGAAATCACCAGACTGCATCTCTTCAAAGCGATTAAGGCGCGCTTTGCTCTTCGCTTGACGCCCCTTGGTGTTGCTGCGCACCCATTCAAGCTCTTGCTTGATGGCTTTTTGGCGCGATACTTCTTGCTTGGCTTCTTGGTTCAGGCGCTGCTCTTTCTGTTCCAGCCATTGAGAGTAGTTGCCTTCAAAGGGTATGCCCTGGCCACGGTCAAGCTCTAGAATCCATCCAGCAACGTTATCCAGGAAGTAACGGTCGTGGGTGATGGCCACTACAGTGCCATTATAGTCGTGCAAGAAGCGCTCTAGCCAAGCAACGGATTCAGCATCCAAGTGGTTAGTAGGCTCATCAAGCAGCAGCATATCGGGACTTGAAAGCAGCAGGCGGCATAATGCCACGCGGCGACGCTCACCCCCGGAAAGGTTGCCTACTTTGGCATCCCAAGGCGGTAGACGCAGCGCTTCAGCAGCAACTTCTAGCTTACGCTCAAGGTTATGCGCATCCGCAGCTTCAATAATATTTTCAAGGCGTGCTTGTTCGCTCGCTAAGGCATCAAAATCCGCATCAGGCTCGGCATAGGCGGCGTACACCGCGTCTAGCTTCTCTTGAGCTTCTTTAATGGCGCCTAGGGCTTCTTCTACCGTTTCGCGAACGTTCTTTTCGTCATCAAGCTGTGGCTCCTGGGGGAGGTAGCCCACATTGATACCAGGCATCGGACGAGCTTCACCTTCAAACTCTTTATCGACACCGGCCATGATGCGCAGCAGTGTGGATTTACCGGAACCGTTCAAACCCAACACGCCAATTTTGGCACCAGGGAAGAATGATAGCGAAATATCCTTGAGAATTTGCTTTTTGGGCGGCACAACTTTGCCAACCCGGTTCATGGTGAATACGTATTGCGCCATGGAAATCCGTTAGGTTGTTGGAGAAAAGAGTCGCAGCTATGTGCTGGCATAGGGCTAAGATGATAGTGCTCAGCGCGAACAAAGGCCAGAAGCATAGAAGATAAGACGTTCTGGGACGTTGGTTAGCAGCCTAGTAAAAGCTCGGTGTGTGACAAACAGAGCGTAACAATGATTTTAAGCGCTAGACATCGTGACTAAGCTGCCAACCAATAAAAGCGGTTTAGAAGTGGAAGTTACTCCTCTTCATCCCAATCATCTTCAATAGCGCGCTGCAAACGGCGCTCTTCAAGCCATGCTTCTACCTGGCGGCGGGCGCGTAGTGTGTCTGCTTTGCTGGGTTTACTTTTACCATAATGGTCGTCATTAACAGCGTCTAAGTTGTCAAACTCATCTGCATCGAGTGCATCATTGGTATAAGTTTCACGATTTAAGGGGTCACGGCTCATGGTATGCCCTCCAACCCAAGCCGGCGCACCGGCATCACAACGGCTTCTCGTTCGATCAATAAGATCTTTCGATCACTAAGACGAAATAAGAAGCGCCTAGCGCTTTTATACGCTTAGCCGCTATTTACCGCAACTTAGGTTGAAGTTCAAGCCCATGAAGATATTTTATTGGTGTTTTTGTTTATTCTGCGACTTCTTGACGTTTTTGGAGCGCTGCTAATGCTTGCTGAGCTTCGACACGCTCAGTCACGTCTTTCTGCACGCCAATGTAGTACATCAAGTTATCCGCTTCATCGTATACAGGCGTAATGGAGAGCTCGTTCCAGAACATAGTGCCGTCTTTGCGGTAGTTACGCAGCACTTCGCGAGAGGGGTGGCCCTCTTTTAGCGCCTCGCGAATAGAGGTCAGCGCATCTTGGTCGCGGTCCTCATTTTGCAAAAAACGGCAGTCGCGATAAAGAATTTCATCCGCACTGTAGCCGGTGAGGCGTTCGAAGCCTTTGTTAACGTAGATAAGGATGTTTTCGTCGCCTTCTTGCTCTGCAACGACGATGCCATCCTCAGAAGCGTCAACAATACGTTCGAGTAACTCCGGGCTGATCAAAGGAGATCGTTTCATCAATGGGTTCCTGTTGCTGCTCTCGTTCTTCCGTAGCTATGGCGCTGTCCATCAACGCGGAGCTAAGCGGCATTTCATGTTGCTTAATAAAGGTAGAATAGCAAAAACCCAGCTAATCACCGCTAATTACCTACCATCATGGCGAGCGTTGAGATGCATTGCAATCGACAGCGCTATTCTGCCTCAGGTAATCGTTGGGCTGATAACATTGCACAGAATGCTGTCCCAGCGAGTATTAACAACAGTGGCGCGCTACCAAGCCATTGTGCCAACCCACCAATTACTCCGCCCACCACTAACATTAATACGCCGGTTAAGGTGTTCGATAGCGCAACATACAACGCTCGGTTTTCTTGCGTGGCGATATCAACCAAGTAGGTTTTACGGCCAAGGCGTACGCCGTGATGAACGATAACCAGAAGGGCGTAAATAATCGCATAAGGCCAAACGCTTTCACTCCACTGGCTGGGGAGCCATGCCAGGCTTGCGCCCAGCAGACAGCAAATGGCGGTCCCGATGGCTGCATCCCTCATCACACGGCGGCTCGATTGGTCTGCTCGCTTTCCCCATACAGGGCTTGCCACCATCGCAGCAATGCCTGATACCACTACCAGCAGGCCAAGGCCACCTAGGTTAGTACCGCTTTGTTGTTGACCTAGTAGAGCTAAATAGGGGAGTGCCAGTGCGCTGGAAAGAAGCAGGGCGCGAGCCAGATTGAAGTTTAGAAAATTGCGATCTTCTTTGAGTAAAGAAAGCCCTAGCTTAATGCTATCCCAGGCGTTTTCGCCGCCTTCCACAGCGCCGGGCACTTCCGCTATGCGCGCCGCACTCACTGCATTGAGTAGCCATCCTGCGGCGGCAACAACCAGTAAAATAGTCAGTGCTACGTTGCCGGGTTGGTCGCCAAACCACATCAGAACGCCGCCAGCTACCAGGGTTGCGGCGCCTGCTACGCTGCCACTCCACCCCATTAGAGTTCCACGGCGTCGCTTAGCGATGGTTTTACCCAACACGTCTTTCGTTGCTATGGATGAGAGTCCTCGCGCCAGTGATAGCAACACCAGGGTAGCTAGCACCATCGCGCCCCCCAAAGAGCCGCTGCCCGCCAGTGCTAGCAGTGCTAACGCTAATGCCGCTAGGGCCTGTATCAGTGCGCCTGCTACCCATACCCATTTGCGCGTTGGTTTTAAGCGAATAAAACCAGCTACGAAAAGCTGCGGCAACAGAGCACCCGCTTCACGGATAGGTACTAACAGGCCTACCATCCATACAGGAGCGCCAATAATGCCCATTAACCAAGGCAAGACCAATCGGGCGCTAGATAGCTCATCAGCAAGTTTATTACCTAACGAAGCGCAAAGATGCAGGAAGAAATTATGTGGCTGCTCCTGACATGCCTCGTCGGGAATGTCATCGCACATTCGGCTATCATCATCGCTGGTCAGCCATTCGTAAACTCGTGTTTGAGAAACATTATGTTCAGCCATGAGGGGTCCTTGGCAGTAGCAAATGTAAGGTGACAGAATGAAAGGTAAGGATGCCCCTATTAAAACGTTAAGGAACCCCCTGAATGTCACGTATTCAAATACGTTATTGCACGCAATGCCATTGGCTGTTGCGAAGTGCTTGGTATGCTCAAGAGCTTCTTTCAACCTTCGGTGAAAGCCTAGCAGAAGTTGCATTATCTCCCTCTCACGGTGGAACTTTTGAAATCTGGTGTGATGAGACATTGCTATGGGAAAGGCAGCGCGATGGCGGTTTTCCAGATATCAAAGTTTTAAAGCAGCGCGTACGAGATCAGATTGAGCCAGCCCGAGACCTGGGGCATATCGACCGATGAACCAAGATCGTCAAGCGATATTGTATGGGCTTGGAGCGGTCGCGCTATGGTCGACGGTTGCCACCGCTTTTAAAGTTGCGCTTGCTTGGATGAGCCCACTGGAATTGATGTGGCTTGCGGCTCTGGTGTCGTGGGTATTCATGTCTGTCTTGATGGTGAAGCAGGGGCATCTACCACAAGCGCTTCGCCATGGTTGGCGTACTGCCGCTTGGGCGGGGTTAATGAACCCGGTTGCTTATTATCTGGTGCTATTTGCTGCTTATGATCGGTTGCCAGGTCAAGAAGCCATGGCCTTGAATTATACCTGGGCATTGGCGATGGCACTTTTGGCTGTGCCGATCCTAGGCCAGCGGCTGACACGTATGGATATAGTGGCGGGGCTTATTGCCTATGCCGGTGTTTGGGTAATCGCCACCCGCGGCAATATCTTCAACGTTGATTTTGCAGACCCACTAGGTGTGGTGTTTGCACTTTTATCGACGTTGCTATGGGCGATGTATTGGTTGCTTAACGCGCGTGATGAGCGAGCACCCTTAATTGCGCAATGGCAGAACTTCAGCGTTGGCTTGCCTGTTTTAACGGCGCTGCTATTCTTTGTTGGGCCAGGGCTTAACTGGCATGGGTGGCAGGCGTTAGGCGCTGGGGTCTACGTAGGGCTTTTCGAAATGGGAGTGGCGTTTGTGCTTTGGCAAATGGCAGTTCGTAAGGTTTCGCGGACTGCTAAGGTTTCTAATCTAATCTTTCTTTCGCCTCCGGTTTCCTTGCTGTTGCTCTATTTAGTGGTGGGGGAGCCGTTGTTGGTGTCAACGCTTATTGGTTTAGGGCTGATTCTACTTGGGCTAGCGCTACAGCAATTGCGTTTAACAACCAACCGGAAATCGGCGATATAGTGTTTTTTTAAGATTTATATTGTAAAATTTTGTGACGTTTGGCTTTATAGTGTGGTTTTCCACTAATGCTACTGAATGAAAAATCTGAGCAAGGGAGCGTCACCGAACCACGTCTAGATCGCACTGAGCATTAGCTAGTAAGTAAGACCAAAAAGAACCATGCCCCAGGGTAGGTGGCGTAGAGCCGCTGCACCTTTAGCTAGCAGCGTAAATATTCATTAGGGATTAACAACGATGAAAAATGGCATCAAAACAACGCTAAATACTGGGTTCCTAAATACAGTTTTTTTTCAGCGCGCAATTCGACCGCTCACGGTGACGACGTTCGTCTGTCTTCCTCTCTCTGCTTTGGGGCAGTCGCTTCCTGCTACACTTTATGCGCCAGGCAGCACAACACTTTCAAGCAGCATTCAACAAGCTATTATCACCAATCCCCAAGTCAATGCTTCCTGGGCAAATTTTCGGGCGTCCGGCAATGACGTTCGAGAGGCGCAAGGTGGTTACTTACCTACGATTGATGTCAGTGCTGGTGTTGGAAGACAGGATCAGCAAAATGATGGGCGTGGCAGTTACGATAGTGATTTTGCAGAACTGACGTTAACCCAGATGGTTTTTGATGGTTTTGCAACCCGCAGTGAGGTTGAGCGCTTAGACCGCTCTCGGCTAGTCGCCTATTTTGAGTTGCTGGGGGCTAGTGAAGAAATTGCCCTTGAAGCCTTTCGTACCTACCTAGACGTAGCACGCTATCGCGAGTTAGTGCGCTTAGCGCAGGATAACTACCGTGAACATCAGCGCGTATTAACGCAAATCGAAGAGCGTTTTAATTCGGGGGCAGGGCGCGGTGTTGATCTTGAACAAATTAGCGGCCGTCTGGCGTTAGCCGAATCCAACCTGATGTCTGAAGCATCAAACCTTCACGATGTTACTGCCCGTTTTCAGCGAATTGTTGGCACGCTTCCCGCACAAAATATGGCACCTGCGCCTTCTCTTGCCGATGACTTACCTACCGATGTTAGCCAAGCCATAGAGCTAGCGTTCCAGGGTAACCCTGAATTTCACGCGGCGATTGAAAATATTGCTGTACAACGTGCAGAGCGTGAAGGCGCTCGCGCTGCCTTTATGCCTCGTCTAGATATTCAAGGACGTACAGGCACGAATAACCAAGATGATTCGATTGCTGGTCGCAGTGATGAACACAGCATTCAGCTGGTGGCGAGCATGAACCTTTATCGAGGCGGTTCGGACTATGCTGCCTTCAATGCAGCGACGACAAGAATTGAACAAGCAGAGAGTCAGCGAGAAACCGCATGTACCAACGTTAGGCAAACGACACAAATTGCTTATAACGACACCCAGCGCTTAAAAGAGCAGTTGGAATATTTGAACGAACATCGTCAATCAATTGACCGTGTCCGCGGTGCATACCAACAGCAGTTCGATATTGGCCAGCGCACCTTGCTCGACCTTCTAGATAGTGAGAACGAGTACTTTGAAGCTAGCCGTGCCTATGCCAATGCACAGTTTGATTTGACGCTAGCAGAAGCGCGTACCCTAGCGGCTATGGGGCAGCTAATGCATACCCTGCAAGTAAGCCGTGAAGATATTCCAAGCCTTGATGAGCTGGGCTACGAGGATATGGCTGACAACATTCGCATGGCTTGCGGTGTAGAGGGGCCGCGTGGCTTTACCTTAGATGATTTCACCCGTGGGATTTCTGCGCAGCAAGCCGATAGTCCGCAAAGTGCTTACTCAGAATCTGAGGAGCTGGTAATGGCTGCCCCTATTGAAGCCACTGTCACGAACGTATCAGCACCAAGTCAAACGCAGGGACTTTATGTTCAGGTGGCGTCTTTAAGTGCTATTGAGCGTGCTGAGGCACTGAGCCGTCAATTGAATAACCAGTTATCCAGCAGTGCTAGAGTAGTGGCAGCTGCAGGGAATTTTCGCGTGCAAGTAGGGCCCTTCGAATCCCTGAATGATGCAAAGTCATTGCAGTCTGAGCTGCAAGGATCTGGCTATGCGGATGCGTTTGTGACGCGTGGCTGAGTAGTGAACTATGGGCATCTAGTCATCCGAGATATTCAAATTTCGGAAGGGAAATGAGGTTTTTGTGACGCAAAGTGAGCTGTCAGTTTCTGGGGCTGCCCGTAGTGGTGGGCAAGAATCAAGCGATGAGTTACTGGAGTGTTTGAAGGCAGTTGCTTCATATTATCAGCACGAAGTGTCCTCAGAAGCCTTAAAAGCAGGCTTGCCTTTAGAGCAAGGGAAGTTAATTCCTTCTGTCTTTGGGCGAGCAGCCTCGCGAGCAGGGCTTACTGCGCATATTGTGAAAAGTAAGCTTTCGGGACTAAATCCTGCCCTATTTCCCGCAATTTTATTGTTGGAGCCGGGGCGTGCTTGTGTGTTGCTTGGGTTGGATCTCAAGCAGCAAAAAGCAAAAGTAATGTTTCCTGAGCTGTCAGAAGCCGATACGGAAATATCGTTAGAGGAACTTCACGCAGGTTATAGCGGTGAAGCCATCTATGTGCGACCAAAATTTAGAGTTGATAGTGCTTCAGAACCTGGAGTTAAAAAACGCGGTGACCAGCACTGGTTCTGGGGCGTTATTCGTGAGAATCGGCGTCTCTATCGCGATATTGTTTTAGGGTCGGTGGCTATCAATTTATTTGCGCTAGCAATGCCGCTGTTTGTGTTAAATGTCTATGATCGTGTTGTACCCAATCAGGCCACTGAAACGCTTTGGGTGCTGGCAATTGGCATTTTTATTGTGCTGTGCTTTGACTTAGCGCTGCGCTTAATGCGTAGCAGCTTTGTTGATTTGGCAGCCAGTCGAGCAGATGTAAAGCTCTCTTCGTCAATAATGGCGAAAACGTTGGGGTTGCGCTTAGAGGAGCGGCCAGCGTCAACAGGTTCGTTTACCTCAACGCTTCAATCGTTTGAATCGGTGCGGGCGTTTATCGGCTCTGCAACCATTCTTGGCATAGTGGACTTGCCCTTTGTACTGCTTTTTGCGGCCATCATTGCACTGATCAACCCCTGGCTTGTGTTGCCAGTGCTCATAGGGATTGTTTTCGTGCTTTTATATGCCCTTGCAGCACAAGGCAAATTACATGAGCTTTCACAAACAACTTGGGAAGTGGGGGCGCAACGTAATGCGTTGTTGGTAGAGTCCGTTTCTCAATTAGAAAACGTCAAGGCGCTGCGCGCTGAAAGCCGAATTCAACGCCATTGGGAAAAAGCATCTGCTTTCTTATCAAGAACCGGTGCCCAACTCAAAATGGTGAGTTCTTCGGTTTCAAGCGTTGCTCAGTGGGCGCAGCACAGCGTGGCCGTGTGCGTCATTATCATCGGTGTCTATCAAATTATTGAAGGCAACTTGACCCAAGGTGGGTTGATTGCTGCCTATATGCTCTCTTCCCGGGCAATGGCGCCTGTTAGCCAAGCGGCTGCTTTACTGGCTCAATATCATCAGTCCTCAACTGCCCTGGAATCTTTAAATGGCGTGATGGCCAAGAGCGTGGAGCGCCACGAAGGCAAGGCTTACGTAGAAAAGCCCAGTTTTACCGGCAGCATCCGCTTAGAGAAAGTCACCTTGCGCTATCCCAATGAAGAAAGAGAGGCATTGCGTGATGTCTCGATTTCTATCAAAGCCGGTGAAAAAGTCGCGTTGCTCGGCCGTATTGGCTGCGGAAAATCATCGCTGAATAAGCTGGTACTTGGTTTTTATCAGCCCGTATCCGGCGCGGTGCTGGTGGATGGCGTTGATATTCGTCAGCTAGATCCCCTCCAGCTTCGTCGTCATATTGGTTATGTGCCTCAGGATGTCAGCCTGTTTGCTGGCACGCTGCGGGATAATATTGTCGCGGGTGGTGGAAACGACCGGGTTGATGACGAGGCGCTACTCAGAGCGATCGAAATTGCGGGTCTAGAATCATTGGTTAATAGCCATCCCAAAGGCGTCGACCTTGAGGTAGGTGAGCGTGGCCAAGCGCTTTCAGGCGGTCAAAAACAAGCTGTTGCAATCGCAAGAGCGGTTGTACAAGACCCACCCATTCTGTTGCTTGATGAGCCAACCAGCTCAATGGATAACGCCAGCGAAGAAGCGTTTAAAGCTAACCTTTCCAGTGTTGCACCTGGGAAAACTATTCTCGTTGTTACCCACCGTACCTCGCTGTTATCCCTGGTTGACCGCATCATCGTTATGGATGCTGGCAAAGTAGTGGCGGATGGTCCGCGCGATACCGTGGTCGAGGCATTGCGCAAAGGGCAGATTGGGAGGGCGTCGTAAATGGCGAAAAAAAACACCTCCACGTCTGAACAAAAAAGCTTTGAGGCCATTGGTCGTTTTTCTGAGAAAGGGCAGAAACCGTTTCGTCCGTTTATGGATAGGCTGTTTGCTCGGCGAGTTACCTCGGCGCACCTCAGTCGTGATTGGGCGAGCGACACTGACTGGGCGCGTATGCAGCAAGAGCCTATTCGCGCTCGGCTATTTCTCTACACCGTTTTACTGACCATTATTGTGCTGGTGGTTTGGGCATCGGTTGCTGCCATCGATGAAGTGACCCGTGGCGCGGGGCGGGTTATTCCAGCAAGCCAACTGCAGCGCATACAGTCGTTTGACGGCGGTGTGATAGAGCAGATCATGGTGCGAGAAGGGCAGGTGGTCAGTGCCGGAGAGGTGTTAATGCAAATTGACCCAACCCGGTTTGTGTCTGATTTTCGCGAAAACCGTGCCCAGCGTTTTGCACTAGAAGCACGTGCAGAGCGGCTAAGGGCGTTGGCGACTGGCACCGCTTTTGAGCCGTCTGAAGAGCTGCGCCAAGAAGTGCCTAATATCGTGATGCAAGAACGTGAGGTGTATGAAAGCCGCCGCGAAGAGCTACGCGAACAAGAAAACGTGCTCAACGATCGTATTCGGCAACGTCGAGAAGAACTTCGGGAAGCGCAGGCACGTCGTGATACTGCCCAGCGTGAAGCAAGTATGGCAGGGCAAGAGCTTAACTTAACTCGCCCATTGCTTGCCTCAGGTGCTGTTTCAGAAGTTGAGGTATTGCGCTTACAGCGTGAAGTGTCGCGTGCCACTGGTGAGCGCAATCAAGCTGCCGCTGCTGTTTCACGTCTGGAAGCGGGAGTGGAAGAAGCGGAGGGGCAGTTACTTGAGCTAGGTGCCGAACGTAGAAGTGAGTGGCGAAATGAGCTCGCTCAGACGTTAGGCGATTTAAATGCACTTCAGCAGTCAGGCACGGGGCTTCAGGACAGGGTGCGACTTACCGAAATACGCTCGCCTGTCGATGGTGTGATTCAGCGTATTCATATCAGTACGATTGGTGGGGTGGTCCAGCCAGGACAAGAAGTATTGGATATCGTGCCCAGCGATGACCAGTTACTGGTTGAAGCCCGTATTGCTCCTCAGGATATTGCCTTTCTACATCCTGGGCAGCCTGCAACGATCAAACTCACTGCCTACGACTACGCCATATATGGTGGGCTGCAGGCTGAGCTTGACCACATCAGTGCAGATACGATTACTGACGACGACGGTAATACGTTTTATTTGGTCCGGGTTCGTAGTTTGCAAGATGAAAGTATTACTGACCGGCTGCAGGTTATTCCAGGGATGACGGCACAAGTCGATATTGTGACAGGCAAAAGAACGGTGATGCAGTTCTTATTAAAACCTGTTTTAAGGGCGTGGCGAGATTCCATGGGGGAGCGCTAATGAAACACTGGTTTGTGACAACGGATGGACGCCTAAAGGCGCGCTGGGAAAGTGCTTTTCCTGCAAGCATGGCCACCACGCCAGATAAAATAGTGGATCAAGTGCAGCCGGGTGACGTGGCATGGCTAACAACGATGGTCGAAAATTGGAGTGAGCTGATTCCGGCGATAACTGCAAATAGTGCCATTGTCGTGATACTCAGCTATGTGCCTAACGATCGTGAGGCGCTTAAGGCGCTGGACCTCGGGGCGCGTGGCTATGTCCATACACTGGCAGCTTCTGACGTCCTTATCCAAGTCGCCCTCGTGGTGTCTAATCAAGGTATATGGGTGGGACAAGAGCTGCTTGCCAAGGTGGTAGGTGGCACTTTTAAGGCGCTACAAAAACGTCAGCAAGGTGCGGAGCATCAGCAGAGTGACTATTTGAACCTATTAACGGAGCGCGAGCGGGGTGTGGCGCTAGCCGTTGCTCGTGGTGCAACCAATAAAGAAGTCGCGCGCCAATTAGACATTACGGAACGTACGGTGAAGGCCCACTTAAGTGCCATCTTCAAGAAGTTAGCTGTCCGTGATCGCTTACAGCTAATTTTGAAGCTAACGCCGGTTGCAGAACGCACGTTAGAACAGTTTTAGTTGATATACCTGCATGTGTGCTGTGCATGTGCATGGCGTTCAGCTTCATACGTCAGCCCTTATTTTTGAGCAATTAAATGCCCAACAATACACGTTCTTCACTGCCTGGCTTGCCCCCATTAAGCAAATCGGGCGCTGAAAAAGCTGGGCCTTCTGCCCAAGCGGTCAACGTTGCGCTCGCTTTAGATGGCATCGGTGAAACGGTGGTGCCGATATGGTTGAACAAGCATGCACAGCCAGCAGAGTTTGCTCAGCTAATGCTGCTATCAGCAAGCGATGGCTATGGGCGCGCTCAAGTCGCTACTGTGCAGATTGATGTGAGCAGCCTGCAGGCAGGCAACTGGGCAGCTTTACTCCCCGCGTTGAAACAGGCACTGCAACGGCTTGAGCGAAAGTTTCAGCACCCATTGGTGTGGTGTCGCTTGGAGTGGCCTTTTGCAGTGCGTGAATGGCAGTGGCAGACGCTAAAGCAAAACATTAAGCGTTATAAACGCAACTATTTTCGTAGTGGCTTAGCGTTTGTGGGCACGAAGCTTCCTCGGCTTTTACTCACAGAAATGGAGCTTAACGCTAATGCCTGCCTATACGCAGGCAATCAGGTGGTGCATGCCGATGTTAATCTGGGGCACTTAGAGCGCTATATAAAAGCGCGTCATGGTTCAAGCCAGATGCCTGACTTTGGCGATACTATGCCAGTTTGGAGCTTTTCTACTGCTGGCGTATTCGTGGATGTTAGCGGCGAAACTGCTCGCGTTCATGGTCTAGAGACTCAACCAAGATGCTGGGGAAGGCGAGAAGCTCCTCCTCTAACAGCGGCATCCACAGGAGAGTTAATCGCGCGTTCCACCCGTTTTTTAGGTAAGCAGATGAAGGAAGATGGCCGCTATGTGTATGGCTATTTTCCCTGCTTTGATCGCCACATTAATACCTACAACGTATTGCGGCACGCTAGCAGTACCTATGCTTTGCTAGAAGGCTATGAGGCCTGTGCGGAACAGCGACTGTTAAGTAACGAACAGCTCAGCCTGATACGCCAGCAGATTGCCGGTGCGCTGTCGGGCTTATGTTCCCAGTTTGTTATTTACCGCCAAGGCGCAGCCTATGTGGTGGATGTTGGCGACATCATTAAGTTGGGAGCCAACGCGGTCGCCATTCTTGCATTAGTGAAGTATCACCAGGTCACGGGCGACGATCGTTATGCAGCGCTGGCAGATGCACTGGCACTTGGCATTACAAGAATGCAAGAGGCCGATGGGAGCTTTGTGCACGTACTTAATGCGGCTGATTTGTCCGTTAGGGAAAAGTCCCGGATCATTTATTACGATGGCGAAGCGGCTTTTGCCCTAATGCGGCTTTATGACCATACCCGAAATAACCGTTGGCTAGACTGCGTGGTCAACGCGTTTGACTACTTTATTGCTAGCGGTCACGAAAATGCCCACGACCATTGGCTTGCCTATTGTTCCAATGAACTGGTGGCGCACCGCCCAGAGCGTAAATACTTTGCGTTTGCCGTGCGCAATATCGCGGGCTATGTCGATTTTATCCACGAGCGGATCACCACTTTCCCCACGCTACTTGAGCTGTCGATGGCGTTTCATAAAACGCTGCTTAAGCTTGAGCAACGGCCTGATTTAGCCGATGTGCTGAATGGCTTTGATGTCAATGCGTTTTACCGCGCTTTGCATGCTAGGGCGAACTATCTGCTGAACGGCTTTTTCTGGCCGGAAGTCGCGATGTACTTTAAAGCTCCGGCGACTGTTGTGGATGGCTTTTTTATTCGCCATCACAGTTTCCGCGTTAGGATTGACGATGTAGAGCACTACTTATCGGGGCTGGTGGCGTATCAGCAGATGCTGCGTGAGGCAAGCTATGCCACCATTAAGTCGCCACTATTGGGGCAGCGCTTGGATGCTAAAACTATTGCCTCGATAACCGAGGGAGTATGGATATCAACTCCACCTGATGAGTGGCTAGCAAGAGGCCTATGCTGCTGGCCAAGATCTTTTCAAACGGGGCAAGTGGTTATCGCGCGGGGCAAGGGAATGGAGAAAGGTTTTTTGCCATTCGCCGCGGTGAAGTCTCTGGTGAGTAAAGGCGCTTCCGCTGTCATTTGCGATGACCCTGAGTTATATCATGGTATCGATGTGCCTGTGTTACACGTAGCTGATGTGCGAGCAGCAACGCTGGCGATAGGACAGTGGCAGCGGCGCAGTTACGCTGGTCGCGTCGTCGGTATTACTGGCAGCGCGGGTAAAACAACGGCAGTAGCAATGCTGGCCCATGCACTGAGCTACACCGGCGCCGTAGGACAAACGCAAGGCAGTGCTAACTTACCGGTTGGCATTGCCTGGAACATCGCTTCAATGCCGCAAGAGGCAGCGTACTGGGTGGTTGAAATGGCCATCGGTTCAATGGCTCAGAATACGGATCTTGCTCGCCCAGATATCGCCATAATCACTAATATTGCGGCATCGCACCTGGTGTATCACCGCTCACTAGACGAAATTGCCCGTAAGAAAGCGCTTATTTTTCAGAGCATGCCCTCTAATGGGGTCGCTATTCTGTACCGCGATATGCCTCATTATGCTTATCTGGCCGAACAGGCAAGGCGCTATCACCTGCAGGTGGTCAGTTTCGGTGAGCACCCCGACGCAGATATACGCATGCTTGCGTTTGCAGGGAATAGCGCCCGGATTATGTGTGATGGAAGTGTGTATGAACTTGGCATGAGCGCTGCAGGGCGGCATATGATGCTGAATGCCATGGCAGTACTGGCGGTGGCTAGGCACGATAATTTACCGCTAGACACCGTTATATCTCGGCTGGCCACTTTTCAAGCAGTGGCAGGGCGAGGCGAAGTACGGGCCACACATTGTCACGCCGTGCCAATCACACTGTACGATGAAACGTACAACGCTAACCCTTTATCGATGCGTATGGCGTTGGAAGCCTTCTCTTCGCTCGCTGTGGATGCGAGCAAAAAGCTGGTGATTATTGGCGATATGCTAGAGCTGGGCGCAGAGACTGAACGGCTACACCAGGAGCTTGCTCCTCTTCTTGCCTCACTATCAGCTAGGGAATTACTGCTCTGTGGTCAGCGCTGCCAAGTGTTAGCACCCTTATTGGGTGGAGAGGCTGCTGGCGTGTTTCACTTTGCGGATGTTAAAGCCCTTAAGGCAGCGCTACCGCACCACCTAATGCCCCATGATAGCGTGCTTGTTAAAGCATCCCATGGCATTGGGCTACACGCGCTTTTCCCCCCGCTACCTTATGAGTAAACATCTACCGTTAACTCACCATTGGTGGATCACTCTACTACTGCTTTGCATAGCCACGGCTAAGCTAACGCCAGTAGCCGCTCAGCCGACCCCAGAAGCAGGGGAGTGTCATTACCTGCAACGTGATGCACCTCTCCAGATATTAACAAACGGGCCGAACCAAACGTTGGGACTGGAGGAGGCTCACTTTTTTATCGAGGTCGTTGAAGAGATTGGGGCGCTGAGCACTACACAACGTGATGACTTGGAAAGACAGCTTAATGCCGCCAATCTAGTCTATCGTGACGTTCTTGGGCTTACCCCACCCTTGCTCATGCCACGCTATCAGCGTGCAAACTTCATTATGGTGATATTACGTGCTGACCAGTCACGTGGTGGGCAAGCGTATGATGAAGTAGTACGCAGCCCTACTGTGCCTGATTGCCATATTCGTATGGCGTTAGGTGGGCAGGTAAATGCTGCTGAAAACTTAACCCCTGCCCATGAGCTGTTTCATCTGTATCAAAATGCCCACATGATGTTCAAGCAAGCTTGGGTGCATGAAGGGTTAGCTCGTTGGTCGGAATCTCTCTTTAGAGAGGATGCGCAGAGAGGTGGTGCACAAGAGGGGACCCCCTTACCTGTGAATGCCGAAGCGCTTGAATCAGTGATGCAAGCAAACTATGGCGCAGCGACCTTTTGGCAGCGACTGTTTTATCTGCTTGACTCGCAGGGCAGTCGCTCAATTCAGAAGGAGCTACACGATAAGCGCTACCACGATGGCAGCCAAGTAGTGGCAGCGAGCGAGTTTTATGGCCATGCCTTTCTACCGTTACTTTTCGCCTCACTCAATGAGGCTGGCGCGACACTGGCCCATCAAGAGCAATGGCCCGTGTATGGTTGGACAGAGGCAGAGCAGCGTAGCCTGCGTCACAATAGAGTCATTTTATCTGCCATCCATGATGCCGTTTCAACGTATAAGCCGATAGCCGATCAACCGGACGAATTACGTGCCTTCATGCAACTTATAGAACCAATGATTAATCGATGAGTAACCCGACGACTAACAGGGAGAGAGAGGAGATTCACGGAGATCAAGTTCTCGACCTAATGGCTGCGTTAGCGCGCGCGGTGCTATGGCCGTTTCGTTGGCGTGTATTAACGATCCTGTTAATGCAAATTGTAAGTCAGGTCATGCTGTTGGCAAGCCTAGTGCTACCCTGGCAGTTGCTTCAAGTGTTGATGACCGGGCGTAGCCGCATAGATGGCTGGGTACCTGGAACAGAATCCCATGGTGCCAAAATAGCGGTATTAATCGTAGCGGCCGTACTCTGCTTTTGCGCCTACGCCTTACTTAAATGGTTAATTACAAAAGCCATTGCCCAGCTTTCGTCCCTAATCCTAGGGCTTTTGAATAAAACCCGGCTAGTTGCCAACCATCGATTAGTTGGCAAGCGTGTACTTGGCATTGTGATAGGTGCCCTGTCGTCAGCGGTGATCGCACTGCTTTTCTGCTTGATGATCGCTTTTCTACACCCTCTGCTCGCGCTATTGGCAGTGGCATGTGTGTTGGGGTTGGTGATGATGGTTAGCTTTTACTACCGCTTTGAGCGGGTGCAAACTATTCAGAATACCCTGCAAGGTAACGTTCTGACCGTCATCAATATCAGCTTTGCTTTGGGTTTTTTGATTATTGTCCTCGATTATCTCAATGGCACAATGCGGCCACTGTTGACGCTATTTATATTGCTGCTAGCAATGCGCCAACTAATGGTGGCCAGTGTTAATGGGTTGGTCAATTTCTTGAGTATCATCAAGTATTTTCAGCAGATTAATATGCTGCTTTTACCTCGCTCCCAACAGATTTCTTTCTCGCTAACCACGGACTTTGTCCAACGCTTTGAACAAGCGACTCTTCAACAGTGGCTACCGTCATGGTTGATTGAGAGCAAATACTGTGTCGGCGATCTTGAAATTTTGCAATGCCGTTTACTCTATGGGCGATCCGTAGCGCACGTATTAGTTTGTGAAACGGATAGCAACGGCTTGCCATATTATGTATTGCTAAAGTGCTATATCGCTGCCCGAGAGAACGAAGCACTGCATGAAACTGCGCTTTTGAATGAAATAGGAGGCTATTGCCATGGTGTGGTGTCTCAAAGTGCGGTGTCTCAAAGTGTGATGTCTCAAAGTGCGATGTCTCAAAGTGCTATGCCCACGGTGCCTGTTTTACGAGCTAGTGGACAGTTACCCTGGTGTCATTTTGTGTTGGTGGAAATAGGAGACAAGCCACCTCAGTGGAAGAATTCCGAAGAGCGTAAGCCTTGGATGAATGAGTTGCGGCAATGCCTATGCCATGTTCCTTTGCCCAATCATCTGATTACCCAATACACAGCAACGTTTGCCTCTTTACCCGAGCGCATGAAGAAAGTGGCAGCTTCACACTTTGCCTACCTGACACAACAAGACCGACAGAGCTTTCAAGTCGAGCGTTTCATGCAGCTATGGCCGTTTATGATCGCTGAAGTGGAAAGGGTTCCCCAGTGTCTAACGGTACAAAATCCTAGTAGCGCCCGCATGGCCGTTATAGACAATCACATGCTGCTATTGGACTGGCAGGGTTGGGTATATGACACATTGGGCGCGCACTGGCCTCTATCAGCAAAGCTACAGGCGGAAATACTTGAGGTTATCAATAGCCAATGGGAAAGCGCTGATAGTCAGCAACCTTGGCATGGGTTTGACTCACCCACCCAAGCGGCAAACTGCGTTGCATTAGCGGCGCGAGCGCACGAATTTTGCCAACGTTGTCATCTTCATAATGACTCAGGCGCACTCAACATGATGTCTGGGCTTATAAAAGCCTACGAGGTCATTACACTCGCGGATGAGCAAAACTCTCCCGTGAAAAGCGCCGTTGAGTATTAAAGCCTCATCCTAGCTTTCAGCATGCCCGTCTTTTCCTATCGCCGTGGTAGTACTGTCCACCAGTACAATATGAATTCGTCGTCATCACGATTAATCTTGCTACAAAATGCCGTTAATAAAAGTTCACTTTATTGAATTTTCACCAAAAACGGCAACCTCTTTGATGAAGCAGCGGGTGGATACAGCACATGGCAACAGTTATCGCAATTTCAGGTCAGGCATGGGCACGTGACGAAGACGGCAACCTGCGTGAACTTCGCATTGGCGACGTTCTTCAGGAAGGCGAAACGATCATCACGTCTGCAGATGGCCGGGTAGAGCTAGACTTTGCCGACGGAACAGGCGTTAACGTTGTCGAAGGCGGCCAAGAAGTTGCGGTTACCCCCGAACTTGATGTTGACGCGATTGTAGCCACTGATGCCAGCATCCAGGATGACGATCTAGAAGCGCTGCTCACTGCTCTTAATGATGAAGATGGCGACCTACTCGAACTGTTAGATGCGACTGCAGCCGGTGGAGCAGCCGGCGGTGGCGGTGGTGGTAGCAGCTTTGTGCGCCTTGCTCGTATTGCCGAAGAAACCGACCCGCTTAGCTTTAGCACTGAAGGCGGCCTTGAAGGGGCCGAGTTCGTTGAATTTGATGGTGGCCTAGCCGCTGCTACAACAGATCTAGACGACACCGACGCGGATGCAGACGCCGATGCCGATGCCGATGCGGATGCCGATGCCGATGCCGATGCCGATGCCGACGCGGATGCTGATTCTGACGCCGATGCGGATGCAGATGCTGATGCGGATGCAGACGCTGATGCCGATGCGGATGCGGACGCCGACGCCGATGCGGACGCTGATGCTGATGCTGATTCTGACGCCGATGCCGATGCTGATGCTGATGCGGACGCCGATTCAGATGCTGATGCAGACGCTGATGCAGATGCAGATGCAGATGCAGATGCCGATGCTGATGCTGACGCGGATGCGGATGCTGACGCCGATGCCGACGCAGATGCCGATGCCGACGCGGATGCTGATTCTGACGCCGATGCGGATGCAGATGCCGATGCTGATGCAGACGCTGATGCGGATGCAGACGCTGATGCCGATGCGGATGCGGACGCCGACGCCGATGCGGACGCTGATGCTGATTCTGACGCCGATGCCGATGCTGATGCTGATGCGGACGCCGATTCAGATGCTGATGCAGACGCTGATGCAGATGCCGATGCGGATGCCGACGCCGACGCCGACGCGGATGCCGACGCGGATGCGGATGCGGATGCGGATTCTGATGCCGATGCCGATGCCGACGCAGATGCCGATGCCGACGCAGATGCCGATGCCGATGCCGATGCCGACGCCGATGCCGACGCCGATGCCGATGCCGACGCCGACGCCGATGCGGACGCTGACTCGGACGCCGATGCCGATTCGGATGCTGATGCCGACGCGGATGCTGATTCTGACGCAGATGCCGATGCGGATGCTGATGCGGATTCTGACGCCGACGCGGATGCCGATGCGGACGCTGATGCTGATTCAGACGCCGATGCCGACGCTGATGCAGACGCTGATGCCGATGCCGATGCCGATGCCGATGCTGATTCAGACGCCGATGCCGATGCCGATGCTACGCTGACCGTTGCTGCCACTGTGGATAACGGCGACGCGACCCTAGACATCAGCGGCACCAGCGCCGACGTTGCCGACGGCAGCATGGTGAACATCACCATCACCGACCAGAACGGCGCGACCGTCACCACCACGGCCACCGTGGGCGCCGACGGCAGCTACGTGGTTGAAAACGTCGATGTGGAAAGCCTGACCGACGGCCCGCTGACCATCGATGCGAGCACCACCGACAACAACGGCAACACCGTTGAGGCCGACACCAGTGCGGTACTGGATGCGGTTGATGCCGCGCTGAGCGTGGTGGCGACTGTGGATAACGGCGACGCGACCCTAGACATCCGCGGCACCAGCACCGACGTGCCAGACGGCGGCGAAGTGAAGATCACGATCACCTCTGCAAACGGCGGTGATCCAGTTGAAGTCACGACCACCGTGGATGCCGACGGCAACTACAGCCTGGCCGGTGTGAACGTCAGCGGCCTGACCGATGGCGAACTGACCATCGTTGCCACCGCGCTTGATAACAACGGCGACACGGTGAGAGATCAAGACACCGCTGACCTGGATGCGACCGCGGGCGATCTAACCATCACCAGCACCACCGTGGATGACGCAGCGCAAACCGTGGACATCCGCGGCACCAGCACCGACGTGCCAGACGGCGGCGAAGTGAAGATCACGATCACCTCTGCAAACGGCGGTGATCCGGTTGAAGTCACGACCACCGTGGATGCCGACGGCAACTACAGCCTGGCCGGTGTGAACGTCAGCGGCCTGACCGATGGCGAACTGACCATCGTTGCCACCGCGCTTGATAACAACGGCGACACGGTGAGAGATCAAGACACCGCTGACCTGGATGCGACCGCGGGCGATCTAACCATCACCAGCACCACCGTGGATGACGCAGCGCAAACCGTGGACATCCGCGGCACCAGCACCGACGTGCCAGACGGCGGCGAAGTGAAGATCACGATCACCTCTGCAAACGGCGGTGATCCGGTTGAAGTCACGACCACCGTGGATGCCGACGGCAACTACAGCCTGGCCGGTGTGAACGTCAGCGGCCTGACCGATGGCGAACTGACCATCGTTGCCACCGCGCTTGATAACAACGGCGACACGGTGAGAGATCAAGACACCGCTGACCTGGATGCGACCGCGGGCGATCTAACCATCACCAGCACCACCGTGGATGACGCAGCGCAAACCGTGGACATCCGCGGCACCAGCACCGACGTGCCAGACGGCGGCGAAGTGAAGATCACGATCACCTCTGCAAACGGCGGTGATCCGGTTGAAGTCACGACCACCGTGGATGCCGACGGCAACTACAGCCTGGCCGGTGTGAACGTCAGCGGCCTGACCGATGGCGAACTGACCATCGTTGCCACCGCGCTTGATAACAACGGCGACACGGTGAGAGATCAAGACACCGCTGACCTGGATGCGACCGCGGGCGATCTAACCATCACCAGCACCACCGTGGATGACGCAGCGCAAACCGTGGACATCCGCGGCACCAGCACCGACGTGCCAGACGGCGGCGAAGTGAAGATCACGATCACCTCTGCAAACGGCGGTGATCCGGTTGAAGTCACGACCACCGTGGATGCCGACGGCAACTACAGCCTGGCCGGTGTGAACGTCAGCGGCCTGACCGATGGCGAACTGACCATCGTTGCCACCGCGCTTGATAACAACGGCGACACGGTGAGAGATCAAGACACCGCTGACCTGGATGCGACCGCGGGCGATCTAACCATCACCAGCACCACCGTGGATGACGCAGCGCAAACCGTGGACATCCGCGGCACCAGCACCGACGTGCCAGACGGCGGCGAAGTGAAGATCACGATCACCTCTGCAAACGGCGGTGATCCGGTTGAAGTCACGACCACCGTGGATGCCGACGGCAACTACAGCCTGGCCGGTGTGAACGTCAGCGGCCTGACCGATGGCGAACTGACCATCGTTGCCACCGCGCTTGATAACAACGGCGACACGGTGAGAGATCAAGACACCGCTGACCTGGATGCGACCGCGGGCGATCTAACCATCACCAGCACCACCGTGGATGACGCAGCGCAAACCGTGGACATCCGCGGCACCAGCACCGACGTGCCAGACGGCGGCGAAGTGAAGATCACGATCACCTCTGCAAACGGCGGTGATCCGGTTGAAGTCACGACCACCGTGGATGCCGACGGCAACTACAGCCTGGCCGGTGTGGACGTCAGCGGCCTGACCGATGGCGAGCTGACCATCGATGCGGTTGCGACCGACAACAACGGCGACACCGTCACGGCCCAGGACACTGCGGATCTGGATGCGGTTGCGGGTGAACTGACCGTCACGGCGGATGACTCCACCGACGGTCTGCTGAACATCAGCGGCACCAGCCAAGACGTTCCAGAAAACGGTGAGGTGACCATCACCATCACCGACCAGAACGATGAAACCGTCATCGTCACGGCGACCGTGGATGAAAACGGCGAGTACAGCCTGACCGGTGTGGACGTCAGCGGCCTGACCGATGGCGAGCTGACCATCGATGCGGTGGCGACCGACAACAACGGCGACACCGTCACGGCCCAGGACACTGCGGATCTGGATGCGGTTGCGGGTGAACTGACCGTCACGGCGGATGACTCCACCGACGGTCTGCTGAACATCAGCGGCACCAGCCAAGACGTTCCAGAAAACGGTGAGGTGACCATCACCATCACCGACCAGAACGATGAAACCGTCATCGTCACGGCGACCGTGGATGAAAACGGCGAGTACAGCCTGACCGGTGTGGACGTCAGCGGCCTGACCGATGGCGAGCTGACCATCGATGCGGTGGCGACCGACAACAACGGCGACACCGTCACGGCCCAGGACACTGCGGATCTGGATGCGGTTGCGGGTGAACTGACCGTCACGGCGGATGACTCCACCGACGGTCTGCTGAACATCAGCGGCACCAGCCAAGACGTTCCAGAAAACGGTGAGGTGACCATCACCATCACCGACCAGAACGATGAAACCGTCATCGTCACGGCGACCGTGGATGAAAACGGCGAGTACAGCCTGACCGGTGTGGACGTCAGCGGCCTGACCGATGGCGAGCTGACCATCGATGCGGTTGCGACCGACAACAACGGCGACACCGTCACGGCCCAGGACACTGCGGATCTGGATGCGGTTGCGGGTGAACTGACCGTCACGGCGGATGACTCCACCGACGGTCTGCTGAACATCAGCGGCACCAGCCAAGACGTTCCAGAAAACGGTGAGGTGACCATCACCATCACCGACCAGAACGATGAAACCGTCATCGTCACGGCGACCGTGGATGAAAACGGCGAGTACAGCCTGACCGGTGTGGACGTCAGCGGCCTGACCGATGGCGAGCTGACCATCGATGCGGTGGCGACCGACAACAACGGCGACACCGTCACGGCCCAGGACACTGCGGATCTGGATGCGGTTGCGGGTGAACTGACCGTCACGGCGGATGACTCCACCGACGGTCTGCTGAACATCAGCGGCACCAGCCAAGACGTTCCAGAAAACGGTGAGGTGACCATCACCATCACCGACCAGAACGATGAAACCGTCATCGTCACGGCGACCGTGGATGAAAACGGCGAGTACAGCCTGACCGGTGTGGACGTCAGCGGCCTGACCGATGGCGAGCTGACCATCGATGCGGTGGCGACCGACAACAACGGCGACACCGTCACGGCCCAGGACACTGCGGATCTGGATGCGGTTGCGGGTGAACTGACCGTCACGGCGGATGACTCCACCGACGGTCTGCTGAACATCAGCGGCACCAGCCAAGACGTTCCAGAAAACGGTGAGGTGACCATCACCATCACCGACCAGAACGATGAAACCGTCATCGTCACGGCGACCGTGGATGAAAACGGCGAGTACAGCCTGACCGGTGTGGACGTCAGCGGCCTGACCGATGGCGAGCTGACCATCGATGCGGTGGCGACCGACAACAACGGCGACACCGTCACGGCCCAGGACACTGCGGATCTGGATGCGGTTGCGGGTGAACTGACCGTCACGGCGGATGACTCCACCGACGGTCTGCTGAACATCAGCGGCACCAGCCAAGACGTTCCAGAAAACGGTGAGGTGACCATCACCATCACCGACCAGAACGATGAAACCGTCATCGTCACGGCGACCGTGGATGAAAACGGCGAGTACAGCCTGACCGGTGTGGACGTCAGCGGCCTGACCGATGGCGAGCTGACCATCGATGCGGTGGCGACCGACAACAACGGCGACACCGTCACGGCCCAGGACACTGCGGATCTGGATGCGGTTGCGGGTGAACTGACCGTCACGGCGGATGACTCCACCGACGGTCTGCTGAACATCAGCGGCACCAGCCAAGACGTTCCAGAAAACGGTGAGGTGACCATCACCATCACCGACCAGAACGATGAAACCGTCATCGTCACGGCGACCGTGGATGAAAACGGCGAGTACAGCCTGACCGGTGTGGACGTCAGCGGCCTGACCGATGGCGAGCTGACCATCGATGCGGTGGCGACCGACAACAACGGCGACACCGTCACGGCCCAGGACACTGCGGATCTGGATGCGGTTGCGGGTGAACTGACCGTCACGGCGGATGACTCCACCGACGGTCTGCTGAACATCAGCGGCACCAGCCAAGACGTTCCAGAAAACGGTGAGGTGACCATCACCATCACCGACCAGAACGATGAAACCGTCATCGTCACGGCGACCGTGGATGAAAACGGCGAGTACAGCCTGACCGGTGTGGACGTCAGCGGCCTGACCGATGGCGAGCTGACCATCGATGCGGTGGCGACCGACAACAACGGCGACACCGTCACGGCCCAGGACACTGCGGATCTGGATGCGGTTGCGGGTGAACTGACCGTCACGGCGGATGACTCCACCGACGGTCTGCTGAACATCAGCGGCACCAGCCAAGACGTTCCAGAAAACGGTGAGGTGACCATCACCATCACCGACCAGAACGATGAAACCGTCATCGTCACGGCGACCGTGGATGAAAACGGCGAGTACAGCCTGACCGGTGTGGACGTCAGCGGCCTGACCGATGGCGAGCTGACCATCGATGCGGTGGCGACCGACAACAACGGCGACACCGTCACGGCCCAGGACACTGCGGATCTGGATGCGGTTGCGGGTGAACTGACCGTCACGGCGGATGACTCCACCGACGGTCTGCTGAACATCAGCGGCACCAGCCAAGACGTTCCAGAAAACGGTGAGGTGACCATCACCATCACCGACCAGAACGATGAAACCGTCATCGTCACGGCGACCGTGGATGAAAACGGCGAGTACAGCCTGACCGGTGTGGACGTCAGCGGCCTGACCGATGGCGAGCTGACCATCGATGCGGTGGCGACCGACAACAACGGCGACACCGTCACGGCCCAGGACACTGCGGATCTGGATGCGGTTGCGGGTGAACTGACCGTCACGGCGGATGACTCCACCGACGGTCTGCTGAACATCAGCGGCACCAGCCAAGACGTTCCAGAAAACGGTGAGGTGACCATCACCATCACCGACCAGAACGATGAAACCGTCATCGTCACGGCGACCGTGGATGAAAACGGCGAGTACAGCCTGACCGGTGTGGACGTCAGCGGCCTGACCGATGGCGAGCTGACCATCGATGCGGTGGCGACCGACAACAACGGCGACACCGTCACGGCCCAGGACACTGCGGATCTGGATGCGGTTGCGGGTGAACTGACCGTCACGGCGGATGACTCCACCGACGGTCTGCTGAACATCAGCGGCACCAGCCAAGACGTTCCAGAAAACGGTGAGGTGACCATCACCATCACCGACCAGAACGATGAAACCGTCATCGTCACGGCGACCGTGGATGAAAACGGCGAGTACAGCCTGACCGGTGTGGACGTCAGCGGCCTGACCGATGGCGAGCTGACCATCGATGCGGTGGCGACCGACAACAACGGCGACACCGTCACGGCCCAGGACACTGCGGATCTGGATGCGGTTGCGGGTGAACTGACCGTCACGGCGGATGACTCCACCGACGGTCTGCTGAACATCAGCGGCACCAGCCAAGACGTTCCAGAAAACGGTGAGGTGACCATCACCATCACCGACCAGAACGATGAAACCGTCATCGTCACGGCGACCGTGGATGAAAACGGCGAGTACAGCCTGACCGGTGTGGACGTCAGCGGCCTGACCGATGGCGAGCTGACCATCGATGCGGTGGCGACCGACAACAACGGCGACACCGTCACGGCCCAGGACACTGCGGATCTGGATGCGGTTGCGGGTGAACTGACCGTCACGGCGGATGACTCCACCGACGGTCTGCTGAACATCAGCGGCACCAGCCAAGACGTTCCAGAAAACGGTGAGGTGACCATCACCATCACCGACCAGAACGATGAAACCGTCATCGTCACGGCGACCGTGGATGAAAACGGCGAGTACAGCCTGACCGGTGTGGACGTCAGCGGCCTGACCGATGGCGAGCTGACCATCGATGCGGTGGCGACCGACAACAACGGCGACACCGTCACGGCCCAGGACACTGCGGATCTGGATGCGGTTGCGGGTGAACTGACCGTCACGGCGGATGACTCCACCGACGGTCTGCTGAACATCAGCGGCACCAGCCAAGACGTTCCAGAAAACGGTGAGGTGACCATCACCATCACCGACCAGAACGATGAAACCGTCATCGTCACGGCGACCGTGGATGAAAACGGCGAGTACAGCCTGACCGGTGTGGACGTCAGCGGCCTGACCGATGGCGAGCTGACCATCGATGCGGTTGCGACCGACAACAACGGCGACACCGTCACGGCCCAGGACACTGCGGATCTGGATGCGGTTGCGGGTGAACTGACCGTCACGGCGGATGACTCCACCGACGGTCTGCTGAACATCAGCGGCACCAGCCAAGACGTTCCAGAAAACGGTGAGGTGACCATCACCATCACCGACCAGAACGATGAAACCGTCATCGTCACGGCGACCGTGGATGAAAACGGCGAGTACAGCCTGACCGGTGTGGACGTCAGCGGCCTGACCGATGGCGAGCTGACCATCGATGCGGTTGCGACCGACAACAACGGCGACACCGTCACGGCCCAGGACACTGCGGATCTGGATGCGGTTGCGGGTGAACTGACCGTCACGGCGGATGACTCCACCGACGGTCTGCTGAACATCAGCGGCACCAGCCAAGACGTTCCAGAAAACGGTGAGGTGACCATCACCATCACCGACCAGAACGATGAAACCGTCATCGTCACGGCGACCGTGGATGAAAACGGCGAGTACAGCCTGACCGGTGTGGACGTCAGCGGCCTGACCGATGGCGAGCTGACCATCGATGCGGTGGCGACCGACAACAACGGCGACACCGTCACGGCCCAGGACACTGCGGATCTGGATGCGGTTGCGGGTGAACTGACCGTCACGGCGGATGACTCCACCGACGGTCTGCTGAACATCAGCGGCACCAGCCAAGACGTTCCAGAAAACGGTGAGGTGACCATCACCATCACCGACCAGAACGATGAAACCGTCATCGTCACGGCGACCGTGGATGAAAACGGCGAGTACAGCCTGACCGGTGTGGACGTCAGCGGCCTGACCGATGGCGAGCTGACCATCGATGCGGTTGCGACCGACAACAACGGCGACACCGTCACGGCCCAGGACACTGCGGATCTGGATGCGGTTGCGGGTGAACTGACCGTCACGGCGGATGACTCCACCGACGGTCTGCTGAACATCAGCGGCACCAGCCAAGACGTTCCAGAAAACGGTGAGGTGACCATCACCATCACCGACCAGAACGATGAAACCGTCATCGTCACGGCGACCGTGGATGAAAACGGCGAGTACAGCCTGACCGGTGTGGACGTCAGCGGCCTGACCGATGGCGAGCTGACCATCGATGCGGTGGCGACCGACAACAACGGCGACACCGTCACGGCCCAGGACACTGCGGATCTGGATGCGGTTGCGGGTGAACTGACCGTCACGGCGGATGACTCCACCGACGGTCTGCTGAACATCAGCGGCACCAGCCAAGACGTTCCAGAAAACGGTGAGGTGACCATCACCATCACCGACCAGAACGATGAAACCGTCATCGTCACGGCGACCGTGGATGAAAACGGCGAGTACAGCCTGACCGGTGTGGACGTCAGCGGCCTGACCGATGGCGAGCTGACCATCGATGCGGTGGCGACCGACAACAACGGCGACACCGTCACGGCCCAGGACACTGCGGATCTGGATGCGGTTGCGGGTGAACTGACCGTCACGGCGGATGACTCCACCGACGGTCTGCTGAACATCAGCGGCACCAGCCAAGACGTTCCAGAAAACGGTGAGGTGACCATCACCATCACCGACCAGAACGATGAAACCGTCATCGTCACGGCGACCGTGGATGAAAACGGCGAGTACAGCCTGACCGGTGTGGACGTCAGCGGCCTGACCGATGGCGAGCTGACCATCGATGCGGTGGCGACCGACAACAACGGCGACACCGTCACGGCCCAGGACACTGCGGATCTGGATGCGGTTGCGGGTGAACTGACCGTCACGGCGGATGACTCCACCGACGGTCTGCTGAACATCAGCGGCACCAGCCAAGACGTTCCAGAAAACGGTGAGGTGACCATCACCATCACCGACCAGAACGATGAAACCGTCATCGTCACGGCGACCGTGGATGAAAACGGCGAGTACAGCCTGACCGGTGTGGACGTCAGCGGCCTGACCGATGGCGAGCTGACCATCGATGCGGTGGCGACCGACAACAACGGCGACACCGTCACGGCCCAGGACACTGCGGATCTGGATGCGGTTGCGGGTGAACTGACCGTCACGGCGGATGACTCCACCGACGGTCTGCTGAACATCAGCGGCACCAGCCAAGACGTTCCAGAAAACGGTGAGGTGACCATCACCATCACCGACCAGAACGATGAAACCGTCATCGTCACGGCGACCGTGGATGAAAACGGCGAGTACAGCCTGACCGGTGTGGACGTCAGCGGCCTGACCGATGGCGAGCTGACCATCGATGCGGTGGCGACCGACAACAACGGCGACACCGTCACGGCCCAGGACACTGCGGATCTGGATGCGGTTGCGGGTGAACTGACCGTCACGGCGGATGACTCCACCGACGGTCTGCTGAACATCAGCGGCACCAGCCAAGACGTTCCAGAAAACGGTGAGGTGACCATCACCATCACCGACCAGAACGATGAAACCGTCATCGTCACGGCGACCGTGGATGAAAACGGCGAGTACAGCCTGACCGGTGTGGACGTCAGCGGCCTGACCGATGGCGAGCTGACCATCGATGCGGTGGCGACCGACAACAACGGCGACACCGTCACGGCCCAGGACACTGCGGATCTGGATGCGGTTGCGGGTGAACTGACCGTCACGGCGGATGACTCCACCGACGGTCTGCTGAACATCAGCGGCACCAGCCAAGACGTTCCAGAAAACGGTGAGGTGACCATCACCATCACCGACCAGAACGATGAAACCGTCATCGTCACGGCGACCGTGGATGAAAACGGCGAGTACAGCCTGACCGGTGTGGACGTCAGCGGCCTGACCGATGGCGAGCTGACCATCGATGCGGTGGCGACCGACAACAACGGCGACACCGTCACGGCCCAGGACACTGCGGATCTGGATGCGGTTGCGGGTGAACTGACCGTCACGGCGGATGACTCCACCGACGGTCTGCTGAACATCAGCGGCACCAGCCAAGACGTTCCAGAAAACGGTGAGGTGACCATCACCATCACCGACCAGAACGATGAAACCGTCATCGTCACGGCGACCGTGGATGAAAACGGCGAGTACAGCCTGACCGGTGTGGACGTCAGCGGCCTGACCGATGGCGAGCTGACCATCGATGCGGTGGCGACCGACAACAACGGCGACACCGTCACGGCCCAGGACACTGCGGATCTGGATGCGGTTGCGGGTGAACTGACCGTCACGGCGGATGACTCCACCGACGGTCTGCTGAACATCAGCGGCACCAGCCAAGACGTTCCAGAAAACGGTGAGGTGACCATCACCATCACCGACCAGAACGATGAAACCGTCATCGTCACGGCGACCGTGGATGAAAACGGCGAGTACAGCCTGACCGGTGTGGACGTCAGCGGCCTGACCGATGGCGAGCTGACCATCGATGCGGTTGCGACCGACAACAACGGCGACACCGTCACGGCCCAGGACACTGCGGATCTGGATGCGGTTGCGGGTGAACTGACCGTCACGGCGGATGACTCCACCGACGGTCTGCTGAACATCAGCGGCACCAGCCAAGACGTTCCAGAAAACGGTGAGGTGACCATCACCATCACCGACCAGAACGATGAAACCGTCATCGTCACGGCGACCGTGGATGAAAACGGCGAGTACAGCCTGACCGGTGTGGACGTCAGCGGCCTGACCGATGGCGAGCTGACCATCGATGCGGTGGCGACCGACAACAACGGCGACACCGTCACGGCCCAGGACACTGCGGATCTGGATGCGGTTGCGGGTGAACTGACCGTCACGGCGGATGACTCCACCGACGGTCTGCTGAACATCAGCGGCACCAGCCAAGACGTTCCAGAAAACGGTGAGGTGACCATCACCATCACCGACCAGAACGATGAAACCGTCATCGTCACGGCGACCGTGGATGAAAACGGCGAGTACAGCCTGACCGGTGTGGACGTCAGCGGCCTGACCGATGGCGAGCTGACCATCGATGCGGTGGCGACCGACAACAACGGCGACACCGTCACGGCCCAGGACACTGCGGATCTGGATGCGGTTGCGGGTGAACTGACCGTCACGGCGGATGACTCCACCGACGGTCTGCTGAACATCAGCGGCACCAGCCAAGACGTTCCAGAAAACGGTGAGGTGACCATCACCATCACCGACCAGAACGATGAAACCGTCATCGTCACGGCGACCGTGGATGAAAACGGCGAGTACAGCCTGACCGGTGTGGACGTCAGCGGCCTGACCGATGGCGAGCTGACCATCGATGCGGTGGCGACCGACAACAACGGCGACACCGTCACGGCCCAGGACACTGCGGATCTGGATGCGGTTGCGGGTGAACTGACCGTCACGGCGGATGACTCCACCGACGGTCTGCTGAACATCAGCGGCACCAGCCAAGACGTTCCAGAAAACGGTGAGGTGACCATCACCATCACCGACCAGAACGATGAAACCGTCATCGTCACGGCGACCGTGGATGAAAACGGCGAGTACAGCCTGACCGGTGTGGACGTCAGCGGCCTGACCGATGGCGAGCTGACCATCGATGCGGTGGCGACCGACAACAACGGCGACACCGTCACGGCCCAGGACACTGCGGATCTGGATGCGGTTGCGGGTGAACTGACCGTCACGGCGGATGACTCCACCGACGGTCTGCTGAACATCAGCGGCACCAGCCAAGACGTTCCAGAAAACGGTGAGGTGACCATCACCATCACCGACCAGAACGATGAAACCGTCATCGTCACGGCGACCGTGGATGAAAACGGCGAGTACAGCCTGACCGGTGTGGACGTCAGCGGCCTGACCGATGGCGAGCTGACCATCGATGCGGTGGCGACCGACAACAACGGCGACACCGTCACGGCCCAGGACACTGCGGATCTGGATGCGGTTGCGGGTGAACTGACCGTCACGGCGGATGACTCCACCGACGGTCTGCTGAACATCAGCGGCACCAGCCAAGACGTTCCAGAAAACGGTGAGGTGACCATCACCATCACCGACCAGAACGATGAAACCGTCATCGTCACGGCGACCGTGGATGAAAACGGCGAGTACAGCCTGACCGGTGTGGACGTCAGCGGCCTGACCGATGGCGAGCTGACCATCGATGCGGTGGCGACCGACAACAACGGCGACACCGTCACGGCCCAGGACACTGCGGATCTGGATGCGGTTGCGGGTGAACTGACCGTCACGGCGGATGACTCCACCGACGGTCTGCTGAACATCAGCGGCACCAGCCAAGACGTTCCAGAAAACGGTGAGGTGACCATCACCATCACCGACCAGAACGATGAAACCGTCATCGTCACGGCGACCGTGGATGAAAACGGCGAGTACAGCCTGACCGGTGTGGACGTCAGCGGCCTGACCGATGGCGAGCTGACCATCGATGCGGTGGCGACCGACAACAACGGCGACACCGTCACGGCCCAGGACACTGCGGATCTGGATGCGGTTGCGGGTGAACTGACCGTCACGGCGGATGACTCCACCGACGGTCTGCTGAACATCAGCGGCACCAGCCAAGACGTTCCAGAAAACGGTGAGGTGACCATCACCATCACCGACCAGAACGATGAAACCGTCATCGTCACGGCGACCGTGGATGAAAACGGCGAGTACAGCCTGACCGGTGTGGACGTCAGCGGCCTGACCGATGGCGAGCTGACCATCGATGCGGTGGCGACCGACAACAACGGCGACACCGTCACGGCCCAGGACACTGCGGATCTGGATGCGGTTGCGGGTGAACTGACCGTCACGGCGGATGACTCCACCGACGGTCTGCTGAACATCAGCGGCACCAGCCAAGACGTTCCAGAAAACGGTGAGGTGACCATCACCATCACCGACCAGAACGATGAAACCGTCATCGTCACGGCGACCGTGGATGAAAACGGCGAGTACAGCCTGACCGGTGTGGACGTCAGCGGCCTGACCGATGGCGAGCTGACCATCGATGCGGTGGCGACCGACAACAACGGCGACACCGTCACGGCCCAGGACACTGCGGATCTGGATGCGGTTGCGGGTGAACTGACCGTCACGGCGGATGACTCCACCGACGGTCTGCTGAACATCAGCGGCACCAGCCAAGACGTTCCAGAAAACGGTGAGGTGACCATCACCATCACCGACCAGAACGATGAAACCGTCATCGTCACGGCGACCGTGGATGAAAACGGCGAGTACAGCCTGACCGGTGTGGACGTCAGCGGCCTGACCGATGGCGAGCTGACCATCGATGCGGTGGCGACCGACAACAACGGCGACACCGTCACGGCCCAGGACACTGCGGATCTGGATGCGGTTGCGGGTGAACTGACCGTCACGGCGGATGACTCCACCGACGGTCTGCTGAACATCAGCGGCACCAGCCAAGACGTTCCAGAAAACGGTGAGGTGACCATCACCATCACCGACCAGAACGATGAAACCGTCATCGTCACGGCGACCGTGGATGAAAACGGCGAGTACAGCCTGACCGGTGTGGACGTCAGCGGCCTGACCGATGGCGAGCTGACCATCGATGCGGTGGCGACCGACAACAACGGCGACACCGTCACGGCCCAGGACACTGCGGATCTGGATGCGGTTGCGGGTGAACTGACCGTCACGGCGGATGACTCCACCGACGGTCTGCTGAACATCAGCGGCACCAGCCAAGACGTTCCAGAAAACGGTGAGGTGACCATCACCATCACCGACCAGAACGATGAAACCGTCATCGTCACGGCGACCGTGGATGAAAACGGCGAGTACAGCCTGACCGGTGTGGACGTCAGCGGCCTGACCGATGGCGAGCTGACCATCGATGCGGTGGCGACCGACAACAACGGCGACACCGTCACGGCCCAGGACACTGCGGATCTGGATGCGGTTGCGGGTGAACTGACCGTCACGGCGGATGACTCCACCGACGGTCTGCTGAACATCAGCGGCACCAGCCAAGACGTTCCAGAAAACGGTGAGGTGACCATCACCATCACCGACCAGAACGATGAAACCGTCATCGTCACGGCGACCGTGGATGAAAACGGCGAGTACAGCCTGACCGGTGTGGACGTCAGCGGCCTGACCGATGGCGAGCTGACCATCGATGCGGTGGCGACCGACAACAACGGCGACACCGTCACGGCCCAGGACACTGCGGATCTGGATGCGGTTGCGGGTGAACTGACCGTCACGGCGGATGACTCCACCGACGGTCTGCTGAACATCAGCGGCACCAGCCAAGACGTTCCAGAAAACGGTGAGGTGACCATCACCATCACCGACCAGAACGATGAAACCGTCATCGTCACGGCGACCGTGGATGAAAACGGCGAGTACAGCCTGACCGGTGTGGACGTCAGCGGCCTGACCGATGGCGAGCTGACCATCGATGCGGTGGCGACCGACAACAACGGCGACACCGTCACGGCCCAGGACACTGCGGATCTGGATGCGGTTGCGGGTGAACTGACCGTCACGGCGGATGACTCCACCGACGGTCTGCTGAACATCAGCGGCACCAGCCAAGACGTTCCAGAAAACGGTGAGGTGACCATCACCATCACCGACCAGAACGATGAAACCGTCATCGTCACGGCGACCGTGGATGAAAACGGCGAGTACAGCCTGACCGGTGTGGACGTCAGCGGCCTGACCGATGGCGAGCTGACCATCGATGCGGTGGCGACCGACAACAACGGCGACACCGTCACGGCCCAGGACACTGCGGATCTGGATGCGGTTGCGGGTGAACTGACCGTCACGGCGGATGACTCCACCGACGGTCTGCTGAACATCAGCGGCACCAGCCAAGACGTTCCAGAAAACGGTGAGGTGACCATCACCATCACCGACCAGAACGATGAAACCGTCATCGTCACGGCGACCGTGGATGAAAACGGCGAGTACAGCCTGACCGGTGTGGACGTCAGCGGCCTGACCGATGGCGAGCTGACCATCGATGCGGTGGCGACCGACAACAACGGCGACACCGTCACGGCCCAGGACACTGCGGATCTGGATGCGGTTGCGGGTGAACTGACCGTCACGGCGGATGACTCCACCGACGGTCTGCTGAACATCAGCGGCACCAGCCAAGACGTTCCAGAAAACGGTGAGGTGACCATCACCATCACCGACCAGAACGATGAAACCGTCATCGTCACGGCGACCGTGGATGAAAACGGCGAGTACAGCCTGACCGGTGTGGACGTCAGCGGCCTGACCGATGGCGAGCTGACCATCGATGCGGTGGCGACCGACAACAACGGCGACACCGTCACGGCCCAGGACACTGCGGATCTGGATGCGGTTGCGGGTGAACTGACCGTCACGGCGGATGACTCCACCGACGGTCTGCTGAACATCAGCGGCACCAGCCAAGACGTTCCAGAAAACGGTGAGGTGACCATCACCATCACCGACCAGAACGATGAAACCGTCATCGTCACGGCGACCGTGGATGAAAACGGCGAGTACAGCCTGACCGGTGTGGACGTCAGCGGCCTGACCGATGGCGAGCTGACCATCGATGCGGTGGCGACCGACAACAACGGCGACACCGTCACGGCCCAGGACACTGCGGATCTGGATGCGGTTGCGGGTGAACTGACCGTCACGGCGGATGACTCCACCGACGGTCTGCTGAACATCAGCGGCACCAGCCAAGACGTTCCAGAAAACGGTGAGGTGACCATCACCATCACCGACCAGAACGATGAAACCGTCATCGTCACGGCGACCGTGGATGAAAACGGCGAGTACAGCCTGACCGGTGTGGACGTCAGCGGCCTGACCGATGGCGAGCTGACCATCGATGCGGTGGCGACCGACAACAACGGCGACACCGTCACGGCCCAGGACACTGCGGATCTGGATGCGGTTGCGGGTGAACTGACCGTCACGGCGGATGACTCCACCGACGGTCTGCTGAACATCAGCGGCACCAGCCAAGACGTTCCAGAAAACGGTGAGGTGACCATCACCATCACCGACCAGAACGATGAAACCGTCATCGTCACGGCGACCGTGGATGAAAACGGCGAGTACAGCCTGACCGGTGTGGACGTCAGCGGCCTGACCGATGGCGAGCTGACCATCGATGCGGTGGCGACCGACAACAACGGCGACACCGTCACGGCCCAGGACACTGCGGATCTGGATGCGGTTGCGGGTGAACTGACCGTCACGGCGGATGACTCCACCGACGGTCTGCTGAACATCAGCGGCACCAGCCAAGACGTTCCAGAAAACGGTGAGGTGACCATCACCATCACCGACCAGAACGATGAAACCGTCATCGTCACGGCGACCGTGGATGAAAACGGCGAGTACAGCCTGACCGGTGTGGACGTCAGCGGCCTGACCGATGGCGAGCTGACCATCGATGCGGTGGCGACCGACAACAACGGCGACACCGTCACGGCCCAGGACACTGCGGATCTGGATGCGGTTGCGGGTGAACTGACCGTCACGGCGGATGACTCCACCGACGGTCTGCTGAACATCAGCGGCACCAGCCAAGACGTTCCAGAAAACGGTGAGGTGACCATCACCATCACCGACCAGAACGATGAAACCGTCATCGTCACGGCGACCGTGGATGAAAACGGCGAGTACAGCCTGACCGGTGTGGACGTCAGCGGCCTGACCGATGGCGAGCTGACCATCGATGCGGTGGCGACCGACAACAACGGCGACACCGTCACGGCCCAGGACACTGCGGATCTGGATGCGGTTGCGGGTGAACTGACCGTCACGGCGGATGACTCCACCGACGGTCTGCTGAACATCAGCGGCACCAGCCAAGACGTTCCAGAAAACGGTGAGGTGACCATCACCATCACCGACCAGAACGATGAAACCGTCATCGTCACGGCGACCGTGGATGAAAACGGCGAGTACAGCCTGACCGGTGTGGACGTCAGCGGCCTGACCGATGGCGAGCTGACCATCGATGCGGTTGCGACCGACAACAACGGCGACACCGTCACGGCCCAGGACACTGCGGATCTGGATGCGGTTGCGGGTGAACTGACCGTCACGGCGGATGACTCCACCGACGGTCTGCTGAACATCAGCGGCACCAGCCAAGACGTTCCAGAAAACGGTGAGGTGACCATCACCATCACCGACCAGAACGATGAAACCGTCATCGTCACGGCGACCGTGGATGAAAACGGCGAGTACAGCCTGACCGGTGTGGACGTCAGCGGCCTGACCGATGGCGAGCTGACCATCGATGCGGTGGCGACCGACAACAACGGCGACACCGTCACGGCCCAGGACACTGCGGATCTGGATGCGGTTGCGGGTGAACTGACCGTCACGGCGGATGACTCCACCGACGGTCTGCTGAACATCAGCGGCACCAGCCAAGACGTTCCAGAAAACGGTGAGGTGACCATCACCATCACCGACCAGAACGATGAAACCGTCATCGTCACGGCGACCGTGGATGAAAACGGCGAGTACAGCCTGACCGGTGTGGACGTCAGCGGCCTGACCGATGGCGAGCTGACCATCGATGCGGTGGCGACCGACAACAACGGCGACACCGTCACGGCCCAGGACACTGCGGATCTGGATGCGGTTGCGGGTGAACTGACCGTCACGGCGGATGACTCCACCGACGGTCTGCTGAACATCAGCGGCACCAGCCAAGACGTTCCAGAAAACGGTGAGGTGACCATCACCATCACCGACCAGAACGATGAAACCGTCATCGTCACGGCGACCGTGGATGAAAACGGCGAGTACAGCCTGACCGGTGTGGACGTCAGCGGCCTGACCGATGGCGAGCTGACCATCGATGCGGTGGCGACCGACAACAACGGCGACACCGTCACGGCCCAGGACACTGCGGATCTGGATGCGGTTGCGGGTGAACTGACCGTCACGGCGGATGACTCCACCGACGGTCTGCTGAACATCAGCGGCACCAGCCAAGACGTTCCAGAAAACGGTGAGGTGACCATCACCATCACCGACCAGAACGATGAAACCGTCATCGTCACGGCGACCGTGGATGAAAACGGCGAGTACAGCCTGACCGGTGTGGACGTCAGCGGCCTGACCGATGGCGAGCTGACCATCGATGCGGTGGCGACCGACAACAACGGCGACACCGTCACGGCCCAGGACACTGCGGATCTGGATGCGGTTGCGGGTGAACTGACCGTCACGGCGGATGACTCCACCGACGGTCTGCTGAACATCAGCGGCACCAGCCAAGACGTTCCAGAAAACGGTGAGGTGACCATCACCATCACCGACCAGAACGATGAAACCGTCATCGTCACGGCGACCGTGGATGAAAACGGCGAGTACAGCCTGACCGGTGTGGACGTCAGCGGCCTGACCGATGGCGAGCTGACCATCGATGCGGTGGCGACCGACAACAACGGCGACACCGTCACGGCCCAGGACACTGCGGATCTGGATGCGGTTGCGGGTGAACTGACCGTCACGGCGGATGACTCCACCGACGGTCTGCTGAACATCAGCGGCACCAGCCAAGACGTTCCAGAAAACGGTGAGGTGACCATCACCATCACCGACCAGAACGATGAAACCGTCATCGTCACGGCGACCGTGGATGAAAACGGCGAGTACAGCCTGACCGGTGTGGACGTCAGCGGCCTGACCGATGGCGAGCTGACCATCGATGCGGTGGCGACCGACAACAACGGCGACACCGTCACGGCCCAGGACACTGCGGATCTGGATGCGGTTGCGGGTGAACTGACCGTCACGGCGGATGACTCCACCGACGGTCTGCTGAACATCAGCGGCACCAGCCAAGACGTTCCAGAAAACGGTGAGGTGACCATCACCATCACCGACCAGAACGATGAAACCGTCATCGTCACGGCGACCGTGGATGAAAACGGCGAGTACAGCCTGACCGGTGTGGACGTCAGCGGCCTGACCGATGGCGAGCTGACCATCGATGCGGTGGCGACCGACAACAACGGCGACACCGTCACGGCCCAGGACACTGCGGATCTGGATGCGGTTGCGGGTGAACTGACCGTCACGGCGGATGACTCCACCGACGGTCTGCTGAACATCAGCGGCACCAGCCAAGACGTTCCAGAAAACGGTGAGGTGACCATCACCATCACCGACCAGAACGATGAAACCGTCATCGTCACGGCGACCGTGGATGAAAACGGCGAGTACAGCCTGACCGGTGTGGACGTCAGCGGCCTGACCGATGGCGAGCTGACCATCGATGCGGTGGCGACCGACAACAACGGCGACACCGTCACGGCCCAGGACACTGCGGATCTGGATGCGGTTGCGGGTGAACTGACCGTCACGGCGGATGACTCCACCGACGGTCTGCTGAACATCAGCGGCACCAGCCAAGACGTTCCAGAAAACGGTGAGGTGACCATCACCATCACCGACCAGAACGATGAAACCGTCATCGTCACGGCGACCGTGGATGAAAACGGCGAGTACAGCCTGACCGGTGTGGACGTCAGCGGCCTGACCGATGGCGAGCTGACCATCGATGCGGTGGCGACCGACAACAACGGCGACACCGTCACGGCCCAGGACACTGCGGATCTGGATGCGGTTGCGGGTGAACTGACCGTCACGGCGGATGACTCCACCGACGGTCTGCTGAACATCAGCGGCACCAGCCAAGACGTTCCAGAAAACGGTGAGGTGACCATCACCATCACCGACCAGAACGATGAAACCGTCATCGTCACGGCGACCGTGGATGAAAACGGCGAGTACAGCCTGACCGGTGTGGACGTCAGCGGCCTGACCGATGGCGAGCTGACCATCGATGCGGTGGCGACCGACAACAACGGCGACACCGTCACGGCCCAGGACACTGCGGATCTGGATGCGGTTGCGGGTGAACTGACCGTCACGGCGGATGACTCCACCGACGGTCTGCTGAACATCAGCGGCACCAGCCAAGACGTTCCAGAAAACGGTGAGGTGACCATCACCATCACCGACCAGAACGATGAAACCGTCATCGTCACGGCGACCGTGGATGAAAACGGCGAGTACAGCCTGACCGGTGTGGACGTCAGCGGCCTGACCGATGGCGAGCTGACCATCGATGCGGTGGCGACCGACAACAACGGCGACACCGTCACGGCCCAGGACACTGCGGATCTGGATGCGGTTGCGGGTGAACTGACCGTCACGGCGGATGACTCCACCGACGGTCTGCTGAACATCAGCGGCACCAGCCAAGACGTTCCAGAAAACGGTGAGGTGACCATCACCATCACCGACCAGAACGATGAAACCGTCATCGTCACGGCGACCGTGGATGAAAACGGCGAGTACAGCCTGACCGGTGTGGACGTCAGCGGCCTGACCGATGGCGAGCTGACCATCGATGCGGTGGCGACCGACAACAACGGCGACACCGTCACGGCCCAGGACACTGCGGATCTGGATGCGGTTGCGGGTGAACTGACCGTCACGGCGGATGACTCCACCGACGGTCTGCTGAACATCAGCGGCACCAGCCAAGACGTTCCAGAAAACGGTGAGGTGACCATCACCATCACCGACCAGAACGATGAAACCGTCATCGTCACGGCGACCGTGGATGAAAACGGCGAGTACAGCCTGACCGGTGTGGACGTCAGCGGCCTGACCGATGGCGAGCTGACCATCGATGCGGTGGCGACCGACAACAACGGCGACACCGTCACGGCCCAGGACACTGCGGATCTGGATGCGGTTGCGGGTGAACTGACCGTCACGGCGGATGACTCCACCGACGGTCTGCTGAACATCAGCGGCACCAGCCAAGACGTTCCAGAAAACGGTGAGGTGACCATCACCATCACCGACCAGAACGATGAAACCGTCATCGTCACGGCGACCGTGGATGAAAACGGCGAGTACAGCCTGACCGGTGTGGACGTCAGCGGCCTGACCGATGGCGAGCTGACCATCGATGCGGTGGCGACCGACAACAACGGCGACACCGTCACGGCCCAGGACACTGCGGATCTGGATGCGGTTGCGGGTGAACTGACCGTCACGGCGGATGACTCCACCGACGGTCTGCTGAACATCAGCGGCACCAGCCAAGACGTTCCAGAAAACGGTGAGGTGACCATCACCATCACCGACCAGAACGATGAAACCGTCATCGTCACGGCGACCGTGGATGAAAACGGCGAGTACAGCCTGACCGGTGTGGACGTCAGCGGCCTGACCGATGGCGAGCTGACCATCGATGCGGTGGCGACCGACAACAACGGCGACACCGTCACGGCCCAGGACACTGCGGATCTGGATGCGGTTGCGGGTGAACTGACCGTCACGGCGGATGACTCCACCGACGGTCTGCTGAACATCAGCGGCACCAGCCAAGACGTTCCAGAAAACGGTGAGGTGACCATCACCATCACCGACCAGAACGATGAAACCGTCATCGTCACGGCGACCGTGGATGAAAACGGCGAGTACAGCCTGACCGGTGTGGACGTCAGCGGCCTGACCGATGGCGAGCTGACCATCGATGCGGTGGCGACCGACAACAACGGCGACACCGTCACGGCCCAGGACACTGCGGATCTGGATGCGGTTGCGGGTGAACTGACCGTCACGGCGGATGACTCCACCGACGGTCTGCTGAACATCAGCGGCACCAGCCAAGACGTTCCAGAAAACGGTGAGGTGACCATCACCATCACCGACCAGAACGATGAAACCGTCATCGTCACGGCGACCGTGGATGAAAACGGCGAGTACAGCCTGACCGGTGTGGACGTCAGCGGCCTGACCGATGGCGAGCTGACCATCGATGCGGTGGCGACCGACAACAACGGCGACACCGTCACGGCCCAGGACACTGCGGATCTGGATGCGGTTGCGGGTGAACTGACCGTCACGGCGGATGACTCCACCGACGGTCTGCTGAACATCAGCGGCACCAGCCAAGACGTTCCAGAAAACGGTGAGGTGACCATCACCATCACCGACCAGAACGATGAAACCGTCATCGTCACGGCGACCGTGGATGAAAACGGCGAGTACAGCCTGACCGGTGTGGACGTCAGCGGCCTGACCGATGGCGAGCTGACCATCGATGCGGTGGCGACCGACAACAACGGCGACACCGTCACGGCCCAGGACACTGCGGATCTGGATGCGGTTGCGGGTGAACTGACCGTCACGGCGGATGACTCCACCGACGGTCTGCTGAACATCAGCGGCACCAGCCAAGACGTTCCAGAAAACGGTGAGGTGACCATCACCATCACCGACCAGAACGATGAAACCGTCATCGTCACGGCGACCGTGGATGAAAACGGCGAGTACAGCCTGACCGGTGTGGACGTCAGCGGCCTGACCGATGGCGAGCTGACCATCGATGCGGTGGCGACCGACAACAACGGCGACACCGTCACGGCCCAGGACACTGCGGATCTGGATGCGGTTGCGGGTGAACTGACCGTCACGGCGGATGACTCCACCGACGGTCTGCTGAACATCAGCGGCACCAGCCAAGACGTTCCAGAAAACGGTGAGGTGACCATCACCATCACCGACCAGAACGATGAAACCGTCATCGTCACGGCGACCGTGGATGAAAACGGCGAGTACAGCCTGACCGGTGTGGACGTCAGCGGCCTGACCGATGGCGAGCTGACCATCGATGCGGTGGCGACCGACAACAACGGCGACACCGTCACGGCCCAGGACACTGCGGATCTGGATGCGGTTGCGGGTGAACTGACCGTCACGGCGGATGACTCCACCGACGGTCTGCTGAACATCAGCGGCACCAGCCAAGACGTTCCAGAAAACGGTGAGGTGACCATCACCATCACCGACCAGAACGATGAAACCGTCATCGTCACGGCGACCGTGGATGAAAACGGCGAGTACAGCCTGACCGGTGTGGACGTCAGCGGCCTGACCGATGGCGAGCTGACCATCGATGCGGTGGCGACCGACAACAACGGCGACACCGTCACGGCCCAGGACACTGCGGATCTGGATGCGGTTGCGGGTGAACTGACCGTCACGGCGGATGACTCCACCGACGGTCTGCTGAACATCAGCGGCACCAGCCAAGACGTTCCAGAAAACGGTGAGGTGACCATCACCATCACCGACCAGAACGATGAAACCGTCATCGTCACGGCGACCGTGGATGAAAACGGCGAGTACAGCCTGACCGGTGTGGACGTCAGCGGCCTGACCGATGGCGAGCTGACCATCGATGCGGTGGCGACCGACAACAACGGCGACACCGTCACGGCCCAGGACACTGCGGATCTGGATGCGGTTGCGGGTGAACTGACCGTCACGGCGGATGACTCCACCGACGGTCTGCTGAACATCAGCGGCACCAGCCAAGACGTTCCAGAAAACGGTGAGGTGACCATCACCATCACCGACCAGAACGATGAAACCGTCATCGTCACGGCGACCGTGGATGAAAACGGCGAGTACAGCCTGACCGGTGTGGACGTCAGCGGCCTGACCGATGGCGAGCTGACCATCGATGCGGTGGCGACCGACAACAACGGCGACACCGTCACGGCCCAGGACACTGCGGATCTGGATGCGGTTGCGGGTGAACTGACCGTCACGGCGGATGACTCCACCGACGGTCTGCTGAACATCAGCGGCACCAGCCAAGACGTTCCAGAAAACGGTGAGGTGACCATCACCATCACCGACCAGAACGATGAAACCGTCATCGTCACGGCGACCGTGGATGAAAACGGCGAGTACAGCCTGACCGGTGTGGACGTCAGCGGCCTGACCGATGGCGAGCTGACCATCGATGCGGTGGCGACCGACAACAACGGCGACACCGTCACGGCCCAGGACACTGCGGATCTGGATGCGGTTGCGGGTGAACTGACCGTCACGGCGGATGACTCCACCGACGGTCTGCTGAACATCAGCGGCACCAGCCAAGACGTTCCAGAAAACGGTGAGGTGACCATCACCATCACCGACCAGAACGATGAAACCGTCATCGTCACGGCGACCGTGGATGAAAACGGCGAGTACAGCCTGACCGGTGTGGACGTCAGCGGCCTGACCGATGGCGAGCTGACCATCGATGCGGTTGCGACCGACAACAACGGCGACACCGTCACGGCCCAGGACACTGCGGATCTGGATGCGGTTGCGGGTGAACTGACCGTCACGGCGGATGACTCCACCGACGGTCTGCTGAACATCAGCGGCACCAGCCAAGACGTTCCAGAAAACGGTGAGGTGACCATCACCATCACCGACCAGAACGATGAAACCGTCATCGTCACGGCGACCGTGGATGAAAACGGCGAGTACAGCCTGACCGGTGTGGACGTCAGCGGCCTGACCGATGGCGAGCTGACCATCGATGCGGTGGCGACCGACAACAACGGCGACACCGTCACGGCCCAGGACACTGCGGATCTGGATGCGGTTGCGGGTGAACTGACCGTCACGGCGGATGACTCCACCGACGGTCTGCTGAACATCAGCGGCACCAGCCAAGACGTTCCAGAAAACGGTGAGGTGACCATCACCATCACCGACCAGAACGATGAAACCGTCATCGTCACGGCGACCGTGGATGAAAACGGCGAGTACAGCCTGACCGGTGTGGACGTCAGCGGCCTGACCGATGGCGAGCTGACCATCGATGCGGTTGCGACCGACAACAACGGCGACACCGTCACGGCCCAGGACACTGCGGATCTGGATGCGGTTGCGGGTGAACTGACCGTCACGGCGGATGACTCCACCGACGGTCTGCTGAACATCAGCGGCACCAGCCAAGACGTTCCAGAAAACGGTGAGGTGACCATCACCATCACCTCTGCAAACGGCGGCACGCCGGTTGAAGTGACGGCCACCGTGGATGAAAACGGCGAGTACAGCCTGACCGGTGTGAACGTCAGCGGCCTGACCGATGGCGAACTGACCATCGATGCGGTGGCGACCGACAACAACGGCGACCCCGTCAATGCCACTACCAATGTTGACTTTGACACTATACCTCCGACGCTGACCGTGGACGCGCCGGACAGCAACGACACCACGCCGACGATTACCGGTACCTCCGATGAAATCGGAGCGACGGTGACCGTGGTGGTGACGGATGCCGACAATAATTCGCAAACGTTGACAGCTATTGTGCTAGCTAATGGTACGTGGTCTGCAGAGGTGATCGAGGAGCTCGCCGAAGGTGTGTATCAAGTTGATGCGTCGGTAAGTGATGAGGCAGGAAATATTGCAAACGCCGACACCAGCGGTGAAGTTGATCTCACACCGCCGACACTTGCATTCGATGATTTGCTTACCAATACCAACGACACGACGCCAGATATCAGCGGCACCTCCGATGAAGTCGGCGCGACGGTGACCGTGAAAATTACGGACGCTAATGGTGTAGAGCAAACTGTAACCGGCGTTGTAGGGAGCGATGGTTCTTGGACAGTAGAATTGGTACGTCCGTTAGCGGTTGGGGATTACACTGCTGAGGCCTCTGTCAGTGACTCTGTTGGCAATGAAGCCACTGCACAGGCAACAGCTCCTGGTGTTATTTTGCCCTCGATTTCTATTACTGACTTCGAGCTCAGGGAAGAGGTGGGTGTAGAAGTATCCACGCTGATTTGGGAGGGAGGACTTTCTACGAGTCAGTTTGGTGTTACTTCCACCGTGAGTAATACCTCATTAGGACGGGGTGCTAACCTTAGCTCAAATCAAATTTCGCGTACGCAGGATCTCTCGATCACCAGTGTCGAAGGGAGTAATAGTACTGCACTAATGGCAGTGGGTGACGTTTATAGTGTGTCGTACACCCAAGTTTCATATGAAACAGTTAGGGTTTGGAGGGGGTGGAGATGGGTCAACGAAACACAAGAGGTGCGCACCGAGATCACCACCGAAATGACCGTCACACGTTCTGACTACTTCGCGGTAACGGGTGATGAGAGAGATATCTTGCTCCTTCAAGGTACGGTAGACGGTCAGCAAGCTTATCTCGTGATCGATTCAGATGGAGTAATTGCGACTACATATACAAACACAACAAACTATTTGATTGATGACCAACAGGATACTGACGTTGGCTTCCGTGAGTTCACCGTCAACGGCTCTGGTATGCCGAACTCCAACGTTGAGATATTCCAGCTTGATGAAAGTGGCAACGAAGAGTCGCTTGGTGTTACGACGATTGATGCCAATGGTAACTGGAGCTTTGACGTTGGTTCGTTGGTTGGCCGCACCGGCCAGCTTAAGGTGGATTCAGTAGATGAGTTTGGTAACGAGTCCACAGATATCAAAGGCTTTATCTTTGGAGAGACCAATCTTTCCAACACACTAGAAGGCGGCGAGAATGACGACCTTATTGTTGGCGGGTTGCAAGATGATACTCTAAGAGGTGGGGATGGTGACGATATTCTCTATGGTGAAGGGGGCAACGACACTCTCATTGGTGGAGAAGGTAACGATCTGCTCTTCGGTGGCCTTGGTGCTGACACCTTCAAGTGGGAATTGAATGACCAAGGCACTTCGGATAGTCCTGCGATTGATACAGTGATGGACTTCAATTCAGGTGAAGGCGAAGGCGATAAACTGGATATCGGTGAGTTATTGGATTATGAAAACGGTGACTCGCTAGATGCTTATATTGTCGCAGAAGAGGACGGTGATGACACAGTGCTGTACCTTAACTCTAAAGGTGATTTAGCGGGTGACAAAGATAACGCCGATCAAGTTATTCGGTTAGAAGGTAAGAGCTTCGCTGACTTTGACGGTGGAAGCCCAGAAGATGTTATCCAGCACATGATTAATACAGGTAAGCTAGATATCGAATAACCTTCACCCACCCAAACAGGCCGCCTACGGGCGGCCTTGTTATATCCACTCTCGAATGTCATTTCGCTATACTTAGGCGCTTTTACTTATAGAGGAAGCCGCTATGCTTTACATCAAACGCAATGCCGAAGGGGAGATCGTGATGCTCAGTAAAGAGCCATCGCGGGAGTGTAATGACACTATTAATGAAGATTCGCCGGAGGTGTTCGCTTTTTTAGCTGAGCAAACGGGGCAGTCGGCGCAGTTTATTGCCTCTGACTTGGCCTTTGTACGAGTGGTGGAAGATATGCTGGAAGTGTTGCTAGAGAAAGGCTTGCTGAGTTTCACGGACTTGCCTGCGGCGGCACAAAAAAAGGTGATGGAGCGTAAATCGTTGCGGTCGAAGAATGATATTAATTTGCTAGGCGATGAAGACGAATTGATTTAATACGGCGCGTCGTTAGACGCGCTGTTTGCTGGCAGTTACCTGACCTTCGAAAAACGACTACTCTTTAATTCAGGCGCACGCCTGGTCCGGTGGCTCCGTCAACGCCTACTTTGAAGAGACTTTCCAATTCGGCTTGTTCAGTCACCCCTTCTGCGATTACCTGAATGCCGAGGGAGTGGCATAGCGTGGCCATTCCTCGCACGATGGTTTGCTGTTCATGGGAAGTATGAATCCCTCCAATCAAGCTGCTGTCTATTTTTAGGTAGGCAAGCCCGATGTCGTGTAAATCGGCAAGTTTGGTGAATTCTGCCCCGACATGTTCAATCCCAAACTGACAGCCTAACGGTCTGAGCGCGGTACATAAGCCGCGAAGGCTACCAATAGCATGGGTATTCAAAATAGCGGGTACTTCGAAGCATAGCTGTTTGGCAAGTTGGGGTTGTTTTTCGAGCAGTCGTCTTAACTCAATCACAAATTCAGCATTGGTGATGGAGGCAATTGAAAGATTAATACCAAGGGTTTGTGCGGGGTTGCTAGTCAGTTGCTCAAGGGCTTTTTTAACCACGGCAATATCGAGTGCAGGTTCTAAGTGAAAGCGCGAAATCCAGGGAATAAACATGCCAGCGGTTTGCCAGTTATTGGCAAGCTCTAGGCGAGCAGGGCATTCATAATGCAGTACGTTATGGTGGGCATCAATAACGGGGAAATAAGCGAGCTGCGGCCCTAAAGTAATGGCAGCATTTAGCGCTGAACGCCATTCAGCGTGGTTACCAAAGAGCGAGTTATGTTGGTGCTCCCGTACAGCTACGGTGGTGTGGGCGCTTGCACTTTCGGCTTCAGCAAGGGCGTCGTCTAAGGTAGCCAGTAAACCACCTCGGTCATCATGGGGCGTGTAGGCAACCACGGCGGTCGGTAAACGCATGCCGATATAGGGTGCCTTGAGCGCGATGGTATCTAGCGCTTGGCGTAGGCGCGGTATGAGTGCGCCAGTGTCAGCTTCTAGCGGTAGCATCAGGATAAAATCGCTGCCGTTTAAGCGCCCAACCAGTGCTTCTTCTGGCGTGGGGGCCAGCTGGGAGAGTTGTGTCACTAACTCACTGAGTAACTGGTCAGTGGCTTGGTGGCCTAGCTGCTCATTAAGCGTTTCAAGTGACTCCACTCGGGTCATTATCATTAGCCCCGTGGCACGGGCGTCTTCACTTCCCAATAATGATGATAAACGGCCCATAAACACGTCGCGATTGAGCGCCCCTGTGACACGGTCATGCTGCAGATGGCGACGCAGTTCATCCAGTTTTTGGCTTTCCTGGCTAAGCATTTGGCGCACATTGGCAGATAAAACGTTCATTGCTTGGGCCACTTCACGTAGCTCTAATGTGCGGGGTTCTTTAATGGTGGTAAAGCGCCGGGCGCTGATATCTTTTGCTTGGGCGACCACCCGCACAAGAGGGTGCTTGATACCGCGTACCACCACTGTGGCGATGGCGAGGCTGATCGCTCCAGCCAGCAAGAACCAGCCAGCGAGCTCAAGCATAATGCGCCACAAAGAGGCATAGGCGAAACTGTGCTGACTTTCGAGTTCAAGCGTACCGAATTGCCGCCAGCCGTCTTGTATCGTTGCGGTGCCAATGGGTACATCGAAGTGAATAACGTTGCGGAACCATGCGGGTACATCGCCGCGGTATTCGCTGGCGGAGCGCTCAATAAGCACCTGACCTTCGGTGTCACGTAGGGTAATACGGCGGTAATAGCCGGTATCGAACTGTGCGGAAATTAACAGTTCGAGCGTCACTATGTCCTTTTCGAGCTGGCTCATGGAAAGTGCTAATGCCGTTGCATTGTCCTCATTTTTAATGCGCACTTCCTGCTCAATATAGTCGCGGCCCGAGGTAATGCTGATCGCAAGGCTGCCGACAAATGAAAGCAACAGTAGCGCAATAATGGCCAGCCAAAGCTGTTTAATCAGCGACATAGTGCTTAATCCTCTTAAATAAAACCTTGTGATTGCATCCGTTCAACGACATTACGCCAGCGCGATAGCCGCGCTAACGGGTCCGCACGTGATTGCGTTGTGCCACCGGCCCACAGCCCTTCACTATTAAAACTGAACACGGGGTCTAGATCGGTGCGTTGAGAAGCAGGGGAAATAGACGGTGATATATTATCCAATACCAAGGGCTCGGCGCTGGGCGTTGAATAGTAGCCAAGTACCATGTGTGCTTGAGTGATTTGACTGCGGCCAATGCGCGCTCGTACATAAATCATACGCAGGCGTTCACCGGGAACGTTGAGCTGCTTCAGGGTGATGTACTTAGCAATAGAGTAATCTTCACAATCGCCCTGTGCTTTACCCATGGCCTCTAATGGCGTTGCCCAGAAGTCTTCTTGCCCCCATACGTGAATATCATCCACCCAGCGTATTCGGCGGTTAAAAAAGTCGTTGACCTCGCGAAGTTGCGTTTGCACCTCTTGACCACGCAAACGTTCCAACAGGGCAAACCACTCTTCTAAAACAGCAAGCCCGCTTTGGCCGTGCTGCTGTTGCATGCTCTGCCGTAAGCGTTGGGGGTTGAAAGCAGTGGCAGGCGAGGCATGAAAACCTAACCCTGCGCCCAGCACAACTGCGCCGACAGTGGCTAAAAACTGTCGGCGCGAAAGCGGTTTAAGCGGAGGGCGAGTGGATGCAGGCATAAACGCCATGAGTAATAGTTAATAAGCATTAAGCCTACAAGCTACGGCGTTGAAGTGCACTATTTCCTTAGTGCTATCTATATCCTAAGTGCTAGCTACTGCCTAAATTCTATCTATTTCCTTAGTGCTATCTGCTTAGCAGTGCCTCATTAGATTGGGTGAGTATGGAGTGGGGATAAAGGGCTATCGTTGTGTCATTCAGCGGATGCTTGAAACACGCTGTCGAGCAGTGGTTCCAGGGCTGGCCAGACGTTGTCTAAAATAATCGGCTGGGCCTCGGCGGTGGGGTGTATGCCGTCGTCTTGCATCAGTTGTTCATTAAGTGCGATATCTTCCAATAAGAAAGGTACGAGCGGTACGTCATACTCATCAGCTAACGAATGAAAAACACTCGTAAAGGCATCGCGATAGGCTTGGCCGTAGTTAGGCGGAATATCAATACCGAGCAGTAACACATCGGCTCCTGCCTGTTGGCTTTGCTCAATCATGCTGGCTAGGTTGGAGCGCATTTGAGTCGGTGGGAGGCCACGTAAGCCATCGTTGCCGCCTAGTTCAAGCAGAACGATATCAGGCTGTCGTTGTCCGATAATACTAGCCAATCGTTGTGCACCGCCGGACGTCGTTTCACCGCTGATACTGGCATTGATGACTTGGGCTTCACCATCTAGCCTCTCGGCCAATAACGTGACCCAACCCAGCTCTTGCTCTATACCATAGGCGGCACTAAGACTATCGCCCATGACTAAAAGTGTTGGGCGTTGGTCAGCGTTGAGTGCAGACGCGTTAAAGATGACTATCAGTGCCAGCAACCCTCCGGTTACCATGCGGTTCAGTCTTTGCCACGCTACAGGGATGCCATGCTTCATGTCTTACTCCTCTAATCCACAAGCCAATTTGGATCCACAAACCAATTTGCCAACCGATGATGCCACTTCGCATCAGCCCACCACCGACACCATCATCGCCAGCAATGTTCCTCACAAGCAAGCTCACCAGCCAGTCCTGCATGCTGAAAAACTGTCTAAACGGGTGAGAAGCGGGGAGCGTTCGTTAACTATCTTACACGACCTTTCGTTGAGCGTGGCAGCGGGAGAAAGTGTTGCCATTCTTGGTAAAAGCGGTGCTGGTAAGTCGACCTTGCTAGGGTTGTTGGCGGGGTTAGACACGCCCAGTGATGGGGAACTGACACTGTTTGGTCAGCCGCTAAGCCAAATGGATGAAGATGGGCGGGCGGCGTTGCGTGCCGGAAGAGTCGGTTTTGTATTTCAAAACTTTCAGCTGTTACCGACGTTAAGCGCACTGGAAAATGTGCTATTGCCATTAGAGTTGTCTCCCCGAGCAGGAGAGACTCAGGCAGCGGCGCAGTGGCTTGAGCGAGTTGGGCTTGGCGAGCGCGTAGGGCATCTGCCTAAGCAGCTTTCAGGGGGTGAGCAGCAGCGCGTTGCCATTGCACGGGCGTTTGTTACCGACCCTGAACTAGTCTTTGCCGACGAGCCAACCGGTAACCTTGACCCCGAAACAGGGGCACAAATTATTGACCTGCTTTTCACACTGAACCGTGAAGCGGGCACCACCCTTATTTTAGTAACTCATGACCACGCACTTGCGCGCCGTTGCGACCGATGTTTGCGCCTGGCGAACGGGCAGTTAATGGCGTTTGAGCCAACTGCTGTTGCCAGCGGGGGTGGCGATGAGTGAACTAAACTGGCGGCTTGCTGCGCGTAGTTTGAAGCGTGACCTACGTGCCGCCGATGTTCGCGCGCTGTTTGTCGCGCTGGTATTAGCGGTAGCTGCTTCTACCATGATCGCCTTTTTTCTAGATCGCTTAGAGCGTGGATTAGAGCGCCAAGCCGGTCAAATGCTGGGGGGGGATTTAGTTTTAGAGCAGCGCGAACCGTTCTCGGAAGAACTACGCACGACGCTAGAGCAGGCGGGTTTTACGCTGAGTGACCAGGTGGATCTGGTGTCGATGATTAGTCGTGGCGAGCGTTTCCAGCCAGCTAGTTTGAAAGCGGTGGATGATGTCTATCCTCATTATGGCGTTTCCCATGTGGATCGCGGGGACGGGGTTGAGCAGGTTGCATCAGGCCCTCCATCAGGGGAAGCCTGGGCAGACCCGCGGTTAGCAGAACTGATTGATATTGCGATAGGCGACCGTGTTCAAGTAGGTCAAACGGAACTGCTGATTAGTGGGATTATCGAGCGTGAGGCTGATCAGTCTGCCGGTTTTGGTAATTTCAACCCACGCTTAATGCTCAATACTGCTGACCTGGAAGCAACAGGGTTGGTGCAGTTGGGTTCACGCCTTGAGTTTGAGCTGCTTGCTGCGGGGCCGCCTGCGGCATTGGAGCAAGTGCAGGGCTTGCTGGCCGAACTAAGGCGTGATGGGGTGGACGTACGTGATGTGCGTGTTGACCGTCCTCAGTTAGGCAACGCGCTTCAACGCGCTGAGAGTTATCTGGGGCTTGCCGGCTTGGCAGCCGTCTTGTTAGCGGGCGTGGCGGTGGCAATGTCGACCCGCCGTTATGTTGAGCGCCATCTAGACACCGCTGCATTGCTGCGTTGCTTTGGCGCTAGCCAATATCAATTAGTGACTATTTTTACCCTGCAATTAATGGGTCTCGCACTAATGGCTGCGATTATTGGCGCGCTGTTGGGGCTTATTGGTCAGGCTGTGCTGCTTTGGCTGTTAACAAGTTTTCTGCCGATGACACTGCCGCCTCCTGGCATTATGCCGCTGTGGCTGGGCATTTTTACTGCACTTGCGGTACTGGTTGGTTTTGCTGGGCCCACCCTGTTACGCATTAAGCGTGTTAGTGCGTTAAAAGTGTTACGCCGTGAGCTTGATCCCCTACCGCCGTCTGCTTGGTTAGTGGTGGGTGTGGCGAGCTTAGTATTTGGTGGTCTGTTATGGCTTTACTCGGGTAGCTTTTCGCTTGCTCTGGCGCTACTCATCGGTGGTGCAGCCCTATTAGGACTATTGTGGATGGCTAGCACGCTGTTGCTAAACGGCCTGTTGAAAGCTGTTCAGCGGCTTTCCGGTGGGAGCGAGTGGGGTCAAGCGTTTCGCTTGGGCGGCAGGCAACTGGCTCGCCGAAAGCAGGCTGGGCTTGGGCAGCTGTTGGCGTTTTCGGTCACCTTCTTTGCCATGGCGATGATCGTGCTGGTACGGGGTGATTTACTGACCACGTGGCAAGATCAGTTGCCGGAAAATACCCCTAATTACTTTGCTATCAATATTCAGCCCAATGAGCGAGATGCCTTCGAAGATGCGGTTGCTCCACGGGTGGAAACCCAAAGTACGCTATATCCGATGGTGCGTGGTCGCATCAGCGCGATCAACGGTCAACCACCGATAGAAGCCGTTCCACCCGATGCCAGAGGCGATAACTCGCTGCGTCGTGAACTGAATCTTACCTGGCAATCAGCGTTGCCCGAAGGTAATCAGGTCGTCGCCGGAGAGTGGTTTTCACAACCGAGTGAGCCACAGGGATGGATGAGCGAGGTGGACGCCACGCCTCAGGAAACCTCTAACATTGTGCCCATCTCAGTGGAAGATGGATTAGCAGAGCGCCTTGGCCTTGGGTTGGGCGACGAGCTCACGTTCTCTGTAGGCGGTGATACCATTACTACCCGCATTGAGAGCCTGCGTAGCCTTAACTGGGATAGCTTCAACCCGAACTTCTTCGTCATTTTCCCCCCTGGCGTGCTCGAAGCGTTCGGTCATAGCTTTATCACGGCGTTTCATTTGCCAGAACAAGAGCAAGGCTTAATCCGGCAGTTGGTCAGTGATTTCCCAGGTGTATCATTGCTTAATGTGGATGCCATTTTAGGCCAAGTGCGTGAGGTGCTTACCCAGGTTACTCGGGCAGTAGAGCTGGTGCTTATCCTAGTGCTGATGGCAGGGGTTAGCGTGCTTTATGCTGCACTGACGGCTAGCCGCCCCGTACGCGCCCATGAGAGTGGCTTGCTGCGTGTATTTGGTGCAGGTAACCGAATGATTTCACGGGTACAAGGTGCTGAATATGCGCTGCTTGGTTTTGCCAGTGGTTTAATGGGGGCCTTCCTTGCAGAATTTGCCACTGCCGCACTTTATCTTTATTGGCTTGATTTAACACCGCGCCTGCATATGGGCCTATGGCTTGTTCTACCTTTTGGAGGTGCGTTGCTAATTGGCATTATCGGACATGCCCTCTCTTACAGCCTGCGGCGTCAAGCGCCTGCGGCTAGCTTAGGGTTGCTTGGTGAAGCTTAACAGCACGTTTCCAAATGCTATGCTTAGCGCTTCTCACAAGGAGGTCATGAGATGCCTGTGTCTCTAGGTTATCGCCAGTTTACGGCTGGTTTTTCATTACTGCTTCTTTCCGGTGGGGTGGGCGCTTCACCCCAGCAGTTTGAAGCAGATCTTCGCGAGCGGCTGGGTGGTGAGGCGAGCGCTTTCGAGGTTGCCGAGGTCTATGAGCAGTCTGAGGCTACGATCGCGGAAGACATAGCGATTACTTATGCCAATGGTGACGTGTTTACCATCAAACGTTACCGCGTTGAAGGGGACTACCATCGTCCCGATAACGTAGTCATTGATGGTATGGCCGTTAGCGAGGCAGGCAACTCTCAGCCTTTTTTCAGTGTTGCTTTCATTGAATTGCCAGACGCTTCGCAAGCAGTGCCCTCGTTTGATGAAATGAGTGCGTCTGACGTGGTATGGAAGGCGCTGAATGCGCGTGACATCACGCTAAATTTACAAGGTGAGGCAGCAGATGAGTTTTTTAGTGAGCTAGATTCACCTCCCTTCGAGGGACAGTTGCATATTGAAACGCTCACGCTTGAAGAAGTCAGCAGTAGCGCCATTGGCTTGTTTGATTTACAGGGAGTTAATGCTGATTTTAACGACTTGGAAAGTGGGGTTAATTCGGTTTTTTCGCTCGCTAATTTGCGAATTGAGCAGCTAACCGGGATCGATACGCCTGGGGAAGAGAGTGTCGAGCACGCCGTATTAAATGGCGTGAACCTGTCCGGAGATGATTGGAGCATAGTGTTGGATAGTGCCTGGGTAGAAGGCAATGCCTATGTGGGCGATGCAGGCTTCGAAGGTGCATTTTTTGACATTGGGGGGCTGCTGCCTCTACTGCCACCTGAGCAACGACAAGAGTTCGAAACCTTCAACAAGGTACTCACCGGTGGTAGTGGTCAGTTCGGAGCTGAAGGGCGCAGTCATTCCCGTTGGGAAGAAGAGGGGGAGAGTGATCGGCTGATTGCTGATGGCTATTTGCGCTTGAGTGGTGCTGCAGGCGTTGAATACAACCTTGATTTGCCGATCATGTTGCCAAAAAATGTTTCCATTGAGCAGGCAATGCAAACTCCCTCACTGTTTGAATCAGCAACGTTGCAGGGTGGTGAGGTGAACGTGGCGTATACCGATGAAGGGTTATTACCACGATTAACCACTGAAATTGCAGCAAACGATAACATTACCGAAGCACAAGCCGTTTCTCAGGCGTTGGGCCAAGCTCGTCAGCTTGAGCCATTATTAGGCCCCCAAATAACTAAATTAATGACAGGGTTAGTCGATATTATGGCGGGTCATTCCCAAGCCTTAACGGTTAATGTGGCCTTGCCCAACCCGTTTATTATTAACCAATTCATAATGAATCCTATGGGGAATACCGAACAGTTTACGTTCACCTTTGAGCTGAAGTAGCGTGGTTGACCAGTTAGTCAGTTTTTACTGATTGCTTCAACATGAAATACGCTCATGCACGACCTGACGCGGATGCGATGAAAGTCGCGTCAGGCTGCGTTATGATAGCGCCCTAGATTCTCCATGATGATCCTTTCGTAACGAGGTTCCCGCCGATGTTCAGCCGCGATATGACAATTGCCGGATTCGATGATGTGCTTTTTGACGCGATGCAAAAAGAAGTTGCACGCCAGGAAGCTCACATTGAATTGATTGCTTCTGAAAACTACGCCAGCCCCCGCGTATTGGAAGCGCAAGGCAGCCAGCTGACCAATAAATACGCCGAAGGCTATCCAGGTAAGCGCTACTATGGCGGCTGTGAATTTGTCGATATCGCTGAAAATCTTGCGATCGACTACGCCAAGCAGCTGTTCGGCGCGACCTACGTGAATGTTCAGCCTCACTCCGGTTCTCAGGCCAATAGCGCGGTTTTCCAAGCGCTGGTAAAACCGGGTGACACTATCTTGGGTATGAGCCTGGATGCGGGCGGTCACTTAACCCATGGTGCCAAGCCTAACTTCTCTGGCAAGCACTACAATGCTATTCAGTATGGGCTGAATGAGCAGGGCTTCATTGATTATGAACAGGTGGCCGAGCTTGCTCGCGAGCACAAGCCCAAAATGATCATTGCTGGTTTCTCGGCCTATTCACAAATTGTTGATTGGGCTAAGTTCCGTGAGATCGCTGACGAAGTAGGTGCCTACCTGCTGGTGGATATGGCGCACGTCTCTGGTTTGGTCGCTGCAGGCGTTTACCCCAGCCCGCTGCCCCATGCCCATGTGGTGACCTCTACTACCCATAAAACCCTGCGTGGTCCTCGCAGCGGCGTCATTCTTTCTGCGGAAAACGATGCAGATATCGAGAAGAAGCTGCAGTCAGCGGTCTTCCCGGGTGGCCAAGGTGGCCCGTTGATGCATGTTATCGCTGCTAAAGCGATTTGCTTCAAAGAAGCTATGGCACCTGAGTTCAAAACCTACCAGCAGCAGGTGGTGAAAAACGCCCAGGCGATGGCCAAGGTGTTTATCGATCGTGGCTACGATATCGTGTCTGGCGGCACTGAAGACCACTTGTTCCTATTGTCTCTGATCAAGCAAGGCGTGACCGGTAAAGATGCTGACGCCGCTCTTGGCCGTGCGCACATCACCGTGAACAAAAACGCAGTGCCTAACGATCCGCAAAGCCCGTTCGTAACCTCTGGCTTGCGCATTGGTACGCCGGCGGTGACCACTCGTGGCTTTGGTGAAGAGGAGTGCACCCAACTGGCTGGCTGGATTTGCGATATCCTAGATGTGCTGGCTAAGGGCGATGACACCAGCGCTATCGAAGCCCAAGTGCTTGATAAAGTGGCACAGGTGTGTGGTCGCTTCCCGGTTTACAAGTAATCGAAATGCGTTTTGCCATGCCGTATAAACCTTTCTAGATCGTCTAGTCGCGGTATGGCAACGCAGAAAGCGATAAAAAAAGCGCTAACCTTCACGGTTAGCGCTTTTTTGTTGGTATGAAAGACGATCTTAAGATCAAGGCTCTTTTTGGCGAATAATGCTGACTTTTTTCTGCTCCTTCGTCCATTTGCCTGCTTTTTTATCAACGTACTGAAAGTACTCGTTAGTGAAATTGCCCTGGTTGCAGGCATGGCGATATGACACCGTGGGTACCGCGTCTTGATCGAGCAACTGAATAAATACGCCAGGACCAGTGAGTTCAAACACGTTGGTGAGCGTGTTCTCTTCAATGTTTTGTTGCACTCGATCAATCAGCCTGCGTAGGTTGGGGTTGCCTGGTTTGCTGGCGATAAAGTAGTTGCTCAGCTCACCCTTACGGGTCGTGACATAGAGTTCGTCAATATCGGCAGGAACAACGCGGGCAAGTGGCCAAATGGCATGTGCGTCAATATCTAGGTAAACGCCACCGTACTTGTAGAGCACCATGAGGCGCCAAAAATCCGCCTGTGCTGCGCCAATTTGCAACTTTGAATAGCTGGTGAATAGGGCGTCGTCGAAATTCTCTTTAATGAAGTCACTCCGCGCCTCGGTAATCATGAAGCGATATTCGAAACGGGGCGCCATGAGCCGATTAAACAAATAGTTCAGATAAACCGGCAGCGTCACCTTATTAGTAAAGTTAGTCTGCCAAATAATACGTGGGATAGACGAATGGTCTTTAGGTGCTAGCCAAGGCGCGGCATGGGCTGGCAGGGTGAAGCGTTTGTTCGGCAGCACGGCATGAAAAATATAGCTAAGCAGTTTAGTAATGTTTGCGCATAGCTTTATCAAGCGACTAGTGGCCACAATAAGTGGTTTGCTTGTGCGGGTGGGCATGTTCATCCTTTTCATTCGTGTCGCGGCAAGAGGTGAGTCGACTACCAGCCGCCTTGGCCTTCCAATAGGCTTCGGGTGTTATTATCCAGCGGCAGTTTAAAGTCAGCGCTGCCAAGCACCATCGCATCACCAGCGCGGACTACTCGTGCGCTCACATAGAGATAGTCCTGGCCTTGTGCGTAAGTACCCATCAGTATGGAGCGTGCATTGTGCTGGGCGCTAAGACGTTGGACTTGGCGGGATAAAATTAATTCGCCAACAGTCTCTTCGATAAACATGCTGTCACGCATTTTGACTTCGCGTACCTGCATACCTTGCCTTGCGAGGGCGGACGCCATTATTTCTGAGCTAATACGGCCAAACGTAGACGACTGGCTTAAGTTATCAATACTCACGAAGGTAGCTGCAATCATGGGGCTATGGCGTGTAAGGTCTGGATTGCTGGCGACCATTTGAGCGGCGGCTTCATGGGCTAGCTCGGAAAGGTCTGGCTGGGGCTCGGCATTTCTCACGCTATTGTTATTGCCAAGCGCAGCACAGCCTGCCAAGAACAGCATAAGCAGCGCAGCAATAAACAGGCGAAAACTTGCGGTTAACCCGCGCAGTTTAAGTGGGGCAAAAAGTGAAAGCATGTAATTACCAAGTATCGGTGATAGAAACAGTTGGGGTTGCAGGGGCTTGAGGGACGCGATGTGGGGCATAGTGGCGTCGGTCACCCGCATTAATGTAATAAATATTAGATGAGGAGTAGAGAATACGGTCATTATCAACAATCTGGGTAGTGATGATAACCTCTTCTTTGCCCTCATATGTCCAACTGCCGCTGGTTGTATCCGCCACCATCGCCGCGGGGATTAATGCCAGTGCAGGTTCGCTCCAGTTTCCAAGTGCCATGCTAGCCACGGTAACACCACCCGCCAAAGCGGTGTAAGCACCAAAAGGCGGGCGTATATAACCGCGATCACGATGTTCAACGACTTCTACATCTACTTGCACAGTAGCGCCGCCAGCGTTGGGCTGGGTCATTACGCTACCGCCTCGCGATACCAGTTCGCTTGTTAATAGCGTACGAAAACCGCGCTCAAACTCGCCACCGTAGTAAGCATTCATTGACGCGTGCTCTTGCGCCGGGATATGCAGATCCCTAAAGCGAACGTGCTCACTGCGTAGAATGCCAGCTGCTTCGTGCTGAGCGAGTACTTCCCAGTGTTGAGCTGCCTGCATACGCTGCTGCTCACTATAAGGATAGGTGGTCGCAATGGGAGCTTGTGATGTGTTGGCATAGAAGCAGCCACTTAACATTAGGCTCGCCAGTCCGATAAAGGCAGGGCGCAATAGTTGAACCATGGATGATGACCTTGTTGGTAATGACAGCGTTTCAGAGGGCATCGTTTTTAAAGACATCGTTATTGAAGATACCGTTTTTGAAGGCCTGGCCCTCGATGCCACGGTTATTGATGGGATAGGTCGGATGCGCACCTGATAGTTCCTTCTCGCTACGAAACGGCTTTTGATAGACTAGTTTGCCATGCTTACCCTAGATCGGCCACGAGGTTAAAAACTTGAATGAGTGAAAACACCCATGCTTGAAGACCACCGCGCTGGTCCGCGTCATGATTCATTGCTAACCGCCTATCCAGAAGATGAAAGTAATAGCGGTTGGATGATTAGCTATATCGACATCATGACGCTACTGGTAGCGCTGTTTGTCATCATTATTGCGGCGGCTGATGTTACTAACCCATCATGGTTTCAACAGGAAGCTTCTGATGAGTACAGCTACGAGGCAGCGCCAGCCATAGAAGTGCCATTGCCTGCCGCACTTGCTGAGCGTCGTGAGCAGCGCGCGATAATGGGCGTGCTGCCTAGCGATGCGCTCAGTCCGCTTGCGATCAGTGCTGCGTTAGGCGTAGCAGGCTTACCTAAGGCGCGCGCTGTTGTTGAGGGCGTGCCGCCCCTATTAGCGCGAGCTAAAGAAGTGTCGGCAATTGAAGAAGCATCAATAGATACAGCGCCATCAGACTTAGCGCCATCGATGGTTGCTAGTGGGCTTCCGCAGTTGTTGCTGCGTTCTGATGAGCGTCAGTCAGCTTCGCCGTTCGCGGATTACATGGTCGTGCTCACTGACCGTCCCCCTGTCAATGTACAAGCAGTATCAGATAACGCGATCAGTAGTGCATTAGCGCTTGATGAGCGATTGAAGGAGCGTGTGGAAGCATCGACGTATCTACCTAACTTAGAAGGCGTGGAAGTTTCCAGGGTTGCTGAGGGTATCAGCTTGCGAGTGCAAGATCGGCTGCTATTCCCCTCTGCCGATGCTCAGTTAACAGAGGGTGGCACCTCGCTAGTAGGGTCGCTGATGGAAACCATTCAGCGCTTTGAGGGCGAAGTCTGGGTGGAAGGGCACTCCGATAGTCAGTCTATTAATACGCCTGAATTTTCATCCAACTGGGCGCTTTCGAGTGCGCGGGCGATTGCGATTGTTGAAGCACTAGAAGCCGCAGGCGTCGCCCCAGAGCGTTTACGAGCGGTAGGGTTAGCCGCAACCCAACCATTGGAAGATAACGCTACGGTTGAAGGGCGAGCGCGAAACCGGCGCGTTGAGGTTGTTATCCACGTGGACTAATGTTCTTTATAGATGAATGTTCTCCATAGTCTAATGTTCTCTATAGTCGAATATGCTTTGGGGTAAACATTTACGTAAGTATTTAGCAAAAAAAGCCCGCCGGGGGAGGCGGGCATGAAAGGGCTTGGCTCACTGCAGCCCACTGACATCAGGTGAGGGGTGTACAAGGTTGTCAGTGGGTACAACTCGAGTATAGCTATTTGTGAGCTTTTGCCAAGGGTTTGTCGCATTTTTTTGTTTTTTTATATGCACTGTTTTAGTGCGCTTAGATTGCGTTGTTTTGGTGCTTGCAAAAAGATGGCTGTTCTTGATGGCTTAACTTAATGATTTTTAGAATTAAAATGGTATTGGCATATAAACTGCTTAGTTGCTTGTCTACAAGTGAGCGTGCGTAACGACATTTAAGATTTGCAAAAGGTGGTGCTATGACCGAACACACGCGTACTGCGTTACCCAGTAATGCTCAGTCACCCAGTGACATGGACCCCGCGCTTCAGCCGCGTTTGGTAGTCACTGATTTAGACGGTTCACTGTTAGATCACCACAGCTATGACTTTTCACCTGCTAAACCTTGGCTTGCCCGTCTTAAACAGCTAGGTGTACCGGTCATACCGGTCACTAGCAAAACCCGCGCCGAACTTATACCCCTGCGTGAAGCCCTTGGGCTAACAGCGACTCCCTTTATTGCTGAGAATGGTGCCGTCATTGGTTTACCGCCCGGCTGGTGTCATGCACGACTAGACCGGCCTGGTAATGGCCTAGACGGGGTGGTTGTTAAACAAACGGGTGTCGATAGCGGCTTCATTAGAGCGCGCTTGAACGTTTGGCGTAAGCGCTTAAACATTCGTTTTACTCGCATGGGGGACTTAAGCCTGCAGCAAGTGATGGAATTGACCGGGCTTGATAAAACCCGCGCGAAAGCTGCGCGGCAGCGAGAGGGGAGTGAACCGTTTATTTGGGAGGACAGTGAGGCTGCACTTGAAACGTTCCGCATTGCGCTGCAAGGCGATGGCCTTGAACTCACCCAGGGCGGGCGCTTTTGGCATGTGATGGGGCGGCTGTCTGATAAAGGCGGTGCAGTAGAGTGGCTCATCAAACGATTTACTGCTTTACGAGGCAGTCAGCCGCTTACATTAGGTCTGGGCGATGGCCCAAACGACATCACGATGCTGGAAACTGTTGATCAAGCCGTAGTCATTCGAGGCTGTCACGCGCTCAACGTCGAGCCGCAAAATAGCGTGCTATATCGGACACATGCAACCGGGCCAACTGGTTGGGCTGAGGGAATAGACCACTGGTGGGGGCAAGATGAGGGTGGGCTAAAAATAGCACCCACCAATGAAGCCGCTGCATCAGTTTAACAAGCCACGGGAGGCTAACGTATGAGTGATTTTCATCAAAATGGTGTGATTACCGATTTTCACAACTTAACCCGTCGGCCGGTTGAAGCGCTTGAACAGGAGCTTTGCCAGTTTGCCAAGCGCCGCCCAATGGGGCTGATATTACCCTCGCTTTTTTCTGAACTGGAAGGACCAGCACTGTCGGCCATTGTGGATGAGCTGGTGAAAGTGCCTTATCTCAATGAAATTGTCATTGGTTTAGACAGGGCAGATCGTGACCAGTTTTTATATGCGCGCGAGTTCTTTTCACGCTTACCCCAGCACACTCGCATTTTATGGAATGACGGCCCGCGTTTACGCGCCATCGACCAAGAATTAGAGAGCCACGGCTTAGGGGCTTTAGAGCCAGGGAAAGGCAGGAACGTATGGTATTGCGCTGGTTATGTGCTGAGTTCAGGCCGTTCCAGCGCTGTTGGTCTTCACGATTGCGATATTCTTACCTACGACCGAGGCCTTCTGGCAAGGCTTATGTATCCCGTCGCGAACCCCCGGTTCAATTACAGTTTTTGTAAAGGCTACTACCCGCGTATCGCTGAAGGAAAGCTCAATGGGCGCGTTTCTAGGTTAATGGTGACGCCGCTGTTACGGGCTTTGAAAACCGTCTGTGGACCGCTGCCTTATTTGGATTATCTAGACAGTTTCCGTTACCCCTTGTCCGGCGAGTTTGCTATGCGCAGTGACGTACTTGAAGGTATACGCATTCCCGCTGATTGGGGATTAGAAATCGGCGTTTTGTCTGAGCTGCAGCGCAACTACTCGCATCGTCAGCTGTGCCAGGTTGATATTGCTGACGCCTATGATCACAAGCATCAGCCCATTAGCGAAGAGGATGCAACGGGCGGTTTGAACCGAATGAGTCTGGATATCGCTAAAGCGCTGTACCGGAAGTTGGCTACCCAAGGGATTAGCTTTAGCAGTGAAGATTTTAGAACCCTTAAAGCGACTTACTACCGGTTAGCATTAGACCTCATTGAAGCCTACGATCACGACGCGACGATGAATGGGCTAAGTTTGGACCGCCATTGTGAAGAACAGGCGGTAGAGTTATTTGCCAGTAATTTGCTGGAAGCAGGCAACCTGTTTTTAGACACCCCCCGCGAGCGTCCTTTTATTCCCAGCTGGAACCGTGTGCAGGCGGCTATGCCTGACGTACTAGCTCGCATGCATGAAGCAGTTGAGCTTGATAACCAAGGTAAAGTGTAACGTCTTAAATCGCCTAGTTCGTCATTCCATAGATTAGCATTAGAGAGTAACAGCACCTCGCAGGCAGCGGGGTGCTGTTTTTTTTGCAAAATCGATTCTTTCAATAGTGCTTTTATATCTCACTATGCAACTTAGCGATGCGCAACCTTGACCATACTCAAGAAACGGTTTTAAATTCCAAAGAAGTATAAACATATAACCATTTATGGTCTATGATGAGTGCACAGCAGCATCACTACTTGCCATTAGTTGGAGGCATAGCATGCAACGCCCGATCGTTACCCATTTTTTTGATGAACCCACCAACACCTTTAGTTATGTGGTGCAGGATCCCGATAGTCATGCCTGCGCTATCCTAGATTCGGTGCTGGATTTCGACTACGCCGCAGGGCGTACAGATGTACGTTCTGCAGATGACATTATTGAATTTATTCGCGATAACCGTCTTGAAGTGGCATGGATTTTAGAAACCCATGTGCATGCTGATCACCTCTCAGCAGCGCCCTATTTGCACCAAACGCTGGGTGGAAAAACGGGGATTGGCGCACGTATTGTCGATGTGCAGGAAATTTTTGGTAAAGCGTTTAATGCGGGCACCGAGTTTGCTCGAGACGGCAGCCAGTTTGATGCCCTATTCAATGAAGGTGACACCTTCACTATTGGCAATCTTCAGGGCTACGTTCTGCATACTCCGGGCCATACGCCTGCCTGCCTAACGTATGTAATAGGCGATGCGGCTTTCGTTGGCGACACACTGTTTATGCCAGATTATGGTACCGCCCGCTGTGACTTTCCCGGCGGTGATGCACGCACGCTATACCGCTCTATCCAAAAAGTGCTGGCGCTACCGGCGCAAACACGGCTGTTTTTATGCCATGACTATAAAGCACCAGGTCGAGACGTTTACCAACACGAAACCAGTGTTGAAGAGCAGCGTGAGGCGAATGTTCATGTGCACGAAGGCATCAGCGAAGACGAATTCGTAAAAATGCGCACAGAACGGGATGCCACGCTGGGTATGCCTAGGCTCATTATCCCGTCAGTACAGGTCAATATGCGCGCAGGCGAAATGCCGCCTGCCGAGGATAACGGCGAGGTCTACCTGAAAGTACCCATCAACCGCTTTTAACTGATTTATAAACTAATTTTTATTATTAAGGAGCTAAAGATGAAAGCAAATGTTGGCGGTATCGATAAAGTGGCGCGAATCGTTGTCGGTCTAGTGCTAATTGTGCTGGCAATCACCGGCACTATTGGCGTGTGGGGGTGGGTTGGCATTGTGCCGCTTGCCACAGGGCTATTTAATTTTTGCCCGCTGTATCCTTTGCTGGGTATCTCAACCTGCAAAAACAAGCATTAATTACAGGCAAGGAGTGTAAGCCGTGGACTGGATGGCAAGCCTGCAAGGGCTCGTTGGTGGTGTGTTGATAGGGCTATCAGCGGTATGGCTGATGGGAGCCTTAGGGCGCATCGCTGGCATTAGCGGCATCATCGGAAACTTAATAACCCAGCGCCCTCAGGGCGACAGCGCTTGGCGGCTGGCCTTTTTGGTTGGACTGATCAGTGGTCCGTTGCTAGTCATGGCATTAGGTGGTGGGTTAGGTAATGTAGCCGATGCCCCTGGTTCAGTGATTGGTGCACCAGCAGGGGGTGTACCGCTGATGCTGGTGGCAGGGCTGCTAGTAGGCCTCGGTACTGGGCTTGGTAGCGGCTGCACCAGTGGGCATGGCGTTTGTGGCTTGGCACGTCTATCAACCCGTTCCATGGCCGCCACCGGCGTATTCCTACTTGTCGCGATAGCGACCGTTTATGTAACGCACCATGTGATCGGAGGTGGCGCATGAGCGAGATAAGTAAGCGTACTCATGCCGTGAAAAACAGGGGTGTCGTGAAAATTGCGGCTGGCTACCTCGCGGGGTTGCTTTTTGGACTTGGGCTTGCAATCTCTGGCATGACGGACCCAGCGCGAGTGATTGGCTTTTTAGATGTGGCTGGCGCTTGGGACCCCACACTGATGTTTGTGTTAGGGGGGGCGGTCGTTACCGCATTCGTGGGTTACCGGGTTGTCTTTGCTCGTGGTGAGCCATTATTTAGCGGCAGTTTTCAATTGCCTACGAAGCAAACACTCGATGGTAAATTGTTGGGCGGCGCAGCGCTGTTTGGCATCGGCTGGGGCCTTTCTGGCTATTGTCCTGGCCCTGCTATTGCGTCTGTAGGTGGGTTGTCTATACCTCTACTGGCGTTATTGATTGCGATGGTAGCAGGCTGGTTTATCGCAAAACGTATCAGCTAAAGCATCACATATCGTCCGTTACTATCGCCCTTGTCTGCCCAGACAAGGGCGTTTTTATAGCTGGTTTTTATAGCTGATTTTTATAAACAGATTGATGACACAGCCCGCTAGCTTAATGCTGGGTTAATGTGTATTTGCCATGCTAGCTGCAATAAAAGGAAAACCGCTTATGCACGTCTTGCTCATTGAAGATGACCCGCTTGTCGCATCAGGAATACGTTCCGGTTTGATGATGTACGACTTTGTCGTCGATCATGTTTCCACGATTCAAGCCGCGCGACAAACCATGCAGTCAGTTACCAGCGATCTAGTCATTCTTGATCGTGGCCTTCCCGATGGTGATGGTCTTCAGTTACTGCAATCGTGGCGCGAGCAGGGTATTGCCACTCCGGTATTAATGTTGACAGCGCGCGATGCGATACGAGACCGCGTCGATGGATTGCAGTGCGGGGCCGACGACTACTTGGTAAAGCCCTTTGATCTTGATGAGTTAGTGGCACGCCTCCATGCGTTGCTTAGGCGAGTATCTGGTCGTAGCCAGGGCCTAACGGTCCATGGCGCGTTAACGCTAGATCCTAATGCGCGTGAAGTAAAAGTTTCTGGTCATCTAGTAACGCTATCGCGGCGAGAGCTGGTGCTTTTGGAGGCCTTTTTGCATTCGCCGCGTAGCGTGCTCTCTGCCGATCAGCTTAAAGATAGTCTTTATGGGCTGAGTGATGATGTAGAGAGCAATGCGCTAAACGTGCATATCCACCATCTGCGTAAAAAACTCGGCAGTGGAGTTATTGAAACGGTGCGAGGGTTGGGCTATCGGTTAGGCAAACCTGAGGCGGTTCATCTTCCAGGCTCACCCCATAAGGGGCAGCAATGAGTTTGCGTGCTCGCCTATTACTCACCCTGGGGGTGTCGCTAGCGTTGCTGTGGGGCGTTGCCGCCGCTTGGTTGCTCAGTGATTTAGAAAAAAAGTTTGTGGAAACACTAGACCAGCGCCTTGCCCAATCCGCTCGAATGGTAGCGGGCTTGGTGCTTCAACTGCCTGAAGATGTCTGGGAACAGAGTCAGACGCGCTCACTGTCTATTCCCCCTATTGAGGGGTTGGCCTGCCAGGTTCACTCACCGCGTGGCGATATTATCGCCCGCACCCATGCCAATATGGACACCATACTGGCACCGGGTGAGCGTGGTCATGCATATCGTCAAGAAGGCGATACGACATGGCGTGTCTTTACTTATGAGCGAGGCGATCTCGTCATTACTACCGCCGATCGGATGGATGAGCGGGACATGCTGCTTAGCGATGTGTTTCGCGTCGCTGTTGTGCCGTTTGTCGTGGCGTTGACAGGCAGTTTGATTGCGCTGTGGGTAGTGGTCTGGCGTGGATTGGCCCCGCTATCAAGGCTGCGTGAATCGCTTGCCAGTCGTCATCCGGAAGCATTGGCACCAGTGTCTACCTATGGCGTACCGAAAGAGATCAAACCGCTGATCGATACGCTCAATGGACTGCTGGTGAGAATCCAGCAAACCATCGTTCGCGAGCAGCGTTTTACCAATGATGCCGCACATGAGCTGCGTACTCCTTTGACCGCGATTAAAACCCATCTCCAGGTTGCGCAGCGTGCAGAAGGTGACGTCGCCAAAGAAGCGCTCCGTTGTGCCGAGGCGGGGGTTGTTCGTCTAGCGCATACGCTGGATCAGCTGCTGACATTGGCAAGGGTTGAGGGGCGTATGCGCTTTGACGACGGCGAACCAAGCCAGGTGGCAGAGATTGTAGAGTTCGCGATCGCCGACAGTGTAGCAACCGCAGGACAGTGCCAGCCTCCCGCTCACGTTCCCCATGTGTGCGTAGCCATGCCGAGAGAATTAGCAATAACCGCCCTGCGTAACCTACTGGATAACGCGCTGCACCATGGCGCAGATGATTTGCCTGTGGTGCTCACCGTGCAGCCTTCCCCTGATCAGCGTCACGTAACGTTCACCGTGCATGATCAGGGAAGCGGTGTAGATGAGGCTACACTGAAACAATTAACCCAACGCTTCTGGCGTGTCAGCAAGCAGCAAGGGAGTGGTTTGGGTTTGGCGATTGTGGCGGCAATTGTTGAGCGTTTTGGTGGCTGGGTGAGCTTTGAAAACGTTGAGAGTGGCGGTTTTAGCGCTCACCTATCTATCCCTATTTTGCCTGACCCTATTTTATTCACCTCTTCGTTGCCTACCCCTACTGGCGGTGACTGAGGGGACAGGAAGAGGCGATTGGATAGCGTTCGCTTAGCCATAACAGCCAGAACGTAGTAAGTGAGTATGGAAATAACCACGAGATAAACAAATAACGACCGGCAGTCAGGGGGAAATATGAATAAAAAACAGTGGGGCAAGTTTAGCTTGCTGATAGGGGCGAGCTTTGTCGGTGCCAGCACCGTTGCTGGCAGCGTTTTTGCCGAAACGGGTGATGCAGAACGCGGCCAAGCTGCCGCGGCGACGTGTATTGCCTGCCACCAAGCTAACGGCAGCGGAATGAATATACCTGGTGGTGAGTCATGGCCGCGTTTGGCAGGGCTTAATGCTGATTACATCGCTAAGCAGCTACATGATTTTAAAGAGGGGCGGCGCCAAAACGCTACCATGATGCCCTTTGCTAACATGCTCAATGACCAGCAAATAGCGGATGTTGCCGCTTACTATAGCCAAATGCCCATAACGCCAGGCCAAGGGGGGGATGATGCTGATGAGGCTTTATTAGCTCGTGGCGAACAACTGGCTGAGCGTGGAGATTGGGATGCTTATATTGTGTCATGTAAAAGCTGTCACGGACCGGGTGGCACGGGCGTTGGTGAAGAGTTCCCCGGCATTGCAAGCCAGCATGCAGGCTATATAAGCAACCAGCTGCATGCTTGGCAAAATGATGAGCGCAGTAATGATCCTCAGAATTTGATGGGGGCTATTGCTAAGCGTATGAGTGATGAGGATATCCAAGCGGTGTCTGCATGGTATGCCACCCAGGATGTTAGCGCTCAAACCGACAGTGAAGAAGGGGAGACAGCACAATGAATTTGCATAAAAAGCGTCTCGTGTTAGCGCTAACAGGCTGTTCATTAGCCACAGGTATCGTGGTCAGTGCCTTCGCTGCCAATGAGGCAGCCACAACGGATGAAATGCCTTACCAAGGGTTAGTGGAGCTTGGCTTTCCTGCCCCGCAAGAAGGCGAGCTAGTTCACGTTCCGCCGACCATGGCAGACCTGGAAGAGGCTGATATTCACCCAGAGCTAAAAAAAGTCATTCGTTATGGCTACGACTTATTCACCAATACCCAGCAACTGCGTGGTGAAAATGTTTATAACGATATGAACTGCTCTAGCTGTCACTTAGGTGAAGGGCGTCAACCGTTTAGTGCACCGGTGTGGGCAGCAGCGGTCACGCTTCCTGACTTCAGGGGTAAAAACCAACACGTTAACAACCTTGAAGAGCGCATTGCTGGCTGCTTTGCTTACTCGATGAATGGTACGCCGCCTGAGTACGGCAGTGACGAAATGCTTGCGCTGAGTGCTTATCATCAATGGCTGGCTACGGGAGCGCCTATGTACCCCAGTCAGCCAATTTATGGCCGTGGCTTTCCTGCGCCAGATGAGCCAGCTGAAGCCCCTGATTACGCCCGTGGCGAAGTCGCATATCAGGAAAACTGTGCCATTTGCCACCAAGAAGACGGCTCTGGGCACTATGAAAACGGCGAGTACGTTTTTCCAGCGCCTTGGGGGGATGGCTCTAATAACTGGGGCGCAGGCATTGTTAGGGTAGATACTGCCGCAGGGTTCATTTACAACAATATGCCGCTCGGTCAACCGCGCTCGCTAAGCGATCAAGATGCCTGGGATATTGCCTATTACATGAGCAGCCAAGAGCGCCCGCAAGACCCTCGCTATACGGGAGATATTGTCGAAACCGCTGAGCGCTTCGGGCCTACTTTCCACAAACGCTCGCTCTACGGGCAAACCCGTGAACATGATGGTCATGTACTTGGTGACCATGACAATTTCGGCGAGAAAGGCGACATCGAGCCTTGGAACGTAGGCATACCCCGTTTCGAAAGCTTAGCTGACGAATAATCGGCCTGACGGGCTGCGCTCTAAGCAGCGCAATACGCGTATCAGGGAAACCAGTAGCCCGTGGTGTGATAACACCACGGGCTACTGGTTACGAAGAGAACGTTGAGTGGAAGCAGCCGTACCTAGCCGCAGCCCTAAGACGGTATCATGGACGGTACTAAGGCGCTTCACTACCCATCATTTCAATCATGCGCTCTTCGCTTGGCAGGCCTTGAATCCTATCAATACGCACATCACCGTTGTCTGTTTCGCGTAGGAATGCGCTGGTAGGCGTAGCGTAAAGGCCTAACTCCTCAAACAGCTGGTTATTGGCATATACCTGCTCTTCAATATCTCTTGGCTGTGCGCTCGCTGAAAGCGAATCGCCTTTGCTATGGTTATATAGCGCGGTTGAAGGGTCGTCTGCGCCTAGCAGCGTGGCTGCTAGGGCGGGGCTATTTGGCGCTAAAATACCGACCATAATATGACGCAGTTGCACGTCACCTGCTTCTACCCAGGGGCGGCTTTGTTCCCAAAGTTGGCGGCAGTAGGGGCAGTTGGCATCAGTAAACGTGTAGATCACCCGCGGAGCGTCCTTATCACCATCTTGGATCCAGTGACTCTCTTCTAGCAGTTCCCAGGTTTGCGCTTCTAAAGGAGCTCGAACGTGTTCGTCTAACTGTGCTTCGGTAAGGTCGTTGCCTTGACTGTCCATCAGCGTACCGACAATGGCATGTTCGCCATCAGGGGTTAAATAAATCGCCATATCCTGACCCTGGACGCTAGCACCGTAACCACGCATGCCCCCTGGTGCCTCAAACTGACCGTGAATTGTTAAACCTTGGTTGGCTAACGCTTGCACTGGTGCAGGTAGTTCTTCGGCATGGCCAACCGATGTGGCGCCAATACTTGTTAATAGTAACAAGCTGCTTAAACGTGTCAGGGAAAAGTAGTTCATGGGGAGGTCCTTATATAAAAATTAAGCAAGGTAAACCGCTGATGAAATGGGCCCATGTAAGAGGGTGTCTCAACGTAAACGTTCCAAACCTTGGTGAAGGGTGGCTCGGGAGAGTTCACCAAAATGGGTGTTAAGCAACTTTCCTTCCGCGCTGTAAAAAAGGGTGGTCGGCATGGCATGAGCCCCCGTCGCTTCTCCCAGTGCATTGCGTTGGTCAAGCCACACATTATCCAGTGAAAGTTCATGCTGGTGCATAAACGCTTCGATGTGTTGGGCATCCTCCCCTTGGTTTACGAATACAAAGGTAATGCCTTGTTCGGCGTTCTGCGCTTCTTCAAAAACAGGCATTTCACGAATACAAGGGGGGCACCAGCTTGCCCAAAGATTAACCACGATAGGCTGCTGCGTCTGGTGAGCAAGTTGAGGTAGATTGGTAGATTGGCCACTTAGGTCGACTAGCGGCGTGTTTGGGAGAGGGCGCGACTGTTGCTCAATTAAGGCGGTGCTACCAACGATAAGACCCCAGGTTAGGCCGCCCGCCAGCAAAGCGCCACTTAAAGGCCAGCGCTGACGAGAAGAGCGCCACAGCACCCAGCTGGCATAGCCAAGACCGGCAATTATACCGCCTGTTAAATCAAAGCCACCGTCTCGAATGTCAAACCGAGCAATAATGCCATCATATGCGCCCCAGTACCGCACAACAAATACTACTCGCGCGGCAATAAAGGCGATAAAAAACACCGTTATGAGTGTGTCGCTCACCGCGACATTGTGCCGCCGCCCTAGTAGCGCCCCCACTAAAAGTGCCATCAAAAAAGCCATGACCAACACAAGCTGATGAAGACTGAACCCCAGGGGGCCAATGGCGATACTCTGCTGCAGCATAGTTAACCGTTTTAGTTAATGATTAATGCTGCAGTATCTCAGCCGTAGATTATTTGACGATTATATTGCCCGCTGCTGAGACGTTATGCCGCAACGCATGTTTCAAGCATCCGTTACCATCCATCGTATGGCGTAAGGTGGTAACGCAGTCTCTTCACCAGCGTTTTGTTGGTCTAAAGCACGCCACGCATGATGGCTAAGCGCTCGTTCAAGCGCCTCTCCCACCTTATCTAATGGCAGCAGTGTATCGGTTACGTTAAATAGGGCTAATAAACGGCGGCCGTCACTGAGGGGGCCTCGCTCAATAGCAAGTAACTCTGGGGGCGTGGGCAGCACGCGCTGCGCAGCATGGGGATGGAAGCAGGGTTCTGACCGGCGTTGTTCGAGCAGACGACTAAGTGCATGAAACACATCGTGGGTCGGTGTTGAGGGGCTTTCGAGTAATAGCGCTAGCTCATCACGCTGCCAGCGGCGGCGATTAATTGAACGTAAGCGGCCGCTGCGCTCTACCCCTTCGACATCGTTAAGGGTGCCTGTCAAGGTATGGATATAAAGGGCGGGAATGCCCTGAAGCGTAAGCATGATGGCTTGGCTGCAAAGGAAGCGGGCAATTTGCCAAGGGTCTGGCCCTCGACGTGTGCCGCGCATGGCTTCAAACCAGGTGATATTGATTTCGTAAGGCGTATCGCTGCCATCAGGATTGCTACGCATACTGACAAAGCCACCAAAGCGATGCATCAGTTCTAGCAGCGCATCTCGCTCATGGTCAGGAAGCAAGCCCTCTAAAGGACGCACGCCAATACCATCATGACTGGCAGTGAAATTTAAATAAGTACACTGCTTAGGCAGTACCGGCAGGCTAGCAAGCCAGGACTGCAGAGTGGTCGCTTCACCGCGCGTGAGCGTATGTAGCAGCAGCGGTGGCAATGCGAACTGATAAACCATATGGGCTTCGTCGGGTGCGCCATTGGCAAGTCGCTCCAGGCCAAAGTAACTGATGTTTTCTGCGTGAGGAACATTGGTCTCGGTAATTAGCAGCGTGCCCGGTGATATTTCATCGACAATGGCGCGCAGTAAACGCACGACGGTGTGTGTCTCTGGAAGATGAATGCACGATGTTCCCAAACGTTTCCATAAAAATGCCACAGCATCCAGGCGAATGATACGCACGCCCTGTTGGAGGTAAAACAGCAAAATGCCAACAAATTCTAGCAATACGTCAGGATTTTCAAAATTTAAGTCGATCTGATCTTCCGAGAAGGTTGCCCATACATGGCGGGTTCCCCGACGCGTAGAAATAGGCACGAGCAAGGGGCTGCTGCGTGGTCTAATTACCTGGGAAACATCAGTTTCCGGTTCAACCTCAATAAAGTAATCGCGGCCTGGCAGGCTGCCGGTTAAATAATCAACAAACCAGAGCGATTCGCGAGACACGTGGTTAAGCACTAAATCTGCCATCACGTCGTAGTGGCTGGCCAGTTCGCGTATGTGCTCCCAGTTACCCAGCTCTGGATTAACCTCTCGGTAATGAATAACTGAGAAGCCGTCGTCGCTGCTCCATGGAAAGAAGGGCAGCACATGCACGCCGCTAATGCGCTCACCCAGATAGCGTTGAAGAAATTCATTCAGTACCGCAAGAGGGGGAGCGTCATCTGCCACAATGGAATCACCGTAACTAATGATCCACTGATCTTTTTCGCTCCACGTTGGTGCATGATCCTCTTCTCCCGCGGTAATTTCTGTTACGGGTGGAGCCGTTGATACGTGACGAAAGTGCTCAATGTGCTGTCCAAGGCGGCGCTGTACCTCGCTGGCGCGGGGGCCGTAGAGGTGCGAAAGGAAATGGTAGACCGTCTGCTCAAATGGGGTCATGGAGTGTCCTCTTAAACAACCTACGACAAACGCTGCAGCTTGTGTGCCAAATCGTTACAATGCTAGGTTAACGCCGCGTTTAATAAAGCGACTATTTTTGCTTGCAAGTGCCTCTTTACTGCATATCGTTGTAGCGCGTGGCGACTTTACTGCTAACAATAGTTCATAATATGCCGATAAGTGCCGTTCTCTGCACAGGCTGACACGCTGCACGTACTGACAACAGGTTGACTGCCATGCATTGCCCTTTTTGTGGTGCTAATGATACTCGAGTGACCGACTCGCGGCTGGTAGCCGACGGTGACCAGGTGCGCCGTCGTCGCCAATGCGCTAGCTGTCAAGAACGCTTTACTACCTATGAAACCGCAGAACTCATCATGCCGAGAGTTGTGAAATCCGATGGCTCACGGGAAACGTTTAACGAGAGTAAGCTGCGGGCAGGCATGTTGCGTGCGCTTGAAAAGCGCCCAGTCAGTGCCGAGGCAATAGAAGCTGCCGTTGAGCGTATTCGCCAATCGCTTCGTGCCCGTGGAGATCGCGAAGTCAACGCGCGGGATATCGGTGAAGCCGTCATGAAAGCGTTAAGCAAGCTCGACCAGGTCGCCTATATCCGCTTTGCATCGGTATACCGTAAATTTCAAGATTTAGACGAATTTCGCGCTGAGATAGACCGCCTTTCTCAAGATCCTGGTGATCATCTTGCATCCGCCCCCAGCGACCCACATCGCGGAGAGGGTTGATGAAAGAGTCGATAAAAGAGCCGATGGAAGAAGGGTTCACTAGCGCTGACTATCACTTTATGGCGCGTGCCTTGCAACTAGCGGCTAAGGGTCTTTATACAACCGACCCTAACCCTCGAGTGGGCTGCGTTATTGTCCGTTACGATCAACACACTGAAGGGCAAGTGGTGGGTGAGGGGTTCCATCTGCGTACCGGAGAGCCTCATGCAGAAATTCATGCGCTTAACGCAGCGGGTATAAAAGCGGAAGGTGCCACTGCCTACGTCACGTTGGAGCCTTGCTCCCATACGGGACGCACAGGCCCTTGTGCTGTTGCGTTAGCGGATGCTCGCGTTGCACGAGTGGTCGTGGCCATGGTTGATCCTAACCCCCGCGTTAGCGGTAGCGGTATCCAGCGGCTACGGGATGAGGGTATCCAGGTGGAGGTTGGCCTGTTAGAGCAGGATGCACGTGGATTAAACCCTGGTTTTATTTCGCGTATGCAGCGCAAACGTCCTTTTGTACGCTTAAAAATGGCCATGAGTCTTGATGGTCGTACTGCCATGGGGTCAGGAGAGTCGCAGTGGATTACTGGGCCAGAGGCGCGTAGCCAAGTGCAGCGTCTGCGCGCTCGATCAAGCGCTATTTTAAGTGGCGTTGAGTCCGTTATTATGGATGATTCACGGCTGACAGTGCGCGCGGAACAGCTGGCGCTTGATAATGCAGAGGCGGTCAGTCAGCGCCAGCCGCTGCGTGTCATCTTAGATTCACGCCTGCGTCTACCGCTAGCGGCAGCCTGCCTTCGTGAACCAGGGCGCACGTTGATTATTACCACCGAACATCACAGTGACGAAAAACGTCAAAAGCTGGAAGCTGCGGGTGCGCTTATTAAGGTAATGCCTGCGGATCAAGAAGGTCGAATCGACCTCGCCAACATGCTGAGCTGGCTAGCTGAGCATGAGCAGATAAACGAACTGCTCGTTGAAACCGGTGCTACTTTAGCAGGCGCGCTGTTAGAGGCGAACGCGGTGGATGAGCTGCAGTTGTTTGTCGCGCCAACGCTGTTGGGGGGTGAAGCTCGACCACTATTTGCGTTGCCCGGTATGACCCGTATGGCTGACCAAAAACGTTTGACTATTAAAGAAATTCGCGCCGTTGGGAGTGATTGGCGAATAATCGCTGAACCTCGCACTGACTAGCGCACAGGGCCAGAGCAAGGTACCCTGACGCGCGAAATCGCATGTATTGCGACCACTTATTTTGGAGATTCCATGGCGCATTCCTCTTCAGAGGGTTTGTCCCCTATCGCTGAGCTGGTGGAAGATATCCGCCAGGGCAAAATGGTGATTCTCATGGATGATGAGGATCGCGAAAACGAAGGTGATATCATCATGGCGGCCGAAAAAGTGCAGGCCGAGCATATCAACTTTATGGCACGCTATGCCTGCGGACTTATCTGCATGCCCATGACGCGTGAGCGCTGCGAACAGCTTAACCTTCCGCTGATGGTGCGTGACAATGGCTCTGGGTTTGGCACTAAGTTTACGCTCTCCATTGAAGCGACCGAAGGGGTGACCACCGGCATCTCCGCAGCCGATCGTGCCCGCACGGTACAAGCCGCAGTGGCAGCAAATGCCAAGCCGACAGATATTGTACAGCCCGGCCATATTTTTCCGCTGATGGCCGAGCCGGGTGGTGTTTTGCGCCGGGCAGGGCATACCGAAGCCGCCTGTGATTTGGCATCGCTAGCCGGATGTGACCCCAGCGGCGTCATTTGTGAAATCATGAATGACGATGGCAGTATGGCGCGTCGTCCTGAGCTTGAAGTGTTCGCCAAAAAGCATGGTATTAAAATTGGCACAATTGCCGATTTAATCCACTATCGTATCGTTAATGAGCAAACCGTTGACCCGGTCGAAACCACCAGCGTGATGACGGCCCATGGGGAGCTGGCGCTGCATGTGTTCCGTGACCGCATACAGGGCGCTCATCATTTAGCCTTGGTTAAGGGGCAACCGACCCCAGAACAGCCCACTACTGTGCGTGTTCACTTAGCGGATACGCTACGTGATATTGTGGGGTTAATGAAAGGTGAGCAGTGCCGTTGGGATGCTCATCGTGCCCTGAAAGAGATCGCGGATGCACCTTCGGGTGTCTTTGTGCTGATTGATGATGGTCGTCCCCATCAGGATTTAAAAGATCAACTGGATATTTTTCTGGACCGCGTGCGTCAACCGCGCACCAGCGATTCAGACGGTTCAGGTAATTATTTAACGATTGGTACTGGCTCGCAAATCCTACGCTACCTAGGGGTAGGTAAAATGCGGCTACTCAGCTCACCGTGGAAATTCTCGGCGCTCTCTGGTTTTGATCTCGAAGTGGTTGAGCGCTTGGGACCTAATGACACGGCGTATGAGCCAACTTCTCAGCAGGAATAAATTGATGCAATCCCTTTCGCAAGTTGAAGGTACTTTTGTAGATGTCGATGGCCGTTATGTCATCGTTGTAGGTCGTTTCAATCACCATGTGGTGGATAGCCTGGTGGAAGGCGCTATCGATAGCCTGACGCGCCATGGCGTTGATGCGGACAATATTCACCTTGTCCACGTCCCCGGTGCTTGGGAGCTGCCGCTGGCAGTAAAGCGTGTGCTTAAGGTCATGAAGCCCGATGCTGTTATCGCGCTGGGCGCGGTTATTCGTGGAGGCACGCCGCATTTTGAATATGTGGCTGGTGGCTGTAATACCGCCATTAACCACCTCCAGCTTGAGTTTGATACACCGGTGGCAAACGGGGTGTTGACCGTTGAGACTATCGAACAAGCAATCGAGCGAGCGGGCACCAAAGCAGGTAATAAAGGTACGGAAGCGGCAATGGCAGCGATGGAAATGGTATCGTTGCTGCGCGCATTGCCATTAGGAGATAACCAATGAGTGAACGTCGTGAGCGTAAGCCTTCTGCTGCACAGCTAGGGCGCCACGCCGCACGTGAGCTGGCGGTTCAAGGAATTTACCAGTGGCAAATGACGGGTAAATCAATCACCACTATCGAAGCTGAGTTTCGCAGCCAAGTAGCGGATGATGACCTAGAAGATTACGAAAACTGGGTAAAAGTAATGGAAATCGCCGACAAAGCGCTTTTCCATGAATTACTGCATAACACGGTCAGATTCAAAGCAGAGTTAGACCGTGAAATTGCCCCATTGCTCGACCGTCGCCTAGAAGATCTTGACGCCGTTGAGTTAGCTATCCTTCGTTTGGGCGCCTACGAGCTGTCTCGGCGGATGGAAGTGCCCTATCGCGTAGTGATTAACGAAGGCGTTGAGCTGGCCAAATCTTTTGGTGCCACCGACGGCCATAAATACGTAAACGGTATTCTCGATAAGCTGGCAAATCGCTTACGAAGTGCCGAGGTCAGTGCTCGCCGTCTGTAAGGCAAGCCTTCTGATAATACGTTTAAGGGGCCTTTGTGCTTGGCGAATTTGAACTGATTCAGCGCTACTTCATGTCGCCGCAGGAGGCGCACGCGACAGCCGGTATAGCGCTTGAAAATGGCGACGATGCAGCGCTTTTAGTGCCCCAAGCAGGTCAGCAGCTTGTGGTTAGCGTTGATACATCGGTGAGTAATGTCCATTTCCCCCACGATGCCCCAGCACATGCGATAGGGCACCGTGCTTTGGCAGTGGCACTCAGCGATTTAGCCGCGATGGGAGCAACGTCCCGGTGGTGTCTGATGGCACTAACGCTGGATAAGAGTGCCTTTGTTGATCGCGATGCTGCTGAGCAGTGGTTAGCAGGGTACGCGAAAGGGTTTCATGCGCTTTGCCAGCAACATTCCACCGCTCTGGTCGGAGGGGATGTCACCTCTGGGGCATTGACCATTGGTGTCACGGTGATGGGCGAAGTGCCAACAGGTGATGCGTTGACCCGTTCAGGCGCAAGCGTGGGAGATGTCATTGCGGTGACGGGTGCGCTTGGTGGCGGAGCCGGTGGCCTAGCCCTTTGGCGCCAGGGTGAACGCGATCTTTCGCACCCGCTGCTAAGCCGCTACTTGTTGCCACAACCTCGTTTAGCAGCAGGTGTGGCATTACGCGGTCTTGCAACCGCAGCATTAGATGTTTCGGATGGCTTGCTGGCAGATTTGTCGCACTTACGCAACGCGTCTGAAGTGGGCTGTGCACTAGCGCTAGATGCACTGCCGTTAGCGAATGGGTTACATGAGACGTTAGGCCACGATGGTGCGATAAAAGCCGCGCTAACGGGGGGGGACGACTACGAGCTACTGGTGACACTTTCACCACTCAATATCGCTATTGCTCAGCAGCGACTCGCTGACCTTGGCCTGTCACTAACTGTAATAGGCCGCTGTACAGAAACGCTAGGCGTGACTGGTGTTGATGCCAGTGACTACGAAGGATGGCAGCATTTTAGCGGGGGAGCGCCATGAACCGAGCACCAGCGAGCGTTTGGCGTCGGCCAACCCATTTTTTCGCCTTTGGCCTGGGCAGTGGTGCAGTGCCCTGGGCACCAGGTACCTTCGGGACGCTAGCGGCTATTCCTTTCTACTGGATGATGGCCGACCTGCCCTTGAGCTGGTATCTCGGCATTGTATTTGCCGCCTTTGTCGTTGGGGTTTGGTTATGCGATAAAACCTCCCATGACTTAGGTGTGCACGATCACTCTGGTATTGTTTGGGATGAATTTGTTGGCTACTGGATCACCATGGCGGCCGTACCCTTTTCATGGGAAGCGGCGCTCTGGGGGTTCATTGTTTTTCGTATCTTCGACGTGTTCAAGCCATGGCCTATCCGCTGGGCTGATAGGCGTGTTGCCGGTGGATTTGGCATTATGATTGATGATGTCATGGCCGGTATCTATGCGTGGAGTACGATGCATTTATGGTTTTGGCTGCATTAAAAAATCTATCAGTATAAGCAGGCAGTACAAGAAGGCAGATGAATTACTTATATAATAATGAATGGATTCGGATAATTACTAAAAACTGATTACGCAACGTCGGTGGCGAACGTCTCCAATCGAGGGGGTGTTCAAGGAGATCGCATGCGCAAGGAACGACTGATCGTCCCTATTCTCGCGGCCCTGGCGGTGGCGTGGATGGTGGCGCAACTGCTATCGAGTATTTTGTTTGAACGCAGCCTTCGCCAAGCATTAGAAGATTTAGAAGCACGAGGCGAGTGGCGAGTTAGCCGGACAGAGAGCCGCCAAGGGTGGCTAACGTCTCAGGGAAAGCTGCTTTTATCGCCCTTGTTAGGGCGGCCATGGCGACTAGAACTCACTTACCGTGCGCGTCATGGCGCATTAAGTACTGATGTTGAAGGAACGCTTCTGCCCCGTTTAGACAGCGTTTTGCAAAAAGCCGTGGGCGAAGTCTCTGCACCGTCCATTCCACGTTGGCAAGGGCGCTACCACACGGTAAGCGGCCATAGCGAACTGCGTTTAGCGCTGGCTCCCTTTGTGATTCAACAAAACGGCCGTGAATTATCGGTTCGTGGAGCCAGAATGCGTCTGGAGGGCGTATTTGGTGATTGGCGGTTGCGCGCGCTGCTTGATCAGCTCACGTTAACCGATGGCCCTGCTCAGCTGACGATGGGGCCTTCCTCCCTTGAAAGCCGTTATACCTATATTGACGATGCCTATCATTTTGCTCAACGCGACCACCTGCATGTTGAGTCGTTATCGCTTCACTATCCTGCTTATGATATTCACCTTTCGCCACTCGATGTTCACAGCCACATGGTGCTCGATGAACAAGAGCTTCGTCTCAATGGCGAGCTAATCATTGGCGAAGTTAGCGTTCCTAGCGAGGCTCCTGATACGCCGTTATTAAGTGGCCGAATAGACGCGGAACTTTCACGTTTAAATGCAGATGCCGTGCGCGAAACGATCTTAAGACTGCGCCAGGAAGCCGCGTGGGGTGATGCCAGTCTTCCCATGGCGGAAGGGTTATTGGTTCGTTTGGCCCCTAGTTTGATGGGGGTGTTACGTGATTCACCTCGCTTAGACATTACAACAGTGGCGATCGAGAGCCCACTCCTGGGCATCACTGTTAATGCGGATGGCGCACTCTTTTTTGATGCGCGTCGGCTTGATGAGCTGACTATAACAGAGTTGACTACACCAGAAGAGCGTGCCCGCTGGCTAGATCGTGTTGATGGTGATTTCACCTGGTACGATGCACCTACCGTGGCAGCTCTTTGGCTAGGGCTACCCTTAGGCACGCGAGAATTGGAGTTTGACGTGATTCGTGGTGAATGGCGTGTTAATGGGCGTCCTATGCCTCAGCTTTGGCCTCAATAAGTCTCCAGTCTCTTTGCTTTATAGCTTTGTATCAGCCCTCTCTATCAGCCCTCTCTAATGGTGTTAAGGGTTGAAGTTTCTACTGTGTGCCCACATCCCTTAAACATTATTAAGCGGACTGATCCGCTAGCTATTGTTATGGGAGAGGCGCATGAGCGACCAGGATTACGACCGCGATCACGAGCACTTAGATTGGCTGACGGATGAAGAATCTGACGCGCATCAAGAGCACGGTGAAGAACCACGTACTGACGATCCGCGTACTGATGATCCGCGTACTAATGATGGTAGTGAAGACCATCGTTCAGACGGTGAGAAAGTTAATTCGCTAGTACCCGCCAGCGATATGCTTCCAGAGCGTATCTATCTGTTGCCGATTCATAATCGACCATTTTTCCCTGCTCAGGTACAGCCGCTGGTCATCAACCGCGAACGCTGGGAAGAAACGATGCGCCGTGTGGGAAATACACCGCATCACACCATTGGTGTTGCCTTTGTTGGCGAGCAGGGCGTTGATTCTCTAAATCATGATGATTTTCCCGAGATTGGCACAGCAGTTAAAGTGCATAAACTCCAAAGCGAAGACCAACAAATCCAGTTTATCGCGCAAGGGGTTAAGCGTTTTAAAATTCAGCGTTGGCTGTCTAAAGAGCCGCCGTATCTGGTGGAAGTCAGCTATCCTAAAGAGCCAGTAG